>AP022133.1:0-1200000 GCA_014169315.1 Enterobacter cloacae | reverse complement strand
GCGGTATCATCGCCGACGGTTTACACGTCGACTACACCAACATTCGCAACGCCAAGCGCCTGAAAGGTGACAAGCTGTGCCTGGTGACTGACGCCACCGCACCGGCAGGGGCAAATATTGAGCAGTTCATTTTTGCTGGTAAAACAATATACTACCGTAATGGACTGTGTGTGGATGAAAATGGCACGCTGAGTGGTTCGGCCCTGACGATGATCGAAGGGGTGCGTAACCTGGTTGAACATTGCGGGATTGCCCTTGATGAAGTGCTGCGAATGGCAACGCTCTATCCGGCTCGCGCAATGGGCGTGGATAAAAAGCTGGGTGGGATCGCACCGGGTATGGTTGCAAACCTGACGGCATTCACACACGATTATAAAATTATTAAGACCATCGTTAATGGTAACGAGGTCGTCACTGAGTAAGTAAAAGTATGACACCAGGCGGACAAGCTCAAATCGGTAATGTCGATCTCGTTAAACAACTTAACAGCGCGGCAGTTTATCGCCTGATTGACCAACATGGGCCAATCTCACGTATTCAGATAGCCGAACAAAGCCAGCTTGCTCCCGCCAGCGTGACAAAAATTACACGTCAGCTTATTGAGCGCGGCCTGATCAAAGAAGTCGATCAGCAAGCCTCCACCGGGGGACGCCGCGCTATCTCCATTGTTACCGAAACCCGCAATTTTCAGGCTATTGGCGTCCGTCTCGGTCGTCATGACACCACGCTCACGCTCTACGATCTGAGCAGTAAAGCCATCGCCGAAGAGCACTACCCTCTTCCGGAGCGCACCCAGGAAACACTGGAGCACGCGCTGCTGAATACCATCGCGCACTTTATTGAGAACTGTCAGCGCAAGATCCGTGAACTCATTGCCATTTCGGTGATTTTACCCGGCCTTGTCGACCCGGAAACCGGTGTCATTCATTACATGCCGCATATTCAGGTTGAGAACTGGGGGCTGGTCGACGCGCTGGAAAAACGTTTTAAGGTGACCTGCTTTGTGGGTCATGACATTCGCTCTCTGGCGCTGGCAGAGCACTACTTTGGTGCGAGCCAGGACTGCGAAGACTCTATTCTGGTGCGCGTCCACCGTGGTACAGGTGCGGGCATCATCTCCAATGGACGTATTTTTATTGGCCGCAACGGTAACGTCGGAGAAATTGGTCACATCCAGGTGGAACCGCTCGGCGAGCGCTGCCACTGCGGAAACTTTGGCTGCCTCGAAACCATCGCCGCCAACGCAGCCATTGAACATCGCGTTCGCCACCTGCTGGAACAGGGGTATCAAAGTCGCGTCACGCTGGACGATTGCAAGATAGGCACCATTTGCAAAGCCGCCAATAAAGGTGATGCGCTGGCCTGTGAAGTGATCGAGCAAGTTGGACGCCATCTGGGCAAAACCATCGCCATTGCCATCAACCTGTTTAATCCACAAAAAGTGGTGATCGCCGGCGAGATTATCGAAGCAGAAAAAGTGTTACTGCCCGCCATTGAAGGCTGCATTAATACTCAGGCGCTGAAAGCATTTCGCCAGAACTTACCAGTGGTGCGCTCTACGCTCGATCACCGTTCAGCGATTGGTGCCTTTGCGCTGGTAAAACGCGCCATGCTTAACGGGATCCTACTCCAGCATTTGCTGGAATCCTGATCGGATCTTATAGTAACGCCTTCTTTTTTTGATGTCGGAATGTCCATGACCATTAAGAATGTAATTTGTGATATCGACGGCGTGCTGATGCACGACAACGTTGCCGTGCCAGGTGCTGCGGAGTTTCTTCACCGCATCATCGACAAAGGAATGCCACTGGTTCTTCTCACGAACTACCCTTCCCAGACAGGTCAGGATCTGGCGAACCGCTTTGCTACAGCAGGCGTCGACGTGCCGGACACCGTGTTTTACACCTCGGCAATGGCGACGGCGGATTTTCTGAAACGTCAGGAAGGAAAAAAGGCCTATGTGGTGGGCGAAGGCGCGCTGATCCACGAGCTGTATAAAGCAGGCTTTACCATCACTGATGTGAACCCGGATTTTGTGATTGTGGGCGAAACGCGCTCTTTTAACTGGGAGATGATGCATAAAGCAGCGTACTTTGTCGCCAACGGTGCGCGTTTCATCGCCACCAACCCGGACACCCACGGTCGTGGTTTTTATCCGGCCTGCGGGGCGCTGTGTGCCGGTATCGAAAAAATCTCCGGCCGTAAGCCGTTTGTTGTCGGTAAACCGAGCCCGTGGATCATCCGCGCCGCACTGAACAAAATGCAGGCGCATTCAGAGCAGACTGTCATTGTGGGTGACAATTTGCGTACCGACATTCTGGCCGGTTTCCAGGCGGGCCTTGAGACGATCCTCGTACTTTCCGGGGTATCCACACTCGATGATATCGACTCCATGCCGTTCCGGCCGAGCTGGATTTACCCCTCTGTCGATGAAATTGATGTCATCTGATTCAGAACCACGCCTCAGGGCGTGGTTTTTCATTTCCCCCCCTGATAAAGACAGTCACATCTAACAAAACCCACCATTCATTGCATAATCATCAATAAAAACGTTTAGGACATACTCTTTTTTCAACATTCCGCAATCACCATTGCACTATTTCCGTTTTACCCCGTAAAACCCTTGCGCGCCCTCTCCCTTTACGGCATTTTCATAAGCAAGCAACATCACAAAGCAACAGGGTTAACGGAGAAGGTTATGTGTTCAATTTTTGGCGTACTGGATATTAAAACTGACGCGGGCGAACTGCGTAAAAAAGCACTCGAACTGTCCCGCCTGATGCGCCATCGCGGCCCGGACTGGTCAGGTGTTTACGCCAGCGATAAAGCCATTCTGGCGCACGAGCGCCTGTCCATTGTTGACGTCAACGCCGGTGCACAACCGCTGTATAACGAGAAAAAAACGCACGCGCTGGCGGTCAACGGTGAAATCTACAACCATCAGGCATTGCGCGCAGAGTACGGCGATCGCTACGCCTTCCAGACCGGCTCTGACTGTGAAGTCATCCTGGCGCTGTACCAGGAAAAAGGGCCAGAGTTCCTGGACGAACTGCAGGGTATGTTTGCCTTCGCCCTGTACGACAGCGAAAAAGATGCTTACCTGATTGGTCGCGACCATATTGGGATCATCCCGTTGTATATGGGCCACGATGAACACGGCAACTTCTATGTCGCCTCTGAAATGAAAGCGCTGGTACCGGTTTGCCGTACCATCAAAGAGTTCCCGGCAGGCAGCTACCTGTGGAGCAAAGACGGCGAGATCCGCTCGTATTATCAGCGTGACTGGTTCGATTTTGACGCGGTAAAAGACAACGTCACTGATAAAGCCGAACTGCGTCAGGCGCTGGAAGATTCCGTAAAAAGCCATCTGATGTCAGACGTGCCGTACGGCGTATTGCTCTCCGGCGGCCTGGACTCCTCCGTGATCTCTGCGATCACCAAGAAATACGCTGCGCGTCGTGTTGAAGATCAGGAACGTTCAGAAGCCTGGTGGCCACAGCTGCACTCCTTTGCCGTTGGCCTGGAAGGGGCTCCTGACCTGAAAGCTGCACAGGAAGTGGCAAACCACCTGGGCACTGTACACCATGAAATTCACTTCACCGTGCAGGAAGGTCTGGATGCGATCCGCGATGTTATCTATCACATCGAAACTTATGATGTGACCACCATCCGCGCCTCCACGCCGATGTACCTGATGTCGCGTAAAATCAAAGCGATGGGCATTAAGATGGTGCTTTCCGGCGAAGGTTCTGACGAAGTGTTTGGCGGCTACCTGTACTTCCACAAAGCACCGAACGCCAAAGAGCTGCACGAAGAAACCGTGCGTAAACTGCAGGCGCTGCACATGTTTGACTGTGCTCGTGCCAACAAAGCGATGTCCGCCTGGGGTGTGGAAGCTCGTGTACCGTTCCTGGACAAGAAATTCCTCGACGTGGCAATGCGTATCAACCCGCAGGATAAAATGTGCGGCAACGGCAAAATGGAAAAACATATCCTGCGTGAATGTTTCGAATCCTATCTGCCGGCAAGCGTGGCATGGCGTCAGAAAGAGCAGTTCTCTGATGGTGTAGGTTACAGCTGGATCGACACCCTGAAAGAGGTGGCGGCTAAACAGGTTTCCGACCAGCAACTGGAAACCGCGAGCTTCCGCTTCCCGTACAACACGCCGGGCTCTAAAGAAGCATATTTGTACCGCGAGATCTTTGAAGAACTGTTCCCGGTACCGAGCGCTGCCGAGTGTGTTCCGGGTGGCCCATCCGTCGCGTGTTCTTCGGCGAAAGCCATTGAATGGGATGAATCTTTCAAAGCGATGAACGATCCATCAGGGCGTGCGGTAGGCGTTCACCAGTCTGCCTATAAATAAGCAATAAGATTGCAATCAGGCCCTCCGGGGCCTGATTTTTTTGTCTCACTTTTCACTTCCCAAAACCGATTAATAACCAATAATTGCCGAATATTCGGTCACGCTGTTCGCAACCTAACCAAACAGTCACATTCCAGCCATTTTCGTTGAAAAAGGTGTTGACGCTGCAAGGGTCTATACGCATAATGCGCCCCGCAACGCCGATAAGGTAACGCGAAAAAAAGATGGCTACGTAGCTCAGTTGGTTAGAGCACATCACTCATAATGATGGGGTCACAGGTTCGAATCCCGTCGTAGCCACCATCTTTTTTGCGGGAGTGGCGAAATTGGTAGACGCACCAGATTTAGGTTCTGGCGCCGCAAGGTGTGCGAGTTCAAGTCTCGCCTCCCGCACCATTCCCAGGTAAGCGTTGCACGGATGGGGTATCGCCAAGCGGTAAGGCACCGGTTTTTGATACCGGCATTCCCTGGTTCGAATCCAGGTACCCCAGCCATATTTCTTCGATTTTGCGGTTCTCCGCGGTATTGGGGTATCGCCAAGCGGTAAGGCACCGGTTTTTGATACCGGCATTCCCTGGTTCGAATCCAGGTACCCCAGCCATCGAAGAATGCAGTACTGGCTACGTAGCTCAGTTGGTTAGAGCACATCACTCATAATGATGGGGTCACAGGTTCGAATCCCGTCGTAGCCACCAAATTAGTAATCTATCGGGTAATTCGGTAGACTAGAAAAAATTGTTGGGGTATCGCCAAGCGGTAAGGCTCTGGTTTCTGATACCAGCATTCCGAGGTTCGAATCCTCGTACCCCAGCCAATTTAAAAAAGTCGTTAAGCAGTTTGTTTAACGCAATTGGGGTGTCGCCAAGCGGTAAGGCTCTGGTTTCTGATACCAGCATTCCGGGGTTCGAATCCCTGCACCCCAGCCACTTAGTAACAAAAAAGCCCGCTCTGCGGGCTTTTTTGTTTTTGTTGATCAGCATTGTGCGGCCTGACGCCCTCACCCTGCCCCTCTCCCACAGGGAGAGGGAATAAAGATTAAAGTCCTAATGCATATTTCAGCGCCTGGCGCTTCAGACCACCGGCGCGTTCCGCCGCCATCAAGCCAATATTGCGCAGAATACGTACCGGGCCTAAGTCATTACTGAATCCGGCATAGAACAGATCCATCCCTGACTGCATAATGAAGTTATCTGCCATACGCCGTGTCTGGTAGCGCTTCAGTACCTGATGGCTGGCCCAGGCTTCCGCATGATTGCGTGCATTACCCAGCACATCCAGCAAAGCATCGACGTCACGGTATCCCAAATTCACGCCCTGCCCTGCAAGCGGATGAATGGTGTGTGCCGCATCGCCCACCAGCGCCAGCCCTTCACGGGCATACTGCAACGCATGGCGTCGCGTGAGTGGGAATGCGCCGGCAGCAACCGGCGTCACATTGCCCAGACGATGCGGGAAGTGCTGCATAATTTCCTGCTGCAGTTGCGCCATTGAAAGCCCCTGCAACTGGCGAATGCGCGCCGGTTTGTCATACCACACCAGCGATGCCCAGTTATCGAACAACGGTAAAAAGGCGTGTGGCCCATTTGGCGTAAAGTGCTGCCAGGTACTTTCACCGGGAGCCTTCTCACACTGAACGGTGATCAGCATGCAGGATTGTTGATACTGCCAGGCATGCACACCAATGCCCGCCATCTGTCTGACCTGTGAGTTAGCGCCATCAGCCCCCACCACCAGCTTTACAGACAGCTCATCGTCATTATCCAGCGTCAGCACATACCCACTCTCGTGATGATGTAATGCCTTAAGTGATGCAGGAACCCGCAGCGTTACCTTCGGATGCGCCTCCAGCGCCTGCCAGAGCGAGAGCTGCAGAACGTTGTTTTCCACCATATAGCCCAGGCGCGGCAGCTTCAGTTCAGCAGCATCAAACGCGACGTGGGCATTTTCCCACTCCCACGTTTCGAGTCGGCTATAGGGATGGGCACGCATCGCCAGCACCGCATCCCAGACGCCCAGCCCCCGAAGCAAATCAACGGAAGCCGCACTAATGGCGGAAATCCGTACATCCGGTTTGGCCGTTGCATCAAATGCCGCAGGCACCGCCTGTTCAATTACCGTTACCTCAAATCCCTGCTGCGCCAGCCCCAGCGCCAGTGCGCCGCCGACCATACCGCCGCCGACAACGGCAACTTCGGTTTGTTGGAGAGTCATGGTCATTTATCCTTATTGGAGAATCCCTTAAGTTTACCGGATTTTTGTGGTCCTGAGGTTGACAACCTTCATACTGGTCACAACCCCACCAAAGCATTACAATACGCGGCTTGCAATCCTGAGCTGAGCAAGTCGATGACTAAAAAACTCCATATAAAAACCTGGGGCTGTCAGATGAACGAATACGATTCATCAAAGATGGCCGATCTGCTGGATACAACCCACGGATACCAGCTGACTGAAAATGCGAAAGAAGCCGATGTGCTGCTGTTAAACACCTGTTCAATTCGTGAAAAAGCGCAGGAAAAAGTCTTTCACGTGTTAGGTCGCTGGAAACTTCTCAAACGAAAAAATCCGGACCTGATCATCGGCGTGGGCGGCTGCGTCGCGTCGCAGGAAGGTAAGCTGATCCGCCAGAGAGCCCCCTACGTGGATATCGTCTTTGGCCCTCAAACCCTGCACCGCCTGCCTGAGATGATCAATCAGGTTCGCGGCAATCGTAGCCCGGTTGTAGACGTGAGCTTCCCGGAGATCGAAAAATTCGACCGTCTGCCTGAGCCGCGCGCGGACGGCCCGACCGCCTTCGTCTCCATCATGGAAGGCTGCAACAAATACTGTACTTACTGCGTGGTACCTTACACTCGCGGTGAGGAAGTCAGCCGCCCGGCCGATGACATTCTGTTTGAAATCGCACAGCTTGCTGCGCAAGGTGTACGCGAAGTGAACCTGTTGGGCCAGAACGTTAACGCCTGGCGCGGTGAAAACTATGACGGCACCACCGGCAGCTTCGCGGAATTGCTGCGCCTGGTCGCCGCGATTGACGGTATTGATCGTATTCGCTTTACCACCAGCCACCCGATGGAATTTACCGATGACATCATCGATGTCTATCGCGATACGCCGGAGCTGGTGAGCTTCCTGCACCTGCCGATTCAGTGTGGCTCTGACCGCGTACTGAACCTGATGGGGCGTCCGCATACGGTGCTGGAGTATAAATCCACCATCCGCAAGCTGCGTGAAGCTCGTCCGGATATCCAGATTAGCTCAGACTTCATCGTCGGCTTCCCTGGTGAAACCGATGATGACTTTGAACGCACCATGAAGCTCATCGGAGACGTGAATTTTGACGTGAGCTACAGCTTTGTCTTCTCTGCACGTCCTGGCACCCCGGCGGCCGATATGGTCGACGATGTGCCGGAAGAAGAGAAAAAACAGCGTCTGTACATTCTGCAGGAACGTATCAACCAGCAGGCAAACGCCTGGAGCCGTCGTATGCTCGGCACCACCCAGCGCATCCTGGTGGAAGGCACCTCCCGCAAAAGCATTATGGAGCTGTCCGGCCGTACCGAGAATAACCGCGTGGTGAACTTTGAAGGTACTCCGGATATGATCGGCAAATTCGTCGACGTCGAAATTGTCGAGGTGCTGACCAACTCTCTGCGTGCGAAGCGGGTACGTACCGAAGATGAAATGGGTCTGCGTATTGCTGAATCACCGGAATCCGTTATTTCTCGTACCCGCAAAGAAAACGATTCTGGCGTAGGTATTTACCAGCCTTAATGCCTCTGGCCTGCCTGTCCGGCAGGCCTTGTATTTCCTCTCAACGTCCCAATATCTTCCGCAATGCTTGCGCCTTTATTCTGTGGCGTGAATAATTTCGGTAATGACCGCTTTATTACGCCATATGGCACCAGGTCAGCTAACCAATCAAAGAGGAACGGTTTGAACATAGACACGCGTGAAATTAGCCTTGAGCCTGCAGACAACGCTCGCCTGCTGAGCCTGTGCGGGCCGTTTGATGACAACATCAAACAACTGGAGCGACGTCTGGGTATCGAAATCTATCGTCGCGATAACCATTTCAAACTTACCGGACGCCCAATTTGCGTCAACGCCGCTGCGGATATTCTGCGTAGCCTGTATGTCGATACCGCCCCGATGCGTGGCGAAACGCAGGATATCGAACCGGAGCAGATCCACCTCGCCATTAAAGAGGCGCGCGTGCTTGAGCAGAGCGCAGAAAGCGTGCCGGACTACGGCAAGGCGATCAACATCAAAACCAAGCGCGGCGTCATTAAACCGCGTACGCCGAACCAGGCGCAGTACATCGCCAACATCCTCGACCATGACATCACCTTCGGTGTAGGTCCGGCGGGTACAGGTAAAACCTATCTGGCGGTTGCCGCTGCCGTTGATGCACTGGAGCGTCAGGATATTCGCCGTATCCTGCTGACCCGCCCGGCGGTAGAGGCCGGTGAAAAACTGGGCTTCCTGCCAGGCGATCTCAGCCAGAAGGTCGACCCGTACCTGCGTCCGCTGTATGACGCGCTGTTCGAAATGCTGGGTTTTGAGAAAGTTGAGAAGCTCATTGAGCGCAACGTTATCGAAGTGGCTCCGCTTGCTTACATGCGTGGCCGTACGCTTAACGACGCCTTCATCATTCTCGATGAGAGCCAGAACACCACCATCGAACAGATGAAAATGTTCCTGACGCGTATCGGCTTTAACTCGAAAGCGGTCATCACCGGTGATGTCACCCAGATCGACCTGCCGCGCAGCACCAAATCGGGTCTGCGTCACGCCATTGAAGTGCTGGCCGAAGTCGACGAAATCAGCTTTAACTTCTTCCACAGCGAAGACGTGGTACGCCATCCGGTTGTCGCACGCATCGTTAACGCCTATGAAGCCTGGGAAGAAGCAGAACAAAAACGTAAGGCCGAACTGGCTGCAGAACGTAAGCGCGAAGCGCAGGAGCAAGAACAAAAATGAGTCAGGTGATCCTCGATTTACAACTGGCCTGTGAAGACAATTCCGGCATGCCAGAAGAGGCGCAGTTTCAGAAATGGCTGGATGCCGTAATCCCTCAGTTTCAGGAAGAATCAGAAGTCACGATTCGCCTGGTGGATGAAGCAGAAAGCCATGAGCTTAACCTGACCTACCGTGGGAAAGATAAGCCGACCAACGTGCTCTCTTTCCCTTTTGAAGCCCCACCAGGCATTGAAATGCCACTGCTGGGCGATCTGATCATCTGCCGTCAGGTAGTTGAACAGGAAGCCAAAGAGCAGCAAAAACCGCTTGAGGCCCACTGGGCACACATGGTGGTACATGGCAGCCTGCATCTGCTGGGCTACGATCATATTGAAGATGACGAAGCGGAAGAGATGGAGTCCCTCGAGACAGAGATAATGCTTGCTCTGGGCTATGAGGATCCGTACATTGCCGAGAAAGAATAGTCAGTCATCAGGCTGACTAACATGCCGCCGCGCAAGGAATTAACGCGGCGGTGAACTGAGAACTCACAAGAGAACCCTTAACAAACGCCATGAGCGACGACAATTCACACAGTAGCGACACGACAAACGGTAAAAAAGGATTTTTCTCCTTCATTCTGAACCAGCTTTTCCACGGCGAACCCAAAAACCGTGATGAACTGCTGGAGCTGATTCGTGATTCCGGGCAAAACGACCTTATCGACGAAGATACGCGCGAAATGCTCGAAGGGGTCATGGACATCGCCGACCAGCGTGTTCGCGATATCATGATCCCCCGCTCGCAGATGATCACCCTGAAACGTAACCAGACGCTGGACGAGTGCCTCGATGTCATCATCGAATCCGCCCACTCGCGTTTCCCGGTCATCAGCGAAGATAAAGATCACATTGAAGGGATCCTGATGGCGAAAGATCTGCTGCCGTTTATGCGCAGCGATGCCGAAGCCTTCAGCATGGAAAAAGTGTTACGCCAGGCCGTGGTCGTGCCGGAAAGTAAACGTGTGGATCGGATGCTGAAAGAGTTTCGCTCTCAGCGCTACCACATGGCGATTGTGATTGATGAATTTGGTGGCGTGTCCGGTCTGGTCACGATCGAAGATATTCTTGAGCTGATCGTGGGTGAAATCGAAGACGAGTATGACGAAGAAGAGGATATCGACTTCCGTCAGCTCAGCCGCCATACCTGGACCGTGCGCGCGCTAGCCTCGATTGAGGACTTCAACGACACCTTTGGCACCCATTTCAGTGACGAAGAGGTGGATACCATCGGCGGACTGGTGATGCAGGCCTTTGGTCATCTCCCGGCTCGCGGGGAAACCGTTGACATCGACGGTTACCAATTCAAGGTCGCGATGGCCGACAGCAGACGTATTATTCAGGTTCACGTCAGAATGCCGGACGACTCACCGGTGCCAAAACTGGAAGATTAATGTAAATGGCATTTGCCTCATTGCTTGAACGCCAGCGCGTCCGTTTGCTGCTGGCGCTGTTGCTCGGAGCCAGCGGTACGCTGGCTTTTTCTCCTTACGATATCTGGCCTGCCGCGCTCCTGTCTCTGATGGGGCTGCAGGGGTTAACCTTAAACCGCCGTCCGGTACAGGCCGCCGCTATTGGCTACGTCTGGGGGCTGGGGCTATTTGGCTCAGGCATCAACTGGGTTTATGTCAGCATCGCCCAGTTTGGCGGTATGCCGGGGCCAGTTAACGTCTTCCTGGTCGTGTTGCTCGCCGCGTATCTCTCGCTGTATACCGGTCTTTTCGCCGGCATCCTCTCTCGCTTGTGGCCAAAAACGACCTGGATCCGCGTCGCCATTGCGGCCCCGGTTGTCTGGCAAATTACCGAATTCCTGCGCGGCTGGGTGCTGACAGGCTTCCCGTGGCTACAGTTCGGCTACAGCCAGATCGACGGCCCGCTGAAAGGGCTGGCACCGGTAATGGGTATTGAGGCCATTAACTTCCTGCTGATGGTGGTAAGTGGCCTGCTGGTACTGGCGCTGGTTACCCGCAGCTGGCGACCGCTGGTCGCCGCTCTGGTGCTGTTTGCCCTTCCCTTCCCGCTGCGTTACATCCAGTGGTATACCCTGCAGCCAGAGCGCGCGACACAGGTGTCTATGGTGCAGGGCGATATTCCGCAGTCGATGAAGTGGGACGAGAAGCAGCTACTGAACACGCTGAAAATCTACGCCAACGCGACCGAAGAGGTGATGGGGAAATCGCAGCTGATTATCTGGCCGGAATCTGCCATTCCCGATCTGGAAATGAATCAGCAACCGTTCCTGAACATGATGAACGATCTGCTGCGCGCACGCGGCAGTACGCTGATTACCGGGATTGTCGATGCACGACTGAATCAGCAAAACCGTTATGACACCTACAACACCATCATTACGCTCGGCAAAGACAGCGAATACAGCTACAACTCCACCGACCGTTATAATAAGAACCACCTGGTGCCGTTTGGTGAGTTTGTACCGCTGGAGTCGATTTTGCGCCCGCTGGCTCCATTCTTTGACCTGCCGATGTCCTCCTTCAGCCGGGGCCCGTACGTTCAGCCACAGCTGCATGCGCACAATTTTGCCCTGACAGCGGCCATTTGCTACGAGATCATCCTCGGCGAGCAGGTACGCGATAACTTCCGCCCGGATACCGACTTCCTGCTGACCATCTCCAATGATGCCTGGTTTGGTAAGTCGATTGGCCCGTGGCAGCACTTCCAGATGGCGCGTATGCGCTCCCTGGAGCTGGCGCGTCCGCTGCTGCGTAGCACCAACAACGGCATCACCGCCGTGATTGGCCCGCAGGGCGAAATCCAGGCCATGATCCCGCAATTCACACGCGACGTGCTGACGACAAGGGTCACACCGACAACAGGTCTGACGCCATACGCCCGCACCGGCAACTGGCCGCTGTGGATCCTGACCGCTCTGTTTGGTTTTGGTGCAGTGCTGATGAGCCTTCGCCAGCGCCGTAGATAATCTCACCTTTTCCTGCCGGGTGGCGACTGCGCCTTACCCGGCCTACTTTCTCATGCTGTAGGTCGGGTAAGGCGTAGCCGTCACCCGACAATTTCCTCCAAACTCTCATTCTGGCACGCCTATTGCTTTGTTTATTCAGGCAAACGCAGTTTAGCTTAATGTGCAACCTTGTCGCACCAGAGTCGATCACCGGTAGCACCGAAACGGTGCAACGAGAGATTTTTGCCTCTGAATGGTGCGGCGCGCCTCGCAAAAATAAACAATAACGCAGCAAAATCTTTACATTAAGCCAGACTAAATGTTAACAAGCTTGCATAACACTGCACTCGCATAGCGCGAGATATAACAACATCACAATGGGTATCAATGCGTCGCTGGCGCTGATAAGAAAGGAGTTGGGTATGCAATTACGTAAACTGGCCACAGCAATGCTGGTTATGGGGATGTCCGCAGGCGTCGTTCACGCTGAAGACGCTCCGGCAGCAGGAAGCACTCTCGATAAGATTGCCAAAAACGGCGTGATCGTGGTCGGCCACCGTGAATCTTCTGTCCCGTTCTCTTACTACGACAACACGCAAAAAGTCGTGGGCTATTCACAGGATTACTCCAACGCTATCGTTGAAGCCGTGAAGAAAAAGCTGAACAAACCTGACCTGCAGGTAAAACTGATTCCAATCACCTCTCAGAACCGTATTCCACTGCTGCAAAACGGCACCTTCGATTTTGAATGTGGTTCCACCACTAACAACCTTGAACGTCAGAAGCAGGCTGCTTTCTCTGACACCATCTTCGTGGTTGGTACCCGCCTGCTGACCAAAAAAGGCGGCGAGATTAAAGATTTTGCTGACCTGAAAGGCAAAGCCGTCGTTGTGACCTCCGGTACCACCTCAGAAGTGCTGCTGCACAAGCTGAACGACGAGAAGAAAATGGATATGCGCATCATCAGCGCGAAAGACCACGGTGACTCCTTCCGTACTCTGGAAAGTGGTCGTGCCGTTGCGTTTATGATGGATGATGCCCTGCTGGCAGGTGAACGCGCGAAAGCGAAGAAACCAGACAACTGGGAAATCGTCGGCACCGCGCAATCAAAAGAAGCCTACGGTTGTATGCTGCGTAAAGACGACGCAGACTTCAAAAAGCTGATCGATGACACCATCGCGCAGGCACAAACTTCCGGTGAAGCGGAAAAATGGTTCGACAAGTGGTTCAAGAACCCAATCCCACCGAAGAACCTGAACATGAACTTCGAACTGTCTGACGACATGAAAGCACTGTTCAAATCACCAAACGACAAAGCTCTTAACTAATTAGAACAACAGGGGCGGGATCTCCTGCCCTCTCGATTGTCGGGAAGCATGGACAGACTATACGTTGAGTGGTCGTTCCCCACTCAGCGCGAAAAATGAGCTTCTCACCAATCTTCGAGGGTAGCGCTGCTACCCTTTTTTTTCTGGAGTTTATTATGTCAATAGACTGGAACTGGGGCATTTTTCTGCAACAAGCTCCGTTCGGCAACACCACCTATCTTGGCTGGCTATGGAGCGGCTTTCAGGTCACCGTTGCATTATCGATAACGGCGTGGATTATCGCGTTTCTTGTCGGTTCACTGTTCGGTATTCTGCGCACCGTCCCTAACCGCTTTCTTTCAACCCTCGGCACCCTGTATGTGGAACTGTTCCGTAACGTTCCGCTGATTGTGCAGTTCTTTACCTGGTATCTGGTTATCCCGGAACTGCTGCCGGAAAATATCGGTACGTGGTTCAAGTCAGAACTGGATCCGAACATTCAGTTCTTTGTCTCCTCAATGCTCTGTCTGGGGCTGTTTACCGCTGCCCGTGTGTGCGAGCAGGTACGTGCTGCCATTCAGTCCCTTCCGCGCGGACAAAAGAATGCCGGTCTGGCGATGGGTCTGACACTGCCACAAACCTACCGCTATGTGCTGCTGCCTAACGCCTACCGCGTTATCGTTCCGCCGATGACCTCAGAGATGATGAACCTGGTGAAAAACTCGGCCATCGCCTCCACTATCGGTCTGGTGGATATGGCCGCACAGGCTGGCAAGCTGCTGGATTATTCCGCTCATGCCTGGGAATCCTTCACGGCAATCACGCTCGCGTATGTTCTGATTAACGCATTCATCATGCTGGTGATGAACCTGGTTGAACGCAAAATTCGCCTGCCGGGCAATCTGGGGGGTAAATAATGTACGATTTTGACTGGAGTTCTATTGTTCCTTCTATGCCATACCTGCTGGATGGCCTGGTGATCACCTTAAAGATCACCGTGACGGCCATTATTATTGGTATCGTCTGGGGAACCCTGCTGGCGGTCATGCGTCTGTCGAGCTTTAAGCCGCTCGCCTGGTTTGCGACGGCCTACGTTAACGTTTTCCGTTCCATCCCGCTGGTGATGGTGCTGCTGTGGTTTTACCTGATCGTTCCCGGTTTCCTGCAAAACGTACTGGGGCTGTCACCCAAAACCGATATCCGCCTGATTTCAGCGATGGTGGCGTTCTCAATGTTTGAGGCCGCTTACTACTCAGAAATTATCCGTGCGGGTATTCAGAGCATCTCCCGTGGGCAGTCCAGCGCGGCTCTGGCGCTGGGGATGACGCACTGGCAGTCAATGCAGCTCATTATTCTGCCACAGGCGTTTCGCGCTATGGTTCCACTCCTGCTGACCCAGGGTATCGTGCTGTTCCAGGATACCTCGCTGGTCTACGTACTGAGCCTGGCAGACTTCTTCCGTACTGCGTCCACCATTGGTGAGCGTGATGGTACGCAGGTCGAGATGGTGCTCTTCGCAGGTAGTGTCTATTTTGTGATTAGTTTAAGCGCGTCGCTGTTGGTCAGCTGGCTGAAGAAAAGGACGGTATAATGATTTCCCTGAAAAATGTTTCTAAATGGTATGGGCACTTTCAGGTGCTGACCGACTGCTCCACCGAAGTGAAAAAAGGCGATGTAGTGGTGGTGTGTGGACCGTCTGGCTCCGGTAAATCCACGCTTATCAAAACGGTCAACGGTCTGGAACCGGTGCAGCAAGGTGAAATCCTCGTCAACGGCACCAAAGTCAATGACAAGAAAACCAACCTTGCCCAGTTGCGCTCTCACGTCGGGATGGTGTTCCAGCATTTTGAACTGTTCCCGCACCTCTCCATTATCGAGAACCTGACGCTGGCGCAGGTGAAAGTACTTAAGCGTGATAAAAAACTCGCGCGCGAGAAGGGGCTGAAGTTACTGGAACGTGTGGGGCTGTCCGCTCATGCCGATAAATTCCCGGCACAGCTTTCCGGCGGTCAGCAGCAGCGCGTGGCTATTGCACGTGCGCTGTGTATGGATCCTGTTGCCATGCTTTTCGATGAACCCACTTCCGCGCTTGATCCGGAAATGATCAACGAAGTGCTGGACGTCATGGTTGAGCTGGCGCATGAAGGAATGACCATGATGGTAGTGACGCACGAGATGGGCTTCGCGCGTAAAGTGGCCAACCGCGTGATCTTCATGGACGAAGGCAAAATTGTTGAGGACTCGCCAAAAGAAGAGTTCTTCGCCAACCCGAAATCCGAACGCGCGAAAGACTTCCTCGCCAAAATCCTGCATTAATCTTCTCAGTGCGCAGTCTACGGATTGCGCACTGCTTCACGCTTTCTGTCTCTTGTTCTCGTCGGTATCTCAATGCAGCGTTAACCTTGTCACAAAATAACGCCAGGAATGGAGAACCCTATGACACAGCCCATCATTCTTGATTGCGACCCGGGTCATGATGACGCGATCGCACTCGTCCTTGCACTTGCCTCCCCTGAACTGGAGGTCAAAGCCGTCACCTCCTCTGCCGGAAACCAGACGCCAGAAAAAACGCTGCGCAACGTCCTGCGTATGCTAACGCTGTTAAAACGCACCGATATCCCGGTCGCTGGCGGGGCCGCGAAACCGTTAATGCGTGAGCTGATCATTGCTGACAACGTTCACGGTGAAAGTGGGCTGGATGGCCCTGCCCTCCCTGAGCCGGGTTTTGCGCCGCAAAACTGCACCGCCGTTGAACTGATGGCAAAAGTGCTGCGCGAAAGCACTGAACCCGTCACACTGGTGTCCACCGGCCCGCAGACCAACGTCGCGCTGCTGCTCAACAGCCATCCGGAACTGCACGACAAAATCGCCCGAATTGTGATAATGGGCGGTGCGATGGGGCTAGGGAACTGGACGCCTGCGGCGGAATTCAACATTTTTGTCGACCCGGAAGCCGCAGAAATTGTCTTCCAGTCGGGTTTGCCGGTTGTGATGGCAGGGCTTGATGTGACCCACCGTGCGCAGATTATGGCCGACGACATTGAACGCTTTCGTACCATCGGTAACCCGGTTGCCACAACGGTTGCAGAGCTGCTCGACTTCTTTATGGAATACCATAAAGCGGAGAAATGGGGCTTCCACGGCGCACCGCTACATGACCCGTGTACTATTGCCTGGCTGCTGAAACCCGAAATGTTTACCACGGTAGACAGGTGGGTCGGCGTTGAAACGCAGGGGAAATATACCCAGGGGATGACGGTGGTGGATTACTACTCGCTGAGCGGGAACACCCCCAATACCACGGTAATGGTAGATATTGACCGGGAGGCGTTTGTGGATTTGCTGGCGGAGAGACTCGGTTTTTATAGTGCGACCTGATGCCCTCACCCTGGCCCTCTCCCACGGGGAGAGGGAACAAACACTAAAAACGGCAACATCGTTGCCGTTTTGCTTTTACCTAGGGCTCAAAAGGCCGACGCTGGAACTGATCGTGCCCGCATTTCGGGCACAGCGGCAACACATCCGGCGTATAAACCGCAATGTGGTGATGGCATTTTTCACACACCAGGTTGCCAAGCCCCACCACCTCCCCGCTGTGATACACCCCGTGGTGGTTCAAATCCTGGAATACTTCGCGCCACTCCAGCTGCGTTTTATCGGTAATATCCGCCAGCTCCTGCCACAGGCTCTCTTTGATGACCCGCATAAAGACACTGTCGGTAATCTCGTCCTGGCTCTCTTCATAGCTACGTGCAAACTCTTCCAGATCGCGGCGCACGGCTCGCGTGACCTCTTCGACCTCCGTTCGCGTTAACTCACCCGTTTGCATCACCCGGGCGCGTGCCTGTTCAACCAGCGCGTCGATATCGCGCTCGCCGTTACGCAGCCGTTCCGTCAGTGTCGCCACCAGTTCGCGGTAAAATTGAGCAACCTTGTTCATCATTTTGCCTCCCGGGTAAGTAACTATTTCTAATAATAGACCTTATTTCATTGCCGCTTTGCCAGGTGAACCACAGACCCGATAAATTCCTGCAAAGCGCATTTGTGCGAAAGGCTGTTTTGACGCGGACGTTTGGGCTATGCTATGCCGATCTGAAACAACACATCCATTGGCTACATTTGTAGCTGTATTGAAAACAGGACCACTGTCTGCCATGCAAGAGCAATACCGCCCGGAAGAGATAGAATCAAAAGTCCAGCAACACTGGGACGAGAAGCGCACCTTTGAAGTAACCGAAGACGAGAGCAAAGAGAAGTATTACTGCCTGTCGATGCTTCCCTATCCTTCTGGTCGACTACACATGGGCCACGTGCGTAACTACACCATCGGTGATGTAATTGCGCGCTACCAGCGCATGCTGGGCAAAAACGTTCTGCAGCCCATCGGCTGGGATGCGTTCGGCCTGCCTGCAGAAGGCGCAGCGGTAAAAAACAATACGGCACCAGCACCGTGGACGTACGACAACATTGCCTACATGAAGAACCAGCTCAAAATGCTGGGCTTCGGCTATGACTGGAGCCGCGAGCTGGCAACCTGTACCCCGGAATACTACCGCTGGGAGCAGAAATTCTTCACCGAGCTGTACAAAAAAGGCCTGGTGTACAAGAAAACGTCTGCCGTTAACTGGTGCCCGAACGATCAGACCGTTCTCGCGAACGAGCAGGTTATCGACGGCTGCTGCTGGCGTTGTGACACTAAAGTTGAGCGTAAAGAGATCCCACAGTGGTTTATCAAAATCACCGCTTACGCTGACGAACTGCTGAACGATCTGGATAATCTGGATCACTGGCCTGACACCGTTAAGACCATGCAGCGCAACTGGATCGGCCGTTCTGAAGGTGTAGAGATCACCTTCAACGTTGAAAACTACGATCAAACGCTGACCGTTTACACCACCCGTCCGGACACCTTCATGGGTGCAACCTACCTGGCCGTGGCCGCAGGTCACCCGCTGGCGCAGAAAGCAGCCGAGAACAATCCGGAACTGGCCTCCTTCATCGACGAATGCCGCAGCACCAAAGTGGCCGAAGCCGATATGGCAACGATGGAGAAAAAAGGCGTTGCAACAGGCTTCTATGCCAAACACCCGCTGACAGGCGAAGCGATCCCTGTCTGGGTGGCAAACTTCGTGCTGATGGAATACGGTACAGGTGCGGTGATGGCCGTTCCTGGTCACGATCAGCGCGACTATGAATTTGCGACCAAATACAGCCTGCCTATCAAGGCGGTTATTCTGGCTGCCGATGGCTCCGAGCCGGATCTGTCCGAACAGGCACTGACCGAAAAAGGCACGCTGTTTAACTCCGGTGAATTCAGCGGTCTGAGCTTCGAAGATGGCTTCAACGCCATTGCCGACAAACTGGCTTCTCTGGGCGTGGGTGAGCGTAAAGTGAACTTCCGTCTGCGCGACTGGGGCGTTTCCCGTCAGCGTTACTGGGGTGCGCCAATCCCAATGGTAACCCTGGAAGATGGCACTGTGATGCCAACGCCGGAAGATCAGCTGCCGGTTATCCTGCCGGAAGACGTGGTCATGGACGGTATCACCAGCCCGATCAAAGCCGATCCTGAGTGGGCAAAAACCACCGTAAACGGCCAGCCTGCGCTGCGTGAAACCGACACCTTCGACACCTTTATGGAGTCCTCCTGGTACTATGCGCGCTACACGTGCCCGCAGTATCAGGACGGTATGCTGGATTCCGATGCAGCAAACTACTGGCTGCCAGTGGATATCTACATTGGCGGTATCGAACACGCCATCATGCACCTGCTCTACTTCCGCTTCTTCCACAAACTGATGCGTGATGCAGGCATGGTGAACTCTGACGAACCTGCGAAACAGCTGCTGTGTCAGGGCATGGTTCTGGCGGATGCGTTCTATTATGTCGGCGTGAACGGCGAGCGTAACTGGGTTTCTCCGGTAGATGCTATTGTTGAGCGTGATGAGAAAGGCCGTATCGTCAAGGCGAAAGACGCTGAAGGTCATGAACTGGTGTATACCGGCATGAGCAAAATGTCCAAGTCCAAAAACAACGGCATCGACCCGCAGGTGATGGTTGAGCGTTACGGTGCGGATACCGTACGTCTGTTCATGATGTTTGCCTCCCCGGCAGACATGACCCTGGAATGGCAGGAATCAGGTGTTGAGGGTGCTAACCGCTTCCTGAAACGCGTCTGGAAACTGGTTTACGAGCACACTTCTCAGGGCGATGCACCAGCACTGAACGTGGCCGCGCTGTCTGAAGATCAACAGGCGCTGCGTCGTGATGTTCATAAAACTATTGCGAAAGTAACCGATGATATTGGTCGTCGTCAGACCTTCAATACCGCAATTGCGGCTATTATGGAACTGATGAACAAGCTGGCGAAAGCCCCGCAGGAAGGCGAGCAGGATCGTGCCTTAATGCGTGAAGCGTTGCTGGCCGTTGTCCGTATGCTGAACCCGTTCACCCCGCACGCCAGCTTCACTCTGTGGCAGGAGCTGAAAGGTGAAGGCGATATCGACAACGCACCGTGGCCAGTGGCTGACGAATCTGCCCTGGTGGAGAACACCACGCTGGTTGTGGTGCAGGTGAACGGCAAAGTACGCGGTAAAATTACCGTTGCGGTCGATGCAACCGAAGAACAGGTTCGCGAGCGCGCAGGTCAGGAACATCTGGTCGCGAAATATCTTGAGGGCGTTACCGTACGTAAAGTGATCTACGTACCGGGTAAATTGCTGAATCTGGTCGTTGGCTAAGCGCGGGAGGAAACGTGCGACAACTGGCAACAATACTCTTATCTCTGGCGGTGCTTGTCACCGCTGGTTGTGGCTGGCACCTGCGCAATACCACGGCAGTGCCTGCCCAGATGAAAACCATGATCTTCGACTCGTCGGATCCGAATGGCCCACTCAGCCGGGCAATTCGTAGCCAGCTGCGTCTGAATGGCGTTGAGCTTATCGAGAAAGGCACGCTGCGCCAGGATGTACCATCTCTCCGTGTTCTGGGTATGACCCTGAGCAAAGATACGGCGTCTATCTTCCAGGACGGCCATACCGCAGAGTACCAGATGGTTATGTCGGTCAACGCAGCAGTACTGATCCCGGGTAAAGATATCTACCCAATCAGCACGAAAGTGTACCGTTCGTTCTTTGATAACCCACAAACTGCGCTGGCAAAAGATGCCGAGCAGCAAATTATCATCAACGAAATGTACGACAAGGCAGCAGAACAGCTGATCCGTAAACTGCCAAGCATTGCAGCGTCGACGAAAGAAGGCACTGATATCATCGAAAAACCGGATGCTGACACGCCTCCTGTTTCTACCTCGATGGGTAACTGATGATCAGGTTGTATCCTGAACAACTCCGCGCGCAGCTCAGTGAAGGGCTGCGCGCGGCGTATCTGCTTCTCGGGAACGATCCATTACTGCTTCAGGAAAGCCTCGACGCCGTCCGCCATGCGGCAGCCACTCAGGGCTTTGATGAACACCACACGTTCCAGCTGGATAACAACACCGACTGGAATGCCCTCTTCTCACTTTGCCAGGCGATGAGCCTGTTCGCATCGCGCCAGACAATCCAGATCCTGCTGCCAGAAAGTGGCCCTAATGCGGCCCTCAACGAGCAACTGGCCACGCTGGTCAGCCTGTTACATAGCGATCTGCTGCTGATTGTTCGCGGCAACAAGCTCACCAAAGCGCAGGAAAACGCAGCATGGTTTACCCAACTGGCGACTAGCTCAGTACTGGTCACCTGCCAGACGCCTGAGCAGGCGCATTTGCCTAAATGGGTGGCAGCGAGAGCGAAGCAGAACAACCTTCAGCTGGATGATGCGGCGAATCAACTGCTGTGCTACTGCTATGAAGGTAACCTGCTGGCACTGGCTCAGGCACTGGACAGACTTGCCCTGCTGTGGCCGGACAGCAAACTGACCTTGCCACGCGTGGAGCAGGCCGTTAACGATGCCGCACACTTTACGCCGTTCCACTGGGTTGATGCGTTGCTGTCCGCGAAGAGTAAACGCGCCCTGCATATTTTGCAGCAGCTACGGCTTGAAGGTAGCGAACCGGTCATTTTACTGCGTACGCTCCAGCGTGAATTGCTGTTGCTGATCAATCTCAAACGCCAGTCTGCGCATACGCCACTGCGTTCATTGTTCGATAAACATCGCGTATGGCAAAACCGCCGGGTAATGACCACCGAGGCTATCAACCGTCTGAGCCATGAACAGCTACGCCAGGCGGTACAGTTGCTGATGCGCGCAGAGCTAACGTTAAAGCAAGACTACGGTCAGTCGGTCTGGTCCGAACTGGAAAGCCTTTCTCTGCTGCTCTGCCATAAGGCGCTGGCAGACGTATTTATCGATGGATAGTATGCATTCTCTTCAGGCACTGTATGGTGGTACCTTCGACCCGGTGCATTACGGGCATCTGAAGCCGGTTGAAACCCTGGCGAATCTGATTGGCCTGCAGCACGTCATCATTATGCCCAATAATGTCCCGCCGCACCGTCCCCAGCCCGAAGCAAGCAGCGAGCAACGTAAAGAGATGCTGGCTCTGGCCATTGCAGATAAACCGCTTTTTAGCCTTGATGAGCGCGAACTGCGCCGCGACACCCCCTCCTGGACGTCGCAGACGCTACAGGAGTGGCGGGCCGAACAAGGGCCGCACAAACCGCTGGCCTTTATTATTGGCCAGGATTCACTGCTCAACTTCCCCAGTTGGCATCAGTATGAAACCATCCTGGAGAACAGCCATCTTCTCGTCTGCCGTCGCCCCGGTTATCCGCTAACCATGCGCGAAGAGCAGCACCAGCAGTGGCTTGAAGACCATCTGACGGACAATGTGGAAGATCTGCATAATCACCCTGCCGGGAAAATTTATCTGGCGGAAACGCCGTGGTTTGATATTTCAGCCACCCTGATCCGCGAACGCCTGCAGCACGGTTTAGCCTGTGACGATCTGCTGCCGTCGTCAGTGCTGGCGTATATCCATCAGCACGGGCTGTATCAGAAAAGCACAGATGCATAACCGTGGATACGAAAAAGCACGTTATTGATTATCCTGCCTTGACAGGTTAAGCCATACTGTTATCCTCCGCTGCCAGACTTTCCCGCCGGTACATTGCTTTACAGAAATTGTTTTACAAAAATGGCGATGCAATCTCAGGCGGAGGGTGGGATGATACCCGCCTTCAAAAGCCCGGCCGGTGACATTTGTCCCGACACTGGCGTCAGTTCAGGTATACTGTCTGGCCACGAATTCATAGTTACACAATCTCATTCACCCAGGGGGAAAACTTGCAGGGTAAAGCACTCCAGGATTTTGTTATCGACAAAATTGATGACCTGAAAGGTCAGGACATCATCGCTATCGACGTTAAGGGTAAATCCAGCATCACCGACTGCATGATTATCTGCACCGGTACATCTACTCGCCATGTTGTTTCAATTGCTGATCACGTTGTTCAGGAATCTCGCGCAGCAGGGCTGTTACCGCTTGGCGTTGAAGGTGAAGCGACCGCTGACTGGGTGGTTGTTGATCTTGGCGATGTGATTGTCCATGTCATGCAGGAAGAGAGCCGTCGCCTGTATGAGCTGGAAAAACTCTGGGGTTAATGCGTGAAGTTGCAGCTGGTCGCCGTCGGCACCAAAATGCCAGACTGGGTACAAACCGGTTTTACTGAGTATCTGCGTCGTTTCCCGAAAGATATGCCGTTCGAACTGGTGGAGATCCCCGCCGGAAAGCGCGGCAAGAACGCCGATATCAAACGTATTCTCGATAAAGAGGGTGAGCTGATGCTGGCAGCCGCAGGCAAAAACCGCATCGTCACCCTCGATATTCCAGGCAAACCCTGGGATACACCGCAGCTGGCGCACGAACTGGAGCGCTGGAAGCAGGATGGTCGCGACGTCAGTCTGTTGATTGGCGGGCCTGAAGGGTTGTCCCCTGCCTGCAAAGCAGCGGCAGAACAAAGTTGGTCTCTCTCCGCGTTGACGCTTCCCCACCCGCTCGTTCGGGTTCTGGTGGCAGAAAGCCTGTATCGCGCGTGGAGTATTACGACTAACCACCCCTATCACCGCGAATAGTGACTTGACCAGGGTAGATTAAGCAGCGGATGAAACTACAGAATTCTTTTCGCGACTATACGGCTGAGTCCGCGCTGTTTGTGCGCCGGGCGCTGGTCGCCTTTACGGGGGTTTTGCTGCTTACCGGCGTGCTGATCGCCAACCTTTATAATCTGCAAATTGTCCGTTTTACGGATTACCAGACGCGCTCAAACGAAAACCGTATCAAGCTGGTGCCTATCGCCCCCAGCCGCGGCATTATCTACGACCGTAACGGCACACCGCTGGCGTTAAACCGCACCATCTATCAAATTGAGATGATGCCGGAGAAAGTCGATAATGTGCAGGATACGCTGGATGCGCTAAAAAACGTTGTCGATCTCAACGATGACGATATTGCCGCCTTTAAGAAGGAACGTGCCCGTTCGCACCGTTTCACCTCTATTCCGGTCAAAACGAACCTGACAGAAGTCCAGGTCGCGCGTTTTGCCGTAAACCAATACCGTTTTCCCGGCGTAGAAGTCAAAGGCTATAAGCGACGCTATTACCCGTATGGCTCTGCGCTGACGCACGTGATTGGCTACGTATCCAAGATTAACGATAAAGACGTCGACCGTCTCGATAAAGACGGCAAGCTGGCGAACTACGCCGCCACGCACGATATCGGTAAACTGGGGATCGAACGCTATTATGAAGATGTCCTGCACGGACAGACCGGCTATGAAGAGGTTGAAGTCAACAACCGTGGCCGCGTTATTCGCCAGTTGAAAGAGGTGCCGCCGCAGGCGGGGCATGACGTCTATTTAACGCTCGACCTTAAGCTCCAGCAATATATCGAAACACTACTGGCCGGTAGCCGTGCAGCCGTTGTCGTCACCGATCCTCGTACCGGCGGCATTCTGGCGATG
Organism: Enterobacter cloacae; assembly: GCA_014169315.1. Taxonomy (NCBI): domain Bacteria; kingdom Pseudomonadati; phylum Pseudomonadota; class Gammaproteobacteria; order Enterobacterales; family Enterobacteriaceae; genus Enterobacter; species Enterobacter cloacae. The sequence goes on along the minus strand of AP022133.1, from coordinate 1,175,440 downwards.
GTTTCCATGCCAAGCTACGACCCAAACCTCTTTGTTGATGGCATCTCCAGTAAAGACTACTCCGGTCTGCTTAATGACCCGAACACCCCGCTGGTGAACCGTGCGACGCAGGGGGTTTACCCTCCGGCATCAACGGTTAAACCGTATGTGGCCGTCTCGGCATTGAGCGCGGGCGTCATCAACCGTAATACCAGCCTGTTTGACCCGGGTTGGTGGCAGCTACCGGGTTCCGATAAGCGCTACCGCGACATGAAAAAATGGGGTCACGGTCATCTGAACGTCACCAAGTCGCTGGAAGAATCTGCGGATACCTTCTTCTACCAGGTGGCGTATGACATGGGTATCGACCGCCTCTCGGAGTGGATGAGCAAGTTCGGCTACGGACATTACACCGGTGTTGACCTCGCCGAAGAGCGTTCAGGCAACATGCCAACCCGCGAATGGAAGCTGAAGCGCTTTAAAAAGCCGTGGTACCAGGGTGATACCATTCCGGTGGGGATCGGTCAGGGCTACTGGACAGCCACACCGCTGCAAATGAACAAAGCGATGATGATCCTCATCAATGATGGCGTGGTGAAAGTGCCTCATCTGCTGATGAGCACGGTTGAAGACGGCAAAAAAGTGCCGTGGAACCAGCCCCATGAAGCGCCAGTGGGTGACATTCACTCCGGCTTCTTGGAAATCGCCAAAGACGGGATGTACGGCGTAGCAAATCGTCCGAACGGTACAGCACATAAGTATTTTACCGGAACGCCGTATAAGGTGGCCGCCAAATCAGGTACCGCTCAGGTCTTTGGTCTGAAGGCGAATGAAACCTATAACGCGCACAGAATTGCTGAACGTCTGCGTGACCATAAACTCATGACGGCGTTTGCTCCTTTTGATAACCCGCAGGTTGCGGTAGCAATGATTCTGGAAAACGGTGGTGCTGGACCGGCGGTAGGTACCATCATGCGCCAAATCCTCGACCACATTATGCTGGGCGATAACAACACCGAACTGCCGACTGAAACCCCGGCATCCGCTGCGGCGGAGGACCAATAATCATGACGGATAATCCAAATAAAAAATCGCTGTGGGATAAAATCCACATCGACCCAGCGATGCTTCTGATTCTGCTGGCTTTGCTGACCTACAGCGCGCTGGTTATCTGGAGCGCCAGCGGCCAGGACATCGGCATGATGGAGCGCAAAATTGGCCAGATCGCAATGGGTCTGGTCATTATGGTCGTCATGGCGCAAATACCGCCACGCGTCTACGAAGGCTGGGCACCCTATCTCTACATTTTCTGTATTATCCTGCTGGTCGCCGTAGACGCCTTTGGTGCGATCTCAAAAGGGGCTCAGCGCTGGCTTGATCTGGGGGTTGTGCGCTTCCAGCCGTCTGAAATTGCTAAAATTGCCGTACCCTTGATGGTGGCGCGCTTTATCAACCGCGACGTCTGTCCACCTTCGCTAAAAAACACCGCAATCGCACTGGCGCTAATTTTCCTGCCAACATTGCTGGTAGCAGCACAACCTGACCTCGGCACCTCAATTCTTATCGTCCTGTCCGGCCTGTTTGTACTGTTCCTGTCGGGGCTAAGCTGGCGTCTGATTGGTATCGCAGTGGTGCTGATCGCGGCCTTTATCCCTGTACTCTGGTTCTTCCTGATGCATGATTACCAGCGCCAGCGCGTCATGATGCTGCTCGATCCAGAAACCGATCCGCTGGGCGCGGGCTATCATATTATTCAGTCGAAGATTGCTATTGGCTCCGGTGGCCTGCGCGGTAAAGGCTGGCTGCACGGAACCCAATCGCAGCTGGAATTCTTGCCGGAACGCCACACCGACTTTATCTTTGCGGTACTGGCGGAAGAGCTGGGACTGGTTGGCATCTTAATCCTGCTGGCGCTTTACGTGCTACTGATCATGCGAGGACTGTGGATTGCCGCACGCGCGCAAACCACCTTTGGCCGCGTCATGGCGGGCGGGTTGATGTTGATTTTATTCGTTTATGTCTTCGTAAATATTGGTATGGTGAGTGGTATTCTGCCGGTTGTAGGCGTACCGCTACCGCTGGTGAGTTACGGAGGCTCGGCACTGATCGTGTTGATGGCCGGGTTTGGTATCGTGATGTCGATCCATACTCACAGAAAAATGTTGTCAAAAAGCGTATAAAAATAAGGGGATAGGAATGCGTAAGCAGTGGCTGGGTATCTGCATCGCAGCAAGTTTACTTGCGGCCTGTACAAATGATGGTCAGCAACAGGCGACCGTCGCGCCGCCGCAGCCTGCTGTCTGTAATGGCCCGATTGTTGAAATCAGCGGAGCCGATCCCGTTTACGAACCGCTGAATGCCAGCGCGAATCAGGATTATGAGCGCGACGGCAAGAGCTACAAAATCGTTAAGGATCCTTCCCGTTTCAGCCAGGCTGGCTTTGCCGCCATTTATGATGCTGAACCCGGTAGCAACCTGACCGCATCAGGTGAAGCGTTCGACCCGGTGCAGATCACGGCGGCACACCCAACGCTGCCCATTCCGAGCTATGCCCGCATCACTAACCTGGCAAATGGCCGAATGATCGTGGTACGCATCAACGATCGTGGCCCATACGGTAACGACCGTGTAATTTCGTTGTCTCGCGCTGCGGCAGACCGTCTGAACACGTCGAACAATACCAAAGTCCGTATCGACCCAATTATCGTGGCGCAGGACGGTTCGCTCTCCGGGCCGGGTACTGCCTGTACGACTGTGGCGAAACAGACGTACGCCCTTCCCGATCGCCCGGATCTGAACGGCGGAATGGGGAGTGCCTCTTCCCCCGCTGAGCCTGCTCAGGCAGGGGGAGATGTCCACGCCATCAGCAACGATACGCTGCAAAGCGATGACAGCACGGGTGCACCGGTAAAGAGTAGCGGCTTCCTGGGGGCTCCGACGGCCTTAGCCCCGGGCGTACTGGAAGGCAGCGAACCGACGCCAGCTCCTGTTGCCACTCCTGTCACGCAGTCCACTCCTGTCACACAGCCCGCGCCTGTCACGGCTCCAGCCAGCACGCCTGGTACAGCCGTTTCTGCTCCTGCAGCTGCCAGCGGTGGTTTCGTGGTTCAGGTGGGTGCGGTCAGCGATCGGGCACGTGCGCAGCAGTATCAGCAACGCTTAAGCCAGCAGTTTGGTGTACCTGGGCGCGTTGAGCAAAACGGAGCCGTCTGGCGTATTCAGATGGGGCCGTTTGCCAGCAAATCACAGGCCGCCTCCCTGCAGCAGCGTCTGCAAAATGAAGCGCAACTGCAGTCCTTTATTGCTGTTGCGAAGTAAGTAATCGGCGGTATCCGAATTGTCGGTTTGTGTAACTCACGTTCACAAAGTCATACTGAAAGTCGGATGCCTGCCTGTATAGCATTTGCTATAGTAAGGCACTTTTTTTAATTCCATCACGGATGTCGTAGTTCTGACCATGAAGACCACTTTTTCTGCTCGTTTTGTGCAGCGCATGGCGCTGACCACGGCCCTTTGCGCAGCTGCTCTTTCTGCAGCTCACGCCGATGACCTGAATATCAAGACCATGATCCCTGGCGTTCCGCAAATAGACGCGGAATCCTACATCCTGATCGATTACAACTCTGGCAAAGTTCTGGCAGAACAGAATGCCGACGCTCGCCGCGATCCGGCCAGCCTGACCAAAATGATGACCAGCTATGTTATCGGTCAGGCCATGAAGGCAGGTAAATTTAAAGAATCCGACATGGTGACGATCGGTAACGATGCCTGGGCAACCGGAAACCCGGTGTTCAAGGGTTCATCACTGATGTTCCTGAAACCTGGCATGCAGGTTCCTGTTTCTCAGCTGATCCGCGGTATTAACCTGCAGTCCGGTAACGATGCCTGTGTCGCAATGGCTGATTTCTCGGCAGGCAGCCAGGATGCGTTTGTCGGTCTGATGAACAGCTACGTTACTGCACTCGGCCTGAAAAACAGCCACTTCCAGACCGTTCACGGCCTGGATGCCGATGGGCAGTACAGTTCAGCACGCGACATGGCGCTGATTGGCCAGGCGCTGATCCGTGACGTGCCGAACGAATACTCCATTTATAAAGAGAAAGAGTTCACCTTCAACGGGATCCGCCAGACCAACCGTAACGGTCTGCTGTGGGATAACAGCCTGAACGTTGACGGCATCAAAACGGGCCATACCGACAAAGCCGGTTACAACCTGGTGGCCTCTGCCACAGAAGGTCAGATGCGTCTGATCTCTGCCGTGATGGGTGGCCGTACCTTTAAAGGCCGTGAAACAGAAAGCAAAAAACTGCTGACCTGGGGCTTCCGTTTCTTCGAAACCGTGAACCCGCTGAAAGCAGGCAAAGAGTTCGCCTCTGAGCCAGTCTGGTTCGGTAACAACGACCGTGCTTCCCTGGGTGTGGATAAAGACCTCTACCTGACCATTCCTCGTGGTCGTATGAAGGATCTGAAAGCCAGCTACGTGCTGAACACCACCGAACTGCACGCACCGCTGCAGAAAAACCAGGTTGTGGGTACCATCAACTTCCAGCTGGATGGCAAAACTATCGATCAGCGCCCACTCGTTGTTCTGCAGGAAATTCCTGAAGGCAATTTCTTCGGCAAAATCATTGATTACATTAAGCTGATGTTCCATCACTGGTTTGGATAAAAATTGAACACTTGAAAGTGTGATTTTGATCCCCATATACTATGTATCAGTAAAACTCCCGCCCTGTGGCGGGAGTTATTATTTTTTACACATAAGCCGGAGCTGACATGAAAACCAAACTTAACGAACTGCTTGAATTCCCTACTCCATTTACTTACAAAGTAATGGGGCAGGCGTTGCCTGAGCTGGTTGATCAGGTGGTTGAAGTGGTACAGCGCCATGCGCCAGGTGACTACTCTCCAACCGTAAAACCAAGCAGTAAAGGTAACTATCACTCAGTTTCCATTACTATTACGGCTACACACATTGAGCAGGTTGAAACACTGTACGAAGAGTTAGGTAATATCGATATTGTTCGTATGGTGCTGTAACCCTCTGCGGTTACCCGGTTAGCCGGGTAACCCATCGCCCCCCTGTGATATACTCGCTTCACCTTTTGTCCCTCGTCTTCGGAGACGCTGTTTTGTACCAGGATAAAATTCTTGTCCGTCATCTCGGGCTGCAACCCTACGAGCCTGTCTCCCAGGCTATGCATGACTTCACCGACTCACGCGATGACACCACACCTGATGAGATCTGGCTGGTAGAACACCTGCCGGTATTTACCCAGGGACAGGCGGGAAAAGCCGAACATCTGTTGATGACGGGTGATATACCGGTCATTCAGAGCGATCGCGGCGGGCAGGTAACTTACCACGGCCCTGGCCAGCAGGTTATGTATGTCCTGCTTAACCTGAAACGCAGAAAGCTGGGCGTGCGTGAACTGGTGACCCTGCTGGAACAAACTGTCGTCAACACGCTGGCTGAATATGGTATTGATGCCCATCCGCGAGCCGATGCTCCGGGCGTCTATGTCGGGGAAATGAAGATCTGCTCACTCGGTCTGCGTATTCGTAAAGGCTGCTCATTCCACGGTCTGGCACTGAATATTAATATGGATCTTACGCCTTTTCAGCGCATTAACCCTTGCGGCTATGCCGGAATGGAAATGACGCAAATGCGCCAGTGGGTTGCAACTGCTACGCCAGATAATATTCGTCCCGTGCTGTTGAACAATATGTTAGCACTGCTTAACAATCCTCCTCACGAATATATCACTGCTTAATATATCATACCTCATGGCTCGATTATTTGACGGGCCACTGCTTATTTGCCGCTTTTACGCTTTACAATAATCCCCATCTTCTATATTTTCGAATCGCCCGAATATTAGCGTTACATATTATTTAACCTCAAGACAATGCTGCCTGCGGAACCAATGTAACTTGTCTGATAATCGCACAATTGTTTGTTTTTGATAAACAAGTGAAACACAACCAGCACTTTACGAATCTCTACAAGCATAATAAATAAATTCAACTATCATTCATATTGTGAATGTATACGGAGTGAAAGCGTGGTGTATCATAATTTACCAGCCAAGCGCCTGAATGAATCCGGTGGAGAAGACAAGCCGCAAATTTTTCGGACTTTACGTAATATTGATGGCTTTGTTGAATAAATAAGATTTCGTGCGAACGACCCTGTAGCTGGCTGGATTTTCAGGCAATACGCACGCTTTCTGGCATCCCAGCCTTTGTCATCCTGTTCAACGCACGCACCATGGCCATAGCTTCCGCTACCTGACCATCGTAGTCACGCAGCGTCAGTGAATCTCCCAACAACTGCTTCATTCTGTACATTGCCGTTTCCGCTATCGAGCGACGGTTATATTCCGTTGTCCATTTCCACCGTGCATTGCTTCCGCTCAGCCGCTGATTAGCAACGGCACGGTTGCGGTCTGCGTACTCACCGGGCCAGTAACCTGCTCCTTTTCGGGGAGGAATAAGCGCGCTGATTTTTTTGCGGCGCAGTTCATCGTGACAGAGCCGGGTATCGTAAGCCCCGTCTGCCGCGGCTGCCCTGATTTTTCTGTGAGTCTGCCGGATAAGGCCCGGGAAGGCTTCTGAGTCCGTGACGTTATTCAGCGACAGGTCTGCACAGACAACTTCATGTGTGTTGCTGTCAACAGCAAGATGCAACTTTCGCCAGATACGACGGCGCTCTTTGCCGTGCTTTCTGACTTTCCATTCGCCTTCACCAAAGACCTTCAGCCCGGTGGAATCAATCACCAGGTGTGCGATTTCACCCCGGGTGGACGTTTTGAAACTGACATTAACCGACTTTGCCCGCTTACTGACACTGGTGTAATCCGGGCAGCGCAACGGAACGTTCATCAGGGCAAAAATGGAATCAATAAAACCCTGCGCAGCCCGCAGGGTCAGCCGGAATACGCGTTTAATCACCAGAACGGTGGTGATGGCGAGATCAGAATAGCGCTGGGGCCTTCCTCGTGATGAAGGCGTTGCCGACTCATACCAGGCCTGAATCGCCTCATCATCCAGCCAGAAAGTGAGGGAGCCACGGTTGATGAGAGCTTTGTTGTAGGTGGACCAGTTGGTGATTCTGAACTTTTGCTTTGCCACGGAATGGTCTGTGTTGTCGGGAGGATACGTGATCTGATCCTTCAACTCAGCAAAAGTTCGATTTATTCAACAAAGCCAATATTGATCTCAATTTACTGACCATTTTTGAGGCTGTATATGTCCACAAGGGTATCGTAAACGCTGCGAAAATTCTCAATCTCACGCCCTCTGCAATTAGCCAGTCAATTCAGAAATTGCGCGCTATATTTCCCGATCCGTTATTTATTCGTAAAGGTCAGGGCGTCACGCCAACGGCCTATGCCACGCATCTTCATGAGTACATCAGCCAGGGGCTGGAATCGATTCTGGGCGCACTGGATTTAACCGGAAGCTATGATAAACAGAGAACCATCACCATCGGCTGTACCCCTTCAGTGGGCGTGCAGGTGATGCCGGCGATCTTCCAGGCCATGAAATCCCATGTGCCACAGCTCCTGCTGCACAATGTTCCCCTCAACGAACCAGAAATTCAGCTTGCGCAGTTCCAGACCGACGTGGTGATTGATATTAGTCATTTCAGCGCCAGAGCACTGGGGCAACATGTTCTCTATGCCGACAGTCTGGTGCTTGTTTGTCGCCAGAACCACCCGGCGCTTAGCGAACCCCTGACCATTGAAAATCTGCGTAACTATGATCACTCGTCATTCATAACTGAAGGGCAAGCGCTGAATTCGCTACGCCAGCGTATTGATGAAATCTTCCCGGAACGCCAGATAAGTTTTAGCAGTTACAATATGTTTACCACCGCGTCCCTGATTGGCAGTAGCGACATGCTCTGCATCATGCCCTCCCGGCTGTATCACTTGCTACGTAAATGCTGGCCACTGGAGGAGACTCCGCTCAGCCAGCTCAATGCAGAATCCATTGAAATTTCACTGCATTACAACAAACTCAGTCTGCGCGATCCGGTACTAGAAAACGTTATCAATATCATCTGCCAGGCTTTCTGACAGGCTGGCGCAGCACAAGCCCCTGCCACATGCAGGGCAAAAGGCACAAAACAACAACTATTTTACAAATTGGCGATCTGGCAGGCTGCTTTATCGACCGTTTCAATGATATACTGCCTGTCGTTCGTTCAAAAATAGTTGATAAATACAACATTCCCTTGAATTGAAACGCTTTCCTTCGATATTCGCAACTGGAACACGCACGCTATGAGTAAACCCATTGTGATGGAACGCGGTGTTAAATACCGCGATGCCGATAAAATGGCCCTTATCCCGGTTAAAAACGTGGCTACAGAGCGCGAGGCGCTGTTAAGAAAACCGGAATGGATGAAAATTAAACTTCCGGCCGACTCTTCGCGTATCCAGGGGATCAAAGCGGCGATGCGTAAAAATGGCCTTCACTCTGTCTGTGAAGAAGCCTCTTGCCCGAACCTTGCTGAATGTTTCAATCACGGCACTGCGACGTTTATGATTCTGGGTGCAATCTGTACCCGCCGTTGCCCGTTCTGCGACGTTGCTCATGGTCGCCCTGTTGCACCTGATGCTAATGAACCACAAAAACTGGCACAGACCATCGCCGACATGGCGCTGCGCTATGTGGTGATCACGTCCGTTGACCGTGACGACCTGCGTGATGGCGGTGCTCAGCATTTTGCTGACTGCATTACGGCTATCCGCGAAAAAAGCCCAAACATCAAGATTGAAACTTTGGTTCCAGACTTCCGTGGCCGTATGGATCGTGCGCTGGATATCCTGACAGCGACGCCACCAGACGTGTTCAACCACAACCTGGAAAACGTACCGCGCCTTTATCGCCAGGTGCGCCCGGGCGCTGACTATAACTGGTCCCTGAAGCTGCTGGAGCGTTTTAAAGAAGCGCACCCGGATATCCCGACGAAGTCCGGCCTGATGGTTGGTCTCGGCGAAACCAATGCTGAAATCATTGAAGTTATGCGCGACCTGCGCCGCCACGGTGTGACCATGCTGACGCTGGGCCAGTATCTGCAGCCAAGCCGCCATCACCTGCCGGTACAGCGTTACGTTAGCCCGGATGAGTTTGATGAGATGAAAGCCGAAGCCATGGCAATGGGCTTTACCCATGCAGCCTGTGGCCCGTTTGTTCGCTCTTCTTACCATGCCGACATGCAGGCAAAAGGCGAAGAAGTTAAATAATTCTGTAATATTTACTTACAGTAATGCAAAAAAACCGGCCATCTGAGCCGGTTTTTTTTCGCAAGCCCTCAGGCATTGCTGTTACTCTTTGTGAGAAAGCTTCTCTGCCGGGACGTCATCTTCGGCGCTTTTCTTCGCCGCTGCATCGTCGTCGTTCATCGCTTTCTTAAAGCCTTTAATGGCGGCACCCAGGTCGCCACCCAGCGTGCGTAACTTCTTGGTACCAAACAGCAGGACGACCAGTGCGGCAACCACCAGCAGTTTGGTAATACTAATCTCACCCATAGATACCTTCTTTACATAAAACAGGCTGCATTCAGCGCCAAAAACCTGATTGTATTAACGGTCATTTAGCGCGAGCACACAATAGCAATCTGTAACAAGGTGAATCAAGCGTTGTTGAAAAAAACATCACAATAATTGCGGTGGCGCAAACCGACGGTTGCGAAGAACAGGTAATTGCTGGCGCGCAAGCGCAATCCTTTCTGAAATGATTTCCGTCAGCAGCAACACCGGCGCTTCCGCTGCTGCCGCAATGGTGACACCCAGGGGGTCAACCACTCTGCTTTGACCGATATTTTTATTGCCGCACTCCCCTGCCGCCACCACATAACAGGTGGTATCCAGCGCACGTGCTGTAAGCAACGTCGCCCAGTGATGCTCTTTTAACGGCCCCTTCACCCACGCAGCGGGCAATACCAGAACATCCGCCCCCTGCAAGGCGAGGTTCAGAGCCAGATCGGGAAAGCGCACATCATAACAAGTCATCAACCCAATCTTAAGTCCATCAATTTCAAGCAACGGTGGAATGACATCGCCTGGGTCAACAAGCCGCGATTCCTGAATGCTGAACGCATCGTAGAGATGTAGCTTCGCATAGCGTGCGATGATGGCACCATCACGCAATACCACGAGCGTATTGATGGCGCGCCCCGGTGTTGAAGGGACGTGTACCGCCAAAACAGTCGTCATGGTATTACCCGCACTCTCCTGGCATAGCATGTTCAAAAACGGCCCCTCCAGCGACTGTGCCGACTTCACCGAGAGATCGGGGTCATTGTCATCCCGCGCCAGCAGCGCCTCGGGGAGCACCAGTAACGATGCGCCCTTCTGCCGTGCTTCAGTCATCAGGGAGAGACATTTTCGTGCATTCACCTCCCACTCTGGCGTCACCGCGAACTGCCCTACCGCAACATACATATTTGTCCCCTAAACATAAACAGCGTTACACTCGACGCTCTTACACATCAAATAGCAGGTATTTACAGTGTTTCAACTACTTTTAGCCGTTTTTATTGGTGGGGGCACAGGTAGCGTTGCACGGTGGTTCTTGAGTATGCGGTTTAATCCCCTGCATCAGGTTATTCCAATGGGAACGCTGGCCGCAAACCTGATTGGGGCATTTATCATTGGCATGGGGCTGGCCTGGTTTAACCGTATGACGCACATCGACCCGGTGTGGAAGGTATTGATTACCACCGGGTTCTGCGGCGGTTTGACCACCTTTTCAACCTTCTCTGCCGAAGTCGTTTTTCTGTTTCAGGAAGGCCGCGTCGGCTGGGCGCTGATGAACATTGCGATCAACATGCTCGGCTCTTTTGCGATGACCGGGATCGCATTCTGGCTATTTTCCTCTGCCAGTGCGCAATGACTGACGAAGCGTTAATGTTGGCTTAATTTTTCTCTGTCACTCTGGGTGTCATACAGAATGAGGGTGACAGAATGAAAGAGAGTTTGATGAGCGCAGGAATGGTGCTGTTGAGCGTGCTGATCATCGCCAGCTTCCTGAAAATGTATCTGATTGGTTGACTCAGAACGAAAAAAACCCGCTCAGTGAGCGGGTTTTGAAATTCTTGCTGACGCGTCTGAATTACAGAGCGATTACGTTAGCAGCAGAAGGGCCTTTGGCACCGTTAGTGATTTCGAACTCAACGCGCTGACCTTCAGCCAGAGTTTTGAAACCATTAGACTGGATTGCAGAGAAGTGTACGAACACGTCTTTGCTGCCATCTTCAGGAGTAATGAAACCGAATCCTTTGGACTCATTAAACCACTTAACGTTACCTTTAATCTTAGACATCAAAATTACCTTTACATTAAAAAACGACACAAATGCTGTGTCGGGTATCAGTACATCAATTGTGGGACGTTTTGTCCAGCGCTTCTTTGATAAAAAGTGACAAAAGTCGCGTTAATTTTTGTCGGACGTTTTTTATCCTTTATGATTCAACAACAGTGCGTTTTTTCACCAGCATGTAAAGTTTTTTCAGTTAAAACTGAAAGCGCATCCACGCAAAGTAAACGTTACCGTTGTTGTATGTCCCCGGAATATACGTCATCTGGAACGTTGCGGGGCCATAGCCAATAGAGGCTAACGGCAGCACTATCGGGAGCGGGATGTACTTCCAGTTGTCGCGCGCGGTAACCCCGGCGGTGTAACCCAGCCCAACGTGGAAGTTATCGTCCGCTAACGGACGCCAGGTTTTCTCCCAGCCATAACCGCCAATCGGTTCCCATTTATTGAAGGAGTCTTTAAACGCCATCAGATAGATACCGTGCCAGTTCCCTTTGTCATCCCAGCGTGACTGACCAAAACCAGCCCCCCAGGGACGCTCGTTGTAGTCGTCTGTTTTTTCTTTGTCATACGCAAAGCGTGCGTGCCACGTTATTGCCGGAATATAGAGATCATAGTGTTCCGGCTCTTTCCAGGTCTGTGAAACGTTATCCTTAAAGGTGGTGAACCAGCCTTTATCCGTCGCGTTGTCTTCTGCCTGCACAACAGAAGAGAACATTAACTGTCCAAAAATAAACAATAAAATCAGAAATAATTTATTACGTACGATCACAATGCAATTACCATTCTTAGTATTCGGCGCAAAGTTTACCATAAAATAGTTGAATCGTGTCTCAACAGACAACTACGTTATTCCTAATTAATAATACCTTTCCCTGGAATATTCCGAAAAGCGTTCCTGCATGTCTGAATAAGAGCATGCAGGATGCATCTTTAGCGTTGATGTAACAATTTATAGAGCGCGGGAATAACCAGCATCGACAACAGAGGTGCCGTCACCATCCCACCCACCATCGGGGCTGCAATGCGTTGCATCACTTCGGAACCACTGCCCCCCCCCCACATGATCGGCAGTAATCCCGCCATGATGGTCGCAACCGTCATCACCTTCGGCCGCACGCGTAGCACAGCACCTTCATGAATAGCGCGCATCAGTGTCGCGTTCCCACCGTCCGGTTCACGGCTGCGGTATTTATCCAGTGCATGATTTAAATAGAGAACCATAATTACACCAAATTCCGCGGCAACGCCTGAGAGGGCGATAAAACCCACCGCCCCTGCAACGGAGAGATTATATTCCAGTAACCACAACAACCATACCCCGCCAATAAGTGCGAAAGGTAAAGTCCCCATTATTACCAGGACATCTGTCACTCGCTTAAAGGTTAGCCATAGCAGTATAAATATGATCATTAACGTCACCGGTAAAACTATTTTCAGCTTTGCCGTCGCCCGCTCAAGATATTCAAACTGCCCTGACCAGGAGAGAGAAACCCCCTGCGGTAAAACCACATTTTCAGCGACACGCTTCTGCATTTCATCCACGGCAGACTTCAGATCGCGCCCGCGTAAATCCACGTAGATCCAGTCAGACAAGCGCGCATTTTCGCTTTTTAGCATTGGCGGGCCTTCGGTGACGATGATATCAGCCAGTTCACCGAGCGCCACCTGGCTACCGTTTGCGGCAACGACCGGTAAGACCCGCAATTTATCGACATTGTCGCGCAGATCGCGGGGATAACGCAGATTAACCGGATAACGTTCGCGTCCGTTGAGCACCTCGCTGATGTTATCGCCACCCACCAGCGTAGAAACCATACTTTGCAGCTCATCGACGGAAACGCCATAGCGTGCCGCTTTTTGCCTGTCGATACGGATATCCACATAACGACCGCCCGCCAGCCGCTCAGCCAGGGCTGACGTGACACCGGGAACCTGCTTTACAACCTGCTCGATTTGCTGCGCAACTCGCTCAATATCAGCAATGTTATTGCCGTTGACCTTAATACCTACCGGGCTTTTAATCCCGGTTGCCAGCATATCCAGACGGTTGCGAATCGGCGGAACCCACACGTTGGCGATCCCCGGTACCGACACGGTTTTATCCAGCTCCTCTACCAGTTTTTGCGGTGTCATTCCCGGCCGCCACTGGTCGCGGGGTTTAAAATGGATGGTTGTTTCCAGCATGGTTAACGGTGCAGGATCGGTTGCGGACTCGGCTCGTCCGGCTTTACCAAACACGCTCGCCACTTCCGGTACACTTTTGATCAGCCTGTCCGTTTGCTGTAGTAGCCGTGATGCCTCCCGGGCAGAGATCCCCGGCAATGTTGATGGCATATACAGCAAATCACCTTCGTCCAGTGGCGGCATAAACTCACTGCCCAGACGACTTAGTGGCCAGAGCGTGGCGAGTAACAATGCAAATGCCAGCACCAGCGTGGTTTTCGGGAACGTCAGCACCTTATCCAGCAGCGGTTCATACAGGCGGATCAGCACACGGTTGATCGGGTTGGCCTTTTCGTCAGGAATTTTCCCGCGAATGAAATACCCCATTAACACCGGCACCAGCGTGATCCCAAGCCCTGCCGCCACAGCCATCGACCAGGTTTTGGTGAACGCCAGCGGCGAGAACATTCTCCCCTCCTGCGCTTCAAGCGAGAAGACCGGAATAAACGACAGGGTGATGATCAGCAGGCTGCAGAAGAGCGCCGGCCCCACCTCCACCGCTGCACGTTCGGCCAGATGCCAGTAATCCCCCGACGACGGTGTTTTGCCAGGATTATCGTGCCGCCACTGCTCCAGCACTTTGTGCATGTTTTCAATCATCACGATCGCCGCATCCACCATTGCCCCAATGGCGATGGCAATACCACCCAGCGACATAATGTTCGCGTTGATACCCTGATAATGCATCACCACAAATGCGCCCAGAATGCCCAGCGGCAGGGAGACAATCGCCACCAGCGCCGAACGAAAATGGAACAGAAACAGCGCGCAGACCACCACCACCACGGCAAACTCTTCAAGCAGCTTATGGGTCAGCGTTTTGACCGACTCTTCAATCAGGGTCGAGCGGTCATACACGGGGACAATTTCAACACCCTGCGGCAGCGTTTTCTGCAATTCATGCAGTTTTGCCTTCACCGCATGGATCGTCTCCAGCGCATTCTGCCCGTAACGCATCACCACCACGCCACCGGCAACCTCCCCCTCACCGTTCAGCTCCGCAACACCCCGACGGATCTCCGGGCCGAAGCCAATCGTGGCGACATCTTTGAGCAGAACCGGCACCCCATCACGGCTGGTAATCACTACGTTGCGAAAATCATCCAGCGAGCGCAGGTAACCCGTCGTGCGCACCATATATTCCGCTTCGCCCATCTCCAGCAACTTACCGCCGCTCTCCTTATTCGCAGCCTGAACAGCACTGGAAAGCTGGTTATGGGTAATATTCAGCGCACGCATCTTCGCCGGATCGGCCACAATCTGATACTGACGAACCATCCCGCCGATGCTGGCGACCTCAGAGACGTTAGGCACCGTTTTAAGCTCAAATTTCAGCGTCCAGTCCTGAAGGGCACGCAGGTCCGCCAGGCTGTGTTTACCGCTGCGATCGACCAACGCATATTCGTAAATCCAGCCGACGCCCGTTGCATCTGGCCCCAGCGATACTTTCACCCCGGCAGGAAATTGCGCCTGCACCTGGCTTAAATACTCCAGTACCCTGGAACGCGCCCAGTAGAGATCAGTACCATCCTCAAACAGTACGTAGACGTAGGCATCGCCAAACATGGAAAAGCCGCGCACCGTTTTCGCTCCCGGCACGGACAACATCGAGGTTGTCAGCGGCCAGGTCACCTGATCTTCAATCACCTGTGGCGCTTTACCCGGATAACTCGCCTTGACGATCACCTGCACATCCGACAAATCAGGAAGCGCATCCAGCGGTGCGCGCTGCACCGACCACCAGCCCCAGCCTGCCATCATCAGGGCAGCCAGGATCACCAGCAGCCGGTTGCGCAATGAAGCCCGAATCACTGCCGCGATCATGGTGTCACCTCCGGCATCACGCTACGAAGGCTGGCTTCTGAGTCGATCAGGAACTGACCGGAGGTCACCACGTCATCCCCCTCTTTCAGCCCGGAGCGGATCTCCGTCCACCCTTGTGCCGTCAGCCCGGTCTCCACATTCACCGGATGGAAATAGCCCTCTCCTGTTGCAATCAACAGACGCGCGGCATTACCACTCCTGATCACCGCCTCTTCCGGTACGGCCAGCACCGGCGGACGTTTTGACTCTTCGGCACGGGATACGGTGAGATACATCCCCGGTTTCAGCTTCTGGCCGTTATTTTCCAGCACAATGCGCGCTTTTAGCGTTCGCGTCGTCGTTTCCATCTGCGGCAGTAGCTCGCTGACCGTGCCGTGGAACCGCTCTCCAGGCCAGCTTTCCGTCGTGGCGACCATTTTGCTCCCCACCGTCAGGGACTGCGCCTGCGTCTGCGGATAATCAACCACCAGCCAGACGGGATCGAGGCTCGCTATCTCAAAGAGCGGTGCCGTGGCCGTAATTTGTGCGCCTTCCCGCACGTCAAGCTTCACCACATATCCGGCCCTGGCGGCGCGCAGCGTCAATGTTGTCTGGGGTTTACCGCTGCGCTCAAGCGCCCGAATCACCTCTTCCGGCATAAACTGTAGCGCCAGCCGCTCACGTGCTGCGCGAGTCAGCCCGGCATCACCCAACTGGCGTACGGCCAGATACTCCTGCTGGGCCGTCGTCCACTGGGGGATCCACAGCTGTGCCAGAGGTTCCCCGGCTTTCACCTGCTGCTGAGGGGCGTTAACAAACAGCCGCGACACCACACCGTTGGCCGGGGCCGAAACCACCGACACGCTACGCTCATCCGTTGATACCGTGGCAAAGGCGGAGAACGGTGAAACCAGCTGGCGCATCTGTGCTTTGGCTGTTTTCATCCCCAGGTTTTGCTGCTGCTGTGTACTGATCCCGACGCCGGTCGCCGCTTTCTCTTCATCGGCGTAGCGTGCCACCAGATCCATATCCATAAAGGGAGATTTACCCGGCTTATCGAAACGCTGGCCGGGCATCATTGGGTCGTACCAGTAAAGCACTTTACGTTCGGTGGGTTGCGCAGTCGTCGCCGGTTGCCTGGACTGTTTTTTCCCCACGAAATAACCACCGCTGGCGGCCACAACGACGGCAATCGCGACGGCAGTTAAGGTTGTTTTTTTCATTGTGCCAGCTCCTGCGGTATCAGCCAGTTCACGGCAGCCCAGGTACGCGCCATCTCGCGCTCGGCCTGATTCACCGCCAGCTCCGTGTCCAGCACGCCACGACGTGCCTCCAGAAGTGTCGGAAGATCCGACTGTCCGGAACGATACTGCGCCGTCAGCACGTCCAGCCGCTGACGCTGCAAAGGCAACACCTCATCCCGCTGGCGCTGCCACAAGGTCTGCGCCGCCTGATATTGCGCAACCAGGGTTTGAACCTGCGCAATATGCTCACGTTTGATAAGCGTTAACTGATCGACGGCCTGCATCGAACGGGAGACATCGGCAGCATAATCTTTGTCCTGTCGTTTAGACTGGAAAATGGGCAGATCCACGCTGAACATCACCCCTGCCATATCGTCATATCCCTCGGCACGATGGGCATAAAACACCTCCACATCCACATCAGGGATCGCGGCTACTTCCGATTGCGCTGAACGGGCTTTGGCCGTTTCTGCTTCGCGACGAGCCGCCTCCACTTCAGGGTGGCGGGTAATCCCCTCTTCCAGCGTTTTTTCATCGGCGGGCAGGCGTTGATAACGCGGCAACGGCCCGCGTACATCAGGAATAGCTTGCCCCGTCAGCTGTAGCAGGCGGCTTTGCGCCAGTTGCACATCCCGCTGAGCCAGCGTCTCTTTATCGCGCATTGCACTCAGGGTCATCTGCAGCGCCAGCACGCTGTCCGGGGTTGAGCTTCCCGCCCCGACGCTCGCCTTCTGCACGCCGCGCTGATGCTCTGTTTCGCTGACCAGCGTTCTGGCCGCGTTTAACGCCTGCTGTGCAAGCGCCAAATCCAGCCATGCCTGCGCGGTATCACGCTGAAGAACGGCGCGAATGGCCTCTGACTTTGCCAATACTCCGCGCGCCTGCGCCTGGAAGGTCTGCGCCTTACGCTCACGTTTTTCTGAACTGATGTAACTCTGCATGATGCCTATCTTCTGCATGGTCATGCCTTCACGCGTCAGTCGTCTGTCGTTATTGCCCTGCACCGGCACGTTTTCAATGCCGAACTTTAGCTTCGGGTCAGGTAATTGGGTGGCGGAATCCGCCATAGCGTCCAGCGCCTGCGCTTCGTTGCGGCTGGCTGATAACTCGGCTGAATAGCGCTGTGCTTCGGTCAGGGTTTGTTCGAGCGTCCACGACTCCGCCTGTACGACGGAGCTGAAAAGACCGAACAGCACCCCACCGAGCCACAGGCCCAGTGTGTGTTGTTTCATGGTGTCCTCGCTTAGCGCTGCGGCGTCAGCGAGACAATCTGGAAGCCGTCACCCGCACGTTCAAGCGTGAAGGTCACCTCATCGCCGGGTTTAGCGCCATTCAGCACTGCACCGGCAGATAAGGTAAATGGCATGGTCATGGCCGGCCATTTCAGTTCGGGAATGGCATCATGCCGGAGCATGACGGATTGAGCAGAAAACGACTGAACCACCCCGTGACCTTGCCAGCGTTGTGCAGACGGAGAAGAAACCTCATTGGCCTGAACGGCAAAAGAAGCGAAAGAGACGGACGCGCCAAGCAGCGCGGAAAGGAATAAAGCACGCATGATAAAACTCCTGTTAAACGTTAATTAAATAAAAACAACGGATTAACAGGTCTTTTTATTCTCTGAACCGGCAATAGCGGATCGTTGCCGGAGGCCCCACGGCTGGAGGGGTAACAGACCACACAGAATCGCTCGCAGAAGCGCATTCTGGTGTATTCAGGGTGAGCGTCATGGCGGCAGGAAGCGCCACCAGATGCAACTGAGCGGGATCTTTTTGTACCTGATCGGGTACGCAGTGTTTCTCACACAGCGGAGAAGCATCAACAGCGTTATGCAGGCCAGGTTTTGCCATCATATCCATATGCTGGATAGCAGCCATCTCGCCACGCAAATCAATGGTGCAGTGATGAGATGCAACAGCAACCTGACTCTGGAGCAACAGCCAGCCAAACGCCATCAAAAACATCAGAAGATGTTTTTTGAGGAAACGCAGGCGATAAGTCCAGTTGGCGTGCATATCGGTATCGTCAGGTTGAAAAAAGTAGCCTGAGTATATGCAGGCAAAAGAATGAAAGAAAAGTGCTTTTAAAGAGTTTTACGTTCTTTATCAACTGGCTAAGAAATCGCACCAAATATATTAACAATTCACCATCAATTTAATGACATATAATTGTGTTTCAGTCGGTCAATATCGACATGACATAAATGCCACCGCAATGGCAAAAATATCGTCAATATCTCTTTTAGTAGTATCTTTATTGATTTTAATCAGCAAGGACTGGCCATTAATTCGGCACATTTCATCCTGCTTTTCTTATTGATTATTTGTGCTCTCGGGCAGCAAGGATACAGGGGACACCATGCTTACGTTTATCGAGCTCCTTATCGGAGTCATCGTCATTGTCGGTGTAGCACGCTACATCATTAAAGGGTATTCAGCCACTGGGGTATTATTTGTCGGTGGCCTGACGCTGCTGATCGTGAGCGCTCTGATAGGTCATAAAGTCTTACCCGCCAGCGAAACCAGCACCGGTTATACCGCCACTGATATTGTTGAATATATTAAAATTCTGCTCATGAGCCGTGGTGGCGACCTGGGCATGATGATCATGATGCTGTGCGGTTTTGCCGCTTATATGACTCATATCGGTGCCAACGATATGGTTGTTAAGCTGGCCTCAAAACCTCTTCAGTACATTAACTCCCCCTATCTGCTGATGGTTGCAGCCTATTTCCTCGCCTGCCTGATGTCGCTGGCTGTTTCGTCTGCAACCGGACTTGGCGTACTGTTAATGGCCACCCTGTTCCCGGTAATGGTCAACGTCGGCATCAGCCGTGGCGCAGCGGCGGCAATCTGTGCCTCTCCGGCAGCCATTATTCTTTCTCCAACGTCAGGCGACGTGGTACTGGCCGCAAAAGCAGCGGAAATGTCGCTGATCGATTTCGCCTTTAAAACCACCCTGCCTATCTCCATTGTCGCAATTATCGGTATGGCAATTGCGCACTTCTTCTGGCAGCGCTATCTCGATAAAAAAGAGAACATCAGCCATGAGATGATGGATGTGAGTGAAATCACCACCACTGCTCCGGCATTCTATTCCATTCTGCCATTTACCCCGATTATCGGCGTGCTGGTGTTTGACGGTAAATGGGGTCCGCAGCTGCATATCATCACCATTCTGGTCATCTGCATGCTGCTGGCTGCCGTGCTGGAGTTTGTGCGTGGCTTCGACACGAAGAAGGTATTTTCTGGCCTGGAAGTCGCTTACCGCGGCATGGCGGACGCCTTCGCGGGCGTCGTGATGCTGTTAGTTGCGGCGGGCGTCTTCGCCCAGGGGCTGAGCACCATCGGCTTTATCCAGAGCCTGATTTCCATCGCCACGTCGTTCGGTTCTGCCAGTATTATTCTGATGCTGGTGCTGGTGGTGCTGACCATGCTGGCAGCAATGACCACCGGTTCCGGTAACGCACCGTTCTACGCGTTCGTTGAGATGATCCCGAAACTGGCCCACTCCTCCGGAATTAACCCGGCTTACCTCTCCATTCCGATGCTGCAGGCATCAAACCTGGGTCGTACCATTTCTCCGGTATCGGGCGTGGTCGTTGCCGTCGCCGGGATGGCAAAAATATCGCCGTTTGAAGTTGTAAAACGCACCTCGGTCCCCGTACTCGTTGGCCTGATCATTGTGATCATCGCAACGGAAGTCCTGGTACCAGGAACAGCCGTAAGTTAAATCCGTTGTAACCAAAAAGCGCCTGCGGGCGCTTTTTGTGCTTTAATAATTTTCAGAAATCAATCGTATTCAATCGTTCAGGAAATTAAATGCTCAGGAAGGATATCGTTATTCCGTCTGGCGCGATGGCGCTCGCACTCTGTGTATTCTCCGCACAGGCAGACGATCTCAAGGCAACGCAATACGGCGATTTCGATCGCTATGTGCTGGCGCTTTCCTGGCAAACCGGGTTCTGTCAGAGCATGGTTGATCGTAACCGCAACGTCCCTGACGAGTGTCGTCTGCAGAAAGAGAGCGATAACAAAACCGATTTTCTGACCGTTCACGGGCTATGGCCGGGTTTACCTAAATCTATTGCCGCACTTGGCGTGGATGAACGCCGCTGGATGCGTTTTGGCTGTGCCACGCGGCCAGCTCCGAATATGCCGGAAGTCAAAGCCGGCCGCAAATGTTCAGCCGCCGAAACCGGACTGTCGCTTTCGGGTGCCGCAAAACTGAACAGCGTCATGCCCGGCGCAGGTGGTAACTCCTGCCTGGAACGTTACGAATATGCCAAGCATGGGGTCTGCTTTGGTTTTGATCCCGACGCTTATTTCGGCACGATGGTACGCATGAATCAGGACGTTAAAAGCAGCGCCGTGGGGAAATTCCTTGCGGATAACTACGGCAAAACCGTGAGCCGTAGCGACTTTGATGACGCGGTGGCCAAAAGCTGGGGCAAGGAGAATGTGAAAGCCATTAAGCTTAGCTGCGACGGTAACCCTGCGTATCTGACTGAAATGCAGATCTCGCTAAAAGCCGACACCATTAACGCACCGCTCTCTGCGGCCTCTTTTGCCCCACAGCCACATCCGGGTAACTGCGGCAAACAGTTTGTTATTGATAAAGCCGGTTACTGATCACCCGCCGGGCATTGCGGCTGGTGAGTGAGTACGCCAGACTCGCCCCCTGAGCAAATCAGTAAAAACTGCCGCCCGGCCATCTTACCCCCTGCGTGCATCCGGGCGAACCAGATCAAACCGATGGGTGTCGCTGATGGAGTAGTAGGCCGTCGGCCCACCCGCACGCAAAATGGGCTGCGCTTTCGCTGTCTGGTAAATCCCCTCTTCCAGCAACGTTTCGGCAATATGAATGCCAACCACTTCCCCCAATACCAGCCAGGTGTCGACCGGCGTACCATCGGCCCCCGTCAGCTGGATGCACTGCGACAGGCGGCACTCAAAGTTCACCGGGCTTTCCGCCACGCGTGGTGCATTCACCAGTTGGCTGGCAACCGGCGTCAGCCCGGCAAAGGTGAATTCATCTTCACCGTGAGGCAGCGTGGCAGAGGTTTCATTCATCGCTTCGGCCAAATCGCGCGTTGCCAGATTCCAGACAAATTCGCCTGTTTCAGTAATATTACGCACGCTGTCTTTCCAGCCATTGCTGGAAAAACCGATGATCGGTGGGCGGTAGTTGAAACAGTTAAAGAAGCTATACGGGGCAAGGTTCAGCTGACCGTCTTGATCACAGGAAGAGATCCAGCCAATCGGACGCGGGCCAATAATGGCGTTCAGCGGGTCATGCGGCAGGCCGTGCCCCTGAGAAGGTTGGTAGAAGTACATGTTGCTCTCTCATTGGTAGGGCAGACACGAATTACGCTTCGCTCATGGCCCTGATTCAGGACGATCAGCGTAACGCAATCCGTCAGGGATCAGGAACGAATAAATTTCAGCAAATCGTCATTAATCTGATGCTTATGGGTGGTGCAGATACCGTGAGAGCCACCCGCATAGACTTTCAGCTGGGCATCAGGCAGGATCTCCGCAGCCACACGGCCACAGGTATCAATCGGGACAATTTGATCGTCATCACCGTGGATCACAAGCGTAGGGATAGTCATCTTTTTCAGATCTGCGCGCAGGTCAGTTTCCGAAAAAGCGTTGATGCAGTCATACAATGCCTTGATCGATCCCTGTAGCCCCTGCCCGACAAAGCTCTCCCGCACGGCTCTGGACTCTTTCGTCCCCGGGCGGTTATAGCCATAAAACGCGGAGGTCAGCTCATAGAAAAAGGCCGCACGATCGTTAATCACCCCCTCCCGAATACCATCAAACACCTCTTTCGGTACCCCGTTCGGGTTGAAATCGGTTTTGATCATAATCGGCGTCACTGCACCAATCAGCACCGCTTTGGCCACGCGCTGCGTGCCGTGGCGACCAATATAGCGCGCCACTTCACCACCGCCCGTCGAATGGCCGACATGTACGGCATCTTTCAGATTCAGATGCGCCGTTAGTTCAGCCAGGTCGTCAGCGTACTGATCCATATTATGCCCGTCCCACGGCTGTGCAGAACGGCCATGCCCACGCCGGTCATGCGCAATCACACGAAATCCTTTTGACCCCAGAAACAACATTTGATCTTCAAAGGCATCAGCCGTCAGCGGCCAGCCGTGACTGAACACGATGGGTTGCCCGCTTCCCCAGTCCTTAAAATGCAAATAACTGCCGTCTTTCAAGGTAAGTTTGTCGTAATCGCTCATGAGATCTCCTGATTAAGGGACACTGAATGCGGATAGTCGCCTACAAAGGGCGCTTAAAAAGGATAATGCAAATTTGCGAGGGATCACGTTTTTCGCCAAAAATTCATATGACCCATGAATGTGACCTTCATCACTTCAAACTTACGTGCTCAGCCAGTATCATCGGGAGAGTTAAACCCTCGCTGCCAGACGGCGAGGGTTTTCTTTTGGATTGGTTTCTGCGTTACACGCAGCATTAACGACATGGAGTAATAAATGTCCAGACCCACAATTATCATTAATGAACTCGACGCAGAACGTATCGACAGGCTTCTGGAAAAAGCAGAATTCGCTTCTCTCCCAGTGGCCAACGCGCTGAATGAAGAACTCGACCGGGCGCAAATGTGTACGCCTGAGTCCATGCCGCATGACGTGGTGACCATGAACAGCCAGGTGAAATTCCGTAACCTGGCCACCGGCGAAGAGCTGACCCGAACGCTGGTCTACCCGGCTCAGATGACCGACAGCAGCACGCAGCTTTCCGTTCTGGCACCGGTGGGTGCAGCATTGCTTGGGCTGCACACCGGCGATACCATTCACTGGGAATTACCTGGCGGGGCCTCAACCCATCTGGAAGTGCTGGAACTGCTCTACCAGCCAGAAGCCGCAGGCGATTACCTCCGTTAATCCCGGCTGAACACGCGCCAACCCGCATTGTACAGAGGATGCTTCTGCATCCTCTTTCCGGTAATTCACCCATTTTTCCTATACCGTACAAAATCCGCTTAATCCACGCTTAACCTGTTTTGGTGCCGTGGGGACGGTCATGAGTGATGCAATGGTTATCACACTGTTTTTCATCATTTTTATGGCGATTATCGTCATGGCTGTGCTTTATCTTGAGCATCACTGGTAATTCATTTTCTCTTCCTGCCTCGCAAAAACAAAAAATGTCATCGTATGAAAAAGTGCCAGACAGATATCAGAAACCAATATCATTTTGTGCTTGAATGGTTTTAGCGTTTATAAACAAGGAGAAACGGGTATGTATCAGAGAATCATTATGCCGGTTGATGTTTTCGAAATGGAGCTGAGCGACAAGGCCGTACGCCACGCCGAGTTCCTTGCACAGCAGGACGGTGTTATTCATCTTTTGCACGTGTTACCGGGTTCCGCCAGCCTGAACCTGCACCGTTTTGCCGCCGATGTGCGTCGCTTTGAAGAACATCTGCAGCACGAAGCTGAAACACGTCTGCAAACAATGGCAGGACACTTCACCATCGATCCCTCTCGCATTAAAACGCACGTCAGGTTCGGCAGCGTGCGTGATGCCGTTAATGAACTGGCTAATGAGCTGAAGGCCGATGTGGTTGTTATCGGTTCACGTAATCCTTCCATTACCACTCACCTGCTTGGCTCCAACGCCTCCAGCGTGATCCGTCATACGCACATTCCGGTGATGGTGGTCAGATAAAAAAAGAGGCCACTTTCGGTGGCCTCTTGCTATTGCAGGTATAGCCTTACTTTCTTTTATTATGCTGTTTTGGTGCGGATCAGATAGTCAAAGGCACTCAGCGACGCTTTCGCCCCCTCACCTGTCGCGATAATAATCTGTTTGTACGGTACGGTTGTGCAGTCACCCGCCGCAAATATGCCCTTCACACTGGTTTCGCATTTCGCGTCAATGATGATTTCGCCCATCCGGTTGCGTTCGACAGCACCTTCCAGCCAGGTGGTATTTGGCAGCAGACCAATCTGAACGAAAATACCCGACAGCGCCACGCTATGCACATCACCGCTCACCCGATCGCGATACGCCAGGCCGGTCACTTTGCTGCCGTCGCCTTTCACTTCCGTCGTCTGCGCATTCAGTACGATGTCGACGTTTTTCAGGCTGCGGACTTTATCCTGCAGCACCTGGTCCGCTTTCATCTCTGGCGCAAACTCCAGCAGGGTGACGTGTTCAACAATCCCCGCCAGGTCGATAGCCGCTTCTACACCGGAGTTACCGCCGCCGATCACCGCCACGCGCTTACCTTTAAACAGCGGACCGTCGCAGTGCGGGCAGTAGGTTACGCCTTTCGTGCGATACTGATCTTCGCCCGGCACGTTCATGTTGCGCCATTTCGCGCCGGTGGCAATGATGATGCTGCGGGCTTTCAGCACTGCACCGGACGCGGTTTCAATCTGGTGCAAACCGCCTTCAACCGCTGCCGGAACCAGTTTACTGGCGCTCTGGCTGTCTATCACATCCACTTCATAGTCGCTGACGTGCGCTTTCAGTGCGCCGGCCAGTTTCTGACCTTCCGTTTTCGGCACGGAGATATAGTTTTCGATGTCCACGGTATCCAGCACCTGACCACCAAAACGTTCCCCCATCAGACCAGTACGAATACCTTTACGTGCGGAGTACACCGCCGCCGCCGCCCCTGCCGGACCGGAACCGACAATCAGCACGTCGTAAGCATCACGCTTATTCAGCTCTTCTGCCGCACGTTTTTCTGCACCGGTATCTACTTTGGCCACGATCTCGGTCAGCGTCATACGGCCCTGGCCGAACGCGTTACCGTTCATATACACCGCCGGAACACCCATCACGTTGCGGTCGGTAATTTCATTCTGGAACGTACCACCATCAATCGCCGTGTGTTTAATGCGAGGGTTCAGGACTGACATCAGGTTCAGCGCCTGCACCACATCCGGGCAGTTGTGGCAGGAGAGCGAGTAATAGGTTTCAAACTCAAAATCACCGTCGATATCGCGGATCTGCTCCAGCAGCGCCTGCGCCTCTTTTGACGGATGACCACCGGTCCACAGCAGCGCCAGCACCAGCGAGGTAAACTCGTGGCCCAGCGGAGAACCGGCAAAACGCGGCCCCTGGTCAGAATCCGGATTGGTGATCAGGAACGACGGCTTACGCACCGCCAGACTGTTGTCTTCTTTGAAGGTGACTTTGTCAGACAGTTCAGCGATTTCAGCCAACAGTTCCTTGATCTCTGCCGATTTCGCGCTGTCGTCCAGCGTGGCAATCAGCTCAACAGGTTTGGTCAGTTTCTCAAGGTAGGCCCTGAGCTGGGTTTTCATGTTGGTGTCGAGCATTGTTATCTCCTGGGCTTAAAACATCATCATGCAAGCGGCCTCACGCGGCTACCTGAATGCGCTTGCATCATGGACGCTAGTAAGAAATTCGGGTGCTAATGCACCCGTTTTTAAAGGGGATTATTTCCTGAGTATTTCGTGTCACAACAAAGCGGCGAGTGGGCGAGTCCCCGGGAGCTTACATCAGTAAGTGACCGGGGTGAGCACGCGACGCCAACGCGGCTGTGGCGCGAAAGACGACGGAAATTTAGATTTTACCGACCAGGTCCAGGGATGGTGCTAAGGTCGCTTCGCCTTCTTTCCATTTCGCCGGGCATACTTCGCCAGGGTGAGAAGCCACATACTGAGCCGCTTTCACTTTACGCAGCAGGTCAGACGCATCACGGCCGATACCTTCAGCGGTCACTTCGATAGCCTGGATAATGCCCTGCGGGTCAACAACGAAGGTGGCACGATCGGCCAGACCTTCATCTTCACGCATATTGTCGAAGTTACGGGTCAGAGCACCCGTCGGGTCACCGATCATCGCGTATTTGATTTTAGCGATGGTTTCAGAGCTGCCGTGCCATGCTTTGTGGGTGAAGTGGGTATCGGTAGACACAGAGTAAACGTCCACACCCAGCTTCTGCAGTTCTTCGTAGTGATCTGCTACGTCGCCCAGTTCGGTCGGGCAAACGAAGGTGAAGTCAGCCGGGTAGAAGAAGAACACGCTCCAGCGGCCTTCGGTATCTTTCTCGGTGACTTCCACGAATTCACCGTTTTTGAACGCCTGGTTTTTGAAAGGTTTAATTTTGGTGTTAATCAAAGACATCTGTACTTCCTCCGTGTTTTCGTTGAGATGTAAGGTAACGAACTTTCCCTGAGTGGGCTAATGCGTTTGCTTTATCAAATCAATCAGCCATACCTAACAACCCGGGTGGGAAGATAGGGTGAAAGGAGTTTCAGGAAAGCCAAACGTAAAAAGGCCGCCTCAATGGGCGGCCCTGATACCTGAACTCCCCGTAGGTACATTCAGTGCCAGCCAAAGCTGGCATTGCGTTGCGCTCTACTTACCCTGTACTCAGGCCGTAATAGCGCGTTGATTACAACACCCGTACACACTCAGGGCAATCCATCTCCCCCGCGTTCCTGCCTATGATTGTGATAGGTAAGGCCGAATACCCGGTTGCGTGACATTATATTATTCATCAAATGAATAATGAGAGACATTTCCAGTACAATTCTAATTAAATTAAAAAGTAAATAAGCAACCGAAAAACAACCTCAATATCATTATTTAAAACCAGACACTCTTTTAAAGATAATTTTATCTTAACTTCTTTTTCAGAACTATTTTATTTATCTGCCGGCATGATACATTAAGTATGTTTTAAACTATTATTAAGCAGGCTAATCACAAGGATTGTAAATGATTCGCTTCAATCTATAGTTAATACAAATGTGGCAACAACACGACAACGAATCAATATCAGGAAGAAACATGGCTAACCTATATGATCTTAAAAAGTTTGACCTCAATCTTTTAGTCATTTTTGAGTGTATTTATCAACATCTTAGCATTAGTAAGGCTGCTGAAACGCTCTACATTACCCCTTCAGCTGTGAGCCAGTCTCTGCAACGTTTGCGCAATCAACTCAATGACCCACTTTTTATTCGTTCAGGTAAGGGGATCACGCCAACAACCGTCGGCGTAAACCTGCATCATCATCTCGAACAGAACCTTAACCAGCTTGAGCAGACAATCAGCATCATGCACCACAGCGGGATGAAGAAGACTTTTGTGATTTATTGCCCACAATTTTTGACACCAGAAGTCCTTCTTCCTCCCATAAAGCTGCTTATGGAAAAACATAACAATGAGATTGAACTGCGGGATGTTTTGGTTTCACAGGACTCAGCGGAAGACCTCCTGGCCTATCGTAAGGCGGATTTGGTCTTTTCGTTTTACCCTCTGAACAACCGCTCAATCTCCTGCAACGTGTTCCATAAGCTGCAAATGAACCTCGTCTGCCGCCAGGATCACCCGCGAATCGGTACGGCCGCAACGCGGGAGGAGCTGTTAAACGAGAAAGTCACGGCCTACATCAGCGATGAACAGGGTGCCAAAACATACCGGGACGACATTGAACGTTTATTGCCCGAAAGAGATATCGGCTATCGGAGTGATTCTTATCTTTCTATATTATCCGTACTCAGTGTCACAAACCTGATCGGTATTGTTCCCGCTACGGCGTTCAAACAATATGGTGAAGCCTTAGGCCTGAAGATGATTGAGTCAGACATTTCCATTCCGTCAATTGATATTTATATTATGTACAATCGCTCGGCACTTAACAGCACGGTATTTTCTAATTTCATTGAAGACATAAATATGTTGTGACCTCTTACCCGGTCACTTAGCTGTGGTGGCCGGGTACCCAATATATAACGCCAACTTATCGTTCCAGACTCTTTCACACATCCTCTAACCCATTGAAAAAATAAATGATATTATCCACCTCTGTTAATAGACAGCGTTGGCCCAGCGTACATAACTCAGGAAGAGGATGAAAATGTCATTATATAAACTCTCGCTTAACCAGAATGTTCTCAATGCGACGCAGGAACGAATGACCTGGACTCTCGAAAACTTTGCCAGAGTGTGTATTTCATTTTCTGGAGGAAAGGACTCGACTGTTATGCTTTACCTTGCCTGTGAATGCGCTCGCCGGATGCGGCGAAAAATTGACGTCCTGTTCATTGACTGGGAAGCACAATTTACCTCTACCATCCAGCATATTGAAAATATGCGAACCCACTTTCACGATGTAATAGATAATTTCTGGTGGGTGGCTCTTCCCCTGACAACACAAAACTCCCTGTCTCAGTTTCAGCCGGAATGGCAGTGCTGGGAAGCGGGTACAAACTGGGTCCGGCAGCCACCGTCCGATGCCATTACCGATCCTGGCTATTTCGATTTCTACCAGCAGGGGATGACGTTTGAAGCCTTTGTCCGTGCATTTTCCGAATGGTTCTCTCAAAACCGCCCTGCCGCCGTTATGATCGGTATCCGTGCTGATGAATCCTACAACCGCTTCCTGGCCATCGCTAACGCGCGCAAGCTGCGCTTTGCCGATGATAAACCCTGGACCACGGTGGCACCCGGCGGGCACGCCTGGTATGTCTACCCGATCTATGACTGGAAAACCGCGGATATCTGGACATGGTTTGCAAAAACCGGTTCGAGCTATAACACATTGTACGACCTGATGTATCAGGCGGGGGTTCCCCTGCGCTACATGCGCATTTGTGAACCTTTTGGCCCCGAGCAACGCCAGGGGCTATGGCTCTATCATGTTGTCGAACCCGAGCGGTGGGCGGCCATGTGCGAACGCGTCAGCGGTGTCAGGAGCGGAGGTATCTATGCCGGTCACGACAATCATTTCTATGGCCACCGCAAAATTCTCAAACCGGCCCACCTTAGCTGGCAGGAATACGCCCTTTTGCTGCTCGACAGCATGCCACAACACACATCAGAACATTACCGCAACAAAATTGCCGTGTATTTGCACTGGTACCGCAAAAAAGGCATGCCCGATATTCCCGAAACGCAGGAAGGGGATATTGGCTCAAAGGATATTCCCTCGTGGCGGCGCATCTGCAAGGTACTTCTGAATAATGACTACTGGTGCCGGGCATTGTCTTTTAGCCCCAATAAACCAAAGCACTATCAGCGATACAGCGACCGGATAAAATCAAAACGTATGGAATGGGGGATCTTATGCAACAACGATTAATCAACGAAATGAATAGCTATCTACAGTCTCTTCCGGAAGAGCAGCGCATTGACGCGCTCAATACCTTTCGCAAGGCGCTACATGAAAATAGCCCTTTTCGCGATCAGCCCGTTGACTGTGTTTTGTGGATTAAACAGGAAGATATCACCGCCAATGATTACAATCCCAACAACGTTGCGCCCCCGGAAAAACGGCTGCTCAGCCAGTCGCTGGAGCTGGACGGTTTCACGCAGCCTATCGTGGTGACAGAAGATCAACCGCAGCATTATGAAATTGTCGATGGTTTTCATCGTCATGAAATTGGCAAAAAGAAAACAACGCTTAAAAAGCAGCTTAAAGGGTATCTTCCGGTAACCTGTCTGCGTAAAGAACGACAGGAGAGGATTGACCGGATGGCTGCGACCATTCGCCACAACCGTGCGCGCGGTCGCCACCAGATAAACGCCATGTCTGACATTGTGCGTGAGCTGGCGCTGTTGGGCTGGAGCGATGAGAAAATCGGGAAAGAGCTTGGTATGGACTGCGACGAAGTCCTGCGCCTGAAGCAGATCAACGGCCTGCTGGAACTGTTTGCAGACCGTCGCTACTCAGAAGCCTGGACGGTGAAATAATCAGAGCGTATTCAGACGCTCTGCCGCCGCGAGAAGCGTCGACTCCTGTTTCGCAAAACAGAGACGGATCAGTTTATGCGGGAAGGGGTCGGCGCTGAAAACCGACAGCGGAATAGCCGCCACGCCCACCTCTTTAGTCAGCCACTGACAGAAGCTCACATCATCCAGATCCGAAATGGCGCTGTAGTCCGCCAGCAGGAAATACGTCCCTTCACAGGGCAAAATCTCCAGGCGACTTTGGTTGAGCGCATTCACAAACCGATCCCGGCGCGTGCGGTAAAACCCGGACAAGTCACGATAATGCGCTGGCTCAGCGCGCAGCATATCGGCCAGCGCCAGCTGAGCAGGCGTGTTCACAGCAAACGTCAGGTACTGGTGCACTTTACGCAGTTCTGCGCTAATTGCGGCCGGAGCCACGCAGTACCCCACTTTCCAGCCAGTCATGTGGTAGGTTTTACCAAAGGACGAAACGGCAATGGCGCGCTCCCGCAGCTGCGGATGTGCCAGCACACTGGCATGCCCTTCAGAGGCAAAGCAGATGTGCTCATACACTTCATCGCTCAGCACAAAGATTTCACGTTCAGCAATGGCCTGCCATAACGCGGTGAAATCCGCTTTTTGCCATACCGTCGCGGACGGGTTGTGCGGCGTATTAAGGATCACCAGACGGGTTTTCTCACTCAGTAATGCGGCAAAAGCCTGCCAGTCCGGGCGGAAATGCGGCGGCTGCAGCGCCACGCGTTTCACCACGCCGCCGGACAGCGCAACGGCGGGCGCATAGCTGTCGTAACATGGTTCAAAGCAGATCACTTCGTCACCCTGACGCACCAGGGCCGTAATGGCTGCATACAGTGCTTCGGTCGCCCCTGCGGTCACCGTGATGTCGCTGTTCGCGTCTGGCTTATAGCCATACAGCTCCGCGGTTTTATCAGCAATGGCGTCGCGCAGCACCTGTGCCCCCGTCATTGGTGCATACTGGTTTGCGCCCTGTGCAACGTGGTATGCCAGGCGCTCCTGCAAGTATTTCGGGCCGTCAAAATCCGGGAACCCCTGTGAGAGGTTAATGGCGTTATGCTGCTGTGCCAGCGCACTCATTTGCGTAAAGATGGTCGTCCCCAGCTTGGGAAGCTTACTCTGCGGAATCAATGCGTTATTGCTCATTGTGTCGTGCCTGCCTGTAATACTTATGTTGCTGCCACTATAACACGATGTTAGTCTTTGGCAATCAAGACGCTTAGACGTCTATATGCTATAAATATTCCTGACCGAAAGGGGTAAAAGGAACATGACAGACAACCTGCAACTCACACACCTGGTTGACGCCTGCCGCTGGATTGGCGCAAAAGGCTGGGCTCCGGCAACCGGCGGCAACATGTCAGTACGCCAGGACGAACACCTGTGCTGGCTCAGCGAATCCGGCAAAGACAAAGGCAGCCTCACAACCGGAGATTTTCTGCAGGTGGAGATCGCCACCAACCGCGCGCCGTCTGGCCGTAAGCCGTCGGCAGAAACCGGGCTACATACGCTGATCTACCGTCTGTTCCCGGAGGCCAACACCGTTCTGCACGTCCACACCGTTAACGCCACGGTACTCTCCAGGCTGGTCAAAGAAACAGAGCTAAAAATTAGCGGTTTTGAAATGCAAAAATCCCTCACCGGGCAAACCACCCATCTGGATACGGTTGCCATCCCGGTGTTTGATAACGACCAGGATATTGACGCCCTCGCCTCTCGAATCGCTCATTACGCACAGGAACGCCCACTTAATTATGGTTTTCTTCTGCGCGGTCATGGCTTAACCTGCTGGGGACGTGACGTGGCAGAAGCCCGCCGTCATCTGGAAGGATTAGAATTCTTATTTGAATGTGAAATGCGTTTACGACAACTGGAGAGAGTATGATTCGCGCGATTGTGACGGATATTGAAGGGACGACCAGCGATATCCGTTTTGTCCATGATGTTTTGTTCCCTTATGCGCGTGAGCGACTGGCGGCCTTCGTGACCGCCCAGCAATACGCCGAACCGGTCAAATCGATTCTGGACAACCTGCGTGATGAAATCAGCAATCCGCATGCCAGCGCCAGCGAGCTTACCGACGCGCTGTTTGCCTTTATGGATGAAGACCGTAAATCGACCGCACTGAAGGCCCTGCAGGGGATCATCTGGCATGACGGCTACGTCAACGGCGACTTTACCGGCCATCTCTATCCGGATGTGCTCCCTGCGCTGGAAAAATGGAAGGCACAAGGCATTGATCTCTATGTTTATTCCTCTGGCTCCGTCGCGGCGCAGAAACTGTTATTTGGCTACAGTGACGAAGGTGATATTACTCATCTGTTCAGCGGTTACTTTGATACCCACATTGGTGCCAAGCGCGACGTCCAGTCTTACCAGACTATTGCAACGCAAACAGGGATCCCCCCGTCGCAGATCCTGTTCCTGTCTGATATTCATCAGGAGCTGGACGCCGCTGAGCAGGCAGGTTTTCGCACCCTGCAGCTGATTCGCGGTGATGATGACGGCGCAAGTCATCATCATCAGGTACACCAGTTTGACGAGATTAATCCGGAGCAGATCCCTTCATGAGCGCATTAACCATTTATTCCGATAAAGACGCCAGCAAGCACCAGTGGCACAGCACCAATGCCGCAGAGATCGCCCAACAGCTCAACGCCAAAGGTGTGCGTTTTGAACGCTGGGCCGCGGATCGTGATTTAGGCCGCGATCCTGCGCCCGAAACGGTGATCAATGCCTATCAGCATGCGATCGACAAACTGGTGGCGGAAAAAGGTTACCAGAGCTGGGACGTGATCATCCTGCGGGCCGATAACCCGCAGAAAGAAGCATTGCGCGCGAAGTTCCTGAGCGAGCACACCCACGGCGAAGACGAAGTGCGCTTCTTCGTTGAAGGCGCAGGCTTGTTCTGCCTGCACATCGGCGTTGAGGTGTATCAGGTGCTGTGCGAGAAAAACGACCTGATCTCGGTGCCTGCAGGCACGCCGCACTGGTTTGATATGGGTTCAGAGCCGAACTTTACCGCCATTCGTATTTTCGATAACCCCGAGGGCTGGATTGCGCAGTTTACCGGGGATGATATTGCGGATGGGTATCCGAAACTCGCATGACGCTTTAGCGCCCTCTCCCAGTGGGAGAGGGCGTCCAGAAGCACTACCGTTTCAGCCCCTTCACATACGCCACCAGCTGATCCAGCACAATCCCCCACCCTTCGTGGAAGCCCATTTGTTCATGCTGTTCACGAATTTCTGCCGATGGATGGCGCGCAATCGCCGTATAGCGGGTTTTGCCTTCACCCGCATCTTCGAGCAGCAGGATTGCCGTCATAAACGGTTTCTCCGCCGGTTTCCAGTCTTCGGTGTAACCGTCGGTAAAGACCAGTTTCCTGCCTGGGTCAATTTCGAGGAAAACGCCCTTGTTGTCCATCCGCTGACCATCCACCTCAAACACGGTGTTGAACCGCCCACCCACACGCAGGTCGAGGTCACATTCGGTCACCTTATGGGGAACAGGAATAAAGAAGTTTTTGATGTGCTCTGGCGTCGTCCAGCAGAGCCACAGCAGGTCGCGTGGTGCATCCACCACGCGTTCCAGTTTTAAGTCAGTACTGGGATCAAGAGTCACGTTTGGCTCCTCTTTTTTAGGGAAACCCTTAAAGGATAGCCGGACTCAGGCAAATTTCCCTTTCGCAACCTCTTCTGGCGTAACGACGCCCGTATCCAGCACCCAGGCGCTGATGAGCGACGCAGGCGTAACGTCAAATGCCGGGTTATACACCGGCGCGTTTTCCGGTGCCCACTGCACCGAACCGAAGCTCCCGGCCACGCCCGTCACTTCACTGGCCGCACGCTGTTCAATGGGGATCGCCTCACCGTTCGGGCAATCCGGGTCAAGCGTGGTATGCGGAGCAGCCACGTAGAACGGGATACCGTGGAATTTCGCCAGCACCGCCAGCGAATAGGTACCGATTTTGTTCGCCACGTCGCCGTTGGCGGCAATGCGGTCAGCGCCCACCCACACGGCGTCCACCAGCCCTTTTGCCATCAGGCTGGCGGCCATCGAATCGGTAATCAGCTGATATGGCACGCCCAGTTCACCCAGTTCCCAGGCGGTCAGTCTGCCCCCCTGCAGCAATGGACGGGTTTCATCTACCCAGACGTTGTTGACGTTGCCTTGCTGATGCGCGCGGGCAATCACTCCCAGCGCCGTCCCCACACCTGCCGTTGCCAGCCCGCCAGTATTACAGTGGGTCAGCAACTGACTGCCGGGTTTCACCAGTGTGCTACCGGCTTTCGCGATGGCATCGCAAAGCTGCCTGTCTTCGTCGATCAGGTGCAGTGCTTCAGCCACCAGGGCAGGAACGAAATCTTCTCGCCACAGTGCTTGCTTCATGCGGTCAAGGTTGTTCATCAGATTCACCGCCGTCGGACGCGCAGCGCGCAGCGTCTCCAGCGCCGCCGCCAGCGCGTCGCGGTTGTTGCCCTTTTCCGCCAACAGGGCCAGAAGCACGCTTGCAGAAAGACCAATCAGTGGCGCACCACGCACACGCAGGGCATGAATATGGCCGACCAGCGCCGCTGTCGTGGAGGCATCCAGCCAGCGTTTCTCCTGCGGAAGTGCCTGTTGATCAAGAATAAATAGCTGATTATCCACCACCCGCAGGCTGGTCGTCTGTAATGTCTGCATGTCGTTAATTCCCTGTTGCGTTGTTGTAGCACATTGTGTCAGGATGAAGTCCAGATGTATAGACGTCTAAATGTCTTTATCAGCAAAACCAATGAGGAACCGGCAATGTCGCAATATCACACCTTTACCGCCCAGGACGCCGTGGAGTATGCCAGGCAGTTTGGCGGCCTCGATAACCCATCATCGCTGGTAGAGGCGCAGGAAGTGGGCGACGGTAACCTCAATCTGGTGTTCAAAATTTTCGATAATGACGGTGTAAGCCGCATCATCGTCAAGCAGGCACTGCCCTATGTGCGCTGCGTGGGTGAATCCTGGCCGCTGACGCTGGATCGCGCCCGTCTGGAAGCGCAAACCCTGGTCGAGCACTATCAGCACTGCCCGCAGCACACCGTTAAAATTCACCACTATGACCCGGCACTGGCGGTAATGGTGATGGAAGATCTTTCCAGCCATCGCATCTGGCGCGGGGAGTTGATCAACAACAACGACTACCCGCAGGCTGCACGCCAGCTGGGTGAATATCTCGCCCAGACGCTGTTCCACACCAGCGACTTTTATCTGCATCCGCACGAGAAAAAAGCGCAGGTCGCGAAATTCATTAACCCGGAGATGTGCGAGATCACCGAAGATCTGTTCTTCAACGATCCGTACCAGCTCCACGAGCGCAACAATTACCCGGCCGGGCTGGAAAATGACGTCGCCACCCTGCGCGATGACGCCCAGCTGAAAATTGCCGTGGCGTCCCTGAAGCACCGCTTCTTCTCCCAGGCTGAAGCGTTGCTGCACGGGGACATTCACAGCGGCTCAATTTTCGTGGCGGATGGCAGTCTGAAAGCTATCGACGCCGAGTTCGGTTACTTCGGCCCGATCGGTTTTGACGTGGGCACCGCCATCGGTAACCTGCTGCTGAACTTCTGCGGCCTGCCGGGGCATCTGGGCATTCGCGATGCCGCGGCCGCCCGCGAACAGCGTCTGACCGATATTCAGGTACTGTGGAATACTTTCGCGGAACGCTTCCTGGCGCTGGCAAACGAGAAAACCCGTGATGCCGCGCTTAGCGCACCGGGATATGCCTCTGAATATCTGAAAAAGGTGTGGAAGGACGCGATTGGTTTCTGCGGTACCGAACTGATCCGCCGCAGCGTGGGGCTTTCCCACGTGGCGGATATCGACACCATTCAGGACGATGCCATGCGCCACGAATGCCTGCGCCACGCCATTACGCTTGGCAAAGCACTGATTGTGATTGCCGGACGCATCGACAGCGTGGAAGAACTGGTGGCGCGGGTGCGTCAGTACAGCTGATTTTCTCCCTCTCCCTGTGGGAGAGGGTTCGGGTGAGGGCATCTGACCGCTCTCATCCCAAATACTCAATCACCGACAACCCGCCGTTATAATCCGTGCTGTAGATAATCCCCTGTGCATCCACAAATACATCACACGACTGGATCACCTGCGGGCGATTCGGACGCGTATCCATCATCCTCTCCGGCGCTGCCGGTACCAGCGCACCGGTTTCAACGGGACGATACGGGTTCGAAATATCGTACGCGCGCACGCCTGCATTCTGATATGTCGCGAAAATCAGCGTTGAGCTGACAAAGCTTCCGGGTCGATTCTCGTGAAGATTATGCGGGCCAAAATGCGCGCCTTTTGCCACGTAGTCGATTTCCTCCGGCTGCGGGAAAGTAGAGATACTGACCGGGTTGGACGGCTCACGAATATCAAACAGCCAGATCAGCTTCTCGCCATCTTCCTGGTTATCGAGTACCGCTTCATCCAGCACCACCAGCAGGTCGCGGTCCGGTAACGGCAGCGCGGTATGCGTGCCGCCACCAAACGGCGGGCTCCAGTTGCGATGACTAATCAGCTTCGGCCGGGTTCTGTCTTTTACGTCCAGCAATGTTAGCCCACCATCGCGCCAGCTCCCATAGGCGGTATCACCGGCGATAATCGCGTGGTGCAGCGCATAGCGTTTACCTTCCGGCCAGTCCGGCTGTTCACCTTCGGCCTGGTGCATCCCCGGCAGCCACCAGCGCCCCGCCACTTCAGGTTTACGCGGATCGGCCAGATCGATGGTCAGGAAAATGTAATCAGTAAATCCGTCGATCAGCGCTGAAACGTACGCCCAGCGCCCACCGACGTACCAGATGCGGTGAATGCCAATGCCGTTAAGCGACAGAAAACCAATTTCACGCGGCTTATCCGGCGTGGAGATATCAAATACGCGCAGCCCGGCGCTCCAGCCCTGGTCCAGGACATCGCTAACGGTTTCCCCCACCTGACGGGTGTAGTAAACCTTCTCATCCGCGAAACGGGCATCGGCAAACAGATCCCGGGCGTTAATCACCAGCAGCAGGTCGTCGTGCGCCTGAAGATGCACATTCCAGGTGCCAGGCGGCGCAGGCACATAACCTGCGGCTTTGGGATTTTTCGGGTCGCGCACGTCCACAATCGAAAAGCCTTGCGACACCATATGACCGATGTACGCAAAACCGCGATGTACCATCAGCTGTACGCCATCCGGTCGACCACCCTGGTCACTATGGCCAATCAGCCGCATATTGCGGCTGTATTCGGGTACTGGAAGCACGCTCATTTATTTTTCGCTTCCAGCGTCGCAAACCACGGCGCGATAAAATCTTCGGTCTGACCCCAGCCCGGAATGATTTTACCCAGCGACGCCACGTTCACCGCGCCTGGCTGCGCGGTCAGCAGCGCCTGAGGAATAGCAGCCGCTTTAAAATCGTAGGTCGCAGGCGTGGTTTCACCGGCAATCTTGTTGGCAATCAGACGCACGTTGGTGGCACCAATCAGCTTCGGATCCACCGCCACACTCACTTTCCACGGGCTACCGGATTCACGCATCAGCTGCAGATCCTGGTTGGAAATGTCGATACTGTAGAGTTTGATTTCGGTACGGCCGTTCTCTTTCAGGGCTTTGTAAGCGCCCTGGCTGAAGGCATCCCAGGTTCCCCAGATGGCGTCGATTTTGCCTTTCGGGTATTTCGCCAGAATCGCCCCCACTTTGTTGGCAGTATCGCCCTGCACGTCAGAAGACACCGCACCGATAGATTCCAGCTCTTTGATGCCCGGGTATTGCTTTTGCAGTGCTTTATACGCCGTCAGGCGACGTTCCATCGGCGGGAAGCCTGCTACCCACAGCTTCACGATATTGGCTTTGCCGTTGAAATCTTTCGCTAACTGGCCGAAGGAGAGGTTGGTCAGGGACGCGTCGTCCTGCCGGGTGACCGTCACACCCGGGATTTCGCCGTTGACGGCAGTATCAAACACCGAGACTTTGATGCCCGCATCCACCGCTTTTTTCACCAGCGCGGTCGCATACGGATCACGCCCCTGAGAGAGAATAATCCCGTCATATTTCTGGCTGATCGCCTGGTTGACGAAGTCCTGGAATTTGGCGTCATCACCGTTACTTAAAAAGGTGCTGACTTTAAAGCCGAGCTTCTTCCCTTCCTGAACCGCCCCGGCAACAAACTGCGTGGTGTTGTCATCAGAGCCAAGATTACGGATCACCGCAATGCGGATCGGGCCTTCGTGGTTTGCAATCGCGGCCGGAACCGCCGCAGATGTCGCCGCGAAACCCGGCAGAGAAGTCAGTAACCCTAATGCCACCAATGAGAGTGCGATTTTTTTCATTCTGTTATCCCGTTGTGTTGTTATAAATCGTTAACGTTTTTGTATGTAGGTAATCGCCAGCGCCACGGCGAGCACCAGCCCTTTTATAATGTCCATTGCGTAGTACGGCACCGAAAGCATCACCAGACCGTTCGACAGCACGCCAAGAATGACCGCTCCCACCAGCGTCCCGAGCGCGTTCGGTTTACCTGACCCGGCCAGTGAGAAACCAATCCACGCTGCCGCCACCGCATCCATCAGATAACCGCCACCGGCATTCACCTGCGACGAGCCAATGCGCGAGGCCAGCAAAATGCCGCCCAACCCTGCCAGCAGAGAGGCAATCACGTAGGCCGCCACTTTGTAGCGCGTGGTGCGAATACCGGAGAGGCGTGCCGCCTCCGGGTTGCCGCCAATGGCATACATACGGCGGCCGTGGGTGGTCAGCGACAGAGCGAGCTGTGCCAGCACTGTCACCACCAGCATGATAACCACGATGGTCGGTACCTGCCCCAGCAGGCTGAACGTCGCCGGAATGGTTCCTTCGGCCATATCGCCGCCCGGCAGCACCATGTTCTCGGTAATCGAACCACCATAGCTGTAGGTCATCGCCACACCCTGAATCACAAACAGGCTGGCCAGCGTGGCCAGCATGTCCGGAATACGCAGGATGACGATCAGAAACGCATTGAACAGCCCTACCAGCGTACAGAGCGCAAGGGTGATCAGAATCGATTCGGTGGTGCCGAAGCCGTGCCAGACGAACAGCGAAATCACCAATGCGTTAGCCAGCGATGCGGTTGATCCCACAGAGAGATCAAACCCACCGATGGTCAGCGAAACCGACACGCCAATGGCGATCACCGTTACAATGGCAATCGAGCGCAGAATATTGATGATGTTGTTCGGATCGAGGAAGTTGTCCGATGCCAGGCCAAAGACGGCCACCAGCGCGACGACGGTCAGCAACATGCCCCACTTATAGAGAAAATCAAAAATTTGCTGACGGCCAGATGCCGCCGCCGTTACTGAAAGGGCTTTGCTCACGACGCCGTTCCTCCGGTTGAATAGTAAAGTAGTGTCTCTTCACGGGCCTCAGCCCCGGCAATTTCCGCCACGATGCGTCCATCCCACAGCACACAAATGCGGTCGCACAGCCCCACCAGTTCAGCGAATTCACCGGAGGCGTAAATCACCCCTTTGCCCTCGCGTGCCAGGCCGTCGATAAGCCTGAACAGATCGGTTTTGGCTTTCACATCCACGCCTTTCGTCGGCTCGTCAAACATTAAAACGCTGGCATCGTTACGCAGCCATTTTCCGATAGCGACCTTCTGCTGGTTGCCACCGGAAAGACGCCGCAGTACCTGCCCCGGCCCTCGCGCCCGTATCCCTACGCGGGCAATGACCTCTTCCGCCCAGCGCCACGCCTGGCGATGACCGAACAGACTCCAGCGCGAGAAGCTGTTATCCGCCGTCACCGCCAGATTCACGCTCACCGGCTCATCAATAAAGATGCCCTCTTTACGCCGTTCTTCAGGCACCAGCGCCAGACCGCGCAGCACCGAGTCTGCCGGGTCGCGCGGCTGCCAGGGCTGATGGTTCAGTTCACCGCGCGCCACGCGGCTTTTCGTGGCACCAAACAGCGCTTTACAGAGTTCGGTTTTACCCGCCCCCGCCAGCCCGGCAATGCCGAGGATCTCCCCTTTACGCAGATGCAGAGAGATATCCTTCAGCAACGCGTCGTCGTGTAGCCCTTCCACCCGCAGCAATGTCTCTTCGCTGTGAGGCGGACGCGCAGGCGGATAGATATCGCTCAGCACGTGGCCGAGCATCTTCTCGACAATGTCTTCACCGCTGAGATCCGCCATCGGGCCGGACTCAATCAGCCTGCCGTCGCGCAGTACCGTCAGGGTGTCGCAGATGGCTTTCAGCTCATGAATACGGTGGGAGATAAACACCACGCCAATGCCCTGCTGTTGCAGGCGTCTTACCACGGCAAACAGGCGTTCGCTCTCGTGGCTATCCAGCGGCGCAGTAGGCTCATCCAGAATTAAAAAACGGCAGTGGTGCGACAGCGCCCGCGCCAGCAAAATCTGCTGCTTTTCAGCCAGCGTGCAGCTGTCGATAGCGCGGCGAACATCAAGGGAAACATCCAGCTGAGCCAGCGCCTGTCTCGCCTGCTGGCGGATAGCGCGCCAGTTATAGCGGTGTCCCGGCTGCGCCAGCTGGTCGAGCATGATATTTTCGGCAATGCTCAACCCCGGGATCAGCGCGACGTCCACTTCCTGCTGTACCAGGTGGACCCCCAGCCGTTTTGCATCGAGAGGCTCACGGATCGTCACCGGCTGGTTGTTAATGCAGATCTCTCCTTCATAATGATCGTGAGTCCCGCACAACACCGCCATCAGCGTCGATTTCCCCGCACCGTTTGCTCCGGTCAGCGCATGCACGGAACCGCCGGTTAACGTGAAGTCCACGCGCGACAACGCCTGAAAACCGGAAAAGGCCAGGCTGATACCGCGCATCTCAAGGCGACTGGAAACCATCCGCGTAAAATCCTTCATTAATATTTTGATTTATTGAATTTTTCACAGCTCCGGTTGACTGACAACGACGGAAAAGGCATAAGATAAAGCCAAATATTATTAGCCATCTGGATGTCCAGACATAACATCGGGTTAGCGCGCCCTAAAAAAGGAAAACCACATGAGCAATACCGATATCCGTGTCGTACCCGGCCCGGCAAACTACTTCTCTCACCCCGGAAGCTTTGCGCATCTGAATGATTTCTTTACCCCGGAACAGCTTTCCCGCGCGGTGTGGATCTACGGCGAACGCGCAATCGAAGGTGCCCGCCCCTTCCTGCCGGAGAGCTTTAACGCACCAGGTGCAAAACATCTGCTGTTTAAAGGTCACTGCAGCGAGCGTGACGTCACCCACCTGGTGAATCGCTCCGGCGGTGATGCCAGTGTGGTGATTGGCGTTGGCGGCGGCGCACTGCTCGATACCGCCAAAGCGGTGGCACGCCGTCTGGGTGTGCCGGTTGTCGCCATTCCGACCATCGCTGCCACCTGCGCCGCGTGGACGCCACTTTCCGTGTGGTATAACGACGCCGGTCAGGCGCTACAGTTTGAGATTTTCGACGATGCCAATTTCCTGGTGCTGGTGGAGCCGCACATCATTCTTAACGCCCCGGCGGAATACCTG
Source organism: Enterobacter cloacae (assembly GCA_014169315.1). Taxonomy (NCBI): domain Bacteria; kingdom Pseudomonadati; phylum Pseudomonadota; class Gammaproteobacteria; order Enterobacterales; family Enterobacteriaceae; genus Enterobacter; species Enterobacter cloacae. Next base: position 1,133,589 of record AP022133.1, on the reverse strand, counting down.
CTGGCGGGCATCGGCGATACGCTGGCGAAGTGGTACGAAGCGGTGGTCCTGGCTCCTCAGCCTGAAAAGCTGCCGCTGACCGTACGTCTGGGGATCAACGGTGCGCTGACTATCCGCGATGTCCTGCTGGAGCACAGTGAAGAAGCCCTGGCCGACCAGCAGCGTGGCGAACCGACGCAGGCGTTCAGGGATGTGGTGGACGCGATTATTGCCGGTGGCGGTATGGTCGGCGGTCTGGGTGAACGCTATACCCGCGTGGCGGCTGCACATGCGGTACATAACGGTTTAACCGTGTTGCCGCAGACGGAACAATACCTGCACGGTACCAAAGTGGCCTACGGGATCCTGGTGCAAAGCGCCCTGCTCGGCCAGGACGACGTACTGGCACAGCTGGTGGCGGCATATCAGCGCTTTAACCTGCCGACCCGGCTTCGTGAGCTGGATGTCGATATCAACAACCGCGACGAACTGGACAAGGTCATTGCCCATACCCTGCGCCCGGTAGAGTCGATTCACTTTTTACCGGTTGAGCTAACCCCTGACGTTCTGCGCGCTGCGTTTGAGAAGGTAGAATCCTTCAACCGTTAATAGCGTCGACCGTCTATACCTAATGATGATTCTCACCACTTTCTCAACGAGGTCATCATGCAGATCGATTTAACAGGTAAAAAGGCGCTGGTTACCGGTGCCAGCCGTGGGCTGGGTCGTGCGATTGCCCTATCGCTGGCGCGCGCCGGTGCCGATGTGATTATTACGTATGAAAAATCCGTCGATAAAGCCCATGCAGTCGCCGATGAGATAAAGGCGCTCGGGCGGCATAGCGAGGCCATTCAGGCTGACAGTGCCAGCGCACGGGCCATTCAGGATGCCGTCACGAATGCTGCACGCTCCCTCGGTGGGCTGGATATTTTGGTCAACAACGCCGGGATTGCGCGCGGCGGCCCGCTGGAGTCCATGACGCTGGCAGACATTGACGCCCTGATCAACGTCAATATTCGCGGCGTGGTGCTAACCACCCAGGAAGCGCTGGTGCATATGTCCGACGGCGGGCGCATTATCAACATCGGCAGCTGTCTGGCAAACCGCGTGGCAATGCCTGGCATTTCAGTCTATTCGATGACCAAATCTGCACTTAACTCCTTCACCCGTGGCCTGGCTCGCGATCTGGGGCCACGCGGCATTACCGTTAACCTTGTGCATCCTGGCCCAACAAACAGTGATATGAACCCGGAAGACGGTGAACAGGCTGAAGCGCAGCGTCAGATGATTGCCGTGGGTCATTACGGCCAGCCGGAAGACATCGCTGCCGCCGTCACCTTCCTCGCAAGCCCGGCTGCCGGACAGATCTCCGGCACGGGGCTGGACGTGGACGGGGGGTTGAACGCCTGATCGCAAATTTACTGCACACCTCTGTCGCCTGGCGGAGGTGTTTTCGAGCCGTCACGAAGGTTCGCATTTTGCCTCTACCCCCCGCAGTTTCTCCGCTCTACAGTGCCCCATAAGAAATTCAGAATTTATCTAATAATCTTATTATTTCCTTATATTTTGTGTGGGCGTACAGTGGAGGTACGGATGAAGATTGTCTGGTCAAATGGTGCAAAGAAAGCGCTTACCAAAATCGATGGCCGTTATCATCGGCGCATTGTGATTACGCTTCGAGGTGATCCCAATAACGATTGCTATGTTTTGGCCGTTAAACTTAGGGAAGGTGCGAATAAGTCCGAGATGTGAGATCATCGTGTTGTAACCTGAACCCAGAATGAGTAACCGGATGAGCCAGCAACTGACTTTTGCCGACAGTGAGTTTTCCAGTAAACGCCGCCAGACCCGCAAAGAAGTTTTCCTTGGCAGAATGGATGACTTGCTTCCCTGGGACAAATTACTTGGCGTTATCGAGCCTGTGTATCCCAAGGCCGGTAATGGTCGCAGGCCCTATCCGCTGGAAACCATGCTGCGTATTCACTGCATGCAGCAATGGTACAACCTGAGCGATGAGGCCATGGAAGATGCCCTCTATGAAATCGCCTCCATGCGCCAATTTGCTCGCCTGTCACTGGATAAAGCCATTCCAGACCGCACTACCATCATGAATTTCCGGCATTTGCTGGAGCAGCATGAACTGGCCCGCAAAATCTTCAGTACCGTTAATCACTGGCTAGCAGAGTGTGGCGTTCTAATGACCCAGGGCACCTTGGTGGATGCCACCATCATTCAAGCCCCCAGCTCTACCAAAAACAAACACAACAGCCGTGATGAAGACATGCACCAGACCAAGAAAGGTAACCAGTGGTACTTCGGCATGAAAGCGCACATTGGCGTGGACGCCAAAAGTGGCCTGACCCACAGTCTGGTGACCACGGCGGCTAACGAGCACGACCTCAATCAGGTTGGCAAGTTACTGCATGGCGATGAAGAATTTATCTCAGCCGATGCTGGTTATCAGGGGGCCGAAAAGCGCGATGAGCTCAGCGATGTCAGCGCAGACTGGCTTATCGCCAAGCGTCCCGGCAAAGTGAATGCATTGAAGCAACACCCGCGCAAGAACAAGCTGGCCATCCGTTACGAATACCTGAAAGCGAGTATCCGAGCGAAGGTTGAGCATCCATTTCGGATAGTAAAATGTCAGTTTGGTTTCGTCAAAGCCAGGTACAAGGGGCTGGCTAAAAATGACAGTCAACTGGCGATGTTATTCACCCTGGCGAACCTGGTTCGAGTTGACCAATTGATACGGGCACAGGCGAGATCTACCTGAAATGAGGAAATTGGCCTGAAACAGGGCCAAAATCAGCCACGAAGAGACGATTTTGGGCTGAAAATTGGAAAATTGAGCCACAGGACGTCGATAAAGGACGGTTTGGGGCGTCATATCGGGAGCTGCGGACCACTTAATCGCAGCTTCCTTAGAACATCAACAACTTACCTGCACGAGGAGAATACTCCCTATGGCTGTTCAGCTAATTAAGGACGATGAAGGGAAAACGCAGTATGTGGTTATTCCCTATGACGAATACTTTCGTATGTGCTTACAGATGGCAGAGATCGACGACGAAACCGACGACGATCTGGAGGATATTGAAGTCGAACACGATAGTTTGGATGACGTTGAATTGCCTGGGGAGGTCTGCAGTATCATGACCTGGCAGGACGTCAGCCTGCAGGCCGCCTGGCGTATCCTGCGCGGTTTATCCCAGCAGGAGGTAGCCGATAAACTCGGCATCAGCCAGTCTGCCGTGTCACAGCTTGAAGCTCTCGACTCTCGCCCACAAAAGCGCACCCGCGAAAAGCTGGCGGCAATCTACGGTTGTAAGCAGGAACAGATCAGCCTCTATTTACCAAAAGAGGGTTAACAACACTTCGCACCGCCCTTGCCGCCGTAGCGGGCATCCTGGCGATCGCGGAAAAATTCTTCGTAGGTCATCGGCGTCTGGTCCGGATGATTGACGCGCATATGTTCGACGTAGTTATCGTAATCCGGCACGCCAATCATCATTTTGGCGGCCTGGCCTAAGTATTTACCTGCTTTGGAGAGGGTGTCGAACATAGTCAGTTTCTCGTTTTTGTCCCCTCTCCCCTGTGGGGAGAGGGTTAGGGTGAGGGGGATCAATGCGCCCCTTTCGCCTGGGTCACAATCTCTTCCAGGTTCTCAGGCATTGGTTCGTACGGCGTCTCTTTCGCCGTCGGCTTGTCTTCTTTCAGCGCCGCCAGCGCGGTCTTCAGAGAATACAACGCCAGCACCACAACCACCACCATAAAGAAGATGGTCAACCCGGCATCCAGACGGTTGTTAAACACCAGTTGCGAAAGCTGTGATTCCGTATACTGCGCCGGGATCTTACCGCTGTCGATCATCGCCTGGAACTTGTTAGCAATCGCCAGGAAACCGACTTTATTATCCGGACTGAAGGCTTTCTGCCAGCCTGCCGTCAGGGTACAAATCAACAGCCAGGCGGTTGGCAGCAACGCCACCCACGCATAACGCTGGCGTTTCATCCTGAACAGCACCACGGCACACAGCATCAGCGCCATCCCGGCCAGCATCTGGTTGGCGATACCGAACAGCGGCCACAGGGTGTTAATCCCACCCAGCGGATCCACCACTCCCTGATACAGGAAGTAGCCCCACGCCAGCACGCACAGGGCGGTTGCCAGCAGGTTTGCCGGTAACGAATCGGTGCGCTTCAGGTTAGGGGAGATCACCCCCAGCAAGTCCTGCAGCATAAAGCGCGCGGCACGCGTCCCGGCATCCACCGCCGTCAGGATGAACAGCGCTTCAAACAGAATAGCGAAGTGATACCAGAACGACACATCCATCAGCCCGCCCAGCGCACCGTGAAGAATATAGGCCATCCCTACTGCCAGCGTTGGCGCACCACCCGCACGGGAGATGATCGACTGCTCACCCACTTCATTCGCAATACTGGTTAACGTGTCAGGGGTAATGGCAAAGCCCCAGCCGCTCACCACCTGCGCGGCAGAAGCCACCACATCAACGGTTCCGGCCGGAGCCAGCACCGCCATCGGGCTGTTCATCGCAAAGTACACACCCGGGTCGATAATACAGGCCGACACCAGCGCCATGATCGCCACGAAGGACTCCATCAGCATGCCGCCGTAGCCAATCAGGCAGGCCTGATTTTCATTCGCCAGCATCTTCGGTGTGGTGCCAGAGGCAATCAGCGCGTGGAAGCCAGACACGGCACCACAGGCGATAGTGATAAACAGGAACGGGAACAGGTTACCCGTCCAGACCGGGCCAGTGCCGTCAATGAATTTGGTCAGCGCGGGCATGGTCAGGGTCGGGCGCATAATCAGAATGCCGATCGCCAGCCCCACAATGGTGCCGATTTTCAGGAAAGTGGAGAGGTAATCACGCGGAGCCAACAGGAGCCATACCGGTAGCACTGCCGCCACAAAGCCATAGCCCACCAGCATCCACGTCAGCTGTACGCCGGTAAAGTCAAAGAACGGTGCCCAGGTCGGGCTTTCGGCGACCCAACCGCCAGAGATAATAGCGAACACCAGGAACACCAGGCCAATCACCGACACTTCACCAATGCGCCCCGGGCGTAAATAGCGAATGTAGACCCCCATAAAAATAGCCAGTGGAATGGTAAAGGCGACGGTATACGTCCCCCACGGGCTGTGGGTCAGTGCTTTCACCACGATCATCGCCAGCACCGCGAGGATGATAACCATGATCATAAAGGTCGCCACCAGCGCAATCACCCCGGCAGTTGCGCCCATCTCCTCTTTCACCAGATCACCCAGCGAACGCCCGTCGCGGCGGGTCGAGACAAACAGCACCATAAAATCCTGCACGGCACCCGCCAGCACTACGCCTGCGAGGATCCAGATCATTCCCGGCAGATAGCCCATCTGCGCCGCCAGTACCGGCCCCACCAGCGGGCCAGCCCCGGCGATGGCTGCAAAGTGGTGACCAAACAGCACTTTTTTGTCGGTAGGAACGTAGTCCAGACCGTCGTTATGCCGCACGGCGGGCGTCATGCGCGTGGCATCGACAGCCAGCACATTTGTAGCGATAAAACGGCCATAAAAACGATACGCGATCAGATAAATGCAGACGGAAGCGACAACAATCCAGAGCGCATTGATCTGTTCCCCCCGGTTGAGGGCGATATAGCCCAGGGCAAGTGCTCCCACAACGGAGAGCACTGCCCATATAAGGTATTTCCCTGAGTTGTTCATAATTGGTGTCCGTTGTAGTGAAACAGTGAGATGTTACATTTTGTTTCTAGAACAACAGTCAAAATTTAACAACTTTGAAACGCAATAATGCGTGGTCAAACCACACATTTACACCACAGTGTTAAGCCGATCACTTTCGATATGGTTCCAAAAATCACACTTTCATCTTTTTCAGCCAGGCGGGATCCGCAACGATGATTTACATCATTTTTTCTCTCTCCGGGCAGGTCAAAATACCTGAACGATTAGCTGACAACATGGCAGATACAGAAGAATGGAACTCGAAAATTACATACAAGAACTCACCTCTCTGGTGAACGTGGACTGCGGTACCCAGACCATTGCAGGCGTCGCCACCGTGGCCGGCATTATCGGGAAACTCTGGCAGCGTGAAGGCTGGTATACCGAACAGGTGGATCTGGGCGAAAAAGTTGGCCCCGGCGTGTTCGTTAGCAATAAACCACAGGCGGAGCAATTCGACGTACTGCTGGTCGGCCATCTGGACACCGTGTTTGCCCCCGGAACCGTGGCTGAGCGCCCGATGAGCGAGGATGATACCCGCCTGTATGGTCCTGGCGTGTCAGACATGAAAAGTGGGCTGCTGAATATTTTGTGGGCGATGCGCGAGTTGAATGCCGGGGATAAAGAGCGCCTGGCGATTGCCGTTGCGATGAACCCGGACGAAGAAACCGGTTCGGTGTACTCGCACGCATGGATTGGCGAGCTGGCAAAACGTGCCCGCTGCGTGCTGGTGTGCGAAGCTGCCCGTGCTGATGGTTCACTGGTGAAAGCACGTAAAGGCATGGCGGGTTATCACCTCACCTTCAGCGGCGTGGCAGCACATGCGGGTAACGACCCTGAAAAAGGCCGCTCGGCAATAACCGCGCTGGCAAACAGCATTATTGCCATCAATGCACTAACCGACTGGGATCGCGGTACTACGCTCAACGTGGGGGTGATTCAGGGCGGTAGTGCAGCAAACGTAGTGGCCGACAAGGCCGTTGCAGAACTCGATGTGCGTTTCTGGGAAAACGACGAGTACGACCGGGTGAATCAGGCGCTGGAAGCGTTATGTGCAACAGGCTTTTCAGAAGGCGTGACCACCACGATTACGCGGGTAAATCACAAACCAGCGATGGCAACCAGCGAAGCCACGCGGGTGTTGATGCAACAGGTTGAAGCCGCAGGTAAAGAAGAAGGTATTGCCATTACCTGGCAGGCAGTCGGCGGCGGCAGCGATGCCAACCACACCGCTGCGCTGGGCGTTCCGACGCTCGACGGCCTGGGGCCGATTGGTGCCGGGTTCCACAGCCCGGCAGAGTGGCTGGATAAGGCATCGATTGCACCGCGAATTCGATTACTCAGGCGTGTAGTTTCAATGCTCTGATTTGGCACCAAACCATTCCCTCTCCCTGTGGGGAGAGGGCAACAGACCGCACTAATTACCCCAACACCATTGTACTCAACCGGCAAGTACAGCACCGTCGTCCCTGCTCATCAAATACCACAATTTCCCAGCTCTGGCTGGTGCGCCCCAGATGCAGCGGCTGACACACTCCGCGCACCTTCCCCTGTGATACCGCACGATGATGAGTGGCGTTCAGCTCTGTTCCCACCACGCTCTGCCCGTCGCGGGTCATCAGAAAACCAGCCATCGACCCCAGCGTTTCCGCCAGCGCGGCTGAGGCACCGCCGTGCAGCAGACCAAACGGCTGATGGGTACGCGCATCCACCGGCATTTCCGCCTCAAGGGTGTCATCGCCGATGCGGGTATAGACCATGCCCAGATGCGCCACCAGAGTATTCAGGCTGGTGGCATTCAGTGCTTCGAGCGATAAATGGCGCTTCCAGATCATCTACGCCCCCAGCGTGGAGCCGCCGTCCACCACAATATCCTGCAGGGTGATATGGCTGGCCGCATCTGATGCGAGGAACAGAATAGTGCTGGCGACCTCCTGCGGACGGGCAATTTTGCCCAGCGGAATGCCGAGCTTAAACTGTTCGCCAAAGCCACGAATCCGCAACTGTTCGGCATCGTCACTCTTCCACAGGGTACGCTGCATATCGGTATCGGTTGAGCCCGGCGACACCAGATTGCAACGCACGCCACTGCCCGCCAGCTCCAGCCCGACGGTCAGTGCCAGGCTTTTCAGCGCTGCCTTCGACGCACCGTAGGCGCTCATGCCGATGCGCGGCGTATGGGCGGCGTCAGACGCCACGGTCACAATTGCCCCGCCCTGCTGACGACGAAACTGGCCCATCGTCTGCTGGAACAGATTAAACGCCCCACCGACGTTGACCGCGAAGGTCTGCTGCCAGTCTTCCTGAGAGATCTGATCCGTCGCGCCCATACGCAGGATCCCGGCCGCATTCACCAGCACATCCAGACGCTCAATGGTGCTGAGCACGCGCCCGCAAACGTCGCTCACCTGAGCAGAGTCCGCCACGTCCAGCGTTTCGGTGGTAAACGGATAATCCTCCAGCCCAAACGCCAGGTCGAACCCGGTGACCCGCGCGCCCGCCTCCACAAACGCCTGCGCAGTAGCGTAACCGATACCCTTGCCCGCCCCCGTCACCCAGACGTTTTTGCCGGCGAAATCGAAACCCGCCATCATTTCACCTCACGAGAGAGCAGCGCCCACCAGGCATCAATCGTCGGGTTTTTCGCCAGCATCACGAAGTCGATATCGCCGTGTACTTTGCGCCAGCGCGCCGCCAGCGCCATCATGCGCACCGAGTCCAGACCGTAGTCGATCAGGTTTTCGTCATTCATCGGCTCGTCGGACTCATCCAGCAACGGCAACACCAGCTCACGTAGCGCCTCTTTTGAGGCAGGAACAGAAGGCAGCAGTTCATCAGTCATCACTACGCGGCCGGAACGTCCTGCCACATAGTTGAGCGACATCAGATGCTCATCGCGGGTAAAATCCGCCAGCGCATCGGCGATGAAGAACGGTTTAATGTCGCGCATAAACGCGTCGGTGGCGGTGGTCATGCAGCCGATGTGGGCATAAACGCCGGTGATCAGCAGCTGATTACGCCCGGTCTCTTTGAGCATGAGTTCCAGCGACGAACGGTGGAACGCACTGTAACGCCACTTCACCAGCACGGTGTCGGCTTCGTCCGGCGTCAGCTCCGCCACAATGCGTTGCTGCTCGGGAGAACGGGTCAGACCCGGTCCCCACATGTCGTTCAACAGGGCGCGATCGTCATCGCTCTGCTCTTTCGGCTGCGCGGTGTAGTAGACCGGAATGTTGTGCACTTTGCAGTAGTCACGCAGTCTGGCGATGTTTGCCACCACCTGCGCCATCATCGGGCTGTTTTCGCCCCAGAAGTTCAGGAAATACTCCTGCATATCGTGGATCAACAGCGCCGCGCGCTCCGGCTCAAACGCCCAGTTCACTTTGTTGGTCGGCAGGTCTGCGACGGTTGGCAGTGCGTAAGCGGTTAATTTTGGGATAGCCATATTCTGTTCCTTAGCCCTGGGTGCGTTCCGCAAGCCGCAGGCGCAACTGTTTCTTATCAACTTTACCGACCGGCGTTAACGGGAGTGCATCCACGCTTTCCACGCGATCCGGTAGCTTAAATTCCGCAACGCCCTGTTCCCGCAGGAAGCGACGCACTTCGACCGCGCGCAGCGGCTGTTTCACCACCAGATACGCGCAACTTTTCTCACCCAGCAGGCTGTCTTCCATGCTCACCAGCGCGGCGTGGATCACCGCCTCGTGGCGCAGCAGCAGGTTTTCGATCTCTTCAGCGGCAATCTTTTCGCCACCCCGGTTGATCTGATCTTTCTCGCGACCCTGCACGGTGATATAGCCCTGCTCGTCAATGGCGATCAGATCGCCGGAGCAGTAAAAACCGTTGGCATCAAAGGCGCTGGCGTTGTGTTCCGGGCTGTTGAAATAACCCCGGAAGGTGTACGGCCCGCGGGTCATCAGACGCCCGACTTCACCGCGTGGCAGCGGGTTACCGTGCTCATCGGCCACCCACACTTCATCATCAGGACACATCGGACGGCCCTGAGTGTTGATAATGCGTTCCGGCGTATCGTCGAGCGCGGTGTAGTTCACCAGCCCTTCCGCCATACCAAACACCTGCTGCAGCTGGCAGCCCATCTCCACCGGAATACGCACGGCAAGCGTGGCGGAAAGACGCGCCCCCCCCACCTGCAGCAACTTCAGCGACTGAAGCCGGGCGTTACCCGCCCCTTCGGCAATCGCCTGTAGCCACAGGCTGACCGCAGGCGGCACCAGCGAGGTGACGTTGATCTGGTGCTGTTCAATCAGCGGGAAACAGAGCGTGGCGCTCGGATCATTCGCCAGCACCACGCAGCCGCCTGCGGTAAAGACGCCCAGCGAACCCGGCGAACTCATGGCGTAGTTGTGCGCCGCAGGCAGCGCATTCAGGTAACGGGTATCCGCGGTAATGCCGCAAATTTCGTTGCTGCGACGAATGCTGTAGTCGTAGTCGTTATGCGTGCGTGGGATCAGCTTCGGCGTGCCGGTACTGCCGCCGGATAGCTGGAAAAACGCCACTTCATCGGCTGGGGTTGGGTTGGGAATGAAACGATCCGCCGGGCGCGCAATCGCGGCTTCCAGGGCATGATCCCCCTTATCACCGCGCAGTAGCACGACGCGCACCGAGCGGTATTCATCGGTAAAGGTATTGAGGAAGCTATCACCCGTAAACAATGCATGCTCGCGATCGGCAATCAGCAGTGCTGGTTTGATCTGCGCGGCATAGGCGTTCAGTTCGTTACGCTGATGACTAAAGAGCGCATTGACCGGAGCCACGCCCACCTGTAGCAGCGCGAAGAAAGTGATGTAGAACTCGGCCACGTTGCCAAGCTGCACCAGCGCCGTCTCGCCGCGCTGCAGACCTTGTGCCTGTAACATTGACGCCAGGTTGTTCACTGCCTGGTTGAATTCGCGCCAGGTAAAGCGGCGGTCGCCGTCAATGATAGCGACCGTGTCGCTGTCTGCGCGATCGGTCAGGATGTGAGTTAATGGCCGATCCTGCCAGTAGCCTTTTTCACGGTAGCGCCGGGCAAAATCCTCAGGCCAGCGGGTAAAGGGAATGGTCATGAGTGCTCCTTAATGCAAACCAAAAACATTCAGCATGGTGGAGAGCTTCACGCCGGTTTCTCGCCACTCCCCCACCGGAGAGGACGCTGGCACAATACCCGCGCCCGCAAACAGGCGAACGGACTTCTCATGCAAACGCGCGCAGCGGATGGTCACCACCCACTCGCCATTACCTTCGCTGTCGCACCAGCCGACGATGCCGCCAAACAGTTCGCGGTCAAACGGTTCCAGTTCGGCAATCAGCTGTTTTGCTGCCTGGTGAGGGAAACCGCTCAACGCAGGGGTCGGGTGCAGCAGACAGGCCAGCGTCAGCGCGTTTTCGTTTTCCCGCGCATCCCCTTCCACCGGTGTTGCCAGATGCCACAACGTCGGCGTGGTGATGAGCTGCGGTGAAGCTGGCATGCTCAGATGATGGCTGCGCGGCTCCAGAATGGCTTTCATCGCCTGCGTGACCAGGTCATGCTCGTGACGGTCTTTTTCTGACGCCAGCAGCTTGTTGCCCGCTTCGCGATCCAGCATGTCATCCGGCTGACGGCGTGCGGAGCCTGCCAGTGGCAGCGAGCTAAAGCGCGCGCCCTCTTTGCGCAACAGTAGCTCCGGGCTTGCACCGAGCAACACACCGCCATCTTCCAGCGGCACGTGGAAATTAAAGCTGGCCGGGTTCTGCGCAATCAGCCGTTCCAGCAAGGCGCTGCTATCAATCTTCTCGTCAGTCGCAATCTCAATCAGGCGCGACAACACCACTTTGTTCACCTGCGGCGTGGCGGTAAGCGCCGCCGCACGTGCCACCATCTCTTCGAAAACCAACTGCGGAGGGATCTCAGCCCGTGTTGCCACATTCAGCGCCTGCGCGCCGGAGAAATAGCGGGCGGACTGCTGACGCGCCGGGCGAGAGAATGTCTGCCAGCTTTGCGGAATAAACAGTGACGACGGTTTGCGGGTATCGAATGGAATAGCGCCCACCATGACAGGATGGGCAATGCCGCTGGCTTTCGCGTTCCGGAAAGCCTGGGCTAATTTTTGCTGGAAATTGCCAGCCGGATCGTCGCCGCCAACGGCGGATTCGGAGAAACGGGCAAAACAACCTGACGTGGTAAAACTGCGATAAGGCGACATAAAGAAAAAGCTGTCTGATTGCAGCGTGGTCGCGGTGTGCTGAACTTCCTCAGCCAGGGACGTATCCATATCATCCTCCTGAAATGATAAAGGCAGTAATAATGATTATCATTTATATTTTCGATGGCTAACCTAATCGCAGAGTGTCCTGGTGTCAACCACAGAGAGAACAACTTGTGCGACTATCGCTTGCATCCCTTCGCTGCAATCGTGAAAATGAGAATCATTAACTTCATAAAAAACAGGATGCCGCTTTGTGAAACTGCCCGCTATTTGTCGTAATGCCCTGCTTTTAACCGGACTTTTTGTTTTAGGACTAACCTCAGCGACCGCCGCCGACTGGCCTCGTCAGGTGACTGACAGCCACGGTACGCACACCATGAAAAGCAAACCGCTGCGCATTGTCTCCACCAGCGTGACCTTAACCGGCTCCCTGCTGGCAATCGATGCCCCCGTCATCGCCAGCGGAGCCACAACGCCAAATAACCGCGTGGCGGATGCACAGGGCTTCCTGCGCCAGTGGGGTGATATTGCGAAACAGCGCAAGCTTGCACGGCTGTATATTGGTGAGCCGAGCGCCGAGGCCGTCGCTGCCCGGATGCCGGACCTGATTTTAATCAGCGCCACCGGCGGAGATTCCGCACTGGCGCTGTACGATCAGCTTTCCGCCATCGCACCTGTTCTGGTTATCAATTACGACGACAAAAGCTGGCAGGCACTGTTAACACAGCTGGGTACAATTACCGGCCAGGAAAAACAGGCCGCAGAACGCATTGCGGAATTTGATAAGCAACTCGCCCGGGTGAAGCAGCAAATGACGCTGCCACCGCAGCCGGTCAACGCCATTGTCTACACCGCCGCCGCGCACAGCGCCAACCTGTGGACGACGGAATCTGCACAGGGTCAGTTGCTCCACCAGCTGGGCTTTACGCTGGCTGAGCTGCCCGCCGGGTTACATACCTCCAAAAGCCAGGGCCAACGCCACGACATCATCCAGTTGGGTGGCGAAAACCTGGCGACGGGTCTGAACGGTGAAGGGTTGTTCCTGTTTGCCGGTGACCAAAAGGATGTGGACGCAATTTACGCCAACCCGCTGCTGGCACACCTGCCTGCGGTGCAGAACAAGCGCGTCTGGGCATTGGGAACGGAGACATTCCGCCTGGATTATTACAGCGCGATGCGGGTATTAGACAGACTGGATTCGTTGTTTAAGTAGGGCATTAACCCGTCCTCTCCCTGTGGGAGAGGACGGGAATGAAGGCATCAGGCCGCACTGTCGTTCAACACAACTTCCTGCCTGAACCGTCGCAGCTCCGCCAACACCAGCAACAAAATCCCCCCGACAACCGCCAGCGCAAACCCACTGCTGCTCGCTGACGCCACCGGCGTCATCATCGCGCCCAGCCCGCCGAGGATCGCCGCGCCGATGGCATCACCCGTCACGTTCTGCGCCGTCCACAGACCGTTAATGCGCCCCAGCATCCCTTCCGGCGTCTGGGTCTGGATCAGGGTGTATTGCAACAATGAACTGATCGCACTCAGCCAGCCAAAGATTGCCAGGCAGAGCACGCCCAGCGCCCACACCGGCATCAGGCTGAAGAAGCCAATAGCGATAAACGAGGCCAGCGTCGCCACCAGCATAATCAACCCCGGACGCGCACTCTGTGCCAGCTTACCGCTGGTGAGCGCGCCGCACGCCGCGCCAAGTGGGATTGCCGCATATAACACGCCAATCTGCGGGGCGCTCATCTGCCACTCACCCGCCAGCGCCGGATAGAGCACGCGCACGGCGCTCGCCATCGTCAGCAAACCACCCAGCAACGCAATGCCGCCAATCAGCGGGTTGCTGAACAGAAAACGGATCGCCGCCATCAGTGATTTCAGCGGATGTTCGCGCTGTTGCGGCGGTGGTGGCAGAAGCGGTAAGCGCAGCAACGTGAGCGTGGTGATAAAGGTTCCCGCCGCCGCCAGCCCGTAGTTCCACGCCACGTCGCCGGTTGCCAGCAATAAACCACCGACCATCGGTGAAATCACCGATCCCAGGCGCACGGTGAGCATCGTAATCGCTCCCGCCTGCATCAGGTTTTCACGCCCCACCAGCGCAGGCGTAGCCGCCAGCAGCGCCGTCACGCCTAACGATGCGAAAAAGCCATCCCACAACCCCAGGGCATAAATCGCCATTAATGATGGCTCCGGCAACATGGCGTTCAGACACAACCCGACAAACCCCACGCCGCAGGTACCCCGCGCCAGCAGGATGAGTTTTTTACGTTCGTACCTGTCCGCCAGCACGCCGCCAATCATCAGACCGATAAACATCGCCCCACCCGTTAACGTAACGGATAACCCCACCAGCCAGCTGGAGTGAGTCAGGGTCTGGATCTGTACCGGCACGGCCACGCCGAGCAGGCCGAGGGATAAAATGGAGATAAAACGGGCGATAAAAACAGCGCGATACGCCGGATGCGTTTTAAGCAGGCTGAGGTTGATCAGCCAGGATTTTTGATTCATGACAAGGCCCTGAGGTCTAACGATCTACCAATTTCATGGGCGCACATGCTAACATAGCCAAATAAGATAGATAACGATAATTACTATCATTATCAAATCATGGATGTTGCTATGTCGTTTTCCTCTTCTGCGGTGCGCGCCGTTGCGGTGCCCGTTTTATTGCTACTGTTGATCCTTGCGATTGCACTCAGTCTGCTGGTTGGCGCGAAGCCGCTGCCCGCGTCCGTTATTGTCGATGCACTCTCCGGCACCTGCCAGAGCGCCGACTGCACCATCGTGCTGGACGCCCGTTTACCCCGCACGCTTGCCGGATTACTGGCCGGTGGCGCACTGGGACTGGCGGGTGCCCTGATGCAAACCCTCACCCGTAACCCGCTGGCTGACCCCGGTATTCTCGGCGTCAACTCTGGAGCCAGCTTTGCGATTGTGCTCGGCGCAGCGCTGTTCGGGTTTAGTTCGCCGTCGGAGCAGCTGATGATGGCCTTTTGCGGCGCGCTGGCAGCCTCACTGGTCGTCGCCTTTACCGGCAGCCAGGGCGGCGGACAACTTAGTCCGGTACGCTTAACGCTGGCAGGCGTGGCGCTTGCCGCCGTGCTGGAAGGGTTATCCAACGGCATCGCCCTGCTCAACCCGGACGTCTACGATCAGTTGCGTTTCTGGCAGGCCGGCTCACTGGATATCCGCACACTGGACACCTTAAAAGTGGTGATGATCCCGGTGATTATCGCCGCCGCCGTGGCGCTGTTTTTAAGCCGGGCGCTGAACAGCCTGAGCCTCGGCAGCGACACAGCCACCGCACTCGGTAACCGCGTGGCGCGCACGCAGTTAACAGGTTTACTGACGATCACCATTCTGTGCGGCAGTGCAACCGCCGTGGTCGGCCCGATTGCCTTTATCGGTCTGATGATGCCGCATATGGCGCGCTGGCTGGTGGGGGCAGATCACCGCTGGTCTTTGCCCGTTACGCTGCTTGCCACGCCTGCTCTGTTGCTGTTTGCCGATATTCTCGGTCGTCTTTTGGTTCCCGGTGAATTGCGCGTTTCGGTGGTCAGCGCCTTTATCGGTGCCCCTGTGTTGATTTTCCTCGTACGGCGTAAACGCGGAGGTGGCGCATGATGGCTCCATCCCGTCGTTTAGTCACCAGCGTCTCCCTGCTGGCGTTCGCCATTGTACTGCTGGCGGTCTGGAGCCTGCGCAGCGGCGCGGTGATGCTCGATTTTACCCAGGTCTTTCACGCGCTGCTCGGCAGTGCGCCACGCAATATCACGATGGTGGTCACCGAATGGCGGCTGCCGCGCGTGGCGATGGCCATTCTGGTGGGCGCGGCGCTTGGCGTCAGTGGTGCGATATTCCAGTCGCTGATGCGTAACCCGTTGGGCAGCCCGGACGTGATGGGCCTCAATACCGGCGCATGGAGCGGTGTGCTGGTGGCGATGGTGCTGTTTGGTCAGCACCTGACGGCCATTACCGTTACGGCGATGGCTGGCGGCATTTTGACCTCCCTGCTCATCTGGGCGCTCGCGTGGCGAAATGGTATCGACACCTTCCGCCTGATCATTATCGGTATCGGCGTGCGCGCCATGCTGATGGCCTTCAACACCTGGCTGCTACTGCAGGCTTCGCTGGAAACCGCGCTCTCCGCCGGGCTGTGGTACGCCGGTTCGCTGAACGGCCTGACGTGGAGCAAGACCTGGCCCGCCGCGCCGCTGATCCTGCTGATGTTTATTGGCGCGATCCTGCTGGTGCGACGCATGCGCCTGCTGGAGATGGGCGACGACAGCGCCTGCGCGCTCGGCGTGGGCGTTGAGCGTTCGCGCCTGATGCTGATGCTGGTGGCCGTTTTACTGACCGCTGCCGCCACCGCCATCGCCGGACCGATCTCATTTATCGCCCTCGTGGCTCCCCATATTGCGCGACGCCTCAGCGGGACGGCGCGCTGGGGGTTAACCCAGGCAGCATTGTGCGGTGCCCTGTTATTGCTGGCTGCCGACCTCTGCGCCCAACAGCTGTTTATGCCGTATCAGCTACCGGTAGGCGTGGTGACCGTCAGCCTCGGTGGTATTTACCTCATCGTTTTGTTAGTTCAGGAGTCACGCAAGAAATGACCGACTCAGTAACCCGCTTGCGCGGCGAAAACTTAACCCTCGGCTATGGCAAAAAAATCATTGCCCGCAACCTGAGCGTCGCCATTCCTGACGGCCATTTCACGGCGATCATCGGCCCGAACGGCTGCGGCAAATCGACACTGTTGCGCACCCTCAGCCGCCTGATGACACCGGTTGACGGCAGCGTGTTTCTCGACGGCGAGCAGATCCAGCGCTTTGCCAGCAAAGAGGTGGCGCGGCGTATCGGGCTGCTGGCACAAAACGCCACCACGCCGGGAGACATCACCGTGCAGGAGCTGGTCTCCCGCGGGCGCTACCCGCACCAGCCATTGTTTACCCGCTGGCGCAAAGAGGACGATGACGCGGTGAACCGGGCGATGCAGGCGACAGGCATCACCGACCTCGCATTACAAAGCGTGGATACCCTTTCCGGGGGCCAGCGTCAGCGGGCGTGGATCGCAATGGTGCTGGCGCAGGAAACCGCCATTATGCTGCTGGACGAGCCCACCACGTGGCTGGATATCAGCCATCAGATTGACCTGCTGGAACTGCTGAGCGACCTGAACCGTACGCAGGGCTACACGCTGGCGGCAGTACTGCATGATTTGAACCAGGCGTGCCGTTATGCCACGCATTTGATTGCATTGCGCGACGGCGAGATTGTGGCGCAGGGCGCGCCAAAAGAGATTGTGACGCCGGAGCTGATCGAGCGGATCTACGGCATGCGCTGCATGATTATTGACGATCCGGTGGCGGGTACGCCGCTGGTGGTTCCGCTAGGGAAACGTGCGGTCTGATGCCCTCACCCCAACCCTCTCCCACAGGAAGAGGGAGCAAACTATCCCCTCGCCCCTATCGGGGGAGGGTTAGAGTGAGGGGAGGATTTACACTATCCCAATATGTCCTTCAATACCGGCCCAATCTTCTCAAACGCCTGCGGCGAAATGATATCCACGTGGGCGCAATCCTGGCTGTAAACCTCAAGCCCACCCACCCACGGTGCCCAGGCGACCTGTGGATCCATCGTTTGCGTGCGCCCGGCAACAAACAGCGTCGCTTTGCCGTCAAAGCGTGAACTGTGTGCCGTGGTGAGCAAGCGTACCGCATCGGCGTAGTTGCCTTCGATGGCGTTAAACAACTCGCCGGAACCCTGCCCCTGCTGCGCGGCGATAAACGCCTGGCGCTCACGTTCGATTTCCGCCAGCACTGCCGGGTCAAGACCATTGGCCTCTTTCTCCGCCCAGTTTTGCGTTTCCGGTGGCCAGGTATCCAGCAGGCCGAGGAATGCGACCGTTTCACCTTGCTCACGCAGACGCGCGGCAACCCCCTGCGCCAGCGTGCCGCCAAGAGAATAACCCAACAAATAATATGGCCCGCGCGGCTGCTCCCTGCGCAGTGTCGCCAGATGATGCCCAATCACGCCATCCAGATCGGCGCACTGCTGCATTGGCCCTTCTGGTCGCGGAGACTGGATGCCGGTGATTGACCAGCGCGGGCTGAGATAGCGCGCCAGCACGCTAAACTGCCAGGCAAAACCGGACGCCGGATGGAAGCAAAACAGCGTCGGGCCATGGCTTTCACGCAGCGGCAGAATGGTTTCATAACCCAGACGCTGCACCTGCTCGTCGCTTATCGGCGAGTCCAGCAATGTGCTGAGTTTGCTGACCGTTGATGCCACCATAATCTGCCCCGGTGTCACCTTACGGGTGAATGCGCGGCTGAGCTGAGCGGCCAGACGCATCGCCAGCAGCGAGTGGCCGCCGAGGGCAAAGAAATCGGCTTCGATATCGTTCACCTCACAGCCCAGTAGCCCGACAAACGCCTGAGCCACCGCCATTTCGGTTTCCGTCTGTGGCGCACGACCGGAGGTTTTGCTGGTCAGCTCTGGCAGCGGCAATGCTTTTCGGTCGAGCTTACCGTTCGCACTTAAAGGCAACGCACTGATTTGCAGCAGCACGACCGGCACCATGTGCGGCGGCAGTTGCGCTTTGAGCGACTCAAGCAGCGCGGCCCTGTCCAGAGGTAATCCCGATTCAGACACCACATACCCCACCAGCTGACGCGCATCCCCGCCCGTTGCCGCAGCCTGATTAAACACGCAGGCATGCGCCACGGCCTGCGCCACGTCCGGTAATGAAAGCATCGCCCGGTCAATTTCACCCAGCTCAATACGCTGGCCGCGAATTTTCAGCTGATCGTCACTGCGCCCTAAATACTCCACCGCGCCGTTATCCAGCCAGCGGGCCACATCACCGGTGCGATACATGCGCTCACCTGGCGCAAAAGGATCGGCAATAAAACGGCTGGCGGTTAAATCCGGACGTCCGAGATAGCCCTGCGCAAGCTGGACCCCGGTGAGATACAGATCGCCTGCCACCCCAAACGGCACCGGGCGCATCATCGCATCCAGAATGCGCAGCCCCGTGTTCCACACCGGGAAGCCAATCGGCACGCTGTTACCCTCTGTCGCCGCCAGTTCCGGGCCAAACGCCGGATACCAGCTCACGTCCACCGCCGCTTCCGTTGGGCCGTAGAGGTTATGCAGCGGCGCGCGGGTCAGTTGCTCCCACTCGCGGCACAGTTCGGCGGGCAGCGCTTCCCCACTGCAGAATACCTGTTTCAGCGTTTTGCAGCAGTCGGCATTTTCCGGCGTCAGCGAGGCAACAAACGCTGCCAGCATCGACGGCACAAAGTGGGTAGTGGTGACACCGTATTGCGCGAAGAAGCTCTGCATCGCCTGCGGATCGCGGTGAGCATCCGGCCCGGCCATCACCAGTTTCGCCCCGGCGATAAACGGCCACCAGAACTCCCACACCGACACGTCAAAACTGCACGGCGTTTTCTGCGCCACCACGTCGTGCGTATCCAGCGGGTAGTGATCCTGCATCCACTTCAGGCGGTTAACGATGGCGGTATGTCCTACCATCACCCCTTTCGGGCGACCGGTCGAGCCAGACGTGAAGATGATATAGGCCGTCTGCTCTGGTTTTGCCAGGTTCAGCGGCTTACCGTCCGTCGCAGGCAAGAGTGTGTTGTAACTCAATATCTCTACGGGCTGATCGTGAAAGCGCGAGCGTTGTTCATCAGTAGTGATGAGCAGCGACGGTTTTGCATCTTCCAGCATCATGCGCAGACGATCGTCCGGGTAGCCGGTGTCCAGCGGCAGCCACGCGGCCCCCGCCTCCACGATACCGTGCAGGGCCAGCGTCAGAAATACCGAGCGCGGCAGTGCTACCGCCACGCTGTCACCCGGCTTCACGCCGCGTTCACGCAGCAAGGTTGCCAGCGCCACCACCTGCTCGCGCATCTGGCGATAGTTCAGTTCGATGTGCGCATCGGCCAGCGCCGGGGCATCCGGCGTTTTATGCGCCTGTTCCGCCACCAGCCCGGCCAGCGTGGTGACAGGCAATGCTTTGCCCGTATCGTTGATACGCGCAAGCTGCTGGTATTCATCTCCGGATACCGTTTCAACCTCGCCACAACGCAGATCCGGGTTGGCGGCAAACTGTGCCAGCATCGCATTCAGACGCGCCGCGTGACGGGTCAGCGTGGTGGTATCGTAACGCTGCCGACTGGCGAGGATCTCAATGCTCAGGCCGCCCTGTTCGTCCGGGAACAGCGCCAGTTCAAGATCGTTTACCGGGCCGGTCGCCAGCGTATGGGTGGTGGCCTCCACGCCGTCAATATCCAGCTGATAATCGAACACTTTAACGTTCAGCACCGGGCCAAACAGCGCTTCATCTCCGGCCGCGCGCCCGCTGTCGCGGACGATCTGTTCGGCATCGTAGCGCTGATGACGGCGCATTTTTTTGAGCTGGTTTGCCAGGCGCAGCGCCAGCTCCGGCAGACTTTCCTGCGGGGAGATGTTGACCGCCAGCGGCAGTACGTTAAGCACCGGACCGGTAGCCGTCAGCGCGGCTGACCCCATGCGACGCATAAAGATAAACCCGGCGGCGTAGTCCAGCCGTCCGGTCAGACGACCCAGCCACAGCGCCACCAGCGCGAGAGCCAGATCGGTGCGCTGCACCTGCCCGGCGGCCTGGGTAAGCTGGCTAAAGGCGCGACTGTCGGCGGCAATTTTCAGGCGCAGAATATCAGTCGTTGCCGCACGCCCCGGCAGCGGTGCGGATGAGAGCGATACCGGAGCAGGCAGCTGCTTACGCTGCTCTGCCCAGAAGGCACCGTCACGCGGATACGCCTCGCTGTTGCGGTAGCGCTGGTACTCTTCCACCACCTCAGCAAACGGGGTAAACGGAGAAGATGGCAGGGTTTCGCCATTTTCCCATGCGGTGTAGATGGCGGCTATCTGACGGGTAATGGCCGGGAAACTGAAGCCATCGACCACTAAGTGGTGATAACGCTGATACCAGTACCAGTGGCGTTCACCCACCTGAATCAACTGGTGAAACGCCAGCGGCTGACCGCTGTCCACGCGCAGGTTTTGCCGGAGATCGGCTTCCATCAGCGCCACGGCGGCGGTGTGGGAGCCCGCCTTCACAACAGACGGCTCCGGCAGCGTCATAGATTCATCGACCCACTGCCACACTTCACCGTTATCTTCCATGAAGCGCATGCGCAGCGTATCAGCCTGCATCAGGCCCGCCGCAATGGCTTTTGCCAGCAACGGTGCGTCTATGTCGCCTTTCAGCTCAGTGTAGTGCGCTACACTCCAGGCGTTTGGCAACGTGGAAAGTTGCTCCGCCATCCAGATCCCCGGCTGGGCGGCAACAAGAGGAAGATGTTGGCTCATGCGTTCTCCCCCGCAAAATGAGACGGTTCAAGCGTTTGCCAGTGTTCTGTCAGCCACTGCTGGCACGCGTCCTGGGATTGCGGTTCACAGACCACACGCCAGCCCGCAGGTAACGCGCACTGCTGCGGCCACAGGCTGTACTGCGCCTGGTCGTTACACAAAATGGCAAACTGTCCTTGCGGATCATCGAAAGGATTACTGAATTCCATACAGACTCCGTTATTGAGTAAGCGGCTGCCAGAGCGTCATCAGCCCCTGCGTCAGCCCACCGCGCCAGCAAAGTGCATCGTGTCCGCCGTCAACCTGACGCCAGATAACCGGTTGCTGAGTGTGTTGTAGTTCGGCGTAAATCGCCTGATTTGCGCGGAAGATAAGCGGCTCGTTGCGCCCGGCCTCAAGGACAATGCGCAGCCCGTGTGCAGTTTTTTCACCCGCTTTAAGTTGTTCAATCAACACCCCCTCCTGCGGCGCGCCACGCTGCGGCCACCAGTACGAACCAGACTGGCTGAGCACACAGCCAAAGCGCTGCGGCCAGTTGAGGCCAGCATAGAGCGCAGAGAGTCCGCCAAAGCTTTGGCCCGCAGCCACCGTCCGGTCAGATCGGTCGCTGAATGGCGTGGTCGTTTTCACAAGTGGGAGAAGCTCTTCCTGCACCGCCAGCCAGAAATCGGGGTTACAGGTCAGCTCGCGGCTGCGGTGCGCAATATCGATCGCGTCGATTAAGACATAAACCGCAGGCGGCAGTTTGCCTTCGTCAGTGAGCGCCGTCAGCGCGGGCCACACGGGCATACTTTCGGCCCAGAACTGCCCGTCGAGCAGCACCGCCAGCGGGCGATCCGGGTTTGCATCGCCGGTGGTAAAAATCCAGACGCAGCGACGATTACCCAGCCGATCGCTGTTCCATTCAATACAAGCCGGCGGGCTGTACGGCGCATCAGGACGGTTCCAGCCAGGCTGTACCGGTGCCTCAGGCATTTCCAGCGCCGACACCGCATGGCCGCGCCCGCCGCGCCAGCTTTGGGGATTCAGTGGGTCGGAAACCGCGTGTGACAGCAGCCTGCCCCAGCCTTCGCGTAGCGCCATGCGGTCGGGCTGCTCACCGTGAAAGACCGCATCGGCAAAATCATGTTCATTCCCGGAAGGGATAAAACAGTAGCTGCCGCGCCACCGCGGGCTGAACTCACCCTGCCACTGCCAGACGTCAGTATCGGGAATGCGTTCAAGGGATTGCGGACAGGCATTTTGATGGTGATCGGTCACGCCAGTGATATAGAGCCAGACGCGCTTCACCGCCGATGATTTTTGCGTGCCGGCCGGGTCGCGCCACCAGAACGTCACGCGATAACTCTCCTGCTCTCGCACCCATTCGGGGCCGTTTTTCGACTGCCACCAGGCTTCACTTCCCGTTGTTAACGCCGTCACCCTTATAACCTCATGTTTAGAGAGTCTTTTTTGTTACAAGACAAAATATATTGATAATATTATTGATAACTATTTGCATTTGCAATAGCGTAGTGCCCGCGCTGTGGGAAGCGCGTTCATAAAATAACCATGCCAGCGTTGTGTGCGCCCGGGGACAGGGCGGCTTACACAAAATGCGGGTGACAACATGCCGCCTCCTCTCCCCTTCGGGAATGGAGCCAGGAGGAAGCGGCGCGAAAAGCAGGACGTACAATGAATAAGAAGATTCACTCTCTGGCCTTGCTGGTCAACTTAGGGATTTACGGCGTCGCGCTGCCCGCGCTGGCGGACGACAAAACCGCCACCACCACCGCGCAGCACGAAGATACGATGGTGATCACCGCCGCAGAGCAAAACCTGCAGGCACCGGGTGTGTCGACCATCACGGCCGATGAAATCCGTAAAAATCCCCCCGCCCGCGACGTGGCCGAAATCATCCGCACCATGCCGGGCGTTAACCTGACCGGTAACTCCACCAGCGGCCAGCGCGGCAACAACCGTCAGATTGATATCCGCGGTATGGGCCCGGAAAACACCCTGATCCTGATTGATGGCAAACCCGTCACCAGCCGTAACTCCATTCGTCTGGGCTGGCGCGGTGAACGCGATACCCGCGGTGATACTGGCTGGGTACCGCCGGAGATGGTCGAACGCATCGAAGTGATCCGTGGCCCGGCCGCGGCACGCTACGGCAACGGTGCGGCTGGGGGGGTGGTAAACATCATCACCAAAAAATTTGACGACCAGTGGCACGGTTCCTGGAACACCTACCTGAATGCGCCAGAGCACAAGGACGAAGGCTCCACCAAACGTACCAACTTCAGCCTGAGCGGCCCGCTGGGCGGCGATTTCAGCTTCCGCATGTACGGTAACCTGGACAAAACGCAGGCCGATGCCTGGGACATCAACCAGGGCCACCAGTCCGACCGCACCGGTATCTATGCCAACACGCTGCCAGCCGGTCGTGAAGGGGTGGAAAACAAAGACATCAACGGCGTGGTGCGCTGGGACTTTGCGCCAATGCAATCCCTGGAGTTTGAAGCGGGCTACAGCCGCCAGAACAACCTCTACGCGGGTGACACCCAGAACACCAACAACGACAACGCGCTGGTGAAGAAAAACTACGGCAAAGAGACTAACCGAATCTATCGCCAGAATTTTGCAGTGACCTGGAATGGTGGCTGGGATAACGGCATCACCACCAGCAACTGGGCACAGTACGAGCACACCCGCAACTCGCGTCTTGGCGAAGGCCTGGCGGGCGGCCTGGAAGGGTTGTTCAACAGCGATAAATTCACCGATACCGACCTGGCTGACGTGATGCTGCACAGCGAAATCAACCTGCCGATTGATTTCCTGGTCAACCAGAACCTGACGCTGGGTACTGAGTGGAACCAGCAGCGTATGAAAGACGCCACCTCCTTCACGCAAACCCTGCAGGGCGGGACCATCCCGGGCATGAGCAACGATCGCAGCCCGTACACCTCGGCAGAAATTTTCTCCCTGTTTGCCGAAAACAACATGGAGCTGACCGACAGCACCATGCTGACCCCGGCGCTGCGCTTCGATCACCACACCATTGTGGGTAACAACTGGAGCCCGTCGCTGAACCTGTCACAAGGTCTGGGGAATGACTTCACCCTGAAGATGGGTATCGCCCGCGCCTACAAAGCACCGAGCCTGTACCAGACTAACCCGAACTACCTGCTGTACAGCAAAGGCCAGGGTTGCTACGCAAGCAGTGACGGCGTGGGTTGTTACATGATGGGTAACGATGATCTGAAAGCCGAAACCAGTATCAACAAAGAGATTGGTCTGGAGTGGAAACGCGACGGCTGGCTGGCGGGCGTGACCTGGTTCCGTAACGACTACCGCGACAAAATTGAAGCGGGCTATACGCCGATTGGCCACACCTCTTCCGGTAAAGTTCAGACCGATATCTATCAGTGGGAAAACGTGCCGAAGGCGGTGGTAGAAGGTCTGGAAGGTACGCTGAACGTGCCGGTCAGTGACACGGTTAACTGGACGAACAACATCACCTGGATGCTGCAAAGTAAGAACAAGGAGACCGGCGACCGTCTGTCGATCATCCCGGAGTACACGCTGAACTCCACCCTGAGCTGGCAGGTTCACCAGGATGTCTCGCTGCAGTCGACCTTCACCTGGTACGGCAAGCAGCAGCCGAAGAAATACAACTATAAAGGCCAGCCTGTGACCGGCTCCGAGAAAGACGAGGTCAGTCCGTACAGCATCGTTGGCCTGAGTGCGACCTGGGACATGACCAAAAACGTCAGCCTGACCGGCGGCGTGGATAACGTCTTCGACAAACGTCAGTGGCGTGCGGGTAATGCCCAGACCACGGGTAACGCCGCCACCGGTGCCTATATGTACGGTGCTGGTGCATACACGTATAATGAACCGGGTCGAACCTGGTATATGAGCGTGAATACGCGTTTTTAAGGTAACCATTCCCTCTCTCCTTTGGGGAGAGGGTCTGAGCGAGGGAAAATGCACACAACTTATTCCACTTTTCTTCTTGCCGGACAAACCGTCCACCACGTCGAATTTGATCCCACTACCTTCACCGACGCCGATCTCCTCTGGCTCCCTCACCACGCGCATTTGACCCACGCCGGACGTAAACGTAAAACCGATCATCTGGCCGGACGCATTGCCGCTGCACACGCGCTGCACGCCCTCAACGAGCACACACTCCCGGGCATCGGTTCCGGTGGTGAACCACTCTGGCCGGAAGGGATTTCAGGCAGCATTACCCACAGCGGTGTCCAGGCAATGGCGATTGCCGTCCGCGATCAACATCTGCTGACAGGGATTGATTGCGAAGCGATCCTGCCCGAGCGTGAAGCGAAGGAGATTAAGGATGGGGTGATTAATGCCCAGGAAGAGACATGCCTGTTGCAGTCCGGTTACCCTTTCGGACTGGCGCTGACGCTCACGTTCAGTGCGAAAGAAAGTGTGTTTAAAGCGCTGTTCCCCCACGCGGGTGTGTATATGGGGTTCGATTGTGCGCAAGTGATTGCGCTGGATGACAAGAGCCTGACCCTGGCGCTGTCACGTACAGTGGGGGAGTTTAACGAGGGTAAGCATTTTACCCTCGCCTGGAAGAGAGTTAACGGGAGCGTTTTTACGCTGACCAGTGAGAAAAGTACGAGGCTGTCCGGTTTATCACACGGAGTGTGAACAACTATCCCCGAAACGCCTCTAACCGTTTAACCTGCCGCCCTTCCCCGTCAAAATTCTCCGCTGCCAGCCAGGCACGCAGCACCGCGTCACGCTCCGGCCATTCACCATCAATAATAGAAAGCATATCGCTGTCGCGGTTGCGTCCTTTACGCACCAGCTTCTGACGTAGTCGCCCTTCCCAGACAAACCCCAGCCGCTCGGCCGCGTTCCGTGAGGCGACATTCATCGAATCGCACTTCCATTCCAGCCGCCGATACCCGTGCTCAAAGGCATTGTTCAGCAACAGCCACACCGCTTCAGTACCAAGCCTGGAGCCCTTCATTTTCCGCGACCAGGTCACGTGGCCGATTTCCACCGAGCCCAGCATCTGCTCAATGGTCAGATAACTCACCAGCCCCACAGCGCGCGCGGTGCGTAAGTCGATGACGGCATAAGGCACCAGCTCGTCGTCCATCACTTTATCGAGCACCCAGCGTGCCGTCTCCTCCACGCTCACAGGCTGCGTGCTGGAAAGCCACGTCCAGTCGCTGTCATCACCCAGTGCGTAGGCATCAAACAGATCGGCGGCATGGAGGCTGGCATCCAGCGGCTCCAGCCGACAGTACTGGCCCGTCAGCGGCGTACGGGTCAGAGTGCGCGCCCCTTTCCAGTCGGGCACGATATCGTTAACGGTTTGACCATGTTGATTGATTTCCGGCACGGCAGAGACTCCCTGAAAGGTAAGGGTTTTGTTATAGCAGGTTAAAAAGCAGACGAAAAGAGTGACCGTGTCCGGCGGTGCGGCGCTCAGGTTTTATAGTGCGGGAAAGGGAGAGGCGTAGGCCGGGTCAGGCGTAGCCACCACCCGGCTTTTCGTTTCTGCACAGGCAGATTTATTTCAGCAGTTTCACCGTGGCGTCGATGTCTATCTCATCTTCGGTGAAGATCAGCGTCGTGTTCTGGAACGTGGTGATCGCCAGCTTCTTCACCGCACGCATTTCGCCCGGCTTCTTCTCCGACTTCGGCTTGATGTTGTTCATCAGAAGCCCTACCGACAGCACCGCGTTCTCTTTGTCGATACCGGTATCCACGGGCTCTTCTTCGCTAAACACCACGAAGGATTTGATCGAGGTGAGCTTCACGCGCTCGCCCGCAATATAGAGGTGTTTACTTTCCGGGATCACCTTCACCGCATAGGCGGAAAGGCCTTTGTTGTTCGTGGTGGGCTCGAAGGTCACCGCTGCATCTTTCTTGATCAGATCAGGATTAGCGACCTTAATCACGTGAAAATAGCGGTTGTCGCCGTTTTCATCTTTGATAAATCCAAAGCCTTTATCTTTAAACCACGTTGTGATTGTACCGTTCATCGTTGCTACCGCCTGTCTGTCGATCGTTAACTCAATTTTTGCAGCGCGCAGTGTAATGCACAATGTCTGCGCAGACAAAAAAAACCCCTGCACATGTGCAGGGGAAATTCATGTCAGAGCTTATTTTTTTATTTAGTTGAACACCATGCCGCCGTCAATCAGCAGTGACTGACCGGTCATGTAGTCGGAATCCGGGCTCGCCAGGTAAGAAACACAGGCTGCGACGTCTTCCGGTTCGGACAATCTGCCCAGCGTGATGCGTTTCGCGAACGTTTCTGTACCATAGCCGAGCGGTTTACCGGCGGCCTCGGAAACCTGTCTGTCGATTTCCGCCCACATCGGCGTTTTTACAATACCCGGGCAATAGGCATTCACGGTGATCCCCAGCGGAGCCAGATCGCGCGCGGCGGTCTGGGTCAGGCCACGTACGGCGAACTTGCTTGAACTGTATACCGCCAGCTCCGGGTTACCGGTGTGGCCCGCCTGCGAGCAGGCGTTGATGATTTTGCCGCCATGCCCTTCCTTACGGAATGCATCGATAGCCGCCTGAATCCCCCAGATCACCCCTTTGACGTTGATGTTGTAGACCTTGTCTACCATCTCTGGCGTGATCGACTCAATCGGCGTGGATGGGGCAACCCCCGCGTTATTGACGATAACGTCAAATCCGCCCAGTGCCTTACGCGTTTTTTCGACCGCGGCAAACACCTGCTCACGGTTTGAGACATCCACCTTCACGGCAATGGCCTTCCCGCCGCTGCTCGCAATTTCATCGGCCACCGTTTTTGCCGTCTGTTCGTTGTAATCCGCAATTGCCACGGCAAAACCATCTTTGACCAGGCGCAGCGCAATCGCTTTACCAATCCCCTGGCCTGAGCCAGTAACGAGGGCAACTTTTTGCATGTCTTTATCCTTATGTTGATTCACAAAATCTGGCTGAGATGGAGCTGGCCCATCAGCAGCGGGTTATCGCTATAGTCGACGGGGATCGCCACCACGGCAGGCCCATCGACATCCATTGCGGCACGCAACGTCGGCTCCAGCGCCGCCGCGCTCTCCACGGCAAAGCCTTTCGCGCCAAAGGCGTCAGCGTAGGCCCTGAAGTCGACCGGGCCGAACTCCACGCCGGAAAGGCGCTGGTATTTTTTCTCTTCCTGGATCGCCACCATGTTGTAGGCGTTATCCACCCAGATGATGTGCAGCACGTTGGCGTTGAGGCGGACAGCGGTTTCCAGCTCCATGCTCGACTGCAGGAATCCCCCGTCACCGGAAACGGAAACCACCTTGCGGCCCGGGTTGACCAGCCAGGCCCCAATTGCCCACGGCAGGGCAACGCCCATCGTCTGCTGACCGTTGGAGATCATCACCTGACGCGCCCGGAAGCTGTACAGGTAGCGGGCAATCCAGATGTGGAAGCTCCCCATGTCCACGGTGAGCGTGACGTCACTGTTGACGATGTCCTGCATGGCCCGCACGATGCGCAGCGGGTGCAGGGCAAACTGGCCGAGCGATGCGCCGCGTCTGTCGAGCAGATCCCGCTGATGCTGGCGATCGATAAGAATTTCGGTGGCCTGTGGGCTAAGTTCAAGCGACCGGCTCATACGCCCCGCCAGGGCATTGAGCGTTGCCGCGATATCACCAACCAGTTCGACATCAGGCACGTAGTTGCGCTCTTCGTAGGCGGGAAGCACGTCGATATGCACCAGCGTGGCATCACCCCGGTTCCACATGGCTGG
Organism: Enterobacter cloacae; assembly: GCA_014169315.1. Taxonomy (NCBI): domain Bacteria; kingdom Pseudomonadati; phylum Pseudomonadota; class Gammaproteobacteria; order Enterobacterales; family Enterobacteriaceae; genus Enterobacter; species Enterobacter cloacae. The sequence goes on along the minus strand of AP022133.1, from coordinate 1,104,567 downwards.
CTCGTACTCAACGGGGCTGTAGCCGATGCAGATAATCAGGTCGGCCAGATGTAAAAGCCGGTCGCCCGCCTGATTATTAAAGAGGCCGACGCGCCCGGCGAAGCGGGTAAAGTGCTGCTGGTTCACCGCGCCGGCGGCCTGATAGGTGCTGGTCACCGGGATGCGGCTTTTCTCCAGCAACTGATGCAGCGCCGTGCTGTTGGCGGGCTGGCTCGCCATCAGCCCCAGTAAGATCACCGGGTTTTTGGCCTTTTCGATAAGCCGCGCGACGTCGTTAATGGCGGCGTCAGGTGCGGGGCCCATCAGCGCGGAGGTGCCCGCCGGTAAAATAGCGCCCGTGGCAGGCTGGTCGACAATATCCTGCGGCAGGCTGACGAAGGCACTGCCCGGCCTGCCCTGCTCGGCGGCGCGAAACGCGTTTGATACCACCTCGGCAATGGCATCCGAAGAGCTGACCTCAACGGCATATTTGGTTACCGGGCTAAACATACCGACGGTATCCATGCTCTGGTGTACCTGTTTCGCTTTGTCTGCCCGCTTCACTGCCCCGCCCAGCGCAACAACCGGATCGCCTTCGCTGTTGGCCGTGGCAATGCCGGTAATAAGGTTCGAGCAACCCGGCCCGGAGGTAACCAGCGCCACCCCGGCTTTACCGGTCAGCCGCCCTACCGCTGCCGCCATAAATGCTGCGTTCGCTTCGTGACGCACGGGGATCAGCTGAATGGGCGAATCCAGAAGAGAATCAAACACTTTATCGATTTTCGCGCCAGGAATACCAAACACCTGCTTCACGCCCTGAGCTTCCAGCTGGCCGACAATCAAATCGGCACCATGCGCCCACTGGCGTGAATGTTTGTCACTGTTCACGGTTATTCTCCTGTTAGTTTTCGACGGAACGGATCGCCGCATCAAGGTTGCTGGGGTGAAGGTTGGCCTGCAAAAATGCGCTGTCGGCGGGGAGATCGATCATCAGCTTATGAATTTCACCAAAGGTGAGCACGCCGCTCTCCAGCTGATAATCCAGCAGATGGCCTCCCCCCTGGCGGTCATCGGTAATGAAATGTTCGTGATAGCCCGCCACGTTAATCCCCTGCATATGCTGCGGCGTGCGGAACCCAACCAGCACGCCCTGGCGCTGGTTAAAGCGGAATACCGGCTGGTCGTCGAGCACGTCGGTCATCGCGCGGTACGGCGGCGTCTGGCGCGGTACCGTGCGGGTGTGAGCGTGGCGGAAGTTGCCGTCGATCCGCAGGGCGCAAAACAGGTTATCGGAGGGGATCTGCTGGTCGATCGCGTCGTGGATCTGCTGGCGGCTGACCGGCGTATCGAACGTTTTGCGATACTGCGGCTGGAACCAGGTCATCACCGCGAACGGCGTTTTTTGCTCCGGCTTTGCGGCGCGGGCGCTGCCATCGGCGCGCAACTGGTAAACCTGGCTGCTGAAGGCGATCATTTCGCCGTCCAGCTCGTTGAAGGTACCCAGACCGAAATCGCCACGGGTTAACAGGCTGGCGATGGTGGTTTCCCCTTCATATACGCCGCTTAACAGGGCGCTCATTAGCGATGTCTGATAAATCACGCTGTCAGGATGCTGAGCCGAGAACCCTCGCAGGGTTTCACACAAACTCTCCTCACAGTCGCATGCAGATGAATGCGTCGTCATGCTCTTCCTCTTCAACTTTTTTAAGAAAGGTTAAATAAATGTTGACCCGATTCAGCTGAGAGTTCCAATATAGAAACCATGCTGTTTTGAGACGTTTTTGATATGGAACTTCGTTATCTGCGGTATTTCGTCGCGGTGGCACACGAGCGACACTTCACCAAAGCGGCTAAATCGCTGGGTATTTCTCAGCCGCCGCTCAGTCAGCAGATTAAACGCCTGGAGGAAGAGGTGGGGACGCCCCTGTTCCGGCGTCTGACGCGGGGTGTGGAGCTGACCGAGGCCGGAGAAGCATTCTACGAGGATGCCTGCAAAATTCTGGCGATGAGCGATGCCGCGCTGGAAAAAGCCCGTGGAATTGCCAGAGGCCTGATTGGCAGTCTGTCGATTGGTATCACCAGCTCAGATGCATTTCATCCGCATATCTTTGCGCTGATCCGTCAGTTTCAGCTGCAAAATCCGGCGGTCACGGTGCATCAGGTGGAAGCCAATATGGCGACCCTGATGACCCGGCTGGGCGAGGGAGAGCTGGATCTGGCGTTTGTCCGCTTGCCGTGCGAGAGCAGCAAGGCGTTCGAGCTGAAAATACTCGACAGGGAACCGATGGTTGTGGCTTTACACCGCACGCATCCGCTGGCAGGCCAGCCTTCTCTGACGCTGGCACAGCTTAATACTACGCCGGTAATTTTGTTCCCCCAGGATGTTGCGCCGGGGCTTTATGACCGCGTTTACGGATGCTGCGAGCGCGCGGGGATTGATATGCAACACACGCTACAGTCTTCCCAGCTTTCATCTTCCCTCAGCATGGTAGCCGCAGGTGGCGGGTTTGCGCTGGTGCCGCAGTCGATGGCGGCCATTTCTCCACCAGATGTTACTTATCATGCGTTAACGACCCCGGAACTCTATACCGATATTGCGCTTTGCTGGCGGCGTTTTGAACGTTCCCGCACGGTGAAACGTTTTTTGGCGATGCAGGCATGATGACAGGGGTTTTGTCGGTCAGGTAACGTATCGCCGCCACCCGGTAAGGTCTTTCTGGAAGCAGCCTCGCAAACCTTCAATTTACCTTATTTAAATCAGGGTTATTGCTTTTCTTCCCCTCCTCACAGTCGTAAAGTGCCTGCGTTGCGGCACATCCGCAATCGGGCGTAGGAACCCGGGGTACACAAAGCGACAATTTTTTGTCGCGACAGCGCTCCTCCCGTTAGAATACGGTAGCGCTGGCGGAGCAGCCGAAAGGCTGACCGTTTTCTTTGTGTACGGTATTCCTACCTCCGTCAGCGCTACCCCCTGCGAGCGTAGGAACTCATTTGGGGGGTTACACACTTAACACAAAGAGGATGCCTTATGGCTACTATCCCTGGCTTTTCTTACTCACTTTCTGAAGAAAGCGTTATTCACCATCTTATCAACCTGCAGCTTTCAGATACTGCGGATCTCTTCGAACTGGCCGACGCCTGTGCCGCCTACGTGAGCGTGTTGGTTGAAACTGACGACGCGGTAACATTTTCCACACTCTGCGCGCGTTTACTGGCGACACTTAAGCGCCTGCGTGGACGTTGCGATACAGAGCTTCCGCCTTATCTGGTTGAACAACTGATTGCGGGGGAAAAGATGGCGTCTTGCGTCCCGGACTGCTGGCAAGAAACAACGTTGCAGGTGGACTATGCGGTGGCATTAACACAGGCCGTGATGGGCGGAACATTGCCCACCAGCGTGGCGAAGGAACTGACCGGATTGCTGCATGATATGGTCTGGCTGCTTGCGGAGTTTGTAAAAGAGCCATATATCGCGGCGCACTAAAGCGGGTGAAAGAAGCCGAAATGCTGCTGAGATGTGGATGTGGAGAGCGCAATTGTTCTCACTGCTGATGTAGGCATTACTAAAATTACAGTGCGTTAATCAACAAAAAGTCGTTCACATTTGCCTGTAAGCTGACAGAGGGGATGGGGATTGAAAAAGTCAGCAAGAAGGTTAAAAAAGGCCCACCAGCTAAGGCGGCGAGCCTTTTTTGTTATTAACGTATCACACTAACACTTTCAAGTTTCACCGGACTTTCAGGTTTATTCCCCAATTGCTGAGCGACCGGGACGAAGATGTTGAGATCTTGCAGCCAGGCTAATTTATCACGGCTATCCTGCTGCCCTTCATGAGTTCCATGACACTCAACTAATAGATATTTCCCACTAAACTCAGGTGCAATGCTCTGTGCATCACCTTCTCCCGTTACATTACAGCGTAACGCTGAAGCAGTGACTTTCTTATCAGCATCAATATTATCCCATTCCGCCTGATATCGTTGGCCAGTCACTAACGGGAAATGCATATCCGTCTGCAATTTGTTGAGTAATACGGTACCACTACTGATGGACATGGTGAATTTCAGCTGCAGCTGATTAGCCAAAGTTAAACGTTGCACCGTCCAGATACCATAATCTTCCAGTTTGCGTACATAACCATCCGGTTGTGCATCCAACTGTACTTTGATCTTACCGAGCGTGCTTACTTCGGTATAACGAACCTGTTTAAAGTGCGGAAGCGCCCAGGGTTTGATCAATGACTGCGCCTGGTGCTCAACTGCAGCAGAAAGGGGATATTTATTAAGCCACTGTGGATTATTATTGTTCAGATCGGGCATTGAGGGCCCCATCAACGTTGATGCTGGCTTGTTAGCAGCAGGAATAAAATGTCCTTCGGCCGTGAACGTTTTTCCTGCTGGTAACTGGCAGAGCTGCTCAAAGCGTTGTGCTTTTTCCGTGTTAATTTTGAAGTCACTCTTGCGGCGAACAATATCTGCAGTAATGAGTGAGTCCGTAACGCGTCCCTCACTGTCGAAGTTCATTAAGGCGACAGCATCTCCCTGATGCGTTTTACAGTTATATAAGTAGTGCTCAATCTTTAATTCCATCGGTGCGTCATAAGGCGGTTCCCAGGTGGTATCTGCAAAATCATATCCCATACGTACCGATAAAATGTCGCCAACGCGCTGGATGCTGTTAACATCGACAAGGTCGGTAATACCGACTGTATCCGTGGCTGATAATCTTTCCCATCGAGCGTCTTTTATTGGTAGCTGGCAAACCATACGGATATCCTCTGCCGTCATCTGCTTATCATCCTGTGCAGGCGCATAACGGAGGTAGCTGTTGCCGTAAAAGCGGGCTTTGGTATATCCCTCTTCACTTAGTAAATCCTCGTACAGAAGCTGTGCCTTGCTCTGTTTACAATCAACGGAACGCCATTGCTGAGCCATTTTCCCGTTATTGAATTTTAACGACACCATGTAATTCACACGATCGTGGATTCTGGTTATAGACAAGGGGTTAGTGTCACCACCTATCAATGCAGGCTTATCAGCAGCTTGCACGAAAGAAAACGGTAAGATAGACAGAAAAAAAAGAGGGTACATTAAAGGGCGTACGCAGCACATACATGTTCCTTCATATATTGATTAAGAAATAAAGTTATCGGCATCAGGGACTAAATTATTAGCCAGCCATGATTGCAACGTTATAGATAAACGTAATATGAGATTGGCTACTGCCGCTTCTGGTACCGTGGAGGTACGGGTAATGGACACGCCACTGACGCTCACCCACGCGATTAATATCGCCGGGCTGATTCAGGCGACATCGCACTGGCTACTACCACGCGACCATACAAACACCAGGAGCGAGATTTTCTATCTGTACCGGTTTAACCGTTTTCAGGCGTGTCGCTATGGGTTAGACGGTATTCTCACAGACGTGCATACCGGAGAGCATAAAACCGTGGCGGACGATATTGCGTGGCTGCTGGAGCGGGTTGCCCCCTCAGTGGGAAAACTGGGTGCGACAAGCGCAATTCAGGAAATTGCTCTTATGTTGAAACAGGATAAGAGCGAAGCACAACGAATGCGGGATTTTGTCAACGACAGCGGTTCACTGACCTCGCTGGTACAACAACATTGCGAGCTGTGGGCGACGAGTCTATAAACCCCCCTCCCTTTCGGCTGATATATATTGCTTTGCTTTACGTTACACGATGCCCGACAATAACGTTTTTAACTGACGATTAACATTAAGATGAAACACCCGTTAGAATCGCTGTTAACCGCAGGGGGCATACTGCTGATGGCCCTGCTTTCCTGCCTGTTGTTACCTGCGCCCTCTCTCGGGCTGGTGCTGGCAAAAAAGATGGTTGCAACCTTCCATCTGGTCGATCTGAACCAGCTCTACACCATTTTGTTCTGCCTGTGGTTCTTGCTGCTCGGCACTATTGAATTCTTCGTCCTGCGTTTCATCTGGCGTCGCTGGTTTTCACTGGCGGCGTAACCGGCACAAAAAAGCCGGGTGGCAGCCCGGCATTCTCGTCATCTCAGCCCTAATACGCCCGGCTGTGGCTCTCTTTGCGATAGGCTCCAGGCGGCTGGTTAAAGGCACGGGTAAAGACCCGCGTGAACGTCTGCTGCGAGTCAAACCCGTAACGCAGGCAGATGTCGTACACGCGTTCGTTCGATTCACGCAGGTCGCGCGCCGCCAGTAGCAGCTTACGTTCGCGAATGTAACGCCCCAGACTCTCCCCTTTGTACTGCATAAACAACCGTTGCAGGTGCCATTTCGAGTAACCCGCATGACGGGCAATCTCTTCAATGCGCAGCGGCTGGTGCAAGTTGTCGTCGATCCACTCGACGATAGTGTCGATGACCTGAGCGGAAATAGTCATACTGCGCTCCCCTCTGCTCCACAATTAATCATTATTCCCACCACACGCGAAATTGCTGGGTGGTATCACTCACCCGGACAGGCTCGCCCAGTTCCGGTGTCAGCAGCCGATAATTTTTGTCCGCGCTGGCTTTTGCCAGCTGGATCAACGGGTCGTTCCAGGTGTGTTTCGCCAGCACAAAGCGCCCGTTATGTCCCGGTACCACGGCTTTAGCATTGAGATCCGCCGAGGCCTGCGCGGTTTCATCCGGTAGCATGTGGATGTGCTTCCAGTCCTGGTCGTACTGGCCGTTTTCCATGATGGCTAAATCCACCTCGCCAAACTGTTCACCGATAGCCCTGAAGTGCGGGCCGTAACCGGAATCCCCGCTGTAGTAAACCTTCTGCTCTGGCGTGACGAACATAAAGCTACCCCACAGCGTCTGGTCACGCTTAATGCCACGTCCAGAGAAGTGACGCGCCGGTAGCACATGCACCGTCAGTTCATCACTGATATGCACGGACTGGTTCCAGTCGCGCTCATCAATAATCTCTGCCTTCATACCCCAGTAGCGCAGATGAGAACCCACACCCAGCGGGGTGACCACCTGCTTCACTTTTGGCAGTAATGCCCTGATGGTGGCGTGATCCAGATGGTCATAGTGATCGTGCGAGATAATCAGCAGATCGACCTCCGGCATACTGCCCGCGTTCCACGGATACTCACCCGCGAAGGCTTTATTGAGGAATGAGAACGGCGCGGCGTAATCACCGAGCACCGGATCGATCAGGATACGTTTTCCCGCCAGTTGCATATACCAGGAGGAGTGACCAAGCCACACCAGAGTGTCTTGCTCCAGAGGCAAACCCGCGAGATCGGTTTTCACCAGCGGCAATGGCTGAGCAGGACGGGCGTTTTCGGTTTTTTTGGTCAGGAACTCCCACATCGCCACCAGCATATTTTTGTCGCCGTTATAACCCGGCGTAGGGAGCGTATTGTGGAATCGTCCGTCTCGGTACTGTGGAGAAGCCTCCACTTCCGGGAGCTGCTCACCCTGCGGTGGCTGGCCAAATCCGGCGTTCAGGACAAAAGGTAAACTCGCAGCTGAAGCAATAATCATGACAAACACCACGCAGATAGAGAGAGACTTTTCATATCCTGACCCGAATACGCGCCCCTTCCGATGGTTTGCGCGGGTTGAGCTTGATTATGAGTGAGTAAGCACTCATTATAGATATGCTGATAAAGTCGTCAAGACGTTTTCGATCTTTGACATTCCGCGTTGCAGCGTGGCAGAGCACGTGTTTCAATCATGGCTTTTACAATTGACAGGAGGAAAAATTTAGTGGCACGTCCGAAGAGTGAAGATAAAAAACAGGCCTTACTGGAAGCAGCAACCGCTGCATTTGCACAGTCAGGGATTGCCGCCTCAACGGCGTTAATTGCCCGTAACGCGGGCGTTGCTGAAGGCACACTGTTCCGTTACTTTGCTACGAAAGACGATCTGCTGAATGCCCTCTATTTGCACCTGAAGCAGGATCTCTGCCAGACCATGCTGGAGAACCTCGATCGCACCATCACGCTGCCTAAAGAACATACCCGCAATATCTGGAACAGCTATGTGGACTGGGGGATTCGTAACCCCGTTGCTCATGCGGCTATCCGCCAGATTGGCGTCAGTGAAAAGTTGAGCGCCGAAACGGAACTGGCGGTGAAAGAGATGTTCCCGGAACTCCATGAGCTGTGCCGCCGTTCGGTGCGCCCGGTGTTTATGTCGGATGAATTTAAAACGTTTGGCGATGCGCTGTTCTTATCGCTGGCCGAAAGCACGATGGAATTCGCCACCCGCGATCCGTCTCGCGCAGGGGATTTTAAATCCCTCGGTTTTGAAGCCATGTGGCGCGCACTTGCCATTGAGGACGTTAATGGACAGTAAATCACTGCAGGAACACGCAAAACGCGTGGCACTGGAAATGCCCTTTACCGAACAGTGCTGGCCGTTTGGCCCGGAATTTGATGTGTTTAAAGTCGGCGGTAAGATTTTCATGATTGTCGCGGTCGCCCACGGGCGGCCTCATATCAGCCTGAAGTCCGAACCGGAAAAATCCCTGTTAAATCAGCAAATCTACCGCGGGGTTGAGCCTGGCTATCATCTGAATAAAAAGCACTGGATCTCACTCTATGGCGGAGAAGACATTACGCCAGAACTGGTGGCCGATCTGGTGGCTGACTCGTGGAACCTGATTGTCGATAAACTGCCGAAAAAAGATCAGAAGTGGATCCGTCCGACCTGATTGTTCGTCTGAGACGAACAGTATAAGCGCTCGAATCGCACTTATCTTTTTCCGTTTCGCCCTGTAATCTGCTCTCCTTTCACGCCCCTGTGGGGCGAATGTAACCACCAGGAGTTGTAATGGATATTATTTCTGTCGCCCTGAAGCGCCATTCCACCAAGGCGTTCGACGCAAGCAAAAAACTGACCGCCGAAGAAGCGGAAAAAATCAAAACCCTGCTGCAGTACAGCCCATCCAGCACCAACTCTCAGCCGTGGCACTTTATTGTAGCCAGCACCGGGGAAGGTAAAGCGCGTGTGGCAAAATCTGCGGCCGGTACTTACGTGTTCAACGAACGTAAAATGCTGGATGCTTCTCACGTCGTGGTCTTCTGCGCGAAAACCGCAATGGACGATGCCTGGCTGGAGCGCGTGGTCGATCAGGAAGATGCCGACGGCCGTTTTGCGAACCCGGAAGCAAAAGCCGCTAACAACAAAGGTCGCCACTACTTCGCCGACATTCACCGTGTTGATCTGAAAGATGACGACCAGTGGATGGCAAAACAGGTTTACCTGAACGTCGGTAACTTCCTGTTGGGCGTGGGCGCAATGGGCCTGGATGCTGTGCCGATTGAAGGCTTTGACGCCGCGATCCTCGACGAAGAATTTGGCCTGAAAGAGAAAGGCTACACCAGCCTGGTGGTGGTACCGGTTGGGCACCATAGCGTGGAAGATTTCAACGCATCCCTGCCGAAATCTCGCCTGCCGCTGAGCACCGTCGTGACGGAGTGCTAATCACTGCTGGTACGCCGGGTTCCGGCGTGCCAGATTTCAATACAGTATGATTTGCGGATGTTTGACTCCACACACCAGCGCATAACGCGTTAACGTGTCGAGACTTGCCCGCGTAATATTGGCTTCCATTCGGGATACGGTTGGCGCACTGACGCCCATTCGCTCCGCCACCTGCGCACGCGTAAGACCGGCATGATTTCGCCATTGCGCCAGCATCTCGCGTAAGCGCTCCTTACGTTCTTCTGCGTCAAAAGCAGCCTTTACATCAGAGTCACTTAACAACTCTGCTCTCAACTCATCCCAGTCAATGATCTTCTTGCTCATCCAACATCTCCTGTTGTCGTTTCAGTGCCAGACGGATCTCCACAGAAGGTGTTTTCTGCGTTTTTTTGATAAATACGCGCAAGAGATAAATCGTCTTATCCCGCTGATAAACGTATATCCCGCGGCTATGGATTAGCCCGACGGTGCGTATTTCAAACAAGCCATATGACAATGGTTTGCTGTCGGGAGCCCGTAGTACGGTTGGGTTATTGCGTAATTTATCAAGCTGGCGAATCAACTTCGCCTGTACCCCTGCAGGCAAAGAGAGGATCTCTTCTCTGACTGCCTGATGAACGATGAGTCTGAACACGGTTTTTTCATCCCTGATGATATTAGCATGTAAGGCAATTTGCATTAAAGGCTAATTTTGCCTTTCGTGATTCACCTTACCTGTTTTATCCAGGCTAAACCGAATACCTGTTGATTCCCTGAAAGCCCTTCGCAAAAAACTTATCTGGCCGTACTTCCGGCGTGCCAGATTTTCTCCGCATAACGGCCTATCACCGCCAGCGACGCCGCCAGAATCAGGAAAAACACGACCTTGTTCATCCCGTCCCAGAAGTATTCGAAGTAGCGGGTGTAGAGGTTAATGGCGAGGAACGTCAGACCAAAGCCACGCAACATGCCGTCGTCGGTTTTCAGGCTGATGTAGATACAAATTGCCGCCGCCACGGCGAACAGCAGCGCCCACGGCAGAAGCGATGCCTGAGTGATGCTGTACCAGTTATCGATATCGTAATTACCAAAAATCGACATGATCCACAGGGCAACAAAGAGATACGTCAGGCCCATCGCTTTACTGGTGGTATAGAGATGTCGCGCCTGTAACATTGCGCGCAGCACCCAGCACAGCGCCAGCAGCGCGCCCCCGAAGAAGATAAACCGCACCGGGTAATTCATCCCCAGCCAGTAAGCGCCCCAGCCGGACATATACCCCGTCTGTGCCCCAAACCAGTTACCGAGCGAGAGTAAAAAGAACAGCCACACTAACCCGGAACGCCCAAAAAAGCCCACCAGACCATAAACGGCGCAGCCCGCCAGGAACAGCGGGGCAATGTGGCCGCTGCCGTTATCGAGCCGTTCACCAAGCTGCCAGAGAGCAATCGCCGTAAAGAATACGCCGAGGAACAGGATCGCTTCAGTGCTGTAGTGCCACTGCGTTTCTCGCCGCTGACGGCTGAACCCCCACAGGTAGAATAATACCGCCACCAGCGCGGGCAGCCCGATACGGGCGAGGGAGGAGAAAGCAAAGAATTCAATGATACGCGCCATCAGTTCGCTGTCGGAAAACAGACTGCCAATAGCAATGATGACGCAGGCCAGCGCCGTCCAGAAGGCATAACGGCTGAGGCGTTGCCAGTCCAGGGTCACGCGCTGCAGCGTACCGGCCAGACGCTGGCGTTCCTCGGGGGTTAATGCCCCTTCCTGCTCCCACTCGCTAAGCGCACGGTGAAGGAGGCGTTCCTGTTTGCGGGTAACGTTCATATTCACTCCCTGAAAAGTCAGATGTTAATTGAGTATAACAGCCTGTTCTGCCAGCCACGTCATCGCCCTTTCCCCCGCCTCATCCACTGGCAAATACACCAGCAGCCGCGACCCGTTGCGCGGAGCAGAGTACCAGTACATTTGCTGCAGAGTAAAATTTCCCAGCTCAGGATGCGCGAACAGCTTCAGCTGATTTTCCACACCGCGAACATCGTTGCGCTGGTGCCACAGGGTTTTAAACTCCTCAGACACCGCAAAGAAACGTGCCAGTTTGGCTTCCCAGAGTGGATCGCCCCGGTGTTCGGCCATCGCCGCGCGGAAATAGGAGACAAAAATCGGCAGTACGTCATCACGTTTGCCCAGACGGGCGCGCCACGCCGGATGCGTCAGAAAAAGATAAATGCAGTTGCGATCTTCTGGCGGGATGGCGTTAAAGTCGACGCCCATCAGATGACCGAAACTGTCGTTCCACGCCACAATATCAAAATTCGGTTTCTGAATGCTGGCAGGCTTTGGCATCAGCGTATCAAGCAACCGGCGCGTGCCTTCGCTGATGCTCTCACAGCAGGCCGCCTGCGGCGCTTCACCCGGCGGCAGACCAGCCAGTACAAACAGGTGTCGGGTTTCAGTCGGGGTACACTGCAGCGCTTTGGCTATTGCGGCCATCACCGCTGTAGATGGATTCACATCCCTGCCCTGCTCCAGCCAGGTGTACCAGGTGACGCCCACATCTGCCAGAAAGGCCACCTCTTCACGACGCAGCCCCGGTGTGCGGCGACGGCCACTCCGTGGCAAGCCGAGACGCTGGGGATCGAGGCTTTCTCGCCGTGCGCGTAAAAATGCCCCCAGCTGTTTTCGGGTGTCATCCTGAAGTGAGATGACGGGTTCAGACATCAGCGCCATAAATCCCCCTGCATGGTAGTGCCAGTACCAGTATAAGTAAGAACTGGTACCCGTTTATGAGATCACCGATGCTACGACCATCTGCTGAATGACGCAATGGAGTCACCATGAATACGTCAGTTGTTTCACCGGGTCGCGCAGGCCTGATATTGCTGTTAACCGGCCAGATGCTGCCGCTTATCGATACGTCAATTACGAACGTAGCGCTGGATTCAATAACCCATTCGTTACACGCCACCGCCACCGGGCTGGAGCTGATCGTCGCCCTCTACGGCGTGGCTTTTGCCGTCTGTCTGGCACCCGGCAGCAAGCTGGGCGATAACCTGGGCCGCCGTCGTCTGTTTATGTGGGGCGTGGCGGGCTTCGGCCTCGCCTCGCTGCTGTGCGGGATGGCGGGCAACATTGAACAGCTGCTTGCCGCGCGTATTGTTCAGGGTGCAGGCGCGGCGCTGATCATGCCGCAGATCCTCGCCACGCTGCACGTCACGCTAAAAGGCACCGCCCATGCCAAAGCCATTAGCCTGTTTGGCGGCATAGGCGGCATCGCCTTTATCGTCGGGCAGATGGGCGGCGGCTGGCTGGTATCCGCGGATATCGCCGGGCTGGGCTGGCGTAACGCGTTTTTTATTAACGTGCCAATTTGTCTGGTGGTGCTGGCGCTGAGCCGTCGTTACGTGCCAGAAACCCGTCGTGAAACGCCATCGCGCATTGACTGGACGGGCACTGTGCTGCTGGCGACGATTCTCTGCTGCCTGCTGTTCCCGATGGCGCTTGGCCCACAGTGGCACTGGTCATGGCCGCTGAAAGCCGCATTGCTCGCCATCATCCCGCTCACCTTTTTTATGGTGATGAATGCGCGCCAGAAAGAACGGGAGAACGCGCATCCGTTGATCCCACCACGCCTGATGCAGCTTCGCAGTATTCGCTTTGGGGTGCTGATTGCGGTGCTCTTTTTCAGCGTCTGGTCCGGGTTTATGTTCTGTATAGCGCTGACCATGCAAACCGGTCTGGGCATGGCCCCCTGGCAGTCCGGGAACAGTTTTATCGCGCTCGGTGTGACCTACTTTATTTCTGCGTGGTTTGCCCCGCGCCTGATTGCCCGCTACAGCACCAGTACCATTCTGCTGACCGGGCTGGCGATCCAGATAACCGGGCTGCTGGCGCTGATTGTGACGTTCCATTTCTGGGGGATGAACAACACTGCCCTGACGCTGGCTCCGGCGACCGGGCTGGTCGGCTACGGCCAGGCATTAATTGTGAACAGCTTCTATCGCATGGGTATGCGCGATATTCAGCCTGATGACGCGGGAGCCGCGAGCGCGATTTTAAGCACGCTACAGCAGGCTGCGCTGGGGCTTGGCCCGGCTATTTTCGGGGCGATTTTGCTGCATGCGCTGCAAAACCATCACGGTGATTATACCCAGGCGATAAATGTTTTTCTGGCGGTAGAAGCCACCATGATGGCAGGGCTGGCACTGGTGACGCTGTGTATGCGTCACCACCTGTGCCTGCCGGTGGTGAAGACCTGCCAGGCCACGAAATAAGCCCGGCACGCTCTTCGCCACCGGGCGAAAAGGGCCCTACTTCTTACGGGAAAGTTTAAATGCCGCAAACAGGAAGATCACCCACACCGGTAGCAGCAACGCTGACAGGCGCATGTCGTCGATGGTACACATCAGCACAAGGATCATTGCCAGGAAGGCGATGCAGATGTAGTTCCCCGCCGGGTACAGCAGCGCTTTAAACTGTGTCTCCCGCCCTTTGCGGCGCATCGCCGCGCGAAAGCGCAGGTGTGCGAGGCAGATCATGATCCAGTTCAGCAGCAGCGTGGCAACAACCAGCGCCATCAGCAAACCAAAGGCCTCTTTCGGCAGCAGGTAGTTGATCAACACCACCAGCGACGTGATGGCTCCGGAAAGCAGCAGCGAGTTCACCGGCACGCCGCGATGGCTGACGCGGGTCAGAAACTTCGGCGCGTTACCCTGCACGGAGAGCCCAAACAACATGCGGCTGTTAGAATATACGCCGCTGTTGTAGACCGACAGCGATGCCACCAGGATCACGAAGTTCAGCGCGGAGGCCACGACGTTGCTGTTCAGATCGTGGAAAATCATCACGAACGGACTGCTGTCGGATTTCACTTCCACCCACGGGTAGAGCGCCAGCAAAACCACCAGCGAACCGATGTAGAACAGCAGGATCCGGTACACCACCTGGTTGACCGCTTTCGGGATGCTTTTATGCGGATCGCGCGCTTCAGCAGCGGTGATACCAATCAGCTCCAGCCCGCCGAAGGAGAACATAATCACCGCCAGCGACAGGATCAGCCCCTTCCAGCCCGTTGCCAGGAAGCCGCCGTGCTGCCACAGGTTATCGATGGTCGCACGCTCGCCGCCATGACCGGAGAACAGCAGCCAGAGGCCAAAGCCAATCATACCGATGATTGCCAGCACCTTGATGAGCGCAAACCAGAACTCGGTTTCGCCATACAGGCGCACGTTCACGAGGTTAATGGCGTTGATGATAATAAAGAAGGCCGCAGCCCAGACCCAGGTCGGTACGTCCGGGAGCCAGTACTGCATATAGATGCCTGCCGCAGTCAGCTCTGCCATCCCGACCAGTACAAACATCACCCAGTAGTTCCAGCCGGAGAGGAAGCCGGCAAACGGGCCCCAGTATTTATAAGCAAAGTGAGCGAACGAGCCTGACACCGGCTCTTCGACGACCATCTCGCCGAGCTGGCGCATGATCAGAAAGGCAATGACCCCGGCGATGCCGTAACCCAGCAGTACCGCCGGGCCAGCCATCTGAATGGCGGGGCCGATACCCAGAAACAGCCCGGTACCGATAGCGCCGCCCAGGGCGATTAACTGAATATGTCGATTTTGCAAACCACGTTGCAGCGTCGGATTGTGCTCCGACGAGGCTTCAGAACTACCGCTGCCTGAAGCGGATGACGCGTCTTTCACGTCCTACCCCTGTCTCTTTTTTAGAAGGGGCACGTTTTAACACTTCATGCTGGTGGTAGCAAGAAAAGCAGCGGGGAACGACGTTGCATGCGGTGGCGATAGTGTATTCCCCCCCGTTAGCCGGGGGGTATTAAGTCAGATACGGTAAATCTTAAAATACGCGGGCGTTACCGGTGATATCAATACGCACTGCCGCCCCCGGGTTCCAGCCTGGCTGGCTGACGGTTTTCAGAACCAGCGGTTCCTTTTGCCCGGCTAACGCAAGCGTGAGGACGGACAAATGCCCGGTGAAATCCACATCGATAATCGAGAGCGGGCTTTCATGTGGTGAACACGCCGTGACCCGCATCTGTTCAGGACGTAGCATCACCTTGCCCTCGCCTGCCGCATACGCGTTGTCCGTACGTATCTCACCCAACGCACATACTGCACGCCCGGCGGCAAGCTGGGCAGGCAAGATCAACGCATCGCCAAGAAACAGCGCAGTCTCTTCATCCACCGG
This sequence comes from Enterobacter cloacae, assembly GCA_014169315.1. NCBI lineage: Bacteria > Pseudomonadati > Pseudomonadota > Gammaproteobacteria > Enterobacterales > Enterobacteriaceae > Enterobacter > Enterobacter cloacae. The sequence goes on along the minus strand of AP022133.1, from coordinate 1,088,974 downwards.
CTGGGTGTAGACCTCAAACGGTGTGCCAACCTGCGTGAAACGCCCGGATCGCATCACGGCAACCTGGGTGGCAAATGACAACGCTTCGTTTTGATCGTGGGTCACCAGAATAGAGGCCACACCCGCTTCCGCCAGCAGATCGGCGGTTGCCTTGCGCGTCATCGCGCGCAGACCGGTATCCAGAGCAGAGAACGGTTCGTCGAGCAGCATCAATGAAGGACGCTGTGCCAGCGCACGGGCAAGTGCCACACGCTGTTGCTGTCCACCGGAAATCTCATGCGGCCAGTGTGTCGCAAGCTTCCTGTCCAGTGATACCATCTCCATCAACGCTTCTACGCGCGCCCGTTTCTCGTGGCGGGTACCGTCTAAGCCCCAGGCGATATTGTCTGCCACATTAAGGTGTGGAAACAGCGCCCCTTCCTGGGGAACAAAACCGATACCGCGCTGGTGAGCGGGGATAAAATTGTCTTCATCGAACAGCGTGCGGCCCTGCATCACAATGCGCCCGGCATCCGGCGTTTCAAACCCGGCCAGAATACGCAGCAGTGTGGTTTTACCCGACCCTGACGGCCCGACAATCGCTGTCCTGCTTCCCGGCGCAACGCTCAGGTTTAAACTGTCGAGCACCCGCACATCGGAAAACGATTTAGAAATGGACGTTAATTCAAGCATGTCATAGCCCTGCAATTTTTTTAGACTGCATGTAAAGGATCGCGGTCAGCGGCAGTGAGATAAGGATCATCAGCATGGCGTAAGGCGCAGCAGCAACATAATCGATCTCGCTGGTCAGCGCCCAGAAACCGGTGGAAAGCGTACGTGTCCCGAGCGGTGACAGCAGCAGCGTGGCGGTCAATTCGTTGCTGACGCCGAGGAAGACCAGTGCCGCCCCCGCCGCCGCACCCGGTGCAGCCAGCCGCATAGTGACACTCCACAGCGCCTTCGCTGGCGTGCTGCCAAGACTGCGCGCCACGTTTTCCAGCTCTACCGGAGCCTGAGCCATCCCGGCCCGCAGGTTAATCAGCGCGCGAGGCATAAACATCAGCAGATAGGCGAGGAACAGCGTAATTTCCGTCTGGTAGATAGGCCGGGCGTAATGGATGGTAACCGTGACCAGCGCAAGGGCGGTCACAATACCTGGCAGCGAGCTGGTGATGTAGATGCACCCTTCCAGCATCCGGAAGATGCGGCGCGGGTAGCGAATACCGAGCCAGGCAATGGGGATCACGCACGTGGTGGTCAGCAACGCACCGCCCACGCCCAGCATCAGCGTCTGACGCAACGAATGCCAGAGGTCAGCACTCATCCAGTTTTGTACACCGCCAAGCCATATCCAGCGGCAGAGCACACCTAACGGGACGCCCAGAGCCAGGACGACCAGTAAAAGGAACAACATCTGACCCAGCGCAGCCGCAGCAGGTTTCAGTGGCCAGCGTTTTTGTTCACGGGCGGCACCGGCACCAATACGCGCGTAACGTGCTTTACCGCGCGTGACCCCTTCCAGCACTAAAATGGCCAGACAGCACAATGCCAGCACCCCCGCCAGCATGTTAGCCGCAGGGCCGCTGAACGTTGACTGAAACTGGTCATAAATCGCCGTTGTAAAGGTGTCAAAGCGGATCATCACATACAGGCCATACTCCGCCAGCAGATGCAGCGCCACCAGCAGCGCACCGCCGCAGATAGCGAGTTTGAGCTGCGGTAACACCACGCGGAAAAAGACCCGCCACGGCGGTGTACCGAGCGAAGCAGCCACATCTTCAAGCGTGGGGTCGAGACGGCGCAGCACCGCCGCAACCGGCATATAGATAAACGGGTAGTAAGCTAAAACGGAGAGAAACACGCCCGCAGAAAGGCCGTGCATGGAGGGAACAACGCTCACCCAGGCATAGCTTTGCACAAATGCGGGGATCGCCAGCGGTGCGACCGCCAGCGCAGACCATATTCCCCGGCCAGCAAGCGTCGTGCGTTCTGTCAGCCAGGCGATTGCCACGCCAAGCACAATGCACAATGGAACCGCGAGCGCCGTTAGCCACAGCGTGTTGCTGAGCAACTCAGCAACACGTGGACGGAATACCAGAACCTTAATGCTTTCCCAGCCCGTCTCAATGCCAATGGCAATGATAAAACCCAAAGGCAAAAGCGCCATTAATGAAAACAATATAGCTAACGCTACCATCGGCAGCGCAGGACGCCTGCGGACAGGCTCCCGCACCCCGTTTTTACCGATGTCGAGACTCAGACCAGACATAAGACGTTCACTTTACTCTCAGGATCACAGCAGACCGGCTTGTGTCATCAGCTCGATAACTTTTTTACTGTTGAGCGTTGAAGGTTCAACTTTTGGCGCATCGAGCGCATTCAGCGGAACCAGTTTCGGGTTAGAAGCGGCATTCACACCCACGGCATATTCAAAGGCATTGTTGGTACGCAACTGTTCCTGGCCTTCTTTACCGGTGATCCACTTAATGAACGCCTGAGCCTGTTCTTTATGTTTGCTGGAAGCCAGTACACCGCCGCCAGAGAGGCTGACAAACGCGCCAGGATCCTGGTGTTTGAAGTAGTAGAGTTTGGTGTTTTTGCTGTTTTCACCCGTTTTGGATTGATCAACAAAACGGTAGTAGTGATAAATCACCCCGCCATCAATCTGACCGGCGTTAACGGCTTTCATCACGGTGCTGTTACCTTTGTAGGCAACAAAATTGGCTTTCATCGCTTTGAGCCATTCCAGCGTGGCTTGCTCACCTTTCAGCGCCAGCATCGCACTGACGATTGCCTGGAAATCAGCGCCTGACGGAGATGCCGCCCAGCGTCCTTTCCACTCAGGTTTTGCCAGATCCATCAGCGATTTCGGCAACTGCTGCTCGCTCAGCTTTGCCGGGTTATAAACAAATACCGTGCTACGCGCGGCAATACCGATCCAGCGGCCATGCGCTGGTCGAAACTCCGCTGGTACCTGCTTTAAGGTGTCAACCTCTAAGGGTGCAAACAGTTTTGCATTATCAACCAACACCATCGACGGAGAGTTTTCCGTCAGAAACACGTCCGCAGGTGAAGCGCTGCCTTCCTGAACCAGCTGATTGCCCAGCTCGCTGTCATCGCCATTACGCAGTGTGACTTTAATCCCGGTTTCTTTCGTAAAGCCATCAACCCATGACTTCACCAGATTTTCATGCTGCGCGTTGTAAACAACGATGCCTTCGTTGTTATCAGCCGCAACTGACTGTGTGGAAAGGAAAATTGATGAAGACAACAGTGCAAGCGAGAAGCATGACAATACGCGAGAATTCATAAAAATATCCTTAATAGACCAAAGTAAATAACAACGAATGGCTTTGCGGGTAAGGATTAAAGCACACAAAAACGCTAATGATAATTAGTATCAATCCAGTTTAAGCGTAAAAGTGTAAAATTTCTTTATCGCAGGGTTTAGAATGATAAAAAACTGATAATAAATCATCACTCAACAGAAGATTAGGAAAACCTTAAATCTGAAAAAGACGACTGATTAGCTGACGCCAGGGTTATTTCAGATTATTTAAGCAACAGACAGATAACCGGGAAGGCTGAAAGGATGACGTGACGATGAGCGAAGGTATTGAATGGCACGCCCTGTAGGATTCGAACCTACGACCTACGGCTTAGAAGGCCGTTGCTCTATCCAACTGAGCTAAGGGCGCACGGAGAAGAGTGAACTTCGTGGTGGTGAAACGCGTGGAATTATACGGTCAATGACAGCTGAGTCAATGCCTTTACCGTCTTCTCTTCCAATAACGACTAGCCGGTTGTAAATACGGCTGTTTTTTCAACATTTATGGGTATATCCCTCCCGTTTTACCGCTGCGAAAAGACTTAGCCGCATTTAAGTAACGCCTGCTGTTTTCCTGCGCGTCGCCCCGGCACACTGGTATGAGGTATCCCGGCCGCCTGGAGGCTGATCAACAACAGGATAATGGAGTGACAACGCAAAACCTGACGTATACGCCCCCCCGATTACAACGCATTTCTCAGGACATTATCGGCATTAAACTTGAACCCGTCGTCGCCCTCTCCTCTTCGCGCACCGTGGGTAACGAGGTGCTCAGCATATTGTCATCACATCAGCACAGTGAACATTATTTTCGCGATCAATCCGCTGACCAGGCAATGATGCTGCTCGAAGCGCAACTCGCCACGCTAAAAAACGCCTTACCCGGTAACAACCTTTTTATCAATCTGCCGATAACGGTATTAACCACGCCGGCAACGTTTCAGCGTTTACTACAGTTGCAAAGCCCGCCGCTGAACATTGAGATTGTCGACCCGGCGGGCTTTTTCTTGCTGCCTGTGGCGCTTCGCACACGCGTCACCTGTCGCCTGCAGGAGCTTACGATGCAGGGTCACCGCATCTGGCTGGATGACGTAAATGAAGCATCGGTGAAATCATTTTTATCCTGTCACCTGCCGTTAACCGGGGTAAAAATCGATAAGATCGCGTTCTGGCGTTTACGAGCCACTCCGGCGCTATCGCAACTGGTCTCTCTCTGTTCGAAAATTGCCGAAAATGTCCTTATCGAAGGCATTGAGACAGACAGGGATCATGCCTGTGCCCTACAGGCAGGCGCGGGATTAGGTCAGGGATATTACTGGCCATCCTGGACATGGCCAGAAGAGTAAGCGGTCATCGCCGGGAGGGAAGCTATACGAATGACAGTGCGCCGTTACAGGCGGCGTCGTACAGGAAGTGATGCACTGGGATTTACGCACTCGGCATTTGCTCCCCCCTTCTTCGATCGCCTCGAATTTTTGAGCCAGTCTATCAACCAGACTCGCAAAACCGACGCCCCCTTTATCATTCTGGTCACACAGGATAATTTTCTTCGTTCGGGGTTCCTCAACGGGCAGTTTCCCCTTAGCAACTGCTGTGACTATGACACGCTGGAAGCGGCCCTCAGTGCTCTTAACCACTGGCCTTCAGCGCGGCTTGTCGTGGATATCGACAGCCGGGCTTCAACGCTTATTGACCTGCTGGATCGGCTAAGAAGACACAGCCTGTACCCGCCATTCCTCGCGCCCCATCTGTTAATTCGGGCTGATGATTATGACGCCCGACTTTTTTGTAAAGCTGCTGGCCCCTTTCATGTGCTGGAGCGCCAGCTTTCTCCACCGGCTATGCAGCAATATCTGCTGGAAACCTCATTTCTGCCGCGCAACAGAAAAGAGTGGTTCTCTCGCGATGAGTGGCCTGTTTTACAGGATCTGTCGCGCGGTAACTCGTTACGGCATATTGCACACCTGCACAACCGCCCTTACAACCGCATCATTTATCGCCTTAGTTGTATCCTGACGAAGCTTGGGCTAAATCATCGTCAGGAGCTGCTGCATCTTCTCAATAACCTTTCAGACATCACGTTTTAACGCCCTCACTAACCCATTAATTCCTAAACACCTTTAAGAAATTACTTACAAGATTTGTTATTTTTATGTTAAAAATTAACAATTAAGTCGAATTTAAAACTATTCCTAATTTATCCACTTCAATGAAGTGAAATGCTGATAAAACCGACACAGGCAGTGCTTTCATCCGTGTGATAAGGTTTAAGCAATAACGTTAAAAAGAAGATAACGATGTAAAAACAAGCAATTTGATTGCACGCGCAGGGAACCAGAAGCCCTCAATACAGCATATCCTGCTGTGTCAGGACAGATTTTTTAAGGTGATGCTCACAGGCTTTCAAATGAAGGTATCATGCCAGAATCGGGCGAATTCTTGCTGTGTAAACGGCGAAGAGACAGGTTATTCCCACACCCTTTTAGTTAACATTTGATCAACATATAGTGATATCTTTTATTTTTTGTTATTACATAAAGACGAATGTTTGCAGTAAATGGGATACCAGGGCATTTCCGCTAAAATTAAAATACCAGGCCTTAAGATCCAGCAGATAATATTCACAAATAAGCAGAAATTGATTTACAGGCTTTTCGGAGAAAGCTTAAACGGTATAATAAGGAGAGTTACAGACATGAATAAGAAAATTCATTTTGCGATCATCAGTAAAATGAGATAACCGCACTGCGGCATTGATTCCATCACTACGTTAACAAGGATGCTTTCGCTCTCTCCAGGGAAATACCACCGTATAAGGATCTGCACAATTATCCTTCCGGCTTTTCGAGAGTTTTAACAAAACTCAGCATAACGCTTTTAACAATCTGAGGCATAAAAAATGAAACCGGCATCCGTTATCATTATGGACGAACACCCTATTGTCAGAATGTCGATAGAAGTCCTGCTACAGAAAAATAAAAACATCGTCGTTAAACTCAAGTCTGGCGATAGTCACGAAGTGCTTGACTGCATACGTAACCATCCCATCGATCTGGTGATTCTCGACATCGAAATGACAGGAACAGATGGGTTCTCACTACTGAAGAGAATCAGGAACATCAACAAAGACATAAAGGTGCTTTTTTTGTCTTCTAAATCAGAGGCTTTTTATGCCGGACGCGCCATTCGCGCAGGCGCAAATGGGTTTGTCAGCAAACGAAAAGATTTAGGTGAGATCTACAATGCGGTTAATATGATACTTACCGGCTATTCATTCTTCCCTTCGGAGACGCTGAGTTTTATAAATCATCTTGGCTCACGAACTGGAGCAGCGGTTGATATGCCATTGTCAAATCGCGAGGTCACCGTCCTGCGTTATCTGGCCAATGGATTATCAAATAAGGAGATTGCGGAACAGCTATTATTGAGCAACAAAACAATCAGCGCACATAAATCGAATATCTATTCCAAGCTCGGGGTACAGAGCATTGTTGAATTAATTGATTATGCCAAAGCGCACGAATTGCTGTAATCTGAATTCACTCCCTGCAACTTATATGAGTTGCAGGGAGTGCGGTCAGTTCTAATTATAATTAATCATAAAAGTAGCATCCGCATCGGCTCTACCTGGCTGCGGGTTATCTGCCGTGGCAATATAATTAGCATAAAATGACAACTCTGCATTTCCCCCGGCATCAACGGCAACCGCCTGACTGGCCTGCTGCAATGCCAGGCGAGTTTTATCTCTGTCGCGGATCTCCACGGCAACATTGCGGGCTGCACTGGCATCATTCAGCGCCAGCAGACTATTATCGCTTCCTTCAGCTTTACCCGAAAAGGTGATGGATGCTGAACCCGGCGGGCATCCGGTCAGTTTCAGCGTAAACGGAACGGGCTGCGTCCGGCTTCCCGCCGTGCTGAGCTGTTTTGTCGGCCAGGTACCCAGCGTGACGGTTTTATCGCTGTCACTGCCTTCTGCCACGCAGGTGAAATCGACGATGTTGCCATACAACTCGATATTGATTTCCCCCAGCGCAGTGACAGCCTGCGCGTGTGTGTTAAGCACTAACAGCACCAGCGCCGCAAGGGATCGACTCCAGATGTTCATCTCGCCTCCTTAATCGTAATCCACGCGCAGATAACCGCGAGAGGAGAAACGTCCTTCCTTAGGCTTGTTACCCGTGATGCTGACCGGCCAGGCGCGGATCGCCACCTGTGCCTGGGCGCTATCATCCAGACGGAACGGTATTTTGCTGGTCAGGTTGTTGGGGATGAGCGGTGTACCACTTTCGTTAGCAACCACAAACCCCAGATCGGCGTTATCCGATACCAGCGCATTACCAGAGACTTTTTCGGCTTCGATTCGCATCGTCAGGTAAGCATTAGCCTCTACGTTGGTGCATTTGATGGCGATGGTTTTAGTTTGTGGCGAAACCTTCTGAGGGCGGTTTCCAGCTCCGGCCTGGCTGAACAGTGAGGCTCCAATGTCGCCAAAATCAAACTCGACGACCCTGCCGGCATTAACCTCACAGCTTTGCGGAACCTGAATCGTCCCGCTGTAGCTGATGGTATACACCGGCGTGTTAAGCGGATCGGACGACGTGGTGGTGACATACACCCGGAACATGGTCTGCTGTGGGATCACCACCATGTTGATAAACCGCCGCGTCACCCTCAGGCGAAAGACCAGCTTTGAATCTGTGACCGGAAATGCCTTGTTGTTCGGCACGTTGGGGTGCTGCCCCATCTGGATGTAACTTGCTGGCGGGTAGAACGTGCCTGCGAAGTCATCGTGGATCTGCATTGCACCGTCAAGGTAGTCGTTGAGCTGCACATACTTATAGCTGTCGATCTCCGTCGTAACAGGTAGATCGGTGACATAACTACGCATAGTCGATTTTCCGGTGGTTCCCTTCGGGCAAATCGCGCTGACCCCCACCATCCCGGATTTTTGCGCCAGGGTGATAATTTGGCCCGGTTTGTTGTTGGAGCTGTTAAAAACGTTTGAGAGGTCATACGAGATGTCCTTCGCGACGCCATTCGAATTCTGGCACACCGTCGCCCACGCGGGCAGCGCGCCACACAGCAGGGCAACACCGGCTACGTTGCGGAAAATGTTCATCATTGGGTTCCTGTTAGCGATCACAGCTTGCCCCCGCCAGGGTAATGGCCTGGCTCTGGCTTTCAGGCGGTAAGCGATAGTGCGCACGACACTGGGACTGCATCCCGTTGCCCCACTGAATCAACAGTTCACCTTCCAGCGGTAGCCCGCTTAAATAAATTTGTCCGTCATCTCCCACCATGCTGGTCACGCCGCTTTGGGTTTCGCGCACTACGGCACCAAACGGTACCGGCTGGTTACCGCGCTTCACCGTCAGCAAAGCGCGCACGCCAATGCGGGTATCGAAGCTGGCACGCACCAGCGCGCCTTTGGTCGGTACCACGCTGCTCACGTTGTTTTCGATGTCGGTGTTGTTACTCATGGTGTTGGTATCCAGCGCTACGCGGTTGTAACGGTAGACCGTGGCATACGGCATCACCGCATAACCCCGCCAGTCCGTTTTCACCCCGGTCTGGTTTTCCACGCTGACGCCTGTTGCCCCCGGAGCTTTGATCAACACGTTGGTATCACCCAGTGGCTGGCTGAAGGTTATGCCATCGGCATGGCCCACCACGCCACCAGAAAGCTGCCAGTTGAGATCGTGCTGATCGCGCGAGTAGTTATACCCCGCGCCCAGCGTACCGTAGGTCGCCTGCCAGTTGGCACTGGCACTGCCGCTTGCACCGTTATTACTGGTGTGCCCCTGCGTGACGCTGTAGTTCAGGTTACGATCGTCAAGCAGCGTCCCGCTGACCCCGGTCTGCCAGCTGGTGTCACCGTCACTATTACGGCTTGCCGACGCCGTGGCGTAGGCTCTGTCGATCGCGTTATCGCGGCGATAACCGTGGCGGGTAAACAGACTGAACGGTACAGAGACGTTAAACGACGCGATCCTGTCCGTACCGTCGATCCCCACGGACTTGTTCCACGACCAGGACACGGAGTAGTTGATCCCCTGCACGCCGCCCGCGTAACCCAGCTGATACCAGACGTTCGACTCGCTGGTTCCCCAGTAGCTCTGCTGGCTGCCAGAGAGATACACCGAACCGTAATCCCCCAGCGACTGGGAAATATTGAGCTGGAAACGCCCTTTCTTATTCCACGTCAGGTTGTGATAACTCTGTACATCCGGCACGCCGTCATCATCCTGGCTATCGCCATACTGATAACCTTCCATTGAGCGCCAGGCCACATCGTCCAGGGTATAGAACCCTTTCGTGGAGTAGCGATAGCCCAGCAGCTGGAAGTTGGTTCCGAATCCGTTAAGTGACTTCGCGTAGAGGAAACGCAGCGACTGGCCTTCATGGCGGCTGTCGTCCGCGAGCTGGCTGCGGGCGTGGGTGAGATCGAGGGAAACCGCGCCCCAGTCACCGAGATTTTTCCCGGCACCGATGGCCAGCGCGGTATAGCGCGACGCCAGCTGTGTACCACCGTAAAGCGAGTAGCCATCGGCTATGCCGGCAATCAACGTGCCCTGAGTGAAGAACGGCGTATCCTGCTCGCTATTACCGCTGCGGTAGTCCCCCGCCACCAGGTCATATTTCCAGCGTCCCTCACGTTGTAGCAATGGCACGGTGGAGTACGGCACGGTATAGCGTTGCTGGCTACCATCCTTCTCTTCGACCGTCACCTCCAGGTCACCGCTTGAGGAGGTCGGGTTCAGATCGGTAATAGCAAACGCACCGGGCTGAACATAGCTCTGATAAATGACATAACCGTTCTGACGAACGACCACTTTTGCTGGCGTGCGGGCGATACCGCGCACGGTTGGCGCGTAGCCTTGCAGACTGTCCGGGTACATATTGTCGGAGGAGTAGAGTCGCCCGCCGCGAAAACCAACGCTGTCGAAAACATCATTCCCGGTATTGCTGTCGCCCAGTACCAGCTCGCTTTTGAGTGGGATCACGGTGCGCTGCGCCCAGGTACCAATATTCTGCCAGCTGCTGTTCCGCTGTCCGTTGTTTTGCGTGTAACGCCATGCGCCATTATTGCGTAACCGCCAGGCACCATAGTTCAGCCCGCTTTGCAGGTTCAGGTAATAGCTGTCGTCCTCGCTCCCCCGGTTGCCGGTGAAGCTGTAATTCAACAGTGCGGCAGGGATGCCTTCATCCCACTGTTCGGGGGGAATGTAACCGCGGGCGCTGTTCTGCATTGCCACCTGCGGCAGGCTGATATTAAGGCGCTGCGAGGCAAAATTGAACGCCACCACGCTGCCGGGAATAGCCGTCTTCAGTGGGATACAGGTGTCGCCCCTGGTGTTTGCCAGCTCAGGAAACGCCGCAATATTGACGCCAAAGCGGTCCAGCATCGCGCGCGTGATGCACGGCGTTAGCCCACCCGCAACCGGTGACGTATCATCAGTCGCCTGCTCAAAGCGCACATCCTGAGTGGCAATAAACTCATCATTACGCCAGAGATCCACGCGATAGATGCCTGGAGCCTGCAGGTGTCCTTGTTCAAAACGCGATAAATCCGCCACGTTAGCGGTGTCGTCGGAGAGAAATGCGGGGTTGAAGTAGCTTTCGCTCCAGCCAGTTTGCGGCCAGAGCGCTGCCATCAGCGCCAGTGCTACCGGGCAGTAACGCCCGTGGTGATTGTTCATCGCCCTGTCTCTGATCACAGATTGACGCTGCGCGCCGGCGTAATCGCGCCGTAGTCATTCACGCTCTGCCAGGAAAGCGTGCCGCTTGCCGCATCCGGCAGCACCTGCTGCGCCGAGTTTTTAGGCGCAATCATCAGGTTGTCCAGAGCCTTACCGCCCAGCTTCAGGTTGACCAGCGTGATGTAATATGGCGAGGCATTACTCACCTTAAGGTGGTTGCCGACACGCTCAAAGCGCAGTTGAGACAACGCTTCTTCCGGCTGCATCGCCAGTTTATTCGGGCGTACGAACAGCTTGATGCGCGACAAAATCGCCAGCTGGAGGACGTTGTTGTCCTCCATTTTCGTTTTACTCACTGACGGGATCGCCTTCACGTTCATAAAGAAGAGCGATTCACGGTCAGTGGGCAACGCCGGACCGGCATAAATAATGCGCAATGTGTTCTCGCTGTCCGGCTCGCTGACAAACAAGGGTGGCGTGACGGCAAAGGTTTTTTCCTTTTGCCCATTGGCATTCTCAATCCACGCATTAATTAAATAGCGCTCTTGCTTATTGCTGTTGGTGATCGCCAGCGAAGTTTGTTTCGCGTCTGCCGGATAAATCACGCGCGTGGCCCCCAGTGCAATACCACCGGAGGCACTGGCGGAAGCAGAAACCATCAGCAAAATAAAAGATAAAATCAGTCCTGGCTTAATTAGGGAGTTCATCACAACAATACCTTTAATAATATGTTCGCAGGCGTAGAAGGCGTTATGGATAAATCAACGTGAACCAGACATCTGACTGAATATTGCCTGGCACGAGGTGTTCGGAAATAGCCCGATAGCGGGCGCTAAAATGAAACGCGAGCTCCTGGGTATTGATGGGCAACCAGCTGACCGCCGTCGCGTTCGGGATAATCTGGCGTTGCTGTTCGTCAAAAAGTGCCAACCCAACACCGCTGCTCACGGGCGTTTCACCAGGCCGTGATGTCGCCAGAAAAACCTGTGGATCTTCCGCCGGCGTGACGCCCTGGAACTGGATCCCTACGGTGCGCGAGACATCCACGCTGCAGTCCAGCAGCCGTACGGTAAAAGGTACGTTGACCGTTGAAAAGCTGCCCACGCCGGAAAAGGAATTGGTCCGGTACTGCCCCATATCGATACGCATACTCTGGCTGTCAGGAGCCACGGCGCCCCCACCGTTGACCAGCTCACCTCTGATGTGAACCTTGCCGCCGTCGATCACTACGGTATGTGCGAATACTGGTTGAGCCATCGTAAGGGCTAGCAGCAGTTTCCCGATCCTTGTCATCCTTCGTTCCTGGCATTAGCGTATGACGGGCCTCATCCCTGAGGCCTAAACATCCCTGTGCAGAGGAATTATTCGTATTTCATTACGAAAGTGGCGTCCGCGTTCGCCTGGCCTGGCTCGGCAGTTGCCGCCGTGGATTTATAACGCGCGGTGAAGTTCAGGGTGTTGGTGCCTTCAATCAGGTTCTGTGCGGCAGAGAAGGTCGCGCCATCCGGTGTCAGCGTGCTGGATTTGCTGTCGAGGATCTCGATACCCACGCCTTTCGCGGCGTTGTCGTTGCTGCCAGAGGATACCGCCAGCAGGGTTTTATCGGTCGCATCAATCTGACCGGTGAAAGCAACAGCGGCAGTTTTTGCTACCAGTGGATCACAATCATTCAGTTCGATAGTGAATGGAATATTGGAGGTCGTGTCGCCCACTTTGGTGAATTTCGCGGTACGGTACTGACCCAGATTAACCGTCTGTTCAGAAGATGCCGTATTAACAGAGCACGCGGCATTCACTAATTCACCTTTAAAATGCACGGTACCGCCATTAACGGAAACGGGCGTAGTAGTATCTTCTGCATGAGCGGCACCCGCGACCAGGGCCAGAGCGGCAACAACGGTAGATGCAATATTGCTGAATTTCATGTCTATTCCTTTAAAATGTAAATAACCCTTCCCGCGAAAAACCGGGAATAAGAAATACGTTCAATCGATTAATTGAAAGCTTATTTCGGAGGAGACAAAGTAGCTCAGGAACGAATATTAAAATATGTCAAAACGCTGCCATTTCACCAGGCCACATCCTAATCCCGCCTAGGAAATTGACCATGTCAAAACCAGGGGTTTTGCAGCCAGTTGTGGAAATCTCGCAAAGGGTGACTGACAGCGGCGCTCGCTTCTGACAAAATATAGGCAATCCCCCTTTCAAACGTTACAGACGGAATCTTCTCTCTGATGGCAGCAAAGATTATTGACGGTAAAACGATTGCGCAGCAGGTGCGCTCTGAGGTTGCGGAAAAAGTGAAGGCGCGCAGAGCGGCCGGAAAACGAGCCCCAGGGTTGGCTGTTGTGCTGGTTGGTAGCAACCCGGCATCGCAGATTTATGTCGGCAGCAAGCGCAAAGCGTGTGAAGAAGTGGGTTTTGTCTCCCGCTCCTACGATCTGCCCGAAACCACCAGCGAAGCAGAACTGCTTGAGCTGATTGACACCCTGAATGCCGATAAAGCAATCGACGGCATTCTGGTTCAGTTGCCGCTGCCTGCGGGCATCGACAACGTGAAGGTGCTGGAGCGTATTGCACCAGACAAAGATGTCGACGGTTTCCACCCGTATAACGTGGGTCGCCTGTGCCAGCGTGCACCGCGCCTGCGTCCGTGCACCCCTCGCGGGATCGTCACGTTGCTGGAGCGCTACAACATCGACACCTACGGCCTGAACGCCGTTGTCATTGGTGCATCCAACATCGTTGGCCGCCCGATGAGCATGGAGTTGCTGCTGGCTGGCTGCACCACCACCGTGACCCACCGCTTCACCAAAAACCTGCGTCACCACGTAGAAAACGCCGATCTGCTGATCGTCGCAGTGGGTAAACCAGGCTTTATTCCAGGTGAGTGGATTAAAGAGGGTGCGATTGTCGTGGACGTCGGAATTAACCGTCTGGAAAGCGGCAAGGTTGTCGGCGACGTGGTTTACGAAGATGCCGCAGCGCGTGCGTCTTACATCACCCCAGTACCGGGCGGTGTTGGCCCGATGACCGTAGCAACATTGATTCAGAATACCTTGCAGGCGTGCGAGGAGTATCACGACGTAGAGGACGCGTAAAAATGGCCAATTTTTCTTTAGGTAAACACCCGCACGTTGAGCTGTGCGATCTGCTCAAGCTGGAAGGCTGGAGCGAAAGTGGCGCGCAGGCGAAAATCGCGATCGCGGATGGGCTGGTCAAAGTCGACGGCGCGGTGGAAACCCGCAAGCGCTGTAAGATTGTCGCAGGTCAGACCGTGAGCTTTGAAGGACAGAGCGTTACGGTTACAGCATAATTCCCACCCCCAACCCGGTAGTCCTCGCACTATCGGGTTACCCCCTCTCCCCCTGCTCTCTCTTATGTATTCCACTACTAAATATAATCTTCACCATCAATAATACATAACTATCATTTCACCAAAATTGATCGACAAAATCTATTAATTGCATTCCGTGTGACATCCATCACGAAACAGGGTTGCTCAACGTTTATTATTTACTGCATAGCACATGCATATAGCTTTTTACGAAAAAGTAATCTCATCATGCGGTAAAATTTTTTACTTAAAAAATCTATGGAGGTAATTGTTTTGCCATGGAAAGACCCATCATTAAATGCATTTTTTAGCTGGATCTACATAATATTATTCGGCGCATGGGGAGGTCTTGTTAGATATCTCCTTGACGTTAAGTCTGGTCAGTCGGGAAGAAATTTATTCGCGGCATTGGCACAAATTATCGTGTCAGGATTTACCGGCGTACTTGCTGGATTGATGTCACAAAGTCTCGGAACAGTATTTCATACTTCGCTTGCGGTTAGTGGTATATCAGGTGCAATGGGCGTTGTCGCCCTTAATTATTACTGGAAGAAAATCTCTGGAGAGAATAATGATAAATCATGAATTCAGTAAGACTACTGAAAGGAATCTTAAAGGTGTACATAAGGATCTTTCTGATGTAATGAGAAAAGCATTGAAATTATCACCGATTGATTTCGGTATTTCAGAAGGGTTAAGAACCCAAAAACGGCAACTTGAGCTACTGGCATCAGGAAAATCATTAACGTCGAAAAGCAGACATTTAACGGGGCATGCCGTTGATATATTCGCAGTTATCAATGGTACGGCGTCATGGGAGTTTAAACATTACCAGACAATTGCAACAGCTGTGTTTCAGGCGGCCCGTGAGTTGAATGTTGATGTTGAGTGGGGAGGTAACTGGACGGAAATAAAGGATGGCGTTCATTTTCAACTCTCACGAAAAATGTATCCTTAAGAGTATCTAAAAAACGATTACACCTATCGCTGTTTACGCAGCCAGTATAGAAAAAGGAGAATTATAAAACCAGATTATATTCATCTTATTTTTCAATAAACAACCAAAGGCAATATATTATCTTCACGGTAAGGTTATTGCACACTGTCAAAACAGCTCGCTATTTTTATTGGCGACATCGTGCTGCCCTGACAAAAATATTTTACGAACCAAAAAGGAATTCAATCATGACAATTACTTATGTTAAAACTGAACTTGCACCGGCCGACAATCAGCTCGCTGCATATATTTATTTTACTTCAGATACACCAGTAAGTTATTCTTACACTGTATCAAAAAGGACAACCAGCCCAACCAGCGTAGATTTTACCTATACATCGGATCTGATTTATGCCGTTTCTCAAACCATAAAAATCCCTGTTATTGGCCTTTACGCGCAATATGCCAACAACGTCCAGGTTGTGTTTAAGGACGAAACTGGAACTGAGGTTTACAACCAACCATTCTCTGTTAGCACGGTGGATCAGGTCTATGATCCATCCGTTATCTTCCACCTCGATATTGAACAAACAGATCCTACGTTATTTACATCTGTCTGGGGAAATAGTTGGTTAATGCAATCAACTGGCCGAGGTTACGATGAAAACGGTGACCTGCGTTTTAATTTTTTATCGGTTTATCATCTCCAGCCGTTGAGAATTCACAATGGCTACATTTATACCGGTAGCGATGAAGATTTTTCATGGTACGGTCGACGCTTTTTCAAAATTGACATTCTCGGTAATGTCATTTTTGAATTCGACATGCGTGATTCTAATGGCAATCACTATTCAAACACTCACGATTTAGTCTGGGACTCAGCAGGCGATATCTATATGTTTGGTAGCGATAGTCCTAATCGAATAAGCAATACGATGGCACAAGACTCCTGTATCCTGAAGTTCAACGATCAGACAGGTAAAATGATTTGGGCAAAAAACTATACCAGTGAATATAGCGGCTCTCAGATATTAAATAACAACACACCTAATGATGTTCATTTGAATTCACTCACATGGATCCAAAGCAGTCCAAACAATGAGGAAGCAATTATTGCGCACTCTCGCACCACGAGTACAACTTTTGGCGTATCTATCGTTGATGGTAGTATCTTGTGGGCGATCGACACGGGTAATTTCAACCCTCAATTCCCGGCAATTCAAGCGACTACTCATATCGATAATACCGGAATTACTAACTATGAAAATGGTGCTCACACTGTGTGCATCACTAATAACAGTGCATTTGCAGGAAATATCGACCCTACCGTAGGTAAATTTGTTTTATCTGTCTTTGATAATAGATCCTGTGTTGGTGCAGATGGAAGCCCTGTCATTCGCCCTATAAATGATGATCCAACCACCGATACCTATTCAACACCTCCGGCTCGCATTCTATTCTATGCTGTAGACTTAGCAGCAAAAACTGCAGTGGAAATTCATGCACCGATTGAACTGCCAACTACCCCCATCATCCAGTGGACCGATTTTATGGGGGGAGTGTTTGACCATGATGATTACTTCGTTATTTTTACTAACCATGCCCGTTCATTCTTTATCTCTGATGTGAACGGTAATATGATTGCCACCATCTATGATGTTATTTCTCTACCTGATGGCGCGCCTCAATTCCCTGCAGAGGGCTATCGTGCAAGATTATTTAACGAAACCGAGCTATCTGACTTAATCACTACAGCATCAATTACGGTAAATTCATAAAAAAGTAATTGTAAAAAACAGAAGCAGTTGATCATCCGTTTTTATTAACTCATCGATTAAACTGCATTTGTTATCAGGGTTCATGCATTTGCATGAACCCTTGACCATATATAACACGTCACCAGGGGCCTGGCGTTATCACTCACACCGCTGTACCACTGTAACCAGGCGCAGCGCCGGGAAAAAACCCGCCTCTCCCCGAAGCGTACCCCGCAGAAAGGGGATAAAATCCCCCACATCCATCGAGGTTAATTATCGATCAACTTCAAATAATCACTATTTCATCTGTTGAAATGTGAAAATTAAGTTGCGCAGTTTTCATACTTTCCTCACGATAAGTAGAACGTTCTACTAAAACGTTCTACTTACAATAACAGCGCATAAAAAGCGCTACTCGGGGGGAAATCAGCATGAGTCTGATATCAGGGTTTGTTAGGGAGGGTGCGAATAAGTACCCTCCGCAACGAAAATGAAACTTTTAGTCAATTAAATTCAATCACTTACATAGGCGTTTTTTTGCGTTTGGTGACTTATTCGCACCTTCCTTAAATCGCTGTCTAAGTTATCGATGATTGGTCGCGCCTTAATGCTGCCAATTTCACTGCTTCCCGCTGCGGGCCTGCTGCTGGCCTTTGGCGATAAGTTCCACCTGCCGCTGATGATGAACGCGGGCGGGGTTATTTTTGATAACCTGCCGATGCTCTTCGCGATTGGCTCCGCTGTCGGTCTGGCGTCAGAATCGGGCATTGCGGCGCTCTCTGCGGCCGTTTCGGTGTTTGTCACCAACATCACCATCAATACCGTGCTCAGCATCACGCCGGAGATGGCCTCTCAGGGCGGGAAATATGCGATGGTCGTCGGCATCCCGACGCTGCAGATGGGCGTCTTTGGCGGTCTTATCTGCGGTATTCTCGCGGCATGGTGTTACAACCGTTTTCACACCATGCAGTTGCCGGAGTTCCTCGGTTTCTTCTCCGGTAAACGCTTTGTGGCGATTGCAACGGCGTTTCTGTCGTTCCTGCTCGGCCTGCTGTTGCCGTATATCTGGCAACATATTCAGTCCGGTATCGATGCACTTTCTGTTGTCGTTAACGGGGATAATCAGGCGGCATCGACCTTTATCTTCGGTCTGGTGGAACGCGCATTGATCCCGCTTGGTCTGCACCACATCTGGTATCCCTCTTTCTGGTATTCGTTTGGGGACTACACCACCCAGGCAGGCCAGGTGATCCACGGTGACCAGACCATCTGGTTCAAAATGCTGGAAGAAGGGGCGAAGTCTTTCAGCAGCGATACGTACCAAAATGCCGGTAAGTTCATGCAGGGTGAATTCCCGCTGATGCTGTTTGCACTGCCTGCGGCCTGCCTGGCGATGTATCACGAAGCGCACACGAAGAATAAGAAAATTGCTGCCGGTATTCTGTTCTCTGCGGCACTTACCTGCTTCCTGACGGGGATCACCGAACCGGTTGAGTTCACCTTTATCTTTGTGGCTCCAGTTCTGTATGTCTTCAACGCCATTATGGCGGGTCTGGCCTACATGACCATGTACCTGCTGCATGCCCATATTGCCAAATCTTTCTCTGCAGGCTTTATTGATTATCTGTCGTTCGGGATCCTGCCATCATTTAACGGTTACCAGACCAACTTCCTGAACGCCATTATCATCGGCATTCCAATGGGGATGATTTACTACTTCACGTTCCGCTTCGTTATCCGTCGTTTCGACGTGAAAACGCCGGGCCGCACCGAAGTCACCGCCAGTGCAGACGATAAAACCGACACTGAAATCGCAACTGAGATCATCGGTCTGCTGGGCGGGGCACATAACATCGATTCCGTCGGATCCTGTATCACCCGTCTGCGCCTGGAAGTGGCGAAAAGCGATGCGGTGGATAAAGACGGCCTCAACGGCCTGGGCGCACGCGGCGTGGTCTTCGTCGGAGACAACGGTATCCAGGTGATTTTCGGTGCCAGAGCACAGTTTATCGCCCAGACCATGTCCACCATAATCGGCAAATAATAAGATGCCTGAACGACACGTCTCCTGTACGCTGGGAGACGTTGTCTTAACTGGCTGATAATGGGTAAATTTCAGGGAGCAGTTTTGAAGAAAGTCAGCATTATTGATGTGGCAAAGCACGCGGGGGTTTCGGTCTCTACCGTTTCGCTGGTCCTACGCCAGAAAGGGAAAATCTCAGAGGCAACGATCGGGAAGGTCAATGCTGCCATCAATACGCTGGGCTATGTGCATAAAGTTGCCGCTGCCAACCTTCGCGCCAACACCTCCAACCTGATTGGCCTGATCCTGCGCGATTTCAGCGACAGCTTTTCCATCAAGGTGATGGCGAGCATTGTTCAGGAGCTGGAAAAACAGGGGTATATGGTTTTTCTCGGCCAGCCGCTGAACGACCACGACCATCTTGAGCGCTGTCTGCTGTCGTTTAAACAGCAAGGCGTGGCTGGCGTGATTTACCTTGCCTCTGACACTCGCACTGCCGCCCTGCCGGAACACATCCGCCAGTGTCCCTTACCGCTGGTAGCGGTCTCCCAGTCTTTGCTGGACGAAAAATGCAACCTGGTGATGCGCGATAACCGCCAGGCGGCAAACCTTGCGGCGCGTTACCTTATTGAGCGTGGACACCGCAATATTGCCTACATTGGTGGGCGTGAAGGTTGTCTTATCCGCGAGCAGCGTCTGCTCGGCTTTCGCAGCGCAATGACGCAAAACGGGCTGCTCTGGCGTGACGAGTATTCTCCTGCCTGTAGCGATGATACGCTGGCGGCAGGTTTTGCCACTCGCCAGCTACTGGAAAAGAACAACACCATCACCGCCCTGCTCTGCCACTCACCGGATGCGATGATCGGCTCTATTTCCGGCATTCATCAGGTGGGACGTACCGTGGGGAAAGATGTGTTTTTAACCCAACAGGTCGCGCTGGTCGGTTTTGAAGATATGCTGCACGTGAACCTCACCTCGCCGTCGTTTACTTACGTTTCATCCGCCAGCGAAGAAACGGGACGCCAGGCCGCCGGGTTGATGATACGCAATCTGAAAGAGCCTGGGCTGCAAACGCAACGGATCACCCTTTCCGGGCAGCTTATCACCAGAGAATCGGCATAAAAAAAGCCGGGTGGCGGCTACGCCTGACCCGGCCTACACTCATGCTCCTGTGGGCCCGGTAAGCATAAGCGCCACCGGGCATAACAGGCTTACTTACGACGCCACGTCGTGCCCTGCGGGCCATCTTCCAGGATGATACCCATTTCGGTCAGACGATTACGTGCTGCATCTGCCGCCGCCCAGTCTTTCGCCTGACGCGCTTCCAGACGTGCCTTGATCAGTGCTTCAATCTCTGCCACTTCGCCATCGTCCGCCTGGGCCCCGCTCTGCAGGAACACGTCTGGCTCCTGCTCCAGCAGGCCGAGCACGGAAGAGAGTTTGCGCAGATGTGACGCCAGCGCATTAGCGGCAGCCATATCTTCAGATTTCAGACGGTTCACTTCACGCGCCATATCGAACAGTACGGAATAGGCTTCTGGTGTGTTGAAGTCATCGTTCATCACCTCAACAAAGCGTGCTTCGAACGCTTCACCGCCTGCTGCCGCGACGGACTTGTCGGTACCACGCAGTGCGGTGTACAGACGTTCCAGCGCAGAGCGCGCCTGCTTCAGGTTCTCTTCGCTGTAATTCAGCTGGCTGCGATAGTGGCCGGACATCAGGAAGTAACGCACGGTTTCCGCGTCGTAATACTTCAGCACGTCACGCACGGTGAAGAAGTTGCCCAGTGATTTCGACATCTTCTCGCGGTCAACCATCACCATCCCGGAGTGCATCCAGTAATTAACATACTCGCCGCCGTGGGCACAGGTAGACTGCGCAATTTCGTTTTCGTGGTGCGGGAACATCAGATCCGAACCGCCACCGTGAATGTCGAAATGGTTACCCAGTTGCTTGCAGTTCATCGCCGAGCACTCAATGTGCCAGCCAGGACGCCCTTCTCCCCACGGAGACGGCCAGCTTGGCTCGCCCTCTTTGGACATCTTCCACAGCACGAAGTCCATCGGGTTACGCTTCACGTCGACCACGTCAACGCGGGCACCGGCCTGCAGCTGATCCAGATCCTGACGGGAAAGCTGGCCGTAAGTTGGATCAGTCGGTACCGAGAACATCACGTCACCATTATCCGCTACGTAAGCGTGACCGCGTTCGATCAGTTTTTCGGTGATGTCGATAATTTCGTGAATATGGTGGGTTGCACGCGGCTCGCTGTCCGGACGCTGAATATTTAACGCATCAAAATCGTTATGCATTTCCACGATCATGCGATCGACCAGCGCGACGAAGTTTTCGCCATTTTCATTAGCGCGTTTAATGATTTTGTCGTCAATGTCGGTGATGTTGCGCACGTACTTGAGGTTGTAGCCCAGGAAACGCAGGTAACGTGAAACTACGTCAAAGGCAACAAACGTACGGCCGTGGCCGATATGACAGAGATCGTAAACCGTAATACCACACACGTACATGCCGACTTCCCCGGCATGGATAGGTTTAAATTCCTCTTTTTGGCGCGTCATTGTATTAAAGATTTTTAACATCGAAGATTCCATGTAAACACGTGTGTGGACGAAAACCGGGTATTCTACCCGTAATTCAAACCCGAAGCAGCACACAATGCAAGGTGATCGCATCCTGTGGTTATGCTATAACAAGCCCCTATATGTGACCCGAACACGGGTTGACGCACCACAATAACGGAACAGGATGCAAAAATGGTTACTTTCCACACTAATCATGGCGATATCGTAATCAAGACTTTTGATGACAAAGCGCCTGAAACAGTTAAAAACTTCCTGGACTACTGCCGCGAAGGTTTCTACAACAACACCATTTTCCACCGCGTAATCAACGGTTTTATGATCCAGGGCGGCGGCTTCGAACCTGGCATGAACCAGAAAGCGACGAAAGAAGCGATTAAAAACGAAGCGAACAACGGTCTGAAAAACACCCGTGGCACGCTGGCAATGGCGCGTACTCAGGCTCCTCACTCTGCTACCGCACAGTTCTTCATTAACGTGGCTGACAACGACTTCCTGAACTTCTCTGGCGAAAGCCTGCAGGGTTGGGGCTACTGCGTATTTGCCGAAGTCGTTGAAGGCATGGACGTCGTTGACAAGATCAAAGCCGTTTCTACTGGCCGCAGCGGTATGCATCAGGACGTTCCAAAAGAAGACGTTGTGATCACAAGCGTGACCGTCAGCGAGTAATTCGTGGCGACACTCTTTATTGCAGATTTGCATCTGCAAACAGAAGAACCGGCGATCACCGCCGGTTTTCTGCGTTTTTTACGCGGTGAAGCGAAAAGCGCCGATGCGCTTTACATCCTCGGCGACCTGTTTGAAGCCTGGATTGGCGACGATGATCCCAACCCGCTCCATCACGAAATGGCGGCAGCCATTAAAGCGCTGGTTGATTCCGGCGTCCCCTGCTACTTCATTCACGGCAACCGTGATTTCCTGCTCGGTAAGCGCTACGCCCGTGAAAGCGGTATGACGTTGTTGCCTGAAGAACAGGTACTCAACCTCTATGGTCGTAACGTTTTGATCATGCACGGCGACACGCTCTGCACCGACGATACCGGCTACCAGGCGTTTCGCGCCAAAGTCCACACCCCGTGGATCCAAAAAGTTTTCCTGGCTCTGCCGCTGTTTATCCGTAACCGCATCGCCGCCAGAATGCGCGCGGGCAGTAAGGCCGCCAACAGCAGCAAATCCATGACCATCATGGACGTTAACCCCCAGGCAGTTGTCAGCGTGATGGAAAAGCACCACGTCCAGTGGTTGATCCACGGCCATACCCATCGCCCGGACGTACACACACTGACGGCCAACGACGAACCCGCCCACCGCGTGGTACTGGGTGCCTGGCACAGTGAAGGGTCGATGGTGAAAGTCACGCCTGAAGGCGTCGAGCTGATCGCATTTCCTTTCTGAATTCCCCCCACACTGCACGTTTAATATCATTCATTTTTTTTGAATAACATTCGCAAATTGTTTCGATTTTAACCAATCCGTGGTCGTTCTATTATTTATCACATCAGGGCAACACGCCCTATCCAAGACAAAATACTTAAGGAATACGACCATGAAATCCATCAAAACTTTCGTTTCAGTTGCTGCTCTCTCTATGATCTCTTTCGGTTCTTTCGCTCAGAGCGTCAGCGCTACCGCCTCTACCCTTGACCGCGCAGAAGCCAAAATTGCCGCTCAGGCTGCTGAACAGGGTGCGTCTTACAAAATCACCAGCGCACGGTTCAACAACCGCGTTCACATGACTGCAGAACTGACGAAATAAGACCCCTGATTGCCGTGCCGCCAGTAAACAGACAAGCGACAGCGACAATATGATGAGCAAGGAACAGAGAATGAAAACAATCAGCATCGTGAGCGCCCTGCTGCTGGCCGCTGTCCTGTCCACTGGCGCGATGGCGGCGGAGAATCGCTTCTCCACCCCAGAAGCAGGTTCGAATATCGACACCAGCATGGAAAATCATATTGATGTCGGCCATGCATTCGATAAAGAAAACCTGACAGCAGGCAATCTCCTGTAAAAATCGCCAGAGACTTTCGCTAAACAGACCGCCAAATGCGGTCTGTTTTGTTATGCGCGGAGGTCCACAACGGCTCAAGTTTTAGCCGCGCAACCGTTTTCCTTGCCCGTATTACATGCTATTCTCTGTGCCCTCGAAAGCAGTGTGTTTCGCACCACAGGAGTTTTAAGACGCATGTCTTCCCGCAATAATCCGGCGCGTGTCGCCATCGTGATGGGGTCCAAAAGCGACTGGGCTACCATGCAGTTCGCCGCCGAAATCTTCGAAATCCTGAATGTTCCGCACCACGTTGAAGTGGTTTCCGCACACCGCACACCCGACAAACTGTTCAGCTTCGCCGAAAGCGCTGAAGAGAACGGCTACGAGGTGATCATTGCCGGTGCGGGCGGCGCAGCACATCTGCCCGGCATGATTGCCGCCAAAACGCTGGTGCCGGTACTGGGCGTTCCAGTGCAAAGCGCGGCGTTAAGCGGCGTCGACAGCCTCTATTCCATCGTTCAGATGCCGCGCGGCATTCCTGTCGGTACGCTGGCGATTGGCAAAGCGGGGGCAGCAAACGCCGCTCTGCTGGCCGCGCAAATTCTGGCGACCCACGATAAAGCAATACATCAGCGTCTGGCGGACTGGCGTAAAGCCCAGACCGACGAGGTGCTGGACAACCCGGATCCGCGGGGTGCGGCATGAAGCAGGTTTGCGTCCTCGGCAATGGTCAGTTGGGCCGCATGCTGCGTCAGGCCGGAGAGCCGCTGGGCATTAGCGTCTGGCCTGTCGGCCTGGATGACGAACCGGAAGCCGTTCCGTTTCACCAGAGCGTGATTACCGCAGAGATCGAACGCTGGCCGGAAACCGCGCTGACGCGTGAACTGGCGCGTCATAACGCCTTTGTGAACCGCGATGTGTTCCCGATTATTGCTGACCGTCTGACACAAAAGCAGCTGTTCGATAAACTCGGGCTTGCAACCGCGCCGTGGCAGTTGCTGTCTGACAAAAGCGAATGGGCTGACGTCTTCGACATGCTGGGCGAACTGGCTATTGTGAAGCGTCGCGTGGGCGGTTATGACGGCCGTGGACAGTGGCGTCTGCGCGCACACGAAACCGCTGAACTGCCGGATGACTGCTACGGTGAGTGCATCGTTGAGCAGGGCATCAACTTTAGCGGCGAAGTGTCGCTGGTGGGCGCTCGTTCGCATGACGGCCACACCGTGTTTTATCCGCTGACGCATAACCTGCATCAGGAAGGTATTCTGCGCACCAGCGTGGCGTTCCCGCTGGCTCTTGCCGCACAACAGGCGCAGGCAGAAGACATGCTCTCCGCCATCATGCACGAGCTGGGTTATGTCGGCGTAATGGCGATGGAGTGCTTCGTCACGCCGTCCGGTTTGCTGATCAACGAACTGGCTCCACGCGTACACAACAGCGGCCACTGGACGCAAAACGGCGCGTCCATCAGCCAGTTTGAACTGCACCTGCGCGCCATTACTGATTTACCCTTGCCGCAACCGGTAGTGAACAGCCCGTCAGTGATGATCAACCTGATCGGTACCGATTTGAACTACGATTGGCTGAAGCTGCCGCTGGTGCATCTGCACTGGTACGACAAAGAGGTGCGTCCGGGTCGTAAAGTGGGTCACCTGAACCTGAACGATTCCGACACGGGCCGCCTGAGCGCCACCCTGGAAGCGATGATCCCACTGTTACCGCCAGAATACGCGAGCGGTATTGTCTGGGCGCAATCGAAGCTTAAATAAGCGATAAGTGCCGGGGAGTTGATCTTCCCCTTCCCCGGCTTCATCTCACGCGCGTAAAATCGTCGTCCATTGCTGTTTTGATTTCTGGAATAACCATGAACGATGGAACGGATTATCGCGCGATCCTCGCGTCCGATACCCCTTTAATCGACGTTCGCGCGCCGATCGAATTTGCACAGGGTGCGATGCCTGCGGCACTCAACCTGCCTTTGATGAACGATGACGAACGCGCCGCCGTCGGTACCTGCTATAAACGCCAGGGGCCGGAAGCCGCCCTTGCACTCGGTCATAGCCTGGTTTCCGGTAAAACCCGTGACGACCGCATCAACGCCTGGCGCGAAGCAAGCCTGGCACATCCTCACGGCTATCTCTGCTGCGCGCGCGGCGGCCAGCGCTCGCATATTACTCAGGCATGGCTAAAAGAGGCCGGCGTTGATTACCCGCTGATCAGAGGTGGCTATAAAATGCTGCGCCAGGCGGCGATTCAGGCCACCGCAGAGCAGGTGCAAAAACCGATGGTGCTGATTGGCGGCTGTACCGGAAGCGGTAAAACGCTGCTGGTGAAACAGCATGTGCAAGGTATCGATCTGGAAGGGCTGGCGCACCATCGCGGCTCGTCGTTTGGTCGCACGCTCACACCGCAACTCTCGCAGGCGAGTTTTGAAAACCAGCTGGCCGTTGAGCTGTTAAAAAAAGATGCCGCACGCTGGGTGCTCGAAGATGAAGGCCGGATGATTGGCTCTAACCACCTGCCGGAGTGTCTGCGTGACCGCATGGTGCAAGCCGCCATCGTCGTGGTAGAAGACCCGTTTGAAATCCGTCTTGAGCGTCTGCGTGAAGAGTATTTCGACCATATGTGGGCGGATTTTTCTGCCGCATTCGGTGAAGAGTTGGGCTGGAAAGAGTACAGCGACTATCTGCACCACGGCCTGTTCGCCATTCGCCGCCGTCTGGGGCTGCAGCGCTTTGCTGAATTCACAGCGCTGTTGGATGTCGCGCTCCTGGAACAGCAACGTTCAGGTGGAACCGGAGCACACGTTAGCTGGCTTGCGCCGCTGCTGAATGACTATTACGACCCGATGTACCGCTATCAGCTTGAAAAGAAAGCGGACAAGATTGTCTATCGCGGAACGTTCGAAGAGGTTGCCGGGTGGCTTGCACGCTGAAAAAAGCCGGGTGACGGCTACGCCTTACCCGGCCTGCATGTTTCCCCTCTCCCTTTCCGGGAGAGGGTCAGAACTTAGAAGTCGTAACGCAGACGGACCAGGTTCATATCGCCCAGATCGTCGGTGCTGGAGGTGAACACGTGTTCGTAATCAACACGGAAACCGTAATCCAGCTGGAAGCTGATACCCACACCGTTGTCGATGCGCTGGTAGTTACGGCCATTCACGTATTCAATACGGTCACCCATGAAGTAAGGCTGGATGGATTTAACCGCATACTGATTGATTGGGAATTTGTAGCCTGCGAAGTACTCAATACCCCATGCATCACCCGCAAAGTAGTCGTCAGTGGATACTTTTTTGGTGGTCAGGAAGTTCTGGTACCAGCCGCCGCCAGCAGAGAAGGTCCAGTTGTCAGGTTTCCAGCTCAGCGCAGTCCCCAGGATGTTCTGGTTGTACGTTTCGCTATCGCCATTTTCCGGGTTACGCATATCCGCACGGGTGTAGTTCCACGCCGTACCCCAGGTCAGATCTTTGGTCAGGTGATAATCCAGACCCAGTGAACCGCCGCCTTTACGTTTGTAACGCAGGCCGTTGCCTGGCAGGTATTCGTTGTCTTCGAACAGGTAGGATGCATAGATATCAGCATCGCCCACAGTTTTCTTGTATTTCAGCATTTTACGTGAACGGTAAGAACCGTCGTAGTCGCCGTTGATACCGTTACCTGGTGCCTGACCAATCATGTCGTAGTCCCAGATATCGGTTTTCGCACCCACCACATCATAGTAAACGCTGTTCTGTTGACCGAAGGTCAGCGTACCCCAGGTGTCGCTCTTCAGACCGGTATACAGCATACGGCGAGAGGTGTCGTTAGCCCCCTCTTTGTAGTGATTATCCCAGTTGAACAGCGCAGGAATGTTGACACCCAGCTCGTAGTAGCTTACCCAGCTGATGTCATCAAACAGGTAGTAGTCCGCTGCGAAACGGAAACGGGTACCGCCGTCGAAGCCGTTACGCTTGTAGGAGCCTTTGTCGCCATCGCCCGTCATCATGTTGAACTGAGGACGGATACTGCCGCCAACGGTGAAGTTCAGACGGCTCAGCGGGTTACCCGCCTGTGGATCTTGTTTAAGAACGGTGATTTCCGCCTGAGATGCAAAAGACGTCAATGCCACTGCCGCGCCGATCGTTGCCGCCAGCGCTGATTTTTTTATAGTCATTATTTTTCCTTGATAGACACGCCACTAAATATTTAGCTGGTGAATATTAACTGGAAATACTATGACTGTGTGTGCGGTTTTTTAATGATTTGTGCTACTAAAATGACGCCTGTTACCAATCTGTGCTACTAAGTGATTACGTACCAGCATATAAACCGGTACGTAATCATCACGGAGGTAAACTAACTAACAAACTGCCGGAACAGCGCTTTACCTTTGAGCAATCGCGTGCCGAGCCAGCCGCCACAGAGTGATAACAGTAGCGCGCCGCAGATCGGTAGCGTGAGCCACAGCCGCCAGTCAGGTTCCCACGGGAAGTCGAAGACTTTCGTCTGCAGCATCGCCAGTGCTGTCTCCGCACCAATAGCCGCCACCAGGCCTGCCACCAGCCCCAGCAGGGCGAACTCACTCCAGAGCGTTGCACGCAGCAGCCGCTTACTCGCCCCCAGTGTGCGGTAAACCACCAGTTCCTGATAGCGCTGACGCATCCCAACCTGCACCTGTGCCAGCAGCAACAGAACACCGCAGAGGGTAACCAGTACGACCATCACCTCGAGGGCACGGCTCACCTGCTCCAGTACTTGTCCTACTTGCTTCAGGATCGCACCAATATCCAGCAGGCTCACGGTCGGGAATTCGCGATTAAGCTGGGTCAGCATCCCGTTGCCGTTTTCCCAGCGGAAGCTGGTGAGCCAGCTCTGCGGCTGCCCGTCCAGCGCGCCTGCCGGGAAGATAAAGAAGAAGTTTGGTCGCAGGCTTTCCCAGTCCACTTTGCGCAGGCTGGTCACTTTCGCACTGAAATCCTGGGTGTCACCGGTAAAGGTCACTGAATCCCCCAGCCTGATATTCAGGCGTGTGGCCAGCCCCTCTTCCATTGAAACTTCACCCACTTTTGGCGGCCAGGTTCCGGCGATAAGCGGATTGTGATCGGGACGCTTCTCCTGCCAGGTCAGGTTCAGCTCGCGGTTAAGCGCCTCGTCCTTGTTGCTCTCCGTTGGCTGGCCGTTGATCTGCGTCAGACGCGCGCGAACAACCGGATAGAACGATTCCGGCACAATCTGGTGTTGCGAGAGAAATGCCTTCAGCGGGGCGACCTGTTCAGGCGCAATGTTGATCAGAAAATAGTT
Organism: Enterobacter cloacae; assembly: GCA_014169315.1. Taxonomy (NCBI): domain Bacteria; kingdom Pseudomonadati; phylum Pseudomonadota; class Gammaproteobacteria; order Enterobacterales; family Enterobacteriaceae; genus Enterobacter; species Enterobacter cloacae. The sequence continues at coordinate 1,060,040 of AP022133.1, read as the reverse complement.
CGGGCTTTCCGGCGGAAGCTGCTGTTGCCAGCGATCCAGCAGATCGCCACGCAGCACCAGCAGAAGAGCCAGCAGCATAAACGACAGCGAAAACGCTGAAAGCTGGCTCAGCGTTGACCACGGTTGATGCAGCAAACGGTTAACCGCCAGCCGTACGGGAAGCGATTTTACCGTGCCCCCCTTCAGGAGCCTGAGCAATACCCAGCCCAGTACGCCGCACAACAGCGCCAGTACGACCGCACCAGCCAGCACGGCCCACAGTAGCGTACTGCCCCCCATCAACCAGGCCAGCAGCCCAACCACCACTGCGGTAATTGCGGGAAGGTAAAATTTCAGTGGCCAGACGTTTGCCACCACATCACGGCGTAACACACGCAGCGGCTGCGTCGCAATCAGCAGCCGGTACGGGCGCAATCCCACCAGCAGTGAAATCACCGTCATTGCCCCCATCGCCCACAGCCACGGCCAGAGGCTGGCTGGTGGTAATGCAGCTGGCAGTACCGGTTTCAGCAGCACCATCAGCAGTTTTTCAAACACTAATCCCATCACCCCGCCAGTCACCGCTGACAGCATCAGTACCATCAGCCACTGGCCGATAATCAACTTACGCAGTTGCGCCCGCCCGGCCCCCAGGGTTTTCAGGATCGCCACCAGATCGTAACGGCTGCGGCAGTAGTGCCCCATCGCAACGGCGATTGCCGCTACCGCCAACAGCAGGGTTAATAGCGCCGAAAGCAGCAGAAATTGCTGAGAACGTTCAAGAGATTTGCCAAGTACCCCTTCGTCCTGCTCCAGCCCATACCAGCGGTGCTCTGGCTTTAACTGCGGCAGAAGCCATTTTTCATACTCCCCAAGCTGTACGGGCGTACCGCCAAATTTATAGCGCCAGGTCACGCGGCTTCCCGGTAGCACGGCATGGGTTTTCGCCACGTCAGCGGTGTTCATAAGTAACCGTGGCGCGAGCTGGAACGGGTTAAAACCGGAGTCAGGTTCCTGAACCACTTCTCCGGTAATCTTCAGCGTGGCGTCACCGACATCAATGCTGTCACCCGCTTTCAGGTTAAGCAGCGCCATCAGACGCGGTGCCAGCAACACCGTACCAGGTTTGGGTTTTAACCCTGACGGGCTGGTCTGCAGCTCACCGTACATCGGGTAGATGTCATCAACCGCTTTGACGCTCGCCAGCTGCGGTGTGTCACCCGCGAAGGTCATGGTCTGGAAGCTAATCTGCTCCCCAACCTTCAGCCCCCGCTTGCGCGCTTCGTCAATCCAGTCCGGCGGGACGGCACGCGAGCTTTGCAGCGTTCTGTCGCCCGCCATAAATTCCCGGCTTTGCTGGCTTAACCCTTTCTCCATGCGGTCGCTGATGCTGCCGAGTGCCAGCACGCAGGCCACCGCCAGGCTCAACGCCAGCCAGACAATCAGCAGCGAAGGTGAGCGCCATTCGCGCCAGAACCAGCGGGCAATCATGCTTCCTCCTGAAGAATACCGTTGACCAGCCGCAGGCGACGGTCACAGCGGGCGGCCAGCTGTGGATCGTGGGTGACCAGAATCAGCGTGGTGCCATGTTCACGGTTGAGCGAAAACAGCAGGTCGGCAATCTTGTCTCCGGTTTTACGGTCAAGGTTCCCGGTGGGTTCATCAGCAAACAGGACCTCCGGGCGACCATTAAAGGCGCGAGCCAGTGCAACGCGCTGTTGCTCCCCCCCGGAAAGCTGCGCCGGAAGGTGATCGAGGCGGTTACCCAATCCCAGCTGTTCCAGCAATGTTCTGGCATGTTCGCGGCTCTGGCGGATATTCTCCCCGCGCAGTAATCCCGGTAATTCAACGTTTTCCAGAGCATTCAGGGTAGGAATGAGCATAAAGGACTGAAAGACAAAGCCAATATGCCGGGCGCGCAGTGCAGCACGTGCCTCTTCATCAAGTGCGTGCAACGGCTGGCCGACCAGGTTGACCTCGCCACTGCTGCCGTCATCCAGCCCGGCTAAAATTGCCAGCAACGTGGATTTGCCAGAACCTGATTCGCCAATCAGCGCGATGGTTTCGGCACGTTTGACAACGAGTTCAACTCCGGTGAGGATGGACAGCTCGTGCTCCCCCTGACCGACGGACTTCTTAAGACGATGAACTTCAACAATGTTTTCCGCTGGCATTTGCCCTTCCTGTTTTTGATTCTGATGACCTTCCGCGCAGCCGCAGCGGACACGTTACTGGTTCTGGGTGACAGCCTGAGCGCAGGCTATCGCATGGCGGCCAGCGCAGCCTGGCCTGCTCTGCTCAATGACAAATGGCGGAACACGACGCCGGTGATTAATGCCAGCATCAGCGGCGATACCTCGCAGCAAGGCTTGTCGCGCCTGCCGGCTTTACTCAAACAACATCAACCGCGCTGGGTGCTGGTCGAACTCGGCGGTAATGATGGTTTACGCGGCTTCCAGCCCCAGCAAACAGAACAAGCGCTGAGCACCATTTTGCAGGACATTAAGGCGGCTAACGCCCAGCCGCTGCTGATGCAAATTCGCCTGCCCGCAAACTATGGTCGTCGGTATAATGAGTCCTTTAGCGCGATCTACCCTAAGCTTGCCAAAGAGTTTGATATTCCGCTGCTGCCATTTTTCATGGAAGAGGTCTATCTGAAACCCCAATGGATGCAAGACGATGGTATTCACCCCAATCGCGATGCTCAGCCGTTTATTGCCGACTGGATGGCAACGCGGCTGGCTCCTTTAGTTAAACATGACTTCTCAAACAGCTGAGATCCTGACAGGTAAAGTTATGCAAAAATCGGTCTTAATAACAGGATGTTCCAGCGGAATTGGCCTCGAGAGTGCCCTCGAATTGAAACGTCAGGGTTTTTGGGTTCTGGCTGCCTGCCGTAAACCCAACGATGTCGAACGCATGAACGGGATGGGCTTTACTGGCATATTGCTGGATCTGGATTCACCAGAGAGCGTTGAACGCGCCGCCGACGAGGTCATTACCCTGACGAACAACCGTTTGTTCGGCCTGTTCAATAATGCCGGTTACGGTGTTTACGGCCCGCTGGAGACCATCTCGCGGGAACAGCTGGAGCACCAGTTTTCCACTAACTTCTTCGGCGTACATCAGCTGACCATGCGCCTGCTCCCCGCCATGCTACCGCATGATGAAGGGCGCATCGTGATGACCTCCTCGGTCATGGGGCTGATCTCTACCCCAGGCCGTGGAGCCTATGCCGCCAGCAAATATGCGCTGGAGGCATGGTCTGATGCCCTGCGCATGGAACTGCGCCACAGCGGTATTAAGGTGAGCCTGATTGAACCCGGCCCTATCCGCACCCGTTTTACCGACAACGTCAACCAGACGCAGTCGGACAAACCGGTCGAAAACCCCGGCATCGCCGCACGTTTTACGCTGGGGCCAGAAGCCGTTGTCGCCAAAGTGCGCCATGCTTTTGAGAGTGATAACCCCAAAATGCGCTACCCGGTGACGCTGGTGACCCATGCCGTAGGGTGGTTAAAACGCCTGCTGCCAGGCCGGGTGATGGACAAAATTTTACACGGCTGAGTTGAAGCGTCGTCGCTGACCCCCATGTAAAGAACAAACCGATAAAAGAGAATGCCTCATGTCCGTACAGAATATCGTCAACATTACTGAAGCTAACCTGCAACAGGTCCTCGAACAATCGATGGCTAAGCCGGTGCTGTTCTACTTCTGGTCTGAACGCAGCCAACACTGTCTGCAGCTGACGCCGGTACTGGAAAGCCTTGCCGCGCAATACAATGGTCAGTTCATTCTCGCAAAACTTGACTGCGATGCTGAGCCAATGGTGGCATCTCAGTTTGGCCTGCGTGCGATCCCAACAGTGTATCTGTTCCAGAATGGTCAGCCTGTCGATGGCTTCCAGGGGCCGCAGCCTGAAGAAGCAATTCGCGCCCTGCTGGATAAAGTTCTGCCACGCGAAGAAGAGCTGAAAGCGCAGGAAGCCGTCGCGCTGATGCAGGAAGGCAAATATGACGAGGCGCTGCCGCTGCTGAAAGATGCGTGGCAGCTGTCGAATCAGAATAGCCAGATTGGCCTGCTGCTGGCTGAGACGCAGATTGCCCTGCACCGTTCAGAAGATGCAGAAGCTGTCCTGAAAACGATCCCTATGCAGGATCAGGATACCCGTTATCAGGGGCTGGTGGCGCAAATTGAACTGCTGAAACAGGCGGCGGATACTCCCGAGATCCAGCTGCTACAACAGCAGGTCGCGGACAACCCGGCCGATGCTGCACTGGCAAGCCAGCTGGCACTGCAACTGCACCAGGTAGGGCGTAACGAAGAGGCACTGGAATTGCTGTTCAGCCATCTGCAAAAAGATCTGGCTGCCGCCGACGGCCAGGCGCGTAAAATGTTCCAGGAAATTCTGGCCGCACTGGGTACCGGTGACGCGCTGGCATCGAAGTATCGTCGTCAACTGTACGCGCTGTTGTACTGATGCAAAATGCCCCTCACCCTCTCTTCTGAGGGGTGAGGGGCAATTCACCGCACGTTTTTCAACTGCGCAACCACCAGTTGATGGCGCGCATTGTAAAACTTCCGGTAGGTTAAGTAGCAGGCAATAATGGTCGACAGGCTTGCCGTCGAAAGCAACATAAATGTCACCATAATCTGATACTTAATGGCTTTTACCGGGTCAATCCCGGCAAAAATCAGCCCCGACATCATTCCCGGTAAGCTCACCAGCCCAACCGTTTTAGCCGAGTCTACCGTCGGGATCAGCGACGAGCGAATACTCTCGCGAATCAGTCGTGCCGACGCGATTTTCGGCGTCGCCCCGAGGCTTAGTTTCTCCTGCAGCTGCTGTTGTTCACTGCTAAAGCGTTGTCCCAGATTGTTGTAGCACAGCCCTACCGCCACCATCGCATTACCCGCAATCATCCCGGAAATGGGGATAACCTGCATCGGCGTAAAGGCAATGGAGCCTGAGAACACCAGCACTGCCAGCGTTAGTGCCGTTCCGGTGGTAATGGCGATAAACGAAGAGACAAACGCCTTATCAATGTATTTACTGCGTTTTTGCGCGTTCCACGCCGCGTTGAAGCAGATAAACAGCACCATCAGTAGCGTCAGCACCGCATTATCGACATTGAAGATGTACTTGAGCACATAGCCCACGAGCACCAGCTGAACCACTGCACGGCAGATGCTCCAGATAATGTCCTTTTCCAGCCCCAGCTTCTCCCGATAGCTAACGATAATCGCCACCAGTACCAGCACCATCGAAAACGCCAGCGATTCGTTGGTAATGTTGTGTTCACCCACGATGTGTCTCCCGCTTTTGACTACCCTGCGGCTGCAGTCTCATCACTTCATCCGCGTGTTCTATTTCACTCACGTCGTGCGTCACCCACAGCACGGCAATGTTCTGCTCCTTCGCATAGCGGTGGATAATGTCATTCACATTGCGCTTGTTGACGTCATCCAGCGCACTGGTAATTTCATCCAGCAGCAGGACCTTTGGTAAAAACTGCAGGTTACGGATCAATGAGACGCGCTGTTTTTCACCGCCGGAAAGTTCGGAAACGGATTTTGTGAGCGTTTCCTGCGACAAACCAAAACGTTCCAGATCGGCAATTAACCGTGCGGGATCAGGCGTCTGATGACGGATTTGCCAGGGGAAAATCAGGTTGTCATAAACCGTTTCACCAAACAGGGCAGGCGTTTGTACCGAGTAAGAAACCTGCTGGCGATAATGCTCTGGCGAGAGCGTGGCAATGTCCTTTCCGTCGAAAAAAATCCTTCCCGAGGTTGGGCTTAGCAGCGACGCGATGATTTTCAGTAAGGTGCTTTTTCCGCAGCCCGACGGGCCGGTAATTAAACGAAACTCCCCAGGTGAGACGGTAAAACTGACGTTTTCCAGAATTGTGGTGTCGCCCACCCGGTAACCAACATCAGCAATCGTCAGGATCGCGCTGTTATCCTTCATTTTATTCTCTGTCTTCATCCCAATAATTAGCAGTAGTCTACTGGCTTTAGTGATTGCAAGGCGACTTTCCTCTTATACTTAGGGTCAATAAACTCGCAATTATTTCCCACGCAGGCATGCAAAACAGGAGGTTTTTATGCTCATTGTTGTTCCGGTTCTTATCTTCGTCGCGCTGGTTATCGTCGGCGCAGGGGTAAAAATTGTCCCGCAGGGCTTCCAGTGGACTGTTGAACGCTTTGGCCGTTATACCAATACGCTCCAGCCGGGCTTAAGCCTGATTGTCCCTTTCATGGACAGGATTGGTCGCAAGATCAACATGATGGAACAGGTGCTGGATATTCCCTCCCAGGAAATTATCTCTAAAGATAACGCCAACGTCACCATTGATGCCGTCTGTTTTATCCAGGTGATTGACGCCCCGAAAGCGGCATATGAAGTGAGCAACCTGGAGCTGGCTATCGTTAACCTGACGATGACCAATATCCGTACCGTGCTCGGTTCTATGGAGCTGGACGAAATGCTCTCTCAGCGCGACAGCATCAACACCCGTCTGCTGCATATTGTCGACGAAGCGACGAATCCGTGGGGGATTAAAGTCACCCGTATTGAGATCCGCGACGTTCGCCCACCGGCGGAGCTTATCGCCTCCATGAATGCCCAGATGAAAGCCGAACGAACCAAGCGCGCCTATATTCTTGAAGCCGAAGGGGTGCGTCAGGCCGAGATCCTGAAAGCCGAAGGGGAAAAGCAGTCGCAGATCCTGAAAGCCGAGGGCGATCGCCAGTCGGCATTTTTACAGGCCGAAGCGCGTGAACGTTCAGCCGAAGCGGAAGCCCGCGCGACCCAGATGGTCTCCGAGGCGATTGCTGCGGGTGACATCCAGGCCGTGAACTATTTCGTGGCACAAAAATATACCGACGCGCTGAAAGAGATTGGCTCTGCGAATAACAGTAAAGTGGTGATGATGCCACTGGATGCCAGCAGCCTGATGGGTTCGATTGCCGGTATCGCCGAGCTCATCAAAGACAGCGGAAACGAGCGCAGAAAATGATTGAGCTTATCGTCGCACATCCCCACGCCTTCTGGCTAAGCCTGGGTGGCTTATTGCTGGCCGCAGAGATGCTTGGCGGCAACGGATATCTGCTCTGGAGCGGTGTCGCTGCGGTCACGACCGGGCTTACTGTCTGGCTACTGCCCATCAGCTGGGAGTGGCAGGGCGCGCTGTTTGCCGTGCTTACGCTGGTGGCGGCGTGGCTGTGGTGGCGCTGGCTGAACCGGCAGGTCAAAGAGCAGGATCCCGTGGACGCCCATCTCAATCAGCGCGGACAGCAAATTGTCGGCCAGCGTTTTACGCTCGACACGGCGCTGGTGAACGGGCGCGGACACATGCGCGTGGGCGATAGCTCGTGGCCTGTGGTCGCTGACGATGACCTCAGCGCCGGTACGCGGGTTGAGGTCGTGGCCGTGGAAGGGATAACCCTGCGGGTCAAAGCCTGTTAAGCATTTGCCTTACGATGACAGCAGCCGGCAAGATTTTCGATAATCGGGCACTCGGCGCTGTCATCCCCCGGACAGGATTCCGCCAGTGCCAGAAGCTGTTTGCGCATCGCCTGTAACCCGGTGATGTGGCGTTCAATTTCAGCCACTTTTTCCAGCGTACGCTTTTTCACGTCTGCGCTGTGGCGTTTCGGATCGTTGAACAGGTTGACCAGCTCACCACACTCTTCAAGGTTAAAACCTACCTGTCTTGCCTGACGCAGTAATGTCAGTTCATCGAGATGCAGCTGCGTGTAACTACGGTAGCCATTTTCGCTACGCAGCGGCGGCGTCACCAGCCCTTTCTCTTCATAAAAACGAATCGCTTTGCTGGTCAATCCGGTTTTTTTGGCAACATCACTGATATTCACATTTCCCCCTTGACCTTCCCCTTGATGGAAGGTTTAACCTTCATAACAGTTAGCGAAAAGCGTCTTACAGGTCAACAACTGACCAGATCATTATACGGGAGTTTTGTTATGTCTCACACTATAGACCTGACACTGGACGGCCTCTCCTGCGGCCACTGTGTCAAACGCGTTAAAGAAAGCCTGGAACAGCGTCCTGATGTTGAGAGCGCTGAAGTGACTATCGATCATGCCGCCGTCACTGGCAGTGCCAGCGCAGATGCGCTGATTGATACCATCAAACAAGCGGGCTACGGGGCGGAGTTGAGCCACCCAAAGGCTAAACCGCTGGCAGAGTCATCACTCCCGTCGGAAGCACTGACAGCGGCCACTCCTGAGCTTCCGGTAGCTGATGATATTGATGACAGCCAACAGCTGCTGATCAACGGCATGAGCTGCGCCAGCTGTGTCTCCCGGGTACAAAATGCATTGCAGGCCGTACCGGGCGTCGCACAGGCACGGGTCAACCTTGCGGAGCGTACTGCGCTGGTGATGGGCAGTGCCTCCGCCGCAGATTTAGTGCAGGCGGTAGAGAAAGCAGGCTACGGCGCAGAAGCCATCGAAGATGATGCTGAACGCCGCGAACGCCAGCAGGAAACGGCCATCGCCACCATGAAACGCTTCCGCTGGCAGGCGATTGTTGCACTGCTGGTCGGTATTCCGGTGATGGTGTGGGGCATGATGGGTGACAACATGATGGTCACCGATGATAACCGCACTCTGTGGCTGGTGATTGGGGTGATGACACTCGCCGTGATGGTTTTTGCGGGCGGCCATTTCTATTCCAGCGCCTGGAAGAGCCTGAAAAACCGCACCGCGACGATGGATACGCTGGTGGCACTGGGTACCGGAGCGGCATGGCTTTACTCGATGAGCGTTAACGTCTGGCCGCAGTGGTTCCCGATGGAAGCGCGTCATCTCTATTATGAAGCGAGTGCGATGATTATCGGTCTGATTAATTTAGGCCATATGCTCGAAGCTCGTGCCCGTCAGCGCTCCTCAAAAGCGCTGGAAAGATTGCTCGATTTGACTCCGCCGACAGCGCGTGTGGTGACAGACGACGGCGAGAAAAGCGTCCCGCTGGCCGACGTTCAACCCGGCATGACGCTGCGCCTGACCACCGGCGACCGCGTTCCCGTTGACGGTGAAATTACCCAGGGTGAAGCCTGGTTTGACGAAGCAATGCTGACCGGGGAACCCATCCCGCAGCAAAAATCATCGGGCGATGCTGTCCATGCGGGAACGGTGGTACAGGACGGTAGCGTGCTGTTCCGCGCCAGTGCAGTCGGCAGCCACACCACGCTGTCACGTATTATTCGCATGGTGCGCCAGGCGCAGAGCAGTAAACCGGAAATTGGCCAGCTTGCCGATAAAATTTCCGCCATTTTTGTCCCGGTGGTGGTCTGTATTGCGCTGCTGAGCGCGGCTATCTGGTATTTCTTCGGCCCGGCCCCTCAGATTGTCTACACCCTGGTCATTGCCACCACGGTACTGATTATTGCCTGTCCGTGTGCGCTCGGCCTCGCGACACCGATGTCGATTATCTCAGGCGTTGGCCGCGCCGCCGAGTTTGGCGTGCTGGTACGCGATGCCGACGCCCTGCAGCGCGCCAGTACGCTCGACACGCTGGTCTTTGATAAAACCGGTACGCTGACAGAAGGTAAACCGCAGGTCGTGGCGGTGAATACCGTGGGCATTTCTGACGCTGAAGCACTGCGCCTGGCCGCTGCGCTGGAGCAAGGTTCCAGCCACCCACTGGCGCGCGCCATTATAGAAAAAGCGGAAAACGCCAGCCTGCCGCAGGTGAGCAACTTCCGCACCCTGCGCGGACTGGGCGTGAGCGGTGAAGCCGAAGACCATACGCTGCTGCTCGGTAACCGGGCGTTACTGAATGAAAACGGCATTGATACGTCAGCCCTGGAGAGTGAACTGCACGTTCAGGCATCACAGGGAGCAACGCCGGTTCTGCTCGCCATAGACGGCAAAGCCGCCGCGCTATTGGCCGTTCGCGATCCGTTGCGACAGGACAGCGTGGACGCCCTTAAACGTCTGCACCGCGCAGGCTATCGTCTGGTGATGCTGACCGGAGATAACCCAACAACCGCCAACGCCATTGCCAAAGAGGCAGGTATTGATGAGGTGATTGCGGGCGTACTGCCGGATGGCAAAGCCGATGCAATCAAGAAACTGCAGAGCCAGGGCCGCCAGGTCGCGATGGTGGGCGACGGGATCAACGACGCCCCGGCGCTGGCGCAGGCAGAAGTGGGTATTGCGATGGGCGGTGGGAGCGATGTCGCCATTGAAACCGCGGCGATTACGCTGATGCGCCACAGCCTGATGGGCGTTGCGGATGCGCTGGCCATTTCAAAAGCGACCCTGCGCAATATGAAGCAGAACCTGTTGGGCGCGTTTATCTACAACTCGCTCGGCATCCCGATTGCCGCCGGAATTTTGTGGCCGCTGACCGGCACGCTGCTGAACCCGGTGGTGGCAGGTGCCGCAATGGCACTCTCCTCCATTACCGTGGTGAGTAACGCAAACCGGTTGTTGAGGTTTAAACCGAAAGAGTGATGCAAAACAGCCGGGTGGCGCGCTCGCGTCCCCGGCCTACGAAAATGCCCACCGGTTCAGCAGTTGCACCGCCCATCCCCACGCGCTAGCATGAGTCTTTCTATTCAGGGAGCGCGTATGAGTCTGTTTAGCCGTATAAAAGCATCGTTTCGCGCCCTCTTCCCCCGTCGCTATGCCTGGCCCGGTATGGATATCTCACTTCCCGGTGGGCAGAATCTGCATCTTGTGGGCAGCATCCATATGGGGACACAGGATATGTCTCCCCTGCCACCCGGTCTGTTAAAGCTGCTAAAACAGGCCGATGCGCTGATTGTCGAGGCCGATATTTCAGGCCACGAGTCGCCGTTTGTCGGGCTTGAGAGCGATATTCCACTGGCTGAGCGTCTTAGCGAAACACAGCTGCGCGAACTGGAACGGGTGGCAGATGAAACGGGCGTTTCGCTGGCCATGCTGGAAAATCTGCCGCTATGGCAAATCGCGATGATATTGCAGGCCACCCAGGCTCAGCGTCTTGGCCTGCGTGGAGATTATGGCATCGACTATCAGTTGCTGAACGTTGCGCGGGCACGCCATCTTCCGGTTATTGAGCTGGAAGGGGCCGACAGCCAGATTGCCCTGCTTCGTCAGTTACCGGATGATGGACAGATACTGCTGGAGGATACCCTGACCCACTGGCACACCAATGCCCGCTTGCTGCAGACGATGATCGGCTGGTGGCTGGATGCGCCGCCAACGGACAGTAAGCTTACGCTGCCGTCCACGTTCAGTGAATCGTTGTATGATGTGCTCATGAACACGCGCAATGAAGCATGGCGAGAAACGCTGAATGCCCTGCCTGCCGGGCATTACGTTGTTGCGGTGGGTGCATTGCATTTGTACGGAGAAGGGAATTTGCCGTCACTGTTAAAATAAAAAAGTGGCCAATATTTCTATTGGCCCGTCAAAGAGGAATTTCATCGTTTTTATTATGCCGAAGGAGACCTTCGGTTGAGCCGATTGTCGCTCAAAGTGACCATCACTGCCAACACTATTGCGCAAGATGGTGCTATTTTTTAGACAAACGTCAGGCGTATACTCCAGGCATAAATTGTTTGTCGTAAGAAGGATAGCTATGACTCCCGCCGTTAAATTACTCGAAAAAAACAAAATCGCCTTCCGGATCCACACTTACGATCACGATCCGAACGAAACCAACTTTGGTGATGAAGTGGTGCGCAAGCTGGGGCTGAATGCCGACCAGGTGTACAAAACGCTGCTGGTGGCGGTGAATGGCGATATGAAGCACCTCGCCGTCGCGGTGACACCTGTCGCCGGGCAGCTGGATCTGAAGAAAGTCGCCAAAGCACTGGGGGCGAAAAAGGTCGATATGGCAGACCCGATGGTTGCCCAACGCACCACTGGCTATCTGGTGGGGGGGATCAGCCCACTGGGACAGAAAAAACGGCTACCAACGCTGATTGATGCCCCTTCTCAGGAATTCGGGACTATCTATATTTCTGGCGGCAAGCGCGGGCTGGATATCGAACTGGCGGCAGGCGATCTGGCGAAAATACTGGATGCGACGTTTGCGGATATTGCGCGCAGGGATTGATTCTTTTCGCGGACAGCGCGCAGGAACCGAAACGTACACGGCGTACGTGAGGATCCCGGGCACTGCCCGCGTTCAAAATGGCGAACAAAATAGCGCTGTTACTGCCAGCTCACCTCACCTTTCGGTTCATACGCATTCACGTCAATCGGTGAATTTTGCTCGATGAACTGCTTCAGCACTTCCGCATCAATAAAACCGGTATTGACGTAACCCGGTTTGTTATCAATATGCGGATAACCATCACCGCCCGTGGCGTTAAAGCTTAAGGTCGCCATACGGTACGTTTTGGCAGGATCGACCGGCTCGCCTTTGATTTTGAGGTCATTAAGTTTGCCGTCTTTCGCCACAAAGCTGACGTTGGCAAACTGCGGATATGCACCGGAATCGGGCTTCATCTGCGCTACCGCAGTCAGGTACTCAATGACCTCTTTTCCGCTCATATCGGCATAGACCACGATGTTGCCGAACGGCTGCACCTTCAGCACATCTTTATAGGTAATATTTCCGCCCTCAATGGAATCACGAATACCGCCGCCGCTCATCACGCCAAAGTCAGCGCCGGTACGTGCCATCTGTGCTGCCAGCACGAGGTGACCCATGTTGGTCTGCACAAAGCGTACTTTGCTGCGATCCCCTTCCAGGCGGCCATTGAGCGTGCCAATCTTCACATCGAGCTGCGCCTTACCTTTATTCTGGAACGGTGTCAGCAGAGAGAGCATCTGCTGATTCTCAGCAATCTCCGGGGTGTAAAGTACGCGCTCACTTTTCCCGTCAGGGTAAGTCACTTTCTTCTTCAGGTTGACCGGGATGAGCTGGTAATGCACCAGTTTCATCTCGCCGTTACGGAATTCAAAATCCGCACGGCCTACGTATTTACCCCACTCGTGAGCCTGCACGATCCAGATACCGTTCTGGCGGTCTGGCGCGCACGGCGTACCCGGCACGTAATCCACCTGCTTTTTATTCTCTGACGCCATGCACACCGGATCTTGTGAGTGACCGCCCACAATCATCGCCAGCGAGCCCGCTGGCAGGCTGCGCGCCATCTCTACATCGCCCGGTGCATTAGAACCGTGCTCACCGTTATCGTAGTGACCCATATGGGTCGCAGCGATGATTACGTCCGGTTTTTCATTCTGCTGTAATTCCTGGATCACCAGCTTTGCTTCGTCTGCCGGTTTACGGAATTCGATATCGGTAAAGAACTCGGGGTTACCAATTTTCGCCGTATCGTCGGTGGTTAAACCAATCACTGCGATCTTCAAATCCTGACGCTTAAACAGCGCCCACGGTTTGAACAGGCGTTCACCGGTGCTTTTCTGATAAATGTTGGCGGAGAGGAGCGGGAATTTAGCCCACTTTTCCTGCTGGCGCAGAACGGTCAGCGGGTTATCAAACTCATGGTTACCAACGGCCATTGCGTCATAACCTATTAAATTCATACCGCGAAAATCTGGCTCAGCATCCTGTAAATCTGACTCCGGCACGCCGGTATTGATATCCCCACCGGACAGCAGCAGTACGCTCCCTCCCTGGGCAGCAACCTCTTTACGAATGCCATCCACCAGCGTTTTTTGCGCCGACAGACCATATTCGCCGTATTCACTGCGCCAGAAATGACCGTGGTGATCGTTGGTATGCAGAATAGTAATTTTATAGGTTTTGTCTTTTTCATACGCCTGCGCAGGCAGGCTTGCCAGTCCCCAGACGGCGATTAGCGCCAACGCGACGCCACGCTTCATTAACTTCATCTTCTCTCTCCCTGACCAATAGGCAATGCAAAAATTACAATGAGTAACAAGAATAGACAAATAAGTTTTAAAAATTGCGACTTTCTTCAAATGCCACAGACAGGTATGTTAGTTGGATAATAATTACACCCTGCATTTCTGATAACAGATGACGTGGTATTTATGGCAATCAGTGAATCAACCCAGCCTGTTTCAGGCTCTCCGGCCTGTTTCAGGCTCTCCGGCGTCACCGCCGAAATCGCGCACTTCCTTTAAAGTTTTAGGCGCAATCAGTCTTTCTCATCTGCTCAACGACATGATCCAGTCGCTGATCCTGGCAATCTACCCGCTGCTACAGTCCGAGTTTTCATTAACTTTTGTGCAGATCGGGATGATCACCCTGACCTTCCAGCTCACCTCCTCGCTGCTGCAGCCCGTCGTAGGTTACTGGACGGACAAATACCCGATGCCGTGGTCACTGCCGGTTGGTATGTGCTTCACCTTAAGCGGGCTGGTTCTGCTGGCGATGGCCGGTAGCTTTGAAGCGGTACTGATCGCCGCCGCGCTGGTGGGGACCGGTTCATCGGTCTTCCACCCGGAATCGTCCCGCGTGGCACGTATGGCCTCCGGCGGTCGTCACGGGCTGGCGCAGTCTCTGTTCCAGGTAGGGGGTAACTTTGGTAGCTCCCTCGGCCCCCTGCTGGCGGCAGTGATTATTGCCCCTTACGGCAAAGGCAACGTGGCGTGGTTTGTTCTGGCCGCACTGCTGGCCATTATCGTGCTTGCGCAGATCAGCCGCTGGTATGCCGCTCAGCATCGCGTGAATAAAGGTAAACCTAAAGCGAAGGTCATCAACCCTCTTCCCCGGAATAAGATTATCCTGGCGATATCGGTGCTGTTGATCCTGATTTTCTCGAAATACTTCTACATGGCAAGCATCAGCAGCTATTACACCTTTTATCTGATGCAAAAGTTCGGCTTATCTGTCCAGAATGCCCAGATCCACCTGTTTGCTTTCCTGTTTGCCGTCGCTGCAGGAACGGTGATTGGCGGGCCTGTTGGCGATAAGATTGGCCGTAAATATGTCATTTGGGGCTCTATCCTGGGTGTTACCCCATTTACCCTCGTTTTACCGTACGCCAGCCTTGAATGGACAGGGATTTTGACCGTCATCATTGGTTTTATTCTGGCCTCGGCTTTTTCGGCCATTCTGGTCTATGCACAAGAGCTTTTACCGGGGCGAATCGGCATGGTTTCCGGTCTGTTCTTCGGTTTCGCCTTCGGTATGGGCGGCCTGGGCGCAGCGGTATTAGGGATGGTTGCCGATCACACCAGTATCTTCCTGGTTTATAAAATCTGCGCTTTCCTGCCACTTTTGGGGATGTTGACCGTATTCCTGCCTGACAACCGTCATAAAGCATGATTTGATGGTCGCTAAAGTTTAACTTTAGCGACCTGATCCCCTTATCCCATAAGGGTTTCCTCTTCATCCCTCTCTTAATTTGTCACAACCTTCCTTTTTTTCACGCATGTTGCTGTTTTATTCAAACTTCAACAATTATTCATAAACATAAGCGTAAAAATTGTCATAAACTATTACCCGGTATTTGGATTTTTTTGCCCAAAATGGAACACCCACTACGAAAAGGAGACGGAATGCATCACGCCACACCGCTTATCACCACCATTGTTGGTGGACTTGTGCTCGCTTTTATCCTCGGCATGATTGCCAATAAACTGCGCATTTCTCCTCTCGTGGGCTATCTGTTAGCGGGTGTGCTGGCAGGGCCATTTACGCCAGGTTTTGTGGCGGATACAAAACTGGCTCCCGAGCTGGCGGAATTGGGCGTGATCCTGCTGATGTTCGGCGTTGGTCTGCATTTTTCACTGAAGGATTTGATGGCGGTAAAGTCTATCGCCATACCGGGAGCGATCGCCCAGATCGGGGTGGCGACGCTGCTGGGAATGGCGCTTTCGGCAGTGCTGGGCTGGTCACTGATGACCGGGATCGTTTTTGGACTGTGTCTTTCAACCGCCAGTACCGTGGTGTTGCTGCGTGCGCTTGAAGAGAGGCAGCTGATAGACAGCCAGCGCGGACAAATCGCAATAGGCTGGCTGATTGTCGAAGACCTGGTGATGGTGCTGACGTTGGTTTTACTGCCAGCTGTCGCCGGGATGATGGAAAAAGATAACGTCGGCTTCGCTTCACTGGCGCTGGATATGAGCATCACCATCGGTAAGGTTGTGGCCTTTATCGCCATTATGATGCTGGTGGGGCGTCGCCTTGTACCGTGGATCATGTCCCGCAGCGCAGCGACCGGCTCCCGCGAACTGTTTACCCTTTCCGTGCTCGCCCTGGCGCTGGGTATCGCCTTTGGTGCCGTCGAGCTGTTTGATGTCTCCTTTGCGCTTGGCGCGTTCTTCGCCGGGATGGTGCTGAACGAATCCGAGCTGAGCCATCGTGCCGCGCACGACACCCTGCCGCTGCGTGATGCTTTCGCTGTACTGTTCTTTGTCTCCGTCGGGATGCTGTTCGACCCACTGATCCTGATTCAACAACCGCTGGCCGTGCTGGGTACGCTGGCGATCATCATCTTTGGCAAGTCGGTTGCGGCTTTCTTCCTGGTGCGCCTGTTTGGTCACTCGCCGCGTACGGCGCTGACCATCGCCGCCAGCCTGGCACAGATTGGTGAATTCGCCTTTATTCTGGCCGGTCTGGGTATGGCGCTGAACCTGCTGCCGCAGGCGGGGCAAAATCTGGTGCTGGCGGGGGCAATCCTCTCCATTATGCTGAACCCGGTGCTGTTCGCGCTGCTGGAAAAATACCTCGATAAAACCGAAACCCTTGAAGAGCAGACGCTGGAAGAGGCGATAGAAGAAGAGAAACAGATCCCGGTGGATATCTGCAATCATGCGCTGCTGGTCGGCTTTGGCCGCGTGGGTAGTCTGCTGGGTGAGAAACTGATGGCACAGGGTATTCCGCTGGTGGTGATTGAAACCTCACGCACCCGTGTAGATGAACTGCGCGAACGCAACATCCAGGCAGTGCTGGGCAATGCCGCCAATGAAGAAACCATGCATCTGGCGCACCTGGAGTGCGCACGCTGGCTGCTGCTGACCATTCCGAACGGCTACGAAGCCGGTGAGATTGTGGCCTCAGCGCGCGCAAAGTGCCCTCATATCGAGATTATCGCCCGGGCGCATTATGACGACGAAGTGGAGTACATTACCGAGCGCGGAGCTAACCAGGTAGTGATGGGCGAGCGGGAAATTGCGAATACGATGCTGACGCTGCTGGAGAAGCCGCCAGTTGAAGAGGCGGTGATGCGGTAAGATTTCTGCGGCCTGCTGCCCTCACCCTGACCCTCTCCCACAGGGAGAGGGAACAAATACTAAAAACGGCAACTGTGTTGCCGTTTTGCTTTTATCTTGTGCGGCCTGATGCCCTCACCCTGGCCCTCTCCCACAGGGAGAGGGAACAAATACTAAAAACGGCAACTGTGTTGCCGTTTTGCTTTTATCTTGTGCGGCCTGATGCCCTCACCCTGGCCCTCTCCCACAGGGAGAGGGAACAAATACTAAAAACGGCAACTGTGTTGCCGTTTTGCTTTTACCTTGTGCGGCCTGATGCCCTCACCCTGGCCCTCTCCCACAGGGAGAGGGAACAAACACTAAAACGGCAACTGTGTTGCCGTTTTGCTTTTACCTTGTGCGGCCTGCTGCCCTCACCCTGGCCCTCTCCCACAGGGAGAGGGAACAAATACTAAAAACGGCAACAGT
Organism: Enterobacter cloacae; assembly: GCA_014169315.1. Classification (NCBI taxonomy): domain Bacteria; kingdom Pseudomonadati; phylum Pseudomonadota; class Gammaproteobacteria; order Enterobacterales; family Enterobacteriaceae; genus Enterobacter; species Enterobacter cloacae. The sequence goes on along the minus strand of AP022133.1, from coordinate 1,042,475 downwards.
GTTGCCGTTTTGCTTTTACCTACCTGTCCCAGTACGCCTCTTCCAGACTGTCTTCCCTTTCCGGCAGGCCACGCGTTAAGCGCGGGGAGTGCTGGTTCAGCACCTGGTAACTCACGCGGTTAGCGTACTTACACACCTGTGCCAGTGACGAATAGGTCAGCCAGCTGAATTTGTGCTTGCTGGAATTCGGCACGTTGGTTTTGTGATAGGCATTAGCGGTAATGTCGTGCAACAACGCCGCCAGCGCACCGTCGCCTGCGCCATTGGTGTTCATGATTTTCTCTGGCCCACCCATATACGGCGCAATGTGAGAGTAAATACGCAGCGGGTTCGTACAGTCTTTGTGGCGCATGGCACGGCTAAATTCGTACTGGTTGAACTCGGCGATCGCACCAGGCAACAACGGATGCTGAGTTTTGCGTTTGCTCTCTTCTTCGGTGAAGCCCGCCATATACAGCCCAACTGGCCCGGCGGTGCAGAGCACCAGATCCACCCAGTCCAGCGCTTTATCGGACGCCAGCAGCGGATCGCTTTCACCAGTTAACGCCTCAGCCTCTTCTTCGTTCATCGCCAGAATCGAGACGTGTTCTTTCAGGAATGCTTGCCACCACTCAGGGTTATCGGCAATCACAAATTTGGTACCCAGCGTCAATACTACCGGTACGTTGTATTTCTTCGCGTATGCCACTGCCTTCATGGTCGCTTCCGGCATCGGTTCACCCGGCTTACAGCGTACCAGGTAGGACGTCAGCACCAGTGCCGACGCACCCGCGATCACCTCTTCCGGGATGCTCTCGGCACGCAGTTTGTTCATGTGACCAGGGCTGATGGCAAAGGTACGTTCACCGGAATCGCTGATCAGCGTAAAGCAGCGGCCGATTGGCCCGTCGACGCCTTGTAAATAGTTCAGGTCGGTACGGCTGGAGGTGTTGCAGAGGTAACGGTAGGCGTAGCCACCGATTTCGATATTACGGCACATCACGCCAAGCAGGACGGAACGGTCATCTGCCAGCACGGAGTAGTTGTGCATGGTGTTGCCGATGGTACCCCCGGCAAACTGATGCGTGATCAGGTTTTCACGCACCAGCTCCTGGTACAACGCTTCAGCAACGTCATCCTCAATGACCAGAGAATGCCCGGCGCTCAGACCGTAACGCGCGACAAACGCATCATCCACTTTTGCTTCAATGTCCACCAGCGTTTGATCTATACCGACCACCCATGCGGCACTGGTTTCATTTTCCGGCTGAATTTGCTGCAGCAGCGGATCGCGGGCATTAACAGGAAAGTAGTGTTTGGATTTACGTTTACCGGGAAATTTCATGGTCTGAACTATGCAATGATTATGGGCCGGGAATGGTAGCACAAACCCGGCCTTTAGCGCGATCAGCGGCTTTTCATCACCAGCGACACCATCATGTCGATATGCTCAGGCGAGTCGTTAAGTGCAGGAATGTATTCATACTTCGCTCCACCAGCCTCAAGGAAAATTTCCCGATTCTGCACAGCAATCTCCTCCAGCGTTTCCAGACAATCCGCCGAGAAACCTGGAGACATCACCTGAATATGCTTCACACCCTTCTCACCCAGCATTTTGAGGGTTTCATCGGTATACGGCGTAAGCCACGGCTCGCGGCCAAAGCGCGACTGGAAGGTCATCATCACCTTCTCTGGCGGTAGCCCAAGCGCAGAAACCAGTTCGCGGGTGGTATCACGGCAACGCTGCGGGTAATCATCCCCTTCATCGGCGAAGCGCTGCGGGATACCGTGATACGAAAGTAACAGGAGATCCGGCTCGCCATGTTTTTCAAACGATGCGCGCGCGCTGCTGGCGAGCGCTTTGATATACAGCTCGTTATCGGCGTAATCGCGAATAAAGGTGACGCCTGGAATACGACGGCGGGTCGCCAGAATGCGCGCCAGTTCGTCCCAGACGGCAGCCACCGTAGAGCAGGAATACTGCGGATAAAGCGACAGTACCACCAGGTGGTCAACGCCCTGAGCGAGCAGTGAGTCTACTGCGCTTTCCAGCGAAGGGTTACCGTAGCTCATACCGAGCACCACAGGCATATCCGTCAGACGGGCGGCCAGCGCTTTTTCCTGGCGACGGCTGTAGACCATAAGCGGCGATCCCTCTTCCATCCAGACGGACTGGTAGAGCTTTGCCACACGCGGAGAACGAATTGGCAGAATGACGCCACGCAGCAACGGCCACCACAACAAACGCGGGGTATCCACGACGCGCGTGTCGCTTAAAAACTGTCGCAGGTAACGTTTTACTGCCGTTGGAGTGGGTGCCTCTGGAGTCCCCAGATTGACAAGCAGGATGCCGGTTTTCGCCTGACTCATTCACGCCTCTTAACCATTTGAATGGTTGTCAATTGTAGCGGAAATGCGTCTAAACGGAACCCATTGCTGTAATAGGTGAGATGAGAATTTTTCTCACCCGTTCCCGGGTGAGAAAGATGCAATTAGCCGAGGATTTTTTCCAGCTCTGCACGAACGTCAGCAACGGCCTGGGTACCGTCTACTTTCGCGTATTTTGTGTTGCCCACTTCAGCTTCTTTAGAGTAGTAGCCGATCAGTGGTGCCGTCATCTGATGGTATTCCACCAGACGTTTACGCACGGTCTCTTCCTGGTCATCTTTACGGGTGGTCAGCTCTTCGCCAGTCACGTCGTCTTTGCCTTCAACCTTAGGTGGGTTGAATTTGATGTGGTAAACGCGGCCAGAGGCAGCGTGTACACGGCGGCCTACGATACGGTCAACGATCAGCTCGTCTGGCACATCGAACTCCAGTACGTAGTCAACGTTGATGCCCGCTTCTTTCATGGCATCAGCCTGTGGGATAGTGCGCGGGAAGCCGTCCAACAGGAAACCGTTACGGCAATCTTCCTGAGCAATGCGCTCTTTAACCAGAGCAATAACCAGCTCGTCGGTTACCAGTTTGCCTGCGTCCATGATGTCTTTTGCTTGTTTACCCAGCTCGGAGCCAGATTTAACAGCGGCGCGCAGCATGTCACCAGTGGAGATTTGCGGAATACCGTATTTCTCCATGATGAACTGAGCCTGAGTTCCTTTACCCGCGCCCGGAGCGCCAAGCAGAATAATACGCATTGCGAAAATCCCCTCAAAAGTTGGTTCAATTTTTCAAAAAGCGCTAAACAATACCACCAGAATGGGCATCGCTCAAGGAAGGCGGGACGGCTGAAACGGTTAATGGGGGAGATAATTTGGGAGAGTACGGTCTGGTGCCCTCACCCCGGCCCTCTCCCACAGAGAAAGGGAGAAGACCAGGGGAGGTGTGGTCAGTTACGCCAACAGCAGCGCATTCACGCGCTTAATGAACTGGTTAGGATCTTCCAGCGTGCCACGCTCGGCCAGCAGGGACTGATCCAGCAGCAGCTCAACCCACTCGGCGAAGTGAGCTTCGTCCTGGGTATCTGCCGCACGCTTCACCAGCGGATGATCCGGGTTCAGCTCGAAGATGTATTTCACTTCTGGCATTGCCTGGCCCGCAGCCGCGAACAGTTTTGCCATTTGAGTGCCCATTTCATCGGCGTCAGTGGTCACAATCGCCGGGGTGTCGGTCAGACGGTGGGTGAAACGCACCTCTTTCACGCGGTCGCCCAGCAGGGTTTTCACGCGCTCAACGAACGGCTCCAGCGCCTTCTCGGCCTCTTTCGCGGTTTCATCCACGTCATCCGCCAGCTTGTCGATGGACTCGTCAGCTTTGGCAACGGACTGGAAGGTTTTACCGTCGAACTCGGTCAGGTAGTTCATCATCCACTCGTCGATGCGGTCAGAAAGCAGCAGCACTTCAATGCCTTTCTTACGCAGCAGCTCCAGGTGCGGGCTGCTCTTCGCCGCAGCGTAGCTGTCTGCGGTGATGTAGTAGATTTTCTCCTGCCCGTCTTTCATGCGGGAGATATACGCTTCCAGCGACACATTTTGCTCGGAAGAGTCAGTGTGCGTGGAGGCAAAGCGCAGCAGCTTAGCGATAGCTTCAACGTTAGCCGAGTCTTCCGCCGGGCCTTCTTTCAGCACCAGGCCGAACTGTTTCCAGAAGGTCTGGTATTTTTCCGCGTCGTCTTTCGCCAGTTTTTCCAGCATCTGCAGCGTACGTTTGGTCAGCGCGTTACGCAGGTTGCGGGTAACGGTGCTGTCCTGCAGGATTTCACGGGAGACGTTCAGCGGCAGATCGTTAGAGTCGATGAGGCCACGGGTGAAACGCAGATAGTTCGGCATGAACTGCTCAGCGTCGTCCATAATGAACACGCGTTGCACGTACAGCTTCAGACCGTGCTTGTGATCGCGGTTCCACATATCCCACGGTGCCTGTGCCGGGATGTACAGCAGGCTGGTGTACTCCTGCTTACCTTCCACGCGGTTGTGGCTCCAGGTCAGCGGGTCGGTAAAGTCGTGGGCGATGTGCTTGTAGAATTCGTTGTATTCGTCGTCTTTGATTTCAGACTTGTTGCGCGTCCACAGCGCCTGTGCCTTGTTGATCTTCTCCCAGGAGACAACCGTTTCACCGTCGTTCTCTTCCTGTTTTTCAATCTCAACCGGCAGCGCAATGTGATCGGAGTATTTGCTGATGATTGAGCGTACACGCCAGTCATTCAGGAAATCATCTTCGCCTTCGCGCAGATGGAGGGTGATTTCAGTACCGCGATCCGCTTTGGTGATGTCCGCAACGGTGTAGTCACCTTCGCCCTGAGATTCCCAGAATACGCCGTTTTCCGCACTTTCACCTGCCGCACGGGTGCGCACAGTGACTTTGTCTGCCACGATGAACGCCGAGTAGAAGCCCACGCCGAACTGACCAATCAGCTGGCTGTCTTTCGCCTGGTCAGAACCCATAGATTCGAGGAACGCTTTGGTGCCGGATTTGGCGATAGTCCCGAGGTGGTCGATCACCTCGTCGCGGTTCATACCAATGCCGTTATCGGCGATGGTCAGCGTACGGTTCTCTTTATTAAAAGAGACGCGCACGCGCAGTTCGCCGTCGCCTTCGTACAGATCCGGATTAGACAGCGCGCGGAAGCGCAGCTTGTCCGCCGCATCCGAGGCGTTGGAAATCAGCTCACGCAGGAAGATTTCTTTATTGGAATACAGGGAATGGATCATCAGGTGCAGAAGCTGTTTTACTTCTGACTGGAAACCACGGGTTTCTTGTCCTTTCATCTAAGTCGACCTCAACAATGCCATTTAATGGGGTTTTAAAACGTTGAGTGAGAGATGGGGATAAAGGAGTGAATTTTCAAGCGGAGGTCACCGGGGCAACCTCCGTTTGGTCAGAAAGTAATCTTGTGGCGTCCGGCCAGAGAGTGCGACAGCGTGGTACCGTCCACCATCTCCAGCTCACCCCCTACCGGCACGCCGTGGGCGATACGGCTGGCGTCAACGCCTGACTCCGCGCACAGCTCAGCAATGTAGTTGGCGGTTGCCTCCCCTTCCACCGTCGGGTTGGTGGCGAGGATCACCTCGTTGATCGTTTCCGATCCCAGACGCTGTTCAAGGCGGTCAAGACCGATATCGTCCGGACCGATACCGTCCAGCGGGGAGAGATGCCCCATCAGCACGAAATAGCGGCCAGAAAACTGCCCGGTCTGTTCAATGGCGTAGATGTCCGCCGGACTCTCCACCACACAAATCTGACCATTTTCCTGACGACGCGGATTCGAGCAGATGTCACACACGTCCTGCTCGGTAAAAGTACGGCAATCCGCACAGTGACCAATTTCTGACATGGCGCGGGTCAAAGCCTGCGCCAGGCGCATCCCGCCGCTGCGGTCGCGCTGCAATAGCGTAAACGCCATGCGCTGCGCCGACTTCGGGCCAACGCCCGGCAGGCAGCGCAGTGCTTCCATTAACTGCGTGAGCAGCGGACTGGTTTGCATCAGAATGGCATCTTGAAGCCCGGCGGCAGTTGCATACCGCTGGAAACAGAAGCCATTTTCTCTTTCTGGGTTTCGTCGATACGGCGCGCAGCATCGTTAAACGCGGCAGCAACCAGATCTTCCAGCATCTCTTTGTCGTCTTCGAGCAGGCTTGGGTCGATCTCAACGCGGCGGCAGTTGTGCGCACCGTTGATGGTCACTTTGACCAGACCGGCACCGGATTCACCCGTGACTTCCAACTGAGCAATCTCTTCCTGCATCTTCTGCATTTTTTCCTGCATCTGCTGAGCCTGCTTCATCAGGCCACCCAGACCGCCTTTTCCACCAAACATAGGCTTCTCTCTTTTTCACGTTTAATGATTACAACCGTAAGTCAGACTCACGATCAAATGGGGCGAATACTCTCTTCATCCAGATCGGCATCGAAGAACCGACGCAGAGTCTGAATGTTGTTATCCGCAATAATCGACTCACGCGCGAGCGCGAGTTTTTCTTCATAAATGGCCTGCCGCCACTCCAGTGGCGTGCGCACCGCCGGATTATCATCTTCAATGATAGTCAATTCAACCGGCGCACCCTGTAATGTGGCGAGTGCCTCAGCCAGCGCTTTTTGCGCGCCCGGGGAATTCAGATGCCGCTGGCCCGGACGCAGGTGCAGGCAAATCGTGTTGCCCTCCTGCTCTTTCCAGGCGTTCAGCGCAACCTGCTCCACCAGCTTCGGCAGATGCAATTGGCTAACCTCAGCGGCCCAGGCATCACGCTCAATGGACTCTTCAGCGAGCTTCGCTGCAAGCTCCGGCGTTTTTTCATGCTCCAGCGCCTTTTTCAGCGCTTTCGGCGTGGCGACCTCTTCTTTCACCTCTTCGATGATGGTGGTCGCCTTCCAGCGGTAAGCCTCTTCTTTCACCGGGGCTTTTTGCTCAAGCGCGGACGGTGCCGGGCGCGACTGTACACGCTCCGTTACCGAGGCCAGTCGTTCAAGCGCGGCGTTATTTACCGGCCGCGCTCTTCCTGGCGCTGCCGGTTCACTCTTTTTTGGTTTGGTTGCTCCCTGCGCACGTTGTAACTGGCTTCGCGCGGCAAGCACCGAACTGGTGGCATCCGACAGCGGCACATTTTGTGGCGGTGGTGGCGTCGGCTGCGGTAGCACCTGTTGAGGCGACATCACCGTAGCGGGTGCTGCAGGGGCAAAAGAGTGCCGTGGTACTTCCGGTTCGGGCAGCGGCATCCGCGGATGGAACGCCAGCGCGCGCAGCAGGGTCATTTCGACGCCCATGCGGCGGTCTGGCGCGAACGGTAACTCTTTGCGGCCAATCAGCAGCGTCTGATAGTAAAGCTGAACGTCAGCAGGCGGCACGGTGCGGGCAAGTTCACGCATCCGCTGTTCGATGGCCGCCATATCTGCGCCGATGGCTGACGGAGAAAGCTGCAGCATTGCCACGCGGTGCAGCAGGCTGAGCATCTCGACCAGCAGCGCTTCCCATTCGACACCACGGGCACCTGCCGCGTTAACCAGCGACATCACACGCTCACCGTTGGCGGCAATCATCGCTTCGATGAGGGACAGCGCCTGATCGTCGTCCAGCGTGCCAAGCATAGCGCTGACTGCATCGGTCGAGAGTTTGCCGTCACCGCTGGCTATCGCCTGATCGGTAAGGCTTAACGCATCACGCAGGCTGCCGTCTGCCGCACGTGCCAGCAGTTGCAGAGCGCGCGGTTCGTGGGCAATTTTCTCTTCGTCGAGAATATGTTCAAGCTGAGCACGGATCTGTTCAACGTCCAGCGCCTTAAGATGGAACTGCAGGCAGCGCGACAGAATGGTGACCGGTAGCTTTTGCGGATCGGTAGTCGCCAGCAGGAATTTCACATGTGCAGGCGGCTCTTCCAGCGTTTTGAGCAGGGCGTTGAAGCTGTGGCGCGACAGCATGTGTACTTCATCGATCAGGTAGACCTTGAAGCGGCCACGCGCCGGGGCATACTGCACGTTGTCCAGCAGATCGCGGGTATCTTCAACTTTGGTGCGTGAGGCGGCGTCGATTTCGATCAGGTCGACAAAGCGGCCCTGCTCAATTTCACGGCAGTTATCACACACGCCACACGGCGTCGCGGTGATCCCGGTTTCGCAGTTCAGACCTTTTGCCAGTAAACGGGCAATAGAGGTTTTACCGACGCCGCGAGTGCCGGAGAAAAGATAGGCGTGATGAATGCGACCTAGCGACAAGCCATTCGCCAGGGCCGTCAGCACATGTTCCTGACCGACAACGTCAGCAAAGGTTTGTGGTCGCCATTTACGGGCTAACACCTGATAACTCATGGGCAGGCTCTGCAACGCTGGAAGGTGAATTTATGGAGGGGAATGCTATCACAACCTCACCCGTTGAGCGAGGTTGTGAAAACCGGGATCAATGACCCGGGAAAGGCACCAGGCTGTAGCTGGTAACACCGTGTTTCGCCAGGCGCTGTTCGCCACCCAGATCGAACAGGTTGATGATGAAGGCCGCATCGCTGACTTCACCACCCAGACGACGGATCAGCTTCACGGTCGCTTCGATGGTGCCACCGGTCGCCAGCAGATCGTCAACCACCAGCACTTTATCGCCCGGTTTGATGGCATCTACGTGGATTTCCAGCTGATCGGTACCGTATTCCAGCTCGTAAACTTCAGCGATGGTTTCACGCGGCAGCTTACGCGGTTTACGTACCGGCACAAAGCCTACGCCCAGTGCCAGCGCAACCGGTGCGCCAAACAGGAAGCCGCGGGCTTCGGTACCTACTACTTTGGTGATCCCGGCGTTTTTATAACGCGCTACCAGCAGTTCAATGCTGAGCGAGTACGCTTTCGGGTCTTCCAGCAAGCTGGTGACATCACGGAAAAGAATGCCAGGTTTTGGGTAGTCCTGGATGCTTTGGATGCTGTTTTTCAGATATTCAAGCTGCTGTGCAGTTGCGGTCATCGGTTTGTGCCTAAATAAAACAGTGTGACTCACAGTGCGCAAAAAGTCGGCCAAGGTAACAATTGTATAACCTTTAACCAGGCGCACCTGTGCTCGAAAACGGTCGAATTTACTGTCTGTGCGCAATAATTGCAACAGCCATTATAAGGCATCAGTGCTTTTGTTGCTTTTCATCAACCACGGGGATCCGCCACATGAAAATCAGCAGGCAGGCCAGGATCGCCAACAGCAGGATGCGCACCCACATCATTTTCACCAGCCATAATGAAATGGCAAAGGTGATAAGAATAACGGCAATCGCACGCGGTTTGGCTCCAGGCGGCATTGCCCGGTGTTTTTGCCAGTGGCGCAGATAACCGCCAAACCACGAACGGTACAGCAGCCAGTGGTGAAAGCGCGGCGACGAGCGGGCAAAGCACCAGGCCGCCAGCAGGATAAACGGCGTGGTCGGCAGTAAGGGCAAAACGACACCCAGCGTGCCAAGCACTACCGCGAGCCAGCCAATGATGATTAAAATAGTACGCTGCATAATGCGAATCGTTATCAAACTGAACGGCTACTTTACCACTGGAGAGCGCATTGAAAACAGCCTTGCTTCTTGAGACGCTGCAAAACCAGCTGACTGCTCTGCGGGCGCAGGCTACACCGCTGATGGGGCACGCCACGCTGAAACCGCGCTTTGATCGACAGCTTTTCCGCACCCGCAGTACGTTAATCCAGGATTATCTTGCTGAAGCGCAGACCCATCTCGACGAGCTTCGCCACGCGGTAGAGAGCGAAAATCAGGAACAGGTGGCCTGGCTTGCGGAACATCTCACCGGGCAGATCTCCGCCCTGCACCGCGAAATTGCCACCTGGCCGCTGCGTGCCTGGGACAGTGCATCACCGGGGCTCGGCAAATGGCAGCGCAAGCGGCTGGAGCACCAGGAGTTCGAACGTCGTCTGTTTGAGATGAAGCGTGAGCGAGAAACGCGCCTGAACACCAGCGAAACGCTGGAAGAACAGCAGTTATTAATGCGGGAAATTAGCGCACTGGAAGGTCGAATCAATCGCTGTCGGCAGGCGCTGGATGAAATCGAACGCGTGATTGAACGCCTGACCCGTTAAAAGGAGCCACACAGATGTCACTGGAAAATGCACCCGACGAGGTCAAACTGGCCGTCGATTTAATCATGCTGCTGGAGAATCATGACATCCCGGCGGAGACGGTGCTGAAGGCGCTGGAGATAGTGAAGCGGGATTTTGAGGGGAAATTGCCCTCACCCCGGCCCTCTCCCTGAGGGAGAGGGAGAAAACCATCCCCTCGCCCCCTGTACGGTCCGGGGACATGGTAGACAGGTGTTCGGGGACATGGTGAACACTTTTTAACATCCTTTACCTATGGTGATCGACTTTTTCTTCAGGTCGATCACCCCCACTTTCGTGCTGTACCACCACACGTCATAACAGCCGTCTTCCTGTGTTTCCCTCAGCCCTACCCGTTCCCCCCTGAACGCCTTGCCTGCGCTCAGACTGACTCCTTTCACGCTCAGCTTCCCGCTGATATCGACTTTCCTGACCATCACCCCTCATCGTATTCCGGTGGGATTGTGTTGCCGTTGTACTGCCGTGCGGACGGCTGATACCGGGAGGCCGGAACGTTCATACCCAGCGCCTCGTGCGGTCGTTCAAGGTTATAGACGGTGCGCCAGTGTTCAAATGCACGCTGCAGTTCACCGCTGTCCGCGAACCACTTCCCCTGCAACACTTCCGCCTTCAGGCTGCGGTGAAAACGCTCCAGCTTGCCCTGTGTCTGCGGATGATATGGCCGGGAGTGCCCCACCCGGATACCCAGGCGCATCAGCCACAGCTCCAGTGCCGTCCAGATGCCGGTGGTGTCGCCCCACGGCGCTCCGTTATCCATCGTCATCCTGTCCGGCAGACCGTAGCGTTCAAACACGCTGACCAGCTGCTGCTGTACGGTCTCACGCCGTTCATCGGTGCAGTGTGCCAGGCACAGGGAAAAGCGGGAGTGGTCATCCAGCAGGGTGAGCGGATGACAGCGGCCACCACCAAAGGGAAAGTGTCCCTTAAAATCCATCTGCCAGAGGCGATTGGGCGCATCATGTTCGAACCGCCCTGAGGCCGGAATGCCCGGTGAAACGCCCGGCAGCAGACCGTGGCGGGCCATCAGGTTATGGACGGTGCTGAAAGCGGGCATGCAGTGCCCCAGGTCTTCCAGCCAGCGCTTAATCTTGCGTGCGCCCCAGCGTTCATGACGGTCATGTGCCATGCGCAGAAGAGCTGTGATGTCATCAGATGAGCGGTTCGGGGAATGATGAGGTATACGGGGCCGGTCCAGAAGGCCGGATGCGCCTTCCTGAGCCCAGCGCTGAAGCCACTTATAGCCAGTGGCAGGCGAAATGCCGTAGTGACGGCACAGGGAACGGATGTTCGCCCCGTCCTGCGAGGCGAACAAAACAAACTCGGTACGTAATGACATGGTATCTCTCGCATCCCAGGGCATAAGTGACTCCATAAACGGGTTCTTATGCCTTAGTTGTAAGTGTCTACCATGTCCCCGAACAAGTGTTCACTATGTCCCCGGACTGTACACCCCCTCAGAGCAGAGGGAATATGGATTATGCAGGAGTAGGATCATCACCTTTAATATCGCGCTTCACTTCCGTATGCTCATCACCTTTTTCATTACGCAGGTGAACCTCAAGCTGGTTGAAAGCGATATTAATGTCGTTTTCACGGCACAGACGATCGATAGCGCGGTTCAGCTCATCAACGGCAAAGCTGCGGTCGCGCAGCTCACGCACGTATAAGCGCAGCTCGTGATCCAGCGTGCTTGGGCCAAAGGTGGTGAAGAAGACCGATGGGGCCGGATCGTGCATCACCTTCGGATGTTCAGCCGCGGCCTGTAGCAGTACCTCTTTTACCTTATCCAGATCCGAACCGTAGGCTACGCCCAGGCGGATCACTACGCGGGTGACCGTATCAGAGAGTGACCAGTTGATCAGACGTTCGGTCACGAAGGCTTTGTTCGGGATGATCACCTCTTTGCGATCGAAGTCGGTGATCGTGGTGGCGCGAATACGGATCTTGCTGACGGTACCGGAGAAGGTGCCGATGGTCACGGTATCGCCAATACGTACCGGACGCTCAAACAGAATGATCAAGCCAGAAACGAAGTTACCGAAGATCTCCTGCAAACCAAAACCAAGACCAACAGAGAGCGCAGCGGCCAGCCACTGCAGTTTATCCCACGAGACGCCAAGCGAGCCGAAGACCGTCATCGCACCGACAATAATGATGACGTAGTTCAGGATGGTGGTGATGGCATACGATGCCCCCTGACGCAGGTTCAGGCGTGACAGCACCAGCACCTCCAGCAACCCGGGCAGGTTGCGGATCAGCGCCCAGGCGACCATCGACGAAACCAGCGCGAAGAGCAGACTGCCCATCGTCACGCTTTTCATCACCGTGGCACCCGCTTCCGTTCCGCTGTACTGCCAGAGCGTGACGCTGTCGAGATAAGCAAACACGGTAATTAAATCAGACCAGATAGCCCAGAACATCACCCCAAACAGCGCGACCATGACCAGCATGGTAATGCGCAACGTCTGCTGGTTAACCTGCTCCAGCGCGATGGTAGGTTCTTCCTGTGGCTCCGCGCCTTCAGCGCCCTCTTTAACCTGATGCTGACGGCGGGCAATGGCACGACGATAAGCGATACGGCGAGCCGCCACGCTCAGGCCACGCAGTACCGTCTGGTAAAGCAGGTTCCAGACGATCACCAGATAGACGGTTTCAATCCAGCGCCCGGACAGGCGCAGCGTCGTATAGAAGTAACCCGTTGCCGTAAGCACCATCAGCGCCAGCGGAATTATCGCCAGCACCGTTACGGTGGCCAGACGAATATTGTGGGACTCTTTATCACGCCAGCTATCGCGGCACATTGGCCACATCAGTATGGCGATCAGCAGCAGGTTCAGCAGAATGACCAGTTGCCCCAGCACGTCGTCCATCAGGTGCAGCGGAGAAAGCTCAGACACAACAGACCAGAAATGCAGCGGCAGGAGCGCCAGGCTGATACGCACAATCTGACGACGCCAGTGGCTGGTCAGTTTCTCTGGCATGTTGAAATGACGTACCGCAACGCCGTCTTTTTCCAGCACTTTCCAGCACAGGCCAAACACCAGCCAGAACAGCGCCAGTTTTTTACTGAAGGCCCACAGCAAATCGCTGACGTTGAGCTGCATCGTGAGCAGAATAAGACCAACGGCCAGGATGAGCAGACACACCGGCAGCGCACGGATCAGGTCAATCAGGATCGCTTTTGGCGTGTGGAGCTGGCTATCGTTTCGCAACTGCCCCACTTCAGCCGCCAGCTTCGCCTGGTATTTTTTCATCCAGGCCAGACGCCAGCGAATGAGACCTGCAATCAGCAACAGCGGTAACCCCGCCAGGAAGGCAATCATCACCGCAGGCCAGGCTTTCTCCCAGTTCACGGTAATTTTCATGCTCTTGATCTGGGTTTTCAGCGTCTCAGGGAAGGATTTCACCCAGTCCCAGTCCATCGGTTTGTTGCTGTTCACCCAGAAAATTTGCTGAGTCAAAATCTCCTGCAGGCTTTTAGAGACGCTCACTAACTGTTGCTGGTTAATTTGCAGGTTAATCGCCATCATCAGCTGGTTGCCTAGCTGTTTGTTGAACTGGTCGAGCAGCTCGCGGCGCATATCCACCACCTGCAACAGCGCGTCGTGAACTTCAGGGTTCACTTCACTGGAATGGCCATCTTCCACTTTGGCGACAAAAGCATCGCTCTGGAAAAGCGCGTCGCGCTGCTGGTTCACATCAAATTGTTCCAGACGTAAATCAGCAATGCGGTTGGTCATATCCTCCAGCTCGTCAGCAGAGGGCAGCGTCTGCTGTTGCTGGTAGAGAATACGTGACAGCAGAAGACTGCCTTTCAGGACGGCAATCTGCTCTTTAATATTGCGTTCAGCCTGGAGCGCGCGATCCAGCCAGTTTTTCACTTTGATATTTTGCTGAACCAGCGAGTTACCGTTTTCTGTCGCCTGAATCAGGCGCTGGCTCAGCTGGTGGTTAATATCCAGCTCCTGTTTCACCAGCGGATTAGCCTGAATACGGGCGGTTTCGTCCGGCGATACGGCTTCCTGCGCGGTTTTTTCCGTCAGCGTAAGACGCTTGCTGTTCACCGCCTCCTGCAACAACTGAAGCTGATGTTCCAGACGATTAATATTCGCGGTGACATAATCACGCTGTTTTTGCAGCGTATCCTGCAGCACCGTATTCCCTTCCAGGCTTTTACGCTGCTGTTCAATCTGCGCATTGATTAAGGACTGCTGAACCAGCAGTAATGTTTGCTGCGTCGGGCGTAAAGCACCTTCGCCAACCGTTGTTCCGTTCAGGCGATTGCGAATTTGCTGCAGTTGCTGAGATGCGACATACATCGAGTTCTGCACGCGTTCTGGCTGAGTTTGCAGTGAGACCAGCTGGCTATTATACGTTGCGAGATCGGCCTGTGCCGTTTGCAGGTCGTCGAGTAATTGCGCAACCCGCGACTCCAGCTGACGCAATGAAAGCGTCGCGAGCGTTTTGCGGGTTTCATCATCGTTATCGACGTCACTCAGGGCACTCAGGGCATCTGTTGCCTTACGCATGGCATCGGGGGCCTGCGCGACCTTCTGACGCAGTTGCGCGGTTTCCGCTTTGACACGCTCAGTTTTATCAATCGATTCCAGCGTTTCCATCAGATCCTGCTGGATGAGTTTTTCCTGAGGAGAGAGATCTTTTTGTTTGCTCAGGGTATCGAGTTGCGACTGAACATCAGCACGCGAAGGGATATCCGTGCTGTTATCAGCGCGGGCCCAGGAAAGCGGTGCTGTTGCGAAGAAAAACAGCGTCGCAAAAAGAAAGGCAAGAACAGGGTGTTGCGAGCGATTGATGTGCAGCATAGTCGTGAATAATGTCAGAAGATGACCAAAAATAGTCCGGCGTGCAGGATATCACGCCCGCCTGAAGCAGAATAGCGCGAACATAGACCTCTGGGATAATTCTTAAAAACAGTTCAGGTAGTTAGCTGTGTCGCGTCACCACGAAGCGTCGGGCAAAATTGGCACATTTCCAGCAGAATCGCGACATAGCTACGCGCTTCCTCTTTGAGATCGAATGTCTGCGGGGCAAAAAGCCAGTTTTCCATCAAACCAGAAATATAGCTGCGCATCAAAATAGCCGCCCGGCGAGTCAACAGGTTGGCCGGTAACATCTTTGCTTTTATGCACTGGTTCAGCGTCTGTTCGATACGGTCGTAACTCTCCAGGCACAGGCTGCGTTGTGCCTGCTGGACCACCGCCATTTCCCCCACGAACTCACATTTATGAAAGATGATTTCCATCATTAACCTGCGACGTTCTTCAACTACCGTTGCTTCAAGGATATATACTAATATTTCTCTTAATACTGAGAGTGGATCGTCGGGGAATTTTGCCCGATACTCAATCTCTAGATCGCTAATACTGGCTTCTGAAAGTTGCCAGATTTCACTAAACAGGTCTGACTTGTCTTTAAAATGCCAATAAATTGCTCCCCGCGTCACACCGGCGGCCTGAGCAATCTGAGCCAGCGAGGTTGACGATACCCCTTGCTGAGAAAACAAACGCATTGCAACGTCCAGGATGTGCTGACGTGTCTCAAGTGCTTGTTGTTTAGTTTTTCGTGCCATATGCCAGTGAATTTACAGGAGTCAGATTTACATACATTTGTGAATGTATGTACCATAGCATGACGATAATATAAACGCAGCAATGGGTTTTGGGACCCAGGACCATTGATCAATTTGAAATCGGACACTCGAGGTTTACATATGAACAAAAACAGAGGGTTAACGCCTCTGGCGGTCGTTCTGATGCTCTCAGGCAGCTTAGCGCTTACAGGATGTGACGACAAAAAGGCTCAACAAGGAGCTCAGCAGATGCCAGAAGTTGGCGTCGTGACGCTCAAATCCGAACCTCTCCAGATCACAACAGAATTACCTGGCCGCACAAACGCTTATCGTGTTGCAGAAGTTCGTCCTCAGGTAAGTGGCATTATCCTGAAACGTAACTTCACCGAAGGGGGAGATATTGAAGGGGGTGTCTCTCTGTATCAGATTGATCCTGCTACCTACCAGGCCGCATACGAAAGTGCAAAAGGCGATCTGGCGAAAGCAGAAGCTGCAGCCAAAATCTCCCAACTGACGCTGAACCGCTATAAAAAACTGCTCGGCACGCAATACATCAGTCAACAGGATTACGATACTGCTCTGGCCGATGCCCAGCAAGCCAACGCGGCCGTCGTAGCAGCAAAAGCGGCTGTCGAAACCGCGCGTATCAACCTGGCCTATACCAAAGTGACCTCCCCTATTAGCGGACGCATTGGTAAATCTTCCGTGACGGAAGGCGCTCTGGTGCAGAACGGGCAAAGCACTGCGCTGGCCACCGTGCAGCAGCTTGATCCGATCTACGTTGACGTCACCCAATCCAGCAACGATTTCCTGCGTCTGAAACAAGAGCTGGCAAACGGCACTCTGGAACAGGAAAACGGCAAAGCGAAAGTGGAGCTGGTTACCAATGACGGTGTCAAATACCCGCAGTCAGGTACGCTGGAATTCTCTGATGTGACGGTCGACCAGACCACCGGTTCTATCACCTTACGTGCAATCTTCCCGAACCCTGACCACACGCTGTTGCCAGGTATGTTCGTTCGCGCTCGTCTGGAAGAAGGGACTAACCCAACCGCAATTCTGGTTCCACAGCAGGGTGTAACCCGTACGCCGCGTGGCGATGCGAGTGCACTGGTGGTAGGTGCTGATGACAAAGTCGAAACGCGTCAAATCACTGCCACGCAGGCGATTGGCGACAAATGGCTGGTCACTAAAGGTCTGAAAGATGGCGATCGCGTAATTGTTACCGGTTTGCAAAAAGTACGTCCTGGCGCGCAGGTCAAAGCGCAGGAAGTCAAATCTGACGAGAAACAACAAGCCGCAGCCGGTGGTCAGTCAGAACAAACCAAGTCTTAACTTAAACAGGAGCCGTTAAGACATGCCTAATTTCTTTATCGATCGCCCCATATTCGCGTGGGTGATCGCCATCATTATCATGCTAGCCGGGGGACTTGCGATCCTGAAGCTGCCTGTCGCGCAATATCCGACCATTGCGCCACCGGCGGTGGCGATCTCCGCAACCTACCCAGGGGCTGATGCGAAAACGGTGCAGGATACCGTTACACAGGTTATCGAACAGAATATGAACGGTATCGATAACCTGATGTACATGTCCTCAAACAGTGACTCAACCGGTACGGTTCAGATCACCCTGACCTTCCAGTCCGGTACTGATGCCGACATCGCGCAGGTTCAGGTGCAGAACAAACTGCAGCTGGCAATGCCGCTGCTGCCACAGGAAGTACAGCAACAGGGCGTGAGCGTCGAGAAATCGTCCAGTAGCTTCCTGATGGTTGTTGGCGTTATCAACACCAACGGCACCATGACGCAGGAGGATATTTCCGACTACGTGGGTGCCAACATGAAGGACGCCATCAGCCGTACTTCTGGTGTGGGTGATGTTCAGCTGTTCGGTTCCCAGTATGCAATGCGTATCTGGATGGATCCGAACAAACTGAACAACTTCCAGCTGACGCCGGTTGACGTGATCAGCGCCATCAAAGCACAGAACGCCCAGGTTGCAGCCGGTCAGTTAGGTGGTACACCACCGGTGAAAGGCCAGCAGCTTAACGCGTCGATCATTGCGCAAACCCGTCTGACCTCCGCCGATGAGTTCAGCAAAATTCTGCTGAAAGTGAATCAGGATGGTTCCCAGGTTCGTCTGCGTGACGTAGCAAAAGTAGAACTGGGTGGCGAAAACTACGACATCATTGCGAAGTTTAACGGCAAACCAGCGTCTGGTCTGGGTATCAAACTGGCGACAGGGGCTAACGCCCTGGACACCGCGACGGCTATCCGCGCGGAACTGAAGAAGATGGAGCCGTACTTCCCGTCAGGTCTGAAGATCGTTTATCCGTATGACACCACGCCGTTCGTAAAAATTTCGATTCACGAAGTGGTTAAAACGCTGGCAGAAGCGATCATCCTGGTATTCCTGGTCATGTATCTGTTCCTGCAAAACTTCCGTGCAACGCTGATTCCAACCATCGCGGTGCCGGTTGTACTGTTGGGGACGTTTGCTATCCTCGCGGCCTTTGGGTTCTCGATAAACACCCTGACGATGTTCGGGATGGTACTGGCCATCGGCTTGCTGGTGGATGATGCCATCGTCGTTGTCGAGAACGTCGAACGTGTGATGGCCGAAGAAGGGCTACCGCCGAAGGAAGCAACCCGTAAATCAATGGGTCAGATCCAGGGCGCGCTGGTCGGTATCGCGATGGTACTGTCAGCGGTATTTATCCCGATGGCCTTCTTCGGTGGTTCAACCGGGGCTATTTATCGTCAGTTCTCTATCACCATCGTGTCGGCGATGGCGCTGTCGGTACTGGTCGCGTTGATCCTGACACCAGCGCTGTGTGCCACCATGCTGAAGCCTATTCAGAAAGGGGGTCACGGCGAGCACAAAGGGTTCTTCGGCTGGTTCAACCGCATGTTTGAGAAGAGTACGCACCACTACACCGACAGCGTAGGGAATATCCTGCGCAGCACCGGTCGTTACCTGCTGCTCTATATCATCATCGTGGTCGGTATGGCCTATTTGTTTGTTCGTCTGCCAAGCTCGTTCCTGCCAGATGAAGACCAGGGCGTGTTCCTGACGATGGCGCAGCTTCCGGCTGGTGCATCACAAGAACGTACCCAGAAAGTGCTGGATGAAGTGACGGACTACTATCTCACCAAAGAGAAAGCGAACGTTGAATCCGTGTTTGCGGTTAACGGCTTTGGCTTTGCGGGTCGTGGTCAGAACACCGGTATTGCCTTCGTCTCCCTGAAAGACTGGTCAGAACGTCCAGGCTCAGAGAACAAAGTTGAGGCGATTACCGGCCGTGCTATGGGCACCTTCTCGAAGATTAAAGATGCGATGGTGTTCGCCTTTAACCTGCCAGCGATTGTTGAACTGGGTACCGCAACCGGCTTTGACTTCCAGCTGATTGACCAGGCCGGTCTGGGACATGAAAAACTGACTCAGGCACGTAACCAGTTGTTCGGTGAAGTGGCGAAACATCCTGACCTGCTGGTCGGCGTTCGTCCTAACGGCCTCGAAGATACGCCGCAGTTCAAGATCGATATCGATCAGGAAAAAGCGCAGGCATTGGGAGTTTCCATCAGCGACATCAATACCACGCTGGGCGCTGCCTGGGGCGGTAGCTACGTCAACGACTTCATCGACCGCGGTCGTGTGAAGAAAGTGTACGTGATGTCTGAGGCGCAATACCGTATGTTACCGAACGATATCAATACCTGGTACGTTCGTGGAAACAATGGACAAATGGTACCGTTCTCTTCCTTCTCAACGTCACGCTGGGAATATGGTTCACCACGTCTGGAGCGTTATAACGGGCTGCCATCAATGGAAATTCTGGGTCAGGCCGCACCAGGTCGAAGTACTGGTGAAGCGATGCTGATGATGGAGCAACTGGCCAGCAAGCTGCCTTCGGGTATCGGCTATGACTGGACCGGTATGTCCTATCAGGAACGTCTGTCCGGTAACCAGGCCCCTGCCCTGTATGCGATCTCGCTAATCGTGGTCTTCCTGTGTCTGGCAGCGTTGTACGAGAGCTGGTCAATTCCGTTCTCCGTTATGCTGGTGGTACCGCTCGGGGTTATCGGTGCGCTGCTTGCCGCAACGTTCCGTGGTTTGACCAACGACGTGTACTTCCAGGTAGGTCTGCTGACAACCATTGGCTTGTCGGCGAAGAACGCGATACTTATCGTTGAATTCGCCAAAGACCTGATGGAGAAAGAAGGTAAAGGCCTGATTGAGGCGACGCTTGATGCAGTTCGTATGCGTCTTCGTCCAATCCTGATGACCTCTCTGGCGTTTATCCTCGGTGTTATGCCGCTGGTTATCAGTTCAGGTGCGGGCTCCGGTGCGCAGAACGCCGTAGGTACAGGTGTAATGGGGGGCATGGTCACCGCGACCGTTCTCGCTATCTTCTTCGTACCGGTGTTCTTTGTGGTGGTTCGCCGCCGCTTTAGCCGCAAGAGTGACGATATTGAGCATAATCACTCGGTAGAACATCACTGATACCGGTTTCATCCGATAAAAAGGCCGCATTAGCGGCCTTTTTCATTTTGGTGTAAAAATCATAAATTACGCTTATTGCTGATCTATTTATTTTCTGTCATCGTAATAAGACATATCATAATTAACCGATAACTGACCCGACGAGTTTGTGATTTTTTTAATTTCATTTCGTCGCATAGCTTATTAGGAATAATCCTAATCCCCGTGTCTGGATAGCGAATGTCTGAATCAGGACTTCATTTGGTGACAAATGTTAACTCAATGAAACATAAGGAAGCCGTAAAAAAGTCACTCCTGTTTTAGATTACGCAACCAGCCCCAGGGCAAACAATTGCGTACAAGTTCGCAGCGTTGCGTTTTAATTGTAATTTTTCGTAATAGCGCGATGAAATCTTGAAAGGAGTGGCTTATAGTTAGAGTTATCAGGAACACAGCACCCGTGCGGCTAAGTATGTTGTATCCATCCCGACGTTGATGTTCGGTGAGTAAGAAATCACTCAAAAGGGGATGCGCTATGGACGAGTACTCGCCAAAAAGGCATGATATCGCGCAGTTGAAATTTCTCTGCGAATCCTTGTACCATGACTGCCTTGCCAATCTTGATGAAAGTAACCACGGCTGGGTGAACGATCCTACGTCTGCTATCAATTTACAGCTGAATGAGCTGATAGAGCATATCGCAACCTTCGCACTTAATTATAAAATTAAGTACAATGAAGATAATAAGCTGATTGAGCAAATTGACGAATACCTGGACGACACCTTTATGTTGTTCAGCAGCTACGGCATTAACGCACAGGATTTGCAAAAATGGCGTAAATCTGGGAATCGTCTATTTCGCTGTTTCGTCAACGTGAGCAGAGCTAACCCTGTTAGCCTTTCCTGTTAAAATTATTACAACTACTAAGGTAAATTTATGTCTGATAAACCATTAACCAAGATCGATTATTTGATGCGCTTACGACGTTGTCAGTCAATAGACACGCTGGAACGTGTAATTGAAAAGAATAAATACGAGCTTTCTGATAATGAACTGGCTGTATTTTATTCAGCGGCTGACCATCGTCTTGCTGAGCTAACAATGAATAAACTGTATGACAAAATCCCCTCTTCTGTGTGGAAATTTGTCCGTTAATCTTTGACGTGTATCTGCAGAGGTTTTGCCATTTTCTAAACTGAAGTCACCTTTCGAATTACACTCCCTGAGTGAAAACCAGGTTCCCGAGTAAAAAGTGTTCAGCAGCAACTATGTTGTGACTGTGGTCACAACGATTTTTTGGGAACGTTCCCCTTCTGGTTAATCCTCTTTACCCTGAGGTAATTCACGATCCCAGAGAGGTTTCCCATGAGCACAGAAAAACAGAAGATGATCGCAGGTGAACATTACCTCCCCGGTGATGAGACGTTACGGGCCGATCGACTGCATG
This sequence comes from Enterobacter cloacae, assembly GCA_014169315.1. NCBI lineage: Bacteria > Pseudomonadati > Pseudomonadota > Gammaproteobacteria > Enterobacterales > Enterobacteriaceae > Enterobacter > Enterobacter cloacae. Next base: position 1,020,952 of record AP022133.1, on the reverse strand, counting down.
CCCGTCATCTTGTTCACCGCTATAACCACACAACTCCTGATGCAAAAACAGAACGCCAGCAGATACTCGCAGAACTCCTGGGGAAAAGTGAAGGCGCTTATATTGAGCCTGGCTTCCGCTGCGATTACGGCTATAACATTTATCTGGGTAACGCGTTTTACGCTAACTTCGATTGTGTGATGCTTGATGTCTGCCCTATTCATATTGGCGACAACTGCATGCTCGCTCCGGGTGTTCATATCTATACGGCGACACACCCGCTGGATGCTGACGAACGTAACAGCGGTGTCGAGTTTGGCAAACCTGTCAGCATTGGCAATAATGTCTGGATTGGTGGACGAGCCGTTATTAACCCTGGCGTCACCATTGGTGATAATGTGGTGGTTGCTTCCGGTGCCGTTGTCACCAAAGATGTTCCGGCCAACGTCGTCGTCGGCGGAAATCCAGCTAAAATAATAAAAACGCTGTAAGGCGGTGGGGAGCAAACTGTTATGGTCTTTCTGTACATAACTGTTACTTTTTTCAACCAAATGGCTCCCCTAAAATAGGCAGATCCCCTGTATTTTCATAATTCATGAAGGCAAAAAATGACCGAGATACAGCGCCTGCTTACCGCCACCATCGACGATCTTAACATCCGTGAAAAGCGCGACAATCGCCCGCGCTTTAGCATTAGTTTTATCCGCAAACATCCAGGGCTGTTTGTCGCCATGTATGCTGCCTGGCTGGCGACGCTTATTGTAATGCTGAAGTCCGACACGCTGGTGGATTCCGTCTGGCTGCTGGTTGTACTGTTTGTGGTGTTTAACGCCTTTTTCTTTTTCGACGTGCATCCTCGTTATCGCTACGAAGATATCGACGTGCTCGATTTCCGGGTCTGCTATAACGGCGAGTGGTATAACACACGCTTTGTCCCGTCAGAACTGATCGACAGCATTTTGCATTCCCCAGCGGTAGAGACCGTGCAAAAAGAGAAGCTGCAGAAAATGGTATCAACCAAAGGCCAGCTCTCCTTCTATGATGTCTTTACGCTTTCCCGCCCCGCTGCTGCGTAACGAGAATCTGTGTGCGTCAGCCTCCCAACGCATACAACGACCTGAACACACCCTCCTGCAAGGTGGGTGTGTTTGAAAACACGCTTGCCACCGACCCGATGGCAAGCAGAGAAGATCCCTGGAAAGTTGGCGTGCTACGTGCGCTTAGCGTCTTTTTTTACGTCCCTGAACAGCCTTAAAACGCGGGTTAGATTTGCAAATAACGTACAGGCGTCCTTTGCGTTTGACTATCTGGCAATCCGGATGGCGCTGTTTCGCACTGCGCAGAGAATTAAGTACCTGCATGATTAACCCCGTTTCGCATTAAGAAAACCGCCAAAACGCTGACGGAAGCGTGCCGTACTGCCTTCTGCCGAAAACGTTTTTTGCTTACCGGTGTAGAACGGATGTGACTTCGACGAAACCTCAATAGAAACGTATGGATACGTTCTACCGTCGAGTTCAATTTCGCGATCGGTTCTGATGGTTGAGCCGACTTTAAAGTACTCATTGGCACTGGTGTCGTGAAACACGACGGTGCGATAGGCTGGGTGGATATCAGATTTCATCATAGACTCCATATGTTTTGTTATAACATAACAAAACAGTATCTGAGTCACCGTACAAAAGCAAGCCCCGATCATGCACCGTATCCCCGGAATTATTTTCTGATTTGCCTGGGAACGAAGTGAAATCAATAAATGGCACGTGCTATAACTATATCATTTCGCGATAAAATCTTTTTCCTCTGGCGAGCACACTCAGTGTCCCGGGATTGGGCATATGAGGAAGGAAACAGCTGCATGAAAACCCGACATCTGGTCAGCCTGGTGACAGGCATACTGATCGTTTCTGTGCTGGTGCCGATTTGCCTCAGTATCTGGCTGGCCCATCGCCAGGCGGAAGAGCAGTTTGTCAATGTACTGGATAACTATGCTTCACGCGTATTGATGCGTACAGACAGGGTTGTCGCCCAGGCGAAAGATGCACTCACCCAACTGCAAAATTATGAAGCCCCTCCCTGCAGTCGTCAGCATCTGAGAGAGATGCGCCTGGTCGCTTTCTCCCGGCGGTATGTGCAAGAGGTGATTTATGTTGATAACCTGAAACCCGTCTGTTCATCTCTCGAACAAATCAGCAACGCACCTGCCTATCCCCCTCCGATGCGCATTACCCGGGACGGCTACAGCACATGGCTGTCACCACAAAACGATCTTGGGTTTAACCACTATATGGCCATTGTCGGTCGGGGACATTACCTGGTGATGATCGACCCCGACTCTCTGGTGGATGTGCTCCCGTTCAGTACGACCCACATTGATGCTGCTTTGATTGGCGACGCGCGCAATCTGATTTTTGCCAGCAGTAATACGCTTGATCACCATATTCACGCGCTTCTGGGTAACCAGAAAATAACGCGCCTGCAGTACAACGGTTCGATGTATATCACTAAACCCGTTCCGGAACTGGGCTTTACGGTGGTGGCGTGGGCAGCGCTGAAACCGCTGGATGAAAACTGGCATCAACAGTTGCTCATCTGGCTTCCTGCAGGGATATTGATCAGCCTGCTTGCCGCGTTCTTTATGCTGCGACTTCTGCGCCACATACAGTCTCCGCGTAACCGCCTGCAGGATGCCATTAACAGCCGTGATTTTGTGGTCCACTATCAGCCCATTGTGGCGTTAGGCAGTGGAAAGATGGTCGGCGCGGAGGCGCTGGCACGCTGGCCGCAGCCTGACGGGAGCCACCTGTCACCCGATATTTTTGTGTCGCTCGCGGAACAAACGGGCCTTATTTCGCAGCTGACTCAATTAATCATCGAAAAAGTATTCGAAGATATGGGGCACTGGTTACACCTTCATCCGGATCAGCATATTTCCATTAACCTTGCGCCCGACGATCTGACCTCCGGTAAGCTACCGCCCCTGCTTCATCATCTGCTGAACAAATGGCAAGTCCACCCCGGACAAATAGCCCTTGAACTCACCGAGCGCGGTTTTGCCGATCCAAAGGTCAGCGCCCCGGCCATTGCTGCATTCCGCCGTTCAGGCCACGCTATTTATATTGATGATTTTGGAACCGGCTATTCCAGTCTCAGTTACCTGCAGGATCTGGACGTCGATACGCTAAAAATTGATAAATCTTTCGTGAATGCGCTGGAGTACAAAAATGTGACGCCACACATTATTGAAATGGCGAAATCGCTGAAGCTGGCGATGGTTGCGGAGGGTATTGAAACGGCAGGGCAGCTCGCCTGGCTGCACCGCCACGGGGTACAGTACGGACAAGGGTGGTACTACAGCAAAGCAATGCCAAAAGTGGAATTTATTCTGTGGGCTGAATACAACCTCGAAAATCATCCTGCTTAAGCAGGATTAAAAGTACGGCCACCGTATGTGGCCGTATCTGTCAGGTCAGCTAATGTTCTGATGCCAGCTAAAGGTATAGCGTAGCTGGCGTTTTTGCAGGATAAACTCTGGTGAAACGCTGGGGCTCCAGGAGTCATCGCCGCCCACGCCCATATGGAACGCGTCAAGATTAAGCCAACACCCCGGTTCCTCGCGTAGCAGATGATGATGGGTTGTCTCGCGCAGCTGTTGCTGGCTATAGCGGCTCACGGAGAAATGGAACTGTCCCTGCAGCTGGTGTGCCCCTAACACCAGTTCACGGGTATCACAGCGCAGGCCATTTTCTGTCGGGAAGATATACGGCGTGTGCATTGCTTCCAGCGGCAATGTCCAGCGCCCCTGCTGTGCCGCCAGTTTTCTGTCAGGATAGTTCTCATGCGGCCCCAATCCCAGCCAGCACGCGCTCTGCGGTACCTGTGCGAGCTGACAGCTCAGGCCGACACGTGCCGGTTCAGGGATGTCAGAGGCGACCTGTATCTGCACATCTGCATGCAGCACACCACGACTGTCAACCCGCCAGACCTTACGGCTCAGGAACAGTGCTTTGCCGCCATATTCCCAGACATGCAGTGTTGTCACCACCGCCTCGCCTGAGTGTTGCTCTCCTTCACACGCCAACACCCGGGGATGTAAATCGTACATCCCCGCCGCTTTCCAGCGCTCAACCCACGCATTCGGGTCAATTTGCGTGGCCTCGCTCACGCCGATATCATTATCCAGCGGTGCGCGGGTAAAGCTATCCGTCAGCGGCGAAAGCAGCGTTTCAACGCCATTACGCCACCATTGCGTCAGATTTCCTGAAGCACGATCGAACTGCCAGCGTTGTTGCTGATGTGTCAGCTCCAGCACGTCATCTTTTTGTGTTAAGACCGGAGGCTCACCCGCCTTCACCGGCGGTGCAATATACAGCGGAGCCGGAAGCGGCCATTGCTCCCACGCACAGCGATGGTTTGCCGGTGACCACGGCGTTGCCCGAGGCTGCAACACGGCCAGATTAAGCCAGACCTCACCCGGCTCAGCCGTGAACTGCGGCAGAGAGATTTCGAGGCGCTGCACACCCTGTGGTGCAACAGAAAGCGTGATATCCCCAGCGGCCAGTACCTTCCCGTCGCGAAGCACCGACCATTCCAGCAACTCGTTATCCGTATGGCGGAACAGGTAATCGCTCTGCACCTCAACCACCAGCGGAGACGTACTCACCAGCGTGAAGATGAAGAACTGCTGGGCGCGCTGCGCCTCATACAGTGCCGGATGCGGCGTGCGGTCAGGGAACACCAGTCCGTTCAGGCAGAACTGACGATCATTCGGTTTATCACCGAAGTCCCCGCCGTAGGCCCAGAAAGGATTACCATTTTCGTCTTTCCTGGTCAGAGCCTGATCGACCCAGTCCCAGACAAACCCGCCCTGCAGACGCGGGTGGCGACGAAATGCCTGCCAGTATTTAGCAAACCCACCAAAGCTGTTCCCCATTGCATGGGCGTACTCACAGAGGATCAGCGGGCGCGTCTCATCCGGCATGCCGATCCACTTTTTGATTGACCACTTTGGTACTGCCGGGAAAGGTTGATCCTGATCGACACGGGCATACATCGGGCAAACAATATCGGTTGCCGCCGTATTCGCCCCGCCGCCTTCGTACTGCACAGGGCGCGTCGGATCGGTGGCTTTTAGCCAGCCATATAAGGCATCGTGGTTTGCGCCGTGACCAGACTCATTTCCCAGCGACCAGATAATCACCGAGGGATGGTTGCGATCGCGCTGTACCATGCGGGTCACACGCTCGCTCATGGCTGGCAGCCAGCGGGGATCGTCAGCAAGGCGGCTCATGGGCACCATGCCGTGCGTTTCGATATTGGCTTCGTCAACAACGTACAATCCATAACGATCGCAAAGCGTGTACCACAGCGGATGGTCAGGATAGTGCGAGCAGCGAACCGCGTTAAAGTTGTGTTGTTTCATGAGTTCGATGTCGCGCCGCATCGTCGCGTCGTCCATCACCTGCCCGTTTTCCGGGTGATGCTCATGACGGTTTACCCCGCGGATCAGCAGCGGTTTTCCATTGAGTTTCAGCAGGCCATTGCTGATTTCAACGCGGCGGAAACCGACATCGCAGGCTTCCGTCTCCAGCATGTTGCCTTGCGCATCCAAAAGCGCAATCGTCAGGCGATAGAGTTCCGGCGTTTCAGCACTCCATAACGCGGGTCTCTCTACCGGGATCGCCACCGTTAGCCGCTCGGCCCACTTCCCCCGCTCATCCACAATGACAGAGCCAGGGTGTTGAGTGGTGCTGGCGCATTTTTCGCCGTTGCGCCACAGGGTACATGCCACTTCACACTCTGCATAGCGGGAGCCAGCCAGCACAACGTCAACCTTCAGCACCGCCCGGTCAAACTCCGCATTCAGATCCGTAACGACGTGATAATCCGCAATCTGCGTCCCGGGCTTATGCAGCAGGGAGACATCGCGGAAAATCCCGCTCATGCGCCACATGTCCTGATCTTCCAGATAACTGCCGTCGCACCAGCGCAGGACCATCACCGCCAGCCGGTTCTGGCCGGGGCGTAGTACCGCTGAAAGATCAAATTCGGCGGGTAGCCGACTGTCCTGCGAATAGCCTATCCACTGACCGTTACACCACAGATGGAATGCCGAGTTCACACCCTCGAAGACAATTCGGGTTTGTCCGCCTTGCAGCCAGCCGTCATCCATCTCAAATGTGAGCGAGTAACAACCAGTAGGGTTTTCTGCCGGTACAAAGGGAGGGTTAACGGCAATCGGATAGGTGACGTTCGTGTAGACAGGCGTATCGAAACCCTGCATCTGCCAGTTCGAAGGTACCGGCATTGCGACTGCATCGACACAATCTTCTTCCACCCATGCTTGCGGAACCTGCTCTGGTGCGGGATAAAAGCTAAAACGCCACTCCCCGTTGAGAGAGCGTATGCTGGCGGATCTCACGTCATCCCTGGCAGATTGTTCATGACGCCAGCTATGAAACGGCGCATGCGCCGCCAGACGGTTCCACTGCGTCACCCCGGGGTTTTCCCAGTCCCGACGAGCCAGAAGTGCGCTGAGGGTCAGCGATGAAGTATTGGGCATAATAACCTCGTTGCGAAGCGCTCACAATTTTAGTCAACATGCCCTGGTAAATGACACCGGTAAAGTGTCCGTACGCGATGAAGCGAGTCAGATCACAAAAGTCTTATTCACGGGCGAGTTGTTCCGCCAGCAGCGCCAGGTTTCTCAGCTGTTGCGCCAGATCCTCACGATCGGCCTGCCGTGACGTACGACGAGCGCTGGAATGGCGGGTAATTAGCGTAACAGGGAGCTGAATTTGTCGGAATTTTTCAGCACTGCCGGGGGCCAGCAGCCATTCCACACTTCGCTCGCCGGCCTCGCGAAACGCCTGCCGAATGGTAGTGAGCGGAGGGGAAAACCAGGCGCTATCTGCCGTATCATCAAACCCAACAATCGATATCTGACCAGGGACCGCAGTCCCCTTTTCTGCGCAGGCACGCATCACACCCAGCGCCATTTGATCGTTCGCGACCAGAATGGCATCCGGTAACACTGCACCGGACAACAGCACATGCCCCTTCTCATATCCGCACACTGCACTCCAGTCGCCATGTGCTACTGCGGTCGCCTCAAGCCCGGCCTGCGCCAGTGCGGTTTTCCACCCCGCCAGACGCGCACGCGCAGCGACCGAACTTTCCGGCCCGCTCAGAAGTGCAATATGCTGATGCCCCAATGAGAGCAAATGCTCAACCCCCAGGTGGGCTCCCAGCGCGGCATTAAACACCAGGCTGTTCACCTGTGCCGAAGGTGCGACATCCAGAAACAGAACCGGAACAGGTGATGCCAGCGCCTGAAGCTGCTCTGCGTGAGCATCATCCAGTGGAACGTTCACCAGCAAAGCTTCCACACGCTGGGCCAGCAGTTCCTGAAGTGCAGGCAAGCACTGCTGCGGGTGTTCCACCATTGAGATCAACACGCTTGCCCCCTGAGCTGTGGCACGGGATTTTACCGCCGAGGCAATTTGTGAAGGTGCGTGCAGCGCCAGATCGGTGGTGATCAACCCCAACGTGCGGGTGCGTTTACCTGCCAGCTGCTGTGCGCCACGGTTAGGAACGTAGTTCAGCTCCGCCATCGCCTGCAGCACCTTTTCCCGCGTCCGGGCGGAGACATGTTCCGCGTCGTTGATCACACGGGAAACGGTCTGATAAGAAACCCCCGCAAGGAGGGCTACGTCATAAAGAGTGATCGCTTTCATGCATTCTGACACCGCATCAATAGATGACTTCTATTCTGGCACAGCGATATCATTAAAGCATGTGAGCGCTTCGCAAAATTAAACAACCTGCTCCGGCTGAGGAATTTTATCAGCGCGTGGTTTCTGGCGGAACCAGGGCAAACAGATCTGGATAAGCGGGCCAATGGTCAGGGCATAAAGTACCGTTCCCACACCGAATGAACCGCCAAGCAGACAACCAATCAGCAGAACGGACACTTCAATCGAGGTACGCACGCTACGGATTGACCACCCCATTCTGGCATGAATGCCAGTCATCAGACCATCACGCGGGCCTGCGCCAAAACCGGCTCCAATATACATACCCGTTGCTATCGCGTTCATCACAATAGCCGAAACCAGAAGAGCAATTCGGATGGGCAGCGAGGTTAGCTCGGGGATCAACGCCATCGAGGCATCCGCCGCCAGACCGATGACAATCACGTTACTGAGGGTGCCAAGCCCGGGGAGCTGGCGCAGGGGGATCCACAGCAGCAGCACCGCCGCACCGGTCAAAATGATCACCGTGCCAATGCTCATTCCCAGCTGTATCGCCACCCCCAGGTGAAAGACGTCCCACGGATCGACACCCAGATCCGAACGAATAAACATTGCGGTTGACAGGCCATAAAGCCCTAAGCCGACGTAAAGTTGCAGCAGACGACGTACCATTTTTATCTTCTCCGAAAAACCAGACTTTCATATTGTGCGAAAATGGCATTATGATTAATGTCCAGTTTTCAAATAGTGGACTGCATATGTCATCACGTCGTTTCGGTAGCCAGTCTTTGGTACGCCTGCTTGGCCACTGGCAACAAACCTCTAGCCGGATCCCGCTCTGGCGTCAGCTGGCTGACGCGTTACGTCTGTTAATTCTTGATGGCAGGCTGGCGCTTAACACGCGTCTGCCGGGCGAGCGGGAGCTGGCCTCTGCGCTGGACGTTAGCCGCACCACCATCAGCAGTGCGCTGGCTCATCTGCGGGAAGAAGGGTATCTGGAAAGCCGTCACGGCAGCGGTTCACGCGTGATCCTGCCGGATACCCGTGCCGTACCTACCCTTTCAGCGGCAAGTGCGGCACTGGATCTCTCTACTGCCGCGCTCAATGCCGGGCCAGAAATCCACCAGGCTTACACCCATGCACTCACGGCGATCGCCCAGCACCTTTCGCTGACGGGTTATGACCAGCTCGGGTTACCGGCACTCCGCGACGCCATTGCCGCGCGCTATACCGCACGTGGGCTTCCGACCCGGGCTGACGAAGTGATGGTGGTGAATGGCGCGCTCAGCGGTTTTGCGCTGATACTGCGGATGATGACTGGCCCCGGCGATCGCGTCGTGGTCGATCACCCCACCTACCCGCTGGCGATTGCCGCTATTCAGGGGGCGCAGTGTCGTCCTGTCGGCGTTTCGCTACCAGAATCGGGTTGGGATACGGATGGCTTCGCGGCAACGCTTGCCCAGACAGCGCCGCGTCTGGCATACCTGATGCCGGATTTCCACAATCCGACGGGGCGCTGTATGGATATCGCCACCCGTCAGGCGATAACCGACATCGCTGCTCAGACTCGTACCACGCTGGTTGTCGATGAAACGATGGTGGATTTATGGTTTAGCTCACCGCCGCCGCCGCCACTGGCAGCGTTTAACCCGCAGGCCACCGTGATCACACTGGGTTCCGCCGGAAAAAGTTTCTGGGGTGGACTTCGCCTCGGCTGGATCCGCGCCTCCTCACGAACCATCGCAACGCTTGCCCAGACGCGTGACACGCTGGATTTGGGATCGCCGCTGCTGGAACAACTGGCAACGCTGTGGCTTATCGAAAATAGCGACACTTTTCTCCCGGCTCGCCGGAAAATGCTGGCTGAGCGCCGTGACCGTTGCGGTGAACTGTTGCGCGAACACTTCCCGGAATGGACGTTCCATGAGCCAGAAGGGGGGCTTTCATACTGGATAGCACTGCCGGGCATGCTGGCAACGCAGCTTGCCGCACGGGCTGAAACGCTGGGGATCAATCTGGGAGCCGGAACACGGTTCGGTTTGTCGGGTGCGTTTGATCGTTATTTACGCATCCCCTTCTCGCTCGCCCCGGCAGAACTGGAACAGGCGCTGCTCAGAATCAAGCCGCTGTGGCTCGCTCTGAATAAAAACATGCCATCCGTCAAACGGAGTTTAGTCTAATGTGAGCAAGATAGAAGCAGCCAATGAAATACGAACTGGTTACATTTTAACCCGTGATTAAAATCACATATTATTTCGTTGCGTAACAAATAATAAAAACTGCTGACTGTAACGTATGCAGTCAGCAGTTTTCACCCGTCAGGATTTAGTGCTGAGGAGGAATAGGAAAGCCCTTCAGTGAAATAACGAAATTTTCACCCTCTTTCTTTATTTTTGCGCCAGTATCACACCAGTCCGACGCAATACGAAAGAACTCATCACTACCAACATTCCAGCCAAGACGGACATGCTTCACGTAACCTGAACGCAACAGATCGCAGGCCTCTTTGTAGTCGTTGGCGGTAGACAGTTGTTGTTTCATTTTCTCTTCTTCAGAAGTTTGCGTAGTGCTTTGATTTCTTTAGGAGTAAATGGAGTTACACTCTCTTCTTCCGTATGCTGATTATCAATATCCTCTTCCGATACTCCCGCCTCTTCCACTGCTTCAAACGCCAGCAGCAGCAGTTTCTCCGTTGTTACGCTTAAATTTTCGTTATTCACTTCCGCATAATGGCGAAGTCTTTCTTTTAGCGCACCATCAATCTTAACGTTTAATACCGCAGTAACCATGATTGTCACTTCCCTTCGGAATAAGTCCTTTATTTAATACACGAAGTTAACATTGTAATCCAGATATATATTTTTTGCTTATGACAGAAAAAAGACACCCAATAATAAAATGGCAGTCTATTATTACAGGTTTATGACAGTAATATTTCAGCAAGATGAAATATATATTATATAAGATATTAAATACCTTTAGTTTCTGTGGGTAACGAGCTGAAGTTGGGGGGAGAGAACGCAGGAGAGTCTACAGAGAGCAGAAATGGGTGGGGGCCCTGCCAGCTACATCCCGGCACACACGTCGTCTGCCCTGGCTGCTTCCTTCCGGACCTGACCTGGTGAACAGAGTAGCGTTGCGGGAGAACCAACAGAGCCCCCATTGAGAGCGTTGTTAACCAACGCGCTGGCGCATTATCCCTGTGCAGCCCACCAATTGCAAGCTGCTGGCATCCGGATGGTGGTTTATTGCGCAAACCGGAGCAAATAGGTCCCTCATCACCTTTGCAGTCAGTACAGATGCACAGATTGCGAACCCCTTCGCAGTAAATTTGCTCACTCATGCCACACTCTTTGAATGTGGCTGACCAGGCGCTTTATCTCTTTCCAGGATGCACCCATGATTAACACGCTCCCCAAAACATTGACCCTCGCCATGCCAGCCATTGACGGCGTGACTCTCCATCATAAAGGGCTGAACTTTCTGCGCCCCGACCTGATGCTGGATTTTGTCAGCATTAGCGAACGCCCCATGCTTTTCGTCACGCCGATCGCGGTACTTTATTCCACCATTGGCGTAGTGCGTCACATCAACCTGAGAAGAATACCGGTTGCTGTATCCGGGCGCGTTATCTATCCCATCTGCTCACAGGCCTTACCCGATCTTCGGGCCAAACTCATCATCAATACCCCGGCGAGAAAGCTGAAATTTCTCGAAAGTCTGGTCGCGATGCGCGATCAACCTGCCGCCAGCGGCACAAAAGTGATCGGCCTCGCACTGGAGTTCACCGTTCAACAGGCTGACTGAGCAAGATACCCGTGCCGCTTCACAATCATTTCAGGGTCACTTATCCTGTGTTTTTTACGTCTGGTAAGCAATATGGACTCTTACGATCCACTCCCTGAACCGTTACCTGACACCTTTCCTGTCCGGGTCTGGCAGATTGTTGCCTCTATTCCTGAAGGTTATGTCACCACCTATGGCGACGTTGCTCGTCTTGCGGGTTCTCCCCGCGCGGCACGTCAGGTCGGTGGCGTACTGAAACGGTTACCGGAAGGAAGCACATTGCCCTGGCATCGGGTGGTGAATCGCCACGGAACTATTTCGCTCACCGGGCCAGACTTGCAGCGCCAGCGCCAGGCATTACTTTCGGAAGGGGTGCAGGTGTCGGGATCAGGACAGATAGATTTGCAGAAGTACCGCTGGGTGTACTGATACCCTCCCCCGAAGGAGAGGGCAAAAGCCATTAAGGCTGAGCTGACGGCGCAACAGGAACTTCCGTTTGCTGCACAGGTGTCAGATTGAGGTCAACTTTTGTCCCGCCGTTGTTGATCGCTTCCTGTACTGTATCGGTGATAAAGACCAACTTACCGTTGATCGTTACCGCCGCACTCAGAAGAATACGCGCATTCGGCTGCACGTCTGCTGGGTTATACGGTAGCACAAAGCTAAACGGAGCCTGTTTGCCTTCTGTACGAACGACGCGTTGCGACAGCACTTTCGACGGCGCATCAGCCAGCGAAGCGTCAGACAACGTCACCGTTAATACCGCATCTGGCGGCAAAGCGACTTTCTGACGGATCCAGATCGTACCAGAAACATTTGGCTGCTGAATGGACTGCTGTGAAAGTGTATTAATCCCATACGGATCTGCGGCTGGTACCTGGGCGCTCTTACCTGCGCAGGCAGACAATGCCACCGCAATAGCTATACCACTTAGCATGGGTACGAGTTTCATTGAAGTCTCCTTATCATCAATGCACCAGCGGGATCGATCCCACCCGATGTCGTTAGCATTCACATAACGTAAACAAGTGTGGCACAAATCACTTATTAATGCCTGATTTCGACCCATTATTCAGATTATTCCACCCATCTGACCACTTTCATTTCTGCGTTATACTCTGCGTATCTTTCGCTACGGCGTTTATTGAGGACGACTATGAGTCAGGCACTAAACAATCTGCTGACATTACTGAATCTGGAAAAAATTGAGGAAGGACTCTTTCGCGGACAGAGTGAAGATTTAGGCTTACGCCAGGTCTTCGGAGGGCAAGTCGTAGGACAGGCGCTGTACGCAGCTAAGGAGACCGTCCCTGCAGACCGTCTGGTGCACTCATTTCACAGCTACTTTTTACGCCCTGGAGATAGCACGAAACCGATTGTGTACGACGTTGAAGTGCTGAGAGACGGTAACAGTTTCAGCGCACGCCGCGTGGCGGCCATTCAGAATGGCAAGCCTATCTTTTACATGACGGCTTCATTCCAGGCTCCGGAACCGGGTTATGAGCATCAAAAAGTGATGCCTCCAGCCCCTTCTCCGGATGAGCTCAAATCAGAGACGGATATTGCCCGCGCGCTGGCGCATCTGCTACCGACACAGATGAAAGAGAAGTTTATCTGTGACAAGCCGCTTGAGATCCGCCCTGTTGAATTCCATAACCCGATGAGAGGCCACACCGCCGAGCCAAAACGCCAGGTGTGGATCCGCGCCAACGGTATCGTGCCGGATGATTTTCACGTCCATCAATACCTGCTGGGCTATGCTTCCGACTTCAACTTCCTGCCGGTTGCGCTACAGCCGCACGGCGTTGGGTTCCTGGAGAAAGGGATGCAGGTCGCAACGATCGACCACTCCATGTGGTTCCACCGTCCGTTCGATATAAACGACTGGCTGCTCTACAGTGTGGAGAGCACTTCGGCATCCAGCGCGCGCGGATTTGTTCGCGGAGAGTTTTACACCAAAGCGGGCATTCTGGTGGCCTCGACGGTGCAGGAAGGGGTCATGCGAAACCGGGGATGATTTTGTGCGGCCTGATGTCCTCACCCTGGCCCTCTCCCACGGGGAGAGGGAATAAACACTAAAAAAGGCAACCGAGGTTGCCTTTTTGCAATTTATCAGGCGTTGTACGCATTCTCGCCGTGGCTGTTCACGTCCAGACCTTCGCGTTCCTGCTCTTCCGGTACACGCAGACCCACAGTCATATCCGCCAGTTTATAGCCGATGAAGGCCACAACGGCAGACCACACAACGGTGATGGCGATACTTTCCAGCTGCACCAGCAACTGATGAACCATTGTGACGCCTTCTGCGTAACCAACACCACCCAGTGATTTTGCGGCGAAGATACCGGTCATGATACAACCAATGATGCCGCAAACACCGTGTACGCCGAACACATCGCAAGGGTCATCAACGCGCAGAACGCGTTTCAGTGCGGTAACACCCCACAGACCTGCCAGCCCCGCCGCCAGACCGATGAGCAGCCCCCCGCCGACACCGACATAACCACACGCAGGGGTGATACCAACCAGACCGGCAATCGCACCAGAACATGCTCCCAGCAGGGAGGGTTTACCGCGAATAGCCCACTCACCAAATACCCAGGAGAGGATGGCACCCGCCGTTGCCACAACGGTGTTCACAAAGGCCAGCGCGGCGATTTCGTTAGCTGCACTTGCAGAACCTGCGTTGAAGCCGAACCAGCCAAAATAGAGAATTGCGGTACCGGTAAACACCATTGGCAGGTTATGCGGCTTGAACGCTTCTTTACCAAAGCCCACACGTTTACCAATCAGGTACGCCCCCACCAGACCCGCCACCGCGGCGTTGATGTGTACAACAGTACCGCCCGCAAAGTCCAGCGCGCCATGCGTCGCCAGCAGACCACCGCCCCAGACCATATGGGCAATTGGCACGTAGGAGAGCGTCAGCCAGACGACCACGAAGATCAGCACCGCAGAGAAACGGATACGCTCAGCCAGCGCCCCCACAATCAGACCCACAGTGATACAGGCAAATGAGCCCTGGAAAGCGACGTGGATATACTGATAGAAGCTGCCCATCAGGGCGGTCAGTTCAATATTTTTCAGCATCGCCCAGTTGAAGTTGCCGAAGAAGGCGTTGCCTTCCCCGAATGCCAGCGAGTAACCGTAGACAACCCACAGTACGCACACCAGCGCGAACGTTACGGCAACCTGCGTCAGCATGGAGAGCACGTTTTTACCGCGGATCAGACCGCCGTAGAACAGCGCAATACCAGGAATAGACATGAACAGCACCAGCGCGGTACTGATCATCATAAAAGCGTTATCGGCTTTGTCTACCACCGCAGGGGCTGCAGCCATTGCCAGGCCCGGCAGCAGTGCCAGAGAACCCAGAGCCGTTTTGATTGTTGCTATCTTCATTTTCTCGATCCCTATCACTGTGTGCCAGGAGTTACTTACAATGCCGCTTCGTCGGATTCGCCGGTGCGAATGCGAATGACGCGCTGCAATTCGGCAACGAAAATTTTGCCGTCGCCAATTTTGCCGGTGTAGGCCGCTTTGCTAATGACATCAATGACTTCATCAAGCTGGTCATCGGCAATTGCGACATCAATTTTTACTTTTGGCAGGAAGTTAACGCTGTATTCCGCCCCGCGATAAAGCTCGGCATGACCTTTCTGACGACCAAAGCCTTTCACTTCGGTGACAGTCAGTCCCTGAATACCCATAGAAGACAACGCTTCACGCACGTCTTCGAGTTTGAATGGTTTGATTACAACCGTAACCAGCTTCATAAATCCCCTCCAGTCAGAATTCGGTAATGGCCGCAGCTAACACGTATGAGATATTGCAAGCGGTGTGCCAGAATTAAAAACAGAGGAGAAAAGCGGTGTAATGCGTGCGGAAAGGCATTGCCCGACTTACAGAGGAAAAAAAACGCACCATGACAGTGCATGGTGCGTTTCCGTTTTGCACCAACAGTAATGACTGTTAGCGCGTTGCCTGATTTTGGTGCATCAGGCGCTAAGCGACTCTTCTTCGCGCGCGCTGGCGGCCAGCTCTTCTCCGGCCAGTTGCAGCTGGTACATCTGCCAGTAGCGCCCTTTTGCCTCTAACAGCTCCCGATGCGTACCGCGTTCGACGGCCTGCCCGCGATGCAGCACCAGAATGGTATCGGCTTCAACAATGGTTGACAGGCGATGTGCGATGACCACCAACGTCGTATGGTCACGCACGGCGGCCAGCGCCTGCTGGATAGCCTGTTCGGTACCGGAGTCGATACTGGCCGTCGCTTCATCCAGAATCAGCACCTGCGGCGTTTCAATCAGTACACGCGCCAGCGCCAGAAGCTGCTTTTGCCCGACGGAGAGATTATTCCCCTGCTCACCCAGCCGGGTGTTGATCCCGTCGCTAAATTCGCGTGCCAGGTCAGCCAGCTGTACTTTTTCCAGCACCTCCCAGACCTGCTCATGGGTATATGGCCGCCCCAGCGTCACGTTAGCGTAGAACGTATCCGCCATCACGACCGGATCTTGCTGCACCATCGCAACGCCTTTACGTAACACGTTGTGGCTGAGCGACACGAGCGGACGCCCGTCCAGACGAATTTCGCCCTGCGTTAAGGGGTAATACCCCATCAGCAAACTCGCCAGGGTGCTCTTGCCGCTGCCGGTATGCCCCACCAGCGCCACAAAACCACGCGACGGCACATCAAGGCTAATGCCCTGCAACACCAGCCGGTCGTCACGGTAGGCAAACGAAACATTATCAAAAGCAATCGCCCCGCTTTTCAGGGGGTGTTCATCATTGCCATAGGTCTGACGCGGCCTGTCCATCAGCTCGAAGACGCGCTCCCCTGCCACCACGGCCTGTTGCAGCATGGATTGCTGGGTAGTGAGCTCTATAAGCGGCTCGTTAAGGCGTCCGAGGTAGCTAATAAACGCGTACAGAACACCCACTTCAATCGTACCGTTTGAACTCAGCCCAAAGAGCATCAACAGGCCGCAGAGCACCAGCGCCGAGAAGAGGCTTAACAGTGGGCGCAGCAAGAAACCGTCCAGTCGCAGCGTCTGCATACGCGCCATATAGTGCGAACGGCTGGCTTCACCCATTCGCTCACCAAAGCGCGCCTGCTGGCGGAACTGCTGAATGACGCTCATCCCGTTGATCACTTCGTTGAAGCCATCATTAATATCGGCCAGATAGGCTCGCACGCGACGCACAATTGGCGTGCTGTAGCGTTGATAGATGACCATCACGATTAACACTGCCGGGAAGATGGTGATCGCCACCAGTGCCATGCGCCAGTCGAGGCTGAACATGGCCACCAGCATGGCACCAATCAGCGCAGCACTGCGCAGCACGGTCGCCACGACGGTGACGTACAGATCGCGGATCACCTCGGTATCGTTGGTAACGCGTGAAATAACCTGCCCAACCGGCTGGATATCAAACTCGCTCAACGGCTGGCGCAGTGCCGCATCCATAACATCTGTACGCAGCTGCTGTACCACGCCAACGGCTGCCCGGTTAAAGAGCAGCGATTGCGCATAGTGCAGCCCGGCCGCCGTCAGCTGTAACCCAACGTAGGCCACACCTAAGCCTGCCACCAGTCCCAGCGGCAGATAGCTTTTCGCCACCATGTTGTCGATGAAATAGCTGATGAGCAGAGGGCCACTCACCTCAGCAATGGCCGCAATCCACAGCAAAAGCACGGCAAGGGACAGTGGTTTCCGCCACGGCGAACCATAGGCGAGCAGGCGTTTGAGCGTTGGCCACTGCGTTCCAGGCTTACGCATTTGCGGCCTCCTCATCCTGTTCAGGAGCATCGTCCAGCGCCGCTTCAAGCTGCTGGTAACGATACATATCACGATACCAGCCAGGCTGCCCGGCCAGCTGGTCATGCTGTCCGCGCTGGGCAATATGCCCGTGCTGCAACACCAGAATCTCGCTGGCTTCCGTCAGCGCCGACAAACGGTGCGCGCTGATGATCACCGTGCGTCCTTCTCCCCACTGGCGAAGGTTATGCAGGATCTGGTGCTCAGTACGGCCATCGACGGCGGAAAGCGCATCGTCCAGGATCAGGATTTCGGCATTCAGCAACAGCGCACGCGCAATCGAAATACGCTGCTTTTGCCCGCCGGAAAGCATGACACCGCGCTCACCAACTTCCGTTTCATAGCCCTGTGGCAGGCGTAAAATATCGTCGTGCACGCTGGCTAAACGCGCCACATGTTCAATTTCTTCCTGTGTCGCTGTGGGGTGACCGAGCGCAATATTGTTCGCCACAGTGTCAGAAAACAGGAACGGCGTCTGGCTGACTACCGCCAGACGTCTGCGCCAGTCGTCCAGCAGCAGCTGCGTCAGAGGGCGATCGTGGAAACGAATGTCGCCCTGTGTCACATCAAAGTGACGCTGGAGCAGCGACAGAACGGTGCTTTTCCCGGAACCCGTCGGGCCACAGATACCCAGCATCTGGCCGGGGGATAGCGTGAAATTCACATTTTCGATCACCGGATGTTCCGTGTGTGGGTAGGTAAATTCACGAATATCCGCTTTCATCACGCCACGCCCTTCCGGCACCGGTTCGCTACCATCATTGACGACTGGCGCTTCGGCCAGCATGGCGCGAATGCGGCTGTAGGCAGCACTGCCGCGCTCAACAATGTTGAACATCCAGGCCAGCGCCAGCATCGGCCATATCATCAGCCCCAGATACATCGCAAAACTGGTCAACTGGCCGAGGGTCATCGACCCCTGTACCACCATCCAGCTCCCACCGCCAATGGCCAGCAGGTTCGCCATACCGATCGCGATATATATCGTCGGGTCAAAACGCGCATCAATGCGCGCGACACGCATGTTTTTCGCCCCCGTATCCGCCGCATCGGCCGCAAACAGCGCAGATTGTCTGTCCTCCAGACCGAACGCTTTGATCATGCGAATACTGGTCATACTCTCCTGAGTACGATCGTTAAGCGATGAAAATGCCGCCTGCGCCAGCTTGAAACGTTCATGAAGCTTTTCACCGTAGCGGTTGATCGCCAACGCCATCAATGGCATCGGCAGTAACGCCAGCAGGGTCAGCTGCCAGCTGATCTGGGTAGACATCACGATCAACACCGCGCAGCCCATCACCAGAGAATCCACCAGCGTTAACACCCCTTCCCCGGCGGCAAACACCACGCGATCCACGTCGTTGGTGGCGCGGGCAATGAGATCCCCGGTGCGATGACGCAGGTAAAACTCAGGATGCTGACGACTCAGCTGGCGATAAAAATCTTCGCGCAGCTCTACAGCCAGCTGATAGGACGCGCCAAATAAAAGCACACGCCAGACGTAGCGCAGCAGGTAAACAATTACCGCGGTCAGCACCAGCGTACCAACCCACATCAACACCCGTGCGGTGGTGTAATGCTGTTTCGTGACGCCATCCACGACAAACCCCACCACTTTCGGCGGGATCAGCTGCAAAATGGCAATGATAATAAGCAGGCATACTGCGCCGAGGTAGCGTTGCCACTCCCGACGAAAGTACCAGCTTAATTGGGCAAATAATCGCACGCGGTTTGTTCCTGAAGGTATTATTCCGGCAACGCCGGGACGTTATTTAATTAATCAATGGGTAATGCGGTGGTGTATTTAATCTGTTCCATCGCAAAGCTTGAGGTGACGTCCGACAAGCCCGGTACGCTGTTGACCAGCCGCTTGTAAAAATCATCATAACGCTTCATATCGGCGACCTGGACGCGCATCAGATAATCGTATTCCCCTGCCATACGCCAGAAGCCGAGTACTTCCGGCATGTCAGAAACCTGGGTCACGAAGCGGCAATACCACTCGCTGCTGTGGTGCTGCGTTTTTATCAGCACAAATGCCGTCAGCCCAAGCCCCAGCTTTTCAGGGTCCAGCAACGCAACGCGCCCCAACAGAATGCCGTCATCTTCCAGCTTCTTGAGTCGCTTCCAGCAGGGTGTGGTGGTCAGATTAACGGCATCTGCCAACGCCTGCAAAGAGAGGGTGCAGTCGCTTTGCAGCAATGAAAGCAGCTTGCGGTCAATTTTATCTAGCATACCCACCTCACAGAGAAAATTTTTCTCCCTTCATTCTATTTTAAAGGCCAGATAGCAACAATTTTTTCTGTGCTTTTCGCTATGCTGGGCACAAAATGACAAACGGATAACTACGATGAATAGCACCTGGGTTAAACATGCCATCAGCGAAATCAATGCCGACTACCAGCGCTCGGCAGATACCCATTTAATCCGCCTCGCCCTGCCGGGACTGGCTGGCATTCAGCTCTACCTGAAGGATGAAAGCACCCATCCAACCGGTAGCCTGAAGCACCGCCTGGCGCGTTCGCTATTCTTATACGGTTTATGTAACGGCTGGATCAAAGAAGGCACCACCATCATTGAATCCTCATCGGGTTCAACCGCCGTATCCGAAGCCTACTTTGCCCGTCTGCTGGGTCTGCCGTTTATCGCCGTGATGCCCTCCTGTACGGCGAAACGCAAAATAGAGCAGATCGAATTTTACGGCGGACGCTGCCACTTTGTGGAAAGCGCCTGCGAAATCTATGCCGCCTCTGAAATGCTGGCACGCGAACTGAACGGTCACTATATGGATCAGTTCACCTTCGCCGAACGCGCCACCGACTGGCGCGGCAATAACAACATTGCCGACAGTATTTTCCGTCAGATGACCCACGAGCCGCACCCTGTACCCTCGTACATTGTGATGAGCGCCGGTACCGGTGGTACATCCGCCACCATCGGGCGTTACATCCGCTGTCAGGGCTACGATACCCAACTGATGGTGGTTGACCCGCAGAACTCCGTGTTCCTCGACTACTGGCAAAACCGCAATGCAGAACTGCGCAGCCCGGTAGGCAGTAAAATTGAAGGAATTGGCCGCCCGCGCGTGGAGCCTTCGTTCATTCCTGATGTCGTGGATGAGATGCTCCGCGTGCCGGACGCCGCCAGCGTTGCAACGGCGCACTGGCTGGAAACACAGCTTGGTCGTAAAGTCGGTGCCTCAACCGGTACCAATATGTGGGGCGCGCTGCAGCTTGCCGTCCGGATGCGCGAAGAAGGCCGTACCGGTTCTGTCGTCACGTTACTGTGCGACAGCGGCGAACGTTACCTCGACACCTATTACAACGCAGAATGGGTGCAGGCCAATATTGGCGATATTGAGCCGTGGAAAACGCAGATTATGCAGTGGGTGAAATAAAAAAAAGCCAGACCGAAGTCTGGCTTGCTGGAAGGGTCTCACTATTCGGGGGAATACGGGAGGTTGTTTTTGTCCAGCCAATGCGTCAAAAAATGGGACACCGCTTCGTTACGGCAGTGTCCGATAACCGGCAGATGAGGAAGCTCTGCAATTAACTGCGGCATCGCATTCCCCATTATCAGACCGCGACCGACGCTACCCAGCATCTCGCGGTCATTCATGGCGTCGCCAAACGCCATACAATCCTGCATCGTAAAGCCCAGGTGGTTACTCAGTACCGCCAGGGCTGAGCCTTTATTACAGCCCACTGGCAGCACTTCCAGACAATCCACTGCTGAGAAGGTCAGGTGCGCCCGGTCGCCTAAAACCTCATTCAGCTGAATACGTAAACGGCAGAGATCGTCGTGATCGCCACAGAAACAGATCTTGGTCACCGCATGGGCAGGAATACGACGCAGATCGGTAAGCTGGTACTTAAAACCGCTGTAAACATGTGCATGCAGCAGCTCAGGAATTTCACTTCCGGTAAACCAGCCGTCATCGTTAAAGACATGCACGCTGGCCTGCGTATCCCAGGTGCTGTGTAGCACGATATCCGCCACTTCCGGGTTGAGATCCCGACGGTGCAACACATCGCCTTCAACGGAGTGAATGCGTGTTCCGTTACCGGTTATCAGGAACGCATCAAGGGAAAATGCCCCCAGCAGATGGCGCATCTCCAGCACATGACGGCCAGTGGCGAACGTCAGGGTGACATCACGTTCATGCAGGCGCTTCAGGGTGCTCAGGGTTTTCTCCCCTAAACGGTGATCCGGCATTAACAGAGTACCGTCCATATCAAATGCAGCGAGCCTGGCCATGATTACTCCCGAAATGTGATGCGATTAACTTGTGCATCAGTATTACGTGAGATATACGGAAGTAATAGTGAATAGATGATAATTATTGTTCCGGGTTTATCATGCGCCAGCTTAACCGTCTTAAGCAGTATCAACGTTTGTGGCAACCTTCTGAGGGTGCGCCACAGCAGGCCACCGTCACCGAACTTGCCAGCCGCTGTTTTTGCAGCGAGCGGCATGTACGTACGCTTTTACGTCAGGCGCAGGAGGCAGGCTGGCTAAGCTGGCATGCTCAGTCTGGCCGTGGCAAACGCGGTGAGCTGACATTCCACGTGACGCCGGAATCGCTGCGCAATACGATGATGGAAGAGGCGCTGAAGAGTGGGCAGCAGCATAACGCCCTTGAACTGGCGCAGCTTGCCCCCGAAGAGTTACGTGCGTTGCTGCATCCGTTTCTGGGTGGGCTTTGGCAAAACGATACCCCGACGCTGCGTATTCCCTATTACCGCTCGCTTGATCCGCTTCATCCAGGTTTTTTACCAGGTCGGGCAGAGCAACATCTGGCAGGGCAAGTCTTCTCCGGTCTGACGCGCTTTAATGGCAACAGCAGTGAACCCACAGGCGATCTGGCGCATCACTGGGAGGTATCGCCTGACGGCCTGCGCTGGCATTTTTACATCCGTTCCACGCTGCACTGGCACAACGGCGATAAAATCGAGACGCAACAGCTACAGCGAAGCCTGACGGCGCTGCTGGCGTTACCTGCCCTGCGTAAGCTGTTTCAGAGCGTATTACGCATTGAAGTGACGCATCCGCAGTGTCTGACGTTTATTCTGCATCAGCCAGATTTCTGGCTGGCCCACCGTCTGGCAACCTACTGCAGTCGCCTTGCCCACCCCGACCAGCCCATGACGGGAAGCGGTCCCTTCAGACTGAGCGTGTACGATCCCGATTTGGTTCGCCTGGAAAGCCACGAGCAGTACCATCTTAGCCACCCGTTACTGAAAGCGATTGAATACTGGATCACACCACAGCTTTTTGACTATGGGCTGGGGACAAGCTGCCGTCATCCAGTGCAAATCGCCATTGGTGAGCCTGAAGAGCTGGAGAGCCTGCGGCTGGTAAGTAGCAGCACCAGTCTGGGTTTCTGTTATCTCACCCTGAAACAGACCCCACACCTCAGCGAAATGCAGGCAAGGCGGCTCATTAATATCATCCACCTCTCCAGACTCCTGCACACACTTCCGCTGAATGAAGGGTTGATCACCCCAACCCAGGAACTGCTTCCGGGGTGGTGTATTCCCCACTGGGCGGATTTAACGCACGTTCCTCTGCCTGAAAAACTGACGCTGGTTTACCATTTGCCCGTTGAGTTACACACCATGACAAGTCAGCTAAAGCAGTATCTCGCCCGGCATGGCTGCGAACTGACGATTATCTTTCACGATGCCAAAACGTGGGACGGGTGCCAGCACCTTGCAGATGCAGACATCATGATGGGAGACCGGCTTATTGGCGAAGCGCCGGAATATACGCTTGAGCAGTGGCTCCGTTGCGATACGCTCTGGCCCCACCTGCTGAGTGCGCCGCAATTTGCTCATCTTCAGGCCACGCTGGATGCAGTCCAGACCCAGGCCGATGAACAGGCCCGGCATATCGGCCTGAAAGCCATTTTTAGCCAGTTGATGGAAAACGCGGTGCTGACACCGCTGTTTAACTACCAGTATCAAATCAGCGCTCCACCGGGGGTCAATGGCATACGGCTCAACACCCGCGGCTGGTTTGATTTCACAGAAGCCTGGCTTCCGGCCTCCAAATCATGAAGAAGCTGGTCGCCACTGCAGTCAGACGGTAACATGATGTTTTTACCGTAACTGTCGAGATGATTTATGAAACGTGCCGTCGTCGTGTTCAGCGGAGGACAAGATTCCACAACCTGCCTGGTTCAGGCTCTTCATCAATATGATGAAGTTCACTGCGTCACCTTCGATTATGGTCAGCGTCACCGCGCTGAAATCGACGTTGCCCGTGAACTGGCGCTGAAACTGGGTGCACGCGCGCACAAGGTGCTGGACGTTACGCTGCTAAATGAACTGGCCGTAAGCAGCCTCACCCGCGACAGTATCCCCGTTCCTGATTACGAACCTGATGCCAGCGGTATTCCAAATACCTTTGTACCTGGCCGCAATATCCTCTTTCTGACCCTGACGGCGATTTATGCTTACCAGGTCAAAGCCGAAGCAGTGATCACCGGCGTGTGCGAGACTGATTTTTCCGGCTACCCGGACTGCCGTGACGAATTCGTCAGAGCGCTCAACCATGCCGTCAATCTGGGTATGGCGAAGGAAACCCGCTTTGAAACGCCGCTGATGTGGCTCGATAAAGCAGAAACCTGGGCGCTGGCAGACTACTGGGGCAAGCTGGATTTGGTTCGCAACGAAACCCTGACCTGCTACAACGGCATTAAAGGTGACGGTTGTGGTCAGTGCGCCGCCTGTAATCTGCGTGCTAATGGGCTGAATCACTACCTTGCTGACAAGGCTGGCGTGATGGCGTCAATGCAGAAAAAGACCGGGCTGAAATAAGGCAACGCCGCCGTGCTGTCGAAACGTTTTACACCGACAGCACGGGTACTCCGGAACAAATCCTACACGATCATCGACTCCAGCTTTTCACGCAACTCCCCTTCCAGCGGCAGCGCTTTCTGGGTTTTAAGATCGATACAGACAAAGGTGATCAGTGCGTCGGCAACCACCTGCCCTTCAGGATCCAGCGTCACCACCTGGCTGAGTACACCGCTCTTCCCGTTAAGCTGTTGTACCTTGCTGGTGACGGTAAGCACATCCCCCAGCACGGCGGGACGACGGTAGTTAATATTGATATTGACGACCACAAACGCGATGTTGTGCGCAGTCAGCCACTGAAAGCTTTCGCTGTTTTCCAGCCCGTCCCAGCGTGCTTCTTCAAGAAACTCGAGATAACGGGCGTTGTTCACATGCTGGTAAACATCGAGGTGATAACCGCGTACTTTGATTTTTGTCTGCATAGCGCAATAGCCTTTACTGTTATTGTAGGATTTGAGGTCACAACTGGTATGACCTCTTTATCCTGGCAAATTTTTGCCGCAGTGCAAGAAATTGCGTAATTACAACGTCAGGTGTGAGAGATTGCGCTCAACCAGTGAACTGCCCATCCCCGGAACCTGCTTCAGATCGTCGACAGTTTTAAAGGGACCGTACTCTTCACGGTAGCTGACGATGGCCTGCGCCTTCTTCAGCCCGACACCATTCATCACGCGAGCGAGATCTTCTGCAGATGCCGAATTGATACTGACTCGCGAACCATCGTCGTCAGTTGCTTTGCTACTCCCGGAGGTTTTGGCTGGTGCATTCGTTTGCACTGGCGTCTCGGCCTGACTTTGGGCGACCGGCGTTTTCGCAGCCGGGGATGCCGCCAGTGCGCCAGCGTTCATCCCGGTGGTGGCAATAGTCAGCGTAATTAACAGTGCTTTGATTCCACGTTTCATGCTGTTTTCTCCTTGTTTGTTGACAGCCACGCCACGATAGCCGCCCGCCACAACAGGTACAAACAGCAGATTGCAGAAATGGAAAAGGCCGCGAAAGCGGCCTTTAGTTTTTGCAGAGCGTTACGAAAATCTGCGAGCAGATACGTAATTATTGCTGCTGAGTGATTATATCGCCCAGCTTAATTTTAGCGTCTTTACGCAGGTTGCTCATCATCGCCTCGAAAGCAATCTGGGCGTTGTTCTGGGTAATGCCCTGAACCATCGCTTTCTTTTGCTCTTCTGGCATGGTGCCCGCTTTGACTTCATCAAGTGCCAGCAGAACCACGTTACCCTGCATATCGGTTGTCGTACCGAAGCTTGGCTTGTCCTTCGCCGGCAGGCTCAGGCCAAATACCACCTGGCTAACAGGATCCTGACCGGTACGGCTCAGCGTTTTCGCCTCGCCGAAGCTCAGACCCGCCGCTTTCAGTGCGTCATCGCCTTTACCTGCTTTCAGAGCGACCAGAAGCTTCTCAGCATCCAGTTTTGCCTGCTGTTCAGCTTTGTTGTGCTTAACCTGTGCAACAACCTGATCTTTGACCTCTGCCAGCGGTTTTACCGCTTCAGCTTTGTGCTCGCTGACACGCAGAACGAAGGCACGGTCACCGTCAACAGTAATGATGTCTGAGTTGCTGCCCGGAGTACCGTTCTCACCGACCAGACCGCCATTGAAGATAGCATCAGAAACCGGTTTGAAGTTCAGTTCTTCCGGCAGGTTGTTACGACCAAACCAGCCCGTCTCAACCGCTTTCACACCTGCCGCCTGCTCTGCACCTGCCAGAGATTCGTTATCGTTGCTCGCCGCATCGCTCACTTTCTGCTGCAGGGCGTAGTAGGCATCCAGCGCTTTTTCCTGCTTCACTTTTGCCGCGATGTCATCACGCACGTCAGCCAGCGCCTTGGTTTTCGCGGCTTCGATATCATCCAGACGAGCGACCAGGAAACCAACGGAAGACTTAATAACGCCAGACATCTGGCCTTTGTCTTTCAGACCCGCATTTTTCAGTTCGTCAGGCGTTGTGCCCTCTTCCAGCCAGCCCATATCACCACCATTTTTGGCAGAGATAATGTCGGTGGATTTTGCTTTCGCCACGGTTGCGAAATCTGCGCCTTTGCTCAGCTCATCCAGTACCGCTTTGGCATCTGCCTCAGTTTTGGTCTGGATCACGCTGTAACGGTTACGCTGAGGCTGAGTGAACTGATCCTGATGCTGGTCATAGTAAGACTGAATTTCCGCATCAGATGCAGTTTCCTGCAGTGCAGCCGCATCCAGCTTGATATAGCTTACGCGGAACTGCTCAGGGGCAACAAAGTTGTTCTTGTTCTGCTCGTAGTAAGCGTTAACGTCTGCGTCGCTGACCTGCTGTTTAGCCGCCAGGGCATTCACATCAATGGTTGCTTCACGCACAACACGCTGCTGAGACACCAGTGCAGCCAGCTCATCAGTTTCACCTTTGAGCATGAAATCTGTGCCAACAACGGCATTAATGAGTTGCTGAGTGGTCAGCTGATTACGCAGAGCCTGCGCGTATTGATCGGCCGTCATACCCATCTGGTTGACGATACTGTTGTAACGGGTATTGTCGAATTTGCCGTTAGACTGGAATGCTGACGTCGCGAAGATAGCCTTTTTGACCTGCTGGTCGCTGATGCCCAGCCCCAGGCTTTTCGCATACTGATCCAGCAGTGCTTCGTCAATGAGTCGGTTCAGCGTCTGCTGACGCAGGGTTTTCATATAACCTTCGTTCGCTGCCAGCTCAGAGAATTGGTCGCCCAGCTGTTGCTGCATACGGTTACGTTCACCAGCAAAAGCGTTCTCGAACTGCCCACGGCTAATTTCCTGGCCATTCACTTTTGCGGCATAGTTCGCGCTACCGCCAATAAGGTAGCTGCTCACGCCGGTCAATATGAACGACACGATAATGATACCGAAAATAATCTTGAGCACGAGACTGTTAGCAGCCGTGCGTAAGCTGTCCATCATGGTGTAACAACACTCCGCTGTAGGTGACTGGTTACCTGACGCTGACGGAAAATCCTGACCGTCGCGCGTAAAGGCGTATTGTGACAAGAAAACAGGGCGATTGTCAGCCCACAACTCGCATAAACTCGCACAAATCAGGTCTGGACAAACAAAAAAGGCACATCAAATGATGCGCCCTTGTACTTTTCAGCTTCCCGGAAACGGGAAAGCAATCAGTTTACTGCGTCTTTCAGCGCTTTACCTGCACGGAAACCCGGCACTTTAGCGGCAGCAATGGTGATCTCTTTACCGGTTTGAGGGTTGCGGCCAGTACGGGCAGCACGCTCTTTAACAGCAAAAGTACCGAAGCCTACCAGTGCAACGTCGTCCCCAGACTGCAGAGATTCAGTAACAGAAGCAATTAATGCATCTAACGCACGTCCAGCTGCAGCTTTAGAAATATCAGCACCAGCAGCAATTTTGTCAATCAGTTGAGATTTATTCACTGTTCTCTTCCTCTCTTTATAATTTATATCGCGCCTGAATCCTTCACAGCGCGACCGCGCAGCATTTATATCAGGCCAGCCATGACCTTACAACACTCGTTGTTGATGGCTAACCCAATCAGCAATCTAAATTAGCTATACAAAAAAAGGCTGGCAAGTCCGAAATGACTTTCCAGCCTTGTTTTTCTTGGCGCTATTTGCGCAAGGTCACTATTTTGCGGTTACAACCTGCATTCCGGAAGGCTCATTCTGCAGTGCGAGAGTCAGAACTTCCTCAATGCGTTTCACCGGATGGATCTGCAGATCGGCAATAACGTTGTCCGGAATCTCTTCCAGATCGCGTTTGTTTTCGTCAGGGATCAATACGATTTTGATCCCACCACGGTGTGCCGCCAGCAGTTTTTCTTTTAAGCCACCAATTGGCAGAACCTGACCACGCAGGGTGATTTCACCCGTCATCGCCACATCAGCACGCACCGGGTTCCCTGTCAGACAGGAGACCAGAGCGGTACACATGGCAATACCTGCGCTTGGGCCATCTTTCGGCGTTGCCCCTTCAGGAACGTGAACGTGGATGTCGCGTTTTTCGTAGAAATCCGGGTTGATACCCAGTTTTTCTGCACGCGCACGTACCACGGTCAGAGCAGCCTGAATGGACTCTTGCATGACTTCACCCAGAGAACCGGTATAGGTCAGTTTGCCTTTACCCGGCACACTGGCCGTTTCAATGGTCAGCAGATCGCCGCCCACTTCCGTCCATGCCAGACCGGTGACCTGGCCTACGCGGTTTTCGTTGTCCGCACGCCCATAGTCGAAGCGCTGAACGCCCAGATACGCATGCAGATTGTCGCCGTTAATCACAATGTGTTTCAGGCTCTTATCCAGCAGCAGCTGTTTAACCGCCTTACGACACAGTTTGGAGATTTCACGCTCAAGGCTACGCACGCCGGCTTCACGGGTGTAGTAGCGAATAATACCGACAATTGCACTGTCTTCTACCGTCAACTCGTTAGCTTTCAGCGCATTACGCTCAATCTGCTTCGGCAGCAGGTGCTGCTTCGCAATGTTCAGCTTCTCATCTTCGGTATAACCGGACAAACGGATCACTTCCATACGGTCCAGCAGCGGTGCCGGAATGTTCATGGAGTTGGAGGTCGCCACGAACATCACATCGCTCAGGTCGTAGTCCACTTCCAGGTAGTGATCGCTGAATGCCACGTTCTGTTCTGGATCAAGCACTTCCAGCAGAGCTGACGCCGGATCGCCACGCATGTCCGAAGACATTTTGTCGATCTCATCAAGCAGGAACAGCGGGTTTTTAACGCCCACTTTCGCCATCTTCTGGATCAGTTTACCCGGCATAGAACCGATGTAGGTACGACGGTGACCGCGGATTTCCGCTTCATCACGTACACCACCCAGCGCCATACGGATATACTTACGTCCGGTCGCTTTGGCGATGGACTGGCCCAGAGAGGTTTTACCCACCCCTGGAGGCCCTACCAGGCACAGGATTGGCCCTTTAATTTTGTTCACACGGCTTTGTACCGCGAGGTACTCAAGAATGCGATCTTTCACGCGCTCCAGGCCGTAGTGGTCGGTGTCCAGGATCTCCTGAGCCTGACGCAGGTCTTTTTTGACCTTGCTGCGGGCATTCCACGGAACCTGTACCATCCATTCAATGTAGCCGCGCACAACGGTCGCTTCAGCCGACATCGGAGACATCATTTTCAGCTTCTGCAGTTCTGCTTCCGCTTTCTCTTTTGCCTCTTTCGGCATTTTTGCCGCGTCGATCTTACGCTTCAGCGCTTCGTTTTCATCCGGCGCATCTTCCATCTCGCCGAGTTCTTTCTGAATGGCTTTCATTTGCTCGTTCAGATAGTACTCACGCTGAGATTTTTCCATCTGCTTTTTCACGCGGTTGCGAATACGCTTCTCAACCTGGAGCAGATCGATTTCAGATTCCATCATCGCCATCAGGTATTCCAGACGTTCGTTAACGTCGGACATTTCCAGCACGGACTGTTTGTCAGCCAGCTTCAGCGGCATATGTGCAGCGATGGTATCCGCCAGACGTGCAGGGTCGTCAATGCTGTTCAGCGACGTCAGCACTTCTGGTGGGATTTTCTTGTTCAGCTTGATATAGCCTTCAAACTGGCTAATCGCAGTGCGTACCAGCACTTCCTGCTCGCGTTCATCAAGCTGAGGCGAATCAAGATACTCTGCCTTTGCAGAGAAGTGTTCGCCATTGTCAGACAGAGTGGTAATACGCGCACGCTGCAAGCCTTCTACCAGCACCTTTACGGTGCCATCAGGCAACTTCAGCATCTGCAAAATAGAGGCCACGGTCCCGACGGTGAAAAGATCGTTTACACCCGGCTCATCCGTTGATGCTTCCTTCTGCGCAACCAACATGATTTTTTTATCATGATCCATGGCAGCTTCGAGGCAACGGATAGATTTTTCCCGCCCTACAAATAAGGGTATGACCATGTGCGGATAAACCACCACATCGCGCAACGGCAATACGGGGATTTCAATGCGTTCAGAACGCTCAGGATTCATAGAGCTCTCTCTTAGTTTAGTGTCCGCCAGGTAAACTGGTTATGTGACTGTGCTTCACACAACCATTAACATGTAAGCAGTATATGGGGATGTATTCCACACATTCAACGCCATGAAGTCGGAAAAATAAAAGGGGAGATAAAATCCCCCCTTTTTGATTAACTGCTTGTATGATTTGGTGAATTATTCGCCAGATGCCTGCTGCGCTTCAGGCTTACCATAAATCAGCAGCGGCTTGCTCTGACCGCCAATAACAGACTCGTCAATCACCACTTTCTCGACATCTTCCATAGACGGCAGATCGTACATGGTATCGAGCAGTGCCGCTTCTACGATAGAACGCAGACCACGCGCGCCGGTTTTACGGACCATCGCTTTCTTCGCAATCGCATCCAGCGCTTCATCGCGGAATTCCAGCTCAACGCCTTCCAGATTGAACAGCGCCTGATACTGCTTGGTCAGGGCGTTTTTCGGTTCTTTCAGGATCTGAATCAGCGCTTCTTCACTCAGTTCGTTCAGCGTTGCCACAACCGGCAGACGGCCAATAAACTCAGGGATCAGACCGAATTTGATCAGATCTTCTGGTTCTACCTGAGAGAGCAGTTCGCCCTCGTTCGGTTTTTCAGACGTCGATTTCACCGTCGCGCCGAAACCAATGCCGGAGCCGGTTTCAACACGGTGGGAGATCACTTTATCCAGGCCCGCGAACGCACCACCACAGATGAACAGGATCTTGGAGGTATCAACCTGCAGGAACTCCTGTTGCGGATGTTTACGGCCCCCCTGAGGTGGAACCGCAGCAACGGTACCTTCAATCAGCTTCAGCAGTGCCTGCTGTACACCTTCGCCCGACACGTCACGGGTGATAGACGGGTTGTCTGATTTACGGGAAATCTTATCGATTTCATCGATATAGACGATCCCGCGCTGTGCTTTCTGTACGTCGTAATCACACTTCTGCAGCAATTTCTGGATGATGTTTTCCACGTCTTCACCCACATAACCGGCTTCGGTCAGGGTGGTGGCATCTGCCATCGTGAACGGAACATCCAGCAGACGTGCCAGCGTTTCTGCCAGCAGCGTTTTACCGGAACCGGTTGGGCCAATCAGCAGAATGTTACTTTTACCCAGCTCTACACCATTGCTGGTATCGCCGTTACGCAGACGTTTGTAGTGGTTATATACCGCCACCGCCAGCACTTTCTTAGCCTGCTCCTGACCGATGACATAGTCGTCAAGATGATGACGAATTTCATGCGGTGTTGGCAACGCGCTACGCTCACGGTGCGGGGCGACTTCTTTAATCTCTTCGCGGATGATGTCGTTACATAAGTCGACACATTCGTCGCAGATATACACGGACGGCCCGGCAATCAGTTTACGCACTTCATGCTGGCTTTTGCCGCAAAAAGAGCAGTACAGCAGTTTGCCCGAACCATCTTTGCGTTTATCTGTCATGAGTCCAAACCTCTTTTTAAGTTCTTTGTGCCGCACATGACGACGCAAATACCATTCTCAGACGCAAGCTGCTCTCAGGCAGCGTGCCGCCTTACTTTAGTATAGCGGCACACTCGCGTCGTAGGCATCAATTACGATGGGTCAAAACAGAGTCGACTAAGCCGTACTCAACTGCCTCAGGTGCAGAGAGGAAGCGATCGCGCTCGGTATCGCGCTCGATCTGCTCGAGGGATTGACCCGTATGCTGCGCCATAAGTTCATTCATGCGCGCTTTTACTTTCAGGATTTCGCGGGCGTGGATTTCAATATCCGTCGCCTGACCCTGGTAACCACCCAGCGGCTGGTGAATCATCACGCGGGAGTTTGGCAGGCAGAAACGCTTGCCCTTGGCCCCAGCGGTTAACAGGAAGGCCCCCATAGATGCAGCCTGTCCCATACAAATAGTACTCACGTCCGGCTTGATGAATTGCATGGTATCGTAAATAGACATACCCGCCGTAATCACACCGCCCGGTGAGTTAATATACAGGTAAATGTCTTTTTCCGGGTTTTCCGCTTCCAGAAACAGCATCTGCGCCACGATCAGGTTAGCCATGTGGTCTTCCACCTGGCCGGTCAGAAAGATAACGCGTTCCTTGAGCAGACGGGAATAGATATCAAAAGAACGCTCACCACGTGAGGTCTGTTCAATAACCATTGGCACCAGAGCCATATGGGGTGCAAAGTTATCTCGTTCGCCACTGTATGACATTTCCGTCTCCTGGATCAAAATTGAAAACACCTGCTGTCTGATTGTAACCTTACGGACGGATTATCAGCCAGTCTCATTCATCGTGATTACATACTTATGGGGTTCGCATCGCCCTATTTCAAGCATAACAACCTTTTGTTGTTACGCTAACACTGAAAGGGCGTTTTAGCACTCTTCCTGGGCTATTGGCGCGATAAAAAAAACCCGTCGCCGGAAGGCAACGGGTTTTCTGTTCAAACTTTAAACCGTTGGGGCGAAATTACGCCTGCTGGTTCATCAGTTCGTTGAAAGAGGTCGCTTTTTCGGACACTTTAGCTTTCGCCAGTACCGCTTCAACAGCCTGCTCTTCCAGCGCAACGTTGCGCATGTTGTCCATCAGCTCTTTGTTCTTACCGTAGAACTCGATAACTTCTGATGGATCTTCGTATGCAGAAGCCATCTCTTCGATCAGGCCTTTCACACGTTCTTCGTCAGCTTTCAGCTCGTGGGTACGAATGACTTCGCCCAGCAGCAGGCCAACAACAACACGGCGTTTCGCTTGCTCTTCGAACAGCTCACGTGGCAGTTCCATCGCTTGCTGCTGGTTGCCACCGAAACGCTGTGCAGCCTGACGGCGCAGAACGTCGATTTCGCTGTCGATCAGGGCAGCAGGAACGTCGATGTCGTTCGCTTTCACCAGACCTTCGATCGCCTGAGATTTAACACGGTTACGCACAGCACCGTTCAGCTCGCGTTCCATGTTTTTACGCACTTCGGTACGCAGACCCGCGACAGAACCATCTTCCACGCCGAAACGTTTGATAAATTCTTCGGTCAGTTCTGGCAGTTCACGCTCTTCAACTTTCTTCAGGTTGATAACGAACTTCGCTGCTTTCCCTTTCAGGTTTTCAGCGTGGTATTCTTCCGGGAAGGTCACGTCGATGGTGAACTCTTCGCCAGCCTTGCGGCCTTTGATACCGTCTTCGAAGCCTGGGATCATACGACCCTGGCCCATTGCCAGTACGAAGTCAGACGCTTTGCCGCCTTCGAACTCTTCGCCGTCTACAGAGCCGGTGAAGTCGATGGTGACACGGTCTTCAGCGTCAACAGCGCCTTCTTTTTCTTTCCAGTTCGCCTGCTGCTTGCGCAGGGTGTCCAGCATGCCGTCCACGTCTTCGTCAGTCACGGAAACAATCGGTTTTTCAACTTCGATAGATTCCAGACCTGTCAGCTCAACTTCCGGGTACACTTCGAACTCTACAGAGTAGGTGAAGTCTTCGCCCAGTTTGTATTCGCCTGGAACGTAGTTTGGCGCGCCAGCCGGATTGATTTTTTCTTTGATGATCGCATCGATAAAGTTGCGGCTCATCAGTTCACCCAGCACATCCTGACGCACGGAAGCGCCATAACGCTGAGCAACAACATTCATTGGTACTTTGCCCTTACGGAAGCCGTCAATACGTACTTTCTTTGATACGTTGACCAGCTCGCTTTTCACAGCAGTTTCGATGCTGTCAGCAGCGATAGTAATCGTTACACGGCGGCCAAGGCCTTGAGTGGTTTCAACTGAAACTTGCATCTTGTTACCTCAAAAAAATCACAGTGCTCGGTCAACTCTGAATCTGTCTGTTTTACCGGGATGCTCTCTTAGTGCAGATTCACATTCCCTGTCGCCAGAATCATCCCGAAGACATTCATTAAGACGCGGCATTATAGCGGCATCACTTAGGTGAGTCGAGAACGGTTGGGACATGTTGCTGCGGCTTTTTTCACACTTTAAGGCTATTTTTAGCCTTAAAAACGCGCCATACGCTCAAAACTCAGACAAAACAAAACGGCCCGAAGGCCGTTTTGACGAAATCTCTATGCAACATACTGGAAAAACTCCAGCGGTTGCAAATCCGATTTTTCAGGCTATGGTGCCTGCACCACGGCAGGGAGGTGATGCGAATACCGTATCCTGCAGACCTTCCCACTCCTTAATGGTATAGGTATGCAACGCCAGCGCATGTACGGTCGTGGAGAGTTCTTCCGTCAGGGTGCTGTAGATCAGGCGATGTCGGTTCAGGAAACGTTCTCCCGTGAAGCGATCGCTGACCAGAACCACTTTGAAGTGGCTTTCAGAACCTGCCGGAACGTTATGACGATAGCTTTCGTCGACGACTTCGAGGAACACAGGGTTGAACGCTGCCCTTAATTTTTCTTCTATCTGCTCACGTATCATCATGAAATTACTCCTCCGACAACGCCAGGATGTCACCCATCCCTTTAAATGTTAGCCGCTTTTACCGTTTCCATTACAACAAGACAACAAATATTTAGCTTTCGTCTTATTTTCTCATTCAAACGGATGAAGTCCACTGTGAGGCTCATACGTTTTGTCATTCATGGGTGGAGAAAAACGGTAAGCAGGTCAGTTTTCAGACAAGACGATGAATTTACATGCACTGACCACTTCCCCTCGCCGTTAGCGATGTTATGATGGCGGCAATTTTTCTCTCTAACTGCTTACGATTCGTTGAGAACCTGAAATGTTAAAAAAACTCTTCTTTCCGTTGGTAGCACTTTTTATGCTGGCAGGTTGCGCTACCCCGCCAACAACAATTGATGTTTCACCAAAAATTACCCTGCCTCAGCAGGATCCAAGCCTGATGGGCGTGACCGTAAGTATTAACGGTGCCGACCAGCGTCAGGACCAGGCTCTGGCAAAAGTCACCCGCGATAACCAGCAAGTGACGCTGACCGCCTCCCGCGACCTGCGCTTCCTGCTGCAGGAAGTGCTGGAGAAACAGATGACCGCGCGCGGTTATATGGTTGGCCCAAGCGGCGCGGTTGATCTGCAGATCATCGTGAACAACCTGTACGCTGACGTTTCCCAGGGTAACGTTCGCTACAACATCTCGACCAAAGCGGATATCGCCATCATTGCCACCGCGAAGAACGGCAATAAGATGACCAAAAACTACCGCGCAAGTTACTCTGTTGAAGGTGCTTTCCAGGCATCCAACCAGAACATTGCGAACGCAGTAAACAGCGTGCTGACCGACACCATTTCCGATATGGCACAGGACACCAGCATCCACGACTTCATCAAGCAGAACGCTCGTTAATCCTGCTTTCTGACCCGGTGACTCACCGGGTCAGACTTATAAAAACATGTCCAGCAATTACTTACGCATTTTCCAGCAACCCAAATCAGCCATTCTGCTGATCCTCGGTTTCGCCTCTGGTTTACCACTCGCACTCACCTCCGGCACATTGCAGGCCTGGATGACCGTCGAGAATATCGATCTCAAAACTATTGGTTTCTTCTCACTCGTCGGTCAGGCCTACGTCTTTAAGTTTCTGTGGTCACCGGTGATGGATCGCTATACCCCACCTTTCCTGGGACGTCGTCGCGGTTGGTTAGTGATGACCCAGATCCTGCTGCTGCTGTCGATTGCCGCGATGGGTTTCCTCGAACCTTCCACGCAGCTACGCTGGATGGCGGCCCTTGCCGTGGTGATCGCCTTCTGTTCCGCCTCGCAGGATATCGTTTTTGATGCCTGGAAAACGGACGTGTTACCCGCAGAAGAGCGAGGTGCCGGGGCGGCAATCAGCGTGCTGGGCTATCGCCTCGGGATGCTTGTCTCTGGCGGGCTGGCGCTGTGGCTGGCCGACCGCTATCTCGGCTGGCAGGGTATGTACTGGCTGATGGCCGTCCTGCTGATACCCTGTATTATTGCCACCCTGCTCGCCCCCGAACCGAGCGATGTCATTCCAGTTCCACGCTCGCTGGAGCAGGCCGTCGCCGAACCGCTGCGCGATTTCTTTGGCCGAAACAATGCCTGGCTGATCCTGCTGCTGATCGTCCTTTATAAGTTGGGTGATGCGTTTGCAATGAGCCTGACCACTACCTTCCTGATCCGCGGCGTCGGGTTTGATGCCGGGGAAGTCGGTGTGGTGAACAAAACCCTCGGGTTGTTTGCGACCATCGTCGGTGCGCTGTACGGCGGTGTGTTGATGCAGCGTCTGACGCTGTTCCGGGCACTCCTGATTTTCGGCATTCTGCAGGGGGCGTCTAACGCGGGTTACTGGCTGCTTTCCATTACCGACAAAAATATGATCAGCATGGCAGCGGCGGTGTTCTTTGAAAACCTCTGTGGTGGCATGGGCACTGCGGCGTTTGTCGCCCTGCTGATGACGCTGTGCAACAAATCATTCTCTGCGACGCAGTTCGCCCTGCTTTCGGCGCTGTCCGCCGTGGGCCGCGTCTATGTCGGCCCGATTGCTGGCTGGTTTGTGGAAGCCCACGGCTGGCCAACATTCTATCTCTTCTCCGTGATTGCGGCAGTGCCTGGGCTCCTATTGTTGCTGGTCTGTCGCCAGACGCTGGAATATACCCAACAAACAGAACACTTTATGCCGCGCACCGAATATCATCGCGCCTACCGTTTTGCCTTACGTTTGTTGATGGTGGGTTGCCTGGCGCTGGTACTCTGGCTGGCGGTATTAATGATTAACGCTACAACCTCGTTATCGCTTCCTCCTGAATCCCTGCTGCTGAATGCCGGAGCCCTGCTTGTCGTCGCCGGGATCCTCACTGGCGGGACGCTCGATTTTCTGGCTTTACGTAAAACTCAGGTGCCCTGAAGCCAAAAAATGAAAGGTTATTTCCCGTTGTAATCACCATGCGAAATTATAACGGTGAAATAACCGCCAGCTGCAAAAAAAAATATTTGCTGTTTTGTGCGGGATAGCATTTGGAAATTATTGGAGCCTACTCCAGAACGCTATTTTTCATTAACCGATTCAGCTTTTGAAAGATTGAATTTTCGTTTTTTAATTGTCTTTTTATTGATAATTAATTGTTAATTTTTTGTGTGTTTTTCACAATGGTTATACCAATTGCCCCTTTTAGGGTATGCTTGGGGGTCCTTTCGTTATAACGCCCACGCCATGCGGGTTTCGTCTTAAAAACCGACATAATTTGCAACACTTGTGACATGTGCGGCAGAACCCGGTAACACCTTCCTGACACAGACCTAATGATGTTTACAGTAATGTAACCTTCCCGTAAAATGCCCCCACACTTTAAACGCCACCAGACTCCCGTGGAATTGAGGTCGTTAAATGAGACTCAGGAAATACAATAAAAGTTTGGGATGGTTGTCATTATTTGCGGGCACTGTATTACTCAGTGGCTGTGATTCTGCACTACTTGACCCCAAAGGACAGATTGGACTGGAACAACGTTCATTGATTCTGACGGCTTTTGGCCTGATGATGATTGTGGTTATTCCTGCCGTTTTGATGGCTGTTGGTTTCGCCTGGAAGTATCGTGCGAGCAATAAAGATGCGAAGTATAGCCCTAACTGGTCACACTCCAATAAAGTGGAAGCTGTGGTCTGGACAGTGCCTATTCTGATCATCCTGTTCCTTGCCGTGCTGACCTGGAAAACCACTCACTCCCTCGAACCTAGCAAACCGCTGGTTCATGATGAAAAACCGATTACCATCGAAGTGGTCTCCATGGACTGGAAATGGTTCTTCATCTATCCGGAACAGGGCATTGCTACCGTGAATGAAATCGCCTTCCCGGCGAACACTCCGGTTCAGTTCAAAGTGACCTCCAACTCCGTAATGAACTCCTTCTTCATCCCGCGTCTGGGTAGCCAGATCTACGCGATGGCCGGTATGCAGACTAACCTGCACCTGATCGCGAATGAAGCAGGCACCTACGATGGTATCTCCGCCAGCTATAGCGGCCCGGGCTTCTCAGGTATGAAGTTCAAAGCTATCGCGACGCCAGACCGTGCCGCTTTCGACCAGTGGGTTGAAAAAGCGAAACAGTCTCAGAACACCATGTCTGACATGGCGGCGTTCGACAAAGTGGCTGCACCTAGCGAATACAACAAGGTGGAGTACTTCTCTAACGTGAAACCTGATTTGTTCAAAGACGTTATTGGCAAATTTATGGATCACGGCAAGAGCATGGACATGACCCAGACTGAAGGTGAGCATAGCGCACACGAAGGTATGGAAGGCATGGACATGAGCCACGCGGAAACCGCTCACTAAGGGGCCGAGGAAGAAAATGTTCGGAAAATTGACACTGGATGCAGTGCCATACCATGAACCCATTATCGTGGTTACGGTGGCTGCAATTATCATTGGTGGTGCGGCTTTACTGGCCTTAATCACTTACTTCGGTAAGTGGAGCTACCTGTGGAATGAGTGGCTGACTTCGGTTGACCACAAAAAACTCGGTATCATGTACTGCATCGTCGGTATCGTCATGTTAATTCGTGGCTTTGCGGATGCCATCATGATGCGTAGCCAGCAGGTGCTTGCCTCTGCGGGTGAAGCGGGCTTCCTGCCGCCTCACCACTACGATCAGATCTTTACCGCTCACGGCGTTATCATGATCTTCTTCGTGGCGATGCCGCTGGTTATCGGTCTGATGAACGTTGTTGTTCCGCTGCAAATCGGCGCGCGCGACGTTGCATTCCCGTTCCTGAACAACCTGAGCTTCTGGTTTACGGTTGTCGGCGTTATCCTGGTTAACCTGTCACTGGGTGTGGGCGAATTCGCGCAGACCGGCTGGCTGGCTTACCCACCGCTTTCGGGAATTGAATACAGTCCTGGCGTAGGTGTCGACTACTGGATTTGGGCGATTCAGCTCTCCGGTATCGGTACAACCCTGACCGGTATTAACTTCTTCGTGACCATTATCAAGATGCGTGCCCCTGGCATGACTATGTTCAAGATGCCGGTATTTACCTGGGCATCTCTGTGCGCCAACATCCTGATCATTGCGTCCTTCCCAATTCTGACTGTCACCGTCGCGCTGCTGACCCTGGACCGCTACCTGGGCACCCATTTCTTTACCAACGATATGGGTGGCAACATGATGATGTACATCAACCTGATTTGGGCCTGGGGTCACCCGGAAGTGTACATCCTGGTTCTGCCGGTCTTCGGGGTGTTCTCCGAAATCGCTGCAACCTTCTCGCGTAAGCGCCTGTTTGGTTACACCTCACTGGTGTGGGCAACCGTGTGTATTACCGTTCTGTCGTTCATCGTTTGGCTGCACCACTTCTTCACTATGGGTGCGGGCGCGAACGTAAACGCCTTCTTCGGTATCACCACCATGATTATCGCAATCCCGACCGGGGTTAAGATCTTCAACTGGTTGTTCACCATGTACCAGGGTCGTATCGTGTTCCACTCAGCCATGCTGTGGACCATCGGCTTCATCGTCACCTTCTCTGTAGGTGGGATGACCGGCGTACTGCTGGCAGTACCAGGTGCTGACTTCGTTCTGCACAACAGCCTGTTCCTGATTGCGCACTTCCATAACGTTATCATCGGTGGTGTGGTCTTCGGCTGCTTCGCTGGCGTAACCTACTGGTGGCCAAAAGCGTTCGGCTTCACGCTGAACGAAACCTGGGGTAAACGCGCGTTCTGGTTCTGGATCATCGGCTTCTTCGTGGCATTTATGCCGCTGTACGTGCTGGGCTTCATGGGTATGACCCGTCGCCTGAGCCAGCAGATCGATCCACAGTTCCACCCAATGCTGGTTGTTGCAGCATGCGGTGCGGTGCTGATTGCCTGCGGTATCCTGTGCCAGCTGATTCAGTACTACGTCTCTATTCGCGACCGCGATCAGAACCGTGACCTGACCGGTGACCCGTGGGGTGGCCGTACGCTGGAGTGGGCGACCTCTTCTCCACCTCCGTTCTATAACTTCGCCATTGTGCCGCAGATCCATGAGCGCGACGCATTCTGGGAAATGAAAGAAAAAGGTGAAGCGTATAAGCAACCTGCTCATTACGAAGAGATCCACATGCCGAAAAACAGCGGCGCGGGCATTATCATTGCCGCTTTCGCAACGGTATTTGGCTTCGCCATGATCTGGCACATCTGGTGGATGGCGATTGCGAGCTTCGCAGGCATCATCATTAGCTGGATCGTGAAGAGCTTTGACGAGGACGTGGACTACTACGTACCAGTCCGTGAAGTCGAAAAACTGGAAAACCAGCATTTCGATGAGATTTCTAAAGCGGGGCTGAAAAATGGCAACTGATACTCTGGCGCACTCTACTGCCCACGCGCATGACCATGCGCACCACGATACAGGGCCGACGAAAGTCTTCGGTTTCTGGATCTACCTGATGAGCGACTGCATTCTGTTCTGCTGTCTGTTCGCGACCTATGCCGTTCTGGTGAACGGCACTGCGGGCGGCCCGACTGGTAAGGACATTTTTGAACTGCCGTTCGTTCTGGTAGAAACCGCACTGCTGCTGTTCAGCTCCATCACCTACGGCATGGCGGCTATCGCCATGTACAAAAACAACAAGAGCCAGGTTGTCTCCTGGCTGGCGTTGACCTGGTTGTTTGGTGCTGGATTCATCGGGATGGAAATCTATGAATTCCATCACCTGATTATGGAAGGTATGGGCCCGGATCGCAGTGGCTTCCTGTCTGCGTTCTTCGCGCTGGTAGGAACTCACGGTCTGCACGTAACCTCCGGGCTTATCTGGATGGCGGTACTGATGTTCCAGGTTTCCCGTCGCGGTCTGACCAGCACTAACCGTACACGTATCATGTGCCTGAGCCTGTTCTGGCACTTCCTGGACGTTGTATGGATCTGTGTGTTCTCTGTAGTCTATCTGATGGGGGCGATGTAATGAGTCATTCAAACGATCATGGCGCTTCCCACGGTAGCGTAAAAACCTACATGACAGGTTTTATCCTGTCGATCATCCTGACGGTGATCCCGTTCTGGATGGTGATGAACGGTTCTGCATCTCACGCGGTGATTCTGGGCACAGTCCTGGCCACCGCGGTGGTTCAGATTCTGGTGCATCTGGTTTGCTTCCTGCACATGAACACCAAGTCCGATGAAGGCTGGAACATGACGGCCTTTATCTTTACCGTGATTATCATCGCTATCCTGGTAGTCGGTTCCATCTGGATTATGTGGAACCTTAACTACAACATGATGGTTCACTAAGAGCGGCGAGTATGTTTAAGCAATACCTGCAAGTAACGAAACCAGGCATCATCTTTGGCAACCTGATCTCCGTGATCGGAGGGTTCTTGCTGGCCTCTAAGGGCAGCATTGATTACACCCTCTTTATCTACACGCTGATTGGTGTGTCACTGGTTGTTGCGTCCGGTTGTGTATTTAACAACTACATCGACATGGATATCGACAAGAAGATGGAAAGGACCAAAAATCGGGTGCTGGTTAAAGGCCTGATCGCCCCTTCCGTCTCGCTGGTGTACGCCACCTTGCTGGGTATTGCTGGCTTTATGCTGCTGTGGTTTGGTGCTAACCCGCTGGCCTGCTGGCTGGGGGTGATGGGGTTCGTGGTTTATGTGGGCGTTTACAGCCTGTATATGAAGCGTCACTCCGTCTACGGTACGCTGATTGGTTCTCTCTCCGGCGCTGCGCCGCCGGTGATTGGCTACTGTGCCGTCACAAATGAGTTCGACAGTGGTGCGTTGATCCTGCTGGCTATCTTTAGCCTGTGGCAGATGCCGCACTCCTATGCCATTGCGATTTTCCGCTTCAAGGATTATCAGGCAGCGAACATCCCGGTTCTGCCGGTTGTGAAAGGCATCTCCGTTGCCAAGAACCACATCACGCTGTACATCATCGCCTTTGCTGTGGCAACGCTGATGCTCTCTCTGGGCGGTTACGCCGGGTATAAATATCTGGTGGTGGCGGCTGCGGTGAGCGTCTGGTGGCTCGGCATGGCCCTGCGCGGCTACAAAGTGGAAGATGACAAAGTCTGGGCACGTAAGCTGTTCGTGTTCTCGATTGTGGCCATCACCTCTCTGTCCGTGATGATGTCCGTGGATTTCATGGTACCCGAATCGCATCACCTGCTGACTTACGTCTGGTAAGCCATAGCAAGTGAATAAAGGGGTGCTTCGGCACCCTTTTTTATTCACTGAATCTATTAATAATGCATGTAATATTTGTTAAATAACCCTGTATTTACCCCGCCCCTTCCCCGCACTACACTATGGCCTGCTCTTGAACTGAGGTGGTAATGAACGATTATAAAATGACGCCAGGCGAGCTACGCGCGACCTGGGGCTTAGGGACTGTTTTCTCGCTACGGATGCTTGGCATGTTTATGGTCCTGCCTGTTCTGACCACGTACGGTATGGCGCTACAGGGAGCCAGCGAAGCACTGATTGGCCTGGCCATAGGTATCTACGGTTTAGCCCAGGCGATATTCCAGATCCCTTTCGGCCTGCTCTCCGATCGCGTTGGCCGCAAACCGCTGATTGTCGGCGGGCTACTCGTCTTTGTGCTCGGCAGCATCATTGCCGCCCTCTCCCACTCCATCTGGGGCATTATTCTTGGCCGCGCCCTGCAGGGTTCCGGCGCAATTGCAGCCGCCGTGATGGCACTGCTGTCAGATTTAACTCGTGAACAGAACCGTACCAAAGCGATGGCGTTTATCGGCGTCAGCTTTGGCGTCACCTTTGCCATTGCGATGGTGCTTGGCCCTGTCATCACCCATAAGCTGGGTCTGCATGCCCTGTTCTGGATGATTGCCGTGCTGGCGACCATCGGTATTGCGCTCACGCTGTGGGTAGTGCCAGACAGCAAAAACCACGTCCTCAACCGTGAGTCCGGGATGGTGAAAGGCTGCTTTAGCAAAGTGCTCGTTGAGCCGCACTTGCTGAAGCTGAACTTTGGCATCATGTGCCTGCATATCCTGCTGATGTCGACCTTTGTCGCCCTGCCC
Organism: Enterobacter cloacae; assembly: GCA_014169315.1. Taxonomy (NCBI): domain Bacteria; kingdom Pseudomonadati; phylum Pseudomonadota; class Gammaproteobacteria; order Enterobacterales; family Enterobacteriaceae; genus Enterobacter; species Enterobacter cloacae. The sequence goes on along the minus strand of AP022133.1, from coordinate 977,837 downwards.
GGCCAGCTGGCGTCTGCGGGTTTCCCTGCCGCTGAGCACTGGAAAATTTATCTGGTGACGATGCTGATTTCGTTCGTCTCGGTGGTGCCGTTTATTATTTACGCCGAAGTGAAGCGCAAGATGAAACGCGTCTTCGTTGGCTGCGTGGCGGTGTTACTGATTGCCGAGATCGTGCTGTGGGGTTCCGGCCCGCATTTCTGGGAGCTGGTCGCGGGGGTGCAACTCTTCTTCCTGGCATTTAACCTGATGGAAGCCCTGCTACCGTCGCTGATCAGCAAAGAATCGCCTGCCGGTTACAAAGGCACCGCGATGGGCATCTACTCCACCAGCCAGTTTATCGGCGTGGCCATCGGTGGTGCGTTCGGCGGCTGGGTGGATGGCCTGTTTGATTCGCAAACCGTATTCCTGGCAGGTGCCCTGCTGGCGATGGTCTGGCTGCTGGTCGCCAGCACCATGAAAGAACCACGCTACGTGAGCAGCCTGCGCGTAGAAATTCCAGGGGACATCGACATCAACGATGCGCTGAAACAGCGTCTTGAGGCCACTGAGGGCGTGAGTGAAGTGCTGATCGCCCCGGAAGAACGCAGTGCCTATATCAAAATAGACAGCAAAGTGACCAACCGCTTCGAAGTGGAGCAGGTGCTGAAAGCCTGAAAAAAAGCCCGGTTAAACCGGGCTTTTTCGTCTTAATCGCGGAAGTTTTTGAACTGGAACGGCTGCCCCAGATCGCCGCCACGGATCAGCGCCATTACGCCCTGCAGGTCATCACGAGATTTACCGGTGACACGGATCTCTTCGCCCTGGATCTGCGCCTGAACTTTCAGCTTGCTATCTTTGATGAGCTTAACGATTTTCTTCTGCACCGCGCTCTCAATACCCTGCTTCAGTTTAGCTTCAACAAACCAGGTTTTACCGCTGTGTACGAACTCTTCCGGCACATCCAGTGAGGTACCTTCAATGCCGCGCTTCAGCAGCTTGGCGCGCAAAATATCCAGCAGCTGGTTAACCTGGAAATCAGACTCACTCAGCACCTTGATGGTCTTATTTGCCTCATTCAGGTCAAATGTTGCCTCAACACCACGAAAATCGAAACGTGACTCAACTTCACGGCTGGCGTTTTCTACGCCGTTGCGGACTTCCTGGATATCAACTTCGGAAACAATATCGAAAGATGGCATCTTTTCTTCTCCCTTCATTTTTGTTGCGTTGCATAATACCCGCTACGAGGCATAACTCAACAGAAGCTTAGCTGACGGCGCTATACTTAGGCCGTAACACCTGGCGCAGTTGCAGGTGAGGAGGAACAATGAAAATTACAGTGCTCGGATGCGGAGCGCTTGGTCAGCTATGGCTGACTGCGCTATGCAAGCACGGACACGAGGTGCAGGGCTGGTTACGCGTCCCTCAGCCATACTGCAGTGTAAACCTGATTGGTGAAGACGGAAGTATCTTTAACGAATCCCTCACCGCGAACGATCCTGATTTCCTGGCGCAAAGCGATCTGCTACTGGTCACACTGAAGGCGTGGCAGGTTTCAGATGCGGTAAAAGCGCTGGCCGCCCAGCTCCCCCCCACCTCGCCCATTTTGCTACTGCATAACGGCATGGGGACGATTGATGAACTGAAAAATATCCCTCAGCCGCTGCTGATGGCCACGACAACCCATGCGGCGCGCCGGGATGGCAACATCATCGTACATGTCGCCAGCGGGATAACGCATATTGGCCCAGCTCGTGAGCAGGATGGCGACTACAGCTATCTGGCAGACACACTGCAAAAGGTGCTGCCGGATGTCGCCTGGCACAACAACATTCTCCCTCAACTGTGGCGCAAATTAGCAGTCAACTGTGTGATCAATCCGTTGACGGCTTTATGGGACTGTCCGAACGGCGAACTGAAAAACCATCCGCAGGAAATTGCCACGCTGTGCGCCGAGGTCGCCTCAGTGGTGGAGCGCGAGGGCTTGCATACCTCAGCAGACGATTTACGCTATTATGTCGAGCAGGTAATTGATAGTACGGCAGAAAATATCTCTTCAATGTTGCAGGACGTTCGGGCGTTACGCCACACTGAGATCGACTACATCACCGGCTATCTGTTAAAACGCGCCCGCGCACACGGCATTGCGGTGCCGGAAAACGCCCGCCTGTATGACCTGGTTAAACGTAAGGAGAGTGAGTATGAGCGCATCGGCACTGGTATGCCTCGCCCCTGGTAGCGAAGAAATGGAAGCCGTCACCACTATCGACCTGATGGTGCGAGGCGGTATTGCGGTGACGACGGCAAGCGTTGCCAGCGACGGTAATCTGGCGATCACCTGTTCACGCGGGGTGAAAATACTGGCGGATGCCCCGCTGGTACAGGTGGCTGACGGTGATTACGACATTATCGTTCTTCCCGGCGGCCTGAAAGGAGCCGAGTGTTTTCGCGACAGCCCACTGTTAGTGGAAACCGTCAGGCAGTTTCACCTGTCTGGCCGCATCGTCGCGACAATCTGTGCCGCAGCCGGAACGGTGCTGGTTCCACACGATATTTTCCCGATCGGCAATATGACCGGTTTCCCGGCGCTGAAAGACCGCATTCCGGAAGACCAGTGGGTCGATAAACGCGTTGTCTGGGATCCGCGTGTCAACCTGCTCACTAGCCAGGGGCCGGGAACCGCGATTGATTTTGCGCTAAAGATTATCGACCTGCTGGTCGGGCGCGAGAAGGCGTATGAAGTGGCGTCGTCGCTGGTCATGCCGGCGGGAATTTATAATTACTACGAATAAAAGTAAAACGGCAACCACACAGGTTGCCGTTTCCAGGTTTTTCTCCCTCTCCCGTGGGAGAGGATCGGGGTGAGGGCAACATACCGCACTCCCCGGCAATGAACTACGGGCGATACACCTTCACGTTCGCAAAGCCCTGCTCACGCAGATACAGCGCCTGCAGACGGCTCATCACCCCACGCTCACACCACAGCAAATACGTTTTGCTCTGATCGAGATCGCCAAACTTCGTGCTCAGCTTGTAGAACGGCAGAGAAACCACTTCCACCCCTTCGACTTTCAGCGGTTTGTCATCCTGTTCGTCGATAGAACGGATATCCAGAATCGCATCGTTGGCACCAAAACCGCTCACGGTTTCAACTTCAACCACTTCCTGCCCGGTCTGCTGGGCAATATCGCGGATATCAATGTTGGACGCTTCCTCTACCACCTTCTCGAGGATCGCGAAATCGAAGTTCTCTTCTTCCGCTTCAATCTTCGCCTTCACCGCTTTTACGGTCGGACTTTTTGAGATCACACCGCAATACTCTGGCATGGTACGGGCAAAATCTTCGGTACCGATTTCACGCGCCAGATCGATGATATGTTCTTTATCGTGGGAGATCAGTGGGCGCAGGATCAGCGTATCAGAAACATTGTCGATAAGACGCAGGTTGGTCAGCGTCTGGCTGGAGACCTGGCCCAGCGCTTCCCCCGTCACCAGCGCCTGTACGCCGTAACGTTCAGCCACTTTGGACGCCGCACGTACCATCATGCGCTTCAGCACGACGCCCATCTGGCCGTCGTCCACTTTCTCAAGGATTTCGCCAACCACCGGCTCGAAGTTGATCGCCACAAAACGCACGCGGTGGGAGCTGCCAAAGCGGTTCCACAGGTAATGTGCCACCTGACGCACACCGATTTCATGCGCTGCACCACCCAGATTGAAGAAGCAGTAGTGTACGCGGCAACCGCGACGCATCAGCATGTAGCTGGAAACGCCAGAATCGAACCCGCCGGAGATCAGCGACAGCACGTCTTCCTGAGTGCCGATCGGGAAACCGCCAATACCTTCGTAACGGCCTTTGACCAGCAGCAGGCGATCGTTTTCGATCTCCAGATTCACGGTCACGTCCGGGTTAGTCAGACGTACGCGCGCAGTTTCCACGTGTTGGTTAAGACCGCCGCCAACGTAACGTTCCACTTCAATCGAGCTGAACTCGTGCTTGCCACGACGTTTCACGCGCACGCAGAAGGTTTTACCTTCGATCTGGTTGCGGTACTGTACCAGCGCTTTCTCGAAGATGTCGTGCATATCGCTGAACGGAACATCTTCCACTTCCAGAATATGATGAATACCCGGAATACGGGTCAGCGCGTCGCGAATATCCTGACGTTTGTTTTCGTCTTTCGCGCGAACTTCAACGTGATCCCAGTGACGCACCACGGCAAGCGTTTCGTCGTAGTGCTTTAATACGTTACGAATGTTCCCGGTGAGAATTTTAATAAAGCGCAAACGCACAGATTGGCTTTTGATGGTGATTTCAGGGAACAATTTAATGATAAACTTCATGGCGGCAATGTTTCTTAGGCAAGCTTGTTAAGGCTTGTAATGGAAAATAATATTACAGCCCACACCCGTGGCTGCATCCAGGCGCGCGAGTATATCACCATTGAGCGTTATTTGCTTCTCCGCCTGAGTCCGTTACCATGACAGGGCTAAAAATAGAAAGAGTCAAATTCACTATGCCGAAGAAGAACGACGCACCGGCCAGTTTCGAAACTGCGCTGAGTGAACTGGAGCAGATCGTCACCCGCCTTGAGAGCGGTGATTTACCGCTGGAAGAGGCGCTCAACGAATTCGAGCGTGGCGTGCAGCTGGCACGTCAGGGGCAGGTCAAACTGCAGCAGGCCGAGCAGCGCGTGCAAATCCTGCTGTCCGACAGCGAAGATGCTAAAACAACGCCTTTCACACCGGACGCCGAGTAAATGGATTTCGCCAACGAGCTTCAGGCGTGTGTGAATCGCGCCAACGACGCCCTGCGCCGTTTTATCGAGCCACAGCCTTTTCAGAACACTCCTCTGGTTGAGGCCATGCACTATGGCGCACTCTTGGGCGGAAAGCGCCTGCGTCCGTTCCTGGTCTATGCCACAGGCAAGATGTTTGGTATCAGCGATACTACGCTGGACGCCCCGGCAGCTGCCGTTGAGTGCATCCACGCTTACTCGCTGATCCACGATGATTTACCGGCGATGGATGATGATGACCTGCGTCGTGGTCAACCTACCTGCCATATCCGGTTTGGCGAAGCCAATGCCATTCTGGCGGGGGATGCCCTGCAAACGCTGGCGTTCTCGATTTTAAGCGATGCGCCGATGGTTGAAGTGAGTGACCGCGACCGTCTGGCGATGGTGTCCGAACTGGCGATGGCCAGTGGCGTCGCAGGAATGTGCGGTGGACAGGCACTGGATCTTGATGCAGAAGGGCGTCAGGTTAATCTGGAACAGCTGGAACGTATTCACCGCCATAAAACGGGGGCACTCATTCGTGCAGCCGTTCGCCTGGGCGCGCTGAGCGCAGGTGAACAAGGGCGAAAAGCCCTGCCGGTTCTGGACAGATACGCAGAAAGTATTGGCCTGGCATTCCAGGTTCAGGATGACATTCTGGATGTGGTGGGCGATACTGCAACATTGGGAAAACGTCAGGGTGCAGACCAGCAGCTTGGCAAAAGTACCTACCCCGCCCTTCTGGGCCTTGAGCAAGCCCAACGTAAAGCCCGGGACCTGATAGCGGATGCCCGCCAGTCGCTGAATCAGCTGGCTGCGCAATCCCTGGATACCTCGGCACTGGAAGCGCTAGCGGACTATATAATCCAGCGTGATAAATAAACTAAATATCTCGATGAGCCTTTGATGAGTTTTGATATTGCCAAATACCCGACACTGGCGTTAGTAGACTCCACCCAGGAGTTACGCCTGTTGCCGAAAGAGAGCCTGCCGAAACTGTGCGACGAGCTGCGTCGCTACTTGCTCGACAGCGTCAGCCGCTCCAGCGGTCATTTCGCCTCCGGGCTTGGCACGGTTGAGCTGACAGTGGCGCTGCATTACGTCTATAACACGCCGTTCGATCAGCTGATCTGGGACGTAGGTCACCAGGCATATCCGCACAAAATTCTGACCGGACGTCGCGATAAAATCGGCACCATTCGCCAGAAAGGTGGCCTGCACCCGTTCCCGTGGCGCGGTGAGAGCGAGTATGACGTGTTAAGCGTCGGCCACTCCTCCACGTCAATTTCTGCCGGTATCGGTATTGCCGTTGCCGCCGAAAAAGAGAACAAGCAGCGTCGCACCGTCTGCGTGATTGGTGACGGCGCAATCACCGCTGGTATGGCTTTTGAGGCCATGAACCATGCAGGAGATATCAAGCCGGACATGCTGGTTATCCTTAACGATAACGAGATGTCGATTTCCGAAAACGTCGGCGCACTGAATAACCATCTGGCGCAGTTGCTCTCCGGAAAACTTTACTCCTCGCTGCGTGAAGGCGGCAAAAAAGTCTTCTCCGGCGTACCGCCAATTAAAGAGCTGCTCAAACGTACCGAAGAACATATCAAAGGTATGGTTGTGCCGGGTACGCTGTTTGAAGAGCTGGGCTTTAACTACATTGGCCCGGTCGACGGCCACGACGTGCTGGGTCTGATCACGACGCTCAAAAACATGCGCGACCTGAAAGGCCCGCAGTTCCTGCACATCATGACCAAAAAAGGGCGTGGTTACGAACCGGCGGAAAAAGACCCGATCACCTTCCACGCGGTACCGAAATTTGACCATACCAGCGGCTGCCTGCCGAAAAGCAGCGGCGGTATGCCGAGCTATTCGAAAATCTTTGGCGACTGGCTGTGTGAAACGGCGGCGAAAGACAACAAGCTGATGGCGGTAACGCCTGCCATGCGTGAAGGCTCCGGTATGGTGGAGTTTTCCAAAAAATTCCCTGACCAGTATTTTGACGTGGCGATTGCCGAGCAGCATGCAGTGACATTCGCGGCAGGCCTGGCAATTGGCGGCTACAAGCCGGTTGTGGCTATCTACTCCACCTTCCTGCAACGCGCCTACGACCAGGTTATCCATGACGTTGCCATTCAGAAGCTGCCGGTACTGTTTGCGATCGACCGTGCGGGTATCGTGGGGGCTGACGGTCAAACGCATCAGGGCGCATTTGATCTGTCGTTCCTGCGTTGCATACCGGACATGGTCATCATGACGCCGAGCGATGAGAACGAATGCCGTCAGATGCTATTTACCGGCTACCACTATCAGGACGGCCCAAGCGCAGTTCGTTACCCACGCGGCAATGCCGTAGGCGTTGAGCTGCAACCGCTGGAGAAACTGGCAATGGGTAAAGGCCTGGTCAAACGTCGCGGTCAGACAGTGGCGATCCTGAACTTCGGTACGCTGATGCCGGAAGCGGCAAAAGTCGCTGAAACGCTGAATGCCACCCTGGTGGATATGCGTTTTGTGAAACCGCTCGATGAATCTCTGATCCTGAGCATGGCAGAAAGCCATGACGTGCTGGTGACGCTGGAAGAAAACGCCATTATGGGCGGCGCGGGCAGCGGCGTGAACGAGGTGCTGATGGCGAACCGTAAAGCTGTTCCGGTACTGAACCTCGGCCTGCCTGATCACTTCATCCCACAAGGGACGCAGGACGAGGCCCGTGCGGCCATCGGCCTGGATGCCGCAGGTATCGAAGCCAAAATCCGTACCTGGCTGGCATAACACCTTCCCCACTGCTCCTGTTAGACTTATTTTGTTAGCGGGAGCAGAGCGGAATTAATCAAGCCGTTGAACACATCGCCAAAGTAGCATTCAGTACCGCTCTTTAGTTATCGAGCCATCTTTTTTATTCATAATGTACTTATTATTATCAATAATAAAATTAACTTTGTCTTCATCAGAAAACCTGGCGTCAACCTTAAGAAGGTTATTTTTTTCAATACAATTCTTCTCTGATGTCATATCAGGAAAACAAAAATAATCCTCTCGCGGAGAGTCCCGCAGATACCCGCCCCCCACATCCCAGACCATCAAAACAAATTCCTGCCCGGAGGGGATGTTGTATTTTTTCTTAAGCATATCCCGCTGAGATAACCACCAGTCAATTCGTCCCCGATCCGTTAACGGGAAATGGTCAACGATAATATCATCATAATCAAATTTATCAGTACTGCGATGGACATCAATAATTTTTACAGGGTAAATATCATCCCAAAGACTAAAAGCAATCACAACTACTGCAATTGCCAGATAAATAAACCAGGATTTTTTCATAGCATTATCGCTCCGATAATTTGATACTACCCAATCGCGGATTTTAATACCACGCCTTAGTTATCGAGCCATCTTTTTTATCCATGATGTACTTATTATCACCAATAATAAAATTAACTTTGTTTTCATCAGAAAATCTGGTATCGACTGCAAGGAGTTCGTTTTTTTCAATACAGTTCTTCTCTGATGTCATATCAGGAAAACAAAAATAATCTTCTCGCGGAGAGTCCCGCAGATACCCGTCCCCCACATCCCAGACCGTCAAAACAAATTCTTGCCCGGAGGGAATGCTATATTTATTCTTAAGCATATCCCGCTGAGATAGCCACCAGTTAATTCTCCCCCGATCCGTTAACGGGAAATGGTCAACGATAATATCATCATAGCCAGGGCGATCAGTACTGCGATGGACATCAATGATTTTCACAGGATAAATATGATCCCAGAAACTAAAAGCAATCACAACCAAAACAATCGCCATATAAACAAACCAGGATTTTTTCATATCATTATCGCTCCGATAATTTGATACAGCCCAATCGCGGCTTTTAATACCGCGCCTTAGTCATCGAGCCATCTTTTTTATCCATGATGTACTTATTACCACCGATGATAAAATTAACTTTATTTTTATCAGAATACCTGGCATCAACCTTAAGAAGTTTATTTTTCTCAATACAGTTCTTCTCTGATGTCATATCAGGAAAACAAAAATAATCTTCTCGCGGAGAGTCCCGCAGATACCCCTCCCCCACGTCCCAGACCGTCAAAACAAATTCCTGCCCGGAGGGGATGTTATATTTTTTCTTAAGCATATCCCGCTGAGATAGCCACCAGTTAATTCTCCCCCGATCCGTTAACGGGAAATGGTCAACGATAATATCATCATAGCCAGGGCGATCAGTACTGCGATGGACATCAATGATTTTCACAGGATAAATATCCTCCCAAAGACTAAATATAACCACAACCACCGCAATCGCCATATAAACAAACCAGGATTTTTTCATATCATTATCGCCCCGTCAGTTTTACAGAAGCCTTGAAGTTCGTCACAAAAGGTTTAAATGAAAAGCAGTTATATCGCTGAAGAACAAACCATATCCGAAAAAACCTGAAGCTTTGGTATAGTTTTTTAGTAATATCTTCTCGCCCCAGGCCAAAATGATCCTGAGCTTCAAATAATATGTCCGCCTCCCACCCTATCTGGTATCTTCTAAAATTAAGCATAACAATTCTCTGGAAATAGATATCATGGATGGTGATCCCCATTCCGTTGAATCGGTCCTCGAAATCATTAAACTTAGGCAATGTCGTTCTCGATATTTCTGTTTTTACATCCCAAATAAAATTCCGACTACCAACTTGTTTACGCCTGTCACTGACATGTTTATTAATTACATCCCTGATAACACCGAGCGTAGTATCTCTATATTGCTTTGCTCTAAGAAGGTCAGAAAATGCTCTGTTGAGTAACGCGTTATAGCCAAAAGGTCTGCCATCTCCATGTTGAAAATGGTTAATCATCTCTCCAATTAAATTTTTATATTGCCCGGAAGCAAACAACCCTGATAATTCCCTCATTTCATCAAAAAGTATACTGGCGCATTCATCAGGGGTAATGCGTTGATCGTCTTTAGGGGAATACCCGGTAATAAATGGATAGCTAACGTTATCTTTGAAGGTCATCCTATAGGGATCGACTATAGTCGAAACATCGTTTAACCCTAATGATTGTAATTCTAAAGCAGACAGATCACTATGCCGCATATCATCTGTACTTGCATCATTAAATCGATTTTTTGTCTGAAATAGTATTTCGCAAGGAAAATTCATGTGGTACATACTCATCCCTCATAGTATACGAACCAACAATCCTATAACTTACATCCTCATTCCACGAATATCATACGCCAGACGGCAAGATAAAAAAATAACAAATAAATTAAATGGAAAAAATCATACAAATAACATTCACGCAATAAATAACCTCTCTCCAATATATCCATTAACCTAATTAAATTTGCGTTACGTTTTTTCAAGGAGATACGTAAATAGCCAGAAAATGCACATCATTATTCTGGACGGTAGGGTTATCACCGTTCGCAGTCAATAAAAGACTAAGCAGAAGTGGAGAATACCGAACTTCATTACCTTCCACCTTACGACCCTAACCTGAATCGGATAGAGCGAATGTGGAAGTTAATGAATGAGCATGCCCGGAACAATCGTTATTTCAGTTATCCGCGAGAATTCAGAGATGAAACCTGAATCTTGAGGTTACATGGGGATGTATTAAACAGGACCGGCTCTAATTTAGGCAAAATGATCGTACCCTTTCCAGTCAAGTATCACTGGCGCGCCGTTACGAACAAACTGCAGCCCTTCGCTCTCAGGCATAATCTGCCCGATGCAGGTAAATTTCGTGCCAAGGTGGGCTAACGCCACATCCAGCGTCCCGCGGTTAAGCTCAGGGACGGTAAAGCACAGCTCGTAATCTTCCCCACCGGACAGCGCCCAGCGCAGGGCCTGCTCAGCGTCAACGTGACGGAGAAGTTGCTCTGATAGCGGGAACAGATCCAGGTCAACACGCGCCCCCACACCACTGGCCTTGAGAATATGGCCGAGGTCGGAGATAAGCCCGTCAGAGAGATCGATAGCCGAACTGGCGCGTTCACGCAGTGCCTGCCCCTGTAAAATACGTGGCGTTGGTCGCAGATGGCGTTTCAACAGATACGCCGCGTCGTCAGCATCTGCAACCGTTAAGCGATCCTGAAGAATCGCCAGCCCCGCCGCACTGTCGCCCGGCGTGCCGGTCACGTAGATCCAGTCACCCGGTTTTGCACCCGAGCGCTTCAGCGCGCGTCCAACCGGCACATAGCCGTGGATCGCAAGCGTCATCGACAGCGGCCCGCCGGTTGTATCACCACCAATCAGCTGCATATCATAGTAGTTAAGCTGCTCAAACAGCGCATCGCTGAAAGCTTCAAGCCAGGTTTCATCGACATCTGGCAGGGTTAAAGCCAGCGTTAACCACGCGGGATCGGCCCCCATCGCGGCCAGATCGCTCACGTTAACCGCCAGCGCTTTATACGCCAGATCGGCAGGATCGATATCAGGTAAGAAATGACGACCGCACACTAAGGTGTCGGTGCTGATTGCCAGCGTCTGTTTTTCAGGAATATTGAGAAGTGCGCAGTCATCGCCAATGCCGGTTTCAACATCAAGACGAGAGGTTCTGACACGGTCAAAATAACGGGCAATCAGGGAGAATTCGCCGCAAGCCATACGTTATGCCTCAGCAAAGAAAAGAAAAAACCGGAGCCGCACTGCCGCCAGGGCAATGCGAGACTCCGGTTTGCGGATCACTTTTTGTGGGGACGGATCGCAGGTGCGGCTTTATCCAGCACGCCGTTAACAAACTTGTGGCTGTCTTCAGCACCGAAGGTTTTTGCCAGTTCGATCGCTTCGTTGATGGCCACTTTGTACGGCACATCATCACGTTTAGACAGCTCAAACAGCGCAATACGCAGCACTGCTTTTTCCACCTGGCCCAGCTCTTCGAGCAGACGGGACAGGTATGGTTTCATCAAACCATCGAGATACGCGCTATTAGTCGCCACTCCCGACAGCAGTTCACGGAAGTACAGAACGTCAACGTCTTTCACGTCCTGTTCTGACAGGAACTGGTATTCAACATCAGCGATGTCGTTCTGGGACAACTGCCAGGAGTAAAGTGCCTGGACGGCACATTCACGGGCGCGGCGACGAGCAGCAGGTTTCACGGAATTCCCCTTACAAAAAAATCAGGCCTTGATGGCTTTCAATACATTGATCATTTCAAGCGCGGTCAGTGCAGCTTCTGCACCTTTGTTACCGGCTTTGGTGCCAGCACGTTCGATGGCTTGTTCAATACTTTCGGTGGTCAGCACGCCAAACGCGACAGGAATTTCAGCGTCCTGTGCAACGTGTGCCAGACCATTGCTTGCACCGCCCGCAACGTATTCGAAGTGCGCAGTGCCGCCGCGAATAACGGTACCCAGCGCAATCACCGCGTCGTACTTACCGGTTTTTGCCAGCGCACCCGCTGCCAGAGGCAGTTCATAAGCACCTGGAACCCAAACAACAGTAATGTTGTCATCTTTAACCTGGCCGATACGTTTCAGGGCGTCAATCGCACCTTCCAGCAGGCTGTCGTTGATGAAGTTGTTGAAACGCGCAATGGTGATGGCGACGCGAGCGTCCGGGGTAGCTACAGCAGCTTCAATAATGTTCATACTCTTCCTTTACGGGTTCATTTAGCCCCGCAGGGGGGCGGATTTTATCATAATACTTTGCGCACTGCTTCCCTATTTCAGGAGCAATTACGCTGTTGTTAAATGGAGGCAAACATCCGGGCCAACAGGACGCATCTCGCTAAATTTGAGTTGTGGGGCATCAGCCAGTTTTTCAAGGCCAGGCAGCACAAACAGGCCGCGAGCATCGCTACCTAACAGTTTAGGCGCAACATAGACAACCAGTTCATCCACCAGCCCCGCCTGTAACATCGCGCCAGCCAGCGTCGGGCCCGCTTCTACCCAGATGCTGTTTACCTGTTGTTTGCCAAGTAACATCATCAGCACCACTAAATCGAGGTGCCCGTTGTGCTCCGGCACCATAATGCTGCGCACACCGTCTGGCCATGCCCGCGGATCCTCCTGCGTGCGGGCAAACCAGGTTTCACCCGGTTGCTGGACGATGCGGTGCTCAGGCGTCACACGGTTCTGGCTATCAATGACAATACGCAGCGGCTGGCGCAGGTTCTCCTGCGGATAAAGCGCCTGGGTATCGGCATTTAGCTCATTCCAGCGTACGGTCATAGCCGGATCGTCAGCCAGAACCGTTTCACTGCTGGTGAGAATAGCATGGCTTTGCGCGCGCAGACGTTGCACATCGCGCCTTGCCTGCGGGGAGGTGATCCACTGGCTTTCACCGTTCGCCATCGCCGTGCGACCATCCAGCGAGGCTCCCAGCTTAAGTTGAATATACGGGAATCCGGTGCGCATACGCTTCAGGAAGCCTTTGTTAATGGCTTCCGCGTCGCCCATCATCAGACCGTGACTGACGTCGATCCCTTCCTGCTGCAGACGGTACAGCCCGCGTCCGGCGACCTGTGGATTGGGATCCTGCATCGCCGCAACCACACGCGAGACACCCGCCGCAATCAGCGCTTCGCAGCACGGCGGCGTCCGCCCATGATGGCTGCATGGCTCAAGCGTCACGTAGGCTGTTGCACCGCGCGCTTTTTCGCCCGCCATACGCAAGGCATGCACTTCGGCATGCGGTTCGCCCGCGCGATAGTGGAACCCTTCGCCCACAATCTCGCCATCTTTCACGATAACGCAGCCGACGTTCGGGTTGGGATGAGTGGTAAAACGTCCACGTTGCGCCAGCTTCATGGCTCGCGCCATGTAAATCTCATCCTGCATGAGTTTAATCCTGTAAGCGGGCGATCTCTTCGCCGAACTCTTTGATGTCTTCGAAACTGCGGTATACGGAGGCAAAGCGGATATAGGCAACTTTATCGAGCTTTTTCAGCTGTTCCATCACCAGATTGCCAATCATTTTGCTTGGCACTTCGCGTTCGCCGGTTCCACGCAGGTGAGATTTAATATGGTTTAGCGCCATTTCAACGTCGTCAGCACTGACGGGACGTTTTTCCAGCGCCTTGAGCATCCCGCTACGCAGTTTCTCTTCGTTGAATGGCTCACGCACATCGTTACTTTTTACCACCCGTGGCATTACCAGCTCTGCGACCTCAAAGGTCGTGAAGCGCTCGTTGCACACCAGACATTGCCTACGGCGACGTACAGAAGACCCTTCGCCCACAAGACGAGAATCGATGACTTTGGTATCCACAGCGGAGCAGAATGGGCAATGCATACGGTATCCCTGTTATCCGGTTAACTGACTTTCATTTTACCCTGAACTGGCCTGACAACAAAGGAAGAGCTTTTTGAGACAAAGGATCTATGTCTGACGGGATCCAACTGGCTACCATTACGGAGATCCGTTATTTCAAGGAAATAAACGCAATGACAAGACGTTATCTAAGAATTCTCCTGGTGGGAAGCCTCTTCACCCTTAGCGCCTGCGCACAGCAAACTGAAGTCCGCCAGATGAAACAAAGCGTGAATACGCTTAATACGGCAATGGACAAACTGAACAAAGAGACGGTGAAGATCACCCAACAAAACGCACTGAATGCAAAATCCAGCCAGGGCGTTTACCTGCTGCCCGGAGCCAATACGCCCGCGCGTCTCGATAGCCAGGTTGGCACGCTGAAAATGTCGCTGGTCAACGTTGCGGCGAATGCCGATGGTACTCGCGCAACATTGCGCATTCAGGGCGAATCAAACGATCCGCTCCCGGCATTTAGCGGCACCGTAGAGTGGGGGCAGATTCAGGGTACTACAGAGAGCTATCAGGAAATTAACGTGAAAAACCAGCTATTCACTGCCCCGGCCAGCATACTGGCTCCGAGTGATGTTGATATTCCACTCCAGTTGAACGGCCTCACACCGGAACAATTAGGTTTTATTCGCATCCACGATATCCAGCCCGTCGCGCAGTAACCTCCCCTTTTTTAGCGGAGTGCAATGTCACTCCGCTAACATTTACATCCCGCAAAGATTGGCAACATAAATGTTTGCCGTTACAATCCCGCCGTCTAAAGTACGCAAACGTGAACGCAATCGATTACGTGCGTGAGAGAACTGTGAAACAACACATATTTTTGTGAGCAGGGATTCCTATAATAGGCTCCGCAGAAACACGAAATATTTAGAAACGCAAATCGCGCATTTTTCACTCCCGGAAGGGAATTTCAATCAGTGGCATGATTATGAAAAAAACATTACTTGCAGCCGGCGCAGTGCTGGCATTTTCCTCCTCTTTCACTGTTAACGCAGCGGAAAACGACAAACCACAGTACCTCTCCGACTGGTGGCACCAGAGCGTTAACGTAGTCGGCAGCTACGACACCCGTTTCGGACCACAGATCCGCAACGATACCTACCTCGAGTACGAAGCATTTGCCAAGAAAGACTGGTTTGATTTCTATGGCTATGTGGATCTGCCGGTCTTCTTCGGTGGTAACACCGATGCGAAAGGTATCTGGAACAACGGTTCCCCACTGTTCATGGAGATCGAACCGCGCTTCTCCATCGACAAACTGACCGGTACCGATCTGAGCTTCGGTCCGTTCAAAGAGTGGTATTTCGCGAACAACTACATCTACGACATGGGTCGTAACGATTCTCAGGAACAGAGCACCTGGTACATGGGTCTGGGTACGGACATCGACACTGGTCTGCCGATGAGCCTGTCCATGAACATTTACGCGAAATACCAGTGGCAGAACTATGGCGCATCCAACGAAAACGAGTGGGATGGCTACCGCTTCAAAGTGAAATACTTTGTGCCAATCACCAAGCTGTGGGGCGGAAACCTGAGCTACATCGGCTTCACCAACTTCGACTGGGGCTCCGATCTGGGTAGCGACAACTTCTACGATAATAACGGCAAGCACGCGCGCACCGGCAACTCTATCGCTTCCAGCCACATTCTGGCACTGAACTACGATCACTGGCATTACTCTGTTGTGGCGCGTTACTGGCACAACGGTGGTCAGTGGAACGACGACGCAAGCCTGAACTTCGGCAACGGCGACTTCAACGTACGCTCTACCGGTTGGGGTGGTTACCTGGTCGTAGGTTACAACTTCTAATCAGCGCGGGGCTGTGCGGGCTGATGCCCTCACCCTGCCCCTCTCCCACAGGGAGAGGAACAAACACGACAAACGGCAACACACGTTGCCGTTTTGCTTTTACCTTGCCACCCGGTTTTTTACTGCTTCACCTTGCGCAAAAAATCCGCCAGCGAACGATCCGCGCTCTCGCTAAACCGTCTCTCCGTCTGCACAATATTGAGACATCTGTCGAGCCGGAAACAGCGGTAATCGTCGCGCCGCTCACACCACGCCGCCAGCAACCAGCGCTCTCCCCAGAAGAACAGCCCCAGCGGCTGAACGTCGCGCTGTGAGAGCTGCCCGGCATCATCCCGATAATGCAGCGCAAGCACCCGCTGGGCTGAAATCGCCTGATGAATCATGTCAAAATCGCTGCGGGAGTGGTTTTGCACGCAAAAATCCGGTGCATAAATACGCGTCTGCTCCGCCTTTCGACGGCTCTCTTCCGGCAGGATCGCCAGTACCTTTTCCTGCGCGGACTCCAGCTCACGCGAAAGTGACTCCCCGCCCCAGGTTTTAAGCAGGCGGATCGCCACCATCAACGCCTCAGACTCCTTGCTTGTCAGCATCAGCGGTGGAAGATCAAAACCCGACATCAACCGGTATCCGCTCCCCGCCTCACCTTCCACCGGCACACCAGAAAGCGACAGGTCACGGATATCACGGTAAACCGTACGCTCAGAAATCCCCAGCCTGTCCGCCAGATGCGCTGCCGTTGTCAGCCGCCGGCCCCGCAGGATCTGCACAATCTGAAACAAACGGTCAGCGCGTCGGGTCATATTTTTTTCAGCTCTCAGGCGGGTTGATGAAGGCCGACACGATTACCTTCGCTGTCGGTAAACAGGGCAATGGTGCCAATACCGTGTGGCAACACCAGCGGGCCAAACACGCACTCACCACCTGCAGAAGCAATACGATCGAGCGTAGCCCCCAGATTGTCAGTATGCAGGTAAATAATAGCGCCCTGTTGAGACGGTGTAATGCCGTCAAATTTTGCCAGTGCGCCGCCGGTAACCGGATCTTCATGCGGGAAAACCGCCAGCTCAGCACAATCCATTTTTTCACGACGAAGAGTAACCTGCATTACCGGCTCATAAAATTTGATGGCGCGATCCATATCAGCGACCGGAATTTCAAACCAGTTAATAACGCTTTTCATACATCCTCCTGCCTGTTGTTTGGGTTCAGAAGGAGTCTACGACAGGGCTCCTGACAGCATACTGTCAGGAGTGTTTGTCAGGAGCAGACAAAAAAAATCCCGGCCAACAGACCGGGATTTTGATAACGCGAAAGACATTGCCTTACGGCAGAATTGACGGCTGATCCGCCCCTTCTTTTTCGACTTTCTGCTGCAGCAGATGCTCACGCTTCATGCCGAGTTTCAGCGCCAGTGCGGATGCCACATAGATAGACGAAGCCGTACCGATAGACACACCGATTAACATGGTCAGCGAGAAACCTTCCAGCACCGGGCCACCGAAGAGATACAGCATCAGGATAACCATCAGAGTGGTACCGGATGTGATAAGCGTTCGGTGCAGCGTCTGGGTCAACGACACGTTAAAGATTTCGTACGGCGTACCGCGACGGATCTTACGGAAGTTTTCACGAATACGGTCAGATACGACGATACTGTCGTTCAGTGAGTAACCGATAACGGACATCAGGGATGCCACGATAGTCAGGTCAATCTCAATGTGGAACAGAGACAGTACGCCCATCGTGATCACCACGTCGTGCGCCAGGGCGATAACCACCCCCGCCGCCAGTCGCCACTCGAAGCGGAAACCAACGTACACAAGGATGGAGATCAGCGCCACCAGCAGCGCCATCGCACCGGTCTGCGCCAGGTCAGCACCCACGCTCGGGCCAACAAACTCAATACGCTTAACCGTCGCATTCTGGCTGGTCGTTTCGTTAATCACGCTAACGACCTTGCTGCCCAGCTCCTGGCTGCCGTTGGCATCGTGCACCGGTGGCATACGCACCATGATGTCGCGACTGCTACCAAAGTTCTGCAACAGTGGCTCTTCAAAGCCCGCTTTCTGCAGAGACTGGCGCATCTGGTCCATATCGACCGGTTTTTCCAGGGTGATTTCAATCACCGTACCACCGGTGAAATCAAGACCCCAGTTAAAGCCTTTCACGCCCATAATGACGATGGACAAAATCAGCAGTAAACCTGAAATGCCGAAGGCCCAGTAGTCCCAGCGCATAAAGTCCCAGACTTTACGGCCGTGGTTCAATTGTTCAACAGTATATTCCTGTGCCACAACGCACTCCTCAGATAGACAGCTTTTTGACGCGCTTGCCGCCGTACAGCAGGTTCACGATGGCACGGGTGCCGACAATAGCGGTAAACATAGACGTTGCAACACCGATACCGGTAGTAATTGCAAAGCCTTTGATCGCGCCAGTACCCACTGCATACAGGATAAGAACCTTAATCAGTGTTGTTACGTTCGCATCGAAGATGGAGCTGAACGCGCCTTTGTAGCCTTCGTCGATCGCCTGCTGGATAGAGCGACCGTTGCTCAGTTCTTCTTTGATACGTTCGTTTATCAGTACGTTGGCGTCGACCGCCACCGCAAGGGTGAGGACGATACCAGCGATACCAGGCATGGTTAGCGTCGCCCCCGGCAGCAGGGACATAATACCGATGATCATCACCAGGTTCGCCACCAGCGCAGAAGTCGCAATCAGGCCAAACTTCTTATAGAAGAAGATCATGAAGAGGATAGACACCACCAGACCGGCCAGACACGCTTCCAGACCCTGCTGGATGTTCTGCATACCCAGGGTTGGCCCAATGGTACGTTCTTCAACAATCTGAATTGGCGCAATCAGCGCACCAGCACGCAGCAGCAGAGAGAGCTGACGCGCTTCGTTCGGGTTGTTGATACCCGTGATACGGAAGCTGTTACCCAGACGAGACTGGATGTTGGCGATGTTAATCACCTCTTCCTCTTTCACCAGCACTGCACGACCGTTGGCATCTTTCTTACCGCTGTCTTTGTACTCCACAAACAAGGTCGCCATCGGTTTGCCGATGTTGTCCTTGGTGAAGTTAGACATGATGTTACCACCCGCGCTATCCAGCGAGATGTTAACCTGCGGCTGGTTGTACTCATCCTGGCTGG
The DNA here is from genome assembly GCA_014169315.1 of Enterobacter cloacae. Taxonomy (NCBI): domain Bacteria; kingdom Pseudomonadati; phylum Pseudomonadota; class Gammaproteobacteria; order Enterobacterales; family Enterobacteriaceae; genus Enterobacter; species Enterobacter cloacae. The sequence goes on along the minus strand of AP022133.1, from coordinate 958,830 downwards.
AGGTGGAGTCGGTGATGTGATCACCGGTCAGGATCACGCGTTTGTACAGCACAACTGGCTGACCTTCGCGCGTCTGCTTCACTTCAGAGTCACCCGGAATACGGCCTGCGGCAGCCGCTGACTGATCAACGTTAGAGTTAACCAGACGGAATTCCAGCGTCGCGGTTGCGCCCAGAATCTCTTTCGCACGCGCAGTATCCTGAATACCTGGCAGTTCAACCACGATACGGTCAGCACCCTGACGCTGTACCAGCGGTTCAGCCACGCCCAGTTGGTTTACACGGTTACGCAGAATGTTGATGTTCTGCTGAACAGCATATTCGCGCGCTTCTTTCATACGCGCGTCGGTCATTACCGCGCGCAGCTGGTTGCTGCCCTGAGAGGTAATCACCAGATCGCGGTGGCGTTGAGTCAGGTAATCTACAGCCTGATCGCGTGCCGCACTGTCGCGGAACGTGATGCTCATACCGTAGTTATCTTCTTTACGCACGGTGGTATACGCAATGCCTTTTTCACGCAGATCACTGCGCAGGCTATCGATATTCTGTTCCTGCAGTTTGCCAAGCGCAGTGTCCATATCCACTTCCATCAGGAAGTGAACACCGCCACGCAGGTCAAGACCGAGTTTCATTGGTTCTGCATTCAAAGCAGCCAGCCAACGCGGAGTTGCAGGAGCAAGGTTCAGCGCCACGACATATTTATCACCCAGCACGCCCATCAGCGCTTCACGAGCGCGGAGCTGCGTGTCGGTGGTGTCGAAGCGAGCAAGAATCGCGCCCCCTTCCAGTGCCACAGACTTAGCGGTAATTTTTTCTTCTTGTAACGTTTTCTGGACCTGGATCAGCGTTTGCTCACTGGCGGCGACACCGCGCGCGCCAGTGATTTGAACAGCCGGATCCTCACCATACAGGTTGGGAAGCGCGTACAGCAGGCCGACGAGAATCACGACGACCAGCATGATGTACTTCCACAAAGGATAACGGTTTAACACGGCAGTTCCCTTTGGGAAAAGTTGGGATTACAGCGCCTTCATGGTGCCTTTCGGCAGAACGGCAGCTACGAAGTCACGTTTGATAACCACTTCAGTGGTGTCGTTCAGAGCGATAGCAATGTAGCCGTTGTCAGCTACTTTGGTCACGCGGCCCACCAGGCCACCATTGGTCAGCACTTCATCGCCTTTCGCAATGGAGCTCATCAGGTTTTTGTGCTCTTTGGTACGCTTCTGCTGTGGGCGCAGGATCATGAAGTAGAAGATCAGACCGAACACAACCAGCATCAGAATCAGAGACATCGGGCTGCCCTGCGCCGGAGCACCTGTTGCCGCTACCGCATCAGAAATAAAAAAGCTCATTCAAATTCCCTCATTATTAAAATTAATCAACGTTCAAAGGTGGAACATCCCGCCCCTGACGTTGGTAGAAATCGGTCACGAAGCTCTCTAATTTACCCTCTTCGATAGCCTTACGTAAACCAGCCATTAAGCGCTGATAATAACGAAGATTATGAATGGTATTGAGACGCGCGCCTAAAATCTCATTGCAACGATCGAGATGATGCAGGTACGCACGAGAATAATTGCGACAGGTATAGCAATCGCACCCGGAATCGAGCGGGCTGGTGTCACTCTTATGCTTCGCGTTACGGATTTTCACCACGCCATCGGTAACGAACAGATGACCATTACGCGCGTTACGGGTCGGCATTACGCAGTCGAACATATCAATGCCGCGACGTACGCCTTCCACCAGATCTTCTGGTTTACCCACGCCCATCAGGTATCGTGGTTTATCCGCTGGGATTTGCGGGCAGACATGCTCCAGAATGCGATGCATATCTTCCTTCGGCTCACCCACAGCCAAACCGCCGACAGCGTAGCCATCAAAACCTATCTCTACCAGACCTTTAACGGAGATATCACGTAAATCTTCGTAAACACTGCCCTGAATAATGCCAAACAGCGCATTTTTGTTCTGCAGGGAGTCGAAACGGTCACGGCTGCGCTTCGCCCAACGCAGAGACATTTCCATAGAGCGTTTGGCGTAGTCCCAGTCCGCCGGGTATGGCGTACATTCATCGAAGATCATGACGATGTCGGAGCCGAGATCGTACTGAATCTCCATCGATTTTTCAGGATCGAGGAAAATCGGATCGCCGTTGATCGGGTTACGGAAGTGCACACCTTTTTCGGTGATCTTGCGAATATCGCCCAGGCTGAAGACCTGGAAACCGCCGGAGTCGGTCAGAATGGGGCCTTTCCACTGCATGAAGTCATGCAGATCGCCGTGCAGCTTCATGATCTCCTGACCAGGACGCAGCCACAGATGGAAGGTATTACCGAGGATAATCTGTGCGCCGGTGGCTTCAACTTCTTCCGGCGTCATCCCTTTTACGGTGCCGTAAGTGCCCACAGGCATAAACGCGGGGGTTTCCACCACGCCGCGATCAAACACCAGGCGACCGCGACGCGCGCGACCGTCGGTGGTATCGAGTTCAAATTTCATTTCTCTTCCTTTGTGCCAGAAAAACAGTCCGACACATTATTCAGTGTCGCGGACTTATTCCCCGACACGCTCATTCAAAGCCTGCGGATTGTACGTGATAAACATCGCGTCCCCGTAGCTAAAAAAGCGATATTTTTGTTCTACCGCAGACTTGTAGGCAGCCATCGTGTGCTGATAACCCGCAAATGCGGAAACCAGCATAATCAGTGTCGATTCAGGCAGATGGAAGTTGGTCACCAGTGCATCAATCACGTTGTACTGGTAGCCCGGGTAGATGAAGATCTGCGTATCGCCGAAAAACGGCTCGATAAGCTCGTTTTTAGCGGCCTGCGCGGCACTCTCAAGTGAACGGACTGACGTGGTACCGACAGCGATAACGCGGCTACCGCGAGCTTTCGCGGCCAGAACAGCGTCCACCACGTTCTGAGGTACTTCGGCATACTCAGAGTGCATGATGTGATCTTCAATGCTGTCCACGCGCACTGGCTGGAAGGTTCCTGCGCCCACGTGCAGCGTCACGAAAGCCATCTCCACACCTTTTGCACGCAGTTTTTCCAGCAGCGGCTCATCAAAATGCAGGCCTGCGGTTGGGGCTGCCACCGCGCCAGGCTTCTGGCTGTAGACGGTTTGATACAGCTCCCGGTCGGCCTCTTCGTCCGGACGCTCAATGTATGGCGGCAACGGCATGTGGCCGATGGTGTTCAGGATATCGAGCACCGTACGCTCATCATCGAACGCCACTTCAAACAGCGCATCATGGCGCGCGGTCATGGTCGCTTTGATGCTCTCATCATCGCCCAACAGCAGCTCAGCACCCGGTTTCGGAGCCTTAGACGCGCGAATATGTGCCAGAATACGTTTATCATCGAGCATACGTTCGACCAGCACTTCAATCTTACCGCCGCTGGCTTTACGGCCAAACAGACGCGCCGGGATCACGCGGGTATTGTTAAAAACCAGCAGATCGCCAGGGTTGAGCTTGTCGAGCAAATCGGTGAAAGTACCGTGCGTCAGCGCGCCCGTAGGCCCATCCAGTGACAGCAAGCGGCAGCTACTGCGCTCAGGCATTGGATAGTGAGCAATCAGGGATTCAGGTAATTCAAAGGAGAAATCGGCGACGCGCATGACGTATACTCGTGACTTAAAAACAGGCGGCATAGTCTAGTGCTCACACTCTTTTGCTGCAACAACTAGCCGCCCCCGGACAGATAAAACGCATGAATTTTCTCGCTCACCTGCATCTTGCTCACCTTGCTAACAGCTCCCTTTCCGGTAATTTGCTGGCCGATTTCGTGCGCGGTAACCCCGCAGAGTCGTATTCCCCTGAGATTGTTGACGGGATCTTTATGCACCGCCGCATTGACGTGTTAACCGATAATCTGCCGGAAGTGACGGAAGCCAAAGCGTGGTTTCGCCCCGAAACGCGCCGCGTAGCACCGATCACGCTCGACGTGATGTGGGATCATTTCCTGTCACGCCACTGGGCGCAGCTTTCGCCGGAAATGCCGCTACCCGAGTTCGTACACTATGCCCACGCGCAGGTGTCGATCATTTTGCCGGACTCGCCACCGCGATTTGTGAATCTGAACAACTATCTGTGGTCAGAGCGCTGGCTGGAACGTTATCGTGAGATGGATTTTATCCAGAACGTGTTGAACGGAATGGCGAGCCGTCGTCCGCGTCTTGATGCGCTACGTGATTCATGGCATGACCTGGATGAACACTACGACGCGCTGGAAACGCGCTTCTGGCAGTTCTACCCGCGCATGATGACGCAGGCGAAAAACAAACAGCTCTGAATACACGTCATCCTTTAAGCCGCCTCTACGTTGGCTACGCCTGCTCACCCCGGGAGCTTACTTAAGTAAGCTCCCGGGAATTCCCGCTTTGATGCAACTTGAATGATTTTGTGTATAGAAAGAGCATTGATAGGCGAAAGCTTGCTGAACGATTGTCAGTGCCTCTTTGTCTTATTGATGGACACTCTCTATACTGGCCGCGTTGCGTTCCAAATAACCTTAGTATCTACAGGAGAATCATATGGTTCTGGTAACTCGTCCGGCTCCGGATTTTACAGCTGCAGCAGTTCTGGGCAACGGTGAAATCGTTGAAAACTTCAACTTCAAACAGCACACCAACGGTAAAGCGACCGTTCTGTTCTTCTGGCCAATGGACTTCACCTTCGTTTGCCCGTCTGAACTGATCGCGTTCGACAAACGTTACGAAGAATTCCAGAAACGTGGCGTAGAAGTGGTTGGCGTCTCCTTTGACTCTGAATTTGTACACAACGCATGGCGTAACACCCCTGTCGACAAAGGCGGCATCGGTGCGGTGAAATACGCAATGGTTGCGGACATCAAACGCGAAATCCAGCAGGCTTACGGTATCGAACATCCGGACGCTGGCGTTGCGCTGCGTGGTTCCTTCCTGATCGACGCGAACGGTATCGTTCGTCACCAGGTTGTGAACGATCTGCCGCTGGGTCGTAACATTGACGAAATGCTGCGCATGGTTGACGCGCTGCAGTTCCACGAAGAGCACGGCGAAGTGTGCCCGGCTCAGTGGGAAAAAGGTAAAGAAGGTATGGCTGCATCTCCGGAAGGCGTTGCTAAATACCTGACCGAGAACGTATCCAGCCTGTAATCGGCACGGTGTACGAAGAAGGCCCGCAAATGCGGGCCTTTTTGTTTAGAACGCGAAGCAAGAACAGCCTAACACGCCCCAGAACGCCTGCTCATCCGATACCGGAATATCCGACTGACGGGCAATCCCATGCGCGTGACCGTGCACCCCACAACTGCCAATGCACTGGTGCATCTGTACCACCGCACCCACTTTACTCGCCACTGGCGGTGCAGAGCGGTAATGTCCAGGCACTTTCACCACCGGTGACCACTCCGGTACAACCGAGATTGGCGGCGGTGACAGCGGGCTGAAATGTCCTGCGGCATATACCACTTTACCGTCGACCACCGTCAGCACCGATTCAATGCCCTTAATGTCCTCTTCCGGCACGCTGAAATAGTCTTTCGACAACACCACCAGATCCGCCAGCTGTCCTTCGACCAGACGGCCTTTTTTGCCCTGCTCGCTGGAGAACCAGGCGCTGCCTGCAGTCCACAGCTCCAGCGCAACATCGCGCGGCAGACGGTTATTGTCGTCGTACATCGCCAGCCCGCCCACGGTACGGCCAGACACCAGCCAGTAGAGCGCCGTCCACGGGTTATAGCTCGCCACGCGTGTGGCGTCCGTACCTAACCCTACCGGCACATCCAGCTCCAGCATTTTCGCCACCGGCGGGGTATGCTTCACCGCCTCTTTGCCGTAGCGGTCAACAAAATACTCGCCCTGGAAGGCCATACGGTGCTGCACCGCAATCCCACCGCCAAGGGCTTTAACTCGTTCGATATTGCGCTCGGTAATGGTTTCCGCGTGGTCGAAGAACCAGTGCAGGCCGTTGAACGGAATATCACGGTTCACCTTCTCAAACACATCCAGCATGCGGCTGATCGATTCGTCGTAGGTAGCATGCAGACGGAACGGCCAGCGGTTTTCCACCAGATGGCGTACCACGCGTTCCAGCTCGTCTTCCATACCTTCCGGTAAATCCGGACGCGGCTGGAGGAAATCTTCAAAATCTGCCGCCGAGAAGACCAGCATCTCACCCGCGCCGTTGGCCCGGTAGAAGTCTGTCCCCTGACCCGGCTTAAGCATATCGGTCCAGCGTTCAAAATCTTCCAGCTCCTGCTTCGGCCGCTGGGTAAAGAGGTTATAGGCGATACGCACCGTCATCTGCTCTTTGGCGTGCAGTTCAGCGATCACTTCATAATCTTCCGGGTAGTTCTGGAAACCACCACCGGCATCAATGGCGCTGGTCAGCCCCAGACGGTTCAGCTCACGCATAAACTGACGCGTCGAGTTTACCTGCTGCTCAATGGGCAGTTTCGGCCCTTTCGCCAGCGTAGCGTAGAGGATCATCGCATTCGGTTTGGCAATCAGCATCCCGGTTGGGTTACCGTTGTTATCGCGTACAATCTCCCCACCCGGCGGGTTGGGCGTCTCTTTGGTGTAGCCGACTGCTTTCAGTGCCGCGCGGTTGAGCAGTGCACGGTCGTAAAGATGGAGTACAAACACCGGCGTGTCAGGTGCGGCCTCGTTGAGTTCTTCGATAGTCGGCATCCGGCGCTCGGCGAACTGGAACTCGCTCCAGCCGCCAACCACCCGTACCCATTGCGGTGACGGTGTACGATCGGCCTGATCTTTCAACATGCGCAGTGCATCCACCAGTGATGGCACACCTTCCCAGCGCAGCTCCAGGTTGTAATTCAACCCACCGCGGATCAAGTGCAGGTGCGAGTCGTTCAGTCCAGGGATCACCGTGCTTCCCTTTAAATCGACGACCTGCGTTCCCTGCGTCGCATAGCTCATGATGCGATCGTGGTTGCCCGTGGCAAGGATCTTGCCGTTGGCGATCGCCACCGCTTCCGTAAGCGGATTTTCGCGATCGAGTGTGTGGATCTTACCTTTGGTTAAGATCAGTGTGGCAGTGTGAGACATAACGTACTCCTTTGAGCCGAATCAGGCTTTTTTTAGCCATCCGGCAAACAGACGGGTCACGATGGGCATCCAGAGCCAGACCACCAGCGCGACCACACAGGCATCGTTAATCAAATGCAGCAGAAGTGAGCCTTTCAGGCCAGGAAGCAGCGCACCGGTCACCAGCGGCACGATGTTGGTACTGGGAAAGATGACCAGCAGCGTGATAAGAAACTGTTTCCACTGCTTTGGCTTACGCACATGCGGCTCAGGCGGTGTAAACCAGAACGCCGCTTCGGTACGTACTTCGGTTTTATCGCCTTCAGCCAGCAGCGGTTCAATCTCTTTAACCAGCGCGTTGCGGGTCTCGGACTGCGTCCACGCGTAGAGATGTTCAATGGTGTCGAAGCGGATAATCACCGTCCACAGGTTTTGCCCTTCAGACGGACGGATTACGTTCGCACCAAGATGGCCGGAAAATTCCGCCGCGACAGGCATAATCTTGCCCAGCCACTGTTCATATCGCTCAGCTTGTCCCGGAAGTAACATATGGGTGATCACCAGCGTCACATGTGATGTTTGCGCCATAAAAGTTCCCTGGTCATTGATGGGCGGGAGAACCCCGCCCTGAAAGGTTTACGCTTTGCGCTCTGGCGCACCGTGAACGAGGGTATAGGCATAATCGACGCCCATGCCGTAAGCCCCGCTGTGCTCACGTACCAGGTCCATTACCGCGTCGTAGGTTCCTTTGCGTGACCAGTCGCGCTGATACTCCAGTAGCACCTGCTGCCAGGTCACTGGCACAGCGCCCGCCTGCACCATACGGTCAATGGCACGCTCGTGGGCATCAACGGAGGTACCGCCAGAGGTATCCGTCACCACATAGACTTCGTAACCTTCATCCAGCGCCATCAGTGCCGGGAAGGTCAGGCACACTTCCGTCCACAGGGCTGAAATGATGAGTTTTTTACGGCCCGTCGCTTTGACTGCCGCAACAAACGCATCATCTTCCCAGGAGTTCATGGAGGTACGTTCAATCGGTTTTACATCCGGGTGAACCGCCAGTAATTCTGGCCAGATATAGCCACTAAAGCTTTTCGTTTCTACCGATGTGTAGATAACCGGAACATCAAAAATTTTGCCTGCTTTTGCCAGCGCAACCGTATTATTCTTCAATAATTGACGGTCAATATTGGCCACACCAAAGGACATTTGCGGTTGGTGATCGATAAAAATCAATGCGGAGTTGGATGGATCAATCAGTTCACGAATAGACATAAAAGTACCTTTTAATCAATTAGTTAAAAGCCAACGGTTTGTGTGCTATATGAGAAAGGGCCCTGACTGATAAAGCAAATTGAGTATAGCGAGATTTGATTGAGAGAATATTAAAGATATTTGTCCCCTCTGTTGAATTTAACCGAACAACTTAGGGGAAATATTCTGCAACCGGCATAAGTACCGGTTGCAGATGAGGATTAATGACCGAACCAGACTGACGCGGAAATAGCAGGCAGAGAGAGTATCCCCTCCTGAATAGCACCTTTGCCCTCTTTCAACTGCCACGCCTTCACGTTCAGCAGCGGAGAGCTATCCAGCACCACTTCGCAGGCTTCACCCCGGTTAATGGCTACCAGCACACGCTGCTGGTTATAGACGCGGGCAAACACCACCACGTTATCGTGGGCGTATACCACCTGACAGCCGCCGTAGCGCAGAGCCTGGTTCTGTTTACGCAGTTTCGCCATGCGCTGATACAGACGGAGCAGCGCTTTGTCCTGTTTTGCAGGCTCCCACGGGAAGGTTTTACGGCAGAACGGGTCGTTATTGCCGTCCAGGCCTACTTCATCCCCATAGTAAATGCATGGCACGCCTGGCCAGGTAAAGAGCCAGGTGACGGCCAGCGGCAGACGTGCCACATCCTTGCCGAGCAACGATTTAAAGCGTGCAGTATCGTGGCTATCCAGCTGGTTGAACATACGTAGCTGTTGCTGATGTGACAGGCTGGCACGGTAGTTATCCATCCACACCATGCAGGTTTCCGCGTCGATATGCTGCGGATCGTAGGAGATGTCAGTATTCGCAAGGAAGCCCCACAGCGGGAAGGTAAAGCCGCGATAGTTCATCGCCGCATCTTCCGCATCGGCCTGCAGCCACTGACGCGCATCACCAAAATGCTCGCCAAAGACAAACGCCTCCGGCTGTGCAACTTTCGCGGAACGGGTGATCCCGGCGACATGCTGAAGGTTGTTACGCGCCCCACCGCCTTCCCCCAGCATATGCACCACATCCAGCCGCCAGCCGTCCATGTTCCACGGCGCGTTCAGCCAGTGGCGCACGATACTGTGTTCACCGCCGTAGATTTCGTTGACCAGAGAAGGCGACTGGAAATCCAGTTTCGGCAGGCTCGGGTAACCCAACCAGTCGAGCGCACGGCCATCTTCGTTAAAGCTGTACCAGTCGCGCTGAGGTGAATCCGGGTTGTGGCATGCCCCTCCCATCAACGGGTTATGGCGGTCAAACCAGGCATGAGAATCACCGCTGTGGTTGAACACACCGTCCAGAATCAGGCGCATGCCTTCATTTTTTGTGTTCTCTCTCAGGCGCAACAGCGCCTCATCGCCGCCAAACTGCTCGTCGACGTGGCGATAATCTTCGGTATCGTATTTATGCACGCTTGGGGCTTTAAACACCGGGTTCAGGTACAGCGCCGTGATGCCGAGTTTTTTCAGGTACGGGAGTTTTTCGCTGATACCGTCGAGATCGCCGCCGTAAAACGTCGACCCTCCTGCCCGATCGGTCAGCGGTTCATCCCAGTCTTTCAGGACAATGTCGTGGCCTGCCGCGTGGTGGTAATAGATCTTATCCTGCTGTGCAGTACGCGTTGTGCTGCGCGCGAAACGATCCGGGAAGATCTGGTAAAAGACCTGATCGTTGACCCATTGCGGGCCATTATCCGGGCAATCAACGGCAAACTGCTCCAGCCGTGCGGGCGGAAAACGGCTAAACCCCTGCGGGGCAAACCACAGCTGACGGTTGTTCCACAGCAGTTTGAAACTGTAGCGACGGCGCGGCTGTCCGCTACTTAAGTCGATCCTGGCCTGCCACGCCGTCACTCCAGGCTGCGGCTGACTGCGCTGCTTGTGCATCGTCAGCGACGTTTCTTCATTATCCACTTCGGCGCGCAGCGTCACGCGTTCAGGCTGATTTTCTCCCGCCAGCCAGAGCGTAATCACAAGGTTGTCTTTGCTTTGCTTAACAAATGGGGCAACCGGAAGGTGCCAGGCGTTTAACATCACGAATCCCCTTTGATGAAATTGACGTCACCTTGCCACAGGGTGATTAAGGTTAGCTCATCATGATGTGGTTTATTGGGGGAGGAGGACGGGGGAGGAGGTAAAATAACCCTCTCCCACAGGGAGAGGGAAAAGGGAATTACTGTGCTTCAGCCAGCTGACGGTCGCGGCGACATTTAAACATCCAGCCCACCAGCAGCAGGGCAATCCACGCGAAACCGACGTACAGGGAAATACGGGTATCCGGGTGATAGCCAATCAGGGCAATGATAAAGACCAGGAAGATAAGCCCAGCTACCGTCGTTGGCACGCCGCCCGGCACTTTAAACTTCAGCGCTTTCACATCGGAGGGCGACAGACGGCGACGGAACGCAATCTGCGACAGCAGGATCATGATCCACACCCACACCGTTGCGAAGGTCGCCAGCGACGCAATCACAAGGAAGACGTTCTCCGGCATGATGTAGTTCAGATACACCGAGAACAGCAGCGCAACGGTCATGACCACCACGGTCACCCACGGCGTACCACGGCGTGACGTTTTGGCAAACACCTTCGGTGCACTGCCCTGCTCCGCCATCCCGTGCAGCATACGGCCCACGCCGAAAACATCACTGTTGATCGCCGAAAGCGACGCGGTCAGCACCACAAAGTTCAGAATGCTGGCAGCAAACGCGATCCCCATGTGCTGGAAGGTCAGCACAAACGGGCTGCCGTTGGTGCCCACCTGGTTCCACGGGTAGATAGACATGATGACGAACAGCGTACCCACATAGAACACCAGAATACGCATTGGCACCGAGTTGATGGCACGCGGAATGGATTTCTCCGGATCTTTCGCTTCGCCAGCGGTAATCCCGATAATCTCAATACCACCGTAGGCAAACATCACCATCTGTAGCGACATTACCATTCCGAGCCAGCCGTTACTGAAGAAGCCACCGTTGCTCCAGAGGTTATGGATACCGGTCGGTTGACCACCGTTACCGATCCCCCAGATGATGATACCGAAACCGGCGATAATCATGATGATGATGGTGGCAACCTTGAAGAAGGAGAACCAGAACTCCAGCTCACCAAACACTTTCACGCTCATCAGGTTGACGGCGCAGATGATCAGCACCACGCTCAGCACCCAAATCCAGTGCGGTACCGCCGGGAACCAGACGCCCATGTAAATGCCAAACGCCGTCACGTCGGCAATGGCCACAATCAGGATTTCAAAACAGTATGTCCAGCCGGTGATAAACCCGGCCAGCGGGCCTAAGTTTTCCTGCGCATAACGCGAGAACGAGCTGGCGGAAGGGTTGTGAACCGACATCTCCCCCAGCGCGCGCATGATGATATAGGCCGCTACGCCGCCAATGATGTAGGCCAGCAGAACGCTTGGGCCAGCCATTTTAATGGCATCTGCGGAGCCATAAAAAAGGCCGGTACCAATTGCAGAGCCCAGCGCCATAAAGCGAATGTGGCGAGTGCTTAGCCCGCGTTTGAGTTTGTTATTGCTTTCCATTTAAATCTTGCCATTCAACACGAAAAAAACAAAAAACCACGGGGCCTTAAGCCCCGTGGTTAAACAGTTTGTTGCCGTTGATTAATGAGCGTTCGATGCGACCTGACGCCCTGCAGCACGATCCCAGATAATGGCCAGAACCAGTGCAACAACGGTTGGCATCAGCCAGGCCAGCCCCTGTTCGGACAGCGGCAGACGCTGTGTCCAGGCAGGCAATATTGCACTGAATGCTGATGCTTTAATTCCGTCAAGGATACCAAAAATCAGGCTAATAAACATGGCTGGCGCAATAATTCGCGAAGCATTATTCCACCACGGGCGGGTGAAGCTCAGCACCACCAGCACGATACACGGCGGATAGATAGCCGTCAGCACCGGGATAGAGACCTGAATCAGGTGGCTCAGCCCCAGGTTTGACACCGCCATAGAGAAGATACCCAGGATAAACACCAGCGTACGGTAAGAGAGTGGCAGATACTGCGCGAAGAACTCCGCACACGCACAGGTCAAACCAACCGCCGTCACCAGGCACGCCAGGAAAATCAGTACCGCCAGCAGCAGGCTACCCGCTCCGCCGAAGGTGTGCTGTACGTAAGCATGCAGGATTGCCGCACCGTTCGCGTTCTGATCCACCAGCATCGCGCTATCGGAGCCCAGACGGAACAGCGCCAGATACAGCAGCGTCAGGCCAACACCGGCCATCAGGCCCGCCCAGATAGTGTAGCGGGTCAGCAGACGTGCTTCGGTCACACCACGGGAACGCGCGGCGTTAACGATAACGATACCAAACACCATTGCGCCCAGCGTATCCATCGTCAGGTAGCCGTTCACAAAACCGTTAGAGAAGGCTGCGTTTTTGTACGCGTCCATCGCCTCGCTGATAGGGCCAACCGGCCAGATGATGGCGGCAACAGCCAGCACAATCAGCGCCACAATTTTCATTGGTGCAAGAAAGTTACCCACGGTATCCAGCAGTTTGCCCGGATAGAGGGAAACCAGAATCACGATAGCAAAGTAGATCAGGCTATAGATAAACAGCGGCATCGCGCCATCACCGGTCAGCGGGGCAATCCCCACTTCGAAGGAAACGGTCGCGGTACGTGGCGTCGCAAACAGCGGGCCAACAGCCAGGTAGCAGACGGTTGCCAGCAGGACACCCGCCACTTTGCCAATTGGCGTGCTGAGGCTGTCGACACCGCCGCCAACTTTCGCCAGCGCGATAACGGTCAGCACCGGCAGACCCACGGCAGTAATCAGGAAACCAAACGCAGCTGTCCAGACGTGTTCACCAGCCTGTAAGCCAACCATTGGAGGGAAAATGATGTTGCCTGCGCCAACGAACAGCGCAAATGTCATAAAGCCCAGCGCGATGATGTCACGCGATTTTAAGTGATGGGTCATAAAACCTTACTGCCTGTGGATGTGGTGTTGAAAACATTGAGATTTTCGCTCTCCCCTGGCGGGACAATACAGCGGAAAATTTGCTCAATTTCAGCGGGAAATGCTCCCGTCCTGGCGTGGAGAAGAATAGTTTTTCGATTTACCACGCAAATACAGTCGCTATGACAGTATCTGGGGGGCAATTTAAACGCTTATAACGTTTAAAGGCAAGGTGGGATCGCAAAACCAGAACAAAATGCCAGCATGAAAAAACCAACCAGAATAATACGCTAATTATAAGAAAAACCCACGGCTAATCATGCGAACAAAAAAGCATCAGGCGTATAAAATTCATTCGTGTTTCACCTGACTGCAAAGCAAACGGGCCAGCAATAGCTGACCCGTGGAAAGGTAAGATGACACACCTGCTGTCAGGCGATCTTTTTGGCAATTAATCGTTCCGGGATAACGAAACTGAAGCGGGTTCCCTTCCCAATCGTGCTTTGAATATCAAGACGGCTTTCATGATGATTAACCGCATGTTTCACAATCGCCAGCCCCAGACCACTTCCCCCGGTCTGCCGCGAGCGCGCCTTATCCACACGGTAGAAGCGCTCCGTCAGGCGCGGAAGATGTTCAGGTGCGATCCCCGGCCCATTGTCCTCGACGCTAAACTCAGCGCCCGTCGGAAGATGCTGCCAGCGCACCACAATATGTGTCCCCTCCGGGGTATGATTCACTGCGTTATACACCAGGTTAGAAATGGCACTACGCAGTTCATCTTCACTGCCGAGCACTTTCAGGTTGTTATCGACCTCAAACGTCAGCTGATGTTTTTTATGGCTCAGGGTCTGTGCTTCACGCTCCACCACCCGCAGCATCATCGGTACATCAATGGTGTCATTCAGCGCGAGCGTGGGTGCGGCTTCAATTTTCGATAACGTCAGAAGCTGTTTGACCAGCCCTTCCATCCGGTGCGTTTGCTCACGCATCGTGTGCAGCGCTTTCTCGCGCGGTGCGCCTTCGAGAATTTGCTCCTGCATCACTTCCAGGTAACCCTGCAGCACCGTCAGCGGCGTGCGTAACTCGTGGCTCACGTTGGCAAAAAAGTTGCGCCGAGCTCCTTCCAGCTGGTGCATCTGGGTAACGTCACGCGCCACCATCAGCCACTGTCGTTCGCTGTACGGCATCACGCGGATCTCCAGATGGCGACCGCTGTTGAGCCTCAGGTTATGCGGACGCGTAAAATCACGCTTTTTCAGATACAGCGTGAACTCCGGGTAGCGCAAAAGGTTGAGGATGTTCTGACCGTTATCATCCGGCCAGCGCAGGCCTAGCAGCTGTTGCGCCAGGCCATTACACCAGAAGATCGTCCCCTCTTCGGTGGTCAGAATGACCGCATCCGGCAGTGACTCCGCGCCACTGCGAAAACGTTTGATCAGGCTGCCCAGCTCACGGCGGCGCTTTTTATTACGCATCTGCATCTGGTGCAGACCGTAAAGCAGCGGTTCCCAGCTTCCGTGCCCCGGCGGAGGTGTCATACTTCTGTCCACCCACAGCCACCAGGAGAGGCGCAGTAAGTTCCAGAAATGCCAGATCAGCAACCCGGTGACAGATACCAGCAGAAACCACGGTAAATATCCAACGAAGGCCCCCAGAATGAAGGCCGGTATACAACATAAGATCAGTTCAAAGACGAGCCTTTTCCATGACAGACGTTCCAGCACGCGTCACACTCCTGTCATTGTTCAGAAACGGGTAGAAAAACGATAACCCGTACCACGGACCGTCTGTACCATGCGATCGTGGCCGCTCAGTTCCAGCGCTTTACGCAGGCGGCGGATATGTACGTCAACCGTCCGGTCTTCGACATACACGTTAGTTCCCCAGACGTTATTCAGCAACTGCTCGCGGCTGTATACGCGTTCAGGGTGAGTCATAAAGAAGTGCAGGAGTTTAAATTCGGTAGGCCCCATATCGAGGGGATTTTCGCCGGTCATGACGCGGTGTGAGGTTGGGTCAAGGCTCAGGCCCTGCATCTCAATCACCTCTTCCACCGCCATCGGTGAAATTCGGCGCATCACGGCCTTGATGCGGGCAACCAGCTCTTTCGGCGAAAATGGTTTGGTAATGTAATCGTCCGCGCCGGTTTCCAGACCGCGCACGCGATCTTCTTCTTCACCGCGCGCCGTCAGCATGACCACCGGAATGTCACGGGTCATCGCTTCACGTTTAATGTGCTTGATAAACTGCAACCCGGACCCACCGGGCAACATCCAGTCAAGCAGAATCAAGTCGGGCCAGGGCTCATTCAGCTGGTTCACCGCGCTGTCATAATCTTCCGCTTCAACCGGCTGAAAGCCATTTTGTTCGAGCACGAAGCACACCATTTCACGGATCGGAGCTTCATCTTCTACGACCAGAATACGTCTCGCCATACTTTGCCCTGTCTTATCTTATTTAAGTTACAAGTTTGTAATGCGGCGTCATTATGCGTCAGATTTATGACAGATTTATGAAAAACATTACCACCAGAAATGGCAAACTGTTGTTTTATTACAGCGGTTATTTTCCGTTCCCTGAAAGTTTATAATCCTGCTTTCCATTTTTTGCCACGGATCTCTTATGCGCATACTTCACACCTCGGACTGGCATCTGGGTCAAAATTTTTACAGTAAAAGCCGCGCCGCTGAACATGAAGCATTCCTGAACTGGTTGCTGGACACAGCCCGGTCGCACGAGGTGGATGCGATTATTGTGGCAGGCGATATCTTTGATACCGGATCACCACCCAGCTATGCGCGAGAACTGTATAACCGTTTCGTGGTTAACCTGCAGCAGACGGGCTGCCATCTGGTGATTGTCGCCGGTAACCACGACTCCGTAGCGACACTGAATGAATCTCGTGACATTCTGGCCTTCCTCAATACTACCGTGGTCGCCAGCGCCGGACACGCCCCGCAGATCCTGAAAAAACGCGACGGTACACCGGGGGCAGTGCTGTGCCCGGTTCCCTTCCTGCGCCCGCGCGATATCGTGCAAAGCCAGGCGGGGCTTTCCGGTGGTGAAAAACAGCAGCACCTGTTGCAGAGCATCACCGACTATTACCACCAGCAATATGCCGATGCCTGCACCCTGCGCGGTGAGCAACCGATCCCGGTGATTGCCACCGGGCATCTGACGACCGTCGGAGCCAGCAAAAGTGACGCGGTTCGTGACATTTATATTGGCACGCTGGATGCCTTCCCGGCGCAAAACTTTCCACCGGCCGATTACATTGCGCTCGGGCATATTCACCGCGCGCAGGTCATCGGCGGTTGCGAGCACATTCGCTACTGCGGCTCGCCCATTTCGCTCAGCTTTGATGAAACAGGTAAAGCGAAATCTGTGCATCTGGTGAGCTTTACCGACGGCAAACTCAGCGCCGTTGAGGCGCTTGAGGTGCCCGTCACCCAGCCGCTGGCCGTGCTAAAAGGCGATCTGGCCGCCATCACCGCCCAGCTTGAACAGTGGCGCGGCATCGAACAGAACCCCCCTGTCTGGCTGGATATCGAAATCACCACTGACGACTATCTGCATGATATGCAGCGTAAAATTCAGGCGCTGACGGAAGATCTCCCCGTCGAGGTTTTACTGGTGCGCCGCAGCCGCGAACAGCGCGAGAAAATTCTGCTCGGAGCTCAGCGTGAAACACTCAGCGAACTCAGGGTTGAAGAGGTGTTTGCACGTCGGTTGTCCCAGGAAGAGATGGACGACGCAAAGCGTGCCCGACTCAACGAGTTGTTTACCCATACGCTGCATGCCCTTAATGATGAGGAAGAAAACGCATGAAAATTCTGAGCCTGCGTCTGAAGAACCTCAACTCCCTCAAGGGTGAGTGGAAAATCGACTTTACCGCTGAACCGTTTGCCAGCAACGGGTTGTTTGCCATTACGGGTGCCACGGGTGCCGGGAAAACCACGCTGCTCGACGCCATTTGCCTGGCGCTCTACCACGAGACGCCGCGCCTGCAAAAAGTGTCTCAGGCTCAGAACGACCTGATGACGCGTGATACTGCCGAGTGTCTGGCAGAGGTTGAGTTTGAAGTGAAAGGTATTGCCTACCGCGCGTTCTGGAGCCAGAACCGCGCCCGCAATCAGCCGGAGGGGAACTTACAGGCTCCGCGCGTGGAGCTGGCGCGCTGCGAGGACGGCAAAATTCTGGCCGATAAAGTCACCGATAAACTGGAGCAAACCGCAGCACTCACCGGGCTGGATTACGGTCGCTTTACCCGCTCGATGCTGCTTTCACAGGGGCAGTTTGCGGCATTCCTCAACGCTAAACCGAGCGATCGCGCTGAGCTGCTGGAAGAGCTGACCGGGACGGAGATCTATGGCCAGATTTCAGCGAGAGTGTTTGAGGAACACAAAGCCGCCCGCAACGCGCTTGAGATGTGTGAAGCCCAGGCGGCAGGCGTCGTGCTGTTGAGCGAAGAGCAGCAACAGCAGTTACAGCAAAGTTTGCAGGCACTTACTGACGAAGAGAAAACCCTGCTGGTGCAACAGCAAAGCCAACAGAGTGATTTTCAGTGGCTTACGCGTAATGATGAACTCATGCGTGAACAGCAGCGCGCATCAGCCGCACAGCAGCAGGCGCAACAGGCACTTACAGATGCGGCACCGGAACTGGCCAAACTCCAGCTGGCCCAGCCCGCCACCCAGTTGCGACCGCTGTGGGAACGTCAACAGGAGCAGACCACGCGTCTTACCCAGACCAAACAGCGGATGAGTGAAGTAAATACTCGCTTACTTACAAAAACCTCGCTGCGTTCGCGTATCCGCAACAGCGCTCTGCGCACCCATGAGCAGCTTCAGACCGAACAGACAGCCCTGGCACAGTGGCTGGCTGAGCACGAGCGACTCCGTCAGTGGGGTCAGGAGATTGCTGGCTGGCGCGCGCACTTTTCCCAGCTGGATCGCGACAGAAATCAACTGGCTACACAGTCAGCACGTATTATTGAATTGCGCAAGAAGCTGGAGGCTATGCCAGAAAATGGCCTGACGCTCACGGCGGATGACGTCGCGATAGCAATAGAGCAGCAGACACAGGCGCGGACTTTCCGCCAGCGCCTGACCGCACTTCATGCCCGCTATCAGCCACTGCAAAAGCGGCTGCACCAGAACGCTGAAAGCGTGCAAAAAGCCCAGGCGGAGCAGGCAAAACTTAACGAAACGCTAACGCTGCGTCGACAGCAGTATAAAGAGAAAAACCAGCATTATTCAGACCTGAAGGCGCTGTGTGAGCGTGAAGCAACGATTAAGGATCTGGAAAACTATCGTTCACAGCTTGAAGCAGGTAAACCCTGCCCATTGTGTGGTTCCAGCGAACACCCCGCCATCGAGAAATATCAATCCATTGAGCTAACGGACAATCAGCGCCGCCGGGATGCTCTGGAAAAAGAGGTCGCCTCGCTGAAAGATGAAGGTCTGTTGGTTCTGGGGCAGGTCAATGCCCTGACTCAACAGATCCAGCGTGAAACAGACGAAACACAGACGCTTTCTCAGGAAGAGCAAACACTCACTAAAGAGTGGCTGGATGTTTGCGCATCCTTGAACATTTCTC
Organism: Enterobacter cloacae; assembly: GCA_014169315.1. Lineage (NCBI taxonomy): Bacteria > Pseudomonadati > Pseudomonadota > Gammaproteobacteria > Enterobacterales > Enterobacteriaceae > Enterobacter > Enterobacter cloacae. The sequence continues at coordinate 940,003 of AP022133.1, read as the reverse complement.
TGAGTATTCAGGAAGATATTGCCACCTGGATGAACGCACAGGAACACTATGAACGCCAGCTTTATCAACTCAGCCAGCGTCTGACACTGCAAAACCAATTGCGCGAACAGGAAGAGCAGGAGCGTCAGTATCAACAACAGCTGACGTCTACGCGTCAGACACTGGAAAACACCCTTCTCACTCTGTCGCTTAGCGTACCCGACGAAGGTACAGAGGCGACCTGGCTGAACATCCGTGAAACGGAGTTCGCACAGTGGCAGGAGAAACAGACTCAGCATGGCATTATTCAGGAACGCATTAACGCCCTGATCCCACTACTCGACACGCTTCCGGTAGCGGATGCCACAGAGGCCGAACCGGTTATTCCTGAAAACTGGCGTGAGATCCACGACGAATGTGTATCGTTGCAAAGCCAGCTTGCCACGCTGCAGCAGCAGGAAAATCTGGAAAGTGAGCGTTTGCAGCACTCCACAACACAATTTTCCACGGCGCTGGCGGAAAGCTGCTTCGCCGATCGGGAGGCATTTCTGGCCGCTCTGCTTGATGAGGAGACGATCCACCGTCTTGAGCAACAAAAGCAGACGCTGGAAAACCTGCTCCAGCAGGCGACGGCACTGTCCGGACAAGCACACCAGCAGTTGCAGGCACATCATGCGCTGCGCCCGGAAGGACTGGACACCGATGCACAAACCCTGCAGACGCAATTACAACAGCTGGCACAACGGCTTCGCGAGAACACCACTCATCAGGGGGAGATCCGCCAGCAGCTCAAACAGGATAGCGATAACCGCCTTCACCAGCAGGTGCTCATGCAGCAAATTGAAGAGGCGGCTCGTCTGGCAGATGACTGGGGCTATCTGAATTCACTGATTGGCTCCAGTACCGGTGACCGGTTCCGTAAGTTTGCGCAGGGGCTGACGCTGGATAATCTGGTCTGGCTCGCGAACCAGCAGCTCAACCGTCTGCACGGTCGCTATCTGTTGCAACGTAAAGTCAGCGACGCGCTGGAGCTGGAAGTGGTCGATACCTGGCAGGCTGATGCGGTACGCGATACCCGCACCCTGTCCGGCGGCGAAAGTTTCCTGGTCAGCCTGGCGCTGGCGCTGGCGCTTTCCGACCTGGTGAGCCACAAAACGCGGATTGATTCGCTGTTCCTGGATGAAGGTTTTGGCACGCTCGATAGTGAAACGCTGGATACTGCACTGGATGCACTCGACGCACTGAATGCCACCGGGAAAACCATTGGCGTGATCAGTCACGTCGAGGCGATGAAAGAACGTATTCCGGTGCAGATCAAAGTGAAGAAGATCAACGGGCTGGGGTATAGCAAGCTGGATAAGGTGTTTGCGGTGGAGTGAGTGTTGGATCTGTGCGGTCTGATGCCCTCACCCTGGCCCTCTCCCACAGGGAGAGGGAACAAACACTAAAAACAGTTTTGCTTTTATTCCGGCCACAGCCACGCTGCGCCGCGCACACCGCTGGAATCCCCGTGTACCGCTTTGCGGATCGGGGTTTCGCACTCGCCGCCGAATACCCACGGTTTCACCAGGTTCGGCACCGTGGTGTACAGCCGGTCAATGTTGCTCATCCCGCCTCCCAGTACAATCACGTCGGGATCGAGAATATTCACCACATGTGCCAGTGATTTCGCCAGGCGCATTTCGTAGCGGCTGAGCGCCAGCTCCGCAACCGGATCCTGCTCTTCAACCAGACGCATAATCTCATTGCCCCTGAGGGGCTGACCACTCAGACGGTGGTAATCGGTGGCAAAACCGGTGCCGGAAATAAACGTCTCAATACAACCCTGTTTACCGCAATAACACGGCACTTCGGCACGGTATTTGAGTTCATCTTCATCCATCCACGGCAGTGGATTGTGCCCCCACTCGCCCGCCGTACCGTTACCGCCGATATGGGCGCGCCCGCCGAAGGCCACACCGGCACCACACCCGGTGCCGATGATGACCGCAAAGACGGTCTGTGCGCCTGCGGCTGCACCGTCAATGGCTTCTGATACCGCCAGACAGTTAGCATCATTCGCCAGGCGCACCTCACGATTCAGGCGCGCGCTCAAATCTTTATCAAAAGGCTGACCATTGAGCCAGGTGGAGTTGGCGTTTTTAACCACGCCGGTATAAGGCGAAATCGACCCCGGAATGCCCATCCCAACGGTGCCCACCTGCCCAGTAGCCTGCTCTGCCATGTCGACAAGCCGGGCAATCGTCTCGATAGTCTGGTGATAATCATCACGCGGCGTGGGCAGGCGGTGGCGAAACAGTTGTTCCCCCTGCTCGCTCAGTGCAATGACTTCTGTTTTGGTGCCGCCCAAATCAATCCCAATACGCACAAGACTCTCCTCATTATTCTGATTATCAACAGAGTAGAAGCACGCTTCCCGATTAGCAATGCAAGCGATGCGACAATTCGTTATCATGCCCGCTGATTTAACGACAAGGCCGTGGAAATTATCATGCTGTGGTTCAAAAATTTGATGGTTTACCGTCTCAGCCGCGACGTTTCGCTGCGTGCAGAAGAGATGGAAAAACAGTTAGCCGCTTATACCTTTTCCCCTTGCGGTAGCCAGGATATGGCAAAAACCGGTTGGGTTCCTCCAATGGGTTCACAAAGCGATGCACTGACCCATGCCAGCAGCACCGGTCAAATCATCGTTTGTGCCCGTAAGGAAGAGAAAATCCTGCCGACACCGGTGGTGAAGCAAGCTCTCGAAGCGAAAATTTTCAAGCTGGAAGCCGAACAGGGCCGCAAGCTGAAAAAGACCGAAAAAGATTCACTGAAAGATGAAGTGCTGCACTCTCTGCTGCCACGCGCATTTAGCCGCTTTAGCCAGACCATGATGTGGATCGATACCGTCAACGGGCTGATCATGGTGGACTGCGCCAGTGCTAAGAAAGCGGAAGATACGCTGGCCCTGCTGCGTAAGAGCCTCGGCTCTTTACCGGTGGTTCCACTGGCAATGGAAACGCCTATCGAGCTGACGCTGACCGAGTGGGTGCGCAGCGGTACTGCCGCACAGGGCTTCCAGTTGCTGGATGAAGCCGAGCTAAAAGCCCTGCTGGAAGATGGCGGTGTGATCCGCGCGAAGAAACAGGAGCTGGTGAGCGACGAAATCGCCGTGCACATTGAAGCGGGCAAAGTGGTAACCAAACTGGCTCTCGACTGGCAGCAACGTATTCAGTTTGTGATGTGCGACGACGGCTCCGTGAAGCGCCTGAAGTTCTGCGATGAACTGCGCGATCAGAACGAAGATATCGACAGGGAAGATTACGCCCAGCGCTTTGACGCCGATTTTATCCTGATGACCGGGGAACTGGCGGCGTTGATTCAGAGTCTGGTGGAAGGCCTCGGCGGAGAAGCGCAGAGGTAATCCCCTCACTCTGACCCTCTCCCCAAAAGGGAGAGGGTATTAAACCGTTTATTTCAGGTAACGGCACAGATAAGAGGTAGGTTCAGCAACCTGCAGATGGAACTCGCTGTGGCCAGGGACGTTGAAAACGTCTCCGGCAGCGTAAACTTTCCATTCAGTTTCGCCTGGCAGTAAAACGTTCAGCGCACCGCTGACAATCGTCATTTCTTCAGCTTCGGCTGTACCAAAGGTGTATTCCCCTTCAGCCATCACACCAACGCTGGCGCGGCCAGTGCTGCTGCTGGTAAAACCAATGGATTTCACTTTGCCGGAAAAGTATTCGTTACTTTGAAGCATGAACTGGCCCTTATATTCTTAGATAAAAATCCACTATAGGGGCCATGCTCATGACCTGTCACGTAAAATCATTATGCCAGTAATTCTGACGCCAGCCGGGCCATCAGAACATTGGATAACAACACCGGTACATCAAGCGCCTTTTGCAGTAAATCACGATGATGTTGATGGAACCCGAGGCAGTCCAGGATAAGCACATCAGCCCCTCTTTCCAGCAACGTCTCCCCTGCCGCAATGAGCGCGGCCTCACTATCCCAGACGGGATTCGCCAGCGCATACAGCGGCGTTTTTTCCAGCACTTGCCATTTTGCCGCCTGGTTATCCAGAAGCGCCTCAAGAGGGACAATTACCCCCACCTGATGCCCGTCAACAATGGAGGCCACCAGCGGAGGAATAATCCGTAGCGGCTCCAGTAAAATGGCATTACGCGCAATGAATCCCTTAATCGGCGCGGTACTCATCAGTAAAATGACGTCATAACCTTGGTTATCAAGCACTTCAATTACCCCCTGAAGAGAGCGCTCGATTTTCGGACGTGACACATTCGCCAGTTTACCGTCACTTAATAACGTCGGCAGGGGATCCTCCCCCTCTTCTACAGCGTAGTCTTCCATGACCTCTTCCCGACTCATCTTACCCAACAGGCTAAGATGCGTGATCTGTTGTTCAGAGACATGCTCTGTTAAGAGCGGTAACACTTCGCTTACAGGGACCACACCAATGGTGAGGATCGCCAACGTCGCCTTCATTTTGATCGCCTTCCATTACCACCACAGCCATCACACAGGTACAGGCTCACCACGCTGCACAGTTCGTTTTTTCACCAAAACAGCCCCAAGCGTAGCAGCTGATCCCTACCGCGAAATGTAAAGATCAGCTGGCCTTTCCGAATCCACCTGTAATAACTAAATATTAACTCCTGCTTAACATTTCCAATGAATGAAAAGTGTGACTCATGCACGGTAATGTGCACATTGAGATTGTGTTCAGGACTTTTCGGGATCTTCATAACGCTGTTTGGCATCCAGCGCTTCCTGTTCCGTCTCGTGTTCGCTAATTAACGAGTCCGGATGGGGATAATCGGCACGCAGCTGATACCAGGTCAAAGTATGCCCGGGATGGCCTTTTTCGACGGTAACAACGCGTGCACTGCGAGGGTAAGGAGGTCTGTTTGGCATAGTTCATCCAGCGAGTCGGGGGGTGAACTATAAGTATAGATGCCCGTTAACTGGCCCGGGCTAAACGTAGCGCGGTGACAACAGAATCAACAACCTGCTCCGGGGAGACAGAGGCATCCACAACATGATGTGCTGCCTCACGGTATAACGCATCGCGTTCAGCCAACACGTCGCTGACCTCTTCGCTTATCGGTTTTCCGGTCAACGTCGGGCGCTGCCCCTCTTCCGGAAACGCTTCCAGCCTTCCCACCAGGGTAGACACCGGCGCACAGAGGTAAATCACAATCCCTTTTTCGCGCAGAAACTGGCGATTGTACTCCGCCAGAATAATACCGCCCCCCGTTGCAATCACGGTTGCCGGTGCCGTTACTGCTTCCAGCGCAGCGGTTTCACGTGCGCGAAAGCTTTCCCAGCCCTCTTTTTCGACAATCTCTGCGATGGTTTGACCAGCATGCTCCTGCAGCCAGTGGTCGGTATCAATAAACTGGCTTTGACACGCGCGTGCCAGTGCAAGACCAACGGTGGTTTTCCCACAGCCGCGGGGGCCAACTAAAAAGATGGGTTGGTTCATAACCAGGTGTTCCCCTTGATGCCGGAAGGCTGAAGACTGTAAAGAAATGATTGCAGAAGATGTTGCGTTAACTTTACTGCAAAGCGGTACGGGATGACAACCCTGTGGAGGCCACACTGTACCACAATTTGACAATGGTTATCATTACGCGGTGCGGCGCTTCACTTCCAGTAGCCATTTATCCAGCTCAGCGGCAAACTGCTGACGGTCACGCTGGGATAAGCTGTCCGGTCCACCGGTCTGCACGCCGCTGGCACGCAGCGTATCCATAAAATCTCGCATAGTGAGTTTTTCCCGGATGGTCGCGGGTGAATAACGCTCACCACGAGGGTTTAGCGCCGCCGCGCCTTTCTCCAGCACTTCCGCAGCCAGCGGGATATCCGCGGTGATCACCAGATCTTCAGCGCTGCACAGACGCACAATTTCATTATCTGCCACATCAAACCCGGCGGGCACCCGCAGCGAGCGAATAAATTTCGACGGCGGCACGCGGATATTCTGGTTCGCCACCAGCGTAAGCGGCATCTGCACGCGCTCGGCAGCGCGGAACAAAATCTCTTTAATCACATTCGGACAGGCGTCCGCATCAACCCAAATCGCCATGTTGTCTCCCCGGTATCACAATGATGGCTATTGTCGCCTGCTTTTCATTGTTAAGCTATAAAGCTATCAATCAGAGACAACAACGCATAATAACGGAGAGACATGATGGAGAAAAAAATCGGGTTTATCGGCTGCGGTAATATGGGTAAAGCCATCCTGGGTGGCCTGATTGCCAGCGGCCAGGTGCTGCCGGGGCAGATTTGGGTCTATACCCCATCACCGGATAAAGTCGCCGCACTGCACGATGAATACGGAATTAACGCTGCCGAAAGCGCGCAGGAAGTGGCTCAGGTGGCGGATATCGTCTTTGGAGCCGTTAAACCCAACATCATGATCAAAGTGCTGAGCGAAATCACCTCCAGCCTGAACAAAGAGACGCTGGTCGTTTCAATTGCGGCGGGCGTTACCCTCGATCAACTGGCGCGTGCGCTGGGCCATGACCGTAAAATCGTCCGTGCGATGCCCAATACCCCATCACTGGTCAACGCCGGTATGACGTCCATCACGCCGAACGCGCTGGTCACCACGGAAGATGTGGCAGATGTCCTGAACATTTTCCGCTGCTTCGGTGAAGCGGAAGTGATTGCCGAGTCAATGATCCACCCGGTTGTGGGCGTAAGCGGCTCGGCTCCCGCGTATGTCTTTATGTTTATTGAAGCCATGGCTGACGCGGCTGTGCTGGGCGGTATGCCGCGCGCGCAGGCTTATAAATTTGCCGCGCAGGCCGTCATGGGCTCGGCAAAAATGGTACTGGAAACCGGCAAACACCCGGGTGAACTGAAAGATATGGTCTGCTCCCCGGGGGGAACCACCATTGAAGCAGTGCGTGTGCTGGAAGAACGCGGGTTCCGCGCGGCCGTCATTGAGGCAATGGTCAAATGCATGGAAAAATCAGAAAAGCTGAGTAAATCCTGATCCCCCTGCCGGGCGTCAGGCGGCCACCTCGGTACGACCCCGTCCGGCATTTTTGGCTTTATACAGCGCAATGTCTGCCGCTTTTAACCACTCGCGGTAGTGACCAAACTGTGTACTCCAGGGAGCCACACCTACGCTAATGCGCAGCCGCTCTGAGGGTGCGCCGGGTAACGACAGTTTTTTCAGCCGCTCGTGAACACGTGACATTGCGGCGATCGCATTTTCGGCAGGCGTTCCGGACATAATTATCGCGAACTCATCCCCACCGAAACGGCCAATAAAATCCCCTGAACGTAGCGTCATCTGTAGCTGGCGAGTGATGGCGATAATCGCTTCGTCACCCACATCGTGCCCCCAGGTGTCGTTAATCCCCTTAAAGTGATCGATATCGATGAGCAAAATTGTCGTCTGCCGGTGGTTGTGACGGCACTGTTCATATTCGTTACGCAGGAGCGTCTCCCAGTGGCGGCGGTTGAAGACACCTGTCATGCCATCGTGGGTGCTCATCAGTTCCAGTCGGTGTCTATTTTCTGCCAGCCGGACCGCGGTCTGGTGGCTCACCCAGGCAAAGAGCATGGGATACAGCATAAAAACGGGCAGAGTCAGCCACCACTCCAGCGGCTCGGGAGAGAACGTCACGATTCTGCCGGTCAATGATAACGTCACCACGGCCGACAGCAGGGTCATGGTCACGCCAGCAAGGAATAAGCGACAGCCACCCGATCCCATCATATTCATACCTATCATCATGACCAGTGCGGTCGTGGGCAGGGCATTTCCTCCCATCAGGCCAATCCATACCCCGGCGATGACGGCATCGACCTTCAGGTTTACGATTTCGCGGCGAAAAGGATCGGGAGCACGACAGGTAATCTGCCAGGCAAGATGAGGCCAGACAAACGCCCAGCCAACCAGCAACAACCACCAGCCGCCAGCCAGAAACTGGGTTACCAGTACTCCGGCAATGGGGAAGAACATCGCTGCCAGCCCGACCATTCGTGCCAGCCGAACCCGCCGGGCAAAGCGAATGCCCGTACGATGCGAGTCATCCTGAGAAAGGTTTTGATGCCACTCTTCCCGAATACTCTCTTTATTGTAAAAATTTTCATCATTCATCATTTTTTGGGAATATTCTGAAATATTTCCCAAATTATAGAGAGGGGGTTTTCGGGGAAAGTATGAAATTTTGGGTGAGCCAGGACAACGACTCACCCGTTAGAACTATGATTTTTTCTTCAGGCAACCGCTCATAAACTTCTTACGATCGTCACCTTTCAGTGATTGTTCAGTGGCCTGAGCGTTACATTCCCGCATTTTTTGTTGCTGTGGCGTCAGGCTTTTCTCATCCGGTTTGGATGCACCATTTTTGAGACAATCGCTCATATAGGTCTTGCGGGCATCGCCTTTCAGAGTCTTCGCTGTTGCCTGTTGGTTACAGGTAGTCATGCGCTGTTGTTGAGGGGTTAATGTTTTTTCTTCCGCGTTCGCCGAAGCCATCAGGAACATACCTGAGAGCAAGGTAACCAGTATTGTTGCTTTCATTACACCATCCTTTTGTGAACATACACGCTAAGTCTGGCTCTGTGACAGGAAAAAAACCACCCGGCAGCCATAATTTCTACCGGGTGTCTCTCTTATTTCAGCCCAAGAGCGGATTTCATGGTGTAGAACAGATCGGTCTGATCGGTCAGCCCTACCACGTTGGCCGCATGCGGGCCGTACGCCGCAATACGCAGCTGCGTGCCGGTATGTTCCATAGACTCTTCCTCAGAGTTGCCATAGCTCAACACCATTACCGCACCATCTTTGGTGTTCAGCGCCTGAGTCAGGCCTGGTGCTTTGGTATCTGACGGAATGATCTGACTGGCGTGCGCATGGTCAGCGGTGACCACCACCAGGGTGTTACCGTCTTTCTTCGCGAATTCCAGCGCCTTCTGCACCGCTTCGTCCAGGTCTACCGTTTCGCCAATCTGACCACATGGATTAGCCGCATGGTCTTGTTTATCAATTGACGCGCCTTCTACCTGCAGGAAGAAGCCTTTTTCGTTCTTGCTCAGCAGAGAGATGGCTTTATCCGTCATCGCGGCCAGCGTCGGTACGCTAGCATCGCGTTTCTGGTTTGGTGTACAGGTCACTGCAGGTTTATCAATGTTGCCGTGGTAAGAAGCTTTTGGCCCTTCCCAACGCACGGGCATATTGCCGTCAGAGAAAAGCCCCAGCAGAGGTTTGTTCTGGTTAGCTTCGGTAACTGCGGCCAGAGACGCGGCATCGCTCACCATCTGATAACCCCGCACCTGAGCCTGCTCACGCAGCGTTTTGCCCTGCCATTCACCCGCAGTGGCGGTTTCTGCAAAGGTTTTCGCCCCACCGCCCAGCGTCACGTCAGCACGCGCATTCAGCAGTTGCTCGGCAATAGAACCTTTACCGCCCTTTTCCAGCGCATTCGTTGGGCATTTTTCGCTGGTGACCGACGGGCCATAGCACTTACGCGATGTCACATGTGACACCTGGGCCGCCGGGGTAGCATCCTGAATTTCAGCGGTAGAGACGTTGCCGGTTGCCAGCCCCGCCGCCTTTGCTATCTCAAGGAGGGTTTGATGATCTTTTTCGTGGATGTCCACACCCAGCGCGCCGTTATAGGTTTTCACGCCGGTGGACCAGGCCGTTGCAGATGCAGCGGAATCCGTTACGTAATCCGGTTTGCCGTTTTTTTTATCCAGCGAGTAATGGGTATATTGTCCGGTAAGGGGTAATGCATCAATGCCTTTAAAAAAGCCACCGGCACCTTCGGCATAATTTCGCGCTGCGGTAATTTCGGAATCACCCATACCATCGCCAATCAGCAGAATGATGTTTTTCGCCGGTTTGTCATTCAGCGAAGCGCGAATAGCTGCGGTCTGATCTTCTGACAGTCGACGTGCGCCGCCAGGTTGGGTGATATCACCTTTTGCCGCACGATTATCCAGCACGTGGTTTTTCGTCGTGTCCGCATGAATAGCAGGGGTAATTAACAGGGGAAGTAATGCGATGAAAAGTGCGCTCTGTTTCAATTTATTTTCTCCATGTACAAATACATAAAAATAAAAACAGAGCGACTATAGGCATCCTGCATGACAATTCTATGACACGTCGTCATGTTCTGTGACGGTTTAGCGACGAGGGTACTTTAATAGCTTTTTCACGTACTGATGGCGCATTTGCGCCCCCTCAAGCGGCACCTGCGAATCGGGTATCAGTGCGCCTTCGATGCTATCAATCAACGCCTGTTGGTCGTTTTTAGCCATTTGCCGTAACAATGCAGTGACGACAATTTCCAGCGCGTCGACCTGGGCGGCCAGTTCTTTTGCCTCTTCTTCCTTTTGTGCAAGCCTGACCAGCAACATAGCCGTGAGATTTTTCACCGTGCTATTTCCTTATGCAATTTTTTCTGAACTTAGCACTCCAAATCAATAATGCAAAGAGGTGAAAAGTATTATCTTATGAAAAAATCGCTTTACCGCGTAAATATATCTTTTCATTTATCAGCGAAACGTTTTTCTATTATATAACCTCATCACCCGGCACGTTAGCGCTCCGTTTTGCCTCTTCTGCTTGTCTGCGACGACGCAAGGCAATAGCCAGTTGAATAATATTAAGCAAGACCACAACCGCCGTGGCAGCAAATACCCAGCGGAAACCTGCCATTGCTGAAACAGAAGCACCAATAAGCGGGCCCGCAACATTGCCCAAATACATAAATGACTGGTTATAACCAAAAATACGTCCGGTCACCTGGTCACGGGAATATTTCACCAGTAAGGTTTGCACCGCTGGCAACATTGCGCCATCGGCAAAGCCGAGCAGGAAACGTAGCACGCCAAGCTGAAGCGGAGAGGTAACAAACGACATCGCGAAAAAGAGCACCACTGCAAAAATCAGCGTGGCCATCAGGATGCGCGCCGTGCCAATCCTGTCACCCAGTTTTCCCAGACGTGGTGCAGAGATGAGTGCCGATACGCCAGGTATGGCTGCAATCATCCCACTGAGAAAGGCAATATTATGGCTTTCAGGCTCCATCGACTTAATAAACAGCGCCAGGATCGGGCCAACTGAGCCGTTACAGAGCTGGATCACCATCGTGGTGACAAAGAGGCTGATCATCAGGCCGGGATAAGGCAGCGAGGCGAAAACCTCTTTGCCGCTCAGGCGTTCAGATTTGCTGACAACAGGACGTCCCCCCTCTTTAATCAGAAAGAGCGTGACCAGAAAACTGACCACGAGCAGTATGGCGGTAATGAAAAACACCGCACGCAAGCCCACATGGTCAGCCAGAAAGCCTCCCATTAACGGGCCGCCAATAACCCCGCTTATCTGCGCCGTGGACAGCGTGCTCAATGCCCAGCCACTGCGTTCACGCGGAACCTGAGAAGCGACCAGCGCCATTGCATTGGGAATATACCCGGAGGTCAGCCCCATTATCGCCCGCAGGAAAAAGAGCTGCCAGACGTTGGAGGCATAGGCCTGCAGCAGAATAGCAATCGCCATCCCCAGCGACGCACGCAACAGCATCAGCTTACGTCCTTTACGATCCGCCAGGCTGCCCCACATCGGCGATACAATGGCGGAGACCAGGAACGTGACGCTGAACGTCAGCCCTGACCACATGGAGAGTGCTTCATGCGACGAAACGCCCAGCTGCGCAACGTACAACGGCAGGAAGGGTAAAATCTGGCTGATGGCGAGTCCGGTAAAAAAGCAGCCAAACCAGACCGATATAAGGTTAACTTTCCAGGATTCCATAAACGACGCAATCTTCATTTTTAGGCGAATTCGCCTACAGATTAGCAAGTTACGTGCATTCACGTAGCACCAGAGATGCGACAGGGAAGACTTTGGTGTTTTATCTTCCCAGTCATCATATTTGTGAAACATGTCACAAAATATCCTCTGAGAGTCGGTGATTTATGCTTTAAAAACCGCGCAAAAACATTATGGCAGAAGGCCGCGAAACCCGCAGGCCATCGTGGTATGTTATAGGCTTTTCGTCATACTGGAAGAGAGTGAGATGGCAAAGCAGCGCGTAGGTATTGTCTTTGGGGGAAAATCAGCGGAGCACGAGGTTTCATTGCAATCGGCTAAAAATATTGTCGATGCCATTGATAAAAGCCGCTTCGAGGTTGTACTGCTGGGCATTGATAAACAGGGGCAGTGGCATGTTAACGATGCCAGCCAGTATCTGTTACATGCTGACGATCCGGCACATATCGCGCTTAATCCCTCTGAAATCAGCGTCGCCACCGTACCTGGCGTAGTTCAGGGGCAGCTTATCAACGCCGGCAATGCGCAGACCCTGGCACAAATCGACGTCGTCTTCCCAATCGTACACGGCACGCTGGGTGAAGACGGCTCTTTGCAGGGGATGTTACGTATGGCCAACCTGCCGTTTGTTGGCTCTGATGTACTGGGCTCCGCCGCCTGCATGGATAAAGACGTCACCAAACGTCTGCTGCGCGATGCCGGGCTGAATATTGCCCCGTTCGTCACGCTCACCCGCGCTAACCGCAACAACCATAGCTTCGGGACGATTGCCAGCCAGTTAGGGTTGCCATTGTTTGTGAAACCTGCAAACCAGGGCTCTTCCGTAGGCGTCAGCAAAGTCACAAGCGAAGCACAGTTCACGGATGCCGTCCGTCTGGCGTTTGAATTTGACCATAAAGTGGTGGTTGAACAGGGTATCAAAGGCCGTGAAATTGAGTGCGCCGTACTGGGCAACGATTTCCCACAGGCGAGCACCTGTGGTGAAGTGGTATTAAACAGCGATTTCTACTCTTACGACACCAAGTACATTGATGATAAAGGCGCGCAGGTTGTAGTGCCTGCGGATATTGATCCGGCCATTAACGATAAGATCCGGGCGATCGCCATTAATGCTTATCAGGCGCTCGGCTGCAGCGGCATGGCGCGTGTCGATGTATTCCTGACGCCAGAAAACGAAGTGGTGATCAACGAAATCAACACGTTGCCTGGCTTTACCAACATCAGCATGTACCCGAAACTGTGGCAGGCCAGCGGGCTGAGCTATCCGGCACTGATCACCCGCCTGATCGAACTGGCGCAGGAGCGTCATGCCGCCGACAGCGCTCTTAAAAGCTCCGTAAACGGTTAATCGGTTTTCTTTGCGATTTCCGTCTCATCCGCTGTCGTCTCTTCAGGACGACGGCGGATAATCAACCCCGCCAGCCAGAAGCTAATAACCCAGGTCACCAGCCCAACGGCATACGTTTGCCAGCCTTTTGCTTCAAACCCCAACAGCCCCACGATACCGTTAAGAATAAAAATCAGCCCAATAGCAAAGGCGTAGTAATGCCAGTCACGGCGTAGTTTGGAAGTGAGCTTCATGACGACTCCGGCAGAGAAAAAGACATCCTCTCACAGTTTGACGGCCAGGTCTGTGGCGGATGCGGAAATTCTGAAACGCGACGCAGTTTCACTTAAGTCATAAAATTGTGATGTGCTGCAGAAATCGACAATCCAGGAAAATTCCTTAGCGCAAATTACCACGATTCTGATATTGACAAAACCAATGACCTGTCAAACTCACTCTACGGCGAATTTCTGAACTGAGTAATATTGGGAGGTCTTTATGGCTGATTTTACCTTGTCGAAACCGATTTTTGGCGGAAAACAACCAAAAACCTCCACGGCAGGCAATATCGCCTATGCCCTGTTTGTACTGTTCTGCTTCTGGGCAGGCTCGCAGCTTCTCAACATACTGGTTCATGCACCAGGCGTTTATGAACACCTGATGCAGGTTCAGGATACCGGACGGCCGCGGGTTGAGTTCGGCTTTGGCGTCAGCACCCTGTTTGGCCTGGTTCCCTTCCTTACGGGATGTATGATCCTGGGCGTTGTCGCGTTAATTCTGCGCTGGCGTCGTCATTAAAGTGCCATACAGCGAGCCCGACGTTCATCCACGCGTTTTGCAAACCATGCAGTCGTCAGGTTACGCGTGATCTTCGGGCTTTCCAGCTGAATGCCCGGCAGTATTGCCCGCGGTAACGCTTTCCCGCTCTTCTGCTCCGCAAGCGTAAACACCTTCTGATACAAGTCCGTTTTCTCAAACGCCAGGCTGTCGCCCTTCTCCAGCTGACGGCGGATGTCACTATTGTTCATACCGAGCTTTGCCGATAATTTCCGCACCGCCAGTTCAGTGGTGCCCGCCTCGCTGCTACCGTAGACAATAAGATCGCCGTCCAGTGCCAGTTTTACACCGCTTGCACGACTCAGCGCACTCTGGAACGCCGCGTTACGGCTGGCATACCAGCCCGCATTAAAGTCTGCAAAGCGATACAGCGGTTCACTGTAGCTTACCGGGTAGTTAAGAAGATGATATGTGCCAAACCAGAGCCCGCCGCGCAGGGAGAAGACCTCCTGACGAACGGTACCGTCGATTTTCCACGGGTAGCCATCGGTATGCTTTTCCGCAAACGCAATACTGACCTGCATCGGCCCGCCGGTATGCACCGGGTTAAGCGAACCAAACAGTTTCTGTCCCATCGGAACCATGTTGATGAAATCATCAAAAATGGCGCTCAGCTGTTTCTCGGTTTTCACCGTATCCAGCCGTTCGCTGTAAGTTTTGCCATTGGGTGAGCTGATTTTAAGCGCGGTATGCACCAGAAAAACCGGGATATGCATCGATTCCGCACGGCGATCGATCTCTTTCCAGGCAATGTTGTTCAGACCCGGTACCACCGGGTCTGACTGGTACATCGACTCCTGCTGTGCCACCGCCAGCACCGAGCAAATATTCTCCTCGGTGGGGGCTATTTTCTGGCTTTCAAAGGTTTTTGCTAATGCCTCAGCCCATGCATTGCGATCCTTCACGGTAGAGGGCATTTTTTGCCGCACGACGCTTGCCACATCGACAGGTTTCTCGCCTTTCTTGAGCGGGGCGGCTCCTTTTTCAGCACACCCCACCAGTATGAAGGCGGCCAGTAAAGACAGCGGTAACGCGCGCGGTACGGCAAATGACATAGCAACTCCCTGTATTAGCTAAATGTATTGGTTACTTCCTGAAGGTCCCGATCGTCCAGTTCACGCTCAAAACTGCGTAAACGTTTATAGATAGACATCAGCTCCACCAGCGTCGTCCAGGAGTTGATGAGATACTGGAACGAGCTTCTCACCTGATCGAAAACATTGGTGATTTGAGTCATTAAACCCAGGGTAATTGTTCCTGCAACAATTGACGGGAACAACAGGACTATTCCAAAAACGGTATCGGCCTGAAGGTATAAAATTCGGGCGATGTTGAAATACATGTAGTGGAAGTAGAGTCTGAAATAGTTAATACGTACGTTTTTAAACAGTTCTTTGACCGTTGGCGGCACTGCCCGCGCGGGATCATCCTCACCATAAACAAGCTCTTTACGATAAGCCGCTTCAACGCGTTGATTTTTAAATTGCAGACCTGGCAACTTGATCCCCACCACCGCAAGAAGCCCGGTGCCCATCAGTGACCAGACCAGCGCCGCAATGACCAGACCATAGGGTAAGTGACCAACAATCGGCAGTTCAGGCACATGAGGTGATAAGGCTATCAGGATCGGTAAGAATGCGATTAGCTTCATTATGGCATTCAGCAAACTGACCCCCATGTCCTCCAGCGTTGATGCAAAACGCATGGTGTCTTCCTGAACACGCTGTGCAGCACCTTCGATATGCCGTAACCGCTGCCAGTTAGCCATATAGTATTCGTTCATCGCGGTACGCCAACGGAAAACATAATGGCTAACAAAGAAGTTATTCAGCACAGCCACCGTAACAGCGATCATTGCAATGCCCGTAAAGCTTAAGAGACCCGCGTAGAGTTCACCAATTGGAACCTTATTCGGCGCACTCAGCGCTTTTTGGATAAGGTCATAAAAGGGGGCATACCAGGCGTTAATCGCAACACTCACTTCCACCATGAACCAGGTGACAAAAATGATCAGTGCAGACCCCAAAATAGACCAGTATTGCCAACGGTGCGGCGAAAACTTAAACCAGAACAACGCAAACAGCCCCACGCACACCATGTAGTAGGCGTAAAACAGCAGGTAGCTCAGCGACCAGAAACGGGTCGCGCTAATGGGCACCTCGCCCGTCGCGCCCATGATACGCGTCAGCCACGCGCCACCACCGGCCTGCCAGAAAATGACCGCGATCAGTGCCCAAATAAATGCCGACAGGAAAAATGGCCCCGGCTTTGGGAAAAAAGACTTAAACATAATGCTTCCTTCTTGTAGTTATGGCTGTTGCTGCGTTCAACAAATCACCACACGAAAATCTTGCCTGAGCCAGCCTCCCGACTCAGGCAAAAAGGTCAGACCCGACGCGCTATTATTAGTTCGCTTTCCAGTTTTCGAGAATTGTTTCGGTGCGTTTCACTGCCGGGGGATTGGCGGGTGCAATGAAGTTACGCCAGACATCGTTATAGTGGTTAATCAGGATATGTGCATCAGCTGCAGTGCGATTCGCCGTCGTGTGGGCATCTTCTGCAACGGTAATGTGATAACCCCGGCTGACGCCGTTTTTGAAAGTGGCATCGACACAGTAATCGGTGGCGCAACCGCAGATCACAAACTCACGAACCCCGTGTTCGCGCAGCAGAGTCTCAAGCGGAGTGTTATAAAACGCATCGCAGGCGGTCTTGGTAACATAGAGCGCGCCTGCCGGCTGGTGTAAGTCAGGCAGCAGCGCAAACCCTTCGCTTCCCTCTTCCAGCCCTCCTGCCTCGGTATGTTGAATAAAAATAACCCGATCGGCTGCCTGCGTGAGCTGGTTGATAAGAGAGACACATTTTTCGCGCTGATGACGGGGTGTTTCAAACACCCCTTGCTGCATATCAACAACCATAACCACACGCTTCTCAGACATACCGTTCTCCGCAAGATTGAATGACACCGGTGTCTATCATAAGCCCGATGTCACAAATTGGGAGGTAGGTCGTAAGTAAATTGTTCTTATTTACTCACGGTTACGTTTTTCCGGCTATCGTTATGCAATTCGGGGCATTGCTCTGTCCCGTTTAGTAGTATAAATACCTATTACTTTCCCGATTCACTTCATGGATGCTTTTCGTTGAAACGTTGTCTGCTTTCTTTCACCGCGCTGTGTGCGGTGAGCCTGTCTACTGCCCAGGCAGCCCAACCGCTGACGGCCCCCGCGTTGGCTTCAGATATTGCCGATCGTTATGCAAACCTTATTTACTACGGCAGCGGCGCGACGGGGATGGCGATGGTGGTCATCGACGGCAACCAGCGCGTGTTCCGGAGTTTTGGTGAGACACGTCCCGGCAATAACGTTCGTCCACAGTTGGACTCTGTTATCCGCATTGCGTCATTAACCAAGCTGATGACCAGTGAAATGCTGGTGAAACTGCTCGATCAGGGGGTGGTGAAACTTAACGATCCACTCAGCAAATACGCCCCTCCTGGTGCGCGCGTTCCGACATATCAGGGTTCGCCGATTACGCTGGTAAACCTTGCAACACATACCAGTGCCCTGCCGCGTGAGCAACCTGGTGGTACAGCGCACCGGGACGTCTTCGTCTGGCCGACGCGTGAGCAGCGCTGGAACTACCTGAGCACCGCTACGCTGAAGTCTGCACCGGGTTCACAGGCATCCTATTCAAACCTGGCATTTGACCTGCTGGCCGATGCATTATCCACGGCATCCGGGAAGCCCTATCCTCAGCTGTTTGAAGAGCAGATCACGCGCCCTTTGGGCATGAAGGACACTACTTTTACCCCATCTCCGGACCAGTGTGGCCGCCTGATGGTGGCTGAGAAAGGGGCCAGCCCGTGCAATAACACCCTGGCGGCCATCGGCAGCGGCGGGGTCTATTCCACACCTGGCGATATGATGCGCTGGATGCAGCAGTTCCTGTCTTCCGATTTCTATTCACGCAGCAACCAGGCCGACCGGATGCAGACCCTGATTTATCAGCGTAGCCAGTTTCACCGCGTCATCGGCATGGATGTACCAGGTAAAGCCGATGCACTCGGCATGGGCTGGGTTTATATGGCCCCCAAAAATGGTCGCCCGGGTATTATTCAGAAAACCGGTGGTGGCGGTGGATTCATTACCTATATGGCGATGATCCCGCAGTCCAATGTAGGGGCTTTTGTGGTGGTCACTCGCTCCCCGCACACGCGTTTCGTCAATATGAGTGATGGCCTCAATAACTTAGTTGCTGAACTGAGTACCAATAAAGCGCAGGTACTTACAGCATCTAACTAGACTTAATATTCCGTGGGCAAACGGTTGATACTGACCAGTTTGCCCCGGCTCATATTGATATAATTACCCTGCCGCAATGCGGCCAGAACCTCCGCAACAACGGAGCGTGAAATACGTGTGCTTCGTTGAATATGATTCATTACGCCAATTTTCGAACGCAGCGTGTCGTCCCATTCGGACATATTTATCAGCATGGATCGAATCTGACTGTAGGAACTATTCCCTACCAACTGTTTATCCCGCACGCCAAGCAGGTGGTTAATCCATGATAACCAACAAAATGCCTCCCACCAAAGAGATGTCCGCTGAATAAGTTGACGCGTCGTAACAGCAGGCAAATAAAAACCGGTACACGGTGTTTGTGCAACCATCATATATTCACGACAATTGTTGCTCATTCCTGCGGTCAGGCCAAAAATAAAAGGAGCCGTTGCAATACCAATAAGTAGCCCATTTGACTGGCGGTAGATCTCAACAATACCAGTTTGTATCATATAGGTTTGAGGCTCATCATCATTACAACCGTTTGAAATGATCTTTTGCGAAGCTGCTTTAAAGGGCGTACTGGCGTCTTTCAGACACTGTTCTAGCCGGCCTAATTCAGAAAGTGGTTTCGCATTAACGTTCATGCAGACCTCAAATCACCTGTATCTGTCAGTTCTGTATTATTTATTGCCATATAAAAAAGCGGGGGAAAATATCCCCCGCGTTGCGTTTTACCAGCTGTATTTCACACCCAGATTTGCACCCCAGTTCTGGTCAACATCACCGCCGCCGAGATAAGTGGCATCGGTGTAAGCACTGAAGTTTTTGGTGAAGCTAAACTGCGTGCCCAGACCTACACGAACGGCAGAACCTTCAACGCCGTTGTCAATGCTGTCGCCATTCACGTCCGCATTATTACCAGCATCGTCATACACATATGCCAGCTTGAAGTAAGGCGTCAGCGCCTGATCGCCACCGTAGTTGAAGGTGTAACCCGCATCCACACCGAGTTCATAACGCATGCTGTCGTAAGACTGGCCATCAATACGCATGTCGTTGCTCAGCTGGTAATCATCACCAGACTGGAACAGACCCGACACGGCCGCATAAGGCGTTACGTAGCCAGACAGGTTTGGCTTCCAGTCATAACCCAGTTTCATACCGAAACCTACGGCATCAGTGGTGGTGTTACCGTCCACATACTGACCATTGCTCATGTTTGCAGAGAGATCGCTATCAAAGCGCGTGTAGCTCAGGGAGCTGTCGATGAAGAGATCATTCGCAAACTTCGCAGATGCGTAAATCATCGCAGTCTGGCTATCCTGATCAACCTGACCGGTACGATCGCTGATATCGCCTTTCGCAAAGCCAGCTGCACCACCGACGATCCACTTAGCATTGTTGCCGTCAATCAGCGTATCCAGACCGACCATAATGCCACTCACGTCCTGATCGTAGCTGACGGTACCATTATCAGCGTCGAAGTTGCCACCGAAGTAGCTTACCCACGCTCCGCCGTTATCTGCCAGGCCATGACGGCTGTTGGTCATACGCGTCCCAACGGTATCCTGCTGCAGGTTCCAGATGTTGGTATTGGCAGAAGGAATGCTCAGCGCCATGTTGGCGTAATCCGTCAGCTCTTTCTGCTGCAGAACAACGGAATCTCCCTGCTGCTGTGCCTGATATGTGTAAGCCCCTAAATCGGCTTTGTTCGCGGCGGTAAAGCGAGCACTGGTGTCTTCGTTATTGTCATAGACACGAATGATCTCTTTGTTTTTGTAGTCGGCAACGGAACCTGCACCGGTCGCATTATCAATACGAACGCTGTAGTTACCCGCTACGTCACCATTTACCGCCAGATGACCATCGGAGTTAATGGCAACAACACCATAGTCGTAGTCTGCCTTGCTCTTATCGTTGGTGATATAACGCGCGTTGTTCAGATCGCTGTTCAGCACGTAATCACGGCTGGCTACGTTCAGCACACCGCCATCGGTCAGCACCATGTTGTGCGTATCAACCTGACCCAGTCCCAGCGCGAGCTCGGCACCGTTATCCACGGTAATGGTGTTGGCATACAGCGATGCAGTCTCTTCGCTCAGTGCCGCACGGCTGTAGCTATCCAGATACAGACTGTCAGTTGCCACCCCACCGGTGTCGCCGATATTCAGGGATGAAGCATTGGTCAGCGTGATGGAATCAGCCAGTAAACCGGAGTTTTCGACATTGACCTGCGACTGGTTATTAACCGTCAGCGTATCAATGTTAGACAGCTTACGAGTATCCCACTCAGACCCCTGATCCAGCGTCACGTTGAACAGGCCGCTCTGATAGACCTCTTCACCCGCAACGTGACTGTTAGTGTCGAAAGTGGAATCAGGCCAGATGCTGTTAGGAGACAGCGTACTCCAGTCTACGTTGCTGTAGCCCAGACCGTACATCTGCGAAGTGCCAATGGCTTCAACGCTGGATTGCGCTGCACCAACCCACTTGCTGCCATTCGTCAACGTGACATCCAGCTTATCAGTACCATCCCAGCCGTTGGTGGTTGGGTTATACACACCGTCATCGGTGGTATCGGTTGCAGGATCGCCATTCGTGTAGAAATTGTTATCGAAGGTGCTGGAGAAGAGAATGTCACCGGTGATGGTAGAATGATCAAACGTCGCCGTGGTCTGCATAGCGTTGTCAGACGCACCTGCGGCAACAATCAGCGCCGCGTCATCTGCCGCAGTGGCGTTAGCTTCGCCATAATCGCTCGGCTTCGCGGTTTGACCATAGAAACCGCTGGTCCCGAGATCGCTGTATGCACCGGACGTCAACACAGAGTCTTTCACGACCAGCGTGTCAGTGAAGACGTTAGCGCTGTTAGCAACACCTTCAATACCGTCATACGGGGTATTATCCAGTTCCTGATAACCCTGTGTCAGGGTGATACCCGCTACGTGGGAGTTATTCTGAATAACAATATCTGACTCAACGTCCAGCGTAATGGCATTACCCAGATCGTAGGTGTCCAGATAATGGGTTTCTGAAGTATCGCCATTCACAACGTCATAAGCGTAATGCTCATACGTATCATTGATGGTGCTGTTATCTACGGTCAGACTAAAACGGTCATACTGAGTATGTGTGGTGCCATCTGTATCCACACCATCGGCACACGACGTCGTCATACATTCAGACGTAATCATGCCATTAATAGTACTGTTGGAAATACTCAGTGCATTAGCGTGACCATTGATACCGTCATCCAGATAATACGTTGAAATAACACCATTTACCGTTGACTTATTCATCACCGGATAAATATCACCATCGTGAGTGGTATCTGAGTAACCCCAGTCGGCATAGCCATAATACCAGGGGGTAGATGCTGTATTATCATATCCGAAGGTATTATATGTTGTACCCGAAATATCTTTCGCATTTGCCTGAGAAGCGATAGCCAGGGTGCAGGCTAATGCAAGTTGAGATACAACCAGTTTCTTTTTCCATGTTTGCATTGGGTCATCCCTCCTCAGGGACGTAAGCAAGTTTGTCCATCAAATCATTCAGCAATATTTTATTGCGAAGGGAATTATGCAGTTTCAATCTGAAAAGGTTCAATGAATGATTCGATTAAGTCCGTATCCAGACAAATAACATGAAAAAACCATGCAGACATGACGTATTCAATATAAATATTATAAAAACATAAAGTTAAGACCATCCACGCAAACAATAAAAAACATTGCAATCAAAAATAAATAATCCTTATTTATATAAGGACACAAATATAGAAATCATACCAATATCTACCACACATAAAACACATATTAGCCACAGTATATATTTTTTCGAATACAGCGTACCTGAAAGTATTGAACAAAAAAAACCACTTTAGCAAAACACCCTTCCCCCGTTTCAGGTACACTAACCCTCTTTGTTCCACAAACGTCAGGCATACCATGACCGATTTAATTGCTCGTCCCCGTCGCCTGCGCAAGTCACCTGCACTGCGCGCTATGTTTGAAGAGACAACACTGACCTTAAACGATCTGGTGTTGCCGATTTTTGTTGAAGAAGAGATTGATGACTACAAGGCCATTGATGCCATGCCGGGTGTGATGCGCATTCCGGAAAAACATCTGGCTCGTGAGATCGAACGTATCGCTAATGCGGGTATCCGCTCGGTGATGACTTTCGGGATCTCCCACCATACCGATGCCACCGGCAGTGATGCCTGGAAAGAAGATGGCCTTGTCGCCCGTATGTCCCGTATCTGCAAAGAGACGGTGCCGGAAATGATCGTCATGTCCGATACCTGTTTCTGCGAATACACGTCTCACGGCCACTGCGGTGTGCTGTGCGATCACGGTGTGGATAACGATGCGACCCTGCTGAACCTCGGCAAACAGGCCGTTGTTGCTGCTGCTGCCGGTGCTGATTTCATCGCACCATCCGCAGCAATGGACGGACAGGTTCAGGCGATCCGTCAGGCGCTGGATGCTGCCGGTTTCACTGACACCGCCATCATGTCCTACTCCACCAAATTTGCCTCCTCCTTCTACGGCCCGTTCCGTGAGGCAGCGGGCACGGCGCTGAAAGGCGATCGCAAAACGTATCAGATGAACCCACTGAACCGCCGCGAAGCCATCCGTGAATCCCTGCTGGATGAAGCCCAGGGTGCAGACTGCCTGATGGTTAAACCGGCTGGGGCGTATCTGGACATCCTGCGCGATATCCGCGAACGTACCGGGCTGCCGCTGGGTGCCTACCAGGTGAGCGGAGAGTACGCCATGATCAAATTCGCTGCGCTGGCGGGTGCGATCGACGAAGAGAAAGTGATTATGGAAAGCCTGGGTGCGATCAAACGCGCAGGTGCGGATCTGATCTTCAGCTACTTTGCGCTTGATCTGGCCGAGAAGAAAATTCTGCGTTAATCCTCTGTTGTGCCGGGTGGCGGCTTCGCCTTACCCGGCATCCTACTAATCTTCACCAAACTGCAATACAACAGACATCTCGTCCTTCTACTGTCTTCGCAAGACGGCAGGAGGAGTTACCATGTTTAGTCTCGACAATGTTCTCGATGACCTTTGGCCTCAGGCGAGGCCCGCACCCTGGCAAAAAAGTCTGTTAAAAAGACTGTTCTACGAAGAAGAATTCCAGCAGTTTGCCGCAAACCACCGCCACCTGAAGGGGCTGGATATGGTGGAGCAAGTTCTGGAGCACCTCGATATTCTCTGCACCGTTTCCGCCCGCGATCTCGAACAAATCCCCGAACATGGCCCGCTGGTCATTATTGCCAACCACCCGACCGGTACCCTGGATGGACTGGCGCTGCTGTATGCCGTTTCGCGCGTGCGTCGCGATGTTAAAGTCGTTACCAACCGAATGCTGACCCACCTGGAGCCGCTCAGCTCACTGTTTATCCCGGTGGATAATATGGGCGGTAAGACCGCAAAAACCTCACTGGTGCAGATGGAGCAACATCTGCAAAACGCCGGCGTACTGATCTTCTTCCCGGCAGGGGAAGTCTCGCGCCCGACGCGCAAAGGCATTCGCGATAAAAAATGGCACTCTGGCTTTATCAAACTTGCCGGCAAACTGCGCGCCCCCCTGCTACCGGTACATATTCAGGCGCATAACAGCCTGCTCTTCTACGCCAGCACCCTGGTGTCACCGACGCTCTCCATGCTGCTGCTGATGCAGCAGATGTTCCGTCGTCGCCACAGCCAGTTGCCGATTAAAATTGGCCAGCAGATTGCCTGGGACAACTGGTTTAGCCTCCCCCTTTCGTCACGTGAGATGGCCGAGCAGTGCCGTCAGCACGTGATGCGTCTTGGCAAGGGATTGCCTGGCGTCTTTAAAACCCAGTGTGCCATTGCGCGCCCGGAAGACCGGGCCACGCTGAAACGCGAACTGGCGCAGGCTGAGTGCCTGGGCAAAACCGGTGATGGCAAAACAATCTACCTGTGGCAGCGTAACGGCCAGGAGGAGGCTCCCCTCTTGCGTGAGCTGGGTCGCCTGCGTGAGATTGCGTTTCGCGCCGTGGGGGAAGGAAGCGGGAAACGCAGGGACACCGACAGCTATGATGATGATTATCTGCACCTGATCCTGTGGGATGAAGAGGATCTGGAGATTGTCGGCGCGTATCGCTTTATGCCGACGGCAAGGCAGGTTGAAAAACGTGGCACAGAGGGGCTGTACAGCTACAGCCTGTTCCACTACGACGACAAAATGCAGGATGTGCTGGAACACGGTATTGAGCTGGGACGCAGCTTTATTCAGCCACGCTACTGGGGACGTCGCGGCCTGGACTACCTGTGGTCGGGTATTGGCGCATATCTGGCACGTTATCCACACTACCGCTATCTGTTTGGCCCGGTCTCTATTTCTGGGGGACTACCGCCTGCCGCACGGGATCTGTTGGTGGCGTTTTATCGCCTCTGGTTCCCGGCGAGCCACCCGTTAGCGGCCTCACGCCAGCCTTATCCGGCGTCGTTACCGGACGTACTGGCGCAGTTTGGTGGGGTGGATTACGTTGACGACCTGACGAAGCTAAAATCCCTGCTCGGCAATCTGGGCTGTGGTATTCCGCCGCTCTACAAACAGTATTCTGAGCTGTGTGAACCCGGCGGCGTGCAGTTTATCGATTTTGGCAGCGATCCGGCGTTCAACAACTGCGTCGACGGGCTGGTACTGGTGGATCTGTGCTACCTGAAGGCGAATCGTTATCAACGGTATATCGAGGCGCATCTGTAGCCTTCTCCTGAAAACCGCAGCGGACAGTCCCCTCGCCCCTTTGGGACGAGTGTTAGGGTGAGGGGATCAAGGCGCACGGTAAAACGGCTTATCCCCCAGAATCGTCGCCCGCTGCATAATCCTTCGCTGCGGCAGATAGTCCGCATTGGCATAGTGCTGCGTCACGCGGTTATCCCAGATCGCCAGATCGCTCTCCTGCCAGTGCCAGCGCACCTGAAACTCCGGTTTGGTGATATGGGCGAACAGAAAGCCTAATAGTGCCTCGCTCTCTTTTTCCGTCACATCCACAATGCGTGTTGTGAATCCTTCATTCACGAACAGTGCCTGCTTGCCCGTTACCGGATGGGTTCTCACCACCGGATGCAGCAGCGGAGGATGCTTCGCAACCGCCTCCAGCCAGCGCTGGTGTTCCGCTTCCGTTTTACGGTACTTATATTCCTGGAACGATTTCTTAAAGTCGTGCTCCGCCCGCAGCCCGCTCAGCAACGTCTGGAATGGCGCAGACAGCGCCTCAAACGCCGCGATCCCGCTCGCCCACAGCGTATCGCCGCCGGTCTCCGGGAGCAGTTTCGCCGCGAGGATCGCTCCGGCGGGCGGCGTCTCGATAAAAGTCACGTCGGTGTGCCAGTTGTCGTTATCCGGCGGGTTATCGTTGTGGGTATCCAGAACAATAATCTCCTCCACGCCTTCCGCCTGCGGGTAAACCGGGTGGATATGCAGGTCGCCAAAACGCAGGGCCAGCGCGCGCTGCTGCTGGGGGGTGATCGCCTGCTCGCGCAGGAACACCACCTGATGGCGCAGCACCGCGTGATAGAGCTGCTCGAACTGGTTATCGCTCAGCGGACGGGTCACATCCAGGCCCGAAACCTGTGCGCCAATGTACGGCCCCAGCGGGGTAATGGTCAGACGTTCACTCATTGTATTTCTCCATGCCAGGGCGTCAGGCGACGCTGTAACGCGCGCAGCCCCAGTTCTAATCCGAAGGCGATCACGGCGATCACCGCGATCCCTGCCAGCACCACGTCAGTCGCCAGGAACTCTCCCGCGGACTGCACCATAAATCCTAATCCCCGCGTGGCGGCAATAAGCTCTGCCGCCACCAGCGTCGACCAGCCCACGCCAAGCCCGATGCGCAGTCCGGTTAAAATCTCCGGCAGTGCGCCCGGTAAAATGACGAACAGCAGCACCTGTGTACGGCTGGCACCCAACGACTGCGCTGCGCGGATCCGCACCTGCTGGGCACTTTTCACCCCCGCCAGGGCGGACATAGTCACCGGAGCAAAAATCGCCAGATAAATCAGCAGGATTTTTGACGTTTCACCGATGCCGAACCAGATCACCATCAGCGGCAGATAGGCCAGCGGCGGCACAGGGCGGTAAAGCTCAATCAGCGGATCGAGGATGCCGCGCACCGTCGGGCTTAAGCCCATCGCAATCCCCACAGGGATGCCGATAATGACGGCAGCCAGCAGCGCCACCAGAATACGTGCCAGACTGGCTCCCAGATGCTGCCAGAGCGTGGCATCCATAAAGCCCTGCGGCCCGGCAATGGTGATAAGTTTTGCCAGCACCTGTCCCGGCGGCGGCAGGAACAGCGGGCTGATCCACTGCTGCGCGGCAACCGCCCACCACACCACCAGTAACACCAGCAGCGTACCGACGCTCAATGTGATTTGACGAGAAAAAGGCCAGCGCAGCACCAGACGAGTACGGCGCATTTTTTCACTGAAGACGATGCTCATGAGAAGGCCTCCCGTTGTTCAAACACGCGGCTTAAGACGTATTCACGCTGTTCGATAAACAGCGGATCAGATTTGATGTTGCGCACTGGTTCCCCCGCCACATAACGACGGGCGAATTCGAGCGGCAACCGTTCGAGCACACGGCCCGGCCCCGGTGATAACAACACCAGTTCAGTGGCCATAAATACGGCTTCTTCGATGTCGTGGGTGATCAGTAGCACCTGCTTACCGGTTTCGTGCCACAGGCGCAGGAGCAGGGTTTGCATCTGCTCACGGGTAAAGGCATCCAGCGCCCCGAACGGCTCATCCAGCAGTAACAGCTGCGGATCCGCCGCCAGCGCGCGGGCAATCCCGACACGCTGCCGCTGGCCGCCGGAAAGCTGCCAGATAAAGCGTTTTTCCGCCCCTTCCAGACCCACTTTCTTCAGCATTTCCCGTGCCATTGCCAACCGTTTTTCGCGATTGATACCCGCAAGCTGGAGCCCAAATGCCACGTTTTCCTGCACGTTACGCCAGGGAAGCAATCCTTCGTTCTGGAAGACCACGCCGCGTTCAGCGCCGGGGTTTTCCACCTTTTTGCCTTCCAGTTGAATGGTGCCATGCTGGTACGGTACAAATCCGGCGATCAAATTCAGCAGCGTGGTTTTTCCGCAACCTGACGGGCCGAGTACGACCAGCAGCTCACCGCTGTCCAGCGTCAGGTTGATATCCTCCAGCGCAGACTTCCCGGCGTAATCAGCGTACAGATTTGTAATATTCAGCATCGCAACCTCCTTATTTCACAAAGCGATCGGTCACATACTGGCTGTAATCCGCCGCGACCGCCGGCACTTTGCCCTGCTCTTTCAGGAAGGTAGCAGTATCGACAATCGCTTTATTTACCGGCCCGGTCAGTTGCTGAACCTGCTGCGCAGGGGTCAGGTAGGTATTGCCCTTCACCAGCCCCGGTACGTCCGCTTCCGGTACACCGCTCAGGCGCGACAGTTTTTCCAGATTAGCAGGCTGCTTCAGCCATTCATCCGGGTTGCTGATGTACGGCTGCTGAGCGTCAATCGCGCTTTTGGCGAAGGCTTTTACCACCTCTGGATGTTTCCCTGCGAAGTCTTTACGCACCACCCACACGTCGAGGGTCGGCGCGCCCCACTGGCCGACTTTTTCGGAGTCGGTCAGCACGGTGCCGTCTTTTTCCAGCTCATTCACCGCAGGTGCCCAGACGTAAGCGCCATCAATGTCACCGCGCTGCCAGGCCGCGATAATCGCCGGTGGCTGCAGGTTGATAATTTGTACCTGACCCGGTTTGATGCCCCAGTGTTTGAGCGCTGCCAGCAGGCTGTAGTGGGTGGTGGAGATAAACGGCACGGCGATACGCTTGCCAATCAGATCTTCCGGTTTGGTGATGTTTTTCTTCACCACCAGCGCTTCAGAGTTACCGAGCTGGGATGCGAGCAGGAAGACTTCAATCGGCACCTGCTGGCTGGCCGCAACGGCCAGCGGGCTGGAGCCGAGATTACCAATTTGCACGTCGCCGGACGCTAACGCCCGCACGATGGCCGCGCCACTGTCGAACTTACGCCAGTCGACTTTCGCCCCGCTCTCTTTAGCAAAGGTATTATCCGCCTGCGCGACCTTCGCCGGCTCCGCAGAGGTTTGATACGCGACGGTAACCTCCACCGCCTGCGCCTGAAATGCCCACAGCGCCAGCGCGCCGAGTAGTGTAATTCGCGATGAAATTGCCATAGTGCCTGCTCCCCTTGTTGTTATGGGGGCAGTATTTCCGGTGCGAGAATTTTGATAAAGGAATAAAAACGAATCGCTAATAACGATTCGTTTTTAGATAAAAAGCGAGAAAGGATAGTGAATTTTGTGCGGTGTTTTTTCTCCCTCTCCCAGTGGGAGAGGACCGGGGTGAGGGCATCAGCCCGCACGATACCTCAGCGCAGCAGGTTCAGCTCAGCAATATCTTTTGGCGTCGTCCGACAGCATCCGCCAATCAACTTCGCACCCGCCGCCAGCCACTGCGGCAGGTATCCCGCCAGCGTTTCACACGCTTCACCGTGGTGATGCCAGGTTTTCGTCACCGCATCGTAATGTTCGCCCGAGTTCGGGTAGACCACCAGCGGTAGCGACGTCAGGCTGTGCAGATGCTTCAGCGCCGCCGTAGTGTTTTCCAGCGCAATGCAGTTAATGCCCAGTGCCACAATTTGCGGGTCGTTTTCCAGCACAGAAACAACGTCACGCAACGGCGTACCATCGCTTAAGTGCTCACTGTCACGCAGGGTAAACGAGAACCACGCCCGGGCACGGGGATACTCTGCCAGCAGTGCCGCCAGGGCTTTGATCTCCGCAAAGGACGGCAGCGTTTCGCAGGCCAGCAGATCAACCCCCGCATCCAGCAACGCCTCCACACGCGGACGGTGGAATGCCACAAATTCCTCTGCGCTACGTACATAATCGCCGCGATACTCTGAGCCATCAGCCAGATACGCGCCATACGGCCCCACAGAGCCTGCGACCAGCAGCGCACCCGCCTGCGCATTCTCCGCCAGATACGCCTCGCGCGCCTTACGCGCCAGCTCCACGCTTTTACCAATCAGCGTCCGGGATTGCGCCTCGTCAAGACCTCGCGCCGCAAAGCCCGCAGGCGTGGCCTGATAGCTGGCAGTGATCGCCACCTGTGCCCCCGCACGATAGTAGTCGAGGTGTACTTCGCGGATAAGCTCCGGGTTTTCCATCAGCACTTTGGCAGACCAGAGGCTGTCTGCCAGGTTACAGCCGCGCGCTTCCAGCTCCGTTGCCATCGCACCATCCAGCACCACAAACGGTTGTTTCTCAAGGATGGCGGTAAGCGAATTATTCAGCGACATGTTCAGGCTCCTGTGTTGCCAGGTTTCGGGTCAGGTAGTACGCACCATAACACAGGGCGACAAACGGCAATCCGCAGTAAAGCGCAATTCTCTGGCTCGGATCAAACGCCAGGCCAACACAGGCCACCACGCAGAGAATAAACCCGAGTACCGGTACCAGCGGATACCACGGCGCACGATACTGCAGCGCGGACAGCGGCTGGCCGGACTGCAGATGACGGCGACGAAAGACAAAATGCGACGCACAAATGCTAATCCACACCGCCACCACCGCAAAACCGGAAATAGCCGACAGGGCGACAAATACCGTGTCCGGTGCCACAACGCTTGAGAACAGCGCCAGAACACCACCCAGCATGGAAACCGAAATCGCCATCAGCGGTACGCCGTTTTTATTCACGCGGGCAAAGCAGCGCGGCAACGTTTTTTCATTCGAGAGCGACCACAGCATGCGACCAGAGGCATATAGCCCCGAGTTCGCCGCCGAGAGGATCGCCGTCAGAATCACAAAGTTAAAGATGTCCGCCGCGTACGGAATGCCGACTTTTTCAAACACCAGCACAAACGGGCTTTTTTCCACACCAGCCTGCTGCATCGGGATCAGCGCCGCCAGCACAAACACGGTACCAATAAAGAAGACAATCAGACGCGCGATGGTCGTACGGATCGCCACCGGAATAACCTTATGCGGGTTTTCGGTTTCCCCCGCGGCGATGCCAATCAGCTCGGTACCGGAGAAAGCAAAGTTCACCGCCACCATCGTCATCAGGATCGGCAGCCCGCCGTGCGGGAACCAGCCTTCAGCGGTGATATTGGCTAAGCCAGGCGCGGGAGAACCGTCCTGCATCGGGATAAAGCCAAAGATCGCCGCACCACCAAGGATAATAAAGGCAATAATAGTGATGACTTTCACCAGTGAGAACCAGAATTCGCCTTCGGCAAAGAAGCGCGTCGAGATGACGTTGAGGCCAAAAATCACCACGCAGAAAACCACACACCACGCCCAGACGGGTACCTGCGGGAACCAGTACTGCATGCAGAACCCGGCGGCGGTAAAGCTTGAGCCAAGCGCCACCGTCCAGGTGAGCCAGTAAAGCCACGCCACGGTATAGCCCGTCGCCGGGCCGAGATAGCGGGTGGCATAGACGTGAAACGCCCCGGTTTCCGGCATCGCGACGGAGAGTTCGCCCAGACACTGCATCACCAGCCAGACGACTAACGCACCAATCAAATACGCCAGCAGCGTTCCCGCCGCACCAGTGGTCGAAATGATGTAACCCGTATTGAAAAATAACCCTGTGCCAATCACGCCACCCAGCGAGAGCATAATCAGGTGGCGTGTTTTCATGGTGCGCTTAAGCTGCCCATTTTCTTGTTGTGTTTGCATATTACCTTCTATACGTATGGACATCTAAACATCCAAAGAAGGTATGTTATACCGTGATTGTTAATAAAATGCTAGCCATGAACCAGATACAGCCGGGCACGCCGCGCGCTGAGTCTGGGGTGGGTTGTCAGGATCACATAGAGAATGGGTCGCCAGGCCATAAGTACCTCCACAAGCAGATACTTACAGCATGGCGCGGGAGAATGAGATCCTCGGTCAGTCGAAAGTGTTATCTGTAACCATGTGGCTCATACGCCCGCCGTGGCTCCGGCGCGATATTGCACGGGCCTCCCCCCAAAAGCCGGGTCAGGCGTAGCCGCCATCCGGGGTGACAACCGTACAAGGATTGGTAAATCCTTAAATCAGTTCTATAGTCGTCACAGTTTCTTAGTTACAGGATCAACTAATGCGCTTTAACGGACTGACCAAAGGCTTCTTTATTTTCATCCTCGCCCTTGTGACATGGGCCTTCTTTGATGTGCTGTCGCCCTATTCCTCCGCAATTCTGTGGGCCGCCGTTCTGACCGTCATCTTTAACCCGGTGAAAAACAAACTGCGCGCCATGCTGGGGGACCGCAACGGGCTGGCTTCGCTGTTGACCATCGGCATTATCTGCCTGATCGTCTTTATCCCGTTGATGGTGATCTTCTCGTCACTCGCCATTGAGCTGAACGTGGTTTACACCAAGCTACAACAAAACAATACCCCGTTCCCGGAAGCGATCGCCCGTCTTTTTGCCCACCTGCCAGGCTGGGCCAGCGTGTTCCTGGCCGACCATAATCTGGACAGCGCGACGCAAATTCAGAAAAAACTCTCCGATGTGGCCTTGCAGGGTGGGCAGTACCTGGCAGGCAGTGCGTTTCTGATTGGCAAAGGGACGTTTGGCTTCGCAATCAGTTTCGGCATTATGCTTTATCTTCTGTTCTTTCTGCTCAAAGACGGGCCGTATCTGGTACGCCAGATCCTCGATTCCCTGCCCCTGTCTGATTTTGCCAAACAACACCTGTTCGCCAAATTTGTGGGCGTCTCACGGGCCACGGTCAAAGGCACGGCGGTGGTGGCGGTGGTTCAGGGCCTCCTCGGCGGGATTGCATTTGCCATTGTGGGCATCGACGGCAGCGTACTCTGGGGCGCACTGATGGCGTTCCTCTCGCTGGTACCTGCCGTAGGCTCGGCAATCGTCTGGGTACCGGCAGCCATTTTCCTGTTCGCCACACACCAGCTATGGCAAGGGCTGTTTATTGTCGGCTTCTTTGTGATTATCGTCGGGCTGGTGGACAATATCCTGCGTCCACTTCTGGTGGGTAAAGACACCAAAATGCCGGATTACCTGATCCTGATTGCAACGCTCGGCGGAATGGAAGTGTATGGTATTAATGGCTTTGTTATTGGGCCACTCATTGCCGCACTGTTTATCGCCTGCTGGAATCTCTTTTCCGGACGCGATCACGAAGGTAACGTCGATGAGCTTGATGCAGAATTTATAGAAGAAGGGAAAAGACCTACAGATTTATAAAAACATGACGATAAATCCCCCACAGGCGGCCTCTGGTCGCCTTTTTAGATCGCGAGAAAGTAGGTTTTTCCTATAATGCTATCAATGCTGTTTTAACCAACGCCGCTACAGGAATCGACAGGTGCGAATCGCCACAATGACTAACTGGGCATACGCTGTAACGGTATGTCTGACCATCGCCTCCGGTATCGTCATGCTGATGGCGTCCAATGCCGACAACGCTGAGCGTCATGCTGTCGAACAGCGGCAGCGCTTTGACCAGCTCACGGAAGATGTGGAAACAGATGCCTGGGCACAGTCCGATTTAGCTCGCCTGTACGTCATTAAAAAAGATCCGCAAACCCTTAATGAATACCACCAGTCAGAAGGTTACCTGAAGAATATCGAGCTGAAGCTGGAAAAACTGCGGGATAACGGCGCATCGGATGACGAACTGTTGCTGCTACGCGAAGGGGTAAAGATCATTGATGAGTTGCAGGACGAGCAACAAACAGCGCTCTCCAACATAGCGCAAGGTGAAGAGCAGCAGGCCGTTGCCCTGCTGTATGGCAAAGCCTATGAACAGGAAATGGAACGGGCGCAAAACCAGATCAACCATTTCCGGCAAATACTCGACAAGCGCATCATTGCCAACGTACAGGCCGCCACCAAAACATCAAAAGCGTTGCGTACCACGTCTGAAGTGATGGTCGGCCTGACTGCCCTGCTCTTCCTGTTCGTGATGGGCTTTATTATCAAGCGTCGCGTATTGCGCCCCGTGGTGCGCCTGAGCGACGTGGTACACCGCCTGGCATCACAGGATTACGCGGTTGAAACACCGAATTTCAACCAGATTGATGAAATCGGCGATATGGCGCAGGCCATTCGCATCTTCCGTGAAAATGGTCTGGCAAGGCAGCGACTGGAAAAAGAGCGCGATGCCGACTGGGCCATCCGTGAGCTGCTGGCGCGTATGACGCAACGCCTGCAGGGATGTGAGAGCTTCGCGGATGTCATTAACGTGGCGGAGCTGTTCGCCCCCAATATCGCGCCGGGCGTGTCCGGGCGCTTATACATTCTCGATCGCGATCCGTGGGAGATGCGCTGCTCGGCGGAATGGCTGTCACCCGAAGGTGACAAAACGGCGTTCAACCCTGATGAATGCTGGGCTATCCGCCGTGGGCAAAGCCATCCGCCGGTTAACGGCGAGCCGGACGTGACCTGTTATCACCTTCCGGGATCTTGCGCGCATCACTCACTGTGCGTGCCGCTCATCGCCCAGGGTGAGGCAATTGGTTTGCTCTCTTTCCAGAACATCACCTCCGAAACCGCGCCCTCCCGCGCTTATCTTGAATTGATGGCTGAAGCGCTGGGTCTGGCGTTGTCTAACCAGAGATTGCGTGACGCTCTGCTGGAAAAAGCGTTGTTCGATCCGCTTACCGGGCTGCGCAACCGTCATCATCTGGAAGACACGCTGCGTACCCAAATGGCACAGGCGATACGCAATAATGAGCCGGTGAGTTGTCTGATGATCGACATTGATCACTTCAAGAGCATTAACGATCGCTTCGGACACGAGGCGGGCGATCAGGTGATTAAGAGCGTAGCGACGATTATTCAGCGCGCCGTACATGAAAGCGGGCTTGCTTTCCGCTACGGTGGCGAAGAATTTCTGGCGCTTCTTGCCGGTGCAGATGAAGAGGTAGCCCACGACTGCGCGACGGATATTTATAACGGTGTGCGTGCGCTGTCGCTGCGCTATGGACTTTCTGAGATTGGCCCGGTGGATGTGTCGATCGGTATTGCCAGCTACCCACAGCACGCCCAGAGCGACAACCTGCTGCGCGCTGCGGATGTAGCCCTGTACCGGGCAAAAGAGCTGGGAAGAGCGAGGATTGTGAGCTTCGGGATGCTGGAGGCGGGGTAATCGTTAGCCCGCAACCGTTGGCTTCTCTTGCCAAAGGCTTTCTACTGGTGGTACCAGGGAGGATTACTGAGACACAGCGGTGGTTACTAATATCACCAGCAAATTTGATGCCCGTCAAAGGAATATGACTACATGGCTCAAGAAATTAACGGGCAAGTCGATACTCAATATGAAAATACGTCAGCATACCTTACCAGGGTGAACAGAGCCTTTTGCTAAATCAGCTGATATATCTGGCACAGATAATCGACACGGCCATTTAAGTTAAATTATTACATGGAGAGAAAATGAAAGTACGTCTTTTAGCAATGGTATCCGCATCTTTAATTCTTGCTGGCTGCGCAGGATCGGTAAAACCAGACACCGTAAAGGCGGCAAATGGTAGCTCAATTGAAATTTACAGCGTGTCCGCCATTCCAGAGCTGAATAACAATCGAGTGGCCGATAGTCACTTACGCGAAGTGACTCCGGCTCATGCAGCGGCCGGTATGGGGATCGCTGTGGTCGGCGCATTACTCGGAAGTATCAACAGTAGTGATTTTGATAAAGAGAACTATAAAGGAACAACAGTCGAAACGCTGGAGAACCCAACGAACAACTGGTTTATTCCAAAAGCCAAACAAAATATTACTCAGTGGATGAATGAAAAAGGTAACGGCCACCTCTATAAACAACCGCTGTATATTGGTAAGGCGACCTGGGCATTAATCTATAAAGATGCGAATGCTGCAACACCGCTTTACCAGCTAAAATATAAAGTTCTGTTCTATAAACGTCCGGAAAGCGGGAATATGTTCTCTGCATTTACAGTAGCAGAATGTACCCCAACACCTGTCGAGGCCCCATTGAGCGACTGGAATGCAAACAATTATAAGAAAGTTATCAGCGAAACTGAAAAATATATGAATAGCTGCTTGCTTGAACTGAATAATCAGCTTCCACGCTTGCTAAAACAGTAATACTCCCTACTGATCCCGACTCAGTGTTCTCACTTTGTTTTAATACGACTCGATGAGTCCTTCATCGAGTCGATTCAGATTCCATTATTACATAGCCGTCATGATGAGAAAAAGTTAACAGATTAACGTCCCGCAAGAATGATTTTACAGAAAAGTTCCAGAGAAAACACACCAGAAGGATCATTCTCCTGACCAGGAAGAATGGCAAGGTCAAGCATCCGGGTGTATCTCTGAGTCGTGGCGTTATATGTTTCTTTAGTGAGATCCATGTCCGAATGATAACCCAGTAACGTCAATATCTTTGACACATCTAACATATTACGTTCGCTGATCGAATCAAACCCCTGAAATGCGAGGTCGTGCGTAAGCGAAAAATTTGGAATAGCAGTAAAAAGCTTATCCTTTTCACTATCCGAAAACGTGTGATAGGTTCTCTGCAGTTTCTTAAACAGACAAGCTGTTTCATTAATAAAAACAGTTTCTTCCGGAACTTCAAACTCATTCAGAAGACCGGGATACGCCACTTCCAGCGCCCATAAATGGTTTGTCGAAATAGCAGTACGTATAAGCTCTGTGTCATAGCCATTTCGTAAATCAAAATGGTCAAAAAGATCACACATCATAAAAACACTCAGTTTATGCAGACCTTCAACAATCATGTTGCTTACCTCAATAGCCCCATTACAAGCCTTTCATGCTCTTGTACGAAATAAACATTCTGTTAATAACGTCCTGGAACATTTCCAAATCACTATTATTCATGCAAGACAGTAATTCATTCAGTTTCCTGTCCCGCTCGCTCATAGCTTTGGCAAGGATAATTTCTCCCGCCATGGTGAGCCGGACAATTTTCACTTTACGATTACCAGATTCTTTTTCACGTGTAATGAATCCGGCTAATAAGAGAAAATCCAGCGCTTCCGTGACACTTCGGGAGCTGAAGTTCAGACAATCCATGATGCTTGAAGCATAGCATTGTGGTGTATCTTGTATCACCTTCAACACACGCAATTTTGATAAGCTTAACGCCATTGGCAATAAAGCTTTATTAACTTCATTCCTCATCTCGTGATAAAGGACATTAAGTTTTTCAATCACACGAATAAGATCGTGCGATTGCTGCTTTTCGCTCATTCCGAAATACCTTTAAGTTTATATCTGAGAACCTTACCCACACCAGATTTAGGTAATGCATCAATATACTCAATATGTTTAGGCACTTTATATGATGTCACAAATTTTCGGCAGTAATCCCGAATATCACTTTCCATTGGCGTTATATCTGATGGCACGATAAATAGTTTTATCGCCTCGCCAGTAACATCATCCTGCACGCCTATTGCCACCGCCTCTTTGACTGATGGATGTTGCAGAACCACAGCTTCAATTTCAGCAGGGTAAACATTAAACCCGGAAACTATAATGATATCTTTCTTTCTGCCCTGAATAGTAATGACGCCTTGCCGATCCTGCACGGCGAGATCGCCTGTGAAATACCATCCATCTCTTAAAGCCTCATGAGTTTCTTCATCTCTTTTCCAGTACCCGGACATAACCTGAGGCCCTTTGACTGCGACTTCACCTTTTTCACCGGGTGAAACAGTATTCCCATCGGCATCAACCAGTTTTATCTGCGTCTCTGTCACGGCACAACCCACGTTACTCAGGCATTGCGTGGTTGCAAAAGACTGAACGGAAACCAGAGGAGAACACTCCGTCATGCCGTAACCCGCCAGAATCGGTTTTCCTGTCATGCCGAACCATTTCTCAGCCACCGGGCGAACCAGCTCCGTACCACCGCTAACGCAAAAATTCACTGCTGAGAAATCCAGTTCTGTAAATTTATGGTGGTTCAACAATGCGTTATAAAGCGTGTTAACCCCGGTAATGGCCGTAAATTTATACTTCATCATGGCACTGATGACGTCATCAATTTTTCTGGCATCTCTGATAAAAATATTCACTGCGCCAATCGAAAAGAAATAAAGGAAATTCACCGTTAGTGAAAAGATATGATACAAGGGCAATGCAGTTACAATTCGCTCTTTACCCTTTGTCAGATATTCACCGCAAACATGATGTAATTGATTGAGGTTTGCCGCGATATTGCCATGAGTCAACATTGCCGCCTTTGGAATTCCACTCGTGCCACCGGTATACTGAAGAAAGGCCAGGGTATTCTGTTTTACCTCGGGAGCGGTAAATGAACAAGACTGTCCCAAAAATATAATTTTTTCGAGAGTGGTGAGATTTCCCTTTTCATATGAGTCAGATAGACATTCATCCGGCGTGTCCGGAAAATCATCCATACCAGCTTCAATAATATAAAGATTATCACCTTCCGGACATTTTTCTTTCAGTTCTGGTAACGTAATGATGGCCTTAGGACAACAGTCCATCATGTATTTTTCAATTTCATAGCGTGTCGAATTTGGGTTTATGTTAACAACGACCATCCCTGACCGTAACACCCCCATGACTGATATTGCATACTGTAATGAATTTGGAAGCATGATAGCAATACAATCACCACGCGTAAAAAAAGCTTCATTTTGTAACCATGCAGCGATATTTCTGCTGAGCTCGCCCATTTTTGCATAACTGACTATCGCATCGTTGCATATAATGGCAGGATAGCACTCATAAGTTATGCAAGATGATTCAAACATTTCGGTCAAAGTATGATGTTCTTTAGTTTGGTTCTGCTTCACCGCATTGCCTCCCGGTCATTGTCTTTAACTAATCTTTAACATTAGAGATGTTTAATCAAGAGCTGGAGTGGTGTTTTTTTATAAGTGGGAGTTTCCTCACTTATTTTAATTTCACGACGTTACTTCATGCTTCCACTATATTTCATAGTCACAACCCCATGATCAAATAACTCAAAAACACAATACCCCAACACTCCAAATAAATTTGAAAATAACTTTTTATTTTTTAACAAAATTATAAAAACAAGAACATCGAATTAAGCCCAACCAGAGGCTTAAGTACAAGACAAATTATAACGTTGAGGTGAGGTTAAAGAAATGTCGCTGGCTCTCCTCTAACCCCTTAGCGGCATCCCTGAACGAGTCCGGCAATACGCTATCGGGAACAGGATAATAAACATCGCCATCGCTTACAGTCCTGCCATTTAACACACTGGAAATCTTGTCCATATTACCCTGAATCCCCAAAATAAATTCATTGGCGGGTTCCTGGTTTTTCAGATGTTCTTTTTCAAACGAAACGCGATCGATATAAAAAAGCACATTTTTTATGGCGTTCAAAATCGACAGAGAGTGTTGATGCAACTGATCATGCGATCCTTCAGCGCTAAACCAGGTGGGTTCAATGGCAACTCTGGCCGCGATATCTTCACATTCCACGAGACCGGTCGCGACCTTCTGACGTGTTTCATTATGGCGAGTTGCACTGTGAAGCCAGCTCCGGGCTTCATCAAATAATGCACCAAGATTCTGCAGCATTACACCGCCCTCTCGTTCCGGTCTTATCAGGGTATGGATAAGACCTGCAACGATAATCCCCAGGATAATACCGACGATCCTGTCCCTTACTTCTGTCAGCCCTGTGACCGGACCAAACGTCTCAAGCGTCGCAAGAGCGAAGGTGAACATGATTTGCACCCCTGCATAACTTACATTCTCCGGGCCAGCAGAGATCCACGAAGACAATGCGATGACGGGAAGCACAATACAGAGCAAG
Source organism: Enterobacter cloacae (assembly GCA_014169315.1). Classification (NCBI taxonomy): domain Bacteria; kingdom Pseudomonadati; phylum Pseudomonadota; class Gammaproteobacteria; order Enterobacterales; family Enterobacteriaceae; genus Enterobacter; species Enterobacter cloacae. The sequence goes on along the minus strand of AP022133.1, from coordinate 900,936 downwards.
CCAAACAGCGTATCGATCCGTGGAGTAAGATAGACAATAGTCACCAGCGCAAACACACTGCCAACTGCAGCCCCGACCAGACGAAGGATGATTTTCCGCTGCGTATTCCCCAGACCTGGCTGCGCAACAATGAGACAACTGAGCATAATGGTATGAATACCTGACCAGTCCGTTGCGGTATAGAACAAATAACAAACTGCCGCACTCAGCAGTGTTTTAAGTGAAAAAAACACATAATGTTCGTTGCTGAAGGCATCCTTTACCAGAAAACCCGCGTGTGTAGCTGGCGATGGTACCTGGGTATTTGCCTTATTTTCCGCTGCCGCCACTTTTTTGTTATAAGAGCTGATAATGCCCGCTATCGCGATAAAGGCCGGTTCTGCGGAATGCAATACCGGAGGTTTCGTTTGCCAGTCAGGCTCCCCATTAATTAGCATTAATTCTAACGGCTTTAGTGCATTACGGAGTGTTTCTGCATCCTTTAATACATCCTCCCCTTCAAAGCTAGCGGGAAGATGGCACGACGCCGTACGCAGTTCAGAAACAATTGCGATCGCAGTAAGATAATGCCCCCCTTTTTGTGCAGCATGTTTGTCCCGCATCGTTTTGTAACGCAAAAGCCGGTACAGCGTCTGAATATCGCGTCCTGCCTGGCTTAAGGTATTTTGTCTTCGCAGTAACGTGGCATCAGCTGAAAGCAGAGAAGCCATATCCGACAGTTGTTTTCCAATGGCCCGTTTTAGCTGGATCTCCGGCTCCACTGGCATCAGGAGAGAATTGACAATTAATGTCACGGCAATGGGGTAGTTAACGGCCACCCATACCCAAAGGATCCCTCTGACCAGAGTTTCTGCATCAGGTGAAATATCCACAAGGCTTTGCGTGTATATTGCGACAATAGCAACCACAAAAAATACCACACCGATTTTTGTCGTCCGCATCAAAAACACGCTGACAAAAAAAAGCGTGAAGGAGATTAGGATCCGCAAAAACGGAGTATTCCATGTCACTTTCAGAACCATTAATGACAGAAGAATAGAGAAAGTGGACCCGACGATAAACAGTATCCCCGTCAGTCTGGTCACAACAATGTTCGTCTGGGTGACAAAAAAAACAGTAATTAATGACAAAGCCAGCAGCGGTACCTGCAGGCTTTGAGACATGATCACCACAATCGTACAGGCCACCATAGCACGTAAGACATGGTTCAGACGCCCGGGATATGGACGCATAGAAATCCACAAATCACTCATAGCAGGAGACGTGGTACCCATAGCCTGACCCCGTTAAACCTTGTTGCCGCGGTGCAACGTTACAACAGCTGAAGCACCAATACGGAAGAGTCCTTTATCGGTTTCAGACATTTTTATTTTTACCGGGAAACGCTGGGAAACATGAACCCAGTTAATGGTCTTTTCGACTAACTGCAGGCCTCCGACGGTGGCACTGTCACCCGGAGCAACGCCATAGCTCATTGACTCTACGGTGCCAGAAAAAGCTTTGCTGGTATCCGCCATGATAAATACCGTTGCCGTTGTTCCTTCAGTAATACCTTTCAGATCGGTTTCCCGGAAGTTGGCAATGACATACCACTGCCTTGTATCAATGAGCGTCATGACGGGTTGCGCCGGGGATGCATATTGACCCGCAGTGGTCTTCAGTGCCGTGACTCGTCCATCGAATGGGGCACGAACTTCACTGTATTCAAGATTCAGCTTAGCTTCGGCAATTTGTGCCCTGACTTCATCCCGCTGCGCCACAAGCGCATCCACACCGCTGACAGCGGCACTGGCCTGTCGGGCCTGAAGTCTGGTCGAGTTATAATTAGCTTCAGCACTGTTTCTCGCTGTTCTGGCCTGCTCCAGCTCTTCTTTAGACACATAGTTTTTACCCATCAGCGCCAGCTTACGGTTATATGTATCCTGCGCCTGCTGATACTGACTACGGGCACTCTCTACCTGGGCAGCGACGGCATCGGCGTTGTACTGCTGCGCACTGACGGAGCGTTCTGATAACTTGATCTGCTCATTCAGGGTGATCAGGCGGGCCTGACTGGCATCCAGTGAATTCTGGAATGGACGCGGATCAATGCGGTAAAGCAGCTCCCCTTTCTTCACGAGCTGGTTATCTTTGACTGGCAATTCAATAATTCTGCCACTCACCTCAGGAACGACGTTGATGGTGTCAGCATAGACATAAGCATCATCAGTACGCGGTGCGGCATCAATTCTGAACAAGACAAGCACCAAAACCATCAGCGTCACCAGTAATAAACTGAGCGCATAAATTTTTCTTTTTACGGTCATTTCGGCACCTTAAGACGGGAAGAAAATCAGCCATGCCAGCATAGAAATCAATGCTGTAACGCAGGGATACACAACGACTGCCGGGGATAACCAGCCCGTTTTGTGCAAGTTACTGGAAAGTAGGTGTAAGAGCGTCATTCCTGTAACACCGATGCCCGTACACAGAAGCCAGTCAGGGAAGGATGCGCCGAAAAAGACAACAGAAGGTGCGGGAGAACACCCAGTCAGGGAGCTCACGGCAATAAACAGCACCGTCAGAAGATGGAATGATGATGGCTTGCCTGGATGTTTGTACATTTTCATATGTTCATGAAATTTAATGTGAAAGTAGCTAAATTTGAATCTTTATTCAAGTTTAGCTTATCTTATACAGCACCAAATCTCAAGATCGTGCAAAATAGACAACCAACAGGTCACCTTCTTCCGGGACGCATTATGGCAATTTCAGATACCAACCGCTTACGACCCCCCATGCAACGAAGGGGGCACCTCAGGGTTCAAAAAATCCTGGATGCAGCCGCTGAGATTATCAGTGACATCTCCATTGAAAAGCTCACTATTCAGGAGCTTGCAAAGCGTTCAGGTACAGCGCCGGGTTCGCTTTATCATTTTTTCCCCGATATTGAGTCCGTTAAGGCATCACTGAAGCTCAGTTTTGATAACAAACTTTCCGAGATGCTGGACGCGATAAAAAACAAACATGTGGAGCAGGACTGGTGCTCTTTGCCTGCAGGCGATCTTATTAATACTATTTTTCAGCCCTATGCCAACTTCCTTATTGAGAACAAGGCCTATTTACCACTTCTTCTGAGAATAAATCCGGATTTTACACAGTCGAAGTTTCTTGCATTCCTGATCCATATATTAGAGTGCAGGATCAAGAACGTTACGAAACCAGAAATTATACGAGAAGCGAACTTCCTTCATTCCCTCGCTATAGGTACTCTGCAGCAGGCTTTCCAGCGGGATAATAAACTTCCTTACGAGTTCATTCCCAAAATACTGCATACTCTGGCACTCTACCTTGAATCAACGGAAGTACAGTTGGTTAAATCAGATTAGTAAAAATGCCTTTGATATCAAAGGCATTTATTGCTGATATATGTCTGAGTACATGTCCTGAAGTGCAAGGTTGTTAACGCAACCACCCTGCCCCATGCACTACCTCTCATAGCATCAAGAGGTGGTTGAATTGCATGCTGACTCCCTCCGCGAAAGAACGTCACAGCCACTGAGTAAATGTGGTTAGCAAACCGATGTTCTTGATACTGAATTTTCTATAATTAAAAAAAAGCCTGCAATTAAGCAGGCCAAATTCAGAAGAATACTTCGCGCTTAAGTATATCAAGAAATCGTGGACAAACTATCTTAAAAAGCCAATTAAAATCAATCAACCTATTATTAGATTGAGAGCATTTATTGCCAAAATGCTTTTTAATTTCACTAATGGTGATTACATTCTTCTATTTAATTTCGCCATGAAATTTTTATATAAACTACACACTTGCCTCTCTTTTTACCGTGTCCAAATAGGTCTTTATCCATATAACCATATCTGCATAATCTCTCCAGTATCTTATGATATTTTGCGCTAATTGCAGGTGAATCAGGATGTAAGGACACTGGTTTTAGTTCCATGCACTTTTTGAGATATCTGGTGTTTCAGCCATCAACCTATACTCTTCCGGCACCTGGTTATTCAGTGACTCATGGGGCCTCACGTGCCACAGGACAGCGGTTTCATGCATAACGTCTATCGACCCGCCGGGTTAAGTACCTCAGGCGTCACCAGCGGAGCCGGGTTACACACCGAAAGACATATTTAACGGTACACCCGGCTTTGACGAACGTCAGAACGGCAATGCTCTGGTGTTCAGTAAAACGGGTTTTACGCGGGGCGATCTCCTCGGGGAACATAATCAATATGTCGGAAGATCTCTAAAAGTGAATGGTTCGGTTTACAGGGATGGTTACAAGAAAATCGATACAGGAATAACCTCAACTGGTGGCCGGTTTTAGTTGACCACCACAACGTGAGCTGGTACAAAAATTTTTAATTTATAAATCAGTCAGCCGTATCGTTAGGATATCATCCTGAGTATGTTGTCTCCGACGATTTACAGTTTTCAGGTAGCCTATGAATGAGCCTCTGTCTCCTACCGCCGTTATTGTGGATGACCATCCCCTGGCGCGCATGGCCATACGTGGCGTGTTGGAAAAACAGCACATTGTCATCATCAAAGAGTTTGAAAGCGGGGCTGCGGCCCTAAAGGCATTGACGAAAACAGCGGTGGATATCGTCGTTGTGGATGTCGAAATCCCCGGCATAAATGGCGTTGAGCTGGTAGAGAAACTCAGGGCGCAGCGTTTTACCGGTGTGTTAATCGTAGTATCAGCAAAAAACGACCGCTATTACAGTAAACGCTGCGCGCAGGCTGGCGCGAATGCTTTTATTAGTAAAAAGCAGGATATGGAAAATATCCTCGCAGCGATTAATGCGGCGCAAAATGGTTATAGCTACTTTCCCTTTTTCCTGGAAGAACCGTCTGCGGCACTCACGGATAACCAGCGTCTTGAATCTCTCTCCGCGCAGGAGATGAAAGTAATGAACTATATGCTGAGCGGCCTTGATAATACACAGATCGGCGAAGCGATGTATATTAGCAGTAAAACGGTAAGCACCTATAAAACGAGATTAATGGAAAAATTAGGCTGTAAATCATTAGTCGAACTCCTCTCTTTTGCCCATCAGAATAAGCTGACCTGAAGATGGATCTACGGCTTGTACTACTTCTGCTCCTCTGGGTTTTCAGCGGACGTGCTGTTTATGCTCAGGATGCCTCCCCCATTGAGCTGGAGCTGTCGGGATATAGTTACATTACGCCGGTACCGGTTTACTTGAGCGAGGATGACAAGCGCTGGCTGTTGCAGAAAAGAGCGCTACGCGTCGGGGTCTATCAACCGGAGCAGGCTCCGTTGGTGCAAACCACGCTCAGCGGGCGCTACAGGGGAATGAATGCTGACTATCTGACGCTAATCCATTACTCGCTAAATGTCCGCATCGCCGTGCTGAGCTATAAAAACCGCGCCGATGCGATCCGCGCACTACGTGCGGGTGAGATTGACACGGTGTTGACCGGTCTTGATACGTTTCCGTTCGCTGAGGAGGGTATTCAGCTCTCGGAGTCACTGGTGCATTCCTGGCCCGTGCTGGTGACCTCGCTCTCTAACGTTATGGGGCCCTTGCAAAGTCCGCAAAGTACTCGTATTGCGGTTGTTGAGGGCTATCCTGGCGCTGATTTCATTCATGAGGCGTTTCCGAATGCCGAAATAGCCAATTACGCCAGCTATCAGGAGGCGCTGAACTCCGTTATTACCGGGCAGAATAGATGGTTTATGGGAGATTCGCTGACCACCAGCACCTGGCTTTCCCAGGAGTTCAGCCTGGCATTGAGTACGGTTAAATACTGGCCTTCGCCGCAGAAAATGAGCCACTTTTTATTCTTACCGGCACAAGAGCGCTTGCTGAACATCATTAATAGCACCATCAATGCAATAGATGAAAATCAGCATGGACAAATTGCGCAGTCGATGATCGACAAAGGCAATCTCTCTTTTTTGCTCGAACCACTCAATCTGACGCCTCGTGAAAAACAGTGGCTAAAAACAAACAAAACGCTGCGGGTAATTATTAATCCGTGGTTTGCACCTTACACTATGGCCGACAATAATCAGGAAGTACGGGGTATTGTAGGGGATATTCTTAATCTGATTAGTCTGCAAACCGGCCTGCAATACGAAACAGTTGTCGTCAACTCGCATGAAGATATGCTTTCGGAGATGAAAAAAGGCAACTGGCATATTGTACAGGCCGCCACCTATGATTTGAGCCTCCAAAACGCCCTCTCCTTCACTCATCCTTTTATTACCACCCAGTTTGTCACCGTTGTCAGAAAAGAAGATGCTCAGGCGATAGCGCTAAAGGCAGGGGCGCACGTGGCGATAAGCGCAGATCACCCGCTACTGATGCAAATGAAAGCCCGTCATCCGGATATCCATTGGCAAGAAGTAGAAAACGCCAGCGTGGCATTAAATCTTGTTGCAACGGGGAAAGTAGACGCAGCGATCTCTAATCAGCTCACCGCTCGCTACCTCAGCGAACATTATTATCCCGACAGGCTGACATGGCTCCCGTTACCGGAGGTGCAACCGGCGGCAATCAGTTTTGCTGTTCCCCGCTCAGAGCCTGAATTAAGGCAGATCCTTGATAAGGCCCTGGACGATATCCCCCAGAAGGAAGTTTTACAGATTGTCGGTAAATGGGTACGTCTGCCGGACGTCCAAATAGATACCTGGGAGTTGTATAACCGCCCCTTCTACCTGGTCGCGACCCTCGCTACGCTGCTGGTGGTCAGCACCTTACTCTGGGTGCTCTACCTGGCACGGCAGGTACGTAGAAGAAAAGAGTCGCAGCGTTTATTGGTGATAGAAAAGAACAAAGCGCAGAAAGCGAATGAAGAGAAACGAAACTTCCTCTCTCATATGAGCCACGAGATCCGCACCCCAGTAAGTGCCATTGTGGGATTTCTGGAACTGCTGCAAAACTCAACGACAAACCTCAGCCCTGAAGATAAAACCTCGGTCGATCATGCCGTTACAGCTTCGCGCTCACTGTTGAAACTGATTGGTGAGATCCTCGATCTGGAGAAGATAGAGTCCGGTTTGCAGGAAGTGATGCCGAAGTGGGTGCATGTTGATGCGATTCTCAAAGAAAAAGTATTACTTTTTACCGCGCTTGCCGCGCAGAAAGGGATAGGACTGCGCTATGACTCGCATCTGGATCCAAAAGAAGCTATGCAGCTAGATCCACAGATGTTGGGACAGGTACTGATGAATCTTATCGGCAATGCGGTGAAATTTACCCATCATGGACACGTTCAGGTCTCGGCGAAGAAGCTGAATCACACACTGGTAATTTCTGTAAACGATACAGGACCCGGTATCAGCGGCGAAGAACAAAAGTCGCTTTTTATGCCCTTCAGTCAGGGGAAAATGGGGGAATTTCATCGCGGGTCAGGGCTGGGATTGGCTATCACAAAGGCATTGATGAAGCAGATGGGGGGCACAATAGATCTGCAAAGTGAACTTAATCAGGGAACCAGCGTGACGCTGAGCCTGCCAGTACAAATTTCATATGATGCACTCACTGAAGTCGTTGAAACTGAGCCCTCACCGCCTCCGTTTATTGGCAAAGCGCTCCGGGTATTAATTACCGACGATCACCCTTCCAGTCGTCTGCTGTTAAAACGTCAGCTCGCCTCACTGGGAATTGCTGCGGATGAAGCGAAAAACGGCGAAGAGGCATTACGCTATCTTCAGCAGGACCGTTACGATTTATTGATTACCGACCTTAACATGCCCGTGATGGACGGTATTGCGCTTACCCGTGAAGTAAGAAGATTTGATAGCGATCTTCCCATCTGGGGTCTGACCGCTACAGCGCAGCAGCATGAGCGTGAACGCTGCCTTGCGGCGGGAATGACCGACTGTCTGTTTAAGCCAATTACCCTCGCGCAGATCTCTGGCCTGTTAGCCGGAGTAAGCCAGACGAATGGAGGGGCGTTCGATGAGAAGCGCCTGGCGGTGCTGGCGCAAGGCAATCGGGGGCTTATGCTCGCGGCACTGCATGATGCACAGCGGGAAAATCGACACGATTTAGAAGCAGCCCGGGTGGCCGCACGCGACGAAGACTATCCGTCAGTGAAGTATCATATTCATCGCCTCAACGGCACTGCTCAATTGCTGGGCATTAATGAAGTCATCACTATTGCCCAAATGCTGGAAGAACGATTGCCTGACGCTGTTTCTGCGGCAGAACTGTTCGACGTTTTGAACCGAATCGAAAGCTCGCTCAACAAGCTTGACCAGGCCATTGAAAAATTTCAGCAATAGCCTCTTTTCCTACATATGTAGGCGCTTGCCGACAGAATAATAAGCCCTCGCTGATGTTGCTCTACTGTTAACCGGGTAAAATTAGCCCTGTTCCGATGCAGTACCTTTTGTTAAGTGACGATAGAATATTACCTAAGAAAAATCCAAATTGATGATTATTACAAGTTCTGGCTATCAAACAACCATAGATCATTAAGTTGCGCCTATGTTTCATGGTAGTTTTAAATGCCATAATTTTTATTTTTAACTGGTGTTTTTATTTGTCTTTCATTGTTTTTAATGGATTAATGTTCTTTGAATGATGAAAAGATAGTAGAAACGATCGTTTTTAACCCCCAGTCCGAAATCCAGGTAATGACTCCAACTTATTGATAGTGTTTTATGTTCAGATAATGCCCGATGACTTTGTCATGCAGCTCCACCGATTTTGAGAACGACAGCGACTTCCGTCCCAGCCGTGCCAGGTGCTGCCTCAGATTCAGGTTATGCCGCTCAATTCGCTGCGTATATCGCTTGCTGATTACGTGCAGCTTTCCCTTCAGGCGGGATTCATACAGCGGCCAGCCATCCGTCATCCATATCACCACGTCAAAGGGTGACAGCAGGCTCATAAGACGCCCCAGCGTCGCCATAGTGCGTTCACCGAATACGTGCGCAACAACCGTCTTCCGGAGCCTGTCATACGCGTAAAACAGCCAGCGCTGGCGCGATTTAGCCCCGACGTATCCCCACTGTTCGTCCATTTCCGCGCAGACGATGACGTCACTGCCCGGCTGTATGCGCGAGGTTACCGACTGCGGCCTGAGTTTTTTAAATGGCGGAAAATCGTGTTGAGGCCAACGCCCATAATGCGGGCGGTTGCCCGGCATCCAACGCCATTCATGGCCATATCAATGATTTTCTGGTGCGTACCGGGTTGAGAAGCGGTGTAAGTGAACTGCAGTTGCCATGTTTTACGGCAGTGAGAGCAGAGATAGCGCTGATGTCCGGCAGTGCTTTTGCCGTTACGCACCACCCCGTCAGTAGCTGAACAGGAGGGACAGCTGATAGAAACAGAAGCCACTGGAGCACCTCAAAAACACCATCATACACTAAATCAGTAAGTTGGCAGCATCACCCGAAATCCATTACTTTTATACTGTTATAAACATATAATTTCTGTAAATTTCACACTGATACATGAGAGGGATTACTGACGCTAAATAATAAAGAGGATTATGCCTGGAAGGTAAGTTTATGGATTTGTCAGGTTCCATTTTTTCTGATGATTATTTTTTTATCGTCGGCATGAGTGAGTTGTTAACTCCGGAGTTGATTGATGAAAATTATTGTATTATAGACATTGAAACGATATGCATATCTGAGGTGCGAAAAAACATAATTCCCGGAAAAAAAGTTATTATTTTTATCAGCAACGTTCTTGACTACTATGCCTTAAAGCATATGCCTGACTTCGTCTTTATTGACAAGAAGTGCCGATTAAATGAAATTCTCTCCTGTTTGCTGGTTAAGAACTCACAATATAATTACAGAGTGAAATATTCACTTTCTCAGCGTGAGGAAGAAGTGCTCTCTTGCATGCAAAAAGGGTTGGATGTCAAAGAGATTAGCCAGCAATTAGGAATGACAATAAAAACGTTTTATGCACATCGCCGCAGTCTGATTTTTAAACTACAGCAAGGTAACCGTGTTGCGCTGTATCAGAACATTGCGCGCAGTGAGGTCTATAAGCAGAGCTCTTATGAATATGACTGAGTAGCATGCTTTATTAAAAATGGTTTTATGAATGTAAAAGTCCACATGGATTTCTTTAATATTTAAAATTTGTTTTCTTACAATTTAATTAACTATATGGAATTTATATATGAAAAAGATTGCACTGCTTTCTGCTCTTGTGTCGCTGTCCGTTTCTCAGGCTGCAAATGCTGCTGATGGGGTAATTAATTTTACCGGCAGTATCACGGGTACGGCATGCGTGGTCGACACAACGTCTATCGCTCAACCCGTTGAGCTCGGCACCATTTCAACCACCGCTTTTACCGGCGGTAATAACACTACGGCGGCGGCGAAACGTTTTAACATTGTGCTGAAATCCTGCCCGGCCAGTATTTCCAGCGCCAGCATTCGCTTTGATGGCACGACCAACACCGCTAATCCCTCCATTCTGGCGCTGAGCAACGGGCAAACTGCAACTAACGTCGGAGTAGCTCTCTATGAGCAGGACAGTACGACGCTGATTCCGGTGGGTTCCTCCTCAGCAAGGGTAAGTCTGCTGGAAGATGTTAATAACACGCTGACTTACTTTGCTAAGGAAGCTGCGATTAAGTGGTCCGCAGCTCCCGATATGACGCCCCAAACCGTCCTTTATCGACGTCCTGTGGCTCAATTTTCCAATTTTCAGCCCAAAATCGTCTCTTCGTGGCTGATTTTGGCCCTGTTTCAGGCCAATTTCCTCATTTCAGGTAGATCTCGCCTGTGCCCGTATCAATTGGTCAACTCGAACCAGGTTCGCCAGGGTGAATAACATCGCCAGTTGACTGTCATTTTTAGCCAGCCCCTTGTACCTGGCTTTGACGAAACCAAACTGACATTTTACTATCCGAAATGGATGCTCAACCTTCGCTCGGATACTCGCTTTCAGGTATTCGTAACGGATGGCCAGCTTGTTCTTGCGCGGGTGTTGCTTCAATGCATTCACTTTGCCGGGACGCTTGGCGATAAGCCAGTCTGCGCTGACATCGCTGAGCTCATCGCGCTTTTCGGCCCCCTGATAACCAGCATCGGCTGAGATAAATTCTTCATCGCCATGCAGTAACTTGCCAACCTGATTGAGGTCGTGCTCGTTAGCCGCCGTGGTCACCAGACTGTGGGTCAGGCCACTTTTGGCGTCCACGCCAATGTGCGCTTTCATGCCGAAGTACCACTGGTTACCTTTCTTGGTCTGGTGCATGTCTTCATCACGGCTGTTGTGTTTGTTTTTGGTAGAGCTGGGGGCTTGAATGATGGTGGCATCCACCAAGGTGCCCTGGGTCATTAGAACGCCACACTCTGCTAGCCAGTGATTAACGGTACTGAAGATTTTGCGGGCCAGTTCATGCTGCTCCAGCAAATGCCGGAAATTCATGATGGTAGTGCGGTCTGGAATGGCTTTATCCAGTGACAGGCGAGCAAATTGGCGCATGGAGGCGATTTCATAGAGGGCATCTTCCATGGCCTCATCGCTCAGGTTGTACCATTGCTGCATGCAGTGAATACGCAGCATGGTTTCCAGCGGATAGGGCCTGCGACCATTACCGGCCTTGGGATACACAGGCTCGATAACGCCAAGTAATTTGTCCCAGGGAAGCAAGTCATCCATTCTGCCAAGGAAAACTTCTTTGCGGGTCTGGCGGCGTTTACTGGAAAACTCACTGTCGGCAAAAGTCAGTTGCTGGCTCATCCGGTTACTCATTCTGGGTTCAGGTTACAACACGATGATCTCACATCTCGGACTTATTCGCACCTTCCCTAAATATATGGCAACGGGAGTCGTTGGTGCAGGAACGGCAAACTCTTCGACATCATTTACCGTGACTTACCAGTAAAAACAGGGCCACTTGTGGCCCTTGTTATTCTCTCAGGATCTCTTCATGTTACAGAAAGTACTTAAAAAAATCGCCGTGAGTTTACTCCTTCTCTCTTCCGCGGCAATTAGTGGTGTGGAAATAGGCGGCACCCGACTTATTTATAATAGTAGCGGTAGTCAGGCGGCAATCAGCGTGAGTAACCCGGACAATACACCATATCTGATTCAGTCATGGGTGAGTAGCAATGAAAACAGTGACGATGGTGATAGTCCATTTATTACCACGCCGCCTTTATTTAAACTAAATCCGCATGCGCAGAATTCGGTTCGTGTGATGTTAATCGGTAATTCTGTACCTCAGGACCGGGAAAGCGTGTATTGGCTAAATATTAAATCAATACCGTCATCGTCGGCGGATGCGAAAAATGAGTTGCTGATTGCAGTAAAAAGCAAAATGAAGGTTTTTTATCGCCCGTCTGGCCTAAAAGGAGATCCTTCACTGGCATATCAACAATTAACTTTTTCAGTCTCTGATGGGAAACTGAATGTGCATAATCCGTCACCTTATAGCGTGTCGCTTTATCATGTGAAAGTGAATGGAAAAGAATTAGCTAAACCTCCAATGGTTTTACCATTTCAAACCTTATCGCTATCTCAGTCGGCGTTAAATGGTGGTGAAATATCATGGCGTGCGATCAATGATTTCGGAGGTATCACGGCTGAGCATAAATTTAATTTTTAGGTTAATCATCCATGTCCCAGACCAATGTGGTGTCAGGTTTTGCTAAACTAACTCAGTTATTTTTGTTTATTCTTTTTTGTTTACGCGCTACACCAGGGCTGGCGGAAGATTATTTCTCGCCAGACTTTATTGAAACACGCGGAAATATCACAAGGGACATTGATATATCCCTTTTTAGCAAAACCGACGGGCAGGTTCCCGGTGTTTATCATGTGGAAATTTATCTTAACGGTAACTATGTGGAAACACGCGATATCTCATTCGTCGGAAATGAAAGTGCCTTATCACCGACTCTGAAACGGGAAGATTTTACGCGCTGGGGAGTAAAACCCAACGCGCAGCCCGGCTGGATGGATATGGATGAATCAGCGACGATCGACAATATCAGCGAACTCCTGCCGGGGAGTCAGAGCCATTTTCAGTTTGATGGCATGCGGCTTGAAGTCTCGGTTCCGCAGGAATATCTGCGGCGGGATCCTCAGGGTTCCGTATCGCCGGAGCAGTGGGATGACGGGTTGAATATGCTGTTTGTGAATTATAACTTTTCAGCTGCGAATAACCGTGGTGACGCCGAATCGCACAACGACAGTTATTTAAATCTGCGTAGCGGTATCAATGCAGGTCCCTGGCGACTCCGTAATTATTCAACTTATAACAACAGCAATGGAATGAGCCGCTGGAACACAATTAGCACCTCGCTTGAGCGAGATATCAAGGTATTGAAAAGTCAGTTTAGCGTTGGTGATGGTTATACCCAGGCTGGGGTCTTCGACAGCGTGAATTTCCGTGGTGTGCAGCTTTATTCAGATGACTCGATGCTGCCGGAAAGCGTACGCGGGTTTGCTCCTGTGGTTCGCGGTATTGCACAGAGCAACGCTCAGGTGACCATACGTCAGGCCGGGAATATTATCTGGCAATCATATGTTCCCCCGGGACCGTTTATGATCGACGATCTTTATCCCACCGCCGCCAGCGGCGATCTCGACGTCTCGGTTCGTGAAGCGGACGGCTCCGTGCATCAGTTTATCCAGCCGTTTTCTGCGGTACCGGTTATGCAGCGCGAAGGTCAATTCAGGTATGCGCTAGCTGCGGGAAAATATCGGGCGGCAAGCGACCAGGATAAGGAACCGACATTCCTGCAAAGTACCCTGGGCTATGGCTTACCGTGGGATACAACGGTGTATGGCGGGATGATAGTTTCTGAAGATTACTGGTCAGGCGCATTGGGTATAGGTAAGGGGTTTGGGGATATTGGCTCACTCTCTTTTGACACCACGTTTGCTCGTTCGCAGTTGCCTGAAAAGACGTCAGAAGGGGTTTCGTTACGCGCACAGTACGCCAAAGATTTCGCGACGACAGGAACATCTTTGAATTTGACGGGTTATCGTTACTCTTCATCGGGCTTTCGCGATTTTCAGGAAGCAAACGGCGATGTGAATCCGTTTCGTATTGCAGGCGATGAGATGCAGCTTGATGACAATTGGCGCTATCAGCGAAATAAACGTAGTAAGGCTCAGATAACGCTGAATCAAAGACTTCGCGACTGGGGCAACCTGAATCTCTCAGCCTGGCAACAGGATTACTGGGGAGGTAATAGCGAGCGCAGCATTAACGCGGGATACAACACCAGCGTTAACAATATTAATTACGGCCTGAACTACAGCTACTCAAAGGGGCCATGGCGCAATGACAACGATCATATCGTCGCTTTTACGATGCAGATCCCGCTATCACGTTTTTTGCCAAACAGCTGGATGACCGTTTCTGCTAACGGTAACAAAAAAGGCGATAGCGTTTCACAGATGGGATTATCCGGTTCTGCGCTGGAAGATCAAAAACTGAGCTGGAACGTGCAGCAAGGCTATAACAGCAAAGGTTCCGACGCGATGGGCAGCGCTTCCGCCAATTATAAAGGCCGCCATGGGGAGTATCAGCTGGGCTACAGCTATTCCCGTGATAACCGCCAGTTTTCCGTTGGCGCGATGGGCGGACTGGTGGTTCATCCATACGGCATCGCCGCGACTCAGCCTCTTGGCGAGACCCTGGCGCTGGTGAAAGCGGATAACGCTGCCGGAGTGAAGGTGGCAAACAATAGCGGTATTTACACCGACAGCAAAGGTTTTGCGGTGGTGCCGTACGTTACGCCATATCGACAGAACAGCCTGTCGCTGGATACCGCTACGCTGAATAACAATACCGATGTGCTCAATGATACGAGAACGGTAGTACCAACAAAAGGTGCTTTGGCGCTGGCGGATTACCCCACCGTAACGGGTTACAAAGTCATGCTGCAATTGACTGGAAGTGAGATCCCGTTCGGGGCCACAGCCATCGTTAAAAATCGCGATAACGTGGCGAATGGCATTGTGGACGATCACAAACGGGTCTGGCTAAACGGCGCACCGGAAAAAGGTACCGTTGAAGTTAACTGGGCTGGCGAAAGCTGCCGTGCGGCCTATCAGATAACACAGCCCTCTGACAAAACGCACAACGTTACTGCGCAATGTCATTGAGCCGGAGAGAAAGAAAAATGAAACCTATTTTAACCACCCTGATTATTGCTGCGCTGGGGATGTTTTCTCGTACGGTTCTTGCCTGGGATTGCACCACAACAACGCCTTCAACCGCTGTCTCACCGCAGAATATTACGATATCGCGCAACCTCCCCGTAGGCGCGGTTATCGGAACACAGCTCGTGACACCGACGATCAATGCGTTTAGTTGTTTCAATTCGGATCAGGGTCTGATCTCCAGTCAGGTTTTCGGTGTGATGGCGAACGGCACATTTGATTCGATGGTGAACGGCCGGCGAGTGTATAAAACCAATGTCGACGGTATTGGTTATGCCATCTCGGGCTCCACGACAATATGTGCTGGCGGCAGCACGGCAGTCACCGGAAGTAATACTATTCGGGGCGATATCAATACCGCTAAGCTTTGTGAGAACACCAGCGGAATGGTCAGCCCGACGTTGAATGGCACCATGACAGTGACGTTTTATAAAACCGCAACGGAAACGGGATCCGGAACGATAACTGCGAGAACGGTAGGTGCGCTGGTTTTGCTGAATAACGCGCTGCTGTGGCAATCCCCCGCAGCGAATGTCAGTATCAATGCGTTCACGGTGACTACCCCGGCCTGTAATCTGGCAACGACATCAATACCTGTTGATATGAGAGATGTGGATAAAAACACATTTAGCGGCAAAGGATCTACGCCCGGAGATGCTTACACCCAATCGTTCAACCTGCCGATGACCTGCAACGCCGGAACAAAGGTCAGCGTGAAAATGGAGGGGAGTATTTTTGATGCCAACAGAGGGGTCATCAATACTACCAGTGGCAATAACGCAGCGACTGGCGTGGGGATTCAGCTGCTTTATAACAATCTGCCGATGGCGCTGGGTTCCGATATCGCCGTTGGAACCTCCTCAACAGGCGGCAGTTTCAGCGTGCCACTAAAGGCGCGCTATTATCAGACCGGGGATACGATCACTACCGGTACCGCTAACGGCGTGCTGTCATTTACCATGACGTATCAATAGCGATATTAACGCCAGAGGAAATCTGGGTGCCGCAAGCGGACCCCGCCGAAAATTCGCATCAGATAAGCAGTGGCTTATTATTACTTACGTCTTTGCCTACAGCTGTAATTGTCCTCTGATAATTACAGACAGCTGGATGTTGTTCATTATTCATTAAATAAATTTCATTTACGACTTTCACTTTGAATGAAAACATCTGGAGTCATATGCGTTACCGCAATAGCATTATTATTTGTATAACTCTTTTTTTTGTCCTCTGTGCCGCAGGTGTAAGTTTTCTTTTTCATCAATTAATAACAAATCAAAAAAAACTGACCCAGAACCATCTACAGACTATCGTTGGTGAACTGGACAGCATTATTAGCAATGCCAGCATCGCGGGTAATCGTGCGACAGACCTGCTTAATGGTCAATGTAACAATAAAGTACAGACTGAAGTACGTAAACTGGTGGCTACGCTACCGGATGTAACAACCATCAATTTACTGCAGGGGAAACACCTTTATTGCTCTTCAATTTTTGGCGGTGTGAATTTTACATCTGACGCTCATTGGCCCCCCACTAAATCACTTTTTTTAATGAGCGATAACTCCGTCAAGCCTTCTAAATCACTGTTGGTCTACCACGTGTCCCGTGGAGAAAAAAGCGTCATGGTCGGCCTGGATAATTATTATATTCAAAATGAACTTAAAAAATATCACGGGAGTTACTCTTATATTATGACGGTGAATGGTGTTTCGCTTGATGCCACTGGGAATATTTTTAAAAATCTGTTACCTGAAGGGCAGATCACGTATTCCTCCACACAATTTAAATATAGTGTCAGCGCGTTACCTTTGGTACCGCTTAGTTTGCTCACTTTCTGGCAGAGTGAACATGACAGGATTTTACTGATTTTTTTAATTTCCGGAGGACTCTCGATATTATTTTTAAAATACCTGATTCATCGTCAATCGATGTTTTTTATGTTACGAGAGGCGATCGATAATAACCAGCTAGAGCCTTTCATCCAACCGATTGTAGAGGCTCGCAGCGGCAATATTGTTGCAGGTGAGATTTTGATGAGGTGGCAGCACCCGAAATGGGGCAATGTTCCGCCGGATCGGTTTATTCCCCTGGCTGAGAAAAATGGCCTGGTAAGCCGCATCACCGAATTGGGCATCCAATCGGTAATCCGAAGCTTTGAGTCGTTGGATTTGAAATCGCTTCCATTAACGACGCTATTTTTCAACGTCTCGGCTGCGGATTTTGCAGGCCATAGCCTGTTAAACGCCTGTCAGTCATTCAGGGATAAAACGGCGAACACAGCATTACATATTGGGCTAGAGATCACCGAAAGAGTCGCCGTTGAAGATTCCGCGTTTGTCAGAGAACTTTGTCAGCAACTTGATATGCTGGGGGTGACACTCTCAGCAGATGATTTTGGTACAGGCCACTGCAATTATAAGCTGTTGATGCAACTTCGTCCGCGCTACATCAAGATCGATAAACATTTTACCCAAGAAATTGAAACGGACGAGGGCAAAGAGGCCATCGTCCGCAATATTATCGCTATTGCAAAAGACAGGGGGTGCCTGACCATTGCGGAAGGTGTGGAAAGCGCCTCGCAGCGTGAGAAGTTGGTCGCGATGGGGGTCAGCTTTTTACAAGGTTACTTCTTTTCGAGGCCCATTAAGGCAGCGGTTTTCTTCGACAAGTTGCAGCACTCCACCCTATAAAAAGAAGCCAGAACGCTTCCTTAAACCCTGGCTTGAAAAGTTTAAGGGTGGGTCTTCAGAGGGATCGTTGTCGCCGCCGCGGCTGGGCCTGGCTCAACAGTTACACGCGGTGTTGCCCCCAAACGTATTTATACAGGTTATAAGGTTAAGTACTTAACCTGCCTTCGATAATTCCGGTAGCGTGTAAAACACCGTTACTGGGGTGATACGATGCCAGGCATTAAGCTTCATTGGGGCGTATCTCTGAACCGAACACAGAATGTCCCAACGGTAACTTGATTCCGGTTGAGTCCAGTTGATAACAGGAGATAGGATGCGGGTTAAAAAACGCAGGAGAGAATTTTGAGAAAAATACCAAAGCCTCTTGTGCCATCAGCGCTTATAAACTATTCCCTGGCAGAAGTCATTTCACTTGCGGTGAGTCAGGCTGGTAAGCCGTTGCTGATTTTGCTCTGGACTGGGCTCAGTCGCCGGTATCAGGGTCCCTTAAATAAAAAGAGATAATAGCAGCTCAGGAATGGCATATTTTAAACAACGTGCCATTCAAATGGCACGTTGTTCCAGCCTAAAAGACATTACCGGGCAAAAAAATAGATCGTCAGCTAGCGAAAAACGGTAATCGCATCGACCAGTTGTGTTGCCTGATGATTCATCTTTGCCGTCGCATCGGCACTTTGCTGAACGAGCGTCGCGTTTTGATGTGTAATTTCATCAAGTTTTTCAACAGAATGAGAAACTTCACCTAACGCACCGGCCTGCTCTGCCGTCGCCTCACTAATCTGCGCAATCAACAGCGTCACATTTTTTACCCGCTCCACAATTTCCTGCATGGTTTTCCCGGAGTCATCCGCTAATTGTGTACCCAAATGGACATGCTGAACGCTTTCTTCAACGAGCTGTTTAATCTCCTTCGCGGCATTCGCGCTACGCTGAGCCAGATTGCGTACTTCTGCTGCGACCACGGCAAAGCCTTTCCCTTGTTCTCCGGCCCGGGCGGCTTCCACTGCGGCATTAAGCGCCAGAATATTGGTCTGGAATGCAATGCTGTCGATGATATTGGTAATCCGCGATATATGCAGTGAACTCTCTGTTATTGCAGACATCATGGATATCATGCTGCTCATTACATCGCTGCCTTTCTCAGCGGCATCCCGGGATTCCTGTGCCAGCGTTTTGACCTGGGAGGCGCTTTCGGTATTATTTTTTACCGTAGTCACCATTTGATGCATCGTGGCTGCGGTACGTTGCACATTCGATGCGGTCTGGTCGGTTCGCTGGCTGAGATCGTTATTTCCCGTGCTCAGCGCATCGGAGGCTTTGAGTACATTAATGGCCTGACCGCTCACGTCATCCACCAGCCATCGGAACATGAGCCCAAGCTGGCTAATCGAGCGCGAAATGATCCCTACTTCATCGACCCGGTCCAGGAGCGTGACTTTATACATCGCGCCGCTGGCGACCTCTTTAGCGTTTCGACATAATTGTTCAATCGGGCGGGATATTTGTGATTCAAGCCATGCGGTAACAAGCAGTAATAACATGGTCATCAGGGGGATAAAAATTACCAGTTTTTCAATATTAATGGAGGACAACCATGCAACCGGAATACTGAGCAGTAAGGTTACTAAAAGCGGAATACGTAATCGCCATTTCAGAGGAAGTGTTTTGAGTAGTGAACGCCATCGCATCCAGCCTGTACGAATAATCAACCCTTTGTGAAACTTATGTCCTTTTGCTGTACCTTCGCGAAAATTTCGATATATCTTCTCGGCATCCCGGGTTTCATCCTCTTCAGGCTGTGTCCTTACCGACATATAGCCTTTAATTTTACCTTCTCTTATTACCGGAATAGCATTCGCGCGAACCCAATAATGATCGCCATTTTTCCTGCGATTTTTTACCAGTGCTGACCAGGGCTCACCCTGACGAAGCGTTGACCACATATCTGCAAAAGCTTCTTTGGGCATATCGGGATGACGGACAAGGTTATGAGGTTGCCCCTTGATTTCATCGGCGGTAAAACCACTCACATTGATGAAAGCATCATTCGCATAAGTAATGTAACTGTTCTCATCGGTTGTCGACATCAGCGTCGCCTTGCTGTCGAAAACAAATTCTTTCTGTGTAACCGGTTGATTATCCCGCATAGTGATACATCCATATGAACACTGTTATCTGGTATCGCAATTATCGGCTCAAAAGCAAAACGTATGACAAATTGTTATCAATCTGATAACCAGATCACAACAACTGAAGATAGGTTAGCGAATAAAAACGACATGCTGACTTCTCCGTAAACCGGAGCGGATACAGAGAGTCGGAGTATCGAATAAGCACCTTAAATCACGCTGAGGCGTATGTTAGACCTGGGGATGATTCAGTTTAAAGTCAAATATACTTTAAATTTAATTTAAATCATGGTCATTGTGTTTGCCTGCACGTCAGTGTTGTTTAAGGAATGTTTTTTAAAGGACAATTTCATTTATGGTAGCGTATTTTTGTATTTTTTTTGGAAATAACTTGCTGGATAACGAAATATGTTAAGATATAAAAAATCACTCTGTGCTTATGGATGAGCAAATGCTTTGGCGTTATCTGCTGGCTTCTCTTTTCATTTTCTATTCCTGTACTTCGTTAGCGACCCGGCTTAGCCCGGCTGACAGGGAAACCCTTCAGCAACAGCAGCAGGATATTTTGCAACAAAATCAGCAGCAACGCGAGGAACTGGAACGCCTGACGCCTGCTCCGGCATTACCTTCGCCCCCTGTAGAAAATAATGGCGGGCCCTGTTTTCTGATTAATCGCATTACTCTGAATAACGCCACGCTGATTAGCCAGAAACAACAACAGCAGCTAACCACGCCTTATTCCCACCAATGTCTGAATCTGGCAAAAATAAGTGAACTGACGCACAACGTTTCCGACTGGTACATCAGCCGGGGCTATATTACCAGCAGGGCATTTTTGACCGAACAGGATTTATCCCACGGCGAATTAACACTGGAAATTCTGGAAGGCCGACTGGAGAAAATTGAACTCGATGGCCAGACACCGGCCATGTTGCGCACCGTATTTCCTGGTGCGGAAGGTCATATTCTTAATCTGCGTGATATCGAACAGGGAATGGAGCAGATTAACCGCCTGCGTAGCGTCCCGGTACAGATTGAAATTCTGCCCGGCACCACCCAGGGTTTATCGGTGGTCAGCCTGACTGCCACGCCGGAGTTTCCGCTCAACGCATCGCTGGGTTTTGATAACAGCGGGCAGAAGAGCACCGGCACTGGTCAGCTCACCGGATCGCTGACGGGTAATAATCTGCTTGGTCTGGCCGATAAATGGTCACTGAACGGCGGGCGCAGCAGTGATTTCACCACCGGCCATGACGCTCAGAGTTTTCAGGCAGGCCTGAGCCTGCCGTACGGCTACGCGCTGCTCGATTACAGCTATTCCTGGAACAACTACCTCAGCACAGTCAGTAGCCGGGGCTACGACTGGCACTCCAGAGGCGATACTCAGACCCATCGTCTGACGCTCACGGACGTGCTGTACCGCAACAGTGATATGAAAACGGCCCTCAGCCTCGGCATGGCGCGTCGTAACAGCCGCAACTGGCTAAATGACGCCCCGCTGAAAAGCAGCAGCCGGGTACTCTCAAATGTCATGGTGGGTATTAATCACAGCCAGAAAGTTGCCGGTGGATCTGCGACCTTCAACCCGGCGCTGACGAAAGGTGTTCCGTGGCTGGGTGCTGAAAATGATGAGGGCAAAGCACCAGACGCTCCCAAAGCGGAATTCACTAAAGGGTCGTTAACGGCCAGCTTCTACCGCCCCCTCACCCGGCGCGTCACATTTCTGACCAGCCTGTATGGACAGGCAACCGGCGACCGGCTGTACGGCAGCGAACGCCTGACAATCGGCGGTGAAAGCTCGGTTCGGGGGTTTAAAGAGCAGTATCTGGCCGGAGACAACGGTGGCTACTGGCGTAACGAACTGAATATTAGCCTCTTCAGCCTGCCGGGGATCGGGGAGATCAGCGCTGTCGCTGCCGTTGATGGCGGCTGGTTAAAGCATGGCAACGACGACGCTAACGCCTCCGGTACGCTATGGGGAAGCGCTGTCGGGCTTGCCAGTACCGGACGCTTTCTCTCCAGTCAACTGACCCTTGGCCGGCCGATTGCCTGGCCTACAGAACTGACCCCAGACCGTTTTTGTGTTTATTACCGCCTTGGACTGGCACTCTGAATAAGGATATCTCTGCAATGGCTCAGCACCCTGAACACACGGTTCGTTTGTCCCAGCGACTGCTGAGTTATTGCCTGATCAGTTTCCTTATCCTCCAGCCGGTGGCCCCGGCGCTGGCGGCCGCCATTACGCCTGTCACACCGGGAACCCAGGTGGATCAGGCGGGTAATGGGGTACCGCTTATCAATATTGCCACGCCTAATGCGGCAGGCGTTTCACATAACCAGTATCAGGACTACAACGTCGGCAAAGAGGGGGTCATCCTCAATAACGCCACCGGGCAGTTAACGGCGACACAGCTAGGCGGGCTGGTTCAGAACAACCCCAACCTGAAGGCCGGGCAGGAAGCGAAAGCCATTATTAACGAAGTGACCGGCACCAGCCGTTCTCAGCTTCAGGGCTATACCGAAGTCGCCGGTAAAGCGGCCAGCGTGATGGTCGCCAACCCCTATGGGATAACCTGTAGCGGGTGTGGCTTTATTAATACCCCGGCGGTGACGCTGACGACCGGTAAACCGCAACTCGATGCGAACGGTAATTTGCAGTCGCTGAACGTGACGGGTGGCAGCATCACCATCGACGGTAACGGTCTGGATACCAGTAAGAGTGACAGCGTGTCGATTATCTCCCGTGCGGCAGAGATCAATGCGCAGCTGTATGCCAAAGACCTGAGTATCACCACCGGTGCTAACCGGGTGGACGCCAGTGGTCATGTCAGCGCCATCAGCGGGACTGGTCCGGTTCCGGTACTTGCTGTGGATACCGGTGCGCTCGGAGGGATGTATGCCGACCGTATACGGCTGGTTTCCGGTGAAAAAGGCGTTGGGGTTAACCTGGGTAACCTGAACGCCCGCCAGGGAGACATCCGGCTTGACGCCAATGGTAAACTGACACTCAACAACACGCTCGCCAGCGGCACGCTTACGGCTTCCGCTCCGGAGATAACGCTGACCGGAAGCCATCAGACCGGCCAGACGATGACCCTGACAAGTCAGGGTGACACGACACTCAATAACGCCACACTTGCCAGCGGTGGTGACCTGACGCTGAACAGCGCCGGTCAGCTCTCTGCCAGCCACAGTACGCTGGCGGCAGGGGTGAATGCTCAGGGGAAAGTCAGCACAAATGCGGGCCTGTCCGTAACGGCGGCCCGTCAACAATGGACTGACGCCGATCTCAGCGCACAAGACGTGCAGCTCACTGCGCAGCAGAACCACACCCTTGATACCACCAGCCGGATCCGGGCAACACGCGATATCACGCTGAATGCAGGCAACCTGGCGCTGAACGGACAGCTCAATGCCGGGCGCGATACCACGCTGACGGCCACGACGCTGAATGCCGGGAGCAGCAGCCGTATCGATGCACAGCATAATGTCGCGCTGACTCTCGCCGACAACAGCAACTGGCAGGGGCAACTGGTTGCAGGTCAGGATCTCACCCTTAAGACAAACAACTTCAGCAGCAGTGGGCTTCTGTTAGCCAACGGTAATCTGTCTG
Organism: Enterobacter cloacae; assembly: GCA_014169315.1. Taxonomy (NCBI): domain Bacteria; kingdom Pseudomonadati; phylum Pseudomonadota; class Gammaproteobacteria; order Enterobacterales; family Enterobacteriaceae; genus Enterobacter; species Enterobacter cloacae. Next base: position 877,367 of record AP022133.1, on the reverse strand, counting down.
CCGATATCGGGCAGTGGACCAACAGCGCCACGCTGCAAAGCCTCGGATCGCAGTGGCTGAATATGGGCAGCCTGAACAGCAGCGGACAGTTCCTCAGCGGTAATGATTTGACGCTGACGGGCCGCCAGGCCATCACGCTTGAAGGCCTGACAAGCGCGCGAAATAACCTCACCCTTACCACGCCTGGCGGGCTGAGTCTCGGGACGGGGGGGCAGTTACTGAGTGACGGTGGTCTATGGCTGAACGGTGGCAATGTGCTTCTGGACGGGCAGATCGCCGGTGGTAGCCAGGTGAATATTCACGGCACGGCACTGACCAGTGGCAACAGCAGTTCACTGAGCAGCAAAGGCAATCTGACACTGAGCAGCGGGGAGACGTCGCTTGGTGGGCAGCTCAGCGCACAGGGGGATGTCTCGCTGAACGCAGCCGGGCTGACCACGCGCGCAGGGTCGCAATTACAGGGCCATAACCTGACGCTGTCAATGCAGCAGGGTCAGCTTGCAGGCAACCAGGCCGCCAGCGGCGATCTGCAAGTGACTTCCGCGGGCAACCTGAGTCACAGCGGGACATTGAACGGTCAGACAGTCGGCGTAAGAGCGGATCAGCTGGACAACAGCGGCAGCTGGCAGACCGAACAGCTCATATTGCAACTTCGCGGTCTGACCCAACAGGGCAGTCTGCTGGCGCGTCAGGGAATGACGCTCAACGCCGATCGCCTGACTAACCGCGGCAGCATCGCTGCCACGGATCTGACGCTGATGCTGAACGGTGCCGCCGATAACCAAAACGGCGGGAAGATAGTTGCCCGGAACGGGCTGACCTTTAACAGCGCCAGCCTCAACAACAGCGGTACGCTGAGTGGCGACAACGTTAAACTCAACAGCACTGTGCTGGACAACAACGGTTTGATCCAGGGTCAGCAGGCTTTAGATGTGCGGACCACAGGGCTGAATAATACCGGTAACGGTCAGTTGCTAAGCGCCGGGACGATGACGCTCAGCGGCAAGCAGGCGACCAACGGCGGGCTCTGGCAGGCACAAACGCTGAACCTCACAGCAGACAGCCTCGATAACCGGGGCGAGCTGAATGCCGGAATGCAGTTACTGCATCTTGCCAGCGCGCTCAATAACCAGACCGGGGGTCGGATTGTCGCTCAGCAAGGGCTGACGATAAGCGCCCCGACGCTGACTAACGACGGTACGCTGAGCGCCCCTGCCGTGAACCTGACGGCCGATACGTTGACTAACCGGGGTTTCCTGCAGGGTGATAACACGCTGACACTGGCGCTGCGACAGGTGGCAAACCTGAGCGCCGGGAAAGTCCTGACTGGCGGCAGCCTTGCGCTGGCCGTCCCTGTGCTGAAGAACAACGGGTTACTGCAGGTGGGTGGCGACCTGACGTTAACCGGTGACAGTCTGGACAACAGCGGGGACATTTCTGCCCGTACCCTGACGCTGCACCACAGCGGCGCACAAACCCATAACGCAGGCGCGAAATTACAGGCTCAGCTGGAAGCGGTGCTTTCGGCGGCAACGCTGACCAACAACGGCAGCGTGCTGGCGGATCGGCTGAGCCTGACGTCTGACACCCTGGTCAACGGTGGTCAGCTACAGGGAACAAAGCAGCTTGATATCACCGCCACCACTGCCGGCAACAGCGGAAAACTGCTGACGGACGGCGCGCTGACGGTAAAGGCCAGCAGCTTAAACAATGGCGGCACGTTACAGGGTGAAGCAATCAACCTCACCGGGGACAGTGCAGATAACAGCGGTTCACTGACGGCCACCACGTTACTGCTGCACCTGGCACAGCAGTTCAGCAACCAGCCTACGGGCAGCCTTATTGCCCACCAGGGACTGACCCTTTCGGCCCCGCAACTGCGCAACAGCGGCACGCTCGCGGCGAAGGTGCTGAGCCTGACGGCCACCACGCTCGACAACAGCGGTCAACTGCAGGGCGACAATACGCTGTTGCTGGCTGCCACCTCACTGGCTAACCAGCGTGCCGGGCAGATTATCACCGACGGTAATCTGACACTGGCCCTTCCCACGTTGACGAATGCCGGTCTGGTGGATGTCGCGGGGGAATTCACGCTCGACGGTGAACAACTGGATAACCAGGGGAACATTGCTGCCCGCAACCTGACGCTGCGCCACAGCGGCACGGTCAGCAACCAGGCGGAGGGCACGCTGCTGGCAGATCAGACGCTGACGCTGTCTGCCGGAACCCTGAACAATGAGGGCCGGGTGGCGGCAGAGCGGCTGAATGTGACGGCAGCGCAGCTCAGTAACAGCCGGTTGTTACAGGGTGCTCAGCAACTGGACATCACGGCGGCGAATGCCGCTAACCAGGGTCAGTGGCTGACGGCAGGAAACCTGAATGCCAGTATTCAGACGCTGAACAACAGCGGGCTGCTGCAGGGGCAAACGCTGATCCTGAAAGGTGACAGCGTCGATAACAGCGGGCAACTGCAGGCCACAACAGCCCTGTTCACGCTGGCAAAACAGTTTACCCTCCAGCGAACAGGGAAAATAACGGCGCAGCAGAGGTTAACGCTCAACACGCCATTGTTCACCAACCACGGGATCATGGCGGCATCCACGCTGACGTTGTCCGGCTCCCGCATTGACAACAGCGGTTTGTTGCAGGGCGACCACGGCCTGCAGCTTACTGCCACGCAGCTGGATAACCAGACGTCCGGAGAGATCCTCAGCGGAGACGGGTTAACCCTGACGGTGCCAACGCTGACCAACGCCGGGCTACTGAGTGCGGGGGGCGATTTGGCGCTCACGGGCCACCAGCTTGATAACAGCGGGGAAATCTCCGCACGTAACCTGATCGTGCAGACCGGGGATACCCTCACCAATCAGGAGGAAGGCGATCTGCTGGCAAAGCAGGCGCTGACGCTCACCAGCCATCAGATGGTCAACAACGGCAATATCCAGGCTTCCCGGCTGACCCTGAACACTTCAGGACTGAAAAATAAGGGGCTGTTGCAGGGGGCACAGCGGCTGGATATGACGGCGGATAACGCCAGTAACGAGGGACAGTGGCTGACGGCAGATACCCTGAATGCCAGCATTGCCGATCTGAACAACGGCGGTCTGGTGCAGGCGGGGCAGATAACCCTGAAGGGAAACCGTCTCGACAACAGCGGGCAACTGAAGGCCACCAACGCCCTGATCGTTATGGCGGAACGCGCGACCAACCAGCAGCAGGGTAAGGTGCTCGCGCAGCATGAGATGACGTTCAGCGCGCCGCTGCTCAGTAATCGCGGGATCCTTGCCGCCGACATGCTGAACCTGTCGGCAGGAACATCCCTTAACAACAGCGGACTCCTTCAGGGTGACAGCGGCCTCACGCTGACGACCGCGCTGCTGAACAACCTTACCGGGGGGCAAATTCTCACCACCGGCAACCTGCAGCTTGCACTGCCGACACTGGTTAACAGCGGGTTGTTGAGCACCAAAGGCGATCTCTCACTTAAGGGTAACCTACTGACCAACAGCGGGGAACTCTCCTCACGTAACCTGACGCTGGAACACGACGGCACCGTGACAAACCTGGCTGGCGGCGCATTGCTGGCGCAGCAGCAGCTAAACCTTGCAGCGGGCACGCTGACCAACAGCGGCAACGTGGCTGCCAGCCAGCTCAGCGTCACCGCCACCACGCTGAACAACAGCGGTCTGTTGCAGGGGGCGCAACAGCTGGATGTTGCGGCTGCCAGCGCCAGTAACCAGGGGCAGTGGCTGACGGCGGGAAATCTGAGCGCCACTGCCTCGACCCTTGCCAGCAGCGGCCTGTTGCAGGGTAAAACGGTGACACTCCGGGGGAACAGTTTTGATAACAGCGGCCAGTTGCTGAGCACCACTGCCCTGCTCTCCCTCGCTAAACAGTTTACTAACCGACAGAACGCGAAGATCCTGGCGCAACAGGGACTGACGCTCAGCGCGCCCTCAGTCGCTAACAGCGGTACGCTGGCGGCCACAGCATTGACGCTCTCCGGTACCGACATCGACAACAGTGGACTAATCCAGGGCGATAACGGTCTCACGCTGACCTCCGCGGGCACGCTGACCAACCAGGCATCCGGGATCCTGCTCAGCGACGGTACGATAACGCTCGATACGGCACAACTGACCAACGAGGGGCTGCAGCAGGCGAAGGTGCTGGGAGTGACTGCCGGGAAAGCGGACAATCACGGCAATCTTCTCGGGTCAGATGCTGTGACGCTGAAGGTTAACGATACCCTGACCAACAGTGGTCAGATGCTGAGCCAGCAGGCGCTGCAGCTCACGGCAAAAAATGTCACGAATGACGGGCTTCTGGCCGCCAGCCAGCTGCAGCTTGATACCGGCACAACCCTGAATCAGGGGACGCTGCAGGGTAATCAGACACTGCTGCACAACGGTAACCTCACGAACCAGAGCCACGGGCAACTGCTGAGCGGCGGTACCCTGACGCTGAATGGCGCGGCGATCGATAACGCGGGACGTTTGCAGGGGCAGCAAATCGCGCTGAGTGGTACCAGCCTGACAAACAGTGGCAATGCGACTGGCAGCAATGGCGTGACAGCCACCCTGACCGGCAATCTGAGCAATACCGGGTTACTGCTCAGCCAGCAGGCAATGGACGTGCGCGCACAGGGGGTGACCAGCAGCGGTACGCTGGCGGCTGACCGTCTGAGCCTGAATGTCGACAGCCTCACCAACAGTGGCCTGTTACAGGGCAACAGCTCTCTCACGTTGCTGGCCCGGACGCTCAACAACCAGACGGCCGGACAAATGCTGACCGGTGGCCCGCTGAGCCTGACGCTCAGTACCTTAATCAATGCCGGGCTGTTGCAGGTGAAACAGGGGTTCACCCTCAAAGCCGACAGCCTGACTCACCAGGGGACACTGAAAGCCCGGAGCGTTGACCTGACGCTTGGCGATCTGACCACGACCACCGACAGCCATCTGCTGGCAGAGCAAAACCTGACCCTGAACACCGCCACCCTGACTAACGGCGGGGTGCTGGCAGCAGACACAGTCAGCCTGAACGGTGGCGATGTTACTAACAGCGGCCTGCTGCAGGGCAATCAGTGGCTGACGCTCAACAGCGGGACACTGAGCAACCAGCAGACCGGGCAGCTGCTCAGCGGCGGCGGACTGACGCTCTCCCCTACCCGCTGGCTGGATAATGCCGGGTTATTACAGGGGCAGACGCTGACCGTCAACAGCGGGAGCTGGAACAACCGGGGCAGTGCGTTGGGTAGCAACGGTGTGACATCGACCCTGAGCGGCGCTTACAACGGCAGCGGTCAACTCCTGAGCCAGGGCTCGCTGGCGCTTAGCAGCCAGACGTTTACCAACAGCGGTCAGCTTGCCGCCGACCGCCTGCAGCTTACCGGGCGCGATGGACTGACTAACAGCGGCCTGTTACAGGGCAATAGCCATCTCACCCTCACAGGCGCAGGCCTGAATAATCAGGCCGGTGGTCAGGTGCTTAGCACCGGCAACCTGTGGCTGGATGCGGCAGCGCAGACCAATGCCGGATTACTGCTGGCGGGCCAGACGCTGGATCTTATCGCCACCACCCTCAGCAACAGCGGGACGTTGCAGGCGGGCACCCTGCAACTGGCAACCAGCCAGCAGCTCACCAACCTTGCCAGCGGCACGTTACTGGCGCAAAACGGCGCAACACTGAGCGGTGCATTGCTGGATAACCGGGGACAGCTGGCAGCGAATAACCTGACGGTCAACAACGCCACCGTTACCAACAGCGGCCTGTTACAGGGAGCCAGTGCGCTCACGCTGACCAACACCACGCTGACCAACCTGGCCACCGGGCGTCTGCTCAGCGGCGGAGCCTTATCACTCGTCAATACCGGGTTTACCAACGAGGGTACCGTTCAGGGGCAGACCCTGACGCTCAACGCCGCCACCGCGACTAACCGTGGCAGCCTGCTGGGAACCGATGCGCTGGCCGCCACCCTGACAGACGGCCTGCTGAACAGCGGTCAGTTACTCAGCCACGGAACTATGCGTTTTAACAGCGGCTGGCTGACCAACGACGGGGCGTTGCTTGGTGAAGGGGATGTCACCCTGACCGGCAACCAGCTGACCAACCGGGGTAATATTCAGGGTAATACCCTGCTGCTGGGCAATGGTCAGGTGGATAACAGCGGTACCGTTATCGGCCTGCATTCCCTGACGTTACAGGCAACGGCTCCGCTGACTGGCCGTCTGCTGCGGGCCATCGCTCCCCAGAAGCTCACCAACAATGGTGGCGGGAAACTGCTGAGCCAGGGAACGCTGTCGGCGACCGGAGGTAGCGTCATCAACAACGGTAGCTGGCAGGGGCAGCGCATCCTGTTGAATGCGCAGCAACTCCAGAACAGCGGCAGCCTCCAGAGTGCCGATGCGCTGACCCTCGCCGTGACTGGCTCCCTGGATACCGCAACAGGCAGCAAACTTATCGCCAGCGGGCTGGCAAGCCTGCAGGCGGCCACGTACAGCAACCAGGGACAATGGCTGGCGAAGAACCTGATTGTGCGCGGTGGTTCTCTGGACAACCGTGGTGATATCAGCGGCGTGGAAGGTCTGGATATCGCCCTGAGTGGCGGCATCACTGTGCAGCGCGGCACCACGCTGCTAACCGCAGGCAACCTTGCCCTGAGCGGTGCGTCAGTGACCAACCTTGGCCGGGTCCAGGGGGCGAACGTTACCCTGAACAGCGGCGCGCTGACCAACGACGGTACGATACAAGCCGATGGCGGCCTGGACGTGACGCTCAATGGCGACCTGTCGAACAGTGCCAGCGGCAACTTACTGAGCCAGAACACCCTTCGCATCAGCGGGAACAACCTCACCAGCCAGGGCGTGCTGCAAAGCGGTGGCGATATGTCGCTGACCGGCGCGCAATCCACCCGCAACGACGGGCAATTACTGAGCGGCGGTCTGCTAACGCTCATCACGCCGCAACTGACGAACAACAACTGGCTACAGGCCGGACGACTGACATTCGGCACCGGAACGCTCGGCAATAATGGCTCGTTGCTTATCAGCCAGCAGGGAATACTTGGCGGCAGCAGCCTGACCAACCAGGGCACGCTTCAGGGCGGCAACCTGACGCTGAATTATAACCGTCTTGATAACAACGGCACGTTGTACGGCGGGCAGTCACTGGCGGTGACCAGCACTCAGGTTAACAACGGAGCCGGGGCGAAACTGTACAGCGCCGGTGACCTGAGCCTGAACAGCAACGGCCTGAACTATCAGGGACAGATAGCCGCGCTGGGTAACCTGACGCTGTCGCTCGGCTCCGATTTTACGCTCAACAGCCAGCTTGCCGCCGGACAGATGCTGTCGGTCAGCACCGCCGGCAACCTGGTTAACAACGGGACAATGCAGGGCCAGGGTTTACGCCTGAGTGCAGATGGTGCGCTCACCAATAACAGTAAGTTGACTGCAGGTTATCTCACCAGCCAGCTCAGCGGCGGACGCATTGATATGAATGCCGCAGGCAGCCTGCAGGCGGGTGGCAATGTCACGTTGCTCAGCCGTAGCGACATCAATAACAACGGTTTTACCGGCACTGCCGGTGACCTGACGCTGAACGCGCCGGGAGCCATTAACAATAACAGCGCCCTTCTTTACGCCGGGAATAACCTGCAACTGCTGGCCAATCTGATTCATAACCAGCGTGGCGATATTCTCGCCGGTAACAGCCTGTGGATGCAGCGTGATGCGGCGGGCAATGCCAACAGCGAAGTGATCAACACTTCCGGGACTATTGAGACGCAGAATGGTGATATTACGATCAAGACGGCGTATCTGCGCAATGAAGCAGAGGGGCTGGTCGTTAATCAGCGTGAGCAGCAATACCCGGATGCCATTCCGAAGCAGTCACCTTATTTACATGGTTCATATTACGGTAAGAAGAAACCCGATATTGAAATCAGTCTGGAGGAGTGGAAGCACAACGGCACTAACGTGGTGTTTGATGAATATGAGAGGTGTCGGGGCGGTGCCAATGGCAGCGGACAGTGTTCACGTGAGATTGTATATCGTCTTCTCGGTGAAGATATCAGACAGTTTATCCTTAGCGAGTCAGTCGTAGAGTCTTCAGCTACAGGTGGCGCAGCTCGTATTGCAGCCGGACGTGATATCACTGTTAATGCCGGAACCCTGGATAACCGTGCGAGTAATATTCTGGCGGGGCGTAATATCTCCCTTTCTGGAGGGACATTAAACAATTTCTCGGCCGAAGCTGGTCGACGTATTACCTATGTGCAGGCAGAGTATCATTGCGAGTGGTTTTACTCAGATTGTGCCGACCCTAAATGGACGCCGTTGATGTCATACGGTGAGGGTAAATGGTCCTGGTGGGACGATGACCAGCGAAAATATCGTAGCTGGGTACCCTATAAACTTGGTGCACAAAAAACGGAATATACTGGTGACAGTAGCACTTACCGCGCCGTCATCCAGGCGGGCGGCACAGTTAACGCCAGTTTCAGCGGTGATATCAGTAATACCTCAACCACTGCCCATGTTGCAGGCTACAGCCGTACGCTGGCTACACCAGGTCTGAATACGCTCAGCACCTCGCCAGGTACAGTCAACGCAGTACAGACCCGTGGCCTTATCAACAGCAATAAAGTCGCCATCGGCTCGCCACAGTGGCAGAACCAGATCCTCGATGCCCTGCTACAGGTTAACGGCGGCACCGCGCTGGATAATACCCATGCGGCCAGTGGCAGTATGATCGCCCTCAACGGCAAACAGACCGGATTAAACAACTATTCCGCAGGTGGTGGGCTGGCAAATGTCAGCGGACAGATGGTGGCGCTCAACGGGTATGGTACCTCAGGGAGCAGTAAGACCAGTCTCAACGGGCAGTCGGTGGAACTGGGTGGTTACACCGCCAGCACGGGGAACAAAACCAGCCTCAATGGGCCGGAGGTAGCACTTAACGGTGCTACGGCGCATGGGGGGCTGGCAAATGTCACATCCCAGACGGTGGCCCTCAACAATGCCAGCGTCAGCGGCGGCAGTAAAACCAGCCTCAATGGGCAGACTGTGGCTCTCAGCAGTGCTGCCGCACCGGGCAGCATGACGCCGACAACCGTCCGTCCGGTAAGTCTCAGCTATTATCCACTCCCGACCAGTGATAACGGTTATTTTGTGGCAGACCCGGACCCAAAAAGTCCGTACCTCATCACCACTAACCCGAAACTGAACAACCTCGGTCAGCTCGACAACAGCCTGCTCAGCGATCTGGTGGCGATGGCTGGCAAACAACCTGCCCCGATGCCACAGGAAACGCGGGCACAGTATACCGTTGAAAAACAGTATCTGGGCTCCTCATACTTCCTGGATCGCCTGAACCTGCATCCGGATTACGATTATCGCTTCCTGGGCGACGCCGCCTTTGATACCCGTTATGTCAGCAATGCCCTGCTCAATGAGACCGGTAACCGCTATCTGAATGGCTTCGGTTCCGACCTCAAACAGATGCAGTACCTGATGGACCATGCGGCGCAGGCGCAACAGTCATTAGGGCTACAGTTCGGCGTCTCCCTGACGGCGGAACAGATAGCGGGGCTGAACAGCAGTATTCTGTGGTGGGAAGCGACCACCATCAACGGCCAGACGGTGATGGTACCGAAGCTGTATCTGTCACCGAATGACGTGACGGTGAATAACGGCAGTGTGATTGCCGGTAATCAGGTGAATATTCGTGGTGGTAATGTCGCCAACAACGGCAGCACGCTGATGGCGAAAAACGGTCTTTCCGTTACCAGTGAAGGGGAAATCAGCAACCTCAACGGCGGGCTTATCAGCGCCGGTAGTGCGATGCAGCTCAGTGCGCTGGGCGACATTAACAACATCGGTTCGACCATCAGCGGTAAGCAGGTGGCGCTGGAGAGCATCAACGGCAGTATCAACAACATTACGCTGGTCAATGACTGGAAGCTGCCTGCGCTCAATGGCGGAAGCCGTGAGCCGTTCAGCATGACCACCGCCACAGTCGGCCCGATGGCCTCGATTACCGCGCTGGACGCGCTGAGCCTGACGGCGGGTCAGAATATCAATGTGACCGGGGCAAACCTCAGTGCTGGCGGTGACCTGTTGATGAAGGCCTGGGGGGACATTGCCGTTAGCGCGAACCAACTGACCAATGGTGAGCAGCGTAACGGTACGCACTGGCAGGACATCAGCTGGCAAGGCAGTGCCATCAGCAGCGGCGGCAACCTTGTGGCGCAGGCGGGTCATGACCTGACCCTGAGCGCCAGCCAGATGATGTCCGAAGGCAGCGCCCTGCTCCGGGCGGGTAACGACCTCAGCCTGAACAGCGCTGAAACCCGTAAAGAGAGCGGGAAAAAACGCAGTGAGAGCTTCACTACCGGGCTGGCACGCAGCGACATCACCAGCGGTGGCGGTCTGACGCTGCTTGCCGGGCGCGATATCACCAGCCAGGCGGCAGAGCTGGCGGCGAAGGAGGATGTTGGTATACAGGCGGGGCGTGACGTGAACCTCGCCGCAGAAGCCACCACTCAGGGCGACAGCTATAAATCTGGCCGTAAGAAAGTGATTAACGAGTCTGTGCGTCAGCAGGGAACCGACATCACTGCGGGGCGTAATGCGACTATTGTCGCCGGACGGGATGTGACGGCGCAGGCAGCAGATGTGTATGCCGCAGGCGATACAGCCGTGGCCGCCGGGCGCGATATTAACCTCTCGACTGCCACTGAAAGTGACTATGCATACCGGGAGAAGAAAGAGACTTCCGGTGGATTCCTCAGTAAGAAAACGACTCACACCATCCACGAAGAAACGCATACACGTGAGAAAGGAACGCAGCTTTCCGGTGACAATGTTGCTCTCAGCGCAGGTAACAACCTGACAGTACAAGGGTCGTCGGTTGCCGCTGAACGCGATGTAGCACTGAAGGCCGGAAATAATGTGACCGTGGAGGCTGCCACCAACACCGACACGTTCTACGACATGAAGAAAACGAAGAAATCCGGCATTTTCTCCAGCGGGTCGGGTTTTGGTATCACCATCGGTTCACAGTCTTCAAAAACCACCCGACAGGGGGCAAACACGACGCAGAGCGATGCCCGCAGCACGGTGGGCACCACTGGCGGTAATGTCATCATCAGTGCCGGAAATAACGTCCAGTTGAGTGCAGCGGATGTGGTTGCCGGAAAGGCGAAGGAAGATCCTTCCCGGAAAACCGGACATATCGATATCACTGGCGACAGCATCGCTGTGATTCCTGGCCGGGATACGACCACTGAGTCCATGAAGCAGGAGACCAGGTCTTCTGGTGTAACGATTACTGTGAAAGCGCCATTTGAAGACACAGTACGTAACGTGCGCGATATCGTTCGCGGTAAGGGCAGCAGTGGCAACAGCACCGTCGATAAAGTGAAGGGGCTGGGAGCTGAAGGCGCTGCACTTGCGCTTGACGGCGCTGGGCAGATGATGTCCGTTGCGGCAGGCAACAGTCATTCCTCCTCTGAATCACACTATCAGGGTGAGTTTAACAGCGGCAGTCATCTTACCGCCGCAGGCAATATCCAGATGACTGCCACCGGTAAACAGGGTGGCAGCAACAGCGGCAATATCCTGATTGCCGGCAGCCAGGCTAATGCCGGTGACGCGGTAATACTGGATGCGAAACGAGACGCAAATATCACCACGTCCACGGACAGTGAGAAATACAGTAACAACACTAAAAATAGCGGCTGGAATCTTTCGAGCGCCCTGAGCGCAGGAAGTGCTGTTCGAGCCATTGCGGGTGGTGGTTCCCACGGCAATCAGCTCCTGCCGGGGGGGATGGGCAAGGCAGAGAGCAGCAACAGCGGTACCCGGACCACACAAAATGCGTCGGTCATTCAGGGTTCAGATATTTATGTCAACAGCCATGACGGCAGCGTGAACCTCAGCGGTAGCCGGATGACCGCCACGGATGATCTGCTGCTGTCAGCCACAAAAGGGAATATCTCCGTTTCTGCCGGACGTGACACATCACACAATGAGAGCAGCGGCAGCAGCAAAACGTTGGGAACGCTGGGAGGAGATGGTTACAGCGCCACGGCAGGCTACCGTCATGAAAAAAACAACAGTCGGGAAGATAACAGCCTCGAAAACGGATTGCGCAGCCAGCTAAGCAGCAAAAACGGTAGTCTTATTGCACAGGCCGGTAACGATCTTTCCCTGTCAGGTACGGACATCCGTGCCGGTAAATCGGTCTCACTCAGTGGTGAAAACGTACTCATGGATGTGAGCCGGGATACCCGTGATGGTGAAACCCACAGCAGCAGTTCCCAGTATGGTGTGACTGCATCTGCAGGCGGTTGGGCTGTTGATGCGGCAAAAGCCGTTGAGACGGCAGCCCGCAGTGCAGAAAACGGCGATGACCCACGACTGACCGCCATCAGAACAGGCCAGTCGGCAGCAACCGCGGCACAGGGTGCCCTGTCGGACTCGTCTCTCATTAAGGCTAAAGTAGCGTTAACCATGGGAGCATCGTCTCAGGACAGCCGGTACCACAGTACGGACACGCAGGGCACCACCATTAATGCCGGAGAGAATGTTTCCATCCGCGCCGGGAATGACATTGCCGGCCAGGGTGTGCAGATTGCGGGTAAACACGTGGTGCTGGATGCAGGCCGGGATATCCAACTGGCTGCCTCTCAGGACACAAACAACTATGAGAGCAAAAACAGCGGCAACCAGTTCAGCGTCGGCGTCGGTGTGAGCCTGATTGGTGCACAGAACGGTATCTCACTGGAGCTGGGAGCGTCGCAGCAGAAGGGTAAGGAAAACAGCCAGTCACAGCGCAACACAAACAGTGTTGTTCATGCTGATGAACAACTCACGGTGAACAGCGGACGCGACACCACCGTGAAAGGTGCAAAACTGGAAGGCAACCGGGTGGTGGTGAATACCGGACGTGACCTGCTCCTCAGTAGTGTGCAGGATACCGCCAGCTATGACAGTAAGCAGTCTTCGTCCGGCGTGTCCCTCAGTCTGTGCATACCGCCATTGTGTTATGGTGCCTCTTCCGGTAGCGTCAGTGCGTCGGGTGAGAATATCACTCATGATGGCAAGAGCGTTGCTGACCAGAGCGGGATATTCGCAGGCAGAGGTGGCTTTGCTGTCACCACGGGAAATCACACGCAGCTTGACGGTGCGGTTATCGCCTCTACCGCCACACCGGACAAAAACAGCCTCGATACCGGGACGCTGGGCTTCAGCAATATCCACAACGAGAGCCAGACCAGCGGCAACAGCTACACGGTGGCGCTTTCAGGCAGTGCGGGTGGCAGCGGAAAAGGTGAAAACCGTAACCTGACGCCTGCCATCGGTATCGGCCATGCCGACGAGAGCCGCAGCGGTACAACCTCATCAGCGGTGAGTGGCGGTAGCATTGTCATTCGCAACCCGGCGGGACAGAAACAGGATATTGCAGACCTGAGCCGTGATACGGCTGACGCCCACCACGGCGTGGACGTGAACGGTGATGTGCAGAAAGTCAGGGATAACCTGGCGGTACAGAGTGAAGGTGCTGCACTGGCCTCCTCTGCCCTGGATGCTTACGGTAAGTATGCTGAGCAGAAAGCGCGGGCATCCAATGCTGCGCTGGGCGCGAAGCTGGCGGCAGAAGGAAAACTGCAGGGCGATACCCCGCAGGAGCAGGAAGCCTTCCTGAAGACGCAGCCCGGATATCAGAATACTGAGTACGGTCCGGGAAGTGACTTCTGGACGAAAGGCAGCGCAGCGGCGGGATTACTGGCGGGCGCACCTGGCGGTAACCTGAAAGCAGGCGCGGCTGCGGGGGCGGCCCCTCTTCTGGCGTCTCTGGTCAAAGAGCAGAAAGACTCAACAGCCCGTGCTGCCCTGCACGGTATTGTGGCGGCGGCGCTGACGCAGCTGAGTGGCGGCCACGGCGCTGACGGCCTGAAGGCCGGAGCCATTGGTGCCATCACGGCCTCGGAGATGACCGGCCATCTGGTAAGTGCCCTGTATGGTGATAAAAAACCCGGTGACCTGACGGCGGATGAGAAGCGACTGGTCAGCAGCCTGGTAAGTATTGCGGGTGGTCTGGCGGGTGCTGCGGTGACAGACGGTAACCTCTCCATGGCGGCTGTGGGGGCTAATACTGCCCGTGTGGAGGTTGAGAATAATACGCTGAGCTTGGTAGCCAGAGGGTGTGCGGTTGCTGCACCGTGCCGGACGAAGGTTGCGGAGCAGTTACTGGAGATAGGCGCGAAAGCGGGTATCGCAGGTCTGGCTGGCGTGGCACTCAAAGACGTTGCAGGCAGGATGACGTCTGATGAACTGGAACATCTGGTTACCCTGCAAATGATGGGTAACGATGAAATCACCGGCAAGTACCTTGGTTTGTTGCAGGCTAAGTACGGTTCCGGGGATGCGGCGGCTCCAAATATCGGCAAAGAGCGGACAAATGCGGAGAAGGCTGAGTTGGGTGGTTCCGGTTCAGGAACTGGTACACCACCACCGCCGGAAAACGATCCTAAGCAGCAAAATGAAAAACCTGTAGATAAGCTTAATCAGAAGCAAGAAAGTGCGATTAAGAAGATCGATAACACTATAAAAAATGCTCTAAAAGATCATGATATTACCGGAACTCTCAAGGATATGGATGGTAATCCAGTACCTAAAGAGAATGGAGGATATTGGGATCATATGCAGGAAATGCAAAATACGCTCAGAGGATTAAGAAATCACGCAGATACGTTGAAAAACGTCAACAATCCCGAAGCTCAGGCTGCGTATGGCAGAGCAACAGATGCTATTAATAAAATAGAAACCGCCCTGAAAGGACATGGAATATGATCACCTTCCGTAAATTGATCGGGAATATCAACGTGACGAAAGAACCAGATCAACAATCTCCACTAGAGCTCTGGTTCGAACATATTATTGATGTGCCTATTGAAGAGTTATCAGTGGAAGATCTTTGTCGTGCTATTCGACAGGAGCTATGTGTTGATCAGTTGATGCCAAGGGTGTTGGAAGTTCTGGCTGAAGAACCGTTGGCGGGTGAGTATTACGATGGTGAACTAATAGCTGCCCTATCGACAATAAAAGAAAAGGATCTAAAAGATCAGAAAGGTACGTTTATCCAAATAAGGCAACTTATAAACCAGCTACCTCCCTCAGAAATTAATGATGACCTGAGAAAAGATATATTAAAAATCAATCAAATAATCGTATAACTAATCCCGGCCTCAGCGCAGGGATCTTTTTACCCATCAGCCCTTAACCGGCTCGATCAATGGGTATCCCATACTTGGTACTGAGGCTCCGTCTAAGGTTCTGCGTGAGTTCTTATCGCGTGGAGACATAAGTAAGGCTCAATATAACAAAATGATTAAGGGCAAATAGCAATGGGTAGATTAAATACCAGATTGCTTAATATAGGGTCGCCAGATGACGGTCAGTTAATTGATCTTACAGTGGAAGAAAATGGATCGTTAAAATCCCTATTTAAAGGAAGAGTTGATTTCCAACCATTTATAGAGTGGTTTTTGGATAATGAGAAAGATATTAAGGCACTTGAAATTCCTATAGGGTATTTAACCGGTATGTCAATCGCAGAGGGTATTCATTCTATTTATGAAAATCTGGATGTGGATAATGATGAAATTATCGATAAAATGTTTGATTATCGGTCAAGTCATTGCCTGAGGTTTGCTAGTCGTGGAACTAATTTCCCTGAAATATATATAGGGAGAAATGGTGTGAGATATGAAGTTTCTATATTTAATGAACGTGAGCAATGGAGATATTTTTTTGATATCGATGATTTTTTCGATGAATTGAAACTTCTTTCCTAATCTAAACTCGGCTCAAAGCAGGGATTGTTGTTGAGAATAACTCGCTGAGTGCCGTTATACAGAGTGGTAAACTGGCTGTGCAGGGATGTCTGAAAATTTCTGCTTGCCGTGATCGGCTGGTTGCCAGTGATCTGGGTGCTTTAGTACAGGTGGTACGCAGGTCATCAGTCCGGGGCCGTCAAACACTGGTGGAGACCAGACTGTAACCGGAAATGTACCTTCAAATACAGGGAATAACCAGTCCTCCGGTCAGGGTGCAACCAATACAGGTAACACTGATGGAAATCCGGATACTGGTGGCAATACTACGGTTACACCGATTCCGGAAGGGCCGAATAAGGATGATTTAGCTTATCTGGCCCTTAAGGGTAAAGAGGCTGAAAAAGCCGCTAAAATTGAAACAATATTAAAGTCTGAGAATAACTGGGAAAGTGCTCAAAATAAGGCGCTAAATATTGTAGGTAATTTAGGTGCTGACTCTAAACCTGTAATTTGGCGGTTAGAAGTAAGCGCAGGGAATGGAAAAATAATTGGACGCCAATCTAATGATGGCAAAGTTGGTTGGCGTGTTGATTATGATCCTGAGAAGGGAACACACATCAACATATGGGATTACTCTCAAGGGAAAGGGCCAGGGCCAGGGCCAGGGCCAGGGCCAGGGCCAGGGCAAAGCAGTCAAGCAGATTATACCATTTGAAGGTAATGAAAAAGCATTTGAAACCATATTGAAACAGTTGAATAGGTAGAAAAATGATTCTATTTGATGAGTGCAAAGAAGCTCTTGGTGCTGATTTCGAAGTGCTTGAAGGTCAGAGCGAGAAGGATGCTCTTGATGTTTTGTATAAATATCCCTTTGCTAATGGGAACTTACTGTGGGCTGAACTTAAGCATTCAGATTATGAAGATATAAATGATCTTATACCTGATAATTATAATAAAAATTACAATATGTTTGTTTTTGTGGATGATATTAACATTCCTATTTTTAGAACTAACCTAACGTTGATTGCTGAAAATATTTATGGCGTTACAGCTTTATCTCCTAAAATATTTATTTTTAATAACGAATTGATATTGCAGCCTCTATTTCCAACGGAAATAATCCGTCTAGGTATAAAGGATTAGCAGTATATTAGAGTCCGGCCTTGGTGCCGGGCTCTTTTTACTCGTCAGCACCTGACCCGATCGATCACCAGTCTTCCCGACTCCACGCTGACCATGACCTACGTGTCGGTGCTAATCCCGTATCCGTTCAGGTGCAGACTGGGTTGGCTTTGCTGTCACCACGGGAAATCACACGCAGCTTGACGGTGCGGTTATCGCCTCTACCGCCACACCGGACAAAAACAGCCTCGATACCGGGACGCTGGGCTTCAGCAATATCCACAACGAGAGCCAGACCAGCGGCAACAGCTACACGGTGGCGCTTTCAGGCAGTGCGGGTGGCAGCGGAAAAGGTGAAAACCGTAACCTGACGCCTGCCATCGGTATCGGCCATGCCGACGAGAGCCGCAGCGGTACAACCTCATCAGCGGTGAGTGGCGGTAGCATTGTCATTCGCAACCCGGCGGGACAGAAACAGGATATTGCAGACCTGAGCCGTGATACGGCTGACGCCCACCACGGCGTGGACGTGAACGGTGATGTGCAGAAAGTCAGGGATAACCTGGCGGTACAGAGTGAAGGTGCTGCACTGGCCTCCTCTGCCCTGGATGCTTACGGTAAGTATGCTGAGCAGAAAGCGCGGGCATCCAATGCTGCGCTGGGCGCGAAGCTGGCGGCAGAAGGAAAACTGCAGGGCGATACCCCGCAGGAGCAGGAAGCCTTCCTGAAGACGCAACCCGGATATCAGAATACTGAGTACGGCCCGGGAAGTGACTTCTGGACGAAAGGCAGCGCAGCGGCGGGATTACTGGCGGGCGCACCTGGCGGTAACCTGAAAGCAGGCGCGGCTGCGGGGGCGGCCCCTCTTCTGGCGTCTCTGGTCAAAGAGCAGAAAGACTCAACAGCCCGTGCTGCCCTGCACGGTATTGTGGCGGCGGCGCTGACGCAGCTGAGTGGCGGCCACGGCGCTGACGGCCTGAAGGCCGGAGCCATTGGTGCCATCACGGCCTCGGAGATGACCGGCCATCTGGTAAGTGCCCTGTATGGTGATAAAAAACCCGGTGACCTGACGGCGGATGAGAAGCGACTGGTCAGCAGCCTGGTAAGTATTGCGGGTGGTCTGGCGGGTGCTGCGGTGACAGACGGTAACCTCTCCATGGCGGCTGTGGGGGCAAATACTGCCCGTGTGGAGGTTGAGAATAACTCGCTGGGCGCACTGGGAGCAGCGGAAGCCGCTGCGAATACAGCGGCGGCAGTTGCCGGAGCGACAGGAAACGGGAGTAAAGGTTCGGCAAATGGCGATAGCTGGGATACCGGTGCTAGTTGTGAAGGAACCCGCGAACAGTGTGCAGTACGTGATCCGAGTCGTGACGGTACCCGTGGGCCGGGACATGTGCTAAACAGTGATGGCTCTGAAAATGCATCTAATCCGAACGTTGGTAAAGATCTGACAGAGGCTGAGAAAGCGGAGTTAGGTGGTACAGACTCCGGTACACCAGGCGGCTGGGGGCCGGAAGATGAGGAGAATGCGCGGAATAATCAGCAGAAAGATGGGTCCCAATCTAATAATGCGGACGGTGCTTCTCAGGCAAGTGGGAAAGATAAAGATACTCAAATATGGACCCAAACCAAGAGAGAGGATCCTGTATCAAACGCCTATGGGCATTGGGAAAAACATAAAGCTGAGTTCCCTGAGTATCAGAACTCAAAACAGTACGTCGATGCGGCTCATGATTTTATGAGAAATCCGCCCGAAGGTACGCTGACTAAAACACGCCCAAATGGTGATACGCTTTACTACAACCCGAAAACAAATACATTTGCTTCCAAGGATGTTAATGGCGTTCCTAGAACAATGTTTAAACCGGAAAAAGGTATGGAGTACTGGAGTAAGCAATGACAGAAAATGATCTATATCCTTGCCCTTGCTGTGGTCAAAAGACGATAACTGAGCTTGGAAACTATGAGATTTGCCCTGTTTGTGAGTGGGAAGATGATCCTGTGCAGTCATCAGATCCTGATTTTTCTGGAGGTGCGAATACACTCAGTCTTATAGATGCCAAGAAAATATTAGACTCAAAACTCAAGGCGTAAGTGAAGATCCCGGTCATGCGCCGGGATCTTCATTTTTACCGGTCAGATCCTGAGTTCTGCCTCAATCACCAGCCGCCGCCGTTCCTGCGGCTCCTCCTCCGCGTTCAAAACTGGCCGACCTCGACGACGACGGTCAGGCGCTGCTGCGTCAGGTCGTGGACTACTATCACCAGAACCTGCTGCAAAGCCCCGATGTAAGTATCCCGGTAAAACGAACCACTCACTTTTAGAGATCTTCCGACATACTGATTGTATTCCCTGAGGAGATCGCCATGCGTAAAGCCCGATTCACTGAGCACCAGATCATCGCTGTCCTGAAGTCTGTTGAAGCCGGACGTACCGTCAAGGATGTCTGCCGCGAAGCAGGGATTTCTGAAGCCTCGTACTACAACTGGAAAGCAAAGTACGGTGGGATGGAAGCCTCTGATATCAAAAAGATGAAAGATCTTGAGGACGAAAACCGACGCCTCAAACAGATGTTTGCTGATCTCAGCCTTGAGTGCCGGGCACTTAAAGACGTCATCGAAAAAAAGCTTTAAAACCAGCGATAAAGCGTGAACTCGTCAGCTATCCGACAGCGCAATTTGCCATGAGTTTACGCCAGGCCTGCAGGACAGTATCGCTGAGCAGGACGGTGTATTTTTATCGGCCCGATACCCGGCGTGATGAACCGGTGATCCATGCACTGACTGAACTGGCAGAACGCTATCCGCGATATGGTTTTAAGAAGCTGTTCCAGCTGCTGCGCAGGCAGGGCAATACCTGGAACCATAAACGCGTTCACCGGATTTACTGCCTGCTGAAACTGAATTTTCGTCGCAAGGGAAAACAGCGTCTGCCAGTGCGTAACCCGGCACCACTGGCGACGCCGCAAGCGTTAAACCAGAGCTGGTCCATCGATTTTATGCACGACGCGCTGCTCTGCGGCAGACGCTTCCGGACCTTCAATGTGGTGGATGATTTTAACCGCGAAGCACTGGCGATAGAAATAGACCTGAATATCCCGGCTCAGCGAGTCATCCGGGTGTTGGACAGGATCGTGGCAAACCGCGGCTACCAGCTGAAGATGCGGATGGACAACGGGCCAGAACTGGTCTCACTGGCGCTGGCACAATGGGCCGAAGAACATGGCGTGCAACTCGAATTTATCAAGCCGGGTAAACCAACACAGAATGCTTTTATCGAACGGTTCAACCGGACATACCGGACAGAAATTCTGGATTTTTACCTGTTCAGAACACTGAATGAAGCACGGGAAATTACCGAGCGCTGGCTGATGGAATATAACAACGAGCGGCCTCATGAATCCCTGAACAACCTTACTCCGGAAGAGTACCGGCTGATGGCTGAAAAACCGGAAATCTCAAAAAGTGCGTGGAACTAAAACAGGTGTGCTTACAGTACTCATCGTGCGGCGGAAACCATGCCCCGTTACCTTCCCCGTATATCCAATCCGCTTGAACACCTGATTTATACTCGCTTCGCTCATCGTTTTACGGGGGTCATTCCTTCCAGGAAACACAAGAGGATATTGCCCAGACATCACTTTGAGCAGCTGTACGATCTCCAGCGCTTGGGTAGAGAGGGGAACAAGGTGAGGCCGTTTCATCTTCATTCGCTCGGCAGGAATTTCCCACACCGCTTTTTCAAGATCAAACTCACTCCAGAAAGCACCTCGAAGCTCGCCGGTGCGAGCTCCCGTAAGGATCAGCAAACGTGCGGCAAGTACAACTAACGGGCTTCCTGTATAGCCTGTGAGAGCTTTAAAGAAGTCTGGTAACTCCTCTACAGTAAGGAAGGGATAATGCTTCGATTCATGCCCTGACATCGCGCTGGTTAGATCCGCGGCAGGATTATATTCCGCGCGGCCGGTAACGATGGCATAACGAAAAACTTCGCTGCAGCGCTGGCGAACCTTCTTGGCCTTCTCTGTCGCGCCACGGCTTTCCATTCGACGTAGCACATTCAGCAGAACCAAAGGCTTGATGTCATTCACCGGCAGTTGGCCAATATAAGGGAAAATATCTTTGTTGAAGGCTTCGATAATGTCGGAGGCATAACCTTCTGACCACCGGCTTACCTTCGTTTCGTGCCATTCAAGTGCCACAGCCTAAAACGTATTATTGAGCTGCACATCGCGAACCAACTTTTCTTCTTTCTTGGCAAACGATGGATCGATGCCTTCGACCAGCTTTTTCTTGGCTTCATCACGTAGTGCCCTCACTTGTGCAAGGGACACTGCCGGATAGACACCAAAAGCCATACGTTTCTCTTTTCCATTGAAGCGATATTTCATCCGCCAGTATCGAGAACCAGAAGGAACAACTTCAAGATACAAGCCTGCACCATCTGCTAGCTTGTAGGCTTTCTCTCTGGGTTTAGCAGCATCTACCTGTCGTGCATTAAGCTTCATTGGGGGCATCTCCCTGGACCGAACACAGAATGCCCCCACTTATGCCCCCAACTGCGACTTGATTTCGGTTGAGTCCAGTTGATAACAGGAGATAGGATGCGGGTTAAAAAAACACAGTATACACACGGGCTTTAAGTTGGGTTTCGGTAGACCAGGGAAGAGTTTGAAATGGTGCCGATAATAGGAGTCGAACCTACGACCTTCGCATTACGAATGCGCTGCTCTACCAACTGAGCTATATCGGCCCTGAGAGGCCGGTTACGAATGTAACCACGGGGCAGAAGGTTAGATCTAACCGGGTGATGCGTCAATGCCCTTTTGAATCAAACGGCTATTTTTGCATCACCCATGTTTATTTACGCACGAATCGTATCATCGCCGAAGCCGATCCACTTGTAGGTGGTCAGCGCTTCAAGACCCATCGGGCCACGCGCGTGCAGCTTCTGAGTGCTGACAGCCACTTCCGCGCCCAGGCCGAACTGGCCGCCGTCGGTGAAGCGCGTTGAAGCATTCACATACACGGCTGAAGAATCCACCTCATTCACAAAACGATCTGCGTTGCGCAGGGTACGCGTCAGGATTGCATCGGAATGCTGCGTACCATGCTCACGAATATGAGCGATGGCATCGTCGAGATCCGCCACAATCTTCACGTTCAGATCCAGAGAAAGGAACTCGTCGTCATACTGTTCTGCTTTTACTGGTACCACGGTAGCCGGGCCATCTTTCAATAACGCCAGGGCGTTAGCCTCAGCATGCAGCGTAACGCCGCTTTTCGCCATCTGTTTGCTCAGCGCAGGCAGGAAAGTGTTCGCGATACCCTGATGTACAAGCAGCGTTTCCACTGTGTTACAGGTGCTTGGACGCTGGGTTTTGGCATTAACGATGATCTTCAGCGCCGGTTCAATCTCGGCGCTGTCATCGACAACAATATGACACACGCCAATACCACCGGTGATCACCGGGATAGTCGACTGCTCACGACACAGCTTGTGCAGACCCGCGCCACCGCGTGGGATCAGCATGTCGATGTATTTATCCATGCGCAGCATCTCGTTCACCAGCGCGCGATCGGGGCTTTCAATCGCCTGCACGGCACCCGCCGGTAAGCCGCACTCTTCCAGCGCCTGCTGGATGACTTTTACCGTTGCACCGTTGGTGCGCCAGGTCTCTTTTCCGCCGCGCAGAATAGCCGCATTGCCGGTTTTCAGGCACAGAGACGCGACATCGACCGTCACGTTAGGACGGGCTTCATAAATCACGCCGATCACACCGAGCGGTACGCGGCGACGCTCAAGACGTAAACCGCTGTCGAGCAGTCCACCGTCAATCACCTGCCCGACAGGATCAGCCAGATTACACACCTGGCGAACATCGTCGGCGATACCTTTCAGACGTGCTGGCGTCAGCGCCAGGCGGTCGAGCATTGCTTCGCTCAGGCCGTTTTCACGCGCTTCAGCTAAGTCTTGTTCATTGGCACGCAAAATCTCAGCGGATTGCGATTCCAGATAATCAGCGATTTTTTCCAGCACGCGGTTTTTCTCGCGGCTGGAAAGGAGCGCCAGTTTGTAAGAGGCGGCCTTTGCGGCTGCACCCATTTGTTCCAGCATTTTCTGGCTCCTTAACGAATAATCATATCATCGCGATGCACGGCGACCGGGCCATATTCATAGCCCAGGATGGCGTCGATCTGCTGCGAGTGGTGACCCGCAATCCGGCGCAGAGCATCACTGTTATAACGGCTCACGCCGTGGGCGATGTCGCGACCTGCGAGGTTACGGATACGAATCACTTCACCACGAGAGAAGTTGCCTGTCACGCTTTTAATTCCTTTTGGAAGTAATGAACTCCCTCTTTCCAGAATAGCGGCAGTAGCCCCTTCATCGACGGTAATTTCACCTGCAGGCGGCGCACCGAAAATCCAGCGTTTGCGGTTTTCCAGTGGGGATTCCTGCGCATGGAAACGCGTGCCCACAGAGAGACCTTCCATGACATCGCCAATCACGCCAGGGCGGCTACCCGCAGCAATGATGGTGTCGATACCGGCACGGCACGCCACGTCCGCTGCCTGTAGCTTGGTACCCATTCCGCCCGTTCCCAGGCCAGAAACGCTATCACCCGCGATGGCGCGCAGCGCATCATCAATGCCGTAAACATCTTTAATCAGTTCAGCGTCCGGGTTGGAACGCGGATCGGCGGTGAACAGCCCCGGCTGATCGGTCAGGAGCAGTAATTTATCAGCACCGGCCAGAATCGCGGCCAGCGCAGAGAGGTTATCGTTATCGCCCACTTTGATTTCAGCGGTCGCCACGGCGTCGTTTTCGTTAATGACGGGGACGATATTGTTGTCCAGCAGCGCACGCAGCGTATCACGCGCATTCAGGAAACGTTCTCTGTCTTCCATATCCGCACGCGTCAGCAGCATCTGCCCGACATGAATGCCATAGATAGAAAACAGCTGTTCCCAGAGTTGAATCAGTCGGCTTTGTCCCACGGCGGCCAGCAACTGTTTAGAGGCTATCGTCGCGGGGAGTTCGGGGTAACCCAGGTGTTCACGCCCGGCGGCAATCGCCCCGGAAGTCACAATAACGATACGATGCCCTGCGGCATGCAGCTGAGCGCACTGACGTACAAGCTCAACAATGTGGGCGCGATTTAGGCGGCGCGATCCGCCTGTTAACACACTGGTACCGAGTTTTACCACCAGCGTCTGGCTATCACTCATGATTCTCTGCCGTTCAACGATAAGGGGAAATGATGTCAAACGAACGTTTTAGCAGGACTCAGCCCCGTTGCCAACTGCCTTAGCACATCACTAAACACTTTGTTGCGCCGGATCAGGGAGCGTAGTGGCAAATTTTGACAATTTTATTACAGAAATAATAAATCACAGTTTTTTAAAATTATTCTTATTTTGTCATAAAAGTTTAATTCCAGAACGTTAAAACCCTTCCTGTTTTTTCACGGGACTTAGGCATGAGCTTATCGTCCAGCGAATTTTAGCGCGTTTATAAAATCAGGATCGAAAATGAAAAAGAGCACACTGGCATTAGTGGTTATGGGCGTAGTTGCTTCTGCATCTGTACACGCGGCCGAAGTCTATAATAAAGATGGCAATAAACTGGACGTGTACGGCAAAGTAAAAGCAATGCACTACATCAGTGATGATGCCTCTAAAGACGGTGACCAGACCTACGTACGTTTCGGTTTTAAAGGTGAAACACAGATTAACGATCAGCTGACGGGCTATGGCCGTTGGGAATCCGAATTTGCCGGTAACAAAGCAGAGAGCGACTCCTCTCAGAAAACCCGTCTGGCATTCGCTGGCCTGAAACTGAAAAACATTGGTTCTCTGGATTACGGTCGTAACCTGGGTGCCCTGTATGACGTCGAAGCATGGACCGATATGTTCCCTGAGTTCGGCGGCGACTCTTCCGCGCAGACTGATAACTTCATGACCAAGCGTGCTACCGGTCTTGCCACCTACCGTAACACCGACTTCTTCGGCATGGTTGACGGCCTGGACATGACGCTGCAATACCAGGGTAAAAACGAAAACCGCGACGCCAAGAAACAGAACGGCGACGGTTTTGGTACTTCTCTGGCTTATGACTTCGGCGGCAGCCCTTTCGCTGTTAGCGGCGCATACACCAGCTCTGACCGTACCAATGCTCAGAACCTGCTGGCTCGCGGCCAGGGCGACAAAGCTGAAGCATGGGCAACCGGTCTGAAATATGACGCGAACAATATCTATCTGGCAACGATGTATTCTGAAACACGCAATATGACCCCAATTTCTGGTGGTTTTGCGAATAAAGCACAGAACTTTGAAGTCGTGGCGCAATATCAGTTCGATTTCGGTCTGCGTCCGTCCCTGGGCTATGTACAGTCTAAAGGCAAGGATATCGAAGGTATCGGTGATGCTGATATCGTGAAATACATTGATGTGGGCGCGACCTATTATTTCAACAAAAATATGTCCACGTTTGTTGATTATAAAATCAACCAGATTGATGACAAAAACAAACTGGGTGTCAGCAGCGATGACATCGTTGCACTGGGTATGACTTACCAGTTCTGATCACGCTGTTATAAAAAATCCCGGCCTGTGTGCCGGGATTTTTTTGTCGGGGATTCATGCGGTCTGATGCCCTCACCCCGGGCCCTCGCCCACAGGGAGAGAGAGAAACCATCAGGCCGTCAGCTTGACCGCTTCGCTGGAAAAGTCATCCGCAGGCTCCAGCTTCAGATCCAGAGTCGCCAGCAAAGCACGCGCCTTGTCGTGGAACTCTTTCAGCGTATATTCCAGACGGTCGATCACTTCCTGATCTTTAATAGCCGCCACCTGCCAGTTTCCGTCTTTATTAAACAGGCCAAACTGGTAGCTGTAAGTAAAACGCTTTTCTTGTGCTTCCATTTCCATCCACCAGCCCCAGAACTCACGTTTTTCGGGTGCAGGCTTCACGTTGACGCAAACAGCCAGGCAGTCGAAAAAAAAGCGATTATCTTCACACTGCTCCTCTCGAATATACGGGCCGAGAGCCATGAACTTCTTAATCAGTCTACTTTTCGGGTGTCCACTCGGTAACGTCATTGCGATCTCCTTTTGTGAAGTCACTGTTTTACCAAACCATCAAAATTTAGCAATCTATTAACACAATCTCTGATAGATCCAACCCGTAATCTCTTTTAACGCTTTGTCGAAGTTCTGATAGACCGGGCTGAACGGTACTTCAAGTAGTTTGCCATCTGCAGATGACGACGTGATTAAGCGAGATTCTTCTTCCGGGCTGAAAGGATCATTTTTCCAGAAACCTGACAGCATCGGCGTTGGGCACCGGCGTCCCAGCAAACCTTGCGTTTTTAACGAATAGCGATTGAGTTCAACACGCAGTGCTTCGTCTGATGCATCATGCATGCCAAGACGGCTGGCCAGTACATCAAGGTACATCTCCGGTACGCTGCTCTGCCGGGCAGGCTCGCTGAGCAACGCGTGAACCACCGGGCCAAGACAGGCCACGGCTCTCAGGCGTGGGGATTCAAGATAAGCCAGACGCACTGCAACGTTCGCCCCAAAGCGGAAACCAAATGCCGCCACACGCGTATGGTCAACCCACGGGACATTTTCAAGTGTTTTCAAAGCATGCTGGTGCAGCTGACTTGAATCCTGAGTGAGTTTCCATTTCGACGAGAAGCCGATCGAAGGCATATCGAGGGTCAGCATCGCGATCCCTTTTGGTGCAAAATAGCGCTCAAAAAGGTTGTAATAGTCGATTTGCAGCGAATCCAGACCGCCGCACATAAGCACCGTCGGGAACGGGCCTTCGCCTTCAGGCATATGCAGGAACCCGGTAACCGGCGCGCCGCCGGGGATCGTGAACTCAAGCTCACGCATCCGGCCAGGCAGACGTTGAGCAGCTTCTTCATAGGCACGATTCGCCAGCGCCTGAGCCTGCTCTGCCAGTTCATCCCCTTTAAGATGCGGGTATGCCGCAATGGCGTAAAGATTAGCCGCGTGCAGCCAGTGCTTGCCGCTCAGTGCAGCATCTTCTTCCTGCGTGGCCTTTTGCTGCCAGAGCATCGCCTGTTTAGACCATTCGTAGATCCAGTTACCACCACGGTAGCCCACCACCGTATCGTAGAGTTCGCTGTCGGTACGCTCGGACTCACTCATTACGATACGTGACTGCACGTCGAGGATTTCACGGGGATCAATACCACGCCAGATCCACATTAAACGATTGAGCATGCGATACCAGTGAGGCACATTTTTACCGTCTAACGCAGACTGCACTGAAGGCTGGGTACCTGGATTAAAACGACGCACCAGCGTCGACGTTTCTGGGTGTTTGAAACGGGGTTTGAAAAGAGTTTCGGTGAGATTCGCCTGCGTCATGACATAGCCTCCGTGAATACGTCGTATAAAGACTATTGTAACGCGCCGCAGACTAAAAAAAACAACGCCCGGTATCACCGGGCGTTAAAATAATTGCAGAACGGAATTAACGACCAGAAATTGGCGGTACAAATACCACGCCCATATCCCACGGTTGTTCAATCCAGGTCTCCTGCGGAATATCAATCACATAATCATCAACCAGCGGACGGCCGGCAGGTTTAGCGAAAATAGTGACGAAGTGTGCTTTTGGGTACATTTCGCGGATTGCCACCGCGGTACCACCGGTATCCACCAGGTCATCAATAACGATGAAGCCTTCACCGTCGCCTTCAGCGCGTTTCAGCACGGTCAGCTCACGCTGGTTGTCATGGTCATAGCTGGAGATGCATACGGTATCGACATGGCGAATACCCAGCTCACGAGCCAGCAGCGCCCCCGGTACCAGACCGCCACGACTAACGGCAATAATGCCTTTCCACTGCTCGGAAGGCATCAGACGCGCAGCCAGTTTGCGTGCGTGAATCTGCAACATGTCCCAGGTGACGACGTATTTTTCGCTCATGTGAAGTGTCCCAGCCTGTTTATATACGGCTTAAAAAGTGTTCAAGGGGGAAATAGGTTGCGCGAGATTATAGAGATCTGACGCACTAAAAACCAGTGTTTAGCGCCCTGAGCCAGGGTTTTTACATGCTTTATGCTACCAGCAACCAGAGAAAGTGGTATTCTCAGTTGCATCTCGCAAGCCTGACTTGTGGTAACTATTAACCTGCTAACCCTGTAACCTGCATCATTGTTTGCAGAGCATCGACAAGGAGACTTATCGTGTCTGAACTGTCTCAATTATCTCCACAGCCGCTGTGGGATATTTTTGCCAAAATCTGTTCCATTCCACACCCTTCCTATCATGAAGAACAGCTTGCCGAACATATTATGGGCTGGGCGAAGGAAAAAGGTCTGCACGTTGAGCGCGACCAGGTTGGCAATATTCTGATCCGTAAAGCGGCGACCGCAGGCATGGAAAACCGTAAACCGGTTGTGCTACAAGCGCACCTGGATATGGTTCCACAGAAAAACAACGACACCGTTCACGACTTCACCAAAGATCCTATCCAGCCTTACATTGATGGCGACTGGGTAAAAGCGCGCGGCACAACGCTGGGTGCAGATAACGGTATCGGTATGGCCTCTGCGCTGTCCGTACTGGCGGACGACAGCGTTGAGCATGGCCCGCTGGAAGTGCTGCTGACCATGACCGAAGAAGCGGGTATGGACGGTGCATTCGGTCTGCAGGCGAACTGGCTGCAGGCAGACATTCTGATCAACACCGACTCCGAAGAAGAGGGTGAGATCTACATGGGCTGCGCGGGCGGGATTGATTTCATCTCTACCCTGCCGTTGTCCCGTGAAGCGGTACCCGCTGGCTTCCAGACCTTCAAGCTGACGCTGAAAGGGCTGAAAGGTGGCCACTCCGGTGGTGATATTCACTTAGGTTTGGGTAACGCCAACAAACTGCTGGCGCGTTTCCTCGCGGGGCACGCGGCTGAGCTGGATCTGCGTCTGGTGGATTTCAACGGTGGTACACTGCGCAACGCCATTCCACGTGAAGCGTTCGCAACCGTGGCAGTGCCTGCAGCAAAAGCTGATGAGCTGAAAAAACTCTCCGGCATTTATCTGGATATCCTGAAAAACGAACTGTCTGCCAAAGAGAAGAACCTGACTGTAGTGCTGGAATCCTTCTCCACGGATAAAGCAGCGCTGACCGCGCAGTCTCGTGACAGCTTTGTTCAACTGCTGAACGCGACGCCAAACGGCGTGATCCGCAACTCTGACGTTGCGAAAGGCGTGGTAGAAACCTCACTGAACGTGGGCGTGGTCACCATGAGCGACGACAGCGCAGAGATCATCTGCCTGATCCGTTCGCTTATCGACAGCGGTAAAGAGTACGTGGTCAGCATGCTGGAATCTCTGGGTACCCTGGCGGGTGCGAAAACCTCCGCTAAAGGTAGCTACCCTGGCTGGCAGCCAGACGCCAGCTCTCCAGTAATGGCGCTGGTGCGTGAGACTTACCAGCGTCTGTTCAACAGCACGCCGAATATTCAGGTGATCCACGCGGGTCTGGAATGTGGTCTGTTCAAGAAACCGTATCCAAACATGGACATGGTCTCCATCGGGCCAACCATTACCGGGCCACACTCACCGGATGAGCAGGTTCATATCGAAAGCGTGGGCCATTACTGGACCCTGCTGACTGAACTGCTGAAGGCAATTCCTGTTAAGTAACGCCCTCACCCCAACCCTCTCCCACAGGGAGAGGGTGAAAAACGCAGGCCTGGTAAGCGAAGCGCTACCGGGCTTTTTTACAACCCCAACACCAACTGACGTTCCAGTTGCGGATCCAGCAACGTTACGTGCAATCCCACCAGCCTGACTCCTCGCCCACCCCGTCGCTCTTCCCATGCCTTTTTCGCGGTAGCGATAAGATCCTCTTTATTCAGGCGCGGCCAGACGTGCTCCTGCGTCGTCTGCTGAAAGTCATTGAACTTTAATTTCACGCCCTGACGAGCAATCAGCAGATCCGGTTTCACTTTCGCTAACCTCCGCTCCAGCTCAGGATAAAGTTGTTCAGTGATAATGATTTCGCACTCAGGCCACTCATGAATATCTTCAATCAGCGTGCGTTCCACCCCAACGGATTTACGCAGGCGCTCGTTATTCACACCGCGCTCATCAATCCCCTGACTGCGCTCCCACAGCACGCGACCAAACTTGCCAAAGCGCTTAAGCAGCATTGCCAGGTCGCTTCGTTGCACATCTTCACACGTTCGTAATCCCATGCTTTCAAGCTTTGCTGCAGAGACTTTCCCCACCCCGGGAATTTTGCCGAGCGGCAACGTTTTTAAAAACGCCGGAACCTCTTCCGGGGTGATAACAAACTGGCCGTCCGGCTTATTTAAATCTGAGGCTATTTTGGCGAGGAATTTCACCGGGGCGACCCCCGCCGATGCGGTCAGATTAAGCTCGTGATAAATGGTCTGGCGGATCTCCTGCGCCATCAATGTGGCAGAGCCGTGGCAGTGAACGCTGTCGGTCACATCCAGATAGGCTTCGTCCAGCGACAGGGGCTCTATGAGCGAGGTATAGCGGGAGAAAATCTCCCGGATATGCAATGAGGCCTCTTTGTACGCCTCAAACCGACCAGGCAGAAGTGTGAGATGAGGACAAAGCTTTAACGCCATCGCGGTGGGCATCGCACTACGCACGCCAAATTTGCGCGCAGGGTAGTTGGCGGTACTGATCACGCCACGCTGGATGCGGCTGCCGCCAATAGCGATGGGGATATCCCGTAGCGCAGGATTGTCACGCATCTCCACTGCGGCAAAAAAGCAGTCCATATCAACATGGATTATTTTGCGCATAGTAAGCCCTCACTCATTACTGGATAAGTATACAGTAATAACGTAAGGATTGAGAAGCGTGAGAGGAAAAGGAGCAGGTCTGGCGAGCGGCTGCCGGTGCTTTTCCCCCGTTGCGTCATAAAATTTTCTTCAAAGATACCCGGCGTTTAAATGAAGTCACCCATAATAGAGGTATTAAAAAAACTGGCAGATTTTTTAGCATTCAGGGAGCAGTGTTATGAACCTGCATCTTTCGGCAAGCAATGCGTACCGACAACTCAAACCCAACGGCTGGGATGTTGTCGCTTTTCCTTTAATTCTCTGTCTGATAGCCCTGTTCGTCACCGGCTTTCATCAAACCCTGCAGCCCATCGCCAGCCTGAAAACCGAGGTTATCTCGCTGGATCCGATAATGCTGCCGGAATATGCCCTGCGTACCACGCTGCGAATGCTGGTCGCCATGCTCGCGGCACTACTGTTTACCCTGGTTTACGGTACGCTGGCTGCCCGCAGTCGACGGGCAGAAAAAATCCTCATCCCGGTGCTCGATATCCTGCAATCCGTGCCGGTACTGGGTTATATCGCTTTTACCGTAACGTTCTTTATCGCGCTGTTTCCGGGGCAGGTATTGGGTGTGGAGCTGGCGGCCATTTTTGCCATTTTTACCAGCCAGGCGTGGAATATGACCTTCAGCTTCTACCAGTCTCTGCGCACGGTGCCACGGGATCTGCTGGAAGTGTCCTGCGGATTTCATCTGACACCCTGGCAGCGTTTCTGGAAGCTGGACGTTCCGTTTTCAATGCCCGGACTTTTATGGAATATGATGATGTCGATGTCCGGCGGCTGGTTTTTCATCGTGGCTTCCGAAGCCATTACCGTTGGCAACAATACCTATACGCTGCCCGGTATCGGTGCCTATCTTGCTCAGGCCATTTTGCACAAAGATTTGCACGCAGTGGGCTGGGTCTTGCTGGCGATGACGCTGGTGATCCTGGCCTACGATCAGCTGCTGTTCAGGCCGTTGATCGCCTGGGCCGATAAATTCCGCATGGAGACCACGCAGTCTGGTAAAACACCCACGTCCTGGGTGCTAAATCTGATGCGCCGCACCCGGCTAATTCACAAGCTTCTGGCCCCCTTTGGCCTGCTATTGTCCGTGCTGGCACGTCTGCCTTTGCGTGTACCTACGCTACGCACCAGGCCCGTTCCAGCGAAGTTATCGCGGCAGATTTCCCGTACGATAGACATTATCTGGGGGGCTTTACTGGTTCTGCTGACGTTGTACATTGCCTGGCGGGTGGTCAGCTATGTGAAAACGGGCATCACCCTGGATGAAGTGGGGCATGTTTTGCTGCTGGGTGTGTTCACTCTGCTACGCGTGACGCTTCTGATCCTCATCTCTTCGGTTATCTGGGTACCTCTGGGGGTCATGATTGGGATGCGGCCTGCGCTTGCCGGAAAAATTCAGCCGATTGCGCAGTTTCTTGCCGCTTTCCCGGCGAATCTGATGTTCCCGATCTTCGTGATTACCATCGTTCATTACCATCTTAACCCGGATATCTGGCTCTCTCCGCTGATTGTGCTGGGTACGCAGTGGTACATCCTGTTTAACGTGATTGCGGGAACCGCCGCATTCCCGAATGACTATCGCGAAGCGGCCACAAATTTCCGTATCCGTGGCTGGCAGTGGTGGCGTCAGATCATGCTGCCGGGCATTTTTCCTTACTATATCACCGGTGCGATTACGGCATCGGGGGGAGCCTGGAACGCCAGTATCGTGGCTGAGTTTGTGCAATGGGGGAATATCCAGGTGACGGCGCACGGGCTGGGGGCCTATGTTGCACAGAACACGGCCGCGGGCGATTTTCCCAAAATTATTCTTGGTGTGGCGGTCATGTCGCTGTTCGTCACCGTGTTTAACCGCCTGCTGTGGCGGCCAATGTATGCTTATGCCGAATCCCGGTATCGTATTGATTAAAGGATTGCTCTCATGCAGCAAAGATATCGCACAGTGAAAACCGGTCAGGAAGTGTTAACGGTGAAACAGGTCAGCCATGGTTTTGACAAGGCGCATGGTGCAATACAGATCCTTGATAACGTTAACCTGACCTTATCCGAAGGGGAGATAGTCGGGCTGCTTGGACGTTCGGGTTCAGGAAAATCGACTCTGCTGCGGATCATCTCCGGCCTGATCACACCCACGTCCGGAGCGGTTAACTACAAAGGTACCCCGCTCAGTGGCCCCGCAGAGGGTATTGCGATGGTCTTTCAGACCTTTGCGCTCTTTCCGTGGCTGACTGTACTCCAGAATGTGGAAGCAGGACTGGAGGCGCTTGGTGTTGCCGCTTCGACACGCCGTACCAGAGCGCTCGCGGCAATCGATCTTATCGGGCTCGACGGCTTTGAGAACGCCTATCCTCGTGAGCTTTCCGGCGGTATGCGCCAGCGGGTGGGGTTTGCCCGCGCGCTGGTCGTCGACCCGACGCTGTTGCTGATGGATGAACCATTTTCCGCTCTCGACGTATTAACCGCTGAAACCCTGCGTACGGATCTGCTCGACCTGTGGAACGACGGTAAAATGCCGATCAAATCGATTCTGATTGTGACACATAACATTGAAGAAGCTGTTTTTATGTGCGATCGCATTCTGGTGCTCTCTTCCAATCCTGGCCGGGTGGTTGCCGAAATTAAAGTGCCGTTTTCCCATCCCCGCGATCGTCTCGATCCTGATTTCCGTCAGTTGGTTGACGATGTTTATGCCAGAATGACCGCGCGTCCGGTGAGTGAACACGTCAGAAAAACGCTGAAGGCAGGCACGCGGCTGCCGCAGGTTTCTATCAACCTGATTGCAGGGCTTATCGAGACGCTGGCGGCGGCACCTTATGAGGGACGGGCCGACATGCCGGACATTGCACATTCCCTGCATCTGGAGGTGGATGACCTGTTCCCGATTGCAGAGGTACTGCAGCTGATGGGGTTTGCCGATATTCGCGAAGGGGATATCTTCTTAACCCCAGCGGCAATAGCCTTTGCTCAGGCCGATACGCAACCACGAAAAGTGATGTTTGCCGAGCATCTTCTGCGCTTTATCCCGCTGGCGGCATTAATTAAAAATGTGCTTGATGAGAGAGTGGATCACCGTGCACCCCGCGTGCGCTTTGAACAGGAGCTGGAAGACACGCTCTCTGACAGCGCCGCCAAAGAGACGCTGGATACGGTCATTCACTGGGGACGCTACGCCGAGATATTCTCCTATAACGACCAGACGGCACTGTTCAGCCTGGAAGATGTGGAGTTTTAAACACCATAAACGCAGGTGTGAGTCTTTGCTTACGCCAAAACCGATCGGGATCCGCAGGGGAAGCCAGGCGAGCGAATGGCTGTTGCTGAACCTTAATGCGCCCACACCATGAAAAGACCGGGCTGGGTCGAGGCAGACAATAGCATCGTGGAGAACGCGTTGCGTGATGTCACTCTGGGGCGGAAAACGGGTTATGTGAAGCCGGTAAACGTATCGCGGATGCAGACGGCGTATGGCGTCCTGAAATCAGGACGCCATCTACAAAGGTAAATTAAAGAATGCGCTGCTGTTCCCGAGCCATCCGTTTTTTACGGGCATCGCACGGCTCCGGGCAGTCACAGACCTTTTCCATTCCGAGGGCAGAGATGCCGCCGCAGCTGCCCTGGATACTTTTACGCTTGATGATCCAGCCCAGGGACATACCGAATACCACCAGCATAAATACCGCGAAAGTTGCCAGAAACGTCAACATTTTCAGCCTCCGAAGTCATCCAGCATGATGTTCTCATCTTCCACGCCGAGATCTTTAAGCATCTTAATCACAGCGGCGTTCATCACTGGTGGGCCACACATATAGAACTCGCAGTCTTCCGGAGCCGAATGCTGTTTAAGGTAGTTCTCATACAACACGTTATGAATGAACCCTGTATAACCCGTCCAGTTGTCTTCCGGCTGCGGATCGGAGAGTGCCACATGGAAGGTAAAGTTAGGGTTTTCACGCGCCAGCTGTTCAAATTCATCGTCATAGAACATCTCTCGCCGCGAGCGGGCACCGTACCAGAAGCTAATTTTACGCTGACTGCCGAGCCGCTTGAGCTGGTCGAAAATGTGCGAACGCATCGGGGCCATACCCGCCCCACCACCGATAAAGACCATTTCGGCATCCGTTTCTTTAGCGAAGAACTCCCCGAACGGGCCAGAGATAGTCACCTTATCGCCCGGTTTCAGAGACCAGATGTACGATGACATCACACCCGGCGGTGCATCCGGCACATTCGGTGGTGGTGTGGCAATACGCACATTGAGCATAATCATGCCCTTCTCTTCCGGGTAGTTAGCCATTGAGTAAGCGCGCAGCGCCGGTTCTTTGACGCTGGAAGTAAAACGGAAAAGATTAAACTTATCCCAGTCGGTGCGATACTCATCCGGAACATCGAAGTCCGCATAAGTCACGGTGTGATCCGGACATTCAATCTGAATATAACCACCCGCACGGAACGGAACATCTTCACCTTCCGGTACGCGCAGCTTCAGCTCTTTAATAAAGGTGGCTTTGTTATCATTCGAGATAACCTCACACTCCCATTTTTTGACGCCGAAGATCTCTTCCGGTAGTTCAATTTTCATGTTCTGGCGCACTGCGACCTGGCAGGCCAGACGGCAGCCCTCTTTTGCCTCACGTTTTGTGATATGCGCCAGCTCGGTTGGCAGGATATCACCGCCCCCCTCTTTTACCGTTACGCGGCACTGCCCACAGGAGCCACCGCCGCCACAGGCTGAAGAGACAAAAATTCCGTTACCGGAGAGTGTATTAAGTAACTTGTCCCCTGCCGGAGTGCGGATCTGATTTTGCGGTTCATCATTGATATCAATGGTGACATCACCGGAGTTCACCAGCTTTGCGCGCGCGGCCAGAATCAACCCCGACAGTACCAGTACAATCAGCGTGAACATCACCACGCCAAGAATAATTTCCATCTTCTTTCCCTTACAGCTGCACACCAGAGAAGGACATAAAGCCCAACGCCATCAGTCCGGTGGTGATAAAGGTGATCCCTAAGCCACGCAGGCCCGCAGGCACGTTGGCATACTTCATTTTTTCGCGGATCCCCGCCATCGTCACGATAGCCAGCATCCAGCCGATCCCGGAACCGAAACCATACACAACGGATTCACTGAAGTTGTAATCACGCTGAACCATAAATGACACGCCACCAAAGATGGCGCAGTTCACCGCGATCAGCGGCAGGAAGATCCCCAGCGCGTTGTAAAGCGACGGGAAATACTTGTCGAGGATCATCTCCAGGATTTGTACCAGCGCCGCAATCACTCCAATAAAAGTAATAAAGTTCAGGAAGCTGAGATCAACACCGTCCACCAGCGCGCCGTCCCGCAGCACAAAGTTGTACACCAGGTTGTTAATGGGCACGGAAAGCCCCAGCACAACGGTCACCGCGACACCCAAACCAAATGCCGTCGACACTTTTTTGGACACCGCGAGGAACGTACACATGCCCAGGAAAAACGCGAGCGCCATGTTTTCAACGAACACCGCGCGCACAAACAAACTCAGGTAATGAGCCATTGTCGGTTACTCCTTTTCCTGCTGTTCAGGCTTCAGCGTACGAATCAGCCAGATCAGCAAACCGATAATGAAAAATGCGCTTGGAGCCAGAAGGAATAATCCGTTTGGCAGATACCAGCCACCGTTTTGTACCGTGTCCAGCACCGTGATACCAAACAGCTTACCGCTGCCGATTAACTCGCGCAGGAAACCTACCGTCAGCAGGATCACGCCGTAGCCCAGACCATTGCCGATGCCGTCCATAAAGCTCGCCAGTGGCGGCATTTTCATGGCGTAAGCTTCTGCGCGCCCCATCACAATACAGTTGGTGATAATCAGACCGACGAACACCGAAAGCTGTTTTGAGGTTTCATAGGCAAAGGCACGAAGCAGCTGATCGACCACGATCACCAGCGAGGCGATGATCGCCATCTGCACGATGATCCTCACGCTGTTCGGAATGTGGTGGCGGATCATTGAGATAAACATGCTGGAAAACGCCGTCACCAGCGTCACCGCAACGGTCATCACCAGCGCAGTTTCCAGCTTAGTGGTGACCGCCAGTGCCGAGCAGACACCCAGTACCTGCAGAGTAATGGGGTTATTGGCCAGCAGCGGGCCAATGAGCACCTTTTTGACTTCTTTTAGTTCACCTGCATCAGCCATTGTTCAGCGCTCCTTCACGTACGTTTTTCAGGAAGGGGCCAAAACCCAGTTCACCCATCCAGAAATCAAAACTATGCTGCACCCCGTTTGACGTGAGCGTTGCCCCGGAAAGCCCGTCGACAGCGTACTCATCTCCCTGACGCGCTGCCCCTTTCATCACTTTCAGCGCGGGTTTCCCGCTGTCATCCAGCACTTTCTTGCCGACAAACTGTGCCCGCCAGTTAGGGTTTTCAACTTCTCCGCCAAGCCCCGGCGTTTCGCCCTGGTCATAATACGTGATGCCTTTTACAGTGCGACCGTCCGTATCAAGCGCCACAAAGGCATACATCATTGACCACAAGCCGTTGCCGTATATCGGAAGCACGACCTCCTGCACCCGGTTTTGCGCATCATGCACCAGGTAGATCTCTGCGAGGTTGCTGCGTCGCTTAATCCCTGCCGGATCCTGTGATGCCTCGAGGGAAAGACTCATATGCGGATCTTTTAGCGCCTGAGCCTGGTTATATTTCGTCGGGTCTTTTTCCAGAAGTTCGCCAT
Organism: Enterobacter cloacae; assembly: GCA_014169315.1. Taxonomy (NCBI): domain Bacteria; kingdom Pseudomonadati; phylum Pseudomonadota; class Gammaproteobacteria; order Enterobacterales; family Enterobacteriaceae; genus Enterobacter; species Enterobacter cloacae. The sequence continues at coordinate 839,812 of AP022133.1, read as the reverse complement.
TTTTTAAATCCACCAGCCGCGCTGAAATGCGTTCAGCGAAGAGTGTCGAAACATCATCTGTACTCATTCCTTCCTGCATCAATCCGGCCACGGCCAGGATATTGCGTTGTTTATCCAGGGCGCGCTGCTTTTGCTGCAGCGGCTTTAGCCCCACAGCAGAACCCGCCACTACAATGGAACAGACCAGACAAAGCACCAGCACCACCAGCAGCGTTTTGCTGATGCTGTCGTTATTTTTGATTTCAGCCACGCGCCTTCCTCCGCTTAACGTTGGCGCGCACGACCAGATAATCGAAGAGTGGCGCAAACAGATTGGCAAACAGAATGGCCAACATCATCCCTTCCGGATACGCCGGGTTGACCACACGAATCAGGACACACATCGCGCCAATGAGCACGCCATAGCTCCATTTACCTTTGTCAGTAAATGAGGCAGAGACGGGATCCGTAGCCATAAACATCATCCCGAAGGCAAAACCGCCCAATACAAGATGCCAGTACCAGGGCATAGAGAACATCGGGTTGGTGGTAGAGCCAATCACGTTGAACATCGTGGCGGTCAGTATCATGCCAATCATCACACCGGCGACGATCCGCCATGAGGCGACACGTCCGAAGAGAATGATGGCTCCACCCAGTAAAATCATCAGCGTGGAGACTTCCCCGATGGAACCCGGAATGTTGCCGATAAAGGCATCAAACCAGGTGACAGGTTGGCCCGTCGCGTTATTCACCAGCGTTTCTCCGCCGTGTGCCGCCCACTGAGAGAGCGGCGTCGCGCCGGAAAAACCATCGGCCGCCGTCCACACCAGATCGCCCGAAATTTGAGCCGGGTAAGCAAAGAACAGGAACGCGCGCCCCGCCAGTGCCGGGTTGAGGAAGTTACGCCCGGTACCGCCGAAGATCTCTTTGGCTATCACGACACCAAAACTGATCCCCAGCGCCGCCTGCCAGAGCGGCAGCGTCGGTGGCACAATCAGCGCAAACAGAATGGAGGTAACAAAGAAGCCTTCATTAATTTCATGCTTGCGAATTATGGCAAACAGCACTTCCCAGAAGCCGCCCACGATAAATACCGTGAGGTAGACAGGCAGGAAGAAAACGGCCCCCAGCGTCATCATGCTGACCCAGCCCGCGTCTGCGGCAAAGCTCACGCCCAGCGACTGCGCCAGACGGTAGTGCCAGTCAGACTGAATCACCTGCGCCATCTGCGGTGCATCGTACAAATGGTGCAGCGCCGGAATGGTTTGCAAACCCACGTTGTACATGCCCCAGAACATCGCCGGGAAGACCGCGAACCAGACCAGAATCATCATCCGTTTAAGGTCGATGGCATCACGGACGTGCGCAGCCCCTTTCGTCACCAGCCCCGGGGTGTAGAAAATGGTCGCCGTCGCTTCAAACAGCGGGTAATACTTTTTCAGCTTACCTTCGGTAAAGTGCGGTTCTATTTTTTCAAAGAGGTGTTTTAAGCCCATCAGTTATCCTTCCTGCTCAATGCGGGTTAACACCTCGCGCAATACGGGTCCATATTCGTATTTACCTGGACAAACATAGGTACAGAGCGCCAGATCTTCTTCGTCAAGCTCAAGACAGCCCAGCGCCTGTGCGCTGTCGGTATCCCCGGCGAGTAAATCGCGCAGCAGCATGGTCGGCAGAATATCCAGCGGCATCACGCGCTCATAGTTACCAATGGGAACCATTGCGCGCTCACCACCATGTGTACTGGTAGAGAAGTTAAAAAGCTTGTGACGCAGGAAATGTCCAAGCGTCGTGCGGGTCACGGAGAATTTCTCCGCGCCAGGCAGAACCCAGCCGAACAGCTCTTTCTCACGCCCTTCCAGGACAACACTCACCTGCAGATGAAAACGACCAAGATAAGCCTGCGCACCAACCGCATGTCGGCCACTGAGAACCGAGCCGGAAATCAGGCGGTTTTCGCCCTCGTTTATTTCACCGTCCAGCAGTTCATTGATATCCGCCCCCAGCAGGGTACGCACCAGACGCGGATTTGCCGCCTGTGGCCCGCCGATGGCAACCACACGTTCAGCACACAGCTCACCTGTCGTAAAAAGCTTACCGATGGCAATGACGTCCTGATAGTTGAGATGCCAGACCTGCTTTGTCAGGCTTACCGGCTCAAGAAAGTGGATATGGGTGCCAGCCAGCCCAGCAGGATGGGGGCCTGCAAATTCGTTAAACGTGACCTGACCTTGCGGATGACCACCAAGCTTGCCTCCGCTGGCCTGGCAGACATGGACTTTACCCGACGTCAGGCGCGTTAACACGGTCAGCCCGGCATCAAAGGCTTTTCGCTGTGCCAGAATCACGGGCTGGGGGTCTACGCTGAGCGGGTTGGTGTCAATTGCCGTGACGAAAATCGCCGCAGGCACCGTGTCCGGTACGGGCGATTTACTGAAGGGACGCGTGCGAAACGCCGTCCACAGGCCTGATTCCAGCAGCTGCGCCTGTACGGCACCCCGGCTGAGGCTCGTCAGTTCGGTGGCATCAACATGAGCAAATGTACGCTGCTCGTCGCCTTCAATGCGGATAACCACCGACTGCATAACACGGCGTTCCCCACGATTGATCGCAACGATGGTACCGCAGGCTGGTGCGGTAAACATGACGCCAGGATTTTTTTTATCCTCAAAGAGCGCCTGTCCTTTGATGACGCGATCGCCCTCCTGTACCAGCATTGAGGGGCGCATTCCCAGATAATCGTCACCCAAAATGGCGACATGGCGAACACTAACGCCCGTCGAAACGTGCTGTTCCGGCACGCCTGAAATCGGCAAATTAAGCCCTTTTCTGATTTTAAACATGTAGTTAGGAAGTTTCCATGAACAACAATCCAGTGGGCAGAAGTGTACCATTTTCGCCCTTTCCAGGGCAGGGAATCCGCCGTTGCACACGCCAAAATGCGAGCGATTACGCAAAGTTCCTGGAGTCAACGCCTTTGGGATGGGTTATAAAGTAAAACTAATTTGTAAACTAACCGCTCTGCTCTTGCGAAAATCTATAGCGGTGCTAATGTGAGCGCTCCTAACCAGAATAATCTGATTTCGGGTCTCTTTTGCCGTCCTGGCAAGTTGGTCTTAGTTTTATCAAGGAACTAGTAGTATGCGTAAAATCGCATTGTTCATTGCGATGCTTCTGATTCCGTGCGTGTCGTTTGCCGGGTTGCTCAGCAGCAACAGTTCAACCACGCCGGTCAGCAAAGAATATAAACAGCAATTAATGGGATCACCGGTTTATATTCAAATATTCAAGGAAGAACGCACTCTCGATCTGTTTGTAAAAATGGGCGAGACGTATCAGCTGCTCGATAGCTACAAAATTTGTAACTACTCCGGTGGTCTGGGGCCAAAACAACGTCAGGGCGATTTCAAAAGCCCGGAAGGGTTTTACAACGTTCAGCGTAGCCAGCTAAAGCCTGACAGCCGCTTCTATAAAGCCATTAACATCGGCTTCCCTAATGCCTATGACCGTGCTCACGGTTATGAAGGTAAGTACCTGATGATCCACGGTGCCTGCGTGTCTATCGGCTGTTACGCGATGACCGATTCCGGCATTGATGAGATCTTCCAGTTTGTCACTGGCGCACTGGTCTTTGGTCAGCCAAGCGTTCAGGTCAGCATCTACCCGTTCCGCATGACCGATGCCAACATGGCGCGTCACAAGTATTCCTACTATGCGGATTTCTGGAAACAGATGAAACCGGGTTATGACTACTTTGAACAGACCCACAAGCCGCCGGTAGTGTCGGTGGTGGATGGCCGTTACGTGGTCAGCAAGCCACTGAGCCACGAAGTTGTCCAGCCACAGCTGGCGTCAAACTACACGGTCTCCCAGGCAAAATAACGCCCACTCACCTGGCATAATCTTTTGCCAGGTTTCGTTGCCCGTCAGCGGTTGCGTCGCTATCACAGAAACCACATCGTTTGGTGTGGTCTCTGTCTGAAAATCAATTTCCACATCCTGATCGAGCAGCGTTGCCACGCCAAACGGCGCACGACGGGTGATCCAGAACAGATTCGTCGAGCAGAACGCCATTACGTAGCGCCCGTCAGACAGGAGCATGTTAAACACGCCCTTTTCACGTAACTCTGAAGCCAGCGATGCGATGTATTTAAACACGGCGGTCATGTTGCTGGGGGTACGAGGATAACGCTCTGTCAGCTTGTGCAGCAGCCAGCAGAAGGCTTTTTCGCTGTCTGTCTCGCCTACCGGGCGGAAATTCCCCGTCTCCAGGGACTTATAGCCAGAGAGCTGACCATTGTGAGCATACGTCCAGTTACGTCCCCACAGCTCGCGGGTAAACGGATGGGTATTTTCCAGCGCCACTTCACCGCGATTCGCCTGGCGGATATGCGCAATAACAGAGTGGGACTTTATCGGATAGTCCTGCACCAGTTTGGCAATCGGTGAATTAAAGCTGGGCTGTGGATCTTTGAACGTGCGACACCCTTTGCCTTCGTAGAAGGTTATACCCCAGCCGTCTTTATGCGGCCCGGTTCCCCCACCGCGCTGAACCAGCCCGGTGAAACTAAAGCAGATATCGGTTGGCACATTGGCGCTCATCCCGAGCAGTTCGCACATACGTCACCTCCACAACAGCGGGGGCAATCATGCCCCCAGCGAAGTCTTACTTAACCATCTCTTTTTCGATCAGCTGGATCAGGATGTGGATCACTTTGATGTGAATTTCCTGAATGCGATCGGCATAACCGAAGTGCGGAACACGGATCTCAATGTCCGCGGTACCGGCCATTTTACCGCCATCTTTACCGGTCAGGGTGATAACTTTCATCCCTTTTTCACGCGCGGCAGCAATCGCTTTGATCACGTTACCAGAGTTACCGGAGGTAGAAATCCCCAGCAGCACATCACCTTCACGCCCCACGGCTTCAACATAGCGGGAGAAGACATAGTCGTAACCAAAATCGTTGCTCACGCAGGAGATGTGGCTCACGTCAGAAATCGCAATCGCCGGGTAGCCCGGACGGTTTTCGCGATAACGCCCGGTCAGCTCTTCTGCGAAGTGCATGGCGTCACAGTGGGAGCCACCGTTACCGCAGGAGAGCACTTTACCACCGGCTTTGAAGCTGTCGGCCAGCAGGACCGCCGCGCGCTGAATAGCGTGAATATTGGCATCATCTTTCAGAAAGTTCGCCAGCGTTTCCGCCGCTTCGTTCAGTTCGTTACGAATAAGATCCTGGTACATGAGGATAATCCTTCAGTATTGATGAAATAACACAGTGGAGTGTACCGGATAGCGTTAAAAGCGAGAAGCTAAAGCCATGTGAATCGTCCGGCGTTTTGATTTTTCGTGCCTGCTAAAACACGAACAATGTGAACCAGGTTGTAATTATTTTGTAAATTCATTGCTAAAAAAAATAACATCCACTACAACCATATCATCACAAGTGGTCAGACCTCCTACAAGCAAGGGAGCTTTTCTTTATGATGATTTTGAGCATTCTCGCAACCGTTGTTCTGCTCGGTGTGTTGTTCTATCACCGTGTAAGTTTATTCCTGAGCAGCCTGATTCTGCTGGTCTGGACGGCAGCATTTGGCGTCGCAGGTCTCTGGAATATCTGGCTTTTAGTTCCACTGGCCATCATTCTGCTGCCGTTTAACTTTGCCCCGATGCGTAAATCAATGATCTCCGCACCGGTGTTCAAAGGCTTCCGTAAAGTGATGCCGCCGATGTCGCGTACTGAGAAAGAAGCGATTGATGCGGGTACCACCTGGTGGGAAGGCGACCTGTTCCAGGGTAACCCGGACTGGAAAAAGCTGCATAACTATCCGCAGCCACGTCTGACCGCCGAAGAACAAGCCTTTATTGATGGCCCGGTGGAAGAAGCGTGCCGCATGGCAAACGACTTTGCCATCACCCACGAAATGGCCGACCTGCCGCCAGAACTGTGGGCCTACCTGAAAGAACATCGCTTCTTTGCGATGATCATTAAGAAAGAGTATGGCGGTCTGGAATTCTCCGCTTACGCTCAGGCTCGCGTGCTGCAAAAACTGGCAGGTGTCTCAGGGATCCTGGCGATCACCGTCGGTGTACCTAACTCCTTAGGCCCTGGTGAACTGCTGCAGCATTACGGTACTGAAGAGCAGAAAGATCACTACCTGCCGCGCCTGGCGCGTGGCCTGGAAATCCCATGCTTCGCGCTGACCAGCCCGGAAGCAGGCTCTGATGCGGGTGCGATCCCGGATACCGGCGTGGTCTGTATGGGGGAATGGCAGGGTGAGCAGGTGCTGGGTATGCGCCTGACCTGGAACAAACGCTATATCACTCTTGCACCTATCGCCACCGTGCTGGGTCTGGCCTTTAAACTCTCTGACCCGGAAAAACTGCTGGGTGGCGAAGAGGACCTGGGCATTACCTGTGCGCTGATCCCAACCTCTACCCCGGGCGTTGAAATTGGCCGTCGTCACTTCCCGCTGAACGTGCCGTTCCAGAACGGTCCGACACGTGGCCAGGATATCTTTGTACCGATTGATTACATCATCGGTGGCCCGAAAATGGCCGGTCAGGGCTGGCGTATGCTGGTGGAATGTCTGTCTGTTGGTCGCGGTATTACTCTGCCGTCGAACTCAACCGGTGGTCTGAAATCTGTGGCGATGGGAATTGGTGCTTACGCCCACATCCGCCGTCAGTTCAAAATCTCCATCGGCAAGATGGAAGGTATTGAAGAACCACTGGCGCGCATTGCAGGCAATGCTTACGTGATGGATGCTGCGGCTTCGCTGATTACCTACGGCATTATGCTGGGCGAAAAACCGGCCGTACTGTCGGCAATTGTGAAGTATCACTGCACCCACCGTGCACAGCAATCCATCATTGATGCGATGGACATTGCCGGGGGTAAAGGCATTATGCTCGGCGAAGGTAACTTCCTGGCGCGCGGCTATCAGGGCGCACCCATTGCTATCACCGTGGAAGGGGCAAACATCCTGACCCGCAGCATGATGATCTTCGGCCAGGGGGCAATTCGCTGCCATCCGTATGTGCTGGAAGAGATGGCCGCCGCGCAAAATAATGACGTTGATGCCTTCGATAAGCTGCTGTTTAAACATATTGGTCATGTCGGCAGCAACAAGGTGCGTAGTTTCTGGCTGGGTCTGACCAACGGTCGCACCAGCGCAACACCAACTGGTGATGCCACCCGACGTTATTACCAACAGCTGAACCGCCTGAGCGCCAACCTGGCTCTGCTGTCTGACGTCTCTATGGCCGTGCTGGGCGGTAGCCTGAAGCGTCGTGAGCGTATCTCTGCCCGTCTGGGGGATGTGCTGAGTCAGGTGTTCCTGGCTTCTGCGGTACTGAAGCGCTACGACGACGAAGGCCGTCAGGAAGCGGATCTGCCGCTGGTACACTGGGGCGTACAGGACGCCATGCACCAGGCAGAACAGGCGATTGACGATCTGCTGGCGAACTTCCCGAACCGTTTTGTCGCTGGTGCCCTGCGCGTGGTGATCTTCCCTACCGGTCGTCATCATCTGGCTCCGTCTGACAAACTGGATCATAAAGTGGCGAAGATCCTCCAGGTACCGAGTGCAACCCGCTCACGTATTGGTCGTGGTCAGTATCTGACTCCATCGCCACATAACCCGGTGGGTCTGCTGGAAGAGGCGCTGCTGGATGTCATGGCCGCCGACCCAATTCACCAGAAGATCTGCAAACAGCTGGGTAAAAATCTGTCCTTTACCCGCCTGGATGAACTGGCAAAACAGGCGCTGGCAGGTGGAATCATCGATAAGGATGAAGCCGCTATTCTGGTGAAAGCCGAAGAGAGCCGTCTGCGCAGCATTAACGTGGATGATTTCGAACCAGAGGAGCTGGCAACCCAGCCAGTAAAGCTGCCGGAGAAGGCCCGCAAACCTGAAGCCGCATAACGCATTTCGCGTGTACAAACCCCGCCCCGTGCGGGGTTTTTTATTGCCACATTTTCTCGTTGTGTCGTGCTACAGTGTCAAAAAGTGGTCGTTTGAGGAGTCTGAATTGTGCCTGGTCTGAAGATTTCGATTTTGCAGCAACCTTTAGTGTGGATGGATGGCCCCGCCAACCTGCGCCACTTTGATCGTCAACTGGAAGAGATTACCGGGCGTGATGTGATTGTCCTGCCGGAGATGTTCACCACCGGTTTCGCAATGGAAGCCGCTAAACAGTCGATGCCGCAGGAAGATGTGGTCGCCTGGATGCATGCCAAAGCACAACACACAAACGCGCTGATTGCCGGGAGCGCGGCCCTGCAAACCGAACGCGGGCCGGTGAACCGGTTCCTGTTGGTTGAACCAGAGGGGAAAGTGCATTTTTACGATAAACGCCACTTGTTCCGCATGGCGGATGAGCATCATCACTATGAAGCAGGTAACGAACGAGTGGTGTTTGAGTGGCGCGGCTGGCGTATTTTGCCGCTGGTGTGCTACGACCTGCGCTTCCCGGTTTGGTCGCGCAACCGCAATGATTACGATCTGGCGCTATATGTTGCCAACTGGCCTGCCCCACGCTCACTGCACTGGCAGTCACTGCTGGTAGCGCGTGCTATTGAGAACCAGGCGTATGTTGTGGGCTGTAATCGCGTGGGTACGGATGGCAACGGGCATCACTATCGTGGTGACAGCCGGGTAGTGAATCCGCAGGGTGAAATTATTGCGACTGCCGAGCCACATCAGGCGACACGTATTGATGCTGAGCTGTCGTTGACTGCGCTGAAGGAGTATCGCGAGAAGTTTCCCGCGTGGCAGGATGCAGACCCGTTTAATATCGAATGAATAAAACCGGGTGGTGGCAATGCCTCACCCGGGCTTTTATAAGTCAGAGCATAAAACACCCGGTATAGGGTTTTACGCTATGACGTTGAAGTTATGCAGTCCCGCAGTTCACAAATTGATCCAGAGAAGTGTCTTATTTCAATCAATTTCCGGTAAATCGCATTGTTAATTCAACAGCAGAAAACGGTGAATCTAACGACAAAAGAACGTTAAAAACCACCAAATACCACTTTGGTATAGTATTTGTTTATCTTACCGCTGCGCTTGCCATCGGCACCGTAATAGCGATCCTGACGACAGAGCTTTTCTTTCACGTCGCAGGAAAGACCGGTCACGAAGGTGAAAGAGGTGGTATCAAATTCGCCCATGGCTTTTAATTTATCAGCACGAGTTTTACCCACATATTTTTCAGTCAGTGGAATGGATACGCCGGTAGCATCGGCACAAATGTACTTATCGCACAGTACGCCTTTTCCCGGTGTCCATAGGGCGGCGGTTTCTGGAGTTGCCGCCAGCGCACCAAAACTGAATAACCCTAAAAAGATCCCAATTGCTAATTTCATATTGTCTCCAGAACCGGGCAAATAGATTGCCCGGTCTTTTCAATCTGGGTTTATCAGAAGGCGTATTTTACCCCAACGGTTCCCTGAGTGTCACTGTATCCCTTGTCACCGATCTGTTGTGCTACGTTCGCCCACAGCGTCGCCTGACGGTTAATTTTTCCCTCAACACCCAGCTTCAGCTCACCAATATTTCGTGTGCCGTCCATATAAGTGCTGACACCATCCATATTTACACCGTAGTTGTCAGTGTTATAAATCCAGTTCGCTTCCACGAAAGGTTCAAATTCACGCTGACTACCTTCATCCAGTTTGCTTTGTCCTTTAATAAAGGCTCTCACACCGAGACGGGTCTGGATATTATTATCACCGGTACCACTGACGCTTGTACCGTTAATCTCGGTATGGTTGTCGGCTTTCACCCCCATCCAGGTGACCTGCGCCTTCGGCTGGATAAAGACCTGGTTAACCATGCCATTCAGCGTCTGATATTCACCAGTTTTATGGGTGTAACCCGCTTCAACGGAGGCGGTAAAGCCATTGGATTTGTAGCTTTCAGACGGCAGACCCTGACCGCTGACGCTGTTGTTGAACCAGTTGTACAGGGCCCAGGTATCAACGTAGGTACCTTGTTTGGTGGTGTCGTTGGCATACCAGGTACCATAAACCCCGACGCTGTAGCCGTTCAGGCTGCCGCGAGAGTTGTAGCCGGAAGCGTGGGAAACGCTGTGGCTTTTCTGATTGGCGTAGCCTCCTATCAGACCGACCAGGTAGCGATCAAGACCATCATTTGACCAGTCGACGATATCACCGCCAATCTGTATGACGTAGCGATTCGCATTGGTCGCGATGGCATCATTGCCCACGTGCGAACCGGTATGCCCGCCGATGTTACGCATCCACATAGAGCTTACTTTGCCGTTACCGGACATATCGTCCAGATACTGGGTTTCACCCAGGCGGTCGTGTAAACGCATGGCGAAGATGGTGTTGGCAGCACGCAGGTTATCGATATAAGAACCTATTTCAGGACGTAATACCGGGGTCGACGGTGTTGCTGGTTCGGCTGGAGTGCTCGGGTCTGTAACCGGAGGGGTTACCGGACGCGGCGAACTCGGCGTCAGCGGAGTCATCGGCACTATCGGGTCAACCGACGGTTGATTGCCCTGGTCTGTAACCGGAGGGGTTACCGGACGTGGCGAGCTCGGCGTCAGCGGAGTCATCGGCTTCACTTCACGGGAAGTTAAGTACCAGGACTCCGGGTTACCTGCACTGCCATCTCCGCCTCTGGTCAGTGAGTAATCATAAGCACCTGCAGCGATGGTGCCGATATTCTGGCGGTAACCATCCGAAGAGGGTGACAGACGGAAGGCATCAGGCGTGGTGGTACTGCCGTTCTGGGCATCAATCAGCAGGATCCCGGTGTTAGTACGCGCGCCGGTACCGCCACCATGCTTGATGATAAGAGAGGTATTGCCGTCGGCTTTGGCGTTGTTCAGCACCAGGCGATCGCTTGCCGAGCTGTCATCACCCATATAAGTTTTCAGGATAAGCGTACCGTTGTTGCCGGTATATTGGTTGCTGACGGTCAGGGTATTACCCGGCTGTGCGCCCGCCAGGTTGATAATACCGTTGTTTTCGATACCACCTGCGAGCGTAAAGTTACTGTTTGGCTGACTTTCCTGACCGGAAAGCGTATTGAGCGAGGCAACCATGCCGTTGTTAACCACGTTGCCATTGACTACGCCTGTACCAGCCAGAGTGCCATTGCTACCCACCGTAACATCAGCGGCTTTGGCACCGTTCAGCACTGCCGTTGAATTGGCTGCATCGCCAACGATAAGCGCACCGCCATCGATAGTGGTGGTACCGATATAAGTATTCACACCGTTAATGACGGTAATGCCGCTCAGTTGGCTGACATTACCCAGGCCACTAATAACGGGTGCGAAAATATAGTTGCCGGAGGTGTCGGTATGGTTAAACACCAGATTGCTGTTGGTATTGGCTAAAATTATTTTTTTGGCATTGATAGTTCCTGCTGCCTTAGCCGTTTGCCCGGCTAAAGCACCGATTGCCACCGTGCCATTTTCGGCATCGACATTGATACTTTGGGCATTAAGTTGACCCTGGTTGGATACAATCAAGGTACCATTACCAGACGGTAACTTAGTTGCACTATTTTGAGCACCGATGCTCAGCTCTCGTGCGCCAATATCCCAAAGGGAGCCTGGACCGTCGATAATGACGTCACCTTTACCTGCGGCATCGTCGGCAGGGCTGCCCCCGGCAATCGCTCCGCCAGCGCTTTTCACTACACCGCCGTTAGTAACACTCATGCTACCGGTTCCGGCACCACCGACGTTCATCGGACCGCTGTTGATTACCCAGCCCGAACCCGAGCCGTCGACATTCACTATACCGTTAGAATTTTTTCCCCAGCCGACACCAGTGGAAGAATTACTAATGATAGAGCCGCCGTTACTGATGGTCACCGAACCGTTGCCATTGGTACCTACGGTTATCCCCGAAGAGGAGGTTGTCGTGGCTAACAACTGCGAATCGACACCATCCACCACAACAGTACCCGTGCTATTATCGTTCTGGCCGACGTTCATGAATACCAGTCCGACCTTTCCGCCATTGAAAACATTCAGCGTCCCTGTACCACCTCCGCCAACAGCAGTCGTACCGTTAGATAGCGTCTGATTAGAGGGATCTACACCATCGTACCAGGCACCGCCGTCAACGGTGAGGGTTCCGGTACTGCCCGAATTATATCCGAGAACAGAACCGCTGGTGCCGGAAGCGGTGGTGCCGGACTGAACAACGCCACCTTTAGTAATGGTCAGTGAACCTGTACTATTTTCCCCGGCGTAGATAGCTCCCGGTAAAATCCACGGACTACTTTGAGTGTCAGGAACGATTACCGTAGCACCGTTATCAATAACGGTCGCGTTAGACGCGGCAAATACAGGCACACTCAGCGGCGCGGTAAAAAGTAATGTCGTAATCGCATTTTTAAGAAATACGCGAGTGCCGTTATTGTTCGAAATTCGTTTTATAACCATGTCAGTACTTCTGTTCATCATTAACTCCAGTGGAAATTCAAAATGTCTTTTGTTAAAATTTTCGTTCAGTATTCAGGCGTACCGATGCAGCACAGCATTGTTAATTAAAGCTGCGTCATCCTCCGATATTTGCCCAATAAAACGGTGCCAATAGCGTTTATCCAAATTTTATATATGCGTGTGTAGTGCCTGTAAAATGGCAACGTGAACGATATCCCCATAAAGGGATCAAGAGTTTTTCAGAAAGGAAAAACAAAAAAATAATAGACGTATTAATAACCCGCAGGTAGGGGTTTCAAATCGACAAGTCTTCCACGATTAACGGTAATATATCCGCCATCAGAGAGATTTTTTAAGATTTTGTTTAATGTACTCCGTGACACGGACGTACGATTTAAAATAAAAGTAAATATCGAAACATCGTTTAAACTCTCTTGGTTATGCTCCCACAGCATTTCAAGATAGGGCTTAACAATGCTATAGCTATTGGTCGTTCTGGAATTCAACTCCTCCCTGAAACAGTAAATTTCAAGATACCATGTGAGTATCAATGAAACGTCTTTCCATAACTTTTTTTCTTCCACCAGTCGCATAAAATCATGCAGTTTGAGATACGACAACTTAACATCAGATACCGTGCGGATATAATAACATTCCCGCTTAGAAAGCATCGTTGATAAACCAAAAACGGCCTGGTGATTGATATTCGCTAATATAATGTTGTTATGCACATTGCAGAGTTCGACTTCTCCTGCAGTGAGTACATAAATCAACTTTGTGTCGTGGCGCTTTAAGCGCCAAATCTTTTTTGGTGAAGCAGTAACCTCTACTCTCTCTGAGTGGATTGAAATTTCCCTTCCTATATCGGACAGCGCTGTGCGGACCTGCTCATTAAGAGTGTACAGATCGCTATACATAACGACTCCTGAACTAGCCTACTTTGAAAATTAGAGTAACTCATGTTGATGATGCCTCTAATTGGTTGAATCTGATATATAATCTGGGGTTTTGAGATTTTCTCCTGGCACGCGTTAACGTTCATTGTTCCCGTTGTAATTCTGTTCTGGTTTATCACCATGACCGGAACATCCTAAAGGCCAAAGTTGTTTCCGTTGTCGTGAGTGTCGATGCGTATTCCCGCTCACCGACACCTGGCAGGCCAGAAAGCCGGTGTTAAAGAGCAAATCGTTGATATAACCTTCAACAGCACCGGGGTTCGCGATACGGCAAGGACGCTGAAAATCGGTATCAACACGGTTTTCCGTACTTAAAAAACTCACGCCGAAGCGAATAACGTCTTCGCCAGTCGCCCATTCCGGTGCGGCGCTTATCTACAAACTCGATGAGCAATGGAGCTTCGTTGGTGTAAGGCCCGACAGCTATGGCCGGGAAGTGCTAAAGGATAAGCATCTGACCGGCAAGATTTTTACGCAATGAGCATAGCAATATGACGTTGCGAACCCGTATCAAACGTCTGGCTCGTTTCTCGCGCTCTATATAAGTCCATGAAAAGTCATCGAAGCCTTCATCAAACAACATATACTCGACTAATTGGAGTCATAACCTTAATTTTTTTACACTTTATACAAAAGAATGAATATAAACAAGATCTTCATTTGTATAAAAATACACAGCTTTCATAGGCTTGCATGAATAATCTTCATATGAAATATCACATCACACTATAGTGCTAACATATTGTTTTTAAAAAAAATGGAACCAACCAATAGTTTTTTGTACTTTATAATTATGTAATGATGATGAATAAGATTATTAAGCTCTGAATCTGAATTGCGACTTACGTAACTATATAAACATTAAGTAAGTAGAATAACTTTGTATTTTTCGGAACATTGAAATACCGATTTTATTTAAGTTCTTGCAGGGTAGTTGGCATTGGTTGACCTTCTCATTCTCTATTTCTCCAGCCAGATGAAAATCCTCATGTGGCTAATGAAGACATTACTCACATCGCGGTGTGTTAATCAACAGGGAGGGAGGTCAAACGTGTTTAAGGGTCTTAGCTGGGATTACAAAAGCAACAGCCTGTGTAAGTCTGGAAGAAGATCATCATCAACGGGCTGGCAGACCTGGAGCGAATGCTGATGATCCTTGATGAGAAGCCTGTTCCCGCGAACCGCGCCGATGTCACCCGCTGTCTCAGCGATCATATTAATGAGAACAGGCACAGCATTCATGATGAGGATGAAATGTTTGTTATCAAATACTTTCAGAAGGGAACGGCACACCAGCGCCAGCCAAACGGTCATGGCATACCGTAAATTACAGACAAGAAAAAGGGCCATGTTAATCAATAACATGGCCCTGAATAGTGGCGGAACGGACGGGACTCGAACCCGCGACCCCCTGCGTGACAGGCAGGTATTCTAACCGACTGAACTACCGCTCCGCTGTGTTCCCGTGGGAACGAGGCGAATATTACGGTTTGCCTCCGAACTCGTCAACGCTTTTTCTCACGTTTTGAATCGTTTGCTGCAAAAATCACCCAGGCGGTGATTTTACAGCCATTCTGGCCCCTTTTTACGCGCGCCACATGCAGCTTCCGCCCTTCTTCTGCACGAGATCCAGACGGGATTCATGGTTTAGCAGTTCTTCATCGCTAGCTAAAACAACCCGTAGCCTGCTGCTCTGACGTACAAGGCGCTGAATTCCCGCGTCACCCTGCATCTGCTGAGCGTCGTTTTCCATGCTGAAGGCCATCGACGTCTGACCACCCGTCATCGTCAGATAGACATCGGCCAGTATCTGGGCATCGAGCAGTGCGCCGTGCAGCGTTCGCTTGGTGTTGTCTATCTCATAACGTGAACAGAGGGCATCGAGGCTGTTACGCTTGCCTGGAAACATTTTTCTGGCCAGTGCCAGACTATCGGTCACTTTACAGAACGTGTTCGTCTTCGGGATATCACGATTAAGCTTGCTGAATTCATAATCCATAAAGCCGATATCGAACGATGCGTTATGGATGACGAGCTCGGCACCTTTGATGTACTCCAGGAACTCGTCCGCCACATCCGCAAAAGTCGGCTTATCCAGCAAAAACTCATCGGCGATACCGTGAACGCCGAACGCTTCTGGATCCACCAGCCGATCGGGTTTGAGGTAAACGTGGAAGTTGTTCCCCGTAAGACGACGATTCACCACTTCAACAGCACCGATCTCAATGATCT
This sequence comes from Enterobacter cloacae, assembly GCA_014169315.1. Lineage (NCBI taxonomy): Bacteria > Pseudomonadati > Pseudomonadota > Gammaproteobacteria > Enterobacterales > Enterobacteriaceae > Enterobacter > Enterobacter cloacae. Next base: position 824,203 of record AP022133.1, on the reverse strand, counting down.
TGTGTCCTTCGTAGTGTGCGCCGATCTGGTTCATACCGGTGGTTTCGGTATCGAGGACAATCTGGCGAGTAATTGCAGTGCTCATAGCGGTCATTTATGTCAGACTTATCGTTTAACTGAACGTTTCAAATACAGGAAGTCTACCAGAGATGCGTAAACAGGTAGAAATTTTCACCGATGGATCTTGTCTCGGCAACCCAGGACCTGGCGGTTATGGCGCGATTATGCGCTATCGCCAGCACGAAAAAACTTTTAGCGAAGGCTATTTCCTGACCACTAACAACCGCATGGAGTTGATGGCGGCCATCGTGGCGCTGGAAGCCCTGAAAGAGCACTGTGACGTGGTGCTGAGCACCGACAGTCAATACGTGCGTCAGGGCATCACCCAGTGGATCCACAACTGGAAAAAACGCGGCTGGAAAACAGCAGATAAAAAACCGGTCAAGAACGTCGACCTCTGGAAGCGTCTTGATGCGGCACTGGGTCAGCATGAAATCAAATGGGAATGGGTGAAAGGCCACGCGGGACACCCGGAAAACGAACGCTGTGACGAACTTGCCCGTACGGCTGCCTCTAACCCTGTCCATGAAGATACTGGCTATCAGCCAGAATCCTGATCAGGGTTTTCTGTACTGACGCGTTGCGCCAACGGTCTGACGGATCTGCGTTTGCGATTTGTTCTGTTTCATCGGGTTTAGCGTAAGGGGAATTGTCCGCTTACGCGCAACGATGAACTGCATGCAACCTAAAGCAGGCAGATGAGTGCTTAGCAGTACCCCACCCTGCCGCGCCCAGGGCAAGACCTGAAAACCGCCATAGCAAAGCACTTCAAAGTTCAGCAATGAAAGCCAGTCCAGCTGACGCATCATGGTGAACATTCGGCTGTTATAAGGTGATGTACGGCGTAGTACGGGCACCAGCTTACGTAGCCCCATCAGGCTAAGCGGATTGAAACCGCTGATAACCAGCCAGCCGTCATCGATCAACACGCGATCGGCTTCACGTAGCAGACGGTGAGGATCGCTACACCAGGGTAACGTATGTGCAAGCAGGCACGCATCAACCGATTTTTCGGCAAACGGCAAATGCAGGGGATCAGCCTTTACGTTAACGGGCGATCCATCAAGAGAAACATTGACCTGATGCGAGATAGCGCAGCTTTCGGTATTGATTTCCGCGCTGAGATTGCCAATCTTAAGCAGGTGGAAACCATACATTTTCGCGAGCCAGGGCTTCAGCTGCTGTTCTAACGCCTCGCGATAATATTCACCCCAGGGCAATTCCGCCCAACGTTCCGGTGCTGCGACAGTCTGAGGTACCCTTGCCGGTTTCATCAAAACACCCGCCACGCTAAAAGAGGTAATGTATGAATCTTATCAGTATTCCTGCTTTTCAGGACAATTACATCTGGGTTTTAGTTGATGACGCTCATCGATGCATCATTGTTGATCCCGGTGAGTCAACACCGGTTTTACACGCAATAAAAGAGAATGGCTGGCAGCCAGAAGCCATACTCCTGACCCACCATCATAACGATCACGTCGGTGGTGTTCCTGAACTGTGCGCCCATTTTCCGCATCTTGTGGTATATGGACCGAAGGAGACACAAGATAAGGGAGCGACACAGATAGTCGAAGATGGCGAAAAAATCCTCATTCCAGGGTGGGAGTTTTCTGTATTTGCCACACCAGGTCACACTTCTGGACATATTTGTTACTACAGTAATCCTTATCTTTTTTGCGGCGATACACTGTTTTCTGGCGGCTGCGGAAGGCTATTCGAAGGCACGCCAGCACAAATGCATCAATCTTTACAGGCAATTAACGCACTACCCGACGATACTCTCATTTGTTGCGCACATGAGTATACATTAGGAAATATGAAGTTTGCAGTCAGCCTCTTACCGGAGGATCGTGCGATTCAAGATTATTATCAGAAAGTGAAGGAGTTACGCGCAAAAAACCAAAAAACACTCCCCGTAATTCTGAAAAATGAGCGGGAAATAAATTTATTTTTACGAACAGATGATATTGATTTAATTAATAAAATTAACCAAGAAACAATTTTGAAACAACCTGAAGAACGATTTGCATGGTTAAGGTCAAAGAAAGATAACTTCCGATAATTCTGGGTTGCCTTTTCAAAATTTCGTCGTTATCATCGCTCGTCTTTTAAGCAACTATTGACACACACATGAAGGCAAAAGCGATATTACTCGCCTCTGTCCTGCTTGTAGGTTGCCAGTCACAAAACGGCAGCAACGTACAACAGCACGCACAGAGCCTTTCTGCAGCTGGTCAAGGGGAAGCAGGGAAGTTTACAAGTTCAGCGCGATGGATGGACGATGGGACATCATTCGCGCAGGATCAGGACTTGTGGGCCTCTATTGGCGACGAGCTAAAGATGGGAATTCCGGAAAACAGCCGGATTCGCGAACAGAAACAGAAGTATTTGAGAAATAAGAGCTATCTCCACGATGTAACGTTACGGGCAGAGCCGTATATGTACTGGATAGCCGGGCAAGTTAAGAAACGTAACATGCCTATGGAGCTGGTACTCCTACCCATAGTGGAGAGCGCTTTTGACCCACACGCAACGTCTGGTGCCAATGCCGCAGGTATTTGGCAGATCATTCCGAGCACAGGGCGCAATTATGGTTTGAAACAGACCCGCAGCTACGATGCGCGTCGAGATGTTGTCGCTTCAACGACAGCGGCTCTCGACATGATGCAACGTCTGAACAAGATGTTTGACGGTGACTGGTTGTTAACAGTTGCTGCGTATAACAGCGGTGAGGGTCGTGTACTGAAGGCAATGAAGGCGAATAAAGCGCGTGGTAAATCCACCGATTTCTGGTCGCTCTCACTGCCACAGGAAACGAAGATTTACGTACCGAAAATGCTGGCATTGAGCGATATTCTCAAGAACAGCAAGCGTTACGGTGTTCAACTGCCAACACCAGACGAAAGTCGTGCACTGGCGCGCGTTCGCCTCAGCAACCCGGTTGATATTCAACAGGTTGCTGATATGACGGGTATGTCGGTAAGTAAATTGAAAACCTTTAATGCAGGCGTTAAAGGCTCAACCCTGGGGGCTAGCGGCCCACAGTATGTAATGGTTCCGCAGAAACATGCCGAGCAGTTACGTGAGTCTTTAGCTTCTGGTGAAATTGCTGCTGTTCAGTCAACGCTGATAGCAGACACATCACCTGTAAGCAGTCGTAGTTACAAGGTTCGTTCAGGTGATACGCTTTCGGGCATTGCAACACGTCTTGGCGTGAATGCGAAAGATCTGCAGCAGTGGAATAATCTGCGCAGCTCAGGCCTGAAAGTGGGTCAGACTCTGACGGTGGGTGCAGGTAGCAGCGCACAGCGTCTCGCCAACAACAGCGATAGCATTACTTATCGCGTGCGTAAAGGCGATTCACTGTCCAGTATCGCAAAACGACACGGCGTGAACATCAAAGATGTGATGCGCTGGAATAATGATACTGACAATCTGCAACCAGGCGACCAGTTGACACTGTTTGTGAAGAACAGTGCCACGCCAGACTCCTGATAGTACAATCTAAAGATAAAAAGGCACCCGTTCCCCCGGGTGCCTTTTTTGTTTTATCCCGCTTTTTGCGCTTCAGCCATGATGGTATCGCTGGTAAACGAGCCATCGTCCTGCAATTCAAAGTAGGTTTTCACTTCCGCAGAAGCACTCTCCTGATACAGCCGAATAGCCTGGCTTAACGCTTCAGGTGTACGCATGCGCGCGATCCACGAACTGAACTCCAGCGGCAAACGGTCTGTCATTAATGAACGTGAAATTAAACCCGCATCGGTGATAAACGATAACCACTCTCCGCTGGAGTAGTTTTGCACATGAGAGGTGTCACGCAGCGCTTCAACCGTCTGCAGCCAGATATTGCGTACCGGATGCCCCGGGGACATCACATCCATAATGATGAAGATCCCGCCCGGCTTGAGCACGCGTTTGACTTCCCGTAATGCCTGCCCGACATCATGCCAGTGATGTGCAGAGTAGCGGCTGATGACTACGTCAAATGACGAATCCTCAAAGGGTAAGGATTCGGCATAACCCTGGCGCGTCGTAACATTACTCAGCCCTTTCGCTTTTGCCGCCTCCGCGACCACCTCCAGCATCTGGCTGGATAAATCATACGCCGTGACCTGAGCAACCTGCTGTGCAGCCGCAAAGCTGGCGTGGCCGGCCCCACAGCCTAAGTCCAGCACGTGCGCCTGCGGGAATGCTGCCAGGCGTTCACCGAGACGCACCAGGTCGCGTCCAGACGCGTGTACAGCGCTGCTCAGATAGGCACTTGCCTGCGAACCAAACTGTTTTTCTACGTTGTCATGATGAGAGTGTGTTGTTGTCATCGTACTGTCCTTTTGTTGGTAAAAAAATAAAGGGCAGCACCCGCGCAGGTCTGCCCCACGGCAGACCTGACACACCATTATTTATCAGGCTTGCCGGGACTGAATTCGACGAGTAGCGGATTGTGATCGGAAGCGCGCGTCACCAGAACGGAGGCGTCATGTACGCTCAAACCACGATAGAAGACAAAATCGAGAGGACGACCAAATGCCTTCTTGCGCTGGTCATCGGTAAAACGGACTTCACGCAGCGACATTTCACGCGCAAAGCGATACAGCGCATTCATGCGCGGACGGCTCCAGGCATTGAAATCCCCGGCCATAATGATCGGCCCACTGTGATGGGCAATCTGGTCGCCAATGGGAAGTAACTGCTTACTATACACATCCACGCCCAGACTGAAGTTTACCGCGTGGATATTCACCACCATCAGCAAACGGGTATCCGGCAGGGGATAAACCGTCACCAGCGCCGATTTTGCCAGACGCAGGATTGGCTCGCGCTCACGCAGCGGACAGCAATAGACCGGATGCGCAGCAGAGAGGGTCATCACACCAGAGGGATGTTGCGGTAAAACAAATGCGGGTACCTGATCAGCGGCAAGATAGTTAGTCGTCGCAAACCTCACCAGTTCAGGAGTGGTTTGCGCCTCCTGTAACAGAACCAGATGCGCATCCTTACCAAAATTCTTGAGCACGGATAACCATTCCGCACGCTGTTGCTTAAAGATATTCCAGACCAGTACCCGGATTTTTTCATCACTGCTTAACGGTGTACCAGCGGGCAATGCCTGGCTGATGCTCGCAAACGACCCCGGAGGCAAGATCCTCTCCGCGGGCAGTCCGGCAACATAACGCATGGCATAAGTATTTTTTCGCACTTTTGGAAACGACCTCTGTAACATGAACCAGCCCGGAAAACGGACTGGTTCTACTGTTATAGGGATTTTAGGTCACACTTTCAACGCCATTACGGAGAAACCGCTTTCCAGATTTGTAAGCAAGCACTTACTGCTGTTTATCCAAGAGCCACACGAGCCGGTTTATCAAGACGTCCGCTCCAGCCAATCAACAGGAAGGCAATAAGGACAATCACTGCGCCAATCCACGGCGTTTGTGTTAAGCCGAAGTGTTCAACGGTTTGCCCGCCGATGATAGAACCCAGCGCAATGCCAATATTGAATGCCGCAATATTAAGACCCGATGCTACATCCACCGCATTTGGCGTATAAAGCTCGGCTTTCTGCACAACGTACACCTGAAGACCCGGCACGTTGCCAAAAGCGAAGATCCCCATAACCAGTACCGTGACCAGCGCGGCGTATTGCATTGATGCCGTAAACTGGAAAACCATCAGCAGAACAACCAGCGCAGCGAAGATGAACTTCAGAGCAGGAACGGCTCCATGTTTATCGGCCAGTTTGCCCCCCCAGATATTACCGATCGCAACTGAGATACCGTAGCCCAGCAAAATCCAGCTCACCGTATTTGGCGAAAATCCTGCGAGATCCTGCATCATCGGAGCCAGGAAGGTGAAAGCAGTGAATACGCCACCATAACCCAGGGCCGTAACCGCATAGATGATCAGCAACCGCGGATGAGTAAGAACTTTCAGCTGATCGCTCAGGCTGGCACTGGCGCGTCCGTGGATATTTGATGGCACCAGCAACAGGCTGGCAACCAGGGCAATCACACCCAGCAAAGAGACCGCCAGGAAGGTTTCACGCCAGCCGAAATGTTGCCCGATAAACGTCCCTAGCGGCACACCGGTTACCAGTGCAACGGTCAAACCACCAAACATAATCGCAATAGCAGACGCCGCTTTCTCTTTTGGTACCAGGCTGGTTGCAATGGTGGAGCCGATGGAGAAGAACACGCCATGCGCGAGGCCGGTCAGTAGCCGGGCAATCACCAGCGTGGTGTAATCCGGGGCCTGCCAGGCCAGAATATTACCCGCGGTGAAGAGCACCATCAGGGCAACTAACAGCTGCTTACGCGGAAAGCGTCCGGTCAGCGCCGTCAGTACCGGTGCGCCAACCGCGACACCCAGCGCATAGATAGAAACCAGCAGCCCGGCAGAGGGCAGCGAAATAGCAAGTTGATTAGCAATAGCAGGAACCAGTCCTACAATAACGAATTCGGTCGTGCCAATTGCAAAGGCACTGATCGTCAGGGCAAGTAGCGCCAGTGGCATAAAATACTCCGTCTCTTCAGGATTAAGATGACAAGGAGTATGCGCCAGTGCTTAAATAACAAAAATGGTCAAAATCTCAATAGAATTTTGCAGGTGGTGCAACAATGAAAGCAACGTCGGAAGAGCTGACAATCTTTGTCGCCGTCGTCGAAAGCGGCAGCTTTAGCCGCGCGGCCGAACAGCTTGGACAAGCTAACTCTGCTATCAGCCGCTCGGTTAAAAAGCTGGAGATGAAGCTTGGGGTGAGCCTGCTCAACCGAACGACGCGTCAGCTGAGCCTGACGGAAGAAGGTGAGCGTTATTTCCGTCGCGTGCAGTCTGTTCTGCAGGAGATGGCTGCAGCGGAAACAGAGATAATGGAAACCCGCAGTACGCCGCGCGGATTGCTGCGTATTGATGCGTCCACCCCTGTCGTGCTGCATTTCCTGATGCCGCTGGTTAAACCATTTCGTGAACGCTATCCGGAAATGACGCTATCTCTGGTCTCCTCCGAGACGTTTATTAATCTTATTGAGCGGAAAGTCGATGTCGCGATTCGGGCTGGAACCTTAACGGACTCAAGCTTACGTGCCCGTCCTCTGTTTGCCAGTTACCGTAAAATCATCGCCTCACCACAGTATATTGCCGTGCATGGAAAGCCAGAGACGGTTGAAGAGCTGAAGCAGCATCTGTGTCTGGGCTTTACGGAACCCGTATCGCTGAATACCTGGCCCATCGCCTGTCATGATGGGCAACTTCATGAAATCACCAGCGGAATATCGTCCAACAGTGGGGAGACGCTAAAGCAGCTGTGCCTTGAAGGGAATGGGATCGCCTGTTTATCCGATTACATGATTGATAAAGAGATAGCACGCGGTGAGCTTGTAGAACTGATGGCAGATAAATGTCTGCCGGTAGAAATGCCTTTCAGCGCGGTGTATTACAGCGACAGGGCGGTAAGTACGCGCATACGTGCTTTTATCGACTTCCTGAGCGAGCATGTAAAAACAGCTCCAGGAGGAGCTGTGTGAGGGCTTAGGTTACAGAGGGTGGTCAATATTAATCCCAGTTCGGAGCTAAACCTTCCGGGCTAACCAGGCGATCGTTGCAATTCAGGGCTGCGATCGCTTTTTTGTCTTCATCATCCAGCAGGAGATCCAGAGCTAACAGATTGCTGGCCAGGTTTTCACGTTTGGTCGATGAAGGGATAACGGCATAACCTTCCCCCATCGCCCATGCCAGGATCACCTGTGCAGTTGTTGCGTTGTGCTTCTCTGCGATGCGTGTAATCACTTCATCTTTCAGAGCTTTACCGTAAGCCAGCGTCATGTAAGAGGTAATGTGAATACCGTGCTGTTTTGCCCAGTTCACGACTTTGCGGTTTTGCAGATATGGGGACAGTTCAATCTGGTTGGTCGCAATATTTTCTGCTCCAACAGCCGCAATCGCTTTTTCCATCAGTGGGATGGTGAAGTTGGAGATGCCAATTTCACGGGTCAGACCCTGCTCTTTCGCTTCCAGCAATGCCTTCATAAACTCTTCCACTGCCACGGCATCATTCGGTGATGGCCAGTGGACCAGAGTCAGATCCACGTAGTCGGTACGCAGTTTTTTCAGGCTCTCTTTCAGGCCTGGGATCAGTTTGTCTTTGCTGAGGTTCTCAATCCAGATTTTGGTGGTGATAAAAAGCTCGTTACGCGGCACGCCACTCTCTTCAATCGCCTGACCAACAGCAGCTTCATTTTCATAAATCTGTGCCGTATCAACAGTGCGATAGCCAAGCTCAAGTGCGGTTTTTACAGATGCGATAACAATGTCGTCTTTCAGGCGGAAAGTGCCCAGACCAAATGCAGGGATAGTCATGTCATTCCTCGTTAATCATAGTGTTCGTTAACTGAGGAGGATTATCACTGTTGCTGTTATGCTGAAAAAGAGCGTAAAACGCAGAGGATTTTTGCTAATTTAGCAATAAATATACAACAGACAAGAAAAAAGCCCTGAGCGTTAACTCAGGGCTTTCAATAAGTGGCGGAACGGACGGGACTCGAACCCGCGACCCCCTGCGTGACAGGCAGGTATTCTAACCGACTGAACTACCGCTCCACCGAAGACTGCTGTAACCACCGGATTTATGCACCGGCTTACTACTTAATTTGATGCCTGGCAGTTCCCTACTCTCACATGGGGAGACCCCACACTACCATCGGCGCTACGGCGTTTCACTTCTGAGTTCGGCATGGGGTCAGGTGGGACCACCGCGCTAAAGCCGCCAGGCAAATTCTGTTAATCTGTATCAAAGCTGAAAATATTCTGTCTCTTCCGCCGAAACAGCTTCGGCGTTGTAAGGTTAAGCCTCACGGTTCATTAGTATCGGTTAGCTCAACGTATCGCTACGCTTACACACCCGACCTATCAACGTCGTCGTCTTCAACGTTCCTTCAGGACTCTCAAGGAGTCAGGGAGAACTCATCTCGGGGCAAGTTTCGTGCTTAGATGCTTTCAGCACTTATCTCTTCCGCATTTAGCTACCGGGCAATGCCATTGGCATGACAACCCGAACACCAGTGATGCGTCCACTCCGGTCCTCTCGTACTAGGAGCAGCCCCCCTCAATTCTCCAGCGCCCACGGCAGATAGGGACCGAACTGTCTCACGACGTTCTAAACCCAGCTCGCGTACCACTTTAAATGGCGAACAGCCATACCCTTGGGACCTACTTCAGCCCCAGGATGTGATGAGCCGACATCGAGGTGCCAAACACCGCCGTCGATATGAACTCTTGGGCGGTATCAGCCTGTTATCCCCGGAGTACCTTTTATCCGTTGAGCGATGGCCCTTCCATTCAGAACCACCGGATCACTATGACCTGCTTTCGCACCTGCTCGAGCCGTCACTCTCGCAGTCAAGCTAGCTTATGCCATTGCACTAACCTCCTGATGTCCGACCAGGATTAGCTAACCTTCGTGCTCCTCCGTTACTCTTTGGGAGGAGACCGCCCCAGTCAAACTACCCACCAGACACTGTCCGCAACCCGGATTACGGGTCCACGTTAGAACACCAGCCATTAAAGGGTGGTATTTCAAGGTCGGCTCCACGCAGACTGGCGTCCACGCTTCAAAGCCTCCCACCTATCCTACACATCAAGGACCAGTGTTCAGTGTCAAGCTATAGTAAAGGTTCACGGGGTCTTTCCGTCTTGCCGCGGGTACACTGCATCTTCACAGCGAGTTCAATTTCACTGAGTCTCGGGTGGAGACAGCCTGGCCATCATTACGCCATTCGTGCAGGTCGGAACTTACCCGACAAGGAATTTCGCTACCTTAGGACCGTTATAGTTACGGCCGCCGTTTACCGGGGCTTCGATCAAGAGCTTCGCGTTGCCGCTAACCCCATCAATTAACCTTCCGGCACCGGGCAGGCGTCACACCGTATACGTCCACTTTCGTGTTTGCACAGTGCTGTGTTTTTAATAAACAGTTGCAGCCAGCTGGTATCTTCGACTGATTTCAGCTCCACCCGCAGGGGCTTCACCTACATATCAGCGTGCCTTCTCCCGAAGTTACGGCACCATTTTGCCTAGTTCCTTCACCCGAGTTCTCTCAAGCGCCTTGGTATTCTCTACCTGACCACCTGTGTCGGTTTGGGGTACGATTTGATGTTACCTGATGCTTAGAGGCTTTTCCTGGAAGCAGGGCATTTGTTACTTCAGCACCGTAGTGCCTCGTCATCACACCTCAGCGTTAATAAGGTACCGGATTTACCTGGAACCTCCGCCTACATGCTTAAACCGGGACAACCGTCGCCCGGCTAACATAGCCTTCTCCGTCCCCCCTTCGCAGTAACACCAAGTACAGGAATATTAACCTGTTTCCCATCGACTACGCCTTTCGGCCTCGCCTTAGGGGTCGACTCACCCTGCCCCGATTAACGTTGGACAGGAACCCTTGGTCTTCCGGCGAGCGGGCTTTTCACCCGCTTTATCGTTACTTATGTCAGCATTCGCACTTCTGATACCTCCAGCATGCCTCACAGCACACCTTCAACGGCTTACAGAACGCTCCCCTACCCAACAACACATAGTGTCGCTGCCGCAGCTTCGGTGCATGGTTTAGCCCCGTTACATCTTCCGCGCAGGCCGACTCGACCAGTGAGCTATTACGCTTTCTTTAAATGATGGCTGCTTCTAAGCCAACATCCTGGCTGTCTGTGCCTTCCCACATCGTTTCCCACTTAACCATGACTTTGGGACCTTAGCTGGCGGTCTGGGTTGTTTCCCTCTTCACGACGGACGTTAGCACCCGCCGTGTGTCTCCCGTGATAACATTCTTCGGTATTCGTAGTTTGCATCGGGTTGGTAAGCCGGGATGGCCCCCTAGCCGAAACAGTGCTCTACCCCCGAAGATGAGTTCACGAGGCGCTACCTAAATAGCTTTCGGGGAGAACCAGCTATCTCCCGGTTTGATTGGCCTTTCACCCCCAGCCACAAGTCATCCGCTAATTTTTCAACATTAGTCGGTTCGGTCCTCCAGTTAGTGTTACCCAACCTTCAACCTGCCCATGGCTAGATCACCGGGTTTCGGGTCTATACCCTGCAACTTAACGCCCAGTTAAGACTCGGTTTCCCTTCGGCTCCCCTATACGGTTAACCTTGCTACAGAATATAAGTCGCTGACCCATTATACAAAAGGTACGCAGTCACACCACGAAGGTGCTCCCACTGCTTGTACGTACACGGTTTCAGGTTCTTTTTCACTCCCCTCGCCGGGGTTCTTTTCGCCTTTCCCTCACGGTACTGGTTCACTATCGGTCAGTCAGGAGTATTTAGCCTTGGAGGATGGTCCCCCCATATTCAGACAGGATACCACGTGTCCCGCCCTACTCTTCGAGTTCACAACCTGTGCATTTTCGTGTACGGGGCTGTCACCCTGTATCGCCGGACTTTCCAGACCGTTCCACTAACACACAAGCTGATTCAGACTCTGGGCTGCTCCCCGTTCGCTCGCCGCTACTGGGGGAATCTCGGTTGATTTCTTTTCCTCGGGGTACTTAGATGTTTCAGTTCCCCCGGTTCGCCTCGTTAACCTATGTATTCAGTTAACGATAGTGTGTCGAAACACACTGGGTTTCCCCATTCGGACATCGCCGGGTCAAAGGTTCATATCACCTCGCCGGCGCTTTTCGCAGATTAGCACGTCCTTCATCGCCTCTGACTGCCAGGGCATCCACCGTGTACGCTTAGTCGCTTAACCTCACAACCCGAAGATGTTTCTTTCGATTCATCACCGACTTGCGAAAATTTGAGAGACTCGAACACACCATTTAAGATGTGTCGTTTCAATTTTCAGCTTGATCCAGATTTTTAAAGAGCAAAACTTCGCAGTGAACCTTTTCAGGTACACTCTGAAGTTTTCTTGTGTTCGCAGTAAAAGATGGTGGAGCTATGCGGGATCGAACCGCAGACCTCCTGCGTGCAAAGCAGGCGCTCTCCCAGCTGAGCTATAGCCCCATCGTTTTGCCAACCTCTGTACCGGTAATTTTTGTTGAAGCAAGGCGTGGTGACACGAAGCATACTTAAGTATGTGAGTGTCGCCGCAACGCAGCATCAGCAAAAATTTGGTAGGCCTGAGTGGACTTGAACCACCGACCTCACCCTTATCAGGGGTGCGCTCTAACCACCTGAGCTACAAGCCTGCAGAGATTTTTACTGCTGTATTTCATCAGACAATCTGTGTGAGCACTACAAAGGCAGGTTCTTTAAGGTAAGGAGGTGATCCAACCGCAGGTTCCCCTACGGTTACCTTGTTACGACTTCACCCCAGTCATGAATCACAAAGTGGTAAGCGCCCTCCCGAAGGTTAAGCTACCTACTTCTTTTGCAACCCACTCCCATGGTGTGACGGGCGGTGTGTACAAGGCCCGGGAACGTATTCACCGTAGCATTCTGATCTACGATTACTAGCGATTCCGACTTCATGGAGTCGAGTTGCAGACTCCAATCCGGACTACGACGCACTTTATGAGGTCCGCTTGCTCTCGCGAGGTCGCTTCTCTTTGTATGCGCCATTGTAGCACGTGTGTAGCCCTACTCGTAAGGGCCATGATGACTTGACGTCATCCCCACCTTCCTCCAGTTTATCACTGGCAGTCTCCTTTGAGTTCCCGGCCTAACCGCTGGCAACAAAGGATAAGGGTTGCGCTCGTTGCGGGACTTAACCCAACATTTCACAACACGAGCTGACGACAGCCATGCAGCACCTGTCTCAGAGTTCCCGAAGGCACCAAAGCATCTCTGCTAAGTTCTCTGGATGTCAAGAGTAGGTAAGGTTCTTCGCGTTGCATCGAATTAAACCACATGCTCCACCGCTTGTGCGGGCCCCCGTCAATTCATTTGAGTTTTAACCTTGCGGCCGTACTCCCCAGGCGGTCGACTTAACGCGTTAGCTCCGGAAGCCACGCCTCAAGGGCACAACCTCCAAGTCGACATCGTTTACGGCGTGGACTACCAGGGTATCTAATCCTGTTTGCTCCCCACGCTTTCGCACCTGAGCGTCAGTCTTTGTCCAGGGGGCCGCCTTCGCCACCGGTATTCCTCCAGATCTCTACGCATTTCACCGCTACACCTGGAATTCTACCCCCCTCTACAAGACTCTAGCCTGCCAGTTTCGAATGCAGTTCCCAGGTTGAGCCCGGGGATTTCACATCCGACTTGACAGACCGCCTGCGTGCGCTTTACGCCCAGTAATTCCGATTAACGCTTGCACCCTCCGTATTACCGCGGCTGCTGGCACGGAGTTAGCCGGTGCTTCTTCTGCGGGTAACGTCAATTGCTGTGGTTATTAACCACAACACCTTCCTCCCCGCTGAAAGTACTTTACAACCCGAAGGCCTTCTTCATACACGCGGCATGGCTGCATCAGGCTTGCGCCCATTGTGCAATATTCCCCACTGCTGCCTCCCGTAGGAGTCTGGACCGTGTCTCAGTTCCAGTGTGGCTGGTCATCCTCTCAGACCAGCTAGGGATCGTCGCCTAGGTGAGCCGTTACCCCACCTACTAGCTAATCCCATCTGGGCACATCTGATGGCAAGAGGCCCGAAGGTCCCCCTCTTTGGTCTTGCGACGTTATGCGGTATTAGCTACCGTTTCCAGTAGTTATCCCCCTCCATCAGGCAGTTTCCCAGACATTACTCACCCGTCCGCCGCTCGTCACCCGGGAGCAAGCTCCCCGTGTTACCGCCCGACTTGCATGTGTTAGGCCTGCCGCCAGCGTTCAATCTGAGCCATGATCAAACTCTTCAATTTAAAAGTTTGATGCTCAATGAATTAAACTTCGTAATGAATTACGTGTTCACTCGTTGAGACTTGGTATTCATTTATTGTCCGAAGACATTAAGAATCCATGTCACTTTGAGTGCCCACACAGATTGTCTGATAAATTGTTAAAGAGCAGTTGCAACGCGGCTTTCAGCTCACCGTTGCGAGGTGGCGTATATTACGCTTTCCTCTTTCAGAGTCAACCCGTTATTTCAGAATTTTTCTCTTCAACCGACCGGGTTGTTTGTGAAGTGATTCACATCTGCCGTGTCGATGGAGGCGCATTATAGGGAGCCTCCGAGGAATGACAAGCGGAAAAATGCATTTTTATTTCAACCGCTCATCTTTTCGCCAAAAAGGCTATTTTTGGTGCTTTTTAATCTCTTTTGGTAAATCTGCCAGGCTATTAATCACCCAGTCAGCCGCATTCTCTGCTTCTGGCGTGACGGGTTTACCAGTGCGCACTAATATTTTGGTGCCTACACCAGCAGCAGTTGCCGCCTGCATATCTTCCAGTTTATCGCCCACCATATAAGAAGCGGCCATATCAATGTGCAGGAACTCCTGCGCAGAGATAAACATTCCTGGATGCGGTTTACGACAATCACAGGTCTGGCGATATTCTTCTACTGTACCCTGAGGGTGATGCGGACAATAGTAGATACCGTCCAAATCAACGCCGCGGTCAGCCAGCGACCAGTCCATCCATTCCGTCAGCGTCTCGAATTGCGCTTCAGTGAATTTGCCACGCGCAATACCAGACTGATTTGTCACGACCACCAGCGCATAGCCCATCTCTTTCAGCTGGCGCATGGCATCTATTACGCCTTCGATAAACTCAAACTCATCAATCTCATGGACGTAACCATGATCCACATTAATAGTGCCATCACGATCGAGAAAAATTGCGGGTACTGATTTTGCCACCGGTTTGCTCCTGAAAAAGGCATGTCCGGCTAGTATCTCATGAATCGCAGCGCAATAAAGTGCTCATCGCACAGAGTTGGATTGATTTAGACGTCTGGATGCCTTAACATCCATTTTGTTTACGGTCATCACCCGTATCTGGCAGAAGAAAATGCCACGGCTAACTTACATACGATAAAAATAATCTAATGATTAAACTTTCCAATATCACCAAAGTGTTCCAGCAGGGGAACCGAACCATTCAGGCGCTGAACAACGTCAGCCTGCATGTTCCTGCTGGTCAAATTTATGGCGTCATTGGCGCATCGGGTGCAGGCAAAAGTACACTGATCCGTTGTGTTAACCTTCTTGAGCGTCCAACCCAGGGTAGCATTGAGGTTGGCGGACAAGAGCTTACCGCCCTCTCAGAGAAAGAACTCACCAAAGCACGTCGCCAGATTGGCATGATTTTCCAGCACTTCAACCTGTTGGCTTCCCGCACTGTTTACGGCAACGTTGCATTGCCGCTGGAACTGGACAACACACCTAAAGATGAAGTGAAGCGTCGCGTAACCGAACTGCTGGATCTCGTCGGCCTGGGTGATAAACATGATAGCTACCCGGCAAATCTGTCCGGTGGACAAAAACAGCGAGTGGCCATTGCCCGCGCGCTGGCAAGTAATCCTAAAGTGCTGCTGTGCGATGAGGCCACCAGCGCACTGGACCCGGCAACCACACGTTCTATTCTGGAACTGCTGAAAGACATTAACCGTCGTCTGGGTCTGACTATTCTCCTTATTACGCATGAAATGGATGTGGTGAAACGCATCTGTGACTGTGTTGCCGTAATCAGCAACGGTGAACTGATTGAGCAGGACACGGTAAGCGAAGTGTTCTCTCATCCGAAGACGCCGTTGGCGCAACAGTTTATTCAGTCCACACTGCACCTGGATATTCCGGAAGATTATCTGGAACGTTTAAAAGCAGAACCGATTGCAGACAGCGTCCCGATGCTGCGCATGGAATTCACCGGTCAATCTGTCGATGCACCACTGCTTTCTGAAACCGCGCGTCGCTTTAACGTGAACAACAACATCATCAGCGCGCAGATGGATTACGCCGGTGGTGTGAAGTTCGGCATCATGCTGACGGAAATGCACGGCACACAAGAAGAAACACAGGCGGCGATCGCCTGGCTGCAAGAACATCATGTAAAAGTAGAGGTACTGGGTTATGTCTGAGCCGATGATGTGGTTACTGGTTCGCGGCGTTTGGGAAACGCTGGCAATGACCTTTGTATCAGGTTTCTTTGGGTTTGTGATTGGCCTGCCGGTCGGCGTGCTGTTGTACGTAACGCGCCCAGGTCAAATCATTGAGAACGCGAAGCTCTACCGCACTCTTTCTGCGCTGGTGAATATCTTCCGTTCTATCCCGTTCATTATTCTGCTGGTGTGGATGATTCCATTTACCCGCGTGATCGTCGGTACGTCTATCGGTCTGCAGGCGGCAATCGTTCCGCTGACCGTGGGTGCTGCACCGTTTATCGCCCGTATGGTGGAAAACGCCCTGCTGGAGATCCCAACAGGGTTGATTGAAGCCTCCCGTGCGATGGGGGCAACACCGATGCAGATCGTGCGCAAAGTTCTGCTCCCTGAAGCGCTGCCAGGCCTGGTAAACGCAGCAACCATTACGCTTATCACTCTGGTCGGTTATTCCGCGATGGGTGGTGCAGTTGGTGCTGGCGGTTTAGGCCAGATTGGTTACCAGTACGGCTATATTGGTTATAACGCTACCGTAATGAATACCGTTCTGGTATTGCTGGTTGTTCTGGTTTACTTAATCCAGTTCTCTGGCGATCGCATCGTCCGGACTGTTACTCACAAATAACGTACACACAACACAAACTCGACGAGTTAAGGATATAACATGGCGTTTAAATTAAAGACCCTTGCAGCGGTAGGCGCGCTGATCGGCTCTCTGGCACTGGTGGGTTGCGGTCAGGACGAGAAAGATCCAAACCACATCAAAGTGGGTGTTATCGTGGGTGCAGAACAGCAGGTTGCTGAAGTCGCTCAGAAGGTGGCGAAAGAGAAATATGGCCTGGACGTTGAGCTGGTCACCTTCAACGACTACGTTCTGCCGAACGAAGCGCTGAGCAAAGGCGATATCGACGCCAACGCCTTCCAGCACAAACCGTACCTGGATCAGCAGATTAAAGATCGTGGCTATAAACTGGTCGCGGTTGGCAATACCTTTGTTTACCCAATTGCGGGTTACTCCAAGAAAATTAAATCTCTGGACGAACTGCAGCCAGGCTCTCAGGTTGCCGTGCCTAACGACCCGACCAACCTCGGCCGTTCCCTGCTGCTGTTACAGAAAGTGGGTCTGATCAAACTGAAAGACGGTGTTGGCCTGCTGCCGACCGTTCTGGACGTTACCGAGAACCCGAAAAATCTGAAAATTGTTGAACTGGAAGCACCGCAGCTGCCACGTTCCCTGGACGATGCACAGATTGCACTGGCGGTTATCAACACCACCTACGCAAGCCAGATTGGCCTGACTCCGGCAAAAGACGGTATCTTCGTGGAGGATAAAGACTCTCCATACGTAAACCTGATCGTGACTCGCGAAGACAACAAAGACGCGGAAAACGTGAAGAAATTCGTTCAGGCATATCAGTCTGACGAAGTTTACCAGGAAGCCAATAAAGTGTTTAACGGCGGCGCTGTTAAAGGCTGGTAATCTCACCTCAGTGTAATATCATCAGGACGGGCGAAAGCCCGTCTTGTCATTTATGCAGGCAACTGATTCAATATCTGACGATTTGATCATCCATTGAGGAACTATTATGCGTGCTTTACCGATCTGTCTTTTAGCACTGATGCTGAGCGGCTGTTCTATGCTAAGCAGATCTCCTGTTGAGCCTGTTCAAAGCACAGCAACCCCGCCAAAAGCGGAGCCAGCAAAGCCGAAAGCGCCACGTCCTGCACCGGTTCGCATTATTACCAAAGCCGACGATCTCGTGGGTAAACCTTTCCGTGAACTGGGTGAAGTGAGCGGTGAATCCTGTCAGGCAACCAATCAGGACTCCCCACCAAACATCCCAACGGCTCGTAAACGCATGCAGATCAACGCAGCAAAAATGAAAGCCAACGCGGTTCTGCTGCACAGCTGTGAAGTGACCAGCGGTACACCTGGCTGCTACCGTCAGGCAGTTTGCATCGGTTCTGCGCTTAACATTACTGCGAAATGAGTTCATTTCAGTTCGGGCAGATAGGCGTTATCCGCTCACCTTATAAAGAGAAGTTCGCCGTACCGCGCCAGCCAGGTCTGGTTACCCGCGGCGGTGGTGAACTTCACTTGATCGCGCCTTACAATCAGGCCGATGCGGTACGCGGGCTCGAAGCGTTCAGCCACCTATGGGTGGTGTTTGTGTTTCACCAGACCATGGAAGGGGGCTGGCGTCCTACCGTGCGCCCTCCTCGTCTGGGAGGCAATGCCAGAATGGGCGTGTTTGCGACTCGCTCAACGTTCCGCCCAAACCCTGTCGGTATGTCACTGGTCGAGCTGAAAGGCATACGCTGTCAGAAAGATCAGGTGATACTGGAGTTAGGTAGTCTTGATCTGGTTGATGGCACGCCGGTTATCGATATCAAGCCGTATCTGCCTTTCGCCGAAGCGCTGCCGGATGCCCGCGCCAGCTATGCTCAGGAAGCACCACGGGCAGATATGCCTGTTCACTTCACCGCTGAGTTAACTGCACAACTCAGCCAGCTGGAAAAACGCTATCCCCACCTTCGGGACTTTATTACTGAAGTTCTGGCTCAGGATCCCCGTCCAGCCTACCGTAAAGAAGAGGATGCCGGGAAAACCTACGCTGTCTGGCTGCTGGATTTTAACGTTCGCTGGCGCGTAACTGAGGCGGGATTTGAAGTCTTTGCCCTGGAACCCAGGTAATTTTATTTTCCTCTCTTTTGGCATCTTTGCCACACTGGTAAACTAAACCACTTTTTTGTGTCAGGCTGGTGTTTCAGCCTGTTCCAATCGTCGAAATGGAACCGTAACAACATGCGTACTAGCCAATATCTGCTCTCCACTCTGAAGGAGACACCCGCCGACGCCGAAGTTATCAGCCACCAGCTGATGCTGCGCGCCGGGATGATCCGCAAGCTGGCCTCCGGGTTATACACCTGGCTGCCGACCGGCGTGCGCGTCCTGAAAAAAGTCGAAAACATCGTGCGTGAAGAGATGAACAACGCCGGTGCAATCGAGGTGTTAATGCCTGTCGTTCAGCCCTCTGAACTGTGGCAGGAGAGCGGTCGCTGGGAGCAGTACGGTCCGGAGCTGCTGCGTATTGCCGATCGTGGCGATCGTCCGTTTGTCCTCGGCCCGACGCATGAAGAAGTCATTACCGATCTTATCCGTAATGAGCTGAGCTCTTATAAACAGCTGCCGCTGAACTTCTTCCAGATCCAGACCAAGTTCCGCGACGAAGTGCGTCCACGCTTTGGCGTCATGCGTTCCCGCGAATTCCTGATGAAAGATGCGTACTCTTTCCACACGACTCAGGAATCTCTGCAAGAGACCTATGACAAGATGTACGAAGCGTACAGCAAAATCTTCTCCCGTATAGGTCTGGATTTCCGTGCTGTTCAGGCTGACACTGGCTCTATCGGTGGCAGCGCATCCCATGAGTTCCAGGTACTGGCGCAGAACGGTGAAGACGATGTGATCTTCTCTGACTCCTCTGATTACGCCGCTAACATCGAATTTGCTGAAGCCCTGGCACCAAAAACACCACGCGCCGCAGCAACTGAAGAGATGAAGCTGGTTGATACGCCAAACGCGAAAACCATTGCCGAACTGGTGGAACAATTCAATCTGCCTGTTGAGAAAACGGTTAAAACCCTGCTGGTGAAAGCGGCTGAAGGCAGTAAAAGCCCGCTGGTCGCCCTGCTGGTTCGCGGCGATCACGAACTGAACGAAGTGAAAGCAGAGAAACTGTCGCAGGTTGCCAGCCCACTGGCGTTCGCAACAGAAGCCGAAATCCGCGCTGTCGTGAATGCAGGTCCGGGTTCTCTGGGCCCAGTGAATATGCCAATCCCCGTTGTTGTTGACCGTACGGTTGCAGCAATGAGCGACTTCTCCGCTGGCGCAAACATCGATGGCAAGCACTACTTTGGCATCAACTGGGATCGCGATGTGGCGACACCAGAAGTGGCAGATATCCGTAACGTGGTTGCCGGTGACCCAAGCCCGGATGGCCAGGGTACCCTGATGATCAAACGCGGCATCGAAGTGGGTCATATCTTCCAGCTGGGTGATAAATACTCCCGCGCACTGAACGCATCCGTTCAGGGTGAAGATGGCCGTAACCAGATCCTGACGATGGGTTGCTACGGCATTGGCGTTACGCGTGTTGTTGCCGCTGCCATTGAGCAGCATAACGATGAGCGCGGCATCGTATGGCCAGATAACATCGCACCATTCCAGGTGGCGATCCTGCCAATGAACATGCACAAATCTTACCGTGTGCAGGAGCTGGCCGAGAAACTGTACGGCGAGCTGCGCGCTCAGGGTATCGAAGTCCTGATGGATGACCGTAAAGAGCGTCCAGGTGTGATGTTTGCTGACATGGAACTGATCGGTATTCCGCACACTGTTGTTATCGGCGACCGTAACCTCGACAGCGACGAGATTGAATATAAATACCGTCGTAGCGGCGAGAAACAGATGATCAAGACCGGTGACATCCTTGATTACCTGGTGAAAGCCATCAAAGGTTAATAAACAAAAAACCCCGCACATGCGGGGTTTTTTAATGGGATAATTCAGCTTATTTGCTGCTGCAATCTCTGCCCGCCAGGAACTTCGCGTCTTTATCCGCCACCAGCGTTTTCACCATCTCACCGCTATCCGGGTTTGGCTCCAGCGTAAAGTGACCGTCAACCGTCAGTAATACCGGCTTGCTGTCATTACCCCGCGCAACGGCATAATCACGTTCAAGCTGGGCGTTATTCGCCACGCTGACTTTCTTGCCGGTAGCGCAGTCGGTAAAGATCGCCGCATCTGCCATATAGAAATACATTCCCCGCATCGCCATTGGCGTGGCAGGCAGCGCTGCTTTTACCGGAGCCAGCGTGTAGTTGAACTGGGACTCAATCGGGTTCCCCTCGCGATCGAGCATCTCCATGCTGTCACCTTTAGGGCGGAACCAGGTTTTATCACCGGTGGTATCGGTCAGCACCAGTTTCTCAGCCGTGCGTGCCCATGTGCCGTAAGTGGCAAAGGACGAAGGTGCTTTTGCACCCTGATAACGCTGGTTCATCACCCAGGTACCATCTTTTTGCAGGAACAGAGATGTCTCAATACCCTCGCAATCCGCGCAAGGCAACACACCACGCCAGCTCTGCTGCATCGGCTTTAATTCTTCACTCTGGGTGGGCTGTAATACCTGCGTTTCCGAACGGTTATTACACCCGAAAAGCGCAAACAGCGTACTCACTGCCAGCGCTGACAATAATGCTTTTTTCACAATGAATTCCTTATGAAAAGTGTGTTCCCTTTCGTCACTCCGTTGGGCGACGAACTTTACCGCGTAGCGCTTTCACTGTGGATTTTTGCGCCTTCGACGATAACCGGCGCTCTTTCGATGCGCGGGTTGGTCGTGTTGCCCGACGGCTTTTTTGCACTGTCGTTAATTCTTTTATCACCGCCACCAGCCTGGCAATTGCCGCTTCCCGGTTTAATTCCTGGCTACGGTACTCCTGCGCTTTAATCACAATGACACCGTCACTGGTGATCAGGTGATGGCTGGCTGCAAGCAGACTGTCTTTATAATACTCTGGCAGGCTGGAGGCCCGAATGTCAAAGCGCAAATGGATAGCCGTCGACGCTTTGTTCACGTGCTGCCCACCGGCTCCCTGAGCACGGATAGCGGTGATCTCCAGCTCATTATCAGGGATGCTGACATTTCGGGACAAAACAATCATGACGCCGGCTGCCACGGCGTTAAGTGAATTTCCAGATTATTCTGAGAATCAGAGAGCCAGATCGCGCCGTCCTGAATTGTCGCCTGCAGGACCATCGTCCGGCTGGCAAACTCACTCAGCTGCGCCAGTTGCTCATCGTCCAGATACCAGACGGTAAGATTTTTAAACTGTGCGCATTTGCTCTTGTTTTGCTGCCACCAGATCTCCGCAGCGCGTTGATTATATGCAAATAGCGCCACTTCAGCGGACTGGGTGCAGGCCTTTTTAATACGACGTTCGTCCGGCAGACCCAGCTCAATCCACAAATCGATACCCAGATGATCGTTGCGCAGCCAGGCTTCTGGCTCGTCCTCCGCACTTAAGCCACGGGTAAATTGCAAGCGCTCATCAGCATACTTAATCCACGCCAACAGGCGCAGCATCATGCGTTCCTGGGTTTCAGAGGGATGACGCGCCAGCGTCAATGACGCATCCAGAAACTGGTTGCGATCAAGATCCGCCACATTGACCACAGCTTTATAAATTGTCGCTTTCAGCGCCATGAGTAAACTCCTTTTGAATCAGGCGCACATTGTAGCGAAAACAGCGGCAAAAGGCTGTTACGAGGTGATGAATACCCGACTATCAAGGCTCTGATATTGCTTAAATGAGTATGGTATAGTCACCTTGCTAAACCGAGTTTATCTTCGTAGGCTTAATGGTATCTCACAGTAAGTCAGTGCGCTGGCGGGAGGGGATGTGAATAATTATTGTGAGTTAATTCGCAAACGGTATGCGGAAATCGCCAGCGGCGATCTGGGATACATCCCGGATGCGTTGGGCTGTGTATTGAAAGTGCTTAATGAAATGGCCTCTGATGAGACCCTTTCAGAATCGGTCAGGGAAAAAGCAGCGTATGCTGCGGCGAATTTACTGGTGAGCGATTATGTCGATGAATGATACTTATCAACCCATCAATTGTGATGACTATGACAACCTCGAACTCGCCTGTCAGCATCATTTAATACTGACGCTGGAGCTAAAAGATGGCGAAGTATTGAAGGCGAAAGCCAGCGATCTGGTTTCGCGTAAGAATGTGGAATATCTGGTTGTGGAAGATGCAGGGGCGACGCGTGAGCTTCGCCTGGACAAAATTGCCAGCTTCAGCCACCCGGAAATCGGCACCGTTGTGGTGAGCGAGTCCTGATAACACTCACGGGCAGCCCGACTGCCCGTTACGCTTTCCACTCAAAATTCATCCCCTCTTCTGTCCACCCCTCTTCAGTGATGAACACACCCGCAGCGGCAATCAGCGTCTCACCGTAAAACAGCAGCGGCGTGGTATCACGCAACCAGGGCGGCACATTACACTCCTGCCAGATTTTCTTCAGCTTCCGTCCGCCATTGCGCCCGACAATATGCAACATACCACCGGCCTTAAAGCGCACGGTAACCGGCTCATCGGCTGCAGGCGGACGCACATGACCCGATTGCACCAGAGAAATATGTCCGGCACCGCATGGCAACGCCAGCGTTTCATCTGGCGTCTTCCAGTCGAGAACAGTATCAACAAGCGAAGGCATCGACCTGACCCACCAGAGCTGCCCTTTGTAGCGCCTCACGTCAAAACCGTTCAGATGCAGACAAGGCGCAGCATCTTCCCGTGCCTGAACCACTTCATCCCAGATGCGGCTCAGCATGGCCCGCGACGGCATTACCGCGTTGTGAGAGGCCAGCCAGCGCCGTAGCAGCGCGGCACGGCGGACTGAACTCATGCCTTCAAGCGGTGCAATCGTCAGCGTTCCGTCAGCTGAAATCAATTCGGCCAGCTCTTCGCTCAGCAACTCATCCAGCAGACTTTCCTGTTCAGCGCAGAGCATGGCGCTTCGGGCCGTCGCTTCGGCAAAATGCCCCCAACGCTCGGTCAGGAGCGGGACAACGCGCAGGCGCAGGAAGTTTCGGTCGTAACTGTCGTCCTGGTTGCTTTCATCTTCAATCCAGCTCAGCTGATGCGTCCGCGCCCAGGTTTCCAGAGAAGCACGCGTTTCACGCAGTAACGGACGAATTAACTGCGTCCCGGCAAAATCAGTTCGCTCAGGCATGGCGGATAACCCCGCCGGACCACTTCCCCGCTTCAGTGCCAGCAAAAAGGTTTCGCACTGGTCATCAAGATGCTGCGCCGTTACCAGTACTTCGCCGGGTTGCACTACACGGGCAAAGGCAGCATAGCGGGCTTTACGCGCCTGAGCCTCAGTACCCAGACCTTCATCCTGAAGCCTCACCCGTTCAACGCTCAGCGGGATCCCCCACGTCGCGCACAATGCCTCGCAGTGTGCGACCCAATCCTCAGCATGAGGGCTTAACCCGTGATGGACATGCAGTGCCCGAAGCTGAACATCAGGCTCCTGGTCGCGCCAGAGTTTAAGGCGATGGAGAAGAACGGTGGAATCCAGACCACCGCTAAACCCCACCAGTAGCTGGCGGTACGGTGAAACGGCGTGTGCGATAGCAGGTAAGGTCATAGGAAATTACACATAAAAAATGCCCGAACTGAGCGGGCATTATCACACAGGATGGCGATTACTGCTGGTAAAGCTCCAGCGGCAGGCCATCCGGATCATTGAAAAAGGTAAAGCGCTTGTCGGTAAACGGATCAACACGTATCGCTTCACACTTCACGCCGTGGGCTTCCAGATGTTTTACCGCACGATCAATATCATCAACGCTAAAGGCGAGGTGTCGCAGCCCGCAGGCTTCAGGATGGGACGGACGTGCAGGCGGAAAAGGAAAAGAAAACAGCTCAATCACATAGTGCCCGTTTAATGCCAGGTCTCCCTTCCAGGAATCGCGCTCTTCACGGTAAACCTCGCTTAACAGCGTAAAGCCAAGAATGCCACAGTAGAACGCCTTACTTTGTGCGTAATCGGTAGCAATGATCGCAATATGGTGAACCTGTTTTAAACCCAGCATAGTTTCTCCTTTTTATGATGTTCTGAACGTTACAACCGAAAACCTACGCCTGGCAAGCCACCACCTTTATTTTAAGACTCGCACCCAGTACACACCGTTCTCATCACGCTTCGCACCGTGAATATCCGTCTCAAAGCCCGGGTAATGACGCCCAACCGAACAGAGCATCAGCAGGAAATCGAGCACCGTCCGGCTTTCCTCGGTGATCATCTCACCCGGCATCAGCAGTGGTACGCCCGGAGGATAAGGCAGGATCATATTGGCCGACACGCGACCGACCAGATTTTCCAGCTCAATGGTTTCCACCTCGCCTTTCACCTGCTTCTGCCAGGCTTTGTGCGGCGTCAGTTTCATTTCAGGCAATACGTCAAACGCCTGCAACATCAGACGCGGTAGATCGTGCTGGCGGATCAGTTTGTGGATCCCCTGCGCCAGATCCTGAATACGCATATTGCGGTAGAAGTCAGGATCTTCTGCATAGAGATCCGGCAGCATATTTTTGACCCGCAAATTGAGATCGTAGGCACGCTTAAACTCCATCAGACCGCGCAGCAACCCCATCGCACGGGTTTTATCAATCCCAATGCTGAACAAGAATAGCAGGTTATAGGGCCCGGTTTTCTCCACCACCACACCACGTTCATCAAGGAACTTCGCCACCAGCGCGGCGGGGATCCCCTCACCACTCATATTGCCCTGCTCGTCCATACCGGGTGTCAGGATCGTCACTTTTACCGGGTCGAGGAACATATGGTCGGCATCAGCATCGCGGAAGCCGTGCCAGCTTTCGCCTGGCGCGACTGGCCAGCACTCAGCCTCTTCAATCTCTTCTGGCTGCCAGATATCAAAAAACCAGCCGTCAGCCTCATCTTTCAGCCGCTGTACTTCTTTGCGGAAATGCAGCGCCCGTTCCACAGAACGATTAATCAGACGTTTACCCGAGTTTCCGCGCAGCATCGCCGCTGCCGTTTCAATGGAGGCCACCAGCGGGTAGCTCGGAGAGGTGGTGGTGTGCATCATAAAGGCTTCGTTGAAGGTATCTTCGTCATACTCGCCCTTGATGTGAATGAGCGACGCCTGGGAGAATGCGGCCAGCATTTTGTGCGTCGACTGCGTTTCGAAGAACACTTTGCCCGGTACGCGTTCACCGCTCATACCGCTTTTACCGGCGTAAATCGGGTGGAAATTAGTGTAAGGCACCCATGCGGAATCAAAATGAATCGATGATACATCCAGCGTCTGCTTGATCCAGTTAGTGTTGTACAACAGGCCGTCATAGGTAGAGTTGGTGAGCACCGCGTGGACAGGCCAGCTGGCGTCGGGGATCGCCGCAACCTTATTTTCGATGGCTTCATGCGTAAACTCACGGCGTGGAATACCGCCAAGAATACCGAGTGCATTACGCGTCGGCGACAACCACAACGGTATGACGTCGCTCATCATCAGCAGATGTGCCAGCGACTTGTGGCAGTTACGGTCAATCAACAATGTGCTTCCGGCGGGTGCGGCGTACATCCCGACAATCTTGTTCGAGGTCGAGGTGCCATTGGTCACCATGTAGCTCTGCTCAGCACCGAACGTGCGGGCAATGTACTCTTCGGCTTCCAGATGCGGGCCGGTATGATCGAGCAAAGAACCCAGCTCAGTAACCGAAATCGATACATCCGCTTTAAGCGTATTTCCGCCAAAGAAATCATAAAACAGGCAACCCACCGGGCTTTTCTGGTATGCCGTCCCCGCCATATGGCCTGGCGTACAAAACGTGTATTTCCCTTCCTTCACGTAGGTGAACAGCGCACGGGTAAACGGTGGCGTGATGTTATCGAGATATTCCCCCGTGTACTGCTGAATGCGGGTTGCAATATCTTCCGCTACGCCGAGGGAGTATTCAAAGAACCACAGCGCCATTCGCATATCGTGGGCACTGACATCCATCGTCGAGTGAGTATTGATAAAGGCATACAACGGGAGGTATTCATTCAGCTTATTGATATCGCTGCACAACTCCAGATCGTATTCATCCCAGTCGAAGACAACGCCACAGATCCGCGGGTTGTGCTCAATGAACTTCAGCAGGTCGGCGCTGTTGTGCGGCCAGATAAGCTGATATCCACGCGACCGCAGGGCTTGCTCCAGCTCCTTGATGGGCTCGTCTTTATAAAAGACACCGTGTGGCCCCATGATGGCAATGATGTTCATGGTCTACCTCCTTGAAAAACACCAGATAAGCATAGTTAAGGTAAACGGTGGGTATAAAAAAAGCCGCAACATTGTGCGGCTTTTCAGATAATTGTGAAGCTTATGCGTAACCGTAGGTCATCAGACGCTGGTAGCGGCGGTTGAGCAGCTCTTCTTTGCTCAGCACGTCCAGCTCAGCCAGGTCGGCCAGCAGCTGCGCCTTCAGGGACGCCGCGATCACTTCCGGCTTACGGTGTGCACCACCCAGCGGTTCCGGGATCACGGTGTCGATCAGCTTCAGCTCTTTCAGACGTGGGGCAATGATGCCCATCGCTTCTGCAGCCAGCGGT
This sequence comes from Enterobacter cloacae, assembly GCA_014169315.1. Lineage (NCBI taxonomy): Bacteria > Pseudomonadati > Pseudomonadota > Gammaproteobacteria > Enterobacterales > Enterobacteriaceae > Enterobacter > Enterobacter cloacae. Next base: position 796,962 of record AP022133.1, on the reverse strand, counting down.
GCTTTGTCGGCACTTTTCCACAAAATAGACGCACAACCTTCCGGAGAGATAACGGAATAGGTGCTGTATTGCAGCATATTCACTTTATCACCCACGCCAATCGCCAGCGCACCACCAGAACCACCTTCACCGATAACGGTACAGATGACCGGCACGCTCAGACGGGACATTTCACGCAGGTTGCGTGCGATGGCTTCAGACTGACCGCGTTCTTCCGCGCCCACGCCAGGGTATGCACCTGGGGTGTCGATAAAGGTGATGATTGGCATGTTGAAACGCTCAGCCATCTCCATCAGACGCAGGGCTTTACGGTAGCCTTCCGGTGCCGGCATACCAAAGTTACGACGGATTTTCTCTTTGGTTTCACGACCTTTCTGATGACCAATGATCATCACCGGGCGTCCGTCCAGACGCGCGATACCGCCAACGATAGCTTTATCGTCAGCATAAGCGCGGTCGCCTGCCAGTTCGTCAAATTCATCAAACGCCAGGCGGACATAATCCAGGGTGTACGGGCGCTGTGGATGACGCGCCAGCTGGGCGATCTGCCATGCGCCGAGATCGGCAAAGATTTTGCGCGTCAGTTCTACGCTCTTTTCGCGCAGACGATGCACTTCTTCGTCGATGTTAATATCCAGTTTTTCATCCTGACGGCTTACCGCTGTCAGAGAATCGATTTTCGCTTCCAGCTCTGCAATCGGCTGTTCGAAATCAAGGAAATTCAGACTCATAGTATTCCTGTATTAGTCAAACTCCAGTTCCACCTGCTCCGAACCAATGAGGCCACGGAGATCGTTCAGTAAACGATCGCTCGGAGAGACACGCCACGTTGCACCAAAGCGCAACCGCGCACGTGCATCCGCCCTCTGATAGTAGAGATGTACTGGAATTGTCCCCGAGCGGTGGGGTTCCAGAGACTGACGGAGTCGGTTTAAAAGCTGGTCATCAATTTGCCTGTCCGTCAGCGAGATAGCAAGCCCGCGAGCATATTTTTCCCGGGCTTCGTCAATGTCCATCACTTCGCGGGCGGTCATTTTAAGCCCCCCGCTGAAGTCATCAAAGCTGACCTGTCCGCTGACGATAAGTATGCGGTCTTTTTCCAGCAATTGCTGGTATTTATCCAGCGCATCGGTGAACAACATCACCTCCAGACGCCCGGAACGGTCATCCAGCGTACAGATGCCGATACGATTGCCGCGCTTGGTGACCATTACCCTTGCAGCAATCACGAGCCCCGCAGCCGTGGTGATTTTACCACGTTCTGTCGGATGCATGTCTTTTAGCCTGTAGCCTCCGACATAGCGCTCAATTTCTTTGATGTACTGGTTGATCGGGTGCCCCGTCAGGTACAAACCTAACGTCTCACGCTCACCATCCAGCACCACCTGTTCTGGCCACGGCAGGCAGCTGGCATAAGATTGCTCGATCTGCTCTGGCTCTTCTGCCAGCACGCCGAACATATCCGCCTGGCCGATAGCTTCCGCTTTCGCGTGCTGATCAGCCGCTTTTAACGCATCACCGAGCGAGTTCATCAGCGCGGCACGGTGCGGCCCCAGCCTGTCGAACGCACCAGACATGATCAGTTTTTCCAGCACGCGACGGTTCAGTTTTTTAGTGTCGGTACGGGCGCAAAGATCGAACAGCTCGCGGAAGTAACCGCCGTTGTTACGCGCTTCGATGATCGCCTCGATCGGGCCTTCACCCACACCTTTGATCGCACCGATCCCGTACACAATTTCCCCGTGCTCATTAACGTGGAAATGGTACAGACCGGAGTTGATATCCGGCGGCAGGATCTTAAGCCCCATGCGCCAGCACTCATCCACCAGGCCAACCACCTTCTCGGTGTTGTCCATATCGGCCGTCATTACCGCTGCCATAAACTCAGCAGGATAGTGCGCCTTCAGCCACAGCGTCTGATACGAGACCAACGCATAGGCAGCGGAGTGCGATTTGTTAAACCCGTACCCGGCGAATTTCTCCACCAGGTCGAAGATTTTCATCGCCAGTTCGCCGTCAACGCCGTTCTGTTTCGCCCCTTCTTCGAAGGTGCCGCGCTGCTTGGCCATTTCTTCCGGTTTTTTCTTACCCATCGCACGACGCAGCATATCCGCGCCGCCAAGGGTGTAGCCAGAGAGCACCTGGGCAATCTGCATAACCTGTTCCTGGTACAGGATGATGCCGTAGGTTGGCTCCAGTACAGGTTTCAGGCTTTCATGCTGCCACTGAACGTCCGGGTAAGAAATCTCTTCGCGCCCGTGCTTACGGTCGATAAAGTTATCTACCATCCCCGACTGCAGCGGCCCTGGACGGAACAGCGCCACCAGTGCGATCATATCTTCGAAACAGTCAGGTTGCAGGCGCTTAATCAGGTCTTTCATGCCGCGGGATTCAAGCTGGAAGACGGCGGTGGTCTCCGAGCGTTGCAGCATATCAAAACTTTTCTTGTCATCCAGCGGAATGGCCGCAATATCCAGCGGTGGCTCGCCGCTCTTCTCGCGACGGGCGTTGATCATCTCCAGCGCCCAGTTGATGATGGTGAGCGTACGCAGACCGAGGAAGTCAAACTTCACCAGCCCGGCGTATTCTACGTCGTTCTTGTCAAACTGGGTTACCGGATGCTGACCCGCTTCATCGCAGTAAAGCGGCGCAAAATCGGTGATTTTGGTCGGGGCGATAACCACGCCACCGGCATGCTTACCGGCGTTACGCGTGACGCCTTCCAGCTTACGCGCCATGTCGATCAGCGCTTTTACTTCTTCATCCGCTTCGTAGATTTCCGGCAGCTGCGGCTCAGCTTCAAAGGCTTTTGCCAGCGTCATCCCCGGATCGGGTGGTACCAGTTTTGAGATACGATCAACAAAGCCGTACGGATGCCCCAGTACGCGGCCTACGTCGCGGATAACCGCTTTCGCCGCCATCGTACCGAAGGTAATAATCTGCGATACCGCGTCACGGCCGTACATGTCCGCCACGTGTTCGATAACCTGGTCGCGTTTCTCCATGCAGAAGTCGACGTCGAAGTCGGGCATGGAGACACGTTCCGGGTTCAGGAAACGTTCGAACAGCAGATCGAATTCCAGCGGATCGAGATCGGTAATTTTCAGCGCATACGCCACCAGCGAACCGGCACCGGAACCACGTCCTGGGCCGACAGGCACGCCGTTGTCCTTCGACCACTGGATAAATTCCATCACGATCAGGAAGTAACCCGGGAAGCCCATCTGGTTGATAACCTGAAGCTCAATATCCAGGCGCTCATCGTACGGCGGGCGTTTCTCTTTGCGAATCGCTTCGTCCGGGAACAGAAACGCCAGACGATCTTCCAGACCTTCCTTCGATTTTACGACCAGGAAATCTTCCGTGGTCATCTCCCCCGTAGGGAACTGCGGCAGGAAGTATTCGCCGAGACGCACGGTGACGTTACAGCGTTTCGCTATCTCAACGCTGTTTTCCAGCGCTTCCGGGATGTCGGAGAAAAGCTCGCACATCTCCTCTTCGTTACGCATGTACTGCTGCGAGGAGTAGTTGCGCGGACGTTTCGGATCGTCGAGGGTGAAGCCATCATGGATGGCCACACGAATTTCGTGTGCGTCAAAGTCTCCCGGTTCAAGGAAACGTACATCGTTAGTCGCCACAACCGGCAACCCGCGTTCTTCAGCGAGCGCAACAGCGGCGTGCAGGTAGCTCTCTTCATCTGCGCGACCGGTGCGGATCAGCTCCAGATAGTAGCGATCCGGGAAATACTCTTCATAGAACGAGACACACTGATCCACCAGTGCGCTATTGCCGCGCAGCAGGCTTTTGCCAACATCGCCCATCCGGCCACCGGAAATCAGCAGCAGGCCTTCGTTCAGCTCTGCCAGCCAGTCGCGGTCGATCCACGGGCCAGACGCGCCGTAGCCGCGCTGGTAAGCTTTTGAGATCAGCAGTGTGAGGTTCTGGTAGCCCGCGTTGTTCATCGCTAACACGGAAATTTGCGTCATTTCATCACCGAGCAACTCGCTCTGCACATGAAAATCCGCGCCGACGATGGGTTTCATCCCCGCGCCATGCGCCGTTCCGTAGAACTTCACCAGACCACACAGGTTGGTAAAATCGGTGATCGCCAGCGCAGGCATGCCAAGCGAGGCCGCCTTTTTCACCAGCGGCCCGGTCTTCGCCAGCCCATCGATCATGGAGTAGTCGCTATGCACCCGCAGGTGTACGAAACGTGGTTCAGCCATCTTCAGATTCCGCGTTACTTAATTGCTTGCGTCTTGATTCAGGACACCAGTCCCAGCGCCCGTTTCACCGGGCCAAAACTGCGCCGGTGATGTTCGGTTGCGCCATGTTCAGCCAGCTTTTCCAGGTGAAAAGCGGTTGGATATCCCTTGTGCTGGGCGAAACCATACTGGGGATAAGTGAGGTCCAGCGCGGTCATTTCGGCGTCGCGCGTCACTTTGGCTATGATAGAAGCCGCACTGATTTCTGCGACCCGGCTATCGCCTTTAACGACCGCCATCGAAGGCACAGGCAGTGCCGGACAGCGGTTACCGTCAATCAGGACATACTCGGGAGCAATTTTCAGCCCGGCGACCGCACGCTGCATTGCCAGCATGGTGGCATGCAGAATGTTCAGTTCGTCAATTTCATGCGGCTCTGCGCGACCCAGGCTCCAGGCCAACGCCTTTTCCTGGATTTCGTCAAACAGCGCCAGTCGGCGCTTTTCAGACAGTTTTTTAGAGTCATTCAGCCCGACGATCGGGCGAGACGGGTCGAGGATCACCGCTGCGGTCACCACAGCCCCCACTAACGGGCCACGCCCCACTTCGTCCACACCCGCCACGAGATGCGTGTGGGGATAAATAAATTCCATCATTTTACTAACTCCAGCACCGCATCAGCCGCTTGCTCATCGGCATTACAGCGGATCTGCTGATGCAGTTCGCGGAACGTATCATGCATCTGGTGGCTGGTCTTGCCGTCAGCAAGCAGCGGCAACAGTGCATCAGCCAGTGCCTGCGGCTGACACTCATCCTGTAAAAGCTCTTTCACCAGCTCGCGACCGGCAAGCAGGTTTGGCAGCGAAACGTAGTCGGTTTTCACCAGACGTTTTGCCAGCCAGAAGGTAAACGGCTTCATGCGGTAGCCTACTACCATCGGGCATTTCGCCAGCATACACTCCAGCGCAGCCGTACCGGAGGCCAGCAGCGCGGCATCACTCGCGATCATCGCTTCACGGCCCTTCCCGTCCAGCAGGTGGACATGAAGATCCGGGGCCACATCCGCCTTGATGCGTTCAAACTGCTCGCGGCGTTTGGCATTCACCAGCGGCACAACCACTTCAAGATCGGGATATGTTTTGCGAAGGATTTGCGCCGTCTTCAGGAAATCGGCGCTCAGCATCTCGACTTCTGCACCACGGCTTCCCGGCAGCAGTGCCAGACAATGAGCCTCATGCGGAATACCCAGCACATCGCGTGCCGCGTGTTTATCCGGATCCAGCGGCATTGCATCCGCCATGGTATGGCCGATAAAACGACACGGAACATTAAATCTGTCATAAAACGCTTTTTCGAAAGGCAGGAAAGCCAGCACCAGATCGGTGGATCTCCCGATTTTGAAAACGCGTTTCTGTCGCCACGCCCAGACGGACGGACTGACGTAGTGAATGGTTTTGATGCCCTGCTTTTTCAGGTTCCCTTCAAGGGTAATGTTGAAATCAGGTGCATCGATCCCGACAAACACATCGGGTTTAAGCTCGGTAAAACGGTGGGTGAGATCGGCACGAATATGCAGCAAGCGACGCAAACGCCCCAGCACTTCAACGATGCCCATCACGGCCAGCTCTTCCATTTCATACCATGCTTCACAGCCTTCGGCCTGCATCAGCGGGCCAGCAACACCGACAAAGCGGGCATTAGGGACACGGGCTTTCAGCGCGCGGATAAGACCTGCACCAAGAATATCGCCGGAGGTTTCTCCGGCGACCAGGGCTATCGTAAGCGGACGGCTGTCGACCATTAACGAATCAGACCACGTGTGGAACGGTCAAAGAACTCCATGAACTCGTTCACTTCCGGGTACTTTTTCGCCAGATCGGCAATTTCCGGCTTCACCTCTTCCAGCGTTTTACCGCTACGGTACAGCAGTTTGTACGCGTTGCGGATAGCTGTAATCGCTTCGCGGCTAAAGCCACGACGCTTAAGGCCTTCGATGTTCACGCCAAACGGCGTGGCATGGTTACCCTGCGCAATAACATAAGGTGGGACGTCCTGCGCCACACCGGAGCATCCACCGACCATCACGTGCGCACCAATGATGCAGAACTGATGGACTGCGGTCATGCCGCCAATAATTGCGAAATCATCAACCGATACGTGTCCTGCCAGCGTTGCGTTGTTGGCAAGAATACAGCGGTCACCTACAGTACAGTCATGCGCGATATGCGCATTAACCATAAACAGGTTGTCGCTGCCCACCTTTGTCAATCCACCGCCCTGTACTGTTCCACGATGAATGGTGACGCTTTCGCGAATACGGTTACGATCGCCGATTTCCACACGGGTCGACTCACCAGCATATTTCAGATCCTGGTTTACTTCGCCGATGGAGGCGAACTGATAGATCTCATTATTGCTGCCAATGGTCGTGTGACCATTCACGACAACGTGAGATTTCAGTACTGTACCCTCACCAATTTCGACTTGGGGTCCAACAATACAAAACGGGCCAATGTGAACGTTAGCACCAATGATGGCACCCGTTTCTACAATAGCAGTAGGATGAATAAAGGCGGATTTATCAATCACGTATCAGGCCTCCCGGCTACGCGCACACATCATAGTCGCTTCGCAAACAACTTTGCCGTCAACCAGTGCTACGCCTTTGAAGCGAGTCAGGCCACGACGCGTTTTTTCAAAAGTGACTTCCATGATCATTTGATCACCAGGCACGACAGGACGCTTAAAGCGTGCTTCATCAATACCCGCGAAGTAGTACAGTTCGCCCGGCTCCAGTTTACCCACGCTTTTAAACGCCAGAATACCGGTAGCCTGTGCCATTGCTTCCAGGATCAACACACCCGGGAAGATAGGCTTACCAGGGAAGTGTCCCTGGAAGAACGGCTCATTTACGGAGACATTTTTCACTGCGCGCAGAAAATGACCTTCTTCAAAATCCAGCACACGGTCTACCAGCAAAAACGGGTAGCGGTGCGGCAGAAGTTCTAAAATCTCTTCAATATGCAGAGTATGAGTGTCAGTAGTCAAAATACTCTTCCTGTCAAATGTACTAAGTAGCAATAATAACACGGCCTGCCGGTTTATAAGAAAGCCGACAGGCCGGGAAAGTAGCGTTAAACGGATGAACGCTTAGTCTTGTTGATCGATCTTGCGCTCAAGAGACTTGAGACGCTTGCTCATATCATCAATATTCATCACCAGAGCTGCTGTTTTACGCCATACCTTGTTCGGTTGCAGCGGAATACCAGAGGAATAGACGCCTGGTTCAGTGATAGGACGCATAACCATGCCCATTCCCGTCACCGTCACCTTGTCGCATATTTCCATATGACCGTTGATCACGCTGGCACCGCCAATCATGCAGTAACGGCCAATTTTCAGGCTGCCTGCCATGATAACGCCACCCGCAACTGCGGTATTGTCGCCAATCACAACGTTATGTGCAATCTGGCACTGGTTATCGATGATAACACCATTGCCAATAATGGTGTCGTCAAGCGCACCACGGTCAATGGTGGTACATGCGCCGATCTCAACACGGTCGCCAATGATAACGCGACCAAGCTGTGGGATCTTAACCCAGTTACCACGATCGTTAGCGTAACCAAACCCGTCAGAACCAATCACGGTGCTGGACTGAACAAGGCAATTTTCGCCGATTTCAACTTCATGGTAAACGGACACATTAGCCCACAAGCGGGTTCCTGCACCGATTTTCGTATTTTTCCCAACGAAGCAACCCGGGCCAATCACGACGTTATCGCCCAGCACGACGCCCGACTCAATAACGGCATTAGCGCCAACTGCAACGTTGTTACCAAGCTGAGCCGTCGGATCGATTGCTGCACTGGCAGCAATACTCTGTGCCGGCTGCGGCGTGGTATCAAGAATTTGGGCCATGCGTGCATACGTCAGGTAGGGATTTTTCACTACCAAAGCAGCACCTGCGGCAAACGGAAGATCGTCCTGCGTAAGAACAACAGCTGACGCCTGGCACTGAGCCAGATGTTCACGATACTTAGGGCTTACCATGAAGGTAATATTGCCAGCTTTAGCAGATTGCATGGACGCAACAGCGGTGATGACGATATCGCCATCACCGTGTAATTCTGCATCCAACTGCTGAGCTAAATCAGCCAGTCGAATAGAAGGCATTACTTATTTAACCTGTTTCAGAACATCAGCGGTGATGTCTTTAACATCGCTGCTGTTGTAAGCAACGGCATTCGCATCAACAACCAGATCGACGCCCTGATCGGCAGCAACAGATTTAACTGCTGTCTGAATGCGCGTCACCAGTTTGCCACGCTCTTCGTTAGAACGACGCTGACGATCCTGCTCGAAAGCCTGTGCTTTCTGGGAGAATGCCTGGCGCTGAGACATAACATCTTTTTCCAGTTTGCTACGGTCAGCCGCTTTCATGGTAGAACCATCGCGCTGCAGACGTTGCATCTTGGACTGAAGATCGCTTTCCATGCCTTGCAGTTCGCTTGCACGGCCTTTGAACTCGTTTTCCAGCGTTGCGGAAACACCCGTTTTCTGCGCAACCTGTTGGAACAAGCTACCCATATTGACGATCGCAATTTTGCCCGCTGCCTGAGCAGACGTTGCCATCGCTAAACCGAGACCTGCAGCTAATAACCACTTTTTCACAATAAACTCCTTACCATCCCATTAGTACCTCAAAGGTACCGTTCTTTGCGTGGCAAGGCGATCGTCTGCACGATCGCCAGTTGTCAGCGCTACACTGCCAACGCATTCCATTGCAGCGGATTATTACCAGGTTTTACCAATGTTAAACTGGAATTGCTCCGATTTATCTCCATCATATTTCTTAAACGGCTGGGCGTAAGAGAAGACCAACGGCCCCAGCGGTGACATCCATTGTAATGCGATACCTGCAGACATGCGAATATTGCTCGGATCGCTGTAGTCTGGAATACCTTCTGCACGCATCTGTGCGGTATTCTCCCAGTTGGTATCCCACACAGTACCGGCATCCCAGAAGAAGGAGGTACGGACTGAGTTCGCATATTTATCACTGATAAACGGCGTTGGCGTAATGAACTCCAGGCTAGCCACTGCCATCGCGTTACCGCCCACCGCATCATTAGAACTACAGACTTCTGAAGACGAGGATTTATTACAGTTATCCGTTTTGTTTCCACCGTAGTAGACCGCTTTCGGACCAATGTTATTGGACTGGAAGCCACGAACGGTACTGGAACCACCGGCATAGAAGTTTTCATAGAATGGCAGTTCTTTGCCACCTAAACCATCGCCATAGCCCCAACGGGTACGACCCAGAACAACCCATTTATGGTCGTCATCAATTGGGAAGTAGGACGCGGTATCAAGCGTCACCTTGTAGAACTCGTTATCGGAACCCGGAACGGTGACTTTACCGTTCAGGTTGACACGAGAACCTTCCGTCGGGAAGTAACCACGGTCAAGACGGTTATACGTCCAGCCATAGTTGAAGGTGAAGTCATCTGCCGCAAAACCGTTATTGTCACCGGTCTTACTGGTTGACTGACCGATGGAGTCCAGATAACGCCACATCGCCACCTGCGGTTGCATGTTGGACAGGTCGTTATGCACGTAACCTAAGCCTGCACGCAGGGTGTTGTATTCGTTGACCGGGAAGCCCAGCGTACCGTCTACACCATAACTCTTGTTGGTATAGGAGGACAGATCCGCGTTATCTGCTTTAAAGTCGTTATAGAAGATACGACCACCCAGGCTCACACCATCAACGGTGAAGTATGGGTTAGTGACAGAGAACTCAGAGTAGGTCTGGTAGTCGTTCTTGGTACCGTTGATACCAACAGAATAACCCGTACCCAGCCAGTTATCTTGCTGAACACCGACCTGGAAGCTCACGCCACTTTCAGTACCGTAGCCCACACCAAAGTTGAAGCTACCGGTGTTACGCTCTTTCACTTTATAAACGACATCAACCTGATCCGGGCTGCCTGGCACACGTTGGGTGTCGGTATCGACCGTTTCAAAATAACCCAGACGGTTCAGACGTTCTTTACCCTGGTCAACGAGATCGCTACCTAACCACGCCCCTTCCATCTGACGCATTTCGCGACGCAGAACGGAATCTTTTGAAGTGTCGTTACCTTCAAAGCGGATCTTACGTACGTAGAAACGGTTGCCCGCATCAACGTTAACGCGAAGCTTAACGGTTTTATCCGCATCGTTGATTTCAGGCTGAGTCTGTACGCGCGGATAAGCATAACCGTAACGGCCGAGCAGCTTCTTAATGCCGTCTTCCATCTTGGTCACTTTAGCACCGCTATACAGATCGCCCGGCTGAATTTTGGTCAGCGATTCGATCTCTGCAGAATGCCCCGCCAGGTTTCCACTGACTTCAACACCAGAAAGCTTGTACTGCTCGCCTTCAGTGATGTTAATCGTAATGTAGATCCCTTTCTTGTCCGGAGTCAGACTGACCTGAGTAGAGTCGATGTTGAAACGCGCGTAACCGCGATCCAGATAGTAGCTGCGCAGGGTTTCGAGGTCGCCCGCCAGTTTCTGCTTCTGGTATTTGCGATCGCCAACCACGTTCCACCACGGCACTTCGTCACGCAGCTGGAAAGTCGAGATCAGTTCGTCGGTGCTGAACGCGTGGTTCCCTACGATGTTGATCTGTTGGATCTTCGCAGAGACACCTTCCTGGAAGACCAGCTTCAGGTCAACACGGTTACGTGGCAGCGGAGTCACAACCGCCTTCACGCTTGCGCTGTATTTACCGACGCTGTAATAGAAATCTTCCAGACCTTTTTCAATATCTGAAAGGGTTGTGCGGTCCAGAGATTCCCCCACACGAACACCGGATGCTTCAAGGTTCTGCTTGAGCATGTCATCTTTCACCGACTTGTTGCCGGAGAAAGTGATACTGGCGATCGTTGGACGTTCTTTTACCTGAACCAGCAGCGTATCACCATCGCGCAGGACGCGGACGTCCTCAAAGTTGCCAGTGGCAAACAGAGCACGGATGGTGTTACTGATATCATCATCATTAACCGTATCGCCGGGGCGCACAGGCATACTGAGGAGGGCCGCACCAACGGCGACACGCTGGAGGCCTTCGAAATGAATGTCTTTCACTACGAACCCGTCAGCACCGTATACGGTGGCGCTGCTAAACAGCAGCGACGCTATGAGCAACTTTTTCATCGCCATCGTTATTATGCGTTCTTCCTAACACTCTCTTACAACCGAGAGAAATCATTGAAAAGTGCAAGCCCCATTAACAGCACCAGCAAAATCGAGCCAATGCGATAACTAAAGTCTTGAACTCGCTCGGATACCGGTCCGCCTTTTAGCTTTTCAATCGCTAAAAACAGCAGATGGCCCCCGTCTAATACGGGAAGCGGGAACAGGTTGATTATCCCCAGATTCACGCTTATAAGCGCGAGAAACATGAGATAGTAAATCACCCCGAATTCCGCTGACATCCCAGCCCCCTGAGCAATTGAAATTGGCCCACTGAGGTTGTTCAGTTTCACATCACCGGTTATCAATTTCCCCAACATGTTGACCGTAAGCTTCATCAGTTGCCATGTTTTATCCGTGGCTTCAAGGATGGCGCTAAACGGCCCATATTGGCGTATTGTCTTGTACTCATCTGGCAGCGGGATCACTTTCGGCACTACACCTGCAAACCCTTCTGCCTTTTTGCCGCCCGATTTGGTATCCGGGGTCAGCGTCAGCGAAAGCGGACTCCCGTGCCTTTCCACTTCCAGTGCGAGCGAAATACCTGGATTATCGCGCACCAGAGTAACAAAGGTCATCCACTGTGTTAATGGTTGACCATCGACTTTAACGATCCTGTCGCCTGCTTGCAAACCTGCTTTGCTCGCCGCCGAATTGGCCTGTACTTCGGCTAATACCGGCTCGATCTGCGCACCGCGTGGGCGAATCCCCAGTGCAGAGACGGGATCTTCTTTGTCAGGCTCGAAACTCCAGTGGCGTAAATCCAGCACTTTGTCCTGTCGCTGGTCAGAACCAAACGGCGAAACGCTGACCGTTGTCTGCTTATCACCAATTTTGGCGACCAACTGCAGCCGCACGGCATCCCAATCAGGGGTTTCGATGCCATCAATGGCTTTAAGTTCCATCCCCGGCGTAATTTGCGCACTTGCCGCGATGGAGTTAGGGGCAATTTCACCCACCACCGGACGCACGCCAGGGACGCCGATGATAAACACCAGCCAGTAGGCGAAGATAGCAAAGATGAAATTGGCTACCGGACCGGCAGCAATGATGGCGGCGCGTTGCCCAACAGTTTTGTTGTTGAACGCGCGATGCTGAAGTTCAGGGGCAACAGGCTCAACACGTTCGTCGAGCATTTTAACATAGCCACCCAGCGGGATAAGGGCGATGACGAATTCAGTGCCGTGGCGGTCGGTACGCTTCCAGAGCGATTTACCAAAACCAATGGAGAATCGCTCCACGCGCACACCACAGCGGCGAGCAACCCAGAAATGGCCAAATTCATGCACGGTAATCAGTACACCCAGTGCAACAACGAACGCCGCCAGATTCCAGAGAATGCTCAGCATAAAACCTTCCGTTAAATCGTCCCGAACACCAATAAAAGCAAGCAAGCAAACACGGGGACTGCCGCAGTCAGGCTGTCAATGCGATCCATTATACCGCCATGCCCTGGAATCAAGTGACCACTGTCTTTAATCCCTGCTTCACGCTTAAACATACTTTCGGTTAAATCACCCAGTACCGAGGCCAGTGCAGCAAAAATTGAGCACACCAGCAGTGTCGACGGCGCAACGCTCAGATCCGCCCAGACGCCATAGCCCCAGGAGATGATTGCTGCCGTAAACAAGCCGCCGATAAATCCTTGCCAGGTTTTACCCGGAGAAACCTTCGGAGCCAGTTTATGTTTGCCGAACAGTTTACCAAACATATAGGCCCCAGAGTCAGCCCCCCAGACCAGAATCATCACATAAAGCAGCCAGATTGCACCGCTGTAGTGGTTTTCATCATAGTGCCAGGCGCGCAGCGCGAGCATACCCCAGAAAAAAGGAACAATTGTGAGCAGGCCAAAAATAAGGCGTAATACTTTTGAATTGCGCCATAATGCCGCAGAACCTGGATAAAAAAGCACCAACACGAGCGCAGCAATCCACCAGGCCAACGATACCCACAGGGAGCCGGCAACCAGCGGTTGATGAATATCGTGGTGATATTCAGGCAAGGTAAACAGCATCAGGGCCAGTAAAAAGCCACAGAGTACCGCCAGCCATACCCGCTGAGTGCGCGAGGTAAAGCCGCTAAACTGTCCCCATTCCCACGCGGCGAGCATACACACTACCAGCGTAACAATAGCGAATCCCACTGGGGGCAGTAAAAACAGCGCCGCAATGACAATGGGTATTAATACAAAAGCGGAAATCAGGCGATACTTCAGCAAAAGCTACCCCCATCAGGCTTTGTCGCCACCAGGCTCGGTGCCGCCGAAACGACGCTCTCGATTGGCAAAGGCATGCAGCGCACCTTCAAAGTCTTGTTCATCAAAATCGGGCCAAAGAACATCAGTAAAGTAAAGTTCGGCATAGGCAATTTGCCAAAGCAAAAAGTTACTTATGCGATGTTCTCCCCCTGTCCTAATTACCAAATCCACAGGTGCCAGTTCATTCATGCAGATTTGCTGACTCAGCATCTCTTCATCAATTTGGTCGGGTCTCAACAGCCCTTCCTGAACCTGTTCGGCCAAATGCCGAACGCCCTGGATAATATCCCAGCGTCCGCCGTAATTCGCCGCGATATTGAGCGTCAGACCAGTATTATTTTCAGTCAGCGCTTCTGCTTTACGAATCCGTTCCTGCAAACGTGAGTTAAAACGACTGGTCTCGCCAATAATACGCAGGCGGACGTTGTGGCGGTGCAGGCTTTTTACTTCGCTGTCGAGCGCCCACACAAACAATTCCATCAACGCACTGACTTCCTGCGCCGGTCGATTCCAGTTTTCACTGCTAAAAGCATAGAGCGTTAACGCATCAATGCCGTTATTGGCGGCAAAAGAAACGGCGCGGCGAACAGACTTCGCCCCAGCTTTATGCCCAAAGGCTCGTATCTTCCCTTGTCTTTTCGCCCAGCGGCCATTGCCATCCATGATAATTGCTACATGACGGCAGCCATGAGCGGGCAAATTTTCGCTTATTGGTTGATTCGCAGACAACATAACGCGTTTTTAGTCCCTGAAAAGGATTTAACGGTACTCAGGAATACTGAAGCCTATACATAAAAAAGCCGTGTCAAACCACGGCTTACCTGACCACATTAAGTCAAATACCTGCGATCAGGTGGCGCAGACTATATCACTGAAGCCCAACGCTAACAAATGGCACGACAATTAGTGGTTGCTTTATCACCAGCTTGCGAGACGTGTCACCTGTTTACGCGCAACAATGCGGGCCTGAGCATCTACCGCCAACACCTCTTCCACGCTTTGTGGTTCGCGCAAATCCATCATGTCCAGCACCGAGCGATTCAGTGTCGCGATGTCGGTAAAACGAATCTGCTGATTCAGAAATGCCTCAACGGTAATTTCATTGGCCGCATTGAGTGCTGTCGTCGCCGCCTGCCCCTGGTCAAAGGCATTCATCGCAAGCTTCAGACACGGATAACGGTCGTAATCTGGCTCACTGAATGTCAGAGAGCTGAGCTTGCAGAAATCGAGCGGTTTCACCCCAGACTTCACACGGTTAGGCCACGCCATCGAATGTGCAATTGGCGTGCGCATATCCGGTTCACCCAGCTGTGCCAGCACGCTGCCATCCTGATAACGCACCATCGAGTGAATCACCGATTGCGGGTGGATCAGCACTTCCATCTGTTTCGCTGACGCATTAAACAGCCAGCGCGCTTCAATGTATTCCAGACCTTTGTTCATCATGGTGGCAGAGTCGACAGAGATCTTACGTCCCATTGACCAGTTCGGATGACGACACGCCTGATCCGGCGTCATTGCGCTCAGTTCAGACAGCGGCGTTTCACGGAACGGACCACCAGACCCGGTAAGCAGAATCGACACAACGCCATTCTGCTCGAGGTCAGCGTACCCCAGGTTCTGTTGAAAAAGTTGCGGTAAACTCTGAAAAATTGCGTTGTGTTCACTATCGACCGGCAAAAGACGCGCGCCGCGCTGCTTAACCGCCTCCATGAACAGGCGTCCACAGGTCACCAGCGACTCTTTATTCGCCAACAATACATCTTTACCGGCATCGATAGCCGCAAGCGTAGGCAGAAGCCCTGCCGCCCCGACGATTGCCGCCATCACCTGATCGACCTCATCCAGCGCAGCCATATCACAGGCCGCCTGTTTCCCACTCAGCACCTCGGTGCGACTGCCCTTCTCCTGCAGCTGCGCTTTCACAAGGCGGGCGCTCTTTTCGTCATCCATCACCGCATAGCGAGGCGCAAACTCCAGGCACTGTTCGATCATTCGCTGCACGTTCTTACCGGCCACCAGTGCCGTCACGGTGTAGAGTTCAGGGTTATGGCGAACAACGTCGAGAGTGCTGCAACCGATAGAGCCAGTTGAGCCAAGGAGAGTTAAATGCTTCATGAGATGCCCGGAAAAAGTTAGACCAGATAAAAGCAAAACGCCGCCAGCAAGACATCATGTCTCTCTGAACGGCGTTTATCAGTGTACGACAGAAATCAGAACTGCATCAGTTCCGCTTCTTTATCTGCCAGCGCCGCATCAATTTTCTTGATAGCTGCGTCAGTCATCTTCTGCACGTCGTCCTGGGAGCGACGGTCGTCATCTTCGCTGATCTCTTTTTCTTTCAGCAGAGCTTTCACTTTATCGTTCGCGTCGCGACGTACGTTACGCACAGAAACGCGACCTTGCTCAGCTTCACCACGAACCACTTTGATCAGGTCTTTACGACGTTCTTCCGTCAGCGGAGGCAGTGGAACACGGATGTCAGAACCCGCAGAGCTTGGGTTCAGACCCAGGTCAGATGCCATGATCGCTTTTTCAACGGCCGGGCTCATAGAACGATCGAATACGTTGATTTTCAGCGTACGGGTATCTTCTACAGTCACGCTCGCCAGCTGACGCAGTGGGGTTGGCGTGCCGTAGTATTCCACGATGATGCCATCCAGCAGGCTTGGGGAAGCACGGCCAGTACGGATTTTGCTGATTTGGGTTTTGAACGCTTCTACGCATTTGTCCATGCGTACTTCAGCATCTTTTCTGATGTCGTTAATCACGTTACGAATCCTTGAAAACTTGTCTCAGGCAGACTATCCGCCAGCACAGCGCTACAGGTGTGCTAAGTATAGTCGCGTTTAATTCATGACAACGCCAAAGGCGCGCCCGGGTAAGATACCGCTACAAATAAAGCGGAATCTTACCTGTATTTATCGCCGACGGAAATTATTCCGTGATCAAAGTGCCTTCTTTTTCGCCCATTACGACGCGGCGCAGTGCGCCTGGCTTGTTCATGTTGAAGACACGGATCGGCAGTTTATGGTCACGAGCCAGCGTGAAGGCGGCAAGATCCATCACTTTCAGCTCTTTATCCAGCACTTCGCTGTAGGTCAGCTGATCGTACATGGTGGCAGAAGGATCTTTTGCCGGATCGGCGGTAAACACGCCATCCACTTTGGTTGCTTTCAGAACCACATCGGCTTCGATTTCGATACCGCGCAGACAGGCTGCGGAATCGGTGGTAAAGAACGGGTTACCGGTACCGGCGGAGAGGATCACCACGCGGTTGTTACGCAGCAGGCTGATAGCTTCTGCCCAGCTGTAGTTATCGCACACGCCATTCAGTGGAATAGCGGACATCAGGCGCGCGTTCACATAGGCGCGATGAAGCGAATCACGCATCGCCAGGCCATTCATGACGGTTGCCAGCATACCCATGTGGTCGCCCACAACGCGATTCATCCCTGCTTTCGCCAGACCAGCGCCACGGAAAAGGTTGCCACCGCCAATGACCACGCCAACCTGAATACCCAGTTCGACCAGTTCTTTGATTTCCTGTGCCATACGATCAAGGATGCTTGCGTCAATACCGAAGCCTTCCGATCCCTGCAGCGCTTCGCCACTCAGCTTAAGCAGAATGCGTTTGTACACGGGTTTTGCATTGGTAGCCATGTTTCTTTCCTGAGACTGTCAACGATTAAGATGGGGGTTAATTCTGGCGACATGATATGTCGCATATCAGCACAGCGATACTGGAGCCTGTCTGATTTCGTCTGACGGGTGACAAAAAGAAGCCGCCCTCAGGCGGCTCCTTTTCAATCATTAAGACTGCTTGGACATTGCAGCAACTTCTGCTGCGAAGTCAGTCTCAACTTTCTCGATGCCTTCGCCCACTTCGAAGCGGATGAAGCCAGTTACGTCAGCGTTGTGCTCTTTCAGCAGCTGAGCAACAGACTTGCTTGGATCCATAACGAAAGGCTGGCCAGTCAGAGAAACTTCGCCGGTGAATTTCTTCATGCGGCCTTCAACCATTTTCTCTGCGATTTCTTTTGGCTTACCAGACTGCATCGCGATGTCCAGCTGAACCTGGTACTCTTTCTCTACCACTTCAGCAGACACGTCTTCTGGCTTAACGAATTCTGGTTTGCTTGCAGCGATGTGCATAGCCAGCTGTTTAACCAGCTCTTCGTCAGCGCCTTTAGCCGCAACCAGAACACCGATACGTGCACCGTGCTGGTAAGAACCCAGTACGTCGCCTTCCAGGGAGGACACGCGACGGATGTTGATGTTCTCACCGATTTTAGCAACCAGCGCAACACGTTCTTCTTCGAACTGTGCTTTCAGAACGTCAACGTCAGTGATTTTGCCTGCAACAGCTGCGTCCAGAACTTTGTTAGCAAATGCCTGGAAACCACCGTCTTTAGCAACGAAGTCAGTCTGGCAGTTAACTTCCAGAATGATGCCGTAGTTGCCGTCGATCTTAGTGATGATCACGCCGTCAGCAGCCACGTTGCCTGCTTTTTTAGCTGCTTTGATCGCACCGGATTTACGCATGTTTTCGATTGCCAGCTCGATGTCGCCGTTCGCTTCAGTCAGCGCTTTTTTGCAATCCATCATGCCTGCGCCAGTACGCTCGCGCAGCTCTTTTACCAGGGATGCGGTAATTTCAGCCATTCTTAAATCCTCGGGAGATGTGAACTGCCCGGCCGGGGGCCAAACAGTATAAATTGAAAAAAGGGGCCGATAATTGGCCCCTATTCATACACGGTACTAATAAGGGGTGAAACCTTATTATTCAGCTTCTACGAAGCTTTCTTCCGCCTGAGAAGCCAGATCCTGGGAACGGCCTTCACGAACGGTAGCAGCTACAGCGCTCAGGTACAGGCTAACAGCACGGATGGCGTCGTCGTTACCCGGGATAACGAAGTCAACACCGTCCGGATCGGAGTTGGTATCAACGATAGCGAATACCGGGATACCCAGGTTGTTAGCTTCTTTGATTGCGATGTGCTCGTGGTCTGCATCGATTACGAACAGCGCGTCTGGCAGGCCGCCCATATCTTTGATACCGCCCAGGCTGTTTTCCAGCTTGTCCAGTTCACGAGTGCGCATCAGCGCTTCTTTCTTAGTCAGCTTGTCGAAAGTACCGTCCTGAGACTGGGTTTCCAGATCTTTCAGGCGTTTGATGGACTGACGAACAGTTTTCCAGTTAGTCAGCATGCCACCCAACCAGCGATGGTTCACGAAGAACTGGTCGCAGCTGTTAGCAGCATCTTTCACAGCTTCGCTTGCAGCGCGCTTAGTACCAACGAACAGAATCTTACCTTTACGGGAAGCAATCTTGTTCAGCTCAGCCAGGGCTTCGTTGAACATTGGTACAGTTTTCTCAAGGTTGATGATGTGAACTTTGTTACGTGCGCCGAAGATGAAAGGCTTCATTTTCGGGTTCCAGTAACGGGTCTGGTGACCAAAGTGAACACCAGCCTTGAGCATGTCGCGCATGGAAACAGTTGCCATGTTTAAAACCTCTATAGTAAAAGTTGGGGTTATGCCTCCACGTATCCCATATTACCGACCCCAAAGGGCACCCCGGAATATGTGCCGATACGTGTGTGTTGTTACACAAAGTGAGATTTGTCGCTTCCGTCCAACCTGTGTAGTCTTCGATGGATCGGAAGTCCGGCGCGCTTTATACCACAAAACACGACCAGAAACCAATAATTGTTGGCGGAGTGTGCTGTTAATGATTCTCAATTTGGCACGGGGTGCGCCTGACTGATACCATTGAGGACACGTAGATTTATATTGTCGAAAAAATCGACACCGATGGACAGATTACATGGCTATCTCTATTAAGACACCTGAAGAAATTGAAAAGATGCGCGTCGCCGGTCGTCTGGCCGCGGAAGTGCTGGAAATGATTGAACCGTTCGTCAAACCGGGCGTCAGCACCGGCGAGCTGGATCGCATCTGTAACGACTACATCGTCAACGAGCAGCACGCGATCTCCGCCTGCCTCGGCTACCACGGTTTCCCGAAATCCGTCTGTATCTCAATTAATGAGGTGGTTTGCCACGGTATTCCGGATGATGAAAAACTGCTGAAAGATGGCGACATCGTCAACATCGACGTCACCGTCATTAAAGATGAGTACCACGGTGACACCTCGAAGATGTTCATCGTTGGTAAACCCACTATTCTGGGCGAGCGCCTGTGCAAAGTGACTCAGGAAAGTCTCTACCTGGCGTTGAAGATGGTTAAACCCGGTATCCGCCTGCGCACCATCGGTGCCGCTATCCAGAAATTCGTTGAAGCAGAAGGTTTCTCTGTGGTGCGTGAATATTGCGGTCACGGTATCGGCCGCGTCTTCCACGAAGAGCCGCAGGTTCTGCACTACGATGCCGATGACGGCGGCGTGGTGCTGCAAAAAGGCATGACCTTTACTATCGAGCCAATGGTCAACTCTGGCGACTACCGCATCCGTACCATGAAAGATGGCTGGACGGTGAAAACCAAAGACAGAAGCTTGTCTGCGCAGTACGAGCATACTATTGTGGTAACAGACAACGGCTGTGAGATTATGACGTTGCGCAAGGATGACACCATCCCGGCGATACTGACGCACGATGAATGATAAAAAAGCCGGCAAATGCCGGCTTTTTTAATGGCGATAGCTTTTTCTTATGGGTGGCACGCGATGAGTAATCTATTACCCGAACAGTATGCGAATACAGCACTTCCCACCCTCCCCGACCAGCCCGACAACCCGGGCGTCTGGCCACCGCACGAGCTGACCTGCGCCCATATCAAAGCGCATATGGATGTTTTCCATCGCTGGCTGGGTAGCGCGTTTGATGCGGGTATTTCTGCCGAGCAGCTCATCGAAGCGCGCACCGAATTTATTGACCAGCTCCTGCAGCGCCTGTGGATTGACTATGGTTTCGGTCAGATTAGCGACGTCGCACTGGTCGCCGTCGGGGGCTATGGCCGTGGCGAGCTTCATCCGCTTTCCGATATCGACCTGCTGATCTTAAGCCGTAAAAAGCTGCCAGACGAACAGGCGCAGAAAATTGGCGAACTGCTGACGCTGCTCTGGGACGTGAAGCTGGAAGTGGGTCACAGCGTGCGCACGCTGGAAGAGTGTCTGCTGGAAGGGTTATCTGACCTCACCGTTGCCACCAACCTGATTGAAACCCGTCTGCTGATCGGCGACGTTGCGCTGTTCCTGGAACTGCAAAAACACATTTTCAGCGACGGGTTCTGGCCGTCAGAGAAATTCTTCGCCGCAAAGGTCGAGGAACAGAATCAGCGCCACCAGCGCTATCACGGTACCAGCTATAACCTGGAGCCTGATATCAAAAGTAGCCCTGGCGGTCTGCGCGACATCCACACCCTGCAGTGGGTCGCCCGTCGTCATTTTGGTGCAACGTCGCTGGACGAGATGGTCGGGTTTGGTTTCTTAACCGAAGCCGAACGTAATGAACTGAACGAGTGTTTACATCTCCTGTGGCGCATTCGCTTTGCCCTGCATCTTGAAGTCAGCCGTTACGATAACCGTCTGCTGTTTGACCGCCAGCTCAGCGTGGCTCAGCGCCTCAATTACAGCGGTGAGGGCAACGAGCCGGTTGAGCACATGATGAAGGATTTCTTCCGCGTTACCCGCCGCGTGACCGAACTCAACCAGATGCTGCTGCAGCTGTTTGACGAAGCGATCCTGGCGCTGACGGCGGACGAAAAACCACGGCCCATTGATGATGAATTCCAGCTGCGCGGCACGCTTATCGATCTGCGCGACGAAACGCTGTTTATCCGCGAGCCGGAAGCGATCCTCCGCATGTTCTATACGATGGTGCGCAACAGCGCGATCACCGGGATCTACTCCACGACCCTGCGCCATCTGCGCCACGCGCGCCGCCATCTGACACAGCCGCTGTGTTATATCCCGGAAGCGCGAGCCCTGTTCCTCAGCATGCTACGCCACCCGGGAGCCGTCAGCCGGGGCCTGCTACCGATGCACCGCCACAGTGTGCTGTGGGCCTATATGCCGCAGTGGTCGCATATCGTCGGGCAGATGCAGTTCGATCTTTTCCACGCTTATACGGTGGATGAACACACGATCCGCGTCATGCTCAAGCTGGAGAGCTTTGCCAAAGAAGAGACGCGCTCCCGCCATCCGCTGTGCGTTGAGCTGTGGCCGCGTCTTTCCCACCCGGAACTGATCCTGATTGCCGCCCTGTTCCACGATATCGCGAAAGGTCGCGGTGGCGACCACTCGGTACTGGGTGCGCAGGACGTACTGAAATTTGCCGAGCT
This sequence comes from Enterobacter cloacae, assembly GCA_014169315.1. Lineage (NCBI taxonomy): Bacteria > Pseudomonadati > Pseudomonadota > Gammaproteobacteria > Enterobacterales > Enterobacteriaceae > Enterobacter > Enterobacter cloacae. The sequence continues at coordinate 774,948 of AP022133.1, read as the reverse complement.
GCATGGTCTGAACTCGCGCGAGACGCAGCTGGTCGCCTGGCTGGTGCGCCATCACCTGCTGATGTCAGTTACCGCACAGCGTCGTGACATTCAGGATCCGGAAGTCATTAAGCAATTCGCCGAAGAGGTGCAAACTGAAAACCGCCTGCGCTATCTGGTCTGCCTGACGGTAGCGGATATTTGTGCCACCAACGAAACGCTGTGGAACAGCTGGAAGCAAAGCCTGCTGCGCGAGCTTTACTTCGCGACGGAAAAACAGCTGCGTCGCGGAATGCAAAACACCCCGGACATGCGCGAGCGTGTACGTCACCATCAGGTGCAGGCGCTGGCGTTGCTGCGGATGGATAACATTGATGAAGAGGCATTACATCAGATTTGGGCCCGCTGTCGCGCCAACTACTTTGTGCGTCATAGCCCAAACCAGCTTGCCTGGCATGCGCGGCATCTGCTCCAGCATGATTTGTCGAAACCGATGATCCTGCTCAGCCCGCAGGCCACGCGCGGCGGCACAGAGATCTTTATCTGGAGCCCGGACCGGCCTTATCTGTTTGCCGCCGTCTGCGCCGAGCTGGACAGACGCAACCTCAGCGTTCACGACGCACAGATTTTTACCACCCGAGACGGCATGGCGATGGATACCTTTATCGTACTGGAGCCGGACGGCAGCCCGCTGTCGTCGGACCGTCATGAAGGGATACGCTTTGGTCTGGAACAGGCCATCACCCAGCGCAGCTGGCAACCGCCGCAACCGCGTCGTCAACCGGCCAAATTGCGTCACTTTACCGTCGATACCGAGGTCAATTTCCTGCCGACCCACACCGACCGCAAATCGTTCCTGGAGCTTATCGCCCTCGACCAGCCAGGGTTGCTCGCCCGCGTCGGCCAGGTTTTTGCCGATCTGGGAATTTCGCTTCATGGAGCCCGAATTACAACCATTGGTGAGCGAGTAGAAGATTTATTTATAATCGCAACGGCCGACCGGCGTGCCCTTAATAATGACCTGCAGCTGGAAGTGCAACAACGGTTGACAGCAGCCCTCAATCCAAACGATAAAGGGTGACGTGTTTTTTAGTGAAATGGAAAGAGTAAACAATGCAGCAGTTACAGAACGTTATTGAGTCCGCTTTTGAGCGTCGCGCCGAGATTACCCCGGCAAATGTGGATACCGTTACCCGTGAAGCGGTTAATCAGGTGATTTCTCTGCTGGATTCCGGCGCGCTGCGCGTGGCAGAAAAAATCGACGGTCAGTGGGTAACTCATCAGTGGCTGAAGAAAGCCGTGCTGCTCTCTTTCCGTATCAACGATAACCAGGTTATCGACGGAGCAGAAAGCCGCTACTTCGATAAAGTACCAATGAAATTCGCTGACTACGATGAAGCGCGTTTCCAGAAAGAAGGTTTCCGTGTTGTGCCTCCGGCGGCAGTTCGCCAGGGCGCATTCATCGCACGCAATACCGTGCTGATGCCATCCTACGTGAACATCGGTGCGTATGTTGATGAAGGCACAATGGTAGACACCTGGGCAACCGTCGGTTCTTGCGCGCAGATCGGTAAAAACGTTCACCTGTCCGGCGGCGTCGGCATCGGTGGCGTTCTGGAGCCACTGCAGGCGAACCCAACCATTATCGAAGACAACTGCTTCATCGGCGCACGCTCCGAAGTGGTTGAAGGTGTGATCGTTGAGGAAGGCTCCGTTATTTCTATGGGCGTCTACATCGGTCAGAGCACCCGTATTTACGATCGTGAAACCGGCGAAGTTCACTACGGTCGCGTACCTGCGGGTTCCGTCGTCGTCTCCGGTAACCTGCCGTCAAAAGATGGCAAATACAGCCTGTACTGTGCGGTTATCGTGAAAAAAGTCGATGCAAAAACCCGCGGTAAAGTGGGTATCAACGAACTGCTGCGCACCATCGATTAATCGGGTATAACAAAAAGCGGGGGCAACCCCGCTTTTTTTATATCTGAGGGTGGCGAAAATAGATTTTTTCGTTAATTATTCAAAGGTTATGTTGAGATCAAGGGTACCGCTATGTACGATAATCTGAAAAGTCTGGGCATTACCAATCCTGATGAAATTGATCGTTACAGCCTCCGCCAGGAAGCGAATAACGATATTTTGAAAATCTATTTTCACAAGGATAAAGGCGAGTTTTTCGCCAAGAGCGTGAAGTTTAAATATCCACGCCAGCGTAAGACCGTCGTCGCTGACGGCGTAGGACAAGGGTACAAAGAAGTACAGGAAATCAGCCCTAACCTGCGCTATGTGATCGATGAACTCGATCAGATCTGCCAGCGCGATCGCACCGAAGTCGATTTGAAACGTAAGATCCTCGATGACCTGCGTCATCTGGAAAGCGTTGTCACGAACAAGATCAGCGAGATTGAAGCGGATCTTGAGAAGCTTACTCGTAATAAGTAATGACAGGTGCGGCCTGATGCCCTCACCCCGGCCCTCTCCCACAGGGAGAGGGTGAAACCTCATCTCTGCTCATCTAACTGCAGCGCCAGGTACAGCAGCAGCCTGTCGTCAAAATTCCCCAGCTCCAGCCCGGTCAGTTCCGAGATCCGGTTAAGCCGGTATTCCAGCGTATTGCGGTGAATAAACAGCGCTTTCGACGTTGCCAGCGGCTGCACGTTATGATGAAACCATGCCTGCAACGTGCGGTACAGCAAACCGTTGTTGTCCATCGCTTTCAGACGGGCTAACGGACGCGCCAGCTCATCGGCCTGCCAGCCACCGCGCAGGCCATCGAGCAGCACCGGCAACATCAGTTCCTGGTAGAAGTAGCTCCGGCTTTCCGGCATCCGCTGTTTACCTGACATCATCGTGGTACGCGCCGTGCGCCATGAGCGGGCGATACTGCCCGGCCCGGTAAAGTAATTTCCCAGGGCAACGCGAAAACGCGGTTGTCCGCCCTCCTTCATGTGTGCAATCAGCTGCTCCACCCAGCGACGGTGATCTTCAACATCCCAGCGGCCAAACGGGTTAAGCGCCGGTTTGAGCACCACAATTTCAGTCAGAGAAACAATTGCCGCCAGGTTGTTGCGCTCCGGTGTGACCAGTGCATTTTGCAGCTGCTGCAGTTCGGCCATCGTGCTGTCTACGCCAGACTGGCCGCTATCGACTTCAATGACCACCGCCACGCGTGGCTGATCAAGATCGATGCCCAGACGCTGCGCCCACTCGCTCAGCGCAGGTGTGTGTTCTTCTGCCTGGATCAGGTTCATGACCAGCTCTTCACGCAGGCGGCTATCCTGTGCCAGCAGGTGCATCAGACGCGACTGCTCCAGCATCATTTCGGCGGTCATGCAGACCAGCTCGCCATATTTACGCAGCGACTCCGGTTCGCCCGTCAGGCCGATCACGCCAACAATTTCCCCCTCCAGCCGCAGCGGGAAATTGATCCCCTGACGGACACCGTGAAGGTGTTTCGCAACCGCATCGTCGATATCCACCACGCGCCCCTGAGAGAGCACCAGCAACGCACCTTCGTGCACTTCCCCAATGCGTTCACGATCGCCGCTGCCAATAATGCGCCCGCGAGCATCCATTACATTGATATTGGTATCAATGATGCGCATGGTACGCGCCACAATATCCTGCGCCATTTTGGTATCAAGATGCCTGCCAGCCATGTAACCCTCCTGTGAGCAGGGCTCAAGAATAGGGAAGTTCAGTCACGGCTGCATTGTGCAAATGCACAAAGCCACGGAGAGAAATATGGACTTGTGGAAAGGGTCACAGAAACAAAAATGGCCCCTGCTCGTGGTTGAGCAGGGGCGCGGAGGGATTACTGCATCAGAAGGTAAATTGAAGAATCACCACGCTGAATATTCAACGCCAGCACGGAAGGTTTGCTGTCGAGGATTTTGCGCAGTTCAGCGATGTTTTTCACCGGTTGCTGGTTAGCCCCCATGATCACATCGCCTTTTTTCAGGCCGATACGGGCAGCCGGGCTGTTCGCTTTCACGTTGTTCACCACAACGCCTTTATCTTCGCCTTTGTTGCTCATCTCAGCACCTTCAATACCATTGAAGATGGTGCTGGAGTCCACCTGATTCTGGCTGCTCTGCTGCAGTTCCAGGCTCACGTTAACCGGCTTACCTTCACGCAGCAGACCGAGGGTGATTTTGCTACCAATCGGCATGGAACCCACTTCAGCACGCAGGGCCGCAAAGCTGCTGATCGGTTTACCGTTCAGAGAAGTGATCACATCACCGGCTTTAATCCCCGCTTTCGCCGCAGAGGAGTTCGGCAGCACCTGGCTGACAAATGCCCCACGCTGGGCGTCCACTTTCATTGCTTTCGCCAGCTCGGAGTTCAGCTCAGTCCCCAGGATACCCAGCTCACCGCGTTTCACCTGGCCATACTGCACCATCTGTGCGGTCAGGTTTTTCACCATATTACTTGGGATAGCAAAGCCGATACCGATGTTACCGCCGTCCGGAGCCAGGATTGCGGTGTTGATACCAATCAGTTCACCGTTCAGGTTCACCAGCGCACCGCCGGAGTTACCCCGGTTAATCGCCGCATCCGTCTGGATAAAGTTCTCGTAGTTCTCTGCGTTCAGGCCGCTACGACCCAGCGCGGAGACAATGCCAGAGGTCACGGTTTCACCCAGACCGAACGGGTTGCCGATGGCTACGGTGTAGTCACCCACACGCAGCGCGTCGGAATCGGCGAGCTTAATCGCCGTCAGGTTTTTCGGATCCTGAATCTGGATCAGCGCGATATCCGAACGTGGATCTTTACCCACCACTTTAGCGTCGAATTTACGTCCGTCGCTCAGCTGAACTTTAATGGTGTTGGCGTTATCAACAACGTGGTTGTTGGTCACCACGTAGCCTTTTGCCGCATCAATAATGACGCCCGAACCGAGTGCCATGAATTTCTGTTGCTGGCCGCCACCGTTACCGCCCTGGCTTTCATCCCCTGCACCACCGCCCTGACAGAACGGGGAGCTCTGGAAGGGTGAACCGTCCTGGCAGAACGGTGAGTTATCACCGAAGAACTGCTGGAAGTTACGCGGCATACGCGGCGTATTGACGGTCGTACTGCCCTCAACGTTAATACTCACCACCGATGGCATCACTTTTTCGAGCATCGGTGCCAGGCTTGGCATCTGCTGCGCGGTTGCTGCCGACGATGAGCTCTCAGCTGCAGTAGCAGTCAGAGGAGACAGCGCTAAACCTAAACTCAGAGCCAGTGCACTCATTGCTAATGTGGTTTTTTTCATGTTTCTCAATCTCGATTTACAGGTAACGCAAAATTGCTGTGTAACTCAGATTCGTTTTATACCGCTTAGTTCCGGGATTAAGTTTATGGAAAAAGTAAAAATTTATTGGCCGTCTTTACAAAACTCAGCGTTTATTCGACAGCCATGAGCTTGCGGTATTCATCCCAGGCATACAAATCCGTCATGCCGCTGATATAGTCCTGAATAAGACGGCAACGAGAATAATATTCCATAATAGGCCATTGAGGTGATTGTCGATCCAGTCTGCTGACTGCTTCAACATAAGCCAGGCGATGGCGGGTAGAAAGTTTTTGATAAAGCCGGGATTCAATTGGCAATCGCCGCACGCGCTCTTGTTCCACCAGCTCGCTGAACTCGTTGACCGATAGCTGAAGCAGTGGGCGGTAAATCTCCAGTAAACCGCTGATAACCCGGTATCCCTGCAGCTCCAGCTGCTCGACATCCGGATGGCTGAACACATGACGCATCGCCACGTTTTTATATAACTCAAGAAGCTGACTGAAGCTGCTGTCATCTTCCAGCAACGCGTGATTGAATTCCCCGCTAAAAATCATCGGCAAGTTGTCAATAAAACGCGAAGCCGCATACGGCACCAGTTTATTTAATGTATTGACCCGCAAATACATAAAGAACTGATCTTCCGTGCTGCGGCTTAATGAATTTGAGCGCGATTTTTCCCAGGCATTTTCGACAACCTGAGCAAACAGCGACCCTTTTTCATGTTTACCCCAGGCAACATAAAGATGCTGATAAAGTTCCTCAACACTGAATATTCTTTTCTCAACGGCGTCTTCGAGGTCGGCAACGCAATAGGAAATATCGTCAGCGGCTTCCATTATCCATGTCAATGGAAAGCGGCCATTCGGGGTCAGTGAAAGTTCTTTACGTAACCGCTCTATATAGGCTTCTTCAGATAAATAATAGCCCGGCTTTTTCATCAAATAACTGTGTGAGGCAGGTGTTTCCCCCATCCACCAGGCGGGGCGCGTATATTTGAGAATGCAGCCCACCTGCGCCCAGGTCAGGTTCATACGCATCAGGGAGTGTACCAGGCGGATCCCCTGCGCATTACCCTCAAAGTGGCAAAGATCCTGACGCACTTTGCGGCGCAGATCGTTTAATCCTTCTTCACCTTCACGCAGGCGTAAATCCCTGACTACACAGCGATCATCACTGAGCGGCTGGCTTATCGCATCCGAAGGATAAAGTCGCTGTTTAAACCAGTCATTTATCGCCGCCTCCCCAAAATGGCCAAACGGCGGGTTGCCGATATCGTGCATCAGGCAGGCCATCTCGACGATGCTTTCGAACGGCCCCGTCAGCTCATCAAGACCATAGGTTTCCAGCAAACGCTGCTCTTTAAGGCGGCTTAAAATCTCTTTGGCAATGTAACGCCCAACCTGCTGAACTTCCATTGAGTGGGTTAAGCGCGTACGCACCGCAGCGTTTCGCTCAAGCGGGAACACCTGGGTTTTTTGCTGTAAGCGACGGATTGCAGGTGAGTTAATAATGCGCCCACGATCGCTTTCGAAGATGCGCAGGATCTCATGTTCGCTCTTTTCGCCCTGCGGCGAGCGGAAACGTCGGTGCCAGTTAATTTTGGTGCGAAAATCGATTGGTGCCATGTGCTCCCCCGCGTGAGAATGCGTTTCCCCTTAACCGCATGATAGACTATGCATCTTAACGAAGCACATCGCGAGTAAATCTATGAAAATCGGCATTATTGGTGCAATGGAAGAAGAAGTTACGCTACTGCGTGACAAAATTGAGAACCGTCAGACCCTCTCTCTGGGTGGTTGCGAGATCTACACCGGCCAGTTGAACGGCGTTGACGTTGCTCTGCTGAAATCTGGCATCGGTAAAGTTGCTGCAGCACTGGGCGCAACCCTGCTGCTCGAACGCTGCAAGCCGGACGTGATCATCAACACCGGTTCCGCTGGCGGTCTCGCACCAACGCTGAAAGTCGGTGATATCGTTGTCTCTGACGAAGCGCGTTACCACGATGCAGACGTGACTGCGTTCGGCTACGAATATGGCCAGCTCCCAGGTTGTCCGGCCGGGTTTAAAGCTGACGATAAACTGATTGCTGCAGCAGAAACCTGCATCGCAGAGCTGAACCTCAACGCAGTGCGCGGTTTGATTGTCAGCGGCGATGCCTTCATCAATGGCTCAGTTGGTCTGGCTAAAATCCGCCATAACTTCCCTCAGGCCGTTGCCGTTGAGATGGAAGCAACCGCGATTGCCCACGTTTGCCATAACTTCAGCGTCCCGTTCGTGGTGGTTCGTGCGATCTCTGACGTGGCTGACCAACAGTCTCATATCAGCTTCGACGAATTCCTGGCCGTTGCGGCAAAACAGTCCACCGTGATGGTGGAAAGCCTGGTGCAGAAACTGGCACGTGGCTAAACACCCTTTTAGGGCACTGGTTGCCCTGCTTCTGCTCGCACCGGCATGGCTTTATGCTGTGCCGCGTGTGATTACCCTCTCCCCCGCTAACACCGAGCTGGCCTTTGCCGCCGGGATCACTCCCGTTGGCGTAAGCAGTTTTTCGGATTACCCACCGCAAGCGGCTGGCATTGAAGAGGTATCGACCTGGCAAGGGATGAACCTTGAGCGCATCGTGGCACTTAAACCCGATCTCGTGCTGGCCTGGCGCGGTGGCAATGCCGAGCGGCAGGTCAACCAGCTCACTTCACTTGGGATCAAGGTGATGTGGATAGACGCGGTGAGCATTGAGCAAATTGCTCAGGCGCTGCGCGCGCTGGCACCTTATAGCCCAACGCCGAAGAAAGCCGAAAGTGCAGCACAACAGATGCTCAGCGACTATGCGGCACTGAAAGCCAGATACGACACCCCGACGAAAAAACGCATCTTCCTGCAGTTTGGCAGCCAGCCGCTGTTCACTACCGGGCAAGGCTCTATTCAGAACCAGGTGCTTGAGATTTGTGGCGGTGAAAATATCTTTGCTGCCAGCCGGGTTCCGTGGCCGCAGGTCAGCCGGGAGCAGGTTCTGGCTCGCCATCCGCAGGCTATCGTGGTGGTCGGAAATGCGAGTGAGATTCCTAAAATTGAACAATTCTGGCAACGCCAGCTAAAAATTCCGGTGATCCCACTCGACAGCGACTGGTTTGAACGCGCCAGCCCGCGTATTATCCTCGCCGCAAAACAACTCTGTGCCGCACTGGCAGAGAGTCACTAACATAGAAACAGACACAAAAGTTCGAGGATTTAACGATGCTCGTTTATTGGCTGGATATTCTTGGCACCGCCGTTTTTGCTATCTCCGGCGTTTTGCTCGCCGGGAAATTACGCATGGATCCGTTTGGCGTGCTGGTACTTGGCGTGGTTACTGCCGTTGGCGGCGGAACGATCCGCGATATGGCGCTGGCAAATGGCCCGGTATTTTGGGTGAAAGATCCCACCGATCTGGTGGTGGCAATGGTCACCTGCCTGTTAACGATCGCGTTAGTTCGACAGCCCCGCCGTTTACCAAAATGGGTGCTCCCGGTGCTGGATGCCGTCGGCCTGGCGGTGTTTGTCGGCATTGGGGTGAATAAAGCCTTTAATGCGGGAACTGGCCCAATGGTGGCTATCTGCATGGGGGTCTTAACCGGTGTGGGCGGCGGGATCATTCGTGACATTCTGGCGCGCGAAGTGCCGATGATCCTGCGAACGGAGATTTACGCGACAGCCTGTATCGTCGGCGGCATTGTTCACGCCACGGCGTATTATACCTTTGCCATTCCACTGGAGAATGCGGCAATGCTGGGGATGGTTGTGACGCTGGGGATACGTTTAGCGGCGATCCGCTGGCACCTGAAGCTGCCGACGTTTGCGCTGGATGATAATTCAAGATAAGGCCGTTTATAAGCCCGGTAGCGCGACGCTTTACCGGGCCCACAACGACACCAGACGCTATCAGATGCTGAACGAAGAACCACACCCACAGGTGCTTTTCGCGTTCGGGTTGGTCACAACAAAGCGAGAGCCTTCCAGACCTTCGGTGTAGTCAACCGCACCACCCACCAGATATTGCAGGCTCATTGGGTCAACCACCAGCGCGACGCCCTGCTTCTCGATAGTCATATCACCATCGTTCACCTGGTCATCAAAGGTAAAGCCGTACTGGAAGCCGCTACAGCCGCCACCGGTAATATAAACACGCAGTTTCAGATCCGGATTGTCTTCGTCGGCAATCAGGGTTTTCACTTTGTTGGCTGCTGCTTCGGTAAACTGCAACGGCAGCGCTACATCATCACTCATCTTATGCTCCCATGAATACTGCTTACTGCTATTGGGTAAAAATCACCCAATTCTTTTTTTCATTATCTAATACCCTGGTAATTCATTCAAGTATTCTGCTTCGCGGCCTGCTCAGCCTCAACTTTTGCCAGGGTACGGGCAAGAATGGTGGAGTATAGCGGTTTTCCACCCAGGAATTGGGCTAATAGTGTCGCGCCGAGACAGGTAATGATCATTGGCAAAATGAGCTGATAATTATCCGTCATCTCCAGCACCAGCACGATCCCGGTCAACGGCGCACGCAAAGACGCGGCCAGCAGCGCCCCCATCCCGGCAATGGCAAACGTCCCTGCATCCAGATGATACGCCGGGAACCCGGCAGCTGCCGCCATCCCAAACGCCGTTCCCAGTAGTGTTCCCAGCGCCAGCATCGGAGCGAAAATCCCGCCCGGCGCACCGGAAGAAAAGCAAAGCACCGTGGTTACCACCCGGGAAATAAACATAAACAGCAGCAGGCCCACGCTGAAATTGCCCGCCGCCGCAATGGGGATCAACCCAAAACCACCGCCCGCTGCATTGGGTTCAATAACGCCGAGGATGCCACAAGCCCCGCCGAGGAAACCACCGACCAGCACCCATTTGGTCGTGTTACCGCCGTGGATGCGCTGGAACATATCCTGAGCGCGTAAAATCAGCGTATTAAAAAGCGGCCCTACTACGCCAAAAATCATGCCAAGAACCAGATACAACCACAGCGTATTCACTGGCGCATTGGTCAGTTTTCCCACTTCGATCACCGCCCCTTCGCCATTAAAAATGCGAAAGACGATGCTCGACATAATCACACCGGTAAAAACCGCTTTAATGGAGATCAGGTTGTAACGGAACTGGGCGCGCATCTCCTCGATAATAAACAGGATCCCCGCCAGAGGGGCATTGAATGCGGCAGAAAGCCCCGCCGCGGCACCCGTTGCCAGCAACGTATGGCGCGCTTCGGCACTGCGCATCCGAAACAGATCGCCCACCATGCGTCCCACATTACCGCCCAGTTGTACCGTCGGCCCTTCCCGCCCGAGCACCATCCCTGCCCCCAGCGTTCCCATGCCACCGATAAACTTAACGGGGATCACCCGCCACCAGCGAACCGGACGTAGTTCTTCAAGCGCCCCTTCAATCTCCGGGATACCAGACCCTCCGGCCTCAGGTGCAAATTTACGCACCAGAAAATAGCCCACCATCGCAAACACGGCAGACAGACCAAACGCCCACACCCAGACCAGCCATCCGCTATTGGCGAAACCGGCAATGGTGCCAATACGCCAGTTCAGTACCGTGTTCACTGCCTTTTCGAACGCGACACCCGCCAACCCGGCTACCGAGCCCACCACGGCGGCGGCCAGCAGAATTGCCAGCGGCGTTTTATCGCGATTGAGCAATCGCCGGATGCTGATACGGTGTCTCGCACGCGTAAACTGTTGTTCTTCAAAAGAGGGAGATTCTGCTTTCATTGTCCGTTTTTTTCATCATACAAATCACTGCGGAAATTTTACCAGAGACTGTCTTCTCGTCCCCTGAAAAATCCTTAACAATTGTTTATGCATTAATGGGGCAAAAATTTCATAACCTTTCGCGAATCACTTAGAATAGTGTGCTTAATCATTTTATACGAACCAGGAACGACGCCATGAGCAAGTCTGAAAACCTCTACAGTGCAGCCCGCGAGCTTATTCCGGGTGGCGTAAACTCGCCTGTTCGCGCCTTTACCGGCGTAGGCGGAACCCCGCTGTTTATTGAACGTGCTGACGGCGCGTACCTGTTTGATGTCGACGGCAAAGCCTATATTGATTACGTCGGTTCCTGGGGACCGATGGTGCTGGGACATAACCACCCGGCGATCCGCAATGCGGTCATTGAAGCGGCCCAGCGCGGTCTGAGCTTCGGGGCACCAACCGAGATGGAAGTCAAAATGGCGGAGCTGGTCACTGAACTGGTCCCCACAATGGACATGGTGCGTATGGTGAACTCCGGTACTGAAGCCACCATGAGCGCCATTCGTCTGGCGCGCGGCTTTACTGGCCGTGACAAAATCATCAAGTTTGAAGGCTGCTACCACGGCCATGCGGACTGCCTGCTGGTAAAAGCCGGTTCCGGTGCGTTGACCCTCGGCCAGCCAAACTCTCCGGGCGTACCTGCTGATTTCGCTAAGCACACCCTGACCTGCACCTATAACGATCTGGACACCGTTCGCGCCGCATTCGAACAGTATCCGCAGGAGGTTGCCTGCATCATCGTTGAACCGGTTGCGGGCAACATGAACTGCATTCCACCACAGCCTGATTTCCTGCCGGGCCTGCGCGCACTGTGCGATGAATTCGGCGCGCTGCTGATCATCGACGAGGTGATGACCGGCTTCCGCGTGGCACTGGCGGGTGCGCAGTCTTACTATGGCGTCGAGCCGGATTTAACCTGCCTGGGCAAAATCATCGGCGGCGGCATGCCGGTCGGTGCATTCGGTGGTCGTAGAGATGTGATGGAAGCTCTGGCTCCGACAGGCCCGGTTTACCAGGCGGGTACGCTGTCCGGTAACCCGATTGCGATGGCAGCCGGTTTTGCCTGTCTGACCGAAGTGGCACAGCCGGGTATCCATGAAACGCTGACAGCTCTGACGACTCAACTGGCAAATGGCCTGATGGACGCCGCTGAAGATGCGGGAATTCCGCTGGTCGTCAACCACGTTGGTGGAATGTTCGGGATTTTCTTCACTGATGCCAAGACCGTGACCTGTTATCAGGACGTGGTGAAATGCGATGTTGAACGCTTTAAACGCTTCTTCCACCTGATGCTGGAAGAAGGTGTATACCTGGCTCCATCCGCGTTTGAAGCAGGCTTTATGTCTGTGGCGCACAGCGAAGACGATATCAATAACACCATCGACGCGGCGCGTAAGGTGTTTGGCAAGCTCTGAGTTGTCGATGTGTTGCCGGGTGGCAGTTTAGCCTTACCCGGCCCACAACAGTACAGTTTGACAAGCCGGGTAAGCGTCAGCGCCACCCGGCTTTTTTACCTGCCCTGCTTTCTTAACAGAGACAAACAACCCCGTCAGATCAGTTACCGCCAAACATATCCTTGATCCAACCGGCTACACCATCGCTGTCTTTCTTCTCATTCTGCTGCTGCGGCTGCTGTTGCTGCTGTTGCTGCTGTTGCGGCGGCTGAGAAGACGAGTCAAACGGATTACCCGCTGGTGGCTGAGACTGGCTTTGGCACAATGAATCCGGACTGGTCGTCCAGACCGGCAGCGTACGCATACCGCCACCGCAGACAAAGTTACCGGCACCATCCACGCCCATATCGACGATATCTTCCGGTGCGACCAGATTCAGCGGAACCGGAGACTGATTAGCCAGATAGCGCTGGTAAATCGACATCGCCCCGCTGGCACCATACAGTTTAGTTGGCTGGTTGTTATCGCGGCCTACCCAGGTGATCACCACTTCACGGCCATCAATACCGGCGAACCAGGTATCGACGTTGTTGTTGGTGGTCCCGGTTTTACCTGCCAGGTGCAGGTTCGGATACTTCGCCCCAAGCTGACGCCCCGTACCACGCTGTACAACCTGTTGCATCGTCCACAGCGTCATATAGGCAGCCTGTGCCGGTACAGCGCGTTCCGCCTGTGGGAAGCTCTGATACAACACGGAGCCATCCTCGGCAATCACCGAGCGCAGTGCGGACAGTTGTGCGCGGTTACCCCCGCTGGCAATGGTCTGGAACGCTTGCGCGACTTCGATAGGCGTCAGGTTCAGTGCCCCCAGGATCATCGCCGGAACCGGATTCAGCTGATCTTTCGGTACCCCCAGTTTCTGCCAGGTGTCGACGATCGCTGGCAAACCCAGCGCCATACCCAGGTTAACCGTCGGCACGTTCATGGAGCGGGTTAATGCATCCACCAGCATGACCTGGCCGCTGAACTGTTTATCATCGTTCTGCGGTGACCATACCTGGCCGTTAGGCTGGCGCAGGGAGATCGGGGCATCGGCAATCCAGGTGTTCAGGCGATACTGATTGGGCTGGCTCAGGGCGGTGAGATAGGTCGCCGGTTTTGCCAGAGAACCAATCGAACGACGCGCCTGCATTGCACGGTTGTAGCCTGCAAACTGCGGCTCAGCCCCTCCTACCATTGCGCGAACTTCACCGGTGTTACGGTCAACCACCACCATCGCGGTTTCAAGATCGCTAAGCTTCCGCTGCTTCTTGAGCGCCGGAATGCCATCGACAGCGGCTTTTTCTGCCGCATCCTGAGCAACGGAATCGAAGGTGGTAAAGATCTTCACGCCAGAGAGATCTTTCACTTTATCGCCGAGCTTGCTCTGCAGCTCCTGACGCACCAGCTGCATAAACGCAGGCTGTGGAGAGATCACACCACCGCGTGGCTGAACGCCGAGTGGACGTGCGCTCAGCATGTCGTACAGTTCCTGGTCAATGACCTGCTGTTGCTGCAGCAGACGCAGCACCAGGTTACGACGCTCCAGCGCCAGTTTCGGGTTACGCCACGGGTTGTAGATGGACGCCCCTTTCACCATGCCCACCAGCAGCGCCTGCTGGTCAAGGCTCAGCTCTTCCACCGGACGGCCAAAGTAGTACAGGCTCGCCAGCGGGAAGCCGCGGATCTCGTTATCGCCGCTCTGGCCGAGGTACACCTCGTTCATATACAGCTCAAGGATGCGATCCTTGCTGTAACGCGCATCCATCAGCACGGCCATGTACGCTTCGTTGGCTTTACGCCAGTATGAGCGTTCGCTGGAGAGGAACAGGTTCTTCACCAGCTGTTGGGTCAGCGTACTCGCCCCCTGAACCGTACGTCCGGCGGTCAGGTTCGCCAGCACCGCACGGCCAATGGAGTAGAGGCTGATACCATCATGCTCGTAGAAGTGACGGTCTTCGGTCGCCAGCAGCGTATCCACCAGCAGATCCGGGAAACCGTTACGCGCCACGAACAGGCGCTGTTCGCCGTTCGCCGACGAAAGCATGGTGATCAGGCGTGGATCGAGACGGAAGAAACCGAACTGGCGGTTGTTATCCATATTCTCGATGGTGTCCAGACGATCGCCATCAAAGGTCAGACGCGCACGCACCTGCCCCTCTTTGCTGTCCGGGAAGTCGAACGGACGACGGATCATCTCAACGCTATTCGCCTGCACGGTAAATTCGCCAGGGCGCGTCATTTTAGACACCTGACGATACTGAGTGGCTTCCAGCAGTTTCACCATCTCGTTCTTCGTGATGGCCATATCCGGCTCAAGGTTCACCATGCGGCCATACACCGCTGCAGGCAACTGCCAGACTTTCCCGTCGATACGGCTACGGATCTTCTGATCCAGATAGACGCCGTAAATCGCCATCAGCACAACAAAAACAATGAACAGCTTCAGAAGCAGCCAGAACCAGCCGCGCTTGCCACGAGGCTTACGCCCTTTGCCTTTCCCTTTACGCGGCATGGGTTCTTCATCCTCATAATCGTCTTCATAGTCATCGTCATAATCCTCATCTCTGAGTTGACGACGGCTCACCTTCTCTTTCGCCGGACGCGTTGGTTTTCCCTTACGTCCTATTGGCTCGCGGTCATTCCCCGCCATGCTTTTTCTCCGCAACTTTCAGGCGCAAAGGCCCGATTCTCTTTTCTTCCACCGTTCAGTGAAAGAAGAAATCTCTCAAAATAAACAGCAAGACTTTCCTGACAGGAAAGTCTTTAGTGTTTTCTCCCTCTCCCCGTGGGAGAGGGCCGGGGTGAGGGCAACAGGCCGCACTCCCCTTTTTCACCTAACTCACGAATATTTCTTCGTACGTCTTGTCGGCGCGGTATTCGCCGGATCGTCAGGCCAGACATGTTTGGGATAACGTCCCTTCATCTCTTTTTGCACTTCACGATAACTTCCCGCCCAGAACGCCCCCAGGTCGCGGGTGATCTGTAGCGGACGATGTGCGGGTGACAACAGTTCAAGCACCACAGGAACACGTCCTTCGGCGATAGAGGGCGTCACCGCCTCACCAAACATTTCCTGCATCCGTACCGCCAGCGCCGGAGGATTATCCTCGTGATAACGAATGGCAATCCGGCTTCCGGTCGGCACAGTGTAATGCCCTGGCAGTTCACTATCCAGACGTTGACGTAATGACCAGTCCAGTAAATTCTGTAACGCGACCTTAACATCAAGGGCTTTTAGCGCCCGCAGCGAGTGTACACCGCTCATTTGCGGCAGTAGCCACGTTTCAAGAGAGTCCAGAAGGGTCTCATCATCAACCGCAGGCCAGGCATACTCCGGCAGCCAGCGTGCGGCGCAGTGCAGACGAATACGGTATTGCTCCGCCTCCGGCGTCCAGTTCAAAACGCTCAGCCCTTTTTCGCGAATGCCGTTCAGCATCGCCTGATGCAGCTCTTCTTCTGATGGCTTCGCCAGCGGCTTCGTGCCCAGGGTTAATTTGCCAATCTGGCTACGCCGAAACGCCTTCAGCGTCCCGTGTACATCATCCCACTCCACGGTATCTGACTGCTGCAGTAAATGTGGACAAGCACGCGTCAGGACATCGATATCAACAGCCATCGCCTGCAATATGCGCGCATCCGGCGAGTGACTGCCCTGCAACAGCAATGGCGCAATCAACCATTCATGGCGCGTCAGGGCATCATCACTGTCCAGCATCGCCCCCATGCCGTTTGCCAGCTGATAGCGCCCGTCCAGCCCGCGACGGCGTGCAATCCTGTCCGGGAATGCCTGCGCCAGGAGAGGGGCTATCTTATCGCTGTCAGGCAGGCCCGCACGGATATTAAGCCGTTTACAGAGCTGTTTCGCCCTCTGCTGCCAGTTTCCCTGATTACGTGAAAAGGCCTGCGCCAGATCGCTACTCCCGCCGCGCGGAGGCTCCTCAAGAATAGCCGCCAGTTTTGCTGCCGTCGCAATTTCATCTTCCCCTTGCGCCGCCATCAACATTGCCGCCAGACGGGGGTCATTCCCCAGAGCAGCCATCTTCTGTCCACACGATGTCAGACGCTCCCCTTCCAGCGCACCAAGCCGGGTCAGTAAAGCCCGTGCAGCGGCAAGGTTTGCAGCAGGCGGCAGGTTGAGCCAGGTCAGTTGAGCGGGATCCGGACAGCCCCACTGCAACAGATCCATCACCAGGCCAGAGAGATCGCTTTGCAGAATTTCCGGTGTACTTTGCAGCGCAGCGCGTTCCGCCTGCTCTGCACTGGTTAAATGCAGACAGATACCCGGTTCAAGTCGCCCCGCGCGGCCTGCACGCTGAACCATTGATGCCTGGCTTATGCGTTGCGTAAGCAGTCTGGTCAGCCCGGTGCGCGGATCGAAGCTCGCCACCCTCTCCTGCGCGCTATCCACCACCAGACGGATCCCTTCGATGGTCAGGCTGGTTTCAGCAATATTGGTGGCCAGCACGACTTTGCGCTGCCCCGTCGGTGCGGGAAGAATCGCCTTACGCTGGTCAGCCAACGACAGCGCACCGTAGAGCGGGCAAAGTGCCACATCGCTACTCACACGCGAGGCCAGTTGCTCTTGTACACGCTGGATCTCACCCACGCCGGGTAAAAACAGCAAAAGCGAGCCGGGTTCCTGACGGAGCAGTTCTGCGGTTGCGATGGCAATGGCATCGTCAAAACGCTGATGAGCCGAAAGCGGTTGATAGCGTCTCTCAACCGGGAAAGCGCGACCTTCTGAGGCGATCACCGGCGCATCAGGCAGCACCTGCTGCAGCCGTTCGTTATCCAGCGTAGCCGACATGATGAGTAACCGGAGATCGTCGCGCAGCCCCTGCTGGACATCCAGCAACAGCGCCAGCGCCAGATCCGCCTGCAGGCTGCGTTCGTGGAATTCATCCAGAATGACCAGCCCGACGCCGGTCAGCTCCGGATCGTTTTGCAGCATGCGGGTAAGAATGCCCTCGGTGACCACCTCAAGCCGGGTGGACGGGCCGACGCAGGTTTCAGCACGCATACGGTAACCCACGGTTTCTCCGGGCTTTTCGTTCAGCAGTTCCGCCAGACGCTGCGCCACATTGCGCGCGGCCAGCCTGCGTGGCTCCAGCAGGATAATTTTCCCGCGGATATTACCGTCTTTCAGGATCTGCAGCGGCAGCCAGGTGGATTTACCCGCGCCCGTGGGAGCATTAAGTAAAACCTGCGGGGCATGGTGTAAGGCAGCAAGTAGCTCAGGAAGGACGACGGCGACCGGCAATGAGGACACTAACAGCTCCAGAGGGTTAACATTAGTCGGCGTACATTGTAGCATCGGCGCATATCATTACCGAGTCCCCCGTATGTCTGAGTCGAAACGGCTGTTTTTCGCCATTGAAATGCCTGCCACGATACAGCGGCAAATCGTCCGCTGGCGCGCCAGCCACTTCCCACCGGAAGCTGGCCGCCCCGTTGCGGCTGCCAACCTGCACCTGACGCTGGCCTTTCTGGGCGACATAAGCGCTGAAAAACAGCGCGCCCTGGCGTCAATGGCCGGACGGATTTCTCAGCCAGGGTTTACGCTGCACCTTGACGATGCCGGACAGTGGCTGCGTTCCCGCGTGGTCTGGCTGGGTACGCGCCAGCCGCCACGTGGATTGTTACAGCTTGCCAGTATGCTACGCGCACAGGCCGCTCGCAGCGGCTGTTACCAAAGCCCACAGCCGTTTCATCCTCATATTACGTTGCTGCGCGATGCAGGTCAGGCCGTCGCCATCCCAGCGCCGGGCTTTCACTGGGCCTTCCCGGTGAAGGAGTTCGCACTGTACGAATCTGTCTTTGCACAAGGACGCACTCGCTACACGCCGCTACAGCGCTGGACGCTGGGCGATACTTTAAGGAATTCTGATGAAGTTTAGTCCCGCGCTACAGCGCGCTACGCTTATCCAGCGCTACAAACGCTTTCTCGCCGACGTGGTGACACCGGAAGGTGAAACGTTAACTCTGCACTGCCCTAATACCGGCGCGATGACCGGCTGCGCGACGCCCGGTGATACAGTCTGGTATTCCACTTCGGGAAATACTAAACGTAAATATCCCCACACCTGGGAAATGACCCAGACACAACAAGGGGCGTTTATTTGCGTCAACACACTGCGTGCAAACCAGTTAGTAAAGGAAGCGCTGACGAACGGGACGCTCCCCGAACTTGTCGGTTATGACACACAAAAAAGTGAAGTGAAATATGGCGATGAAGGCAGCAGAATTGACTTTATGTTACAGGCGGAAGACCGGCCTGAGTGCTATATTGAAGTAAAATCAGTGACGTTAGCGGAACAGGAAAATGGCTACTTTCCGGATGCAGTCACCTTACGTGGCCAGAAGCATCTGCGGGAGCTGATGAGTGTTGCGGCGGCGGGCAAACGCGCCGTGTTGCTGTTTGCGGTTTTGCATTCAGCCATTGAACGGTTTTCTCCAGCCCGCCATATTGATCCTAAATACGCGCAATTGTTGAATGAGGCACAAAAGCAGGGGGTAGAGGTTTTCGCTTATAAAGCGGAACTTTCTGCCGATAATATGACTCTGAGATCCTCTCTTCCCGTTGTCTTATAAGGGATTAGACGATTGTCTATTAAGTGTTCTGGCCGCGTGCGCAAATACGCTTTTCCTCACAGGCTTGTCAAGTGTTACGTTTAGATAATTGCCATACGGAAAAGCATCTGCTATTTATAGCGACCTGATTTTTCCCCCAACACGGGGATCGATAGTGCGTGTTAAGGAGAAGCAACATGCAAGAAGGGCAAAACCGTAAAACATCGTCCCTGAGTATTCTCGCCATCGCTGGGGTGGAGCCGTATCAAGAGAAACCGGGCGAAGAGTATATGAACGAAGCCCAGCTGTCGCACTTCAAGCGTATTCTTGAAGCATGGCGTAATCAACTCAGGGATGAAGTCGATCGCACCGTTACACATATGCAGGATGAAGCTGCAAACTTCCCGGATCCGGTAGACCGTGCCGCTCAGGAAGAAGAGTTCAGCCTCGAACTGCGTAACCGTGACCGCGAACGCAAACTGATCAAAAAGATCGAAAAAACGCTGAAAAAGGTTGAGGACGAAGATTTTGGCTACTGCGAATCCTGCGGTGTTGAAATTGGTATTCGTCGCCTGGAAGCGCGTCCAACTGCCGATCTGTGCATCGACTGTAAAACGCTGGCAGAAATTCGCGAAAAACAGATGGCCGGTTAATAACCGCTATCTCAATACTGTAAAGGCGGGAGTCACTCCCGCCTTGTTACTATTGATATGTCTGAATCACACTATATCGGGCGCTTCGCGCCATCTCCCTCCGGTGAACTCCACTTCGGCTCGTTAATTGCCGCCCTCGGCAGCTACCTGCAGGCGCGCGCTCAGCAGGGTAAATGGCTCGTTCGCATTGAAGATATCGATCCTCCGCGTGAAGTTCCCGGTGCGGCAGAAACCATTCTGCGTCAGCTGGAACATTACGGTCTTCACTGGGACGGCGACGTACTCTGGCAGTCAAAACGTCACGATTCCTACCGGGAACGCCTGGCCTGGCTCTGCGAGCAGGGGCTTTCCTACAACTGTACCTGCACGCGTGCGCGTATTCAGAGCGTGGGCGGCGTCTATGACGGCCACTGTCGTACGCTCAACCACGGCCCCGAAAATGCCGCCGTGCGTTTGCGGCAGCGCGCGCCGGTGACGCACTTTAACGATTTACTCTCGGGCGTTATCCATGCCGATGAACGTCTTGCGCGTGAGGATTTTATTATTCACCGCCGTGACGGCCTGTTTGCCTATAACTTGGCGGTGGTAGTGGATGATCACTTTCAGGGCGTCACAGAGATTGTGCGCGGAGCTGATCTGGTAGAACCAACCGTGCGGCAAATATCGCTTTACCACCAGTTTGGCTGGACAGAGCCGGATTACATTCATTTGCCGCTGGCGGTCAATGAACAGGGTAATAAACTGTCAAAACAGAATCACGCGCCCGCCCTGCCAGATGGCGATGCGCGCCCTGTTTTGATCGACGCCCTGCGATTTCTCAACCAGAATGTAACCAGTGAATGGCAGGATCTGCGTATTGACGAATTGCTGGATCTGGCGGTTGCCAACTGGACGCTCAGGACTGTGCCAAAAATCCAGCATTCTCAAATGCGTTGCGCTGAGCTATGATTAGCCGCTTTTTTCATAACAAAACACACTACGAGGTGTACCATTTTTACCCGAGTCGCTAATTTTTGCCGTAAAGTGCTAAGCCGCGAAGAGAGCATGGCAAATGATGCTATTGCGCAAACCCACATGTCGGTTATTCCGCGTGAGCAGCACAATATTTCCCGCAAAGATATCAGTGAAAATGCCCTCAAGGTGCTCTATCGTCTGAATAAAGCAGGCTACGAGGCCTATCTCGTCGGCGGCGGAGTACGTGATTTACTGCTGGGCAAAAAACCAAAAGATTTCGACGTGACGACCAGCGCCACACCTGAGCAGGTGCGCAAATTATTCCGCAACTGCCGTCTTGTTGGCCGCCGTTTCCGTCTTGCTCACGTGATGTTTGGGCCGGAAATTATTGAAGTAGCAACGTTCCGTGGCCATCACGAAGCGGGCACAACCGATCGCACCACCTCCCAGCGCGGCCAGAACGGCATGCTGCTGCGTGACAACATCTTCGGTTCTATCGAAGAAGATGCTCAGCGTCGCGATTTCACTATCAACAGCCTTTACTACAGCGTGGCAGATTTCACCGTTCGTGATTACGTCGGCGGCATGCAGGACCTGAAAGAGGGTCTGATTCGTCTGATCGGCACGCCGGAAACACGCTATCGCGAAGATCCTGTGCGCATGCTGCGCGCCGTGCGTTTCGCTGCCAAGCTGAATATGCGCATCAGCCCGGAAACCGCAGAGCCGATCCCACGTCTGGCAACGCTGATTAACGACGTGCCACCCGCTCGTCTGTTTGAAGAAGCGCTGAAACTGCTGCAGGCGGGTTACGGGTTTGAAACCTACAATCTGCTGCGCGAATACAGCCTGTTCCAGCCGCTGTTCCCGACCATCACCCGCTACTTCACCGAAAACGGTGACAGCCCAATGGAGCGCATGATTGCGCAGGTGCTGAAGAATACCGACACCCGTATCCACAATGATATGCGTGTGAACCCGGCATTCCTGTTCGCGGCGATGTTCTGGTATCCGTTGCTGGAAACCGCGCAGAAAATTGCCCAGGAAAGCGGTCTGGCCTATTACGATGCATTCGCGCTGGCGGCAAACGACGTGCTGGATGAAGGCTGTCGCACGCTGGCGATCCCGAAACGTATTACCACCCTGGTACGTGATATCTGGCAGCTTCAGCTACGCATGTCCCGTCGTCAGGGCAAACGCGCCTGGAAGCTGATGGAGCATCCAAAATTCCGCGCCGCGTTCGATCTGCTGTCACTGCGTGCTGAGATCGAAAAGAATCAGGAACTGCAGCGTCTGGCGCAGTGGTGGGGTGAATTCCAGGTTTCTGCGCCGCCAGAACAAAAAGATATGCTGACGGATCTGGATGATGAACCCGCACCGCGTCGTCGCCATCGTCGTCCACGCAAACGTGCGCCACGCCGCGAAGGCAGCGCATGACCCTCGCGTATATCGCCATCGGCAGCAATCTGGCCTCTCCGCTGGAGCAGGTTAACGCTGCCGTTCAGGCGCTGGGTGAGATCCCACAGAGCCGGATCGTGGCGGTTTCCTCTTTCTACCGTACACCGCCGCTGGGACCCCAGGATCAACCTGACTACCTGAATGCCGTCGTGGTGCTGGAAACCTTACTTAATGCCGAAACGCTGCTGGATAACACCCAGCGCATCGAACTGCAACAGGGGCGCGTGCGTAAAGCCGAGCGCTGGGGTCCACGAACGCTTGATCTCGACATCATGCTGTTTGGTCATCAGGTGATTAATACCGAACGTCTGACCATTCCGCATTACGATATGAAAAATCGCGGGTTTATGCTCTGGCCGCTGTCTGAAGTCGCCCCTGACCTCTCCTTCCCTGATGGCGTCTCTCTGCAGGCCGTTCTCGAAAGCCTGAACGCAGAAAAACCTGCCCGCTGGTAATCCTGTTTTTTTGCCGGTTAACCATCAAATATTTGTGGTTAATCGGTTGCCTAAAATCATTGTTCCCTCGAATGTTACTGTTAGAATGCGCAAAGATTCGCTTAGGCCATCAGGAAACAGTATGAAACCAACCACCATCTCCTTATTGCAGAAATGCAAACAGGAAAAAAAACGCTTCGCCACCATCACTGCATATGACTACAGCTTCGCCAAATTGTTTGCCGAAGAGGGTATCAACGTCATGCTGGTCGGAGATTCGTTAGGGATGACGGTACAAGGACATGATTCCACCTTGCCGGTCACGGTCGAGGATATTGCTTACCATACCCGCGCGGTACGCCGCGGTGCGCCAGCCTGCCTGCTGCTGTCCGATCTGCCATTTATGGCATACGCCACGCCGGAGCAAGCATTTGAGAATGCGGCAGCCGTGATGCGCGCCGGAGCCAATATGGTCAAAATTGAAGGCGGCGCATGGCTTGTTGATACCGTGAAAATGCTCACTGAGCGCGCCGTGCCGGTCTGCGGACACCTGGGCCTGACGCCACAATCCGTGAACATCTTTGGCGGTTATAAGGTACAGGGCCGTGGCGATGCGGCACAGACGCTGTTTGATGATGCCGTGGCGCTGGAAACTGCAGGCGCACAACTGCTGGTTCTCGAGTGCGTTCCCGTTGAGCTGGCAAAGCGGATCACCGACGCGCTGTCGATTCCGGTAATTGGGATTGGCGCAGGTAACGTCACCGATGGTCAAATCCTGGTGATGCACGACGCCTTTGGTATTACTGGCGGCCATATTCCTAAATTTGCCAAAAATTTCCTCACTGAAGCGGGCGACATGCGCGCTGCGGTCAGGCAGTATATTGCCGACGTTGAATCCGGTGTTTACCCGGGTGAAGAACACAGTTTCCATTAAGGAGTCTCGTTGTGCTAATCATTGAAACCCTGCCGCTGCTTCGCCAGCATATCCGTCGCGCGCGTCAGGAAGGTAAACGTATCGCACTGGTCCCCACCATGGGCAACCTGCACGACGGCCATATGAAGCTGGTCGACGAAGCGAAAGCACGTGCAGATATCGTGGTGGTCAGTATCTTCGTTAACCCAATGCAGTTTGACCGCGCGGATGACCTGGTGCGCTACCCACGCACTCTGCAGGAAGATTGCGAGAAGCTCAAAAAGCGCCACGCGGACATCGTCTTTTCTCCGGCTCCTGCAGATGTCTATCCGCAAGGAACCGACGAAGCGACCTACGTCGACGTTCCTGGCATTTCAACCATGCTGGAAGGGGCAAGTCGTCCTGGTCACTTCCGCGGTGTTTCGACCATCGTCAGCAAGCTGTTCAACCTGGTGCAGCCGGATGTCGCCTGCTTCGGTGAAAAAGATTTCCAACAGCTGGCGCTGATCCGCAAGATGGTGGACGATATGGGCTATGACATCGAGATCGTCGGTGTGCCAATTGTGCGTGCGAAAGACGGTCTGGCACTCAGCTCCCGTAACGGTTATCTGACCGCCGAGCAGCGTAAGATAGCCCCGGGTCTGAGCAAGGTCATGAACAACATGGCCGAACAACTTCTTGCCAAAGAGTTGACTGCTGAAGAGATCATTGCCCTCGCAGAGCAGGCCCTGAACGATAAAGGATTCCGCTCTGACGACGTACAAATCCGTGATGCTGACACGCTGCTGGAGCTGACAGACGACAGCAAACGTGCGGTACTTCTGGTGGCGGCATGGCTCGGCCAGGCACGTCTGATTGATAATAAAGTGGTTGAGCTGGCGTAGTTTTATCACCCTCCCCTCTTTCACAAGAGGGGTTAACGCATGATTAAAGGTAAACGTAATGATTCGCAAAATGCTGCAAGGTAAGCTTCACCGTGTGAAAGTGACTCAGGCTGACCTGCACTATGAAGGCTCCTGCGCGATCGATCAGGATTTTCTCGACGCGGCGGGTATTCTGGAAAACGAAGCCATTGATATCTGGAACGTGAACAACGGTAAACGCTTCTCCACCTATGCGATTGCCGCCGAACGTGGCTCTAAAATCATCTCCGTTAACGGCGCGGCAGCACACTGCGCGGACGTGGGTGATATTGTGATCATCGCCAGCTTCGTGATGATGTCAGATGAAGAAGCGCGCCGCTGGCAGCCGAAAGTGGCTTATTTTGAAGGCGACAACGAAATGAAGCGCACTGCGAAAGCGATTCCGGTTCAGGTTGCCTGATCTATTTCTTTACTGAATAAATTTAAAAACAAAAAGAGCCAGTTCATATTATTGGCTCTTTTTCCATTTTAAACCCACTAAAATCCCGGCCGAAATATATTATATATGTATTAAAAAACCCAAAATAATATATATTCAAATGAATAAAAAAATCCATAAAAAAATTATCAACTCCATCTCCCCCCGCAAAAAAAACAGCAATAAATCAACATAACCATCTGATATTGAAAGAATTTAATTTCAATAAAAATTAAATTTAGAATAATTAAATCAACATTCCTAAAGAATGCCAATAGAATGTTTTTGTTAATATTAAATTCTGATCAGTTTTAACCTTAACGGGATACAGTTTATTTTAGCACAAAACAGATAAATAAAAATTTTTATCTGTTATCTAATATGGATATTTATGATTATGAAAATTCAAAAATATGCAGTCGCTGTTGCGGTTTTGACTGCTGTTTCTGGTTCTGCAATGGCGGCAACGTATACGTCCGATAACGGAACCATTACGTTCCACGGGATGGTTAACAACAATACCTGTACCATTTCCATGAAAAATGAGCCGCTGAACCCACAAGCGGGTAACGATTTCAACGTCAATTTACCTACCGTCAATGTTGCCGACTTCACCACCTCAACTGCAGGCGTGGACAGTACACTGGGTAAGACTCCATTTACATTAGTGGTCGATTGCGCCGCCGATACAGTCGCATCTGCGAGTGCACAGTTTAACTCCTGGGCGGGTACGACTTCCAACAACGCAGGTGAGCTGGTTCCACCGGCTAACGTACAGGGTGCAGCGAAAAACGTTAGCCTGGTTCTTCACAACGACGGTAACACCAAGACGGATCAGATCAAAATCGATCAGGCTAACGACACCCAGTCTGTCTCACTCGACGCTAACGGTCATGGCCAACTGGACTATGTCGTTGCCTATGTGGGACCCGCAACAGGGGTCACCAGTGGTTCGGTGCAGGCGCAAGTAGCGTTCACCATGAACTACAAATAAGCAACAGGATTGTTGCTAGCTTTCATCCACTGGCAAACGCCAGTGGATGTTCCCCTTAAATCCAACAGGAAGTGGATCACATTATGTTCAGCCCCATCATAAAAAACGGATTACGCATTCTCGCCGCTACTGCTGTCAGCATGGCCTCTTTTCAGGCCAGTGCCGATATCGTTATTTCCGGCACACGTATCGTTTACCAGCAATCCATGAAAGATGTGATTGTTAATATGACCAACCGTGGCGAAAACCCACTGTTATTGCAAATCTGGCTGGACGACGGACGTGCCAATGCTAATCCTCAGGAATTAAAACTGCCGTTTGTCATTACACCGCCCATTACCCGAATTGATCCCGGTAAGGGCCAGTCAGTGCGTGTGACCTATTTACAGCAACCTCTACCGCAGGATCGGGAATCGCTATTCTGGTTTAACGTGCTGGAAATTCCCAAGAAATCTGGAATGAAAGAAAGTGAAAGTGCAAGCCAGTTACAGCTCGCTTTTCGCACCCGGATTAAACTGTTCTTCCGCCCCGATGGCTTAAAAGGAACGCCTGCCGATGCCATGAAAGCGGTGAAATGGTCGCAAACCCGTCAGGGCAGCACGCTGTCCGTGGTGGGCAAGAACGACTCGCCGTATAACGTGTCAATATCCAGCGCGACGTTTAAAGTTGGCGCAAAAGAATATGCGATTGACAGCAAATCCATTAAGCCATTCTCCAGCGAAACAATGGCCGTTAAAGGGTTAACGAATACCGCCAATGGTGAAGTCAATTATATCGCCATTAATGATTATGGCGGCACGGAAAAAATAACCGCAAAAACAAATTAATTTATACAAATTAATTACAACAACCATCTGCATCTATTGACTGGGCTTGCTATGCTTTTTCGACGTTCTTTATTATGTCTCGCTATCAACGCAGCATTGCCATTTTCCCTTCAGGCAGGCGAAAAAACGCCAGCCCCCTCTTCCGTTCCTGAAACGGAAGAAGTGGTGGAATTTAATGACCAGTTTCTGTTGAACATGGGAAGTACTGTTGACGTCAGCCGCTATGCTCAAGGTAACCCGGTATTGCCTGGCACATACCGGGTAAAAATCAGCCTGGATGGAAAAAATAAAACGACGCAGGACGTTGAATTTAAGGATAATGGCACGCCGCGCGCCGCTCCCTGTATTACGGTGGAACTCCTCAAACAAGCTGGCGTTAATACCGTTATGCTGGGCGATAAAGTGGCAGAGGATAATACCGCCTGTGTTGACATTAAAAAATCCTATCCCAACTCATCGGTTAATTTCGATATTGCCAAACTGACGCTGGAATTAACCCTACCGCAGCTCTATGTTTTAAAACTCCCGGAGGGATACGTTGACCCTTCTTTATGGGATGCAGGTATTCCGGCGGCACTGCTGTCGTACAACATTAACGCCTGGCACCAGGAAACGGATGGACAAAACGCTGACACAGGCTATGTCGGCTTGCAATATGGCCTGAATCTTGGGGCATGGCGTTTGCGCTCTCGTGGCACGCTAAACTGGGATAGCGACAATGGTTCCGATTATTCCAGCCAGGATATTTACCTGCAACGTGATATTCCGGCGTTAATGGCGCAGATTGTGGCGGGAGAAACCTACACTGCAGGCGATACCTTTGAC
The DNA here is from genome assembly GCA_014169315.1 of Enterobacter cloacae. Taxonomy (NCBI): domain Bacteria; kingdom Pseudomonadati; phylum Pseudomonadota; class Gammaproteobacteria; order Enterobacterales; family Enterobacteriaceae; genus Enterobacter; species Enterobacter cloacae. The sequence goes on along the minus strand of AP022133.1, from coordinate 747,497 downwards.
TCGGTCAGCATTCGCGGAATGCGCTTATACAGTGACGATCGCATGCGCCCGGAAGGTCGAACCACTTATTCACCGATCATTCGCGGTATCGCCAACAGCAACGCGAAAGTCACCGTCATGCAGAGCGGCAGCAAAATTTATGAGACCACCGTACCACCGGGTCCGTTCGAATTAAGCGATCTCAGCACCACGGGTTACGGTAATGATATCGAAGTGACCGTCGAGGAAGCTGACGGCTCTAAGCGCTCCTTTATCGTACCGTTCTCATCGGTTACGCAAATGCTGCGTCCCGGAACCACGCGCTGGGAAGTGGGCGGCGGCAAACTGAATAACGACTCACTGCGCGATAAACCCTATGTCGGTTACGCCACCGGCTATTACGGTATTAATAATACGTTCACCGGCTACGCGGGCGTGCAGTATACCGATATCGATTTTTACGCCGGGCTGCTGGGCGTGGCGATGAACACGCGAATCGGGGCTTTTGCTCTGGATGTGACACATTCACGGGCAAACGTCGACGATTTGGGCTCGCTGAGTGGTCAGAGCTATCGCCTGACCTATAGCAAAATGGTGGAAACAACCGATACCTCATTCAACATCGCAGCATACCGTTTTTCGACCAAAGACTATCTCAGCCTGGATGACGCCGCACAGCTCAACGACGATATAAAACATGGCGCTAGTGATGGCCAAACCTACAGCTCCAGCAGCGAGCTTTATGCCAACTACGAACGCACCAAAAACCAGTATCAATTAAGCGTCAGCCAGCCCCTGATGTTTAACAAAGAAAACTATGGCTCGTTCTATATTACGGGAACCTGGAAAAACTACTGGGATAAAAGCGGTTATAACTCCAGCTATAACATCGGCTACAACAACAGTTTCCGCTTCGGTAACTACAGCATTGCACTGCAGCGTACTTACGACGAATACGGCGCGAAGGACGATAGCGTCTATTTTAATATCAACATTCCTCTGGATGTTTTCTCTGGCGATCGTAAAGGGCTGGCCGGTTTCAGCAACCTCAATATGAGCGTGAATACCGATATGTCAGGTAGCGCCAGCTTCAACAATTCCGCTAACGGTAATACGGATGATGGCAAGTTTAGCTATTCCGTCAGTACCGCCAGCAACCACGGCGATTATGGCGATCTGAATCAGCTTAGCGGCTACGGTTCATGGCAAAGCCCGTATGGGCCGCTCTCTGTCTCATCATCGTTCTCTGATAACGGCGACAAACAGTATTCCGCCAGCTATAACGGCGGAATGGTGCTGCACGCAGGCGGTATGACGCTGGCACCCACTTCCCTGAGCGACGATGCCCCGATTATTTTGGTCCATGCCAGCGGCGCTGAAGGCGCAACGCTGGGTTATGGCCAGGGTGAACTTAACCGCTCGGGCTACGCGATTATGCCTTATGCCGCTGCCTATCGCGAAAATCGGGTGGGACTGAATATTAGTACGCTGGAACACGATGTCGAAGTAAAGAGCACCACCGAAAACGTCGTCCCCCGCGACGGTGCGGTGGTAGAGGTTAACTTTGCCACCGACGAAGGGCGTTCCTTAATTCTCGAACTGCTTCGTGATGACCAGGGCTTTATTCCACTTGGTGCCGATGTCCTGACCGATAAAGGCGAGCAGGTCGGTACCGTAGGCCAGGCCGGACAAGCCTACGTCCGCGGCGTGGAGGAGAAAGGCAACCTGCGGGTTGTCTGGGGTAAAGAAGCGGGCAGCGCCTGCACGGTGCATTACCAGATAACCGACAGCGCGCAAAAAGCCGGGTTAACCCCCCTCCTGAGCAACCAACGTTGTCACGTGCAATAACAATCGTTACTTTACAGGGAGTTTCCTTGATGAATCACCAAAAATACCCTCATCGTCGCAGCCTGCCCATAGCTATGCTGGCACTGGCGATCGGCGCAACCCTCCCTGTGACTGCGAATGCCGGTTCAGGCGATCAATCCTTTGATGTGACGTTTAACGCGAATATTCGCAACACCACCTGCGATATGACCATTAACGGCGCTAATGCCGCTGCCACCATTACGATTGGCACGGGGCAGGTCACGCTGAGCGACATCATCCACCATAAGGATGACAACACCACCACAGCACCCAACATGGCCACCTTTTCTCTGGAGGTGAAAAATTGTCCAACATCGTTTAGTGGTATAAAAACCACCATCAGCGGCACCCCCTATGCCAACGACGCCACCATTCTGCTGCCCGGCACCAGTGACAGTCGCAACGCTACCAGCGCCCTGGGGGTGAAGATTTCCCGCGCCAGCGCCTCAACCAACTATTTTAAGATCTTCTCTGGTACTAACACCTCGGAAAGCGGGTCGGAAGTCATTATCTGGACCGCAGATGAGATGGATAAAGCCAAAGACGGGAAAGTCATGCTGCTGGCTCGTCTGGTACCAACCGGGGAATACAGCAAAACAAACCCAGGGATTGGTCAGTTCCAGGCCACCGCCACGTTCAACTTTAGCTATGAATAATTTCTGCGATATAACGGAGTTCTATAATGAAATCTAATTCTCTTTTTCTCGCACTGGCTATCGTGGGCGGGTTATTTAGCACAGCAAGCGATGCGTCGGGTATTACCGGTACCACCAGCTTGCAGGGAACCTTTGAAACGGAGGTTCTGCCCGCTACCTGTACCGGCCAGGTTATGTATAACAATGTTCCGGCCAGTGAAATTGATTTTGGCGATATCTTTATCAGCCAGTTTCAGAACATCGCCACCGCCCCCATCGAGAAAGACTTCCAAATCTCATTCACAGAATGCGAGGGCGTACTGAAAATCAACGTCGCGGCGCAGCCGGGCGCGGGCAACAGTTGCTCCGGCGATAATTACGCCACCACCGGGGCCACCAATACCGCTGTGCTGGTGGGGCAACGCGTCATGTCATCGGGTACCGATACCCAGCTTAAATGCGTAAACGGTACACCGTCTAATGCCTACACACATGAATTTGGCAGCAGAAACAACCCGAGCGGCGTGGTGTTTAATATGTTTGCGCAATGGGTGGTAGCGAACGGAAAAACAGCGGCAGATGTCACTGCAGGCCAGGCGACATCACCGGTCACGTTTATCGTTACCTACGAGTAAGTCATTGGCGGGCAAAATGCGACAGATTCCTCTTTTTATGCGGCCAACGCTCGTACTGCTCACCACGCTGTTGGCCGGGCACTGGCCCGCCCTCAGCCAGGCGGAAGACAGCGGCATGGATGTAAATTTCTCCGCCCGGATTGTGGCAAATACCTGCCAGATAAACCTGGTGAACGGCAGTGATATAACGCTGCCCACCGTCTCTCGCGACTGGTTTTACAACCCCGACAGCAGCAACCGCCTGCAGCCGGGAACCGATGCCGGCGGCACACCGTTTATCGTTCAGGTGGTGAGCTGCGATACTGCGCCAGCGGGAAGCGGCAGCCAGCAGCTTCATTTCCAGTTTGCGCCAAAGTTTGGCGTAAACCCGGTGAACAAACAGGTTTTTGCCAATAATGCCACCCAGGGACAGGCCAACAACGTTGGCGTGGTGGTGTTTTCTGAGGAGTACCATAGCAACGTACTCAAAAGCGATGGCAGTTCAGACGTGGGGTATGACCTTTCCGGGAAAGCGGAGCCGCACTTTCCCGCCGATTATACCTTTTATGCCCGTTATCAGAATACCGGCGATATCAGCAACGGCGTGGTCACCAGTAATGTCGTGATCAACGTCACCTATCAATAAAAGGATTTATGATGAAACGACGTTATTTACTGCTCCTCTTATTTTGTACGTTATTCTCCTTTGCCGGGCAGGTGCTTGCGACAAATTATAAATGCTATTTCAAAAGTTCTCAGACTATTATCCTACCCAACTTCTGGACAGCTAATCAGCTTATTTCACCCATTGGGGGAACGAGTGGCGCAGTAGGGCTCGGCGTGACTGAGACAACCGCTGCATTATTTCCAGGGGGGCAGGGGTCCGAAATAACGTGTGATCCTTCCCCCCAAAGCAATAACGCAGTGACATACACAGCCCCTGATGCCGGGATGATGGACAGTCACATTCTATCTGATTCCGGTAATGGCCAGGGGCTGTTGAAAACTAACGTTCCCGGCATTGTTTATACCATGGAAATAAGATGTGCTAACGACTGTGCTGGCGGTAACCAGCTGTATTTAAATATGCCAACCCAACCAGGAGCATCTGTGACGAGTGATGAGTACGTTGGCGGCGGTTATAAGAATAGTGAACCTAACTGGGATGTATTCTTCTCCCTGTACCAAACCCCGGACTATCGCCCCCAAACAGGGCAGACAAATGTCATGGCAATACCGGGAACAATAGGCATCCTGAAAATGGGCGATAGCACCGCCAACATCATAAGAATAAATGTCACGACGGGCTCCGTATTATTTAAACTTAATGAGCCCACCTGCCTCACCTACTCCATCAATAACTCGAATATGCGGGATCATTATGATGTGAATTTTGGTGATTTTTTCGTTTCTGATTTTGACAAGACCAGCGGCTATACGGCTGAACGACGTTTTACACTGGATTTATACAATTGCAGTATGAACAGCATCAGCATTACGGTGAACGGTGCCCACACGGCAGACGGTAATACGTTAATCAACCAAAGCGGCACAGCAGAGGGCGTTGGTGTCGATCTCGCCGCACAGCTTGTCAATAGCTGGGAAGCCATCAAAGTTGATGGCAGTGCGTCAGTTGGCGCAAATTTCAGTGGGAATGACGGTTGGTATCAACCCTATTACCAGATCCCGTTCTCAGGGAAGTTGAAGAAGATAGGCGAGATTAAAGCAGGGAGCTTTTCATCAACCGCCACATTTACAATAAGCTACAACTGATCACCCCTGCGGCTGGTTGCTGATCAGCCGCGACATGGTTTCCAGAGAATCCGTTCTGAGAATATACAGCCGCTTCAACAGGAACGGATTATCCCCTGGCTTCACTTTCCCCCGCACCGTCGTCACCGCCAGATGGAAACCGGCATCGTTCGCCGCTTTAACCGCGTTCTCGTTGTAGCCGCCAAACGGATAGGAAAGGTACAGAACATGTGGGTTGAACTGCGCCAGATCGCGCCGCGAGCGCTTAAAGTCGAACAAAATAACGTGGTAGCTGCGGCTCAGTAAAATCGGCTGATGGTTGTCATCCACACGGTGTAAAAAGTGCGTGTGTGACTGGATATCAAACACATCCTGCATCTGCTCCAGTTCCGACACACTCATAAACTGCAGGTATTTTGGTGCCCACTTCTGCGGATGACGTTTGATTCGTGACGAGATGATAAAGGCCGTCGCCTTAAACCCGTACTCTTTCAGGATCGGGTAAGCATAGCGGTTAACGGACTTCAGGCCGTCATCAAAGGTGAGCACCACCGCCTTCGCCGGCAGGTTTATTTTATTTCGTACGTACCCTTCAAGCTGGTACATCGTCAGCGTGGTATAGCCCTGGTCGCGAAGCCAGGTCATCTGGTTACTGAAGGCACGCACGCTGGTTGTCGTGGAGGTATGACGAAAACGGGTGTTTTCCTCGTCACGTAAAATATGGTGATAAGTCATGACCGGAATACCGTGATCTTCCTGGGCATCCAGGCTACTGACCCACGCCAGACGGTTACCGATACGGATCTGGAACCAGGTCTGGTTCAGACGATCTTTAAGCTTGTTCAGGATCGGATAGCGAAGATTTGCACTTAATGTACCGAAAGGGGCGCTGCCGTTGTCGGCATCATTATAAACAGGGGTGTCTTTCCAGGTAACCAGGTTTTGATTGCTAAGGGGTTTGTTCAGGTCGCCCAGGCCATCTTCAACGCGCTGTTTTCCCTGAACCGGCTCCAGGTGCCCCTTGTCGATAAAACCCGTACCAAAACCGAAGCGAAATTCATAATAGTCTGCCGCTGCGGGTACCACGGCCAGGATCTGCCCCGCACGGACATTACCCACGTTGATCACATTGTTCCCCACCTGCGCCCAGATCGCCGCATCTTCGGTGGTTTGCATATATTGAGCAGGCAGCCTTTTCTGGCTTAATAAACTGGCTGAACTGACGCCGGAAACGAACACCAAAAGCAGGAGAAGAATACGCGTAAACATTATGTTTTTATCGGTACGGAAGAACTGATGTCATTGTAGCAAAAGCGACATCAATACCAATGTTTAATTCTTATACAGATCGTGAAGCAGGATGAAAGGTGGGTTTTTCTGCTGCTGATGCCATAAACTACTGACATCGGGGGCACCTTGCGCCACGATCGCATGACGAAACTCCTTGCTGTTTAATGATTCACGCTGTGGATACATTAACTCCAGCAATGGCAGGCTAATTCCGGAAATCACTTCACAGCAGTCATGCTTATGGCTCATTAAGGCGGCGGAACGATACGGCGCAGCACCAGATTTATCGGTGAGAAAGATAACCCCATCGCCGGTGTCGGTTTCATGCAGGGCATCACACATCATTCGGCCAAGCATATTGGTGCTCAACCCTCGCCAGTAATTAACCGCGCGACACTGCACCAGCGGGCCAAACCTGGCTTCAAGCTTTAGCAACATATCCTGCGCCTGTTCATCGTGGCAGGTGATGACCCATCCCAGCATAGCTCTCTCCTTAGCAGGCGAGTAGTTTAGCGGAGTGATGGTGAATTTACGGTGATAACTGTCAAAGAAAAGCGCCCGGCATACGGAAGGTTGCCGGGCAGAAGGTTAGCTGCGCAGCCCGCGGCCACGCTGGATCAGATACCAGCACAGTAGGTAGAAAGCGATGATAAACACCGCCAGTACCGCCACGGTGGTGAACAGTGGCACGTCAGTAATGCCGAGGAAACCAAAGCGGAAGCCGCTGATCATGTAGACAATCAGGTTCAGGTGGGACAGCGCCTGCCAGAACGGCGGCAGCAGCGTCAGGGAGTAGAACACTCCACCGAGATACGTCAGCGGCGTCAGCACGAAGGTCGGGATCAGGCTGATATCGTCAAACGTTTTCGCAAACACCGCATTCAGCAAACCGGCCAGCGAGAACAGGATCGCCGTCATCAGCAGCGTCAGCGCCACAAACAGCCACGAGTGTACCTGGAACGGTACAAAGAACAACGAAATCGCCGTTACCAGGATCCCTACGCACAGAGCACGCGCCACGCCACCGCCCACGTACCCGGCGATGATGACGTGCGTTGGCACGGGTGCCACCAACAGCTCTTCAATGTTGCGCTGGAACTTGGCGCTAAAGAACGATGACGCCACGTTAGCGTAGGCGTTAGTGATCACCGCCATCATGATCAAACCCGGCACGATAAACTGCATATAGGTGAAACCGTGCATCTCACCAATGCGGGAACCAATCAGGTTACCGAAGATGATGAAGTAGAGCGTCATGGTAATAACCGGCGGTACCAGGGTTTGTACCCAGATACGCATAAAACGGGTGATCTCTTTCGCCCAGATGCTTTTCAGCGCGACCCAGTAAAGATGCGTCATGCCTTGTCTCCTTGTTTATCCTGCACCAGAGAGACAAACAGCTCTTCCAGTCGGTTCGCTTTGTTACGCATACTTAATACCTGAATGCCCTGGGCACTCAACTGGGAAAAGACGCTGTTGATGCCCTGCTCTCTCAGCACTTCCACTTCCAGCGTGGAGGTATCCACCAGACGATACTGGTACCCTTCCAGCTCCGGCAGCGGGCTTTTCGGTGCCAAATCCAGAATAAAGGTTTCTGATTTCAGCTTGGAAAGCAGATCTTTCATCGAGGTGTTTTCCACCAGCTCACCGCGCTGAATGATGCCGATGTTGCGGCACAGCATTTCCGCCTCTTCAAGGTAGTGAGTGGTCAGAATGATGGTCGTGCCTTTGTCATTGAGATCCTTCAGGAACCCCCACATTGAACGACGCAGTTCGATATCCACGCCTGCGGTCGGTTCATCCAGGATTAACAGTTTTGGCTCATGCATCAGGGCGCGGGCAATCATCAGGCGGCGCTTCATGCCACCGGATAACATCCGCGCACGTTCGTTACGTTTTTCCCACAGATCCAGCTGTTTAAGGTACTTTTCGCTACGGGCAATCGCCTCTTTACGCTCTACACCATAGTACCCCGCCTGGTTGACAACAATCTGCTGTACCGTCTCGAACGGGTTGAAGTTGAACTCCTGCGGTACCAGCCCCAGCTGGCGCTTGGCGTTGACCACATCTTTTTCCAGGTCGTAACCAAACACGCTCACCCGGCCAGAGCTCTTGTTAACCAGCGAACTGATAATCCCGATGGTGGTAGATTTTCCCGCCCCATTCGGCCCCAGAAGCGCATAGAAATCACCCGCTTCTACTTTGAGATCTATCCCGCGTAAGGCCTGAACGCCGCCCGGATAGGTTTTCTTAAGCTGCTCAAGCTCCAGTGCAATCGCCATGAATTAAACTTACCTATAGTTCTGACACACGTTGTGTAGTTTCATTAAAAGTCGGGTTACCCTATAGTAGCGCAACGCAATCACTTGGTTACAGGTCGTTAACCTCCATGAATGACATAGATACACTCATCAGCAACAATGCACTATGGTCAAAAATGCTGGTGGAAGAAGACCCCGGATTTTTCGGGAAGCTGGCACAAGCGCAAAACCCGCGCTTTCTATGGATTGGATGTTCCGACAGCCGCGTTCCGGCAGAGCGCCTGACCGGCCTCGAACCGGGTGAACTGTTTGTTCACCGCAACGTCGCCAACCTGGTGATTCATACCGATCTTAACTGCCTTTCTGTTGTTCAGTATGCCGTTGACGTTCTGGAAGTCGAGCACATCATCATTTGCGGCCACTACGGCTGCGGCGGCGTGCAGGCGGCGGTTGAAAACCTGGAGCTGGGGTTAATTGATAACTGGCTACTGCACATCCGCGATATCTGGTTCAAACATAGCTCACTGCTGGGCGAAATGCCGCAGGAACATCGTCTCGACGCGCTGTGTGAACTGAACGTCATGGAGCAGGTTTATAACCTGGGGCACTCCACCATTATGCAATCGGCCTGGAAACGCGGACAGAAAGTGTCCGTCCACGGCTGGGCGTACGGCATTCATGATGGTTTGCTGCGTAACCTGGAAGTGACCGCCACTAACCGTGAAACGCTGGAGCAGCGCTACCGTTCGGGTATTGCAAACCTCAAACTCAAGCACGTAAACCATAAATAAGTGCCCGTAAAAAAGCCGGGTGGCGGCTACGCCTTACCCGGCCTACGTTTTCTCCCTCTCACTGTGAGAGAGGGCCAGGGTGAGGGCACCAGACCACACCCAACGAGTATTACTCGTCCAGCAGCACCACTTTCCCGACATACGGCAGATGGCGATAACGCTGCGCGTAGTCAATGCCATAACCCACAACGAACTCGTCAGGAATGGCGAAACCGACATATTCCACAGGTACCTGCACTTCACGACGGCTTGGTTTATCCAGCAGGGTACAAATGGCCAGGGATTTCGGTTCACGCAGGCTCAGGATCTCGCGCACTTTAGAGAGCGTGTTGCCAGAGTCGATGATGTCCTCAACGATCAACACATCTTTGCCACGAATATCTTCATCCAGATCTTTCAGGATTTTCACATCACGGGTTGTGGACATGCCGCTGCCGTAGCTGGAGGCGGTCATAAAATCGACCTCATGTGACACCTGCACTTCACGGCACAGGTCTGCCATAAACATGAAAGAGCCACGCAGAAGACCCACCAGCACCATTTCGCTGCCGCTGTCCTTGTAATGTTCGGTGATTTGACGACCCAGTTCGGCGATACGCGCTTTGATCTCGGCTTCCGGGATCATCACTTCAACAGTATGTTTCATATTACTAACCATATGATTTTAATGAAAATCTCTCAATGCGGATGAATCATCTTCCAGCATCGATACGCAAGCTCGCCATTATACCAGCAAATGGATAACCCTGGCGTATGAGTTATAAAAAGCAATTTTTGTGATTCCGATCACACTTGCTAATACCTATAATTAATTGCTAGCAAATAATTAACAAAACTGACGAGTACATTTTCTATGGCTGAAACAAAAACTCAACAGTCGCGTCTACTGGTGACACTAACAGCGCTATTTGCCGCCTTTTGCGGCTTGTACCTGTTAATCGGTGGCGTCTGGCTGGTCGCAATTGGCGGTTCCTGGTACTACCCGATTGCGGGCCTGGTTATGCTTGGCGTAACCGTCCTGCTCTGGCGCAGAAAGCAATCTGCACTGTGGCTTTATGCTGCCCTCCTCCTCGCAACCATGATCTGGGGCGTCTGGGAAGCCGGGTTCGACTTCTGGGCACTGACGCCACGCAGTGACATTCTGGTGTTCTTTGGTATCTGGCTGATTTTGCCGTTTGTCTGGCGTCGCCTGATTGTACCGTCCAGCGGTGCCGTAGCAGCGCTCGTTGTCGCTCTGCTGATCAGCGGCGGTATCCTGACCTGGGCCGGTTTTAACGACCCGCAGGAGATCAAAGGTACGCTCAATACGGAATCAACGCCTGCTGCAGCCATCTCTCAGGTCGCTGACGGAGACTGGCCGGCCTATGGTCGTAATCAGGAAGGTCAACGCTACTCCCCGCTGAAGCAAATCAACGCGGATAACGTTAAAAACCTGAAGGAAGCCTGGGTATTCCGTACCGGCGACCTGAAGATGCCAAACGATCCGGGTGAACTGACCAACGAAGTGACGCCGATTAAAGTCGGTGACATGCTTTATCTGTGTACCGCCCACCAGCGTCTGTTCGCGCTTGATGCCGCCACCGGTAAAGAGAAATGGCACTTCGATCCACAGCTGAATGCCAACCCGTCCTTCCAGCATGTCACCTGCCGTGGCGTCTCTTACCACGAAGCGCGTGCCGATAATGCAAGCCCTGAAGTGGTGGCCGACTGCCCTCGCCGCATTATGCTGCCGGTGAACGATGGCCGTCTGTTTGCCGTCAACGCAGAAACGGGCAAGCTGTGCGAAACCTTTGCCAACAAAGGTATCCTGAATCTGCAGACCAACATGCCGGACACCACGCCGGGTCTGTATGAGCCAACTTCACCGCCGATCATCACCGATAAAACCATTGTGGTTGCCGGTTCGGTAACGGATAACTTCTCTACCCGCGAAACCTCTGGCGTTATCCGTGGCTTCGACGTGAATACCGGTAAACTGCTGTGGGCCTTCGACCCGGGTGCGAAAGATCCAAACGCGATCCCCTCAGACGAACACACCTTTACCTTTAACTCGCCAAACTCCTGGGCACCGGCTGCGTATGACGCGAAGCTGGATCTGGTCTATCTGCCAATGGGCGTGACCACGCCGGATATCTGGGGCGGTAACCGCACGCCGGAGCAGGAGCGTTATGCGAGCGCCATCGTGGCGCTGAACGCGACTACCGGTAAGCTGGTCTGGAGCTATCAGACCGTTCACCACGACCTGTGGGATATGGACATGCCATCCCAGCCGACGCTGGCAGATATTACCGTTGACGGTAAAACCGTTCCGGTGATTTATGCCCCGGCGAAAACCGGTAACATCTTCGTGCTGGATCGCAGCAACGGTAAACTGGTGGTTCCGGCTCCGGAAAAACCGGTTCCGCAAGGCGCGGCAAAAGGCGACTACGTCAGCAAAACGCAGCCGTTCTCTGACCTGAGCTTCCGTCCGAAGAAAGACCTCAGCGGTGCAGACATGTGGGGTGCCACCATGTTTGACCAGCTGGTGTGCCGCGTGATGTTCCATCAGTTGCGCTATGAAGGCATTTTCACTCCGCCATCTGAGCAGGGTACGCTGGTCTTCCCGGGTAACCTGGGGATGTTCGAGTGGGGCGGGATCTCCGTTGACCCGAACCGTCAGGTGGCGATTGCTAACCCAATGGCCCTGCCGTTCGTGTCTAAACTGATCCCACGTGGCCCGGGCAACCCAATGGAACCGCCGAAAGACGCGAAAGGTACCGGTACAGAATCCGGTATTCAGCCGCAGTACGGCGTACCGTTTGGCGTGACCCTGAATCCGTTCCTGTCACCGTTTGGCCTGCCGTGTAAACAGCCAGCCTGGGGTTATATCTCCGGTCTGGATCTGAAAACCAACCAGATCGTGTGGAAGAAACGTATTGGTACACCACAGGACAGCATGCCGTTCCCGATGCCGGTTCCGGTACCGTTCAATATGGGTATGCCAATGCTGGGTGGCCCAATCTCTACCGCCGGTAACGTGCTGTTCATCGCGGCGACCGCAGATAACTACCTGCGCGCGTACAACATGACCAACGGTGAGAAACTGTGGCAAGGCCGTCTGCCCGCGGGTGGACAGGCAACGCCGATGACCTATGAAGTGAATGGCAAACAGTACGTTGTCATCTCAGCGGGCGGTCATGGTTCGTTTGGCACGAAGATGGGCGACTATATTGTCGCGTATGCATTGCCTGACGAAGGCAAATAAAAGCAAAACGGCAACGAAAGTTGCCGTTTTTAGTGTTTGTCCCCTCTCCCTATGGGAGAGGGTCAGGGTGAGGGCATCAGGCCGCACCTGCTTTAAACCGTGAATCCCAACATCATCCCCGTATCTTCATGCTCCAGCAGATGGCAGTGCGCCATATAGGCAAATTCTTTCGGTGCCTCATGGTCGAATTTCACCAGCACCTCACTGACTCCACCTTCAACCCTTACCGTATCTTTCCAGCCCGCGCGATGCGCAACGGGTGCATTACCGTTCTCCGAGAGAATGCGGAACTGCGTACCGTGAATATGGAATGGATGCAACATCATGTCGCCGACACCGGAAATAACCCAACGTTCAAACTGTCCCTTTGTGGCAGCAAACATCGGCGTGTTCATGTCAAACGCTTTGCCGTTGATCCGGTTGGCATTGTGGAAATCGAAGCCATGATCGCCGTGGTTCATGTTCCCCATGCCGCCCATTTTCCCGTGATCCATATTCATGTGGCCCATCATCTGCCCGTGCTGCATACCCGCCATCGCCTGATTGCCGTACTTCTCCATCAGCGCCTGCATCCCCATCATGTCGAGCATTGGGTCCATTGAGAGCTGCAGCGTGCGCTGGGTTAAGCCCTCAAGTGAAGGCAAGGCCGGGAGCGTGCTTAGCGTATCCGGCAGCGTACCGGAGGCGGCAATCTGCAGCGGCTGAATGCGCAACACCGGGTGAGCCTTATCAAAGGGTGCGACGGCCATCCCCATCTGGCTCACCGGCAGCGTGACCAGGTCAAACGATTTGCCATCACTGATATCCACCAGCACCTCGAATCGCTCGCCCATCAGCATCGGCAATTCGTTCACCTTAACCGGCTCAGGCAGTAGCCCGCCGTCACTCGCCACCACGTACAGCGGACGTTTATCGCTGGCAGCAAAATTCAGCGAACGCGCATTACACCCATTGAGCAGACGTAAACGCAGCCAGCCTTTCGGGGCGGCATGCTGCGGGTAAATAGCGCCGTTAGTCAGCAGCGTATCGCCAAACCAGCCTACCGCCGCGCTCATCACATCCAGCTGATAATCAATCTGACCGTCTGCAGTGAATTTCTTGTCCTGAACAATGACCGGGATATCGTCAATGCCCCACTGTTTCGGCAGGCGCAACAGGCGGCTTTCATCATCTTCAATCAGTACCAGACCGGCCAGCCCCATCGCCACCTGATGGCCCGTTTTTCCGTGCTGATGTGGGTGGAACCAGCAGGTCGCTGCGCGCTGGTTGGGGGTAAAGGTGACGCTACGCTTATCACCAGCCTTGATGATCCCCTGCGGCCCACCATCAACCTCCCCCGGCACTTCCAGACCGTGCCAGTGCAGCGTAGTCTCTTCTGCCAGCGTGTTGTGGATATCAACCGTCACGGCGCTCCCCTTGCGTAGCTGGATGGCCGGGCCAAGCAGGCTACCGTTATAACCCCACGTTGTGGCGTTATGCTTACCAAAGGTCGTTTTACCGGACTGAACAACAAGCTGAATGCGGCTACGGGCATCAGCGGTGAGTAATTCGGGAATCGGTAAGGTGGGTCTGTCAGCCGCAAAAACCGCACGACTCCACAGTGGTAATGCACTGGCAACCCCCAGCGCAGCGGAATATTTCAAAAAATCACGACGTTGCATGTTCATTTCCTTATTTCCTGCAGGCGATATTTTGAGCATAAACCCTCCCCTTACCGGAAGGTCAAGTAAAGCGGTAATAATTAAAGATCGTCGCCCTGGCATCAAGTATGCTAACGTTAATTTTCCGTGATGCAGTGGTAGAAGCAATGAAGACGTTTTTCAGGACAATTTTGTTCGGCAGCCTGATGGCAATGTGTGCGAACAGCTATGCGCTAAGTGAAAACGAAGCGGAAGATATGGCCGATTTAACGGCAGTTTTTGTATTCCTGAAAAACGATTGTGGCTACCAGAATTTACCCAACGGGCAGATTCGTCGCGCACTGGTCTTTTTTGCCCAGCAGAACCAATGGGATCTCAGCAACTACGACAGCTTCGACATGAAGGCGCTCGGTGAAGACAGCTACCGCGATTTAAGCGGTATTGGCATCCCCACTGCAAAAAAATGCAAAGCGCTGGCTCGTGATTCACTCAGCCTGCTCGCCTACGTGAAATAACCTTCCCGACGCCCCTGTTGACCGCTATAACCGTGAACCCACGGTTATAGTTAGCTATGCATGTTGCGCCCAATTCTCTGGGGTAACGGATGTTAACAAAGGAGGTGTCAACTCATGACCGATAACCCGGTATGGCATGAAACGCTGCATGACCAGTTTGGTCAATACTTTGCCGTCGATAACGTGCTTTATCACGAGAAAACCGATCATCAGGATCTGGTCATCTTCGAGAACGCCGCCTTTGGCCGCGTGATGGCACTGGATGGCGTGGTGCAAACCACCGAGCGCGATGAGTTTATCTATCACGAAATGATGACCCACGTACCGCTACTGGCACACGGGCACGCGAAGCACGTTCTGATTATCGGCGGTGGCGACGGTGCCATGCTGCGCGAAGTGTCCCGTCATCAATCCATTGAAACCATCACAATGGTGGAAATTGATGCAGGCGTCGTCTCCTTCTGCCGCCAGTATCTGCCCAACCACAGCGCCGGTAGTTATGACGATCCGCGCTTTAATCTGGTCATTGATGATGGCGTCAACTTCGTTAATCAGACCACGCAAACCTTTGATGTGATTATCTCCGACTGCACTGATCCTATCGGCCCTGGCGCATCGCTGTTTACCTCTTCTTTCTACGAAGGCTGTAAGCGTTGCCTGAAACCAGGGGGGATCTTTGTGGCGCAAAACGGTGTTTGCTTCCTGCAGCAGGATGAAGCCCTCGACAGCCACCGCAAGCTGAGCACTTACTTTAGTGACGTCAGCTTCTATCAGGCCGCTATTCCGACCTACTACGGCGGGATCATGACTTTCGCCTGGGCGACCGATAACGAAGTGTTGCGTCATCTCTCCACCGGAATTATTCAGGCCCGTTTCCACCAGGCCGGTCTTCAGTGCCGATACTACAATCCGGCTATCCATACTGCCGCATTTGCCTTGCCGCAGTACCTGCAAGATGCGCTGTCCTCTAAGGGGGTGAGCTAATTGAAAAAGCTTAAGCTGCATGGCTTTAACAACCTGACCAAAAGCCTGAGTTTTTGTATTTACGATATCTGCTATGCCAAAACCGCAGAAGAGCGCGATGGGTATATCGCCTATATCGATGAACTCTACAATGCCAATCGTCTGACCGAGATCCTGTCAGAAACCTGCTCTATTATCGGCGCAAATATCCTGAATATTGCCCGTCAGGATTATGAGCCACAGGGTGCCAGCGTGACGATTCTGGTCAGCGAAGAGCCGGTCGACCCTAAGCTTATCGACAACACCGAACATCCAGGCCCACTGCCAGAGGCCGTCGTGGCCCACCTGGATAAAAGTCACATCTGCGTGCATACCTACCCTGAAAGCCATCCTGAAGGCGGTCTGTGTACCTTCCGCGCGGATATTGAAGTCTCTACCTGTGGCGTGATTTCGCCTCTTAAGGCGCTGAACTACTTAATCCACCAGCTGGAATCCGACATCGTGACCATTGATTATCGTGTGCGTGGTTTCACCCGTGATATCAACGGCATGAAACACTTCATCGACCACGAGATCAACTCCATCCAGAACTTTATGTCCGATGATATGAAGGCGCTGTACGACATGGTGGACGTGAACGTGTATCAGGAAAACATCTTCCATACCAAGATGTTACTTAAGGAATTCGACCTTAAGCACTACATGTTCCATACCAGACCGGAAGATTTGAGCGAAGAAGAGCGCAAGGTCATCACTGACCGGCTCTGGAAAGAGATGCGCGAAATCTACTACGGCCGCAATATTCCGGCCGTGTAAAACGGACCCGGAGCAGGGATGCTCCGGGGTGTTATTTCTGTTTCATGAACTCACGATACGCAGCCACCACTTTGAGGAAGTCTTCAACACCGCACAGCGACAGGCTCTCTTCGTCGTAGTAGCTCATCCCCTCTTCCATCTCATCGCCCGAGAATTCAAGCTGGTTGGCACGCACCATCACCTCTTCGCCGTCCATCCACAGCGTATATTCGTGTCCGGCACGCTGCCAGGATCGCTCACTGCCTTTTACCGTCTGCGCAGCCTGTTCCACTTCATCAAGTAACGCGAGGTTCTCTTTCACCTCTTCGTTAAACCAGTGTCCAACGGCTTCGTGGCCCATCGACATACGCACTTTCACCACTCCGGTGATGTCGCGCAGAAATTCGTAATCCATAGTATTTTCCTCTGCAAAGCCATTACGTTAATTATCGCAGCAGAGAGGAAGAAAAAAAGCGTGGGAGGTGGGAGGAATGAAAATAAAAAGTGAGAGCAAGACCCTGCGGCCTGATGCCCTCACTCCTGCCCTCTCTACGGGAGAGGGTGAAAACACGAAAAACCGTCTCTACAGAGACGGTTTTGCTGTTTATACCGCGGTCTGGAAGATAACCCCGTCAGCCTTCTCGGTGTACTGAGAGAGCTGGTCGAAGTTCAGATAGCGGTAGGTATCCACCGCCGTCTTATCAACCTGAGCGATATAAGTCTGGTACTCTTCCGGCGTTGGCAGTTTGCCAATCAGCGCGGCAACCGCCGCCAGCTCCGCAGAGGCCAGATAAACGTTAGCACCGGTACCTAAACGGTTCGGGAAGTTACGGGTAGAGGTGGAGACCACCGTCGCACCGTCGGCTACACGCGCCTGGTTACCCATACACAGGGAACAGCCAGGGATTTCAATACGCGCACCGCTCTTACCAAACACGCTGTAGTAACCCTCTTCAGTCAGCTGAGCAGCATCCATACGGGTTGGCGGAGCCACCCACAGACGGGTTGGCAGCTGGCCTTTGTGGGTATCCAGCAGCTTACCAGCCGCGCGGAAGTGACCGATGTTGGTCATGCACGAACCGATAAACACTTCGTCAATCTTGTCGCCCTGAACATCAGAGAGCAGACGCGCATCGTCAGGATCGTTTGGCGCACACAGGATTGGCTCTTTGATATCCGCCAGATCGATGTCGATCACCGCCGCGTATTCTGCGTCAGCATCGGCTTCCAGCAACTGCGGATCTGCCAGCCATTTTTCCATGCCCTGGATACGACGCTCCAGCGTACGACGGTCGCCGTAGCCTTCTGCAATCATCCACTTCAGCAGCACGATGTTAGAGGTCAGGTACTCTTCGATTGGTGCCTGGTTCAGCTTGATGGTACAGCCCGCAGCTGAACGCTCAGCAGAAGCATCAGTCAGTTCGAACGCCTGTTCTACTTTCAGGTCCGGCAGACCTTCAATTTCCAGGATACGACCAGAGAAGATGTTCTTCTTACCTTTCTTCTCAACGGTCAGCAGGCCCTGTTTGATGGCATACAGCGGAATTGCGTGAACCAGGTCGCGCAGGGTGATACCCGGCTGCATTTTGCCTTTGAAGCGCACCAGAACCGATTCCGGCATATCCAGCGGCATCACGCCGGTCGCAGCAGCAAACGCCACCAGACCAGAGCCCGCCGGGAAGGAGATACCAATCGGGAAACGGGTATGGGAGTCACCACCGGTACCTACGGTATCAGGCAGCAGCATACGGTTCAGCCAGGAGTGGATAACACCATCACCCGGACGCAGGGACACACCGCCACGGTTCATGATGAAGTCTGGCAGCGTATGGTGTGTAGTCACGTCAACCGGCTTCGGATATGCCGCCGTGTGACAGAATGACTGCATCACCAGGTCAGACGAGAAGCCCAGGCACGCCAGGTCTTTCAGTTCGTCACGGGTCATTGGGCCAGTGGTATCCTGAGAGCCTACGGAAGTCATCTTCGGCTCGCAGTATGCGCCCGGACGGATACCGGTTACGCCGCACGCACGGCCCACCATTTTCTGCGCCAGAGAGTAACCACGGTTGCTTTCTGCCACATCTTTTGCATGACGGAATACCGTGCTGTGCGGCAGACCCAGCGCTTCACGCGCTTTGGTAGTCAGGCCACGACCGATGATCAGCGGGATACGGCCACCGGCACGGACTTCGTCAACCAGCACATCGGTTTTCAGCTCAAAACTTGCCAGCAGTTCGTTGGTTTCATGGTTACGCACTTCACCTTTGAACGGGTATACGTCAATCACGTCGCCCATGTTCAGGTCAGAGACGTCGACTTCAATCGGCAGTGCGCCCGCATCTTCCATCGTGTTAAAGAAGATGGGTGCGATTTTGCCGCCGAGGCACAGACCGCCGCCGCGCTTATTTGGCACGTGCGGGATATCATCGCCCATGAACCACAGCACGGAGTTAGTTGCGGATTTACGGGAAGAACCAGTACCGACAACGTCACCCACGTAAGCCAGCGGGAAACCTTTTTTCTGCAACGCTTCAATCTGCTTGATTGGGCCGACCACGCCAGGCTGATCCGGCTCGATACCTTCACGGGCGTTCTTCAGCATCGCCAGCGCGTGCAGAGGGATATCCGGGCGAGACCATGCATCCGGTGCCGGAGAAAGGTCATCAGTGTTGGTTTCACCCGTCACTTTGAAGACGGTAACGGTGATTTTTTCAGCCAGCGCAGGACGGTTCAGGAACCATTCTGCATCAGCCCAGGACTGCATCACCTGCTTCGCGTAGACGTTGCCCGCTTTCGCTTTTTCTTCCACATCGTAGAAGTTATCAAACATCAGCAGCGTTGAAGAGAGCGCTTTTGCGGCAATCGGTGCCAGCGTGTCGTTATCCAGCGCGTCAATCAGCGGATGAATGTTGTAACCGCCCTGCATGGTGCCGAGCAATTCAATCGCTTTTTCAGGAGTTACCAGTGGGGAGGTGGCTGCGCCTTTGGCAATGGCAGCAAGGAAACCGGCTTTTACGTAGGCCGCTTCATCTACACCAGGCGGTACACGGTTGATCAACAGATCTAACAGGAATTCTTCTTCGCCCTTAGGCGGGTTCTTCAGCAGCTCGACGAGCGCGGCCATTTGGGTTGCATCTAAAGGTTTGGGTACAATCCCCTCGGCGGCACGTTCTGCTACGTGCTTACGGTATTCTTCTAGCACGACGGTTCTCCTCGCTCTCATTGTCATATGCGGCGGACGTTCTCTTCACGCTCCTGTGAGACAGCAGTTTGTAGGGTAAATGCCCGATACCGCGTCGGGCAGCATAGCAGGATTTCTGCACAGTGTTAATCCGTTTACAAAAAAGCAACATTAAAAAATTTGCTGAATCGTTAAGAGTGGTATAGCGGGAAGGCGAGGCGAATTTTGGGCACAAAAAAACCGCCTGACAGCGGTTAATTTGTTGCCTTGCGGTGGTAGCACACCGGGCTGGCAGATTTGCGGCAAAACCCCAACGCAGCGAATTTTGCTCTCCTGCGTATAGACTTGCAAGGTGATTTTTTCATTCTGCGCAGCGCTTTCCCGTTTTGAATGAAAGATTATGTAAATGCATTTTTCCCCTTCTTCATACCCTTTGAATCCACTACTCTTCTCATCGGCCTGCTTCGCTGGTGTAGCAGCCAGTCACCGGGCCCGGGAGCAGTTCCGTAATCTACGTGGCAAAACCCCAATTTGCCAGGTTCTGCCTTTCCCGGTGAAGAACGAACCCGCGTAGCCTGTACAGGAACGCACGCAATGGAGATGCGAATCACTGTGCTGATCGTTGTGACGGGTTTACTGCTTACCGCACTGCACGGTGGCTGGAACATATCCGACATCACGGTGCTGTTTGTCGTCAACCTCGGCAACTAGCTGCTGGCCGCTCGCAAGAGCGGCCTTCTGAATATCCCGGCGGCTTTTCAACTATCAGATATAATTGTGTAATAAATGCTCACACTCTTTATCCGGATACACCGCGTGGTTTCCCAATAAAAGTCAAAACTGCAAAACACGGGTGAACAATACTCGCAGCAACAGGAACGCCTTACGGCGCAGCACTTGTCTCGTTGGAGTCATTCTATGAAGTTGCCCTTTAAGCCACATCTGCTTGTCCTTCTGTGCAGTGCCGGGCTGTTTGCCGCCTCTGGCGTCATGTTTGTCAAAAGCCGTGCAACGGAGCCCACCGCTCCTGCTCCGGTTGCACAACAACCTTCGGCACCGGCTCCCGTTGCCACACCGGCACCAGCCGCACAAGCCGCCCCGGTTGCGCCGCCAACGTACAGTGCAGCGCAAATCGATCAGTGGGTGGCCCCCATCGCGCTCTACCCGGATGCGCTACTGTCGCAAATTTTGATGGCATCGACCTATCCGTCAAACGTTATCCAGGCCGCGCAGTGGTCAAAGGATAATCCTAAGATGCAGGGTGATGCCGCCATTCAGGCCGTTGCCAGTCAGCCGTGGGATCCCAGCGTGAAGTCGCTGGTTGCGTTCCCTCAACTGATGTCGCTCTTGGGTGAAAATCCGCCGTGGGTACAAAATCTGGGTGATGCTTTCCTCGCGCAGCCACAAGACGTGATGGATTCGGTTCAACGTCTGCGCCTGCTGGCTCAGCAAACCGGTGCGTTACAATCGACGCCGCAACAAACTGTCACCACCGTGACAAAACCCGCTCCTGCTAAAGCCGCAACCAGCGAGTCGACAACAACAAGTACAAGTACAAGTACAAGTACAACCACCACGACAAACCCAACGGTCATTAAGATCGAATCTGCCGACCCGCAGGTGGTATACGTCCCCACCTATAACCCCAATACGGTTTACGGTACCTGGCCAAACACTGCCTATCCACCAACCTATCTCCCCCCAACGCCCGGTGAGCAATTTGGCAATAGCTTCGTGAACGGCTTAGGTTTCAGTCTGGGTGTCGCGACAACCTACGCTATCTTCAGCAACATCGACTGGGATGACGACGACCATCATGATGATGACTGGGATCATCACGGCGGCTATAACCGCAACGGTGATAACAACATCAATATCAACGTTGATAATTTCAATAAAATCAGTGGGCAACGCCTGACGGACGCCAACCGGACCTGGCAGCATAACCCGGCCTATCGCGAGGGCGTGCCATATCCAAACAATCAGCTCAATACCCGCTTCCACTCCACGAATACGGCAACGGGACTCAGTTCGACGCAGAAGACACCGGTCAACCGTGACAGCCAGCGTCAGGCTGCGATGAACCAAATGGAAAAATCGACGGGCAAAACATTCCCTCAGACAGCGCGCCCGGGAACCAAAGACGCACAGCGCCAGGCTTCCAGCCAACAACTACAGCAGATTTCCCAACGTAATAACTACCGTGGTTACGACACCAAACCTCAGACCGCGAAACGAACCAACACCCAGCAACGTGAGAATCGCCAGACCACAGCCCAGAGACAGGAGAAACGGGTTTCGCAAACAGCGCAACAGCGTAACCCTCAACAGCGGAATATTCAGCAGCGAACCAGCCAGCCGCGTGCTAACGCGCTAAGCGGCAACGACAGCCGCTCCGCCAACTGGCAAGCGCAACAGCAGCGAGGTGCGCAAAGTCGACAGATGTCTGCCCGTAATCAACAGCCACGGCAGATGTCCTCTGGTCGGGCTGAACACCGCGAATTCCGTCATCGTTAAGAGAACCGACATGAAAAGTAAATTACTCAGTGGAATGGTGTTGTTCATGGTTTCGGCCACCGCGATGGCACAGCAATCCTTCAGTACGCCAGACAAGGCAACCGATGCGCTGGCAAACGCCATCAGTGGGCAAAATGAAAATGCAATGAACAACCTGCTCGGGGAAAACTGGCGCGATTTCCTGCCGCCTGAAGGGGTCGATCCTGATGCCGTTGATCGCTTCCTTCGCGACTGGAAAGTTCGTCATAACACCGTCATCGACGGCGATACGGCACATCTTGTTGTCGGTGACGGCGACTGGCAACTGCCGATCCCGGTTATCAAGACCTCTTCCGGCTGGCAATTTGATATGAAGGAAGCTGCCGAGGAGATCCTGACCCGTGAGATCGGGCGCAACGAGCTCGCGGCTATCGAAGCGTTACACGCCTATGTGGATGCTCAGCAAAGCTATTTTGCGATGAACCAGACGTACGCCCGGAAAATTGTAAGTTCTGAAGGGAAAAAAGATGGCCTGTACTGGCCTGCATCACCGGGTGAGATGCCCAGCCCGCTTGGCCCGGCATTCAGCCCGAAAGAGCCGGGGGCCGGTTATCACGGATACCGTTTCCGCATCCTGCCGGATAAAAACGGCTTTGCCATGGTGGCCTGGCCAGTCAGCTACGGCCAGACGGGCGTGATGAGCTTTGTGATAAATCAGGACGACAAGGTATACCAGGCCAATCTTGGCAGCGAGTCACAGCAGAAAGCACAAGCGTTAACATCGTATAGCCCTGATAAAGCGTGGCAACCCGTCACGCCATAAAGCGGAATGGGTTCCTGAAGGCAAAAAAAACGCCTCCGAAGAGGCGTTTAGCAAGCGTTAAGAAACTTATTTCTTCTTCGCTTTGGCGTTTGGCAGGTCGGTGATGCTACCTTCGAACACTTCTGCCGCCAGGCCCACAGACTCGTGCAGAGTTGGGTGAGCGTGGATGGTCAGCGCGATGTCTTCAGCGTCACAACCCATTTCGATAGCCAGACCGATTTCACCCAGCAGCTCGCCGCCGTTGGTACCGACAATCGCACCACCGATCACACGGTGAGTCTCTTTGTCGAAGATCAGTTTGGTCATACCGTCTGCGCAGTCGGAAGCGATAGCACGGCCAGAAGCAGCCCACGGGAAGGTGGCGGTTTCGTAGCTGATGCCTTTCTCTTTCGCTTCTTTCTCAGTCAGACCAACCCATGCAACCTCTGGCTCGGTGTACGCGATAGATGGGATCACTTTCGGATCGAAGTAGTGCTTCATGCCCGCGATAACTTCAGCGGCAACGTGACCTTCGTGAACACCTTTGTGTGCCAGCATTGGCTGACCGACGATATCGCCGATAGCAAAGATGTGCGGCACATTAGTGCGCAGCTGTTTGTCAACACGGATGAAGCCACGGTCGTCCACTTCCACGCCAGCTTTGCCTGCGTCGAGGTTTTTACCGTTCGGCACACGACCGATAGCCACCAGCACGGCGTCGTAACGCTGTGGTTCTGCAGGGGCTTTTTTGCCTTCCATAGAAACGTAAATACCGTCTTCTTTCGCTTCAACGGCAGTCACTTTGGTTTCCAGCATCAGGTTGAATTTCTTGCTGATGCGTTTGGTGAAGACTTTAACGATATCTTTGTCAGCAGCCGGGATAACCTGGTCGAACATTTCAACCACGTCGATCTCTGAACCCAGCGCATGGTACACGGTACCCATTTCCAGACCGATGATACCGCCACCCATAACCAGCATACGCTTAGGTACGGATTTCAGCTCCAGCGCATCGGTGGAGTCCCACACGCGTGGATCTTCATGAGGAATGAACGGCAGCTGAATCGGACGAGAACCTGCCGCGATGATCGCGTTGTCGAAGTTGATCACAGTTTTACCGTTCTCACCTTCCACTTCCAGGGTGTTCGCGCCGGTGAATTTACCCAGACCGTTTACCACTTTCACTTTACGGCCTTTGGCCATACCCGCCAGACCACCGGTCAGCTGAGTGATAACTTTCTCTTTCCAGGTACGAATTTTGTCGATATCGGTTTTCGGCTCGCCGAAGACGATACCGTGTTCAGCCAGTGCTTTGGCTTCTTCGATAACTTTCGCTACGTGCAGCAGCGCTTTAGAAGGGATACAGCCTACGTTCAGGCAAACACCACCGAGGGTGCTGTAGCGTTCTACGATTACGGTTTCCAGACCTAAATCAGCGCAACGGAAGGCTGCAGAGTAACCTGCCGGGCCTGCCCCAAGTACCACGACCTGAGTTTTGATTTCAGTACTCATCATGACCTCTTATTGATTTCCGGCGGTCCAGGTACTTGTCGCCCTTCATCCACCGGGACGTTCTATCCGCCCGCAGTTTACAAAATTGTTAACAATTTTGAAACAACAAACGGCTCACGAATTATCGCTTTCGCCAATAACCTCACAAACACCATGAGATTAACAGAAAAAAGCCGGCCGATTGGCCGGCTTTTCGATTACATCACCAGGCGGCGAATGTCGCTCAGGGTGTTGTTGATGATGGTGATGAAACGCGCACCATCAGCACCGTCGATCACGCGGTGGTCGAAGGACAGAGAGATTGGCATCATCAGACGCGGCATGAACTCTTTGCCATTCCATACCGGCTCCATCGCAGACTTGGACACACCGAGGATTGCCACTTCCGGCGCGTTCACAATCGGTGCGAAGTGGGTCGTACCCAGGCCACCGATGCTGGAGATGGTGAAGCAACCGCCCTGCATTTCGCCAGCAGTCAGCTTGCCATCACGCGCTTTTTTGGAGATCACGGTCAGTTCACGGGACAGCTCAGTGATGCTCTTCTTGTTCACGTCTTTGAAGACCGGAACAACCAGACCATTTGGCGTATCAACCGCAACACCGATGTTGATGTATTTCTTCAGCGTCAGCTTCTGGCCATCTTCGGACAGGGAGCTGTTGAAGCGTGGCATCTGCTCAAGAGCAGCAGCAACGGCTTTCATGATGAAGACCACTGGGGTGAATTTCACGTCCAGTTTACGCTTCTCAGCTTCGGCGTTCTGCTGTTTACGGAACGCTTCCAGATCGGTGATATCGGTTTTGTCGAAGTGCGTAACGTGCGGGATCATCACCCAGTTACGGCTCAGGTTAGCACCAGAGATTTTCTGGATACGGCCCAGTTCCACTTCTTCGATTTCGCCGAACTTGCTGAAGTCCACTTTCGGCCACGGCAGCATGCCCGGGATACCGCCACCAGTGGCAGCAGCAGGAGCCGCTTCAGCGCGTTTCACCGCGTCTTTCACGTAAGCCTGAACGTCTTCGCGCAGGATACGACCTTTACGGCCCGTCCCTTTCACTTTCGCCAGGTTAACGCCGAATTCGCGCGCCAGGCGGCGGATCAGCGGAGTGGCGTGGATGTAAGCGTCGTTTTCAGCGAATTCAGATTTGCCTTCCGCTTTTGCAGCAGGTGCCGCAGCGGGTTTAGCAGCCTGAGCCGGTGCAGCAGCAGGGGCCGGAGCGGCAGCGGCAACCGGAGCTGCCGCAGGCGCAGCGCCTTCCACTTCGAAGACCATAATCAGCGAGCCAGTAGACACTTTGTCGCCAGTGCTGATTTTGATCTCTTTAACAGTACCCGCGAATGGCGCTGGCACTTCCATAGAAGCCTTGTCGCCTTCAACGGTGATCAGTGACTGTTCAGCGGCAACTTTGTCGCCCACTTTCACCATCACTTCGGTCACTTCAACTTCGTCACCGCCGATGTCTGGTACGTTAACGTCTTTCGCGCCACCAGCAACAGCTGGTGCAGCGGCTGCCGGAGCAGCGGCCTGCGCAGGCGCAGCAGCAGGTGCAGCACCCGCCACTTCGAAGACCATAATCAGCGAGCCAGTAGACACTTTGTCACCGGTGTTGATCTTAATCTCTTTAACAGTACCTGCGAACGGAGCCGGCACTTCCATAGAGGCTTTGTCGCCTTCTACGGTGATCAGCGACTGCTCAGCCGCAACGGTATCGCCCACTTTCACCAGGATTTCAGTGACTTCAACTTCGTCACCACCGATGTCAGGCACGTTAACGTCTTTCGCTGCCGCGGCAGCTGCTGGTGCAGCAGCGGCCGGAGCGGCTTTCTTCTCTTCCTGCGCAGGTGCAGCAGCTGCTGCACCGTCGACGGAATCGAAAATCATGATCAGTTTGCCCGTCTCGGTTTTATCGCCAACAGAGACTTTGATCTCTTTAACGATGCCAGCCTGAGGAGACGGGACTTCCATAGAGGCTTTGTCGCCTTCTACGGTGATCAGCGACTGTTCAGCTTCAACTTTGTCGCCCACTTTGACCAGGATCTCGGTGATTTCAACTTCATCAGCCCCGATGTCCGGTACATTGATTTCGATAGCCATTATTCTTTTACCTCTTACGCCAGACGCGGGTTAACTTTTTCTGCATCGATGTTGAATTTAGTAATTGCTTCAGCAACCACTTTCTTATCGATTTCGCCACGTTTAGCCAGTTCGCCCAGTGCTGCTACAACCACGTAAGAAGCATCAACTTCGAAGTGGTGACGCAGGTTTTCGCGGCTGTCAGAACGACCGAAGCCGTCAGTACCCAGTACGCGATAATCATCAGCCGGTACGTAAGTACGAACCTGCTCAGCGAACAGTTTCATATAGTCAGTAGAAGCAACCGCTGGAGCGTCGTTCATCACCTGAGCGATGTACGGAACGCGCGGAGTTTCCATTGGGTGCAGCATGTTCCAGCGCTCACAATCCTGGCCATCACGTGCCAGTTCAGTGAAGGAGGTTACGCTGTACACGTCAGAACCTACACCGTAGTCGTTCGCCAGGATCTGTGCAGCTTCACGTACGTGACGCAGGATAGAGCCGGAGCCCAGCAGCTGAACTTTACCTTTGCTACCTGCAACGGTTTCGAGTTTGTAGATACCTTTACGGATACCTTCCTCAGCATCTGCTGGCATCGCCGGCATGTGGTAGTTTTCGTTCAGCGTGGTGATGTAGTAGTAAATGTTCTCTTGTGCTTCACCGTACATACGGGTCAGACCGTCGTGCATGATGACAGCCACTTCGTACGCGTAAGACGGGTCGTAAGAGATACAGTTAGGGATAGTCAGAGACTGAATGTGGCTGTGACCATCTTCGTGCTGCAGACCTTCACCGTTCAGGGTCGTACGACCGGAAGTACCACCTACCAGGAAGCCGCGAGCCTGTTGGTCGCCAGCCTGCCAGCACAGGTCACCGATACGCTGGAAACCGAACATGGAGTAGTAGATGTAGAACGGGATCATCGGCAGGTTGTTGGTGCTGTAAGAGGTCGCAGCAGCCAGCCAGGATGCGCCTGCACCCAGCTCGTTGATACCTTCCTGCAGGATCTGACCTTTCTCGTCTTCTTTGTAGTATGCAACCTGCTCACGGTCCTGCGGGGTGTACTGCTGGCCGTTCGGGCTGTAGATACCGATCTGACGGAACAGACCTTCCATACCGAAAGTACGCGCTTCGTCAGCGATGATTGGAACCAGACGATCTTTGATCGACTTGTTCTTCAGCATCACGTTCAGGGCACGAACGAAAGCGATAGTGGTAGAGATCTCTTTGTTCTGCTCTTCCAGCAGCTGAGAGAAGTCTTCCAGCGCTGGCAGTTCCAGCTTCTCGGTGAAGTTAGGCTGACGAGCAGGCAGGTAGCCTTTCAGCGCCTGACGACGTTCGTGCAGGTACTTGTGCTCTTCAGAACCTTCAGGGAAGGTGATGTAAGACAGGTTTTCTACCTGCTCATCGGTCACTGGCACGTTGAAACGGTCGCGGATATAACGCACGCCGTCCATGTTCATTTTCTTAACCTGGTGAGCGATGTTTTTACCTTCTGCGGTATCACCCATGCCGTAACCTTTGATGGTGTGGGCCAGGATTACAGTCGCTTTACCTTTGGTTTCCTGCGCTTTTTTCAGTGCAGCGTAGACTTTCTTCGGATCGTGACCACCACGGTTCAGGGCCCAGATCTGCTCGTCAGTCCAGTCTGCAACCAGTGCTGCGGTTTCAGGATATTTACCGAAGAAGTGCTCACGAACGTAGGCACCGTCTTTGGATTTGAAGGTCTGGTAGTCACCGTCAACGGTTTCGTTCATCAGCTGGATCAGCTTACCGCTGGTGTCTTTACGCAGCAGCTCATCCCAACGACCGCCCCACATCACTTTGATGACGTTCCAGCCAGCACCTGCGAAGATGCCTTCCAGTTCGTTGATGATCTTGCCGTTGCCGGTTACCGGACCATCCAGACGCTGCAGGTTACAGTTGATGATGAAGCACAGGTTGTCCAGCTTCTCACGGGTGGCGATGGTGATCGCACCTTTAGATTCTGGCTCATCCATTTCGCCGTCGCCCAGGAAGGCATAAACGGTTTGCTCAGAGGTATCTTTCAGACCACGGTGTTCCAGATATTTCAGGAATTTAGCCTGGTAGATCGCACCAATTGGGCCCAGCCCCATAGAAACGGTCGGGAACTGCCAGAATTCTGGCATCAGTTTAGGGTGCGGGTAAGAAGACAGACCTTTACCGTGAACTTCCTGACGGAAGTTGTTCATCTGCTCTTCAGTCAGACGACCTTCCAGGAATGCACGTGCGTAGATGCCCGGAGAAATGTGGCCCTGGAAGTACACCAGATCGCCGCCATCTTTCTCGTTAGCCGCACGGAAGAAGTGGTTGAAGCACACGTCGTAAACGGTCGCAGAAGACTGGAAGGATGCCATGTGGCCGCCCAGTTCCAGGTCTTTCTTGGATGCGCGCAGAACGGTCATGATGGCGTTCCAGCGGATTGCAGAACGAATGCGACGTTCCAGATCCAGATTGCCCGGGTATACCGGTTCGTCTTCAACGGCAATCGTGTTTACGTAGTTGTTAGCCCCTGCACCTGCAGCAACCTTCACGCCGCCTTTACGGGCTTCTGAAAGCAGCTGATCAATCAGATACTGAGCACGCTCAACACCTTCTTCACGGATGACCGATTCGATCGCCTGTAGCCAGTCGCGAGTTTCGATCGGATCCACGTCATTTTGGAGACGTTCTGACATGGGGGTATTCCTTATCTATCTAATACGTTGATTTGTCTGGAACCTGTCCCATTGCATTTTCGCCAGAAAACACAATAAGACAGGTTCTGCGTTTAGTTGCCGCGCTCTAAAAAAACCTGGCGCTTAATCCTTTCGTTGCTGTATGCGGCGAAGTGAACGTTCGCGACGCGATTGTTCACGGCTACGGTCCAGCAAGATTTCCTCAATGAAAGCCAGATGTCGGTGCGACGCTTCGCGCGCCTGCTCCGGTTCCCCGGCCATTATCGCCTCGAATACTCGGGTGCGATGGTTGCTTACCAGTGGGAGCATGTCCCGACGGGCATACAACAATTCAAAATTCTGACGAACGTTCTGGGCCAGCATCGGCTCCATGCAGCGTAGCAGATGGAGGAGCACCACATTGTGTGCCGCTTCGGTGACGGCAATCTGGTACTGGACGACGGCATCGGACTCGGCGTCTAAATCGCCGGACTGCTGTGCCCGTTCAATGGCCTGATGCAGCTCGCGGATACGCACGCGGTCTTCATCAGTGCTGCGAAGGGCGGCGTAATAAGCCGCAATACCTTCAAGCGCGTGACGGGTCTCTAGCAGGTCAAACTGGGATTCAGGGTGGTCAGAGAGAAGTTCTACCAGCGGATCGCTGAAGCTCTGCCACAGGCTATTTTGCACAAAGGTTCCGCCGCCCTGGCGACGAAGCAGCAAGCCCTTCGCTTCGAGACGTTGGATCGCCTCACGCAGAGAGGGGCGGGAAACGTCGAACTGTTTTGCCAGTTCGCGTTCAGGCGGAAGTTTCTCACCTGGGCGCAGTGTCCCTTCGAGAATTAAAAACTCCAGCTGCTGCTCAATCACATCAGATAGTTTTGGTTGGCGAATTTTGCTGTAGGCCATATTCCCTGTCTTACGCCTTTTTGCCCGGAGTCAATTGGTCTTACCAATTTCAAGTTCGTATCGCTAAAGTAACAAAGTATTCACCTTCTGTCCATATTGGTTTTGATTGAAATCAGTAAACCCTGCACATTTTAACAACCCTACAGAAATAACATTTCAAAAATGTAACTTCACACAAATGAATTGATTACCCACAAAGAGGCAGTTTTAACCATAATGAAACGAGGGATTTTGCAATCTGAAGCGATTCAACAACGCAAATAATGAAAATTCGCCCACTTACGGGGCATTTCTATTCTATAGGTTGGGGTAGGTACGGATAACGGGACAATTTACAAATGCTTTCTTTTTATTCAACTCGTCATCACCCCTTCATAAAGCAGGTGCATTCGCTCGCACTTATCACTATTCTGGCGTCAACGGAAGTCATCTCCGATTATTTCGGCAATATTAACCGTAAAGAAATAAATACAGAAAATGGACTTTCATAATTACACACGCACAGCGTGAACATAACAACCACACACGAGGTTTCATAATGGAAGGTCAACAGCACGGCGATCAGCTAAAGCGCGGCCTTAAAAACCGCCACATACAGCTCATCGCATTGGGCGGTGCTATCGGTACCGGCCTGTTTCTGGGAAGCGCATCCGTTATTCAGTCAGCCGGTCCGGGCATTATTTTGGGTTACGCTATCGCGGGTTTCATTGCCTTTCTGATCATGCGTCAACTGGGCGAAATGGTGGTGGAAGAGCCTGTAGCCGGTTCGTTCAGCCACTTTGCCTATAAATACTGGGGCAGTTTTGCCGGTTTTGCATCAGGCTGGAACTACTGGGTTCTGTACGTTCTGGTGGCGATGGCCGAGCTGACCGCCGTCGGGAAATACATCCAGTTCTGGTACCCGGAAATCCCAACCTGGGTTTCTGCTGCGGTGTTCTTCATTATCATCAACGCCATTAACCTGACCAACGTAAAAGTGTTCGGTGAAATGGAGTTCTGGTTTGCCATCATCAAGGTGATTGCCGTTGTGGCGATGATCATCTTCGGCGGCTGGCTGCTGTTCAGCGGCAACGGCGGCCCGCAGGCCACGGTGCGCAATCTCTGGGAGCAAGGCGGGTTCCTGCCTCACGGTATGACTGGCCTGGTGATGATGATGGCGATCATCATGTTCTCCTTTGGCGGTCTGGAACTGGTGGGGATCACCGCCGCAGAAGCGGATAACCCGGAGCAGAGCATCCCGAAAGCCACCAACCAGGTTATCTACCGTATTCTGATCTTCTATGTGGGCTCACTGGCGGTTCTGCTCTCCCTGCTGCCGTGGACGCGCGTCACCGCTGACACCAGCCCGTTTGTCCTGATCTTCCACGAACTGGGCGATACCTTCGTGGCCAACGCGCTCAATATCGTCGTCCTGACAGCGGCACTTTCCGTTTACAACAGCTGCGTATACTGCAACAGCCGTATGTTGTTTGGTCTGGCTCAGCAAGGTAACGCGCCGAAGGCGCTGCTCAACATCGATAAACGTGGCGTGCCGGTGAACACCATTATCGTGTCGGCCATTGTTACCGCGCTATGCGTGCTGATTAACTACCTGGCACCGGAATCCGCCTTTGGCCTGCTGATGGCACTGGTCGTTTCTGCTCTGGTGATTAACTGGGCGATGATCAGCCTGGCGCACATCAAGTTCCGCCGCGCCAAGCAACAGCAAGGCGTGACCACCCGCTTCCCTGCCCTGTTTTATCCACTGGGTAACTGGGTTTGCCTGCTGTTCATGGCAGCGGTTCTGGTCATCATGTTGATTACCCCGGGTATGGCGATTTCCGTTTACCTGATCCCGGTCTGGATTGCGGTGCTCGGCGCGGGTTATCTGGTTAAACAGAAAAACCAAAACGCGGTGAAAGCCCACTAATCTCCCTTCCCTGTGCCCGCGAATGTGGGTACAGGGTGTTGTTACCTCCCTCACAAATTCACGCCAACAGCTCATTTATCCATATCACCGCCTCTATACTGCAACGCATATATTCGCGTGCCAGCGTTTAATTCTCTCCATACCGTAACCCGGAGAGCTGCCAATGGATAACAACAGACTGTCAGTAAAAGAAAAGATCGGCTATGGGATGGGCGATGCAGGATGCAACATCATCTTCGGTGCCATCATGTTGTTTGTTAACTATTTTTATACAGATATTTTTGGCCTGGCACCTGCACTTGTGGGTGTACTTCTGCTTTCTGTACGCGTGATTGACGCCGTCACTGACCCCATCATGGGGGCAATTGCCGACCGGACCCGCAGTAAATATGGCCGCTTTCGACCCTGGCTGCTGTGGATTGCCCTCCCCTATGCCCTGTTCAGCATTCTGATGTTCACCACGCCAGAGTGGAGTTATAACAGCAAAGTTATCTATGCCTTTGTCACCTACTTCCTGCTCTCGCTGACCTATACGGCCATCAACATTCCGTACTGCTCGCTGGGTGGCGTAATCACCAACGATCCGAAAGAGCGTGTGGCGTGCCAGTCTTACCGGTTTGTCATGGTGGGCATTGCCACACTGTTGCTTTCACTCACGCTGCTACCAATGGCAGACTGGTTTGGAGGAGAGAACAAAGCCAAAGGCTACCAGATGGCGATGACCGTGCTGGCGCTGATTGGCACCTGTATGTTCCTGTTCTGCTTCGCCACCGTGCGCGAGCGCGTGCGTCCGACGGTACAGACTCACGATGAGCTGAAAAACGATCTCAAAGACGTGTGGAAGAACGATCAGTGGGTGCGCATTCTGCTGTTGACGTTGTGCAACGTCTGCCCGGGCTTTATTCGCATGGCGGCAACCATGTATTACGTCACCTGGGTGATGGGTCAGAGTACGCATTTCGCCACGCTGTTTATCAGCCTCGGTGTGGTGGGGATGATGCTCGGCAGTATGCTGGCAAAAGTGCTGACCGATCGCTGGTGTAAGCTGAAAGTGTTCTTCTGGACCAACATTGTGCTGGCGATTTTCTCCTGCGCGTTCTACTTCTTCGACCCGAAAGCCACAGTCACCATTGTGGTGCTCTACTTCCTGTTGAACATCCTGCACCAAATCCCGTCGCCACTGCACTGGTCGCTGATGGCGGATGTCGATGACTATGGTGAGTGGAAAACCGGGAAACGAATTACCGGGATCAGCTTCTCCGGCAACATCTTCTTCCTCAAGCTGGGGCTGGCAATTGCCGGTGCAATGGTTGGCTTCCTGCTCTCCTGGTACGGTTACGACGCCGGTGCGAAAGCGCAAAGTGCGGATGCCATCAACGGGATCGTGCTGCTGTTTACCGTTATTCCGGGTGTGGGCTACCTCATCACGGCGGGCGTGGTGCGTCTGCTGAAGGTAGATCGCGAGACCATGAAACAGATTCAGGATGACCTGGAAAAGCGTCGCACTAACTACCGCGAACTCAATGATTACCAGGCGGCGTTAAGAACAGAACCTAAAGGAGCACCACATGCATAGCTGGCCAAACCCGTTCATCGAACAACGCGCCGATCCGTATATTCTTTTTCACGAAGGGTATTACTACTTTATCGCCTCGGTTCCTGAATATGACCGCCTGGCGCTCCGCCGTGCCGGTTCGCTGGACGGACTACGACGTGCCGACGAGGTGGTCGTATGGCGTAAACCTGACACCGGCCCAATGAGCCAGCTTATCTGGGCACCGGAACTGCATCATATCGACGGCAAGTGGTACATCTATTTTGCGGCCACACACACCCAGGCACTCGACACGCTCGGGATGTTCCAGCACCGCATGTTTGCTCTGGAATGCGCCGACAGCGACCCACTCACCGGCAAGTGGATGGAAAAAGGGCAAATCCAGACGCCGTTCGACACCTTTGCACTGGACGCCACCACCTTTATACACCAGGGCAAACGCTGGTACCTGTGGGCGCAAAAAACCCCGGATATCGCCGGTAACTCCAACCTCTATCTCTGTGAAATGGAGAACCCCTGGACGCTTAAAGGCGAACCGGTGATGCTCAGTAAACCGGAGTATGACTGGGAGTGCCGCGGTTTTTGGGTCAACGAAGGTCCGGCGGTGCTGATGCATGGTGACAAACTGTTTATCAGCTACTCCGCCAGCGCGACCGATGAGAACTACTGCATGGGGTTACTGTGGATAGACAGGAACGCCGACCCGCAAAACCCGGCAAACTGGCATAAAACCTCACACCCGGTATTTGTGACCAGCGACGAAAACCGCCAGTATGGACCAGGCCATAACAGCTTCACTCAAACGCCGGAAGGGGAAGATGTGCTGGTGTATCACGCACGTCACTACACTGAAATTGAGGGTGACCCGCTTTACGATCCGAATCGCCATACCCGCCTGAAGCTCATCCACTGGGATGAAAACGGGATGCCTGATTTTGGCATCCCACCTGCTGATACGCTTTAACCGCTACGGCGCGCTGGCTTAAACCAGCGTGCCGTAAATGGTCAGCAGCGCCACCACAACCACCACGACAAACGATGTTTTCTTCGCCATCGAGACGGCAGATTTTGGTGTTTCAATCTTGTCGGTATGCGGCTCGCGCGCCAGAGAGAACTGCGCCAGGCGCGTTAACACCTGGTATTGCGACGTATGGTGGTCGGTAAGGGACACGAACCACGCGGGCAGCGCTTTTTCACCGTGACCAATTAGCGCGTACACCACACCAACCAGGCGTACCGGAAGCCAGTCAAGCACATGCAGAATGGCATCAATACCGGCCTGCAGGCGCTCATGCGGCGTAAGATAACGGGCAAGCCAGGTCTGCCAGGCGCGCAGGAAGGCGTACCCCATCAGCAAAACCGGTCCCCACGGGCCGCCCACCACGAACCAGAACAGCGGTGCAAGGTAGAAGCGGAAGTTAATCCACAGCAGGGCATTTTGCAGCTCACGCAGAAACTCACGTTCATTGCAGTCCGGCGGGACGCCGTGGATCATGGTTAACTCACTCGCCATTGCGCTACGCGCATGGGCATCATCATGGGATGCGGCTTTCAGATACGCGTGGTAGTGCAAACGAACCTTGCCCGCCCCAATGCACAACACGCCGAGCAGGATCCACAACACCAGCAACGGCACGTTGAAAAAGAGGCCATGAAGTGACCGCAATAGCAGGAACGTAATGGCCATTACACCTGCGGTCATCAGCAACGTACGCAGCATGGAAAAATGCGTAATCCGGCGGAAAAGCACCTCCAGCCGGTGATCCAGTTGCCAGTGCTCACCGAGTTTGAACAGACGTTCAGCGATGATAACCAACAGCATGGTAAACAACGTCATGTTATCTCCTTACTCAGACGAAGCGCTCAGCAAGGCGCGAAACCGGGCCCAGTCAAACGCCGGACCGGGGTCGGTTTTTCTTGCTGGGGCGATATCACTGTGCCCCGTTATGTTCTCAGCAATGGCGGGGTACAACCCAATCAATGCACGTGTCACACACACCAGTTGCTGATACTGTGCATCGGTGTAGGGCGTCGTGTCAGTACCTTCCAGTTCAATTCCAATGGAGAAATCATTGCAGCGCTCGCGTCCCTGATAAACCGATACACCCGCATGCCAGGCGCGCTTATCAAAAGGAACATACTGAACAACTTCACCATCGCGACGGATCAGACAGTGAGCCGACACGCGCAGATGCGCAATTTCAGCAAAAAAAGGATGGGCATTGGGATCTATCGTTCCCGTGAATAGCGCATCGATCCACGGGCCACCAAACTCACCTGGCGGGAGACTAATATTATGAACCACCAGCAGTGTGGGCTTTTCATCCTCCGGGCGGCAATCGTGGTGCGGCGAGGGCACATGCCGCGCATCCACCAGCCATCCGTTTTCTAACAACATGCTGGAACTCCTTATGTATGGTGCTGTTACTCGGTTCAGAGTAGCATGTTTCAATATTATGATTCGTTACCAATTTGGAGTTTTATCATGCCGCCTCGCCGCTACAACCCCGACCACCGACGTGAAGCGCTTCTGGAACGTATTAATATGGATATTCCGGCAAGCGTTGCCCATGCTCTGAAAGAAGATCTGGGCGGTGACGTTAACGCCGACAAAGATATTACCGCACAATTATTGCCAAAAGAGACACACTCGCACGCCGTGATTATCACCCGCGAAGACGGCGTTTTTTGTGGTAAGCGCTGGGTTGAAGAGGTCTTTACTCAACTGGCCGGCGACGATGTACAAATCACCTGGCATGTCGCTGATGGCGATATCGTTAAGGCAAATCAACCGCTGTTCGAGCTGGATGGCCCATCCCGTGTGCTGCTCACCGGTGAACGTACCGCCCTCAACTTTGTGCAAACCTTGTCGGGCGTGGCCAGCGAAGTACGTCGCTATGTTGACCTGCTGGTTGGTACCCGCACACAGTTGCTGGACACCCGCAAAACGCTGCCGGGCCTGCGCACTGCGCTGAAGTACGCGGTATTATGCGGCGGCGGTGCAAACCATCGTCTGGGGTTATCCGACGCCTTCCTGATTAAAGAGAATCACATCATTGCTTCTGGCTCTGTACGTCAGGCAGTGGAGAAAGCGTTCTGGCTCCACCCGGATGTGCCGGTCGAAGTGGAAGTCGAAAACCTGGAAGAGCTGGAGCAGGCCATTAAGGCCGGAGCCGATATCATCATGCTGGATAACTTTGAAACCGGGCAGATGCGCGAGGCGGTAAAACGCAACAATGGCCGGGCCCAGCTGGAAGTATCCGGTAACGTTACATTCGAAACCATCCGTGAGTTCGCGGAAACCGGCGTCGATTACATCTCCGTCGGTGCGCTCACCAAACACGTACGTGCCCTCGACCTCTCAATGCGTTTCAAATAATAGTGCTTCCCCTCTCCGCCCGGAGAGGGGAAACGTCAGGCCCGCTCGCAAATCTGCTGTTCGTCTCTGCAACCCTGAGCTAAATCCCTGAAAGCCCCTTCACATTCCCTCTTTTGCCTCTCGTTTCTGCCCCTTTGTGCTGCCAGAGTAGCGCCACTTAACCAAAGGAGCTGACATGAACAGACAACAAGGATTTACGCTCATTGAGTTGATGGTGGTGATCGGCATTATTGCCATCCTGAGCGCCATTGGCGTGCCCGCATACCAGAACTATCTGCGCAAAGCGGCATTGACCGACATGCTGCAAACCTTCATCCCGTATCGTACTGCCATTGAGCTTTGCGCACTGGATCATGGCGGTGTGGAAAGCTGTGACGGAGGCAGTAATGGCATCCCTTCTCCCACAACTACACGCTATGTCTCAGGAATGAGTGTGGTGAAAGGCATCGTGATATTAACGGGCCAGGAAAGTCTGAATGGGCTTGACGTGGTCATGACGCCGCAATGGAACGATGGCAACGGCATGACGGGCTGGACGCGTGACTGCACTATCAGTAACGACAGCGCGCTCAAACAGGCCTGTGAAGACGTCTTCCGCTTCGACAATAACTGACAGGAGGGATGATGAATTCAGAACAACTCGTCGCTCTGTGCCAGCGTCATCACGCCGTACTACTGACCAGCGATACCGACATGATTAACATTGCCGTGGTGGGAAACCCCGGCACCGAACTGATGGAAGCCCTGCGCTTCGCGACCCAAAAACGCATTGATATCGAGTGCTGGAGTATTGAGCGCATGGAAAAACACCGGCAGATGACCTCACACACACATCTGCCCGTCGTACCAGACTCACGCTCAGCGGTGGATATCCTCAACCACACGCTACAGCTGGCAATAAACCAGCGCGCATCCGACATCCACATCGAACCCATGGAGCACGCCTGCCAGATCCGCTTACGTATTGACGGCGTGCTGTGCCCACAACCACCACTCTCCGCAACGCTGGCGACCATGCTCAGCGCGCGCTTAAAAGTATTGGGTAATCTGGATATTGCGGAACGCCGCTTACCCCAGGATGGGCAGTTTACGGTTGAACTGGCAAACGAGCCGGTCTCTTTCCGCATCGCCACGCTTCCCTGTAGCGGTGGTGAGAAAATTGTGCTGCGCCTGCTTCATCAGGTTCAACAGGCGCTGGAACCTGGAAAGCTGGGGATGAGAGCAGAGCAACTGGCCTGCTTTACCGGGGTGCTCCATAACCCTCAGGGGCTGATTCTGGTCACGGGACCTACCGGCAGCGGCAAAACCGTGACGTTATACAGCGCGTTGCAGGCGCGAAACACCCCGGACGTCAACATCTGCAGTGTGGAAGATCCGATTGAGATCCCACTGGCAGGGTTGAACCAGACGCAGATTAACCCACGTGCGGGCTTAACCTTTCAGAGCGTACTGAGGGCACTTCTGCGCCAGGATCCCGACATTATCATGGTGGGTGAAATTCGCGACGGTGAAACGGCAGAAATCGCCATCAACGCCGCACAGACCGGGCACCTGGTGCTGTCAACGCTGCACACCAACTCAACGGCAGAAGCCCTGGTTCGCCTGCAACAAATGGGGGTTGCTCGCTGGATGCTCTCCTCTGCGTTATCACTGGTGATTACCCAGCGGCTGGTACGTCGTCTGTGTCCACATTGCCGACAGGAAACCAGCGACCACACAGAATTACCGCGTGCAGTATGGCCCCGCCCGCTCCCGCGCTGGCAGCCTGCAGGTTGCGATCGCTGCTATCACGGGTTTTATGGCCGCGTCGCCATTTTTGAAGTGCTCGCCATCGACAACACACTCCGGCAGGCCATTGCCAGCGGGGCGGCGACAGAGGTGATAGAAGCCAGCGCCCGACAGGCGGGAATGACATCTTTATTTGAACATGGCTGCATGGCCGTTGAGCAAGGGCTGACCACGCTCGAAGAGCTGCTGCGCGTACTGGGAATGCCCGATGGCATCTAATCATCTCTGGCGCTGGCGCGCGCTTTCTCTTGAAGGAGAACCCCAGAACGGGACTCTTTTAGCCCCTGACCGTGAAGCGGCCTTCGCCAGATTGATGAACAAAGGGCTACACCCTCTGACGCTCACCCGGTGCTCACAGGGGCAACGCTGGCGATCCCATCACTGCTACGAGATGTTCCGCCAGCTCGCCACACTTTTGCAGGCGGGTCTGACGTTATCTCACAGCCTGCAAATGCTGGCAGACCAGCATCCGGTACAACAATGGCAGGCGTTGCTGCAAAGCATCGCCGATGATCTTAGCGAAGGGTGCAATTTCTCAGAGGCACTGCAAAAATGGCCTGCGGTATTTAACCCGCTTTATGTTTCTATGGTGAAAACAGGCGAGCTGACGGGAAAACTGGAAGCGTGCTGTCGCCAGCTTGCCCGGCAACAAAAATCTCAGCAGCAACTCAGTGCGAAAGTGAAAAAGGCACTGCGCTACCCGATGATCATCCTGACGCTGGCAGTCCTCGTCGTGCTGGCAATGGTTACGCTGGTCTTACCGGAATTTGCCGCGATCTACAGGACGTTTAACACGCCGCTTCCCCTGCTGACGCAGATGGTCATGGAGTTGGCAGCCTTTATACAGTCCTACGCCATCGCCCTGTTCATGGCACTGCTTCTGCCAGTTGCCATCGCATATAGCCTGCGGCGACATCCTCGCTGGCAGCGAACGCTGTTGCTCATCCCCGTTCTGGGCGCGCTGGCAAGAGGGCAAAAACTGGGGCAAATATTTACCGTGCTGTCACTCACGCAGCAGGCTGGTATTGCATTTTTACAGGGACTGGAGAGTGCAGAAGACGCCGTTGAGAGCCAGTACTGGCAAGAGAAACTGCGGAACATTCGGGAAGATATCGAAAAGGGTATGCCCGTCTGGTCATCATTCCAGAAGGCGGCAGTCTTTACACCGTTGTGTATTCAACTGGTGCGAACAGGTGAAATATCAGGAGCGCTCGACGTCATGCTGGAGAACCTTGCTCGTCACCACACCGAGCAAACCTTTCAGCTGGCCGATAGCCTGGCGGCGCTCCTGGAACCTTTACTTCTGATAGTGACGGGCGTCATCATCGGCACGCTGGTCGTGGCGATGTATCTGCCGATTTTCCATCTGGGGGATGCGATGAGTGTGGGATAGCGCTGGCGCACGAACATACCCTGAATAATGACGGGGATATGCGCCAGCGAAAGCCATTACAGGCTATTGAATACGCGGTTTTCCTGCTCCTGAACTCGGATAAATGTCGTGCGTTTAGTCAGCTCTTTCAGGCGGGATGCACCAACGTAGGTACAGGCAGAACGCAGACCGCCGAGAATGTCGAGTGCCGTATTATCCACCGGGCCACGCAGAGGCAGCTTCACGGTTTTACCTTCTGCCGCGCGGTATTTTGCCACGCCACCAACGTGACGGGTCATCGCGGATTCAGAGCTCATGCCGTAGAACAGCATAAATTTCTCGCCATTCTCTTCAACCACGGTACCACCGCTCTCTTCGTGCCCTGCCAGCATTCCGCCGAGCATCACAAAGTCTGCGCCGCCGCCAAAGGCTTTAGCAACATCACCCGGCATAGTACAACCGCCGTCACTGATGATCTGACCGCCCAGACCATGCGCGGCATCGGCACACTCAATCACGGCAGACAGCTGCGGGTAACCCACACCGGTTTTCACGCGAGTGGTACACACGGAGCCCGGGCCAATGCCCACTTTCACGATATCCGCGCCAGAGAGGATCAGCTCTTCACACATTTCACCGGTCACCACGTTGCCCGCGATGATGGTTTTGCCCGGCCACGCTTCACGCGCTTTACTGACGAACTGCACGAAGTGTTCTGAATAACCATTCGCGACATCAATACATACAAAGTTGAGCGCCGGGTTAGCATTCAGGATCTGATTGGTTTTTTCGAAATCTGCATCGGATGTGCCGGTTGAGACCATCACATGCTTCACCACATCTTCGGATGCCGCTGCAACAAACGCATTCCACTCTTCCGGGCTGTAGTGTTTGTGTACTGCGGTGAGAACATCGAATTTCGCCAGTGCGGTCGCCATCGCGAAGGTTCCGACAGTGTCCATGTTAGCAGCAATGATCGGCACGCCAGACCAGGTCTGACCGGAGTGTTTAAAGGTGAATTGACGTTCGAGTTCAACGTCTGAGCGACTTTTCAGTGTAGAGCGTTTAGGGCGGATAAGAACGTCTTTGAAACCTAACTTCAGATCTTCTTCGATACGCATGTGCAGATTCCTGGGGTTAGAAGCAAATATGTTAAAAGCACAACTCCAGTGACGCTATCATACGCACTAATACCTGCTCCGCAAGACTGCGAAATTCTCTTTTTTTACGCTACAATCCTATAAATTTACCTGGTAAAAAGCCGGTAAAGAGAACTAAACATTTGCGGGCGCACGCTTAAATTTCAACCAACTGATTTTAATAATGAATAATTCCCAGGATTTGATTTAATGGGGTATATCGTCGCATTAACCGGCGGCATCGGTAGTGGCAAAAGTACCGTTGCGGACGCATTTTCTCGTCTGGGTATCACAATTATTGATGCTGATATCATTGCCCGTCAGGTGGTAGAGCCTGATACACCCGCACTAAAGGCCATTGAGGCGCATTTTGGCCCGACAATCATTAACGCAGATGGCACGCTTAATCGCCGCCAGCTTCGTGAATGTATTTTTTCTGATCCTTCAGAAAAAAGCTGGCTCAATGCCCTGCTCCATCCCATTATCCATCAGGAAACCCAGCGTCAGATTGCCGCAGCCATCTCGCCCTATGTTCTGTGGGTGGTTCCGTTGCTGGTAGAGAATAACCTTCAGAATAAAGCCGATCGGGTTC
Organism: Enterobacter cloacae; assembly: GCA_014169315.1. Taxonomy (NCBI): domain Bacteria; kingdom Pseudomonadati; phylum Pseudomonadota; class Gammaproteobacteria; order Enterobacterales; family Enterobacteriaceae; genus Enterobacter; species Enterobacter cloacae. The sequence goes on along the minus strand of AP022133.1, from coordinate 705,765 downwards.
TGGTCATTGATGTTTCGCCCGAAACGCAGGTCCAGCGAACCGTGGCACGCGACCATGTCTCGCGCGAACATGCTGAACAAATCCTTGCCGCTCAGGCTACGCGCACTCAGCGTCTTGCCGTTGCGGATGATGTTATTGATAATAACGGCGCACCAGATGCCATTGCATCGGATGTTGCCCGTCTGCACGAACAGTATCTGACGTTCGCCGCGCAGGCCGTTGCACAGGAAAAACCATAATGTCTACTCATATCCTTTTTGAGCACCCGCTTAATGAAAAAATGCGTACCTGGCTGCGTATTGAATTTCTCATTCAACAGCTCTCACAACATCTGCCTGTCAACGATCACGCCACTGCGCTGCATTTCTTCCGCAACGTGGGCGATCTGCTGGATGTGATTGAACGCGGCGACGTCCGCACCGAATTGCTGAAAGAGCTGGAGCGCCAGCAGCGTAAACTGCAGGCCTGGGCGGAAGTTCCGGGCGTTGACCAAAGCCGGATAGACTCCCTTCGTCAGCAGTTGAAAAATAGCAGCAGCATCCTGATGGCTGCCCCCCGTGTAGGGCAATTTTTGCGCGAAGATCGCTTAATTGGTCTGGTACGCCAACGGCTGAGTATTCCAGGTGGATGCTGTAGCTTTGACCTGCCAACACTCCACATGTGGTTGCATATGCCCCAGGAGCAGCGTGATGCGCAGGTTGAAAGCTGGATGACAAGTCTGGAGCCAATGCATCAGGCGTTATCGCTGATCCTCGATCTTATCCGCAATTCAGCACCGTTCCGTAAGCAAACCAGTCTGAACGGTTTCTATCAGGATAATGGTGATGATGCCGATCTGTTGCGCCTGAATTTGTCTCTCAGTGACGAACTCTATCCGCAAATTTCCGGGCATAAGAGCCGTTTTGCGATCCGCTTTATGCCGCTGGACAGCGAAAATGGCACCGTGCCGGAGCGTCTCGATTTTGAACTGGCCTGTTGTTAAGGAGTGCCGATGTCTGACGTCACAACCGTAAACTGCCCCACCTGTGGGAAAATTGTCGTCTGGGGCGAAGTGAGTCCGTTTCGCCCGTTCTGTTGTAAGCGCTGCCAGTTAATCGACCTGGGAGAATGGGCGGCGGAAGAGAAACGCATTCCAAGTGAAGGCACCCTCTCTGACAGTGATGACTGGAGTGAAGAGCAGCTGTAGCGTTCAACGCCTGCTGGCACGTCGCTTAGCAGGCCTGGGGTTTTACCACTAATCGCTGGATAACAGGTTCGTTTGCCGGAGGGAATCTTTCGGCATCGCTTGCCTGAAGCTCAATCCAGTTACCCGGTTGTCCCTCTTTACCCCAGGGTTCACCTTCCCAACTTTCCACCAGCCAGAACCACAGTGTGATGTGCCTGTCCGGGAACTGGTATTCGAGTTTATCAAACAGCGTTGCACCCAGTGGGGTTATTCCCACCTCTTCCTGAAGTTCACGAACCAGCGCCTGTTCCGGTGTTTCACCTGACTCGATTTTCCCACCAGGAAATTCCCACTTGTTCGCCATATGGGCGTCGGCGGCACGCTGGGTGATAAAAATTTGGTTTTGCGGGTTGCGAATAATCCCGACGGCAATTTGCAGTATTTTCATATTGTGACTTCCATAAAAAAGGCGCAGATTTCTGCGCCTTTTTGTTTTTTATGATCTTAGTTCAGACGACCGTGGCACGCCTTGTATTTTTTACCGGAACCACATGGGCATGGATCGTTACGCCCTACTTTACGATCGCCGGTCTGCGCTGCGATCGCCGCAGCAGCTTCGCTGTCGTCAGTCTGGTGGCTCAGCTGTTGCATCTGCGCCAGACGTTCAGCCTCTTCACGACGCTGTTGTTCCATCGCTTCCACTTCTTCCGGCATACGCACCTGGACTTTGCTCAGGGTGCTGATCACTTCATACTTCAGCGATTCCAGCATAGAAGCAAACATAGAGAAGGATTCACGCTTGTATTCCTGCTTCGGATCTTTCTGCGCATAGCCACGCAGGTGGATACCCTGACGCAGGTAGTCCATTGCCGCCAGGTGTTCTTTCCACAGGGAGTCCAGCGTCTGCAGCATCACGCCTTTCTCGAAGTGGCGCATCATCTCAGCACCAACCACCTCTTCCTTACGCTTGTAAACCTCCAGTGCGGTTTCGTAGATACGTTCGCGCAGGGTTTCTTCATGCAGCTCAGGCTCTTTGTCCAGCCACTCTTTGATTGGCAGCTCAAGGTCGAAGTCGTTTTTCAGGCGTTCCTGCAGGCCTTCGATATCCCACATCTCTTCCAGAGACTGAGGTGGAATGTGCGCGTCGATAGTCGCTTTGAACACGTCTTCGCGGATGCTGTTGATGGTTTCGCTTACATCAGACACATCCAGCAGTTCGTTACGTTGGGTGTAGATCGCGCGGCGCTGATCGTTAGCAACGTCATCGTATTCCAGCAGTTGTTTACGAATATCGAAGTTGCGGCTTTCCACTTTACGCTGTGCATTGGCAATCGCTTTGGTCACCCACGGGTGCTCAATGGCTTCGCCTGGTTTCATACCCAGTTTACGCATCATGCCGGAAACACGGTCGGAGGCGAAAATACGCATCAGCGCATCTTCCATAGACAGGTAGAAGCGGGAAGAACCGGCATCACCCTGACGACCCGCACGGCCACGCAGCTGGTTATCGATACGGCGAGATTCATGACGCTCAGTACCAATGATGTGCAGACCGCCAGAAGCCAGAACCGCATCATGGCGAACCTGCCAGTCTGCTTTAATCTGGGCAATCTGTTCTGGCGTTGGGTTTTCCAGCTCCGCCACTTCGGCCTGCCAGCTACCACCCAGCATAATGTCGGTACCACGACCAGCCATGTTGGTGGCGATGGTCACAGCAGCCGGGTAACCCGCCTGCGCGACAATGTCCGCTTCTTTGGCGTGGAACTTGGCGTTCAGTACGTTGTGTTTGATACCCGCTTTGGTCAACTCATTCGAAACCACTTCGGATTTCTCGATGGAGATGGTACCCACCAGCACCGGCTGGCCGTTAGCGGTACGTTCACGAATATCTTCGATGATGGCCTGAATTTTTTCCGCTTCGGTCATGTACACCAGATCCGCCATATCCTTACGGATCATTGGACGGTTGGTTGGCACCACCACGGTATCCAGTTTGTAGATGGAGCTGAACTCAAACGCTTCGGTATCTGCCGTACCGGTCATCCCCGCCAGCTTCTCGTACAGACGGAAATAGTTCTGGAAGGTGATGGACGCCAGCGTCTGGTTTTCGTTTTGAATATCAACGCCTTCTTTGGCTTCAACAGCCTGGTGCAGGCCGTCAGACCAGCGACGACCCTGCATGGTACGGCCAGTGTGTTCATCAACGATGATGACTTCGCCGTCTTTCACGATGTAGTCGACATCACGCGTGAACAGCGCATGAGCGCGCAGTGCCGCCGTCACGTGGTGCATCAGCATGATGTTGCTCGGGGAATACAGGGATTCACCCTCGTCCATGATGTCCTGCGCAACCAGCAGTTCTTCAATTTTCACCAGACCGCGTTCAGTCAGGTTCACCTGGCGTGCTTTTTCATCTACGGAGAAATGGCCTTCACCCTGGAAGGTATCGGAGTCTTCTTTCTCCTGGCGCAGCAGGTGTGGAATGATTTTGTCGACTTTACGGTACATGTCAGAGCTGTCTTCGGCCGGGCCGGAGATGATCAGCGGAGTACGCGCTTCATCGATCAGGATGGAGTCCACCTCATCCACCAGCGCATAGTGCAGTTTACGCTGTACACGCTCTTCAGGGCTGAACGCCATGTTGTCACGCAGGTAATCGAAGCCGTATTCGTTGTTGGTACCGTAGGTGATGTCTGCATTATACGCATCACGCTTGGCTGGCGCTGGCAGGCCGGACATGTTGATGCCCACGGTCATGCCTAAGAATTCGAACAGAGGACGGTTATTTTCGGCGTCACGCTGTGCCAGGTAGTCGTTGACGGTAACGACGTGGACGCCTTTACCGCTCAGTGCGTTGAGGTATGCAGGCAGCGTTGCCGTCAGGGTTTTACCTTCACCGGTACGCATTTCTGCGATGCAGCGATCGTTAAGCACCATACCACCCAGCAGCTGTACGTCGAAGTGTCGCATACCGAACACGCGCTTACTCGCTTCACGCACAACAGCAAAAGCTTCCGGGATCAGGTTTTCTAAGGATTCACCCTTTTCCAGACGCGCACGGAATTCGGCAGTTTTCGCTTTCAGCTCATCGTCAGACAACTTCTCCATCGCCGGTTCCATACCATTGATGACGGTGACGGCTTTACGCATACGGCGCAGGGTACGATCGTTACGACTACCAAAAACTTTGGTCAATAATTTGATTAACATAATAAATTCTCAAACGCCCCATAATGGGCAGATAAATTAAGGTATTGAAAAAGCGTTAATTTAGCTGAGGCGTTGAGGCCCGGCGCGAATGCCGTGAACCTGGCTAATCCATGTCGAGACAGAGAATGTGACCGGTGGAACGAATACGATTTGCGCCGTCTGACGAACCATAACCGGCGGCTGGCTGTCCTGCGTGAGCAGCGCGTTGAGCGTGTCCAGCAAGGCAAGGTGCTGAGCCTGAACCGGCAGCGTCTCTTCTGCCACAGGCATCGCCTGCGGTGCCATCGCAAAGGACAGGTGGCGGATAACCGTACGAATGGCGTGCTGATGCCAGTAATCAACCGAGAAATTCGGGCGGCGATTAGCTTCCAGCAATGCAAGGTTAGTAAAGTTAACCCGCGTGGTGAGATCGTGTTTGGTTGTGGAGGTCTTCGTCGGTGTTGCCGCTTCAGCACTGTTGCTGAGCGCAGGCAAGCCGAGGCTCGCCGCGACCATCCCTAATAAGAGATGCGGCCAGAAGTAACGTCTGCCAAATTGTCGCCAGCGCGTCAGTATTCCGCTCACCTGCTCCACCACATAAGCCAGCCTTGTACAGGCTGAGTTCAGTTATTCTTTTTAGCGCCCAGATATTACCACTAAAGCCAGTACACAGCAGCAGGAATGACGTATCGCAGCGGGGAAAAACGGTCAAGAATGCAGCTAACGCACAGATTTTCCACGCCCGACAAGCGAGAGGAAGAACGGGAGCAAAAAAGAAGAAGGGTAAAAATAAAAACGACTGGTCTTCCTGGCCGGAGAGAGTACCAGGTTAACCAGTCGATTTTTTACGAACGGTGTAAACCGTTACGCCAGAACCATGCTTGGTGCTTTGAAAGCCAGCGGCAGTTCAGCGTCATCCTGGAAGGTCACATATTCCCAGGCTTCCTGTTTTGCCAGGACGGCCTGCAACAATTTGTTGTTCAGTGCATGACCGGATTTAAACGCGGTAAATGCACCAATGATATTGTGACCACACATGAACAGGTCGCCGATCGCATCCAGCATTTTGTGACGAACGAATTCATCTTCGAAACGCAGACCGTCTTCGTTCAGTACGCGATAATCGTCAACAACGATGGCACAATCGAAGCTGCCGCCCAGGCACAGGCCACGGGACTGCAGATATTCGATATCACGCATAAAGCCGAAAGTACGTGCACGACTGATCTGGCGCATAAACGCATCAGCTGAGAAGTTCATCGCATAGCGCTGGGTGCTGGAGTCAATCGCCGGATGGTTAAAGTCGATGGTAAAGTCCAACGAGAAACCATTGTACGGTTTGAATTCAGCCCACTTGTCACCATCTTCGACGCGAACAGTCTCTTTGATGCGAACAAATTTCTTCGCGCAGTTCAGTTCTTCGATGCCAGCATCCAGCAACAGATAAACGAACGGAGCAGCACTACCATCCATGATCGGGATTTCTGGCGCATCGACTTCAATAACAATGTTGTCGATACCCAGGCCCGCCAGGGCGGCGTTCAGATGCTCTACGGTAGAAATCCGCACGTCATGCTCGTTCACCAGGCAAGTACAGAGCATAGTATCACGCACAGATTTGGCATCGGCCGGAAAATCTACCGGTGGATTCAAGTCGGTGCGACGATAGATGACCCCGGTATTGGCCGGCGCAGGGCGCAACGTCAGGGTGACTTTCTTGCCGGTATGTAAACCGACGCCAGTCGCCTGAACGATACGTTTAAGTGTCCTTTGTTTGATCATCGTATAATCTCGCCAAATTAACTATCCAACCGAGAGTGTATATCACTATCGGTGGGCCAGTTTAGCACAAAGAGCGAAAATCCCCAAATTCCAGCCAATTCTTAGTCAGCTTGCTTACGCAGGAACGCCGGAATATCCAGATAATCTGGCTCTTTTACCGTTTGTGGAGTGGTATCGTTAACCACTTTCGCCGCTGGTTTCTGCTCTTGAGTCAGAGGAGCCATACCGTGCTGCTGGTAACGATCCATGACCGGCTGCTGAGTCTGCTTGTTGGTCACCAGAGTGATCTCAGGACGCTTGTCCATACCGATACCGGTGGCAACAACAGTCACGCGCAGCTCGTCGTTCATTTCCGGGTCAAGGGATGTACCGATTACCACGGTAGCGTTGTCAGAGGCGAACGCACGGATGGTGTTACCCACGGTTTCGAACTCATCCAGACGCAGGTCAAAGCCAGCGGTAATGTTGACCAGCACGCCGCGCGCACCAGACAGATCGATATCTTCCAGCAGTGGAGAAGAGATAGCCATTTCAGCCGCTTCTTCCGCACGGTCTTCACCGCTCGCCACGCCAGAACCCATCATCGCGTAGCCCATTTCGGACATCACGGTGCGAACGTCTGCAAAGTCAACGTTCATCAGGCCAGGACGGGTAATCAGTTCAGCGATACCCTGAACCGCGCCTTTCAGCACGTCGTTGGCTGCACCAAAGGCATCCAGCAGGGAGATACCGCGACCCAGAACTTTCAACAGTTTGTCGTTCGGGATGGTAATCAGAGAGTCCACGTGTTTGGACAGCTCGGTGATACCCTGCTCCGCGAAAGCCATACGCTTCTTGCCTTCAAAGTTGAAAGGCTTAGTCACGACAGCAACGGTCAGAATACCTAAATCTTTTGCTACTTCGGCCACAACAGGTGCCGCGCCGGTACCGGTACCGCCGCCCATGCCCGCTGCGATAAAGACCATGTCCGCACCTTCCAGTGCAGCACGCAGGGCCTCGCGATCTTCTTCAGCCGCATTGCGACCCACTTCCGGGTTAGCCCCAGCGCCCAGACCTTTGGTGATACCACCACCAATCTGGATAGTCTGGCCTACAGCCGTCTTACGCAATGCCTGTGCATCGGTGTTGACCGCAAAGAATTCAACGCCTTCAATGCGCTCACGCACCATATGCTCTACGGCATTACCGCCGCCGCCACCGACGCCGATGACTTTAATCACCGCGTCGTTGGTTAATTCCATTGGTTCAAACATAGTTTCTCTCCGTTGTGCCTGTCGCCCGAGACCGCTAATTCTCTCCGGTCTCTTAAAAAAATTAAAACTCTTTTCGCAACCAGGTATTAAGTCGTTTGACCCACGACCCCACTGATACGCGTTTTTCCACTTCTGCTTCGCCACTGAGATGGGATTCTTTCCCATAATGAAGCAGTCCCACAGCCGTTGAATAGTACGGCTCCTGAGCATAATCCGTTAAACCGGTGATATTCAGCGGCGCACCAATACGCACTTGTGTATGGAACACGCGCTGAGCGCAGGCCGCAAGACCTTCAATTTGCGCTGCCCCGCCGGTTAATACAATCCCCGCGGCAAGATGATGTTTAACACCCTGCTGGCGAAGCTGTTCCTGTAACTGCAAAATCTCTTCGTTGACCAGGTTGAGCAGCTCGGTATAGCGCGGCTCAATCACCTCTGCCAACGTCTGGCGCTGCAGGCTACGTGGCGGACGACCGCCTACGCTCGGCACTTCAACGCTCTCATCTTTGCCAACGATAGAACCCAGTGCACAACCGTGGCGCACTTTGATGGCCTCTGCATCGCTCGGTGGCGTACCAAAGGCGTAGGCAATATCGCTGGTCACAACGTTCCCTGCGTAAGGGATCACTTTGGTGTGGCGCAGAGCACCGCCGGTATACACGGCGATGTCCATTGTACCACCACCAATATCGACCACACAGACGCCCAGTTCACGTTCATCTTCGGTCAGCACGGAATAACTTGCGGCCAGACCGGCGAAAATAAGTTGGTCAACTTTCAGGCCACAACGTTCAACGGCTTTGACAATGTTCTTCGCCATATCGTTGTGGCAGGTGATCAGGTGCACTTTGGCCTGCATACGCACGCCGGACAGACCTACCGGGTTTTTGATCCCTTCCTGGTAGTCAATCGCATACTCCTGCGGGATCACATGCAGCACGCGATGCTCATCGCGGACACGCACGGATTTCGCCGTGTGCACAACGTTCTCCACGTCTTCCTGCGTCACTTCTTCTTCGGAAATCGGTACCATGCCAATTTCGTTCTGGCAGCTAATGTGCTTGCCAGAAAGGGCCAGATAGACAGAGGAAATCTGGCAATCTGCCATCAATTCAGCCTGATCGATGGCGCGCTGTACGCATTTCACCACCGACTCAAGATCGTTTACCCCACCTTTATCCATACCACGGGATGGGCAACTGCCCACGCCAATGATATTGACCATACCGTCGGGCAGAACTTCCCCTACTAAAGCGGCAACCTTCGCGGTGCCAATCTCCAGTCCAACTACCAGTTTTCTGTCCGTCGCCTTGATCATTGTTGTTTTGCCTGTACCTGTGCCTGATTCTGTTGCTGATTAGGTTCCTCGACCGGAGCCGGTTCCCAACCGACTGCTGCGCCTGAGTCATAGCGCAAATCAACGTAGCTTATCCGTTTGCCGTCCGTCTGTGCCTGCTGCTGTAAAACCGGGTAAAGTTCTACAAAACGCGCCAGACGTTTCATTGTGTCGCCGCGGCCCAGGTTGAGCTTAATGCCATTCGTTAACGTCAGTTGCCATGAACGGCGTGCCGTCATTGCTGCATCTTTTAACGTAAACCTGTCCTTCGCCAGCACCTGACCCATATCACGAAAACCTTGTAACACTTCGTTTTCGCTACCTTCCGGGCCGTACAACATCGGTAAATTTTGCTTGTTAACACGATCGGCCGGGACGCTGAAGGAATTTCCATCTACGTCAACCATGTGCTGATCATTCCAACGCGCAATGGGCACATATTCAACCAGATGAATCTTCAATTCATCAGGCCATTGCTTTCTTACGCTCGCCTGTTTTATCCACGGCAGACGTTCAATCTGGCTCTGGATGATATTGACGTCCTGAGTCATAAAAGTGCCAGGCGGCCCCAGTGCCAGAATAGACTGGCGAATATCATCGTTACGCGTGTAGTGACGCTCACCGGTTACTGCCAGCTTCGAGAGCGGTAACCGCTGCGCATCTTCCATCCAGCCCAGCACCATCCAGCCGCTGATAAACACGGTACACAGCACACCCAACAGGAAAATAATCCCTGCAAGACGCGTTCCATTACTCCGCCGTGAAGAAGAATATTCGTCTTCATCGTCGCGGTTACGCGTGTTCAATGCAGCCTGAGACATATCAGCCCGCCTGGTCCAGAATACGTACGACTAACTGCGAGAAACTCATTCCCGCCTGACGCGCAGCCATCGGCACAAGGCTGTGGCTGGTCATGCCTGGAGAAGTATTCGCTTCCAGCAAATAAAATTGCCCGTCACTGTCGAGCATCACATCAATGCGTCCCCAGCCACTGCACCCCAGAATATTCCAGGCTTTCAGTACCAGGGACTGTAAATCTGCTTCACGTTCAGCTTCAAGACCACCAGGACAAAAATATTGCGTCTCATCAGAGAGATACTTCGCCTCATAATCATAGAATACTCCGGCGGGTTGGATACGAATTGACGGTAAAATTTCTTCGCCAAGCATCGCAACGGTAAATTCCGGTCCGCTGAGCCATTTTTCAATCAGAACTTCTTCATCATGTTGAAATGCCAGTGCTAAAGCGGAGGATAAATCTTCAGCTTTATCGACTTTGGACATCCCTACGCTCGACCCTTCACGGCTGGGCTTTACAATAACCGGTAACCCCAGCCCTGCAATGCGTGTATTAACGCTGTCCGACAGGCCCAATTCAAACTCGCGGCGCGTTAATGCAACCCACGGCGCGACAGGCAGACCCGCCCCCTGCCACAGCAGCTTGCTGCGCAGTTTATCCATTGAGAGTGCGGATGCCATCACGCCACTGCCGGTATACGGCATGCCAATCAAATCCAGCAGCCCCTGCAGAGTACCGTCTTCGCCACCGCGGCCATGTAACGCAATAAAGACTTTATCGAAGCCCATTGCTTTTAGCTGCGTCACATCGACCTCTTTCGGATCGACCAGGTGCGCATTTACACCGCCTTCACGCAGGCCAGCCAGTACGGCAGCACCTGAATTCAGAGAGACCTCGCGCTCAGCAGAGGTGCCGCCAAACAGGACAGCAATCTTATCAGCCATGATGCTCATCCTCTTGAGTGTGCGGCTTCAGTTTGATTTCGGCTAAGGTACGAGCGATTTTACCGATATTTCCCGCCCCCTGAATCAGAATCAAATCGTTCCCCGTCAGAACAGGAGCCAGAATTTCAGCCGCCTGAGCAGGGTCAGAAACCAAAATAGGGTCTACTTTACCGCGTCCACGAATGGTACGACACAAAGAACGGCTATCCGCCCCCGGAATCGGAGTTTCGCCCGCTGCATAAACATCCAGCATCAGTAGCGTATCGACCTGCGACAACACGCTGGCGAAATCGTCATACAGATCGCGGGTACGGGTGAAGCGGTGTGGCTGGAAGATCATTACCAGATTCTTCTCCGGCCAGCCCGCACGCGCCGCTTTGATAGTCGCATCCACTTCGGTTGGGTGGTGACCATAGTCGTCCACCAGCATTGCGGTACCCGGCTTACCATTCACCGCATCCAGCGGGAATTCACCGAGGAAGTCGAAACGACGACCCGTGCCCTGGAAGCTTTCCAGCGCGCGCAGTATCGCGTCGTCATCAATGCCTTCTTCCGTTGCGACGGCAACCGCCGCTGCGGCATTCAGGGCGTTGTGGCGTCCAGGGGCATTCAACGTCACATGCAGCAGATCTTTATCCTGACGCGCCAGAGTGAAATGCCCCTGCGCGCCAATCTGTTTGTAATCTTCCACACGAACGTCAGCGTCTTCACTGAAGCCGTAGGTGGTGATTTGACGCCCGACGCGCGGCAACAGCTCGCGGATCACCGGATCGTCCACACACATCACCGCGCGACCATAAAACGGCAGGTTGTGCAGGAAGTTAATAAAGGTCTGTTTTAAATTCTCGAAGTCGCCCTGGTAGGTATCCATGTGGTCAGCTTCGATGTTGGTGACAATCGCCACCATCGGCTGCAGATGCAGGAACGATGCATCGCTCTCATCCGCTTCCGCAATCAAATAACGGCTGTGTCCCAGACGCGCATGCACGCCTGCTGCTTTCACCAGACCGCCGTTGACGAACGTCGGGTCAAGGCCTGCTTCAGCATAAATACTGGAAACCATCGCCGTGGTCGTGGTTTTACCGTGCGTCCCGGCAATCGCAATACCGTGACGGAAACGCATCAGTTCAGCCAGCATCTCGGCGCGGCGGATCACCGGAATACGCGCTTCATGCGCGGCAACAATTTCCGGGTTATCGGCAGAGATGGCGCTGGATACCACCACCACGCTCGCATCGCGCACGTTTTCCGGGCGATGATTGAAATAGATAGTCGCCCCAAGCGACGCCAACTGCTGCGTAACAGGGTTTGGGGCCAGGTCAGAACCACTGATCTGGTAACCTTCGTTAGCTAACACTTCGGCAATACCGCCCATGCCAGCACCACCGATGCCAACGAAGTGAATGTGCCGGACGCGACGCATCTCGGGCACGATTGAACGCAGTTTCGCCAGTTGTTGTGTATTCATTCTCTAAACGCCATCGACTACTTAAAAAATTCGTGCAGCGCAACACGCGCTGCGAGGGTTAAGCCTGGGCTGCCAGACTCACTTCTTTTGCCACCCGTTCAGTCGCATCCGGGATAGCGGCCGCGCGTGCGCGTTGTGCCATCTCCAGCAATGCTTCTCTGTTCCAGCCCGCCAGGGTGGTGGCGACCGCATCGGCGGTAAATTGTGGCTGTTCAAAAATTTTCGCGGCTCCGGCTTTCTCAAGCGGCAGCGCATTCCAGTACTGCTGCCGGTCTTTGTGCTGGAATGGCACAAACAGGGCAGGCAAACCGGCGGCGGCGATTTCACTCACCGTCAATGCGCCGGAGCGGCAAACCACGACGTCGGCCCATGCATAAGCGGCAGCCATGTCGTCGATAAATTCGGTCACTCTATGTTGCGGCTGACCGACATCAGAGTAAGCCTGCTCAACGGTCTGCTGAGCACCTTTACCGCTCTGGTGCCAGATAGTCACTGCATCACCCAGTTTTGCGGCAACCTGCGGCATCGTCTGGTTTAAAATGCGCGCGCCCTGAGAGCCGCCGACAACCAGCACACGAACCGGCCCTTCACGGCCATTCAGTCGGGCATCTGGCAACGGCAGCGCCAGCACGTCTACACGTACCGGGTTACCCACCACATCCGCTTTCGGGAATGCACCGGGAAATGCCTGCATGACTTTAGTGGCAATCTTCGCCAGCCATTTGTTGGTCAGACCGGCAATGCCGTTCTGTTCATGCAGCACAACGGGAATACCCAGCGACCACGCCGCCAGCCCACCAGGGCCTGAGACATAGCCGCCCATTCCCAGCACCACGTCCGGCTTGAAGCGCTTCATGATGGTGCGCGCCTGACGCCAGGCGTTAAAAATGCGTACCGGAGCCAGAAGCTGGGCCTTAATACCTTTGCCACGGAGTCCGGAAATACGAATAAAGTCGATCTCAATACCGTGTTTCGGCACCAGGTCGGCTTCCATGCGGTCTGCGGTTCCCAGCCAGCGTACCTGCCAGCCCTGATCCATTAAATGGTGCGCAACCGCAAGCCCCGGGAACACATGCCCACCGGTACCGCCAGCCATCACCATTAACCGCTTCGGTTGATTCATCGTGAACCTCGTGTAAACGCCTGAGCTTTCTCCAGACGCGTTTCATAATCTATGCGTAACAACAACATGATGGCCGTCGACATGATCAACAGACTCGAACCACCATAACTGATTAACGGCAACGTCAGACCTTTGGTCGGCAGCATACCCGCCGCGGCCCCGACGTTTACCAATGCCTGGAAGCTAAACCAGATACCAATTGAGCAGGCTAAGAAACCTGAGAAGCGGTGATCGATCTCCAGCGCTTTCCGCCCGATTGACATGGCACGGAAAGCGACGAAGAATACCATTAATAGTGCTAATACCACACCGATATAACCCAGTTCTTCCCCAATAATGGAGAAGATGAAGTCAGTATGCGCTTCGGGTAAATACTCCAGTTTCTGCACTGAGTTGCCCAGACCTTGCCCCCAGACTTCACCGCGACCGAACGCCATCAGCGACTGTGTCAGCTGATAACCGCTGCCGAATGGGTCTTCCCACGGGTTCCAGAATGAGGTGACGCGACGAATACGGTACGGCTCAGCGAGGATCAGCAGCACAACCGCCGAGATCCCCATCCCGATGATGGCGATAAACTGCCACAGCTTCGCCCCCGCCAGGAACAGCATCGCCAGCGTGGTCACAAACAGTACCACCACGGTACCCAGGTCAGGCTGCGCAAGCAGTAAGACCGCCAGCACCAGGATAACCCCCATCGGTTTTAAGAAGCCACGAAGGTTGTTACGCACTTCGTCAACTTTACGCACCAGGTAGTTAGCCAGATAGCAGAACAGTGACAGTTTGGTGAACTCCGCCGGCTGAATACGCAGTGGACCAAAAGCAATCCAGCGCGATGCCCCGTTTACGGAACTCCCCACCACCAGTACGATCAGCAGCATGATGATCGAAGCGATCAGCATCGCTGTGCTGTGTCGCTGCCAGAACTCCATCGGCAGACGTAAGGTCACCAGCGCCAGACAGAATGCCAGGATGATGTAAAGACCATCACGCTTGGCAAACAGGAAGGGATCATTAGCCAGTCGCTGCCCGACCGGCATCGATGCCGACGTCACCATGATAAAGCCGATCGCCGCCAACCCCAGCGTGAGCCAGAACAGCGTGCGGTCGTACATGATCAGGCTATCGGAATCTTTATCCCGTGAAGCCATCACCCAGCCTTTCAGTGCCGTGAACAACCACACCAGAATTCCAAATCCTGGCAGGCGCGGCATTCTCAGGCGAGGGAGAGAGAAACGCATCAGCCTAACTCCTTCGCCAGACGGGTAAAGACATCACCACGCTGTTCGAAATTCTTGAATTGATCGAGACTGGCGCACGCCGGAGAGAGCAGTACCATATCGCCAGACTTCACGCGTGGGGCAATAAGCCGCATCGCTTGTTCCATTGTCTCAGTTTGCTCGGCAATCTCAGGACGCAGTTCCGCCAGTTCATGACCATCGCGACCAAAGCAGTAAAGGCGGATGTTGTCCCCGGCAAGGTAGCGCTTCAGCGAGGAGAAATCGGCCGATTTACCGTCGCCACCAAGCAGCAAATGCAGCGTGCCGTCAACGTGCAGGCCATTCAGCGCAGCCTCTGTACTTCCCACGTTGGTGGCTTTTGAATCGTTAATCCAGCGTACGCCGTTATGCTCCAGCGCCAGCTGGAAACGGTGCGCCAGGCCGGTAAAGGTGGTCAGTGCTTTCAGGCTGGAAGAACGCGGCAGGCCAACGGCATCCGCCAGCGCCAGTGCCGCCAGAGCATTGGTGTAGTTATGCTGCCCAGAAAGCTTCATCTCTTTCACGTTCAGCACTTTCTCACCCTTCACGCGCAGCCAGGTTTCACCCTGCTGACGGTTCAGATGATAGTCACCCATAGTAATGCCGAAGCTGATGCAGCGCTCGTCCGCGCCGCGCACCGGCATGGTCAGCGCGTCATCGGCATTGACGACGCATACGTTGGCATTTTCATAAACACGCAGTTTGGCCGCGCGGTACTGCTGCAGACCAAATGGATACCTGTCCATATGATCTTCGGTAACGTTCAGGATCGTCGCAGCCGCCGCATGCAGGCTTGAAGTTGTTTCCAGCTGGAAGCTCGAAAGCTCCAGTACATACAGCTCGCAGCCCTGATCCAGCAGCATGAGTGCAGGCAAACCGATATTGCCGCCCACCCCCACGTTCATGCCCGCCGCTTTCGCCATCTCACCCACCAGCGTGGTGACGGTGCTTTTACCGTTAGAGCCGGTAATGGCAATAACCGGTGCCTGCGCTTCGCGGCAGAACAGTTCGATATCACCCACAATCTCAACGCCCGCATCAGCGGCAGCGCTCAGTGAAGGATGTGCCAGCGCCATACCCGGGCTGGCAACAATCAGATCGGCCGCCAGCAGCCAGTCATCATTCAGACCACCAAGGTGGCGTTCAACCTGTTCTGGCAGTTTGTCCAGACCCGGCGGAGAAACACGCGTATCCATCACACGCGGCGTAACGCCACGTGCGAGGAAAAAGTCCACGCAGGAAAGGCCTGTCAGACCCAACCCGATGATAACGACTTTTTTGCCCTGGTAATCTGCCATGATTAACGTACCTTCAGCGTTGCCAGGCCAATCAGCACCAGCATCAGCGAAATAATCCAGAAGCGCACAATGACGCGCGGCTCCGGCCAGCCTTTCAGTTCATAGTGATGGTGAATCGGTGCCATACGGAAGATGCGCTGACCGCGCAGCTTGAAGGAGCCGACCTGCAAAATCACCGACAGGGTTTCAACCACAAATACCCCTCCCATGATCACCAGCAGGAACTCCTGACGCAGCAGCACAGCAATAATGCCCAGCGCACCACCCAGTGCCAGAGAGCCGACATCGCCCATGAACACCTGAGCCGGATACGTGTTGAACCACAGGAAGCCCAGACCAGCCCCGACTATTGCCGTACAGACGATCACCAGTTCACCCGCGTGGCGCAGATACGGGATGTGCAGATAGCTGGCAAAATTCATGTTACCGGTCGCCCATGCCACCAGCGCGAACCCGGCAGCCACGAAGACGGTTGGCATAATCGCCAGGCCGTCCAGACCATCAGTCAGGTTTACGGCGTTGCCGGTACCCACAATCACGAAGTACGCCAGCAGTACGTAGAACAGCCCCAGTTGCGGCATCACGTCTTTAAAGAACGGCACAACCAACTCAGTCGCAGGGGTATCTTTTCCTGCCAGATACAGCGCAAAGGCCACGCCCAGCGCAATCACTGACATCCAGAAATACTTCCAGCGAGCGATCAAACCTTTGGTATCTTTGCGTACCACTTTGCGGTAGTCATCGACAAAGCCGATGATCCCGTAGCCGACCAGAACGGTAAGCACGCACCAGACGTACGGGTTGGACGGATATGCCCACAGCAGAACGGAAACGACGATAGAAGTCAGGATCATGATCCCGCCCATTGTCGGTGTACCGCGCTTGCTAAAGTGTGACTCCGGGCCATCGCTACGCACAACCTGGCCGAAAGAGAGTTTTTGCAGACGGGCAATCATGCGCGGGCCCATCCACAAGGAGATGAACAGCGCAGTCAGCAGGCTGACAATGGCGCGAAACGTCAGATAAGAAAAGACGTTAAAGCCTGAATAATATTTGACCAAATGCTCGGCCAGCCAAACTAACATGTTCCGTTCTCCTGTAATGCGTGCACAACCTCTTCCATGGCGGCACTACGTGAACCCTTCACTAACACAGTCACAATTTGTTTTTCTGTCATCAAGGCGTTAAGACGCTCAATCAAAGCAGTCTTATCGGCAAAATGTTCGCCAACCCCACTGGCATGGCTAATCGCCTGGCTCAGTTTCCCTGTGCTCAGTACGCGGTCAAGCCCTGCGGCCTTCGCGGCTTCACCCACCTGGAGATGGCACGCTTCGCTTTCATCGCCCAGTTCCGCCATATCGCCAACCACCAGGATACGGTAGCCCGGCATCTCAGACAGCACCTGCACCGCAGCGGTCATTGAACCGACGTTAGCGTTGTAGGAGTCATCCAGCAGCAGTTTGTTTTCCGCCATCTGAATGGGGAACAGACGCCCCGGCACGGCTTTCAGATCTGCCAGCCCTGCTTTGATCGCGTCATGCGTCGCGCCCACCGCCATTGACAGCGCTGCCGCCGCGAGCGCATTAGCGATGTTATGGCGACCCGGCAGCGGGAGCAGTACATCTACACCACCCGTTGGGGTGTTGAGCGTGAATTCCGTGCCATGCGAGGTCACATGAATATTGGTCGCGGTAAAATCACTGTTGGCCGCATTCGGAGAGAAGCGCCAGGTTTTACGTGTCCCGATAATGCTCTGCCAGTTCAGCCAGTCGTTGTTATCGGCATTCATGATGGCGATCCCGTCAACCGACAGGCCGGTGTAGATCTCACCTTTGGCCTTCGCAACACCTTCCAGCGAACCAAAACCTTCCAGATGCGCAGCGGCCAGGTTATTCACCAGTGCAGCCTCCGGGCGAGTCAGGTTCACGGTCCAGGCGATTTCACCCTGGTGGTTCGCTCCCAGCTCGATCACGGCAAATTCATGTTCTTTGGTCAGGCGAAGTAATGTCATCGGCACGCCGATATCATTATTGAGGTTGCCAGCCGTATAAAGTGTGTTTCCACACTGGCTGAGAATAGCCGCAGTCATCTCTTTCACGGACGTTTTGCCGGATGAGCCCGTCAGCGCAACAACGCGCGCCGGAACCTGCTGACGTACCCAGGCTGCCAGCTCGCCAAACGCGAGGCGTGTATCACTCACCACAATTTGTGGCAGGTCGATATCAAGCTTGCGGCTGACCAACAGCGCACCCGCGCCGTTCTCTTTGGCCTGATGCACAAAATCGTGCGCGTCAAAACGCTCACCTTTCAGCGCCACAAACAGGCAGCCAGCTGTCACCTTGCGGGTATCTGTTGTCACCGCATCGATGGTCAGATCCTGCCCCAGCAGTTCACCCTGCAAGACCGCAGCGGCCTGGCTTAGCGTAATGCTAATCATGCCACCACTCCCAGCAGACGTGCCGCCGTTACGCGGTCTGAGTAGTCCAGACGACGGTTGCCAACAATCTGGTAATCTTCATGGCCTTTACCTGCCAGCAGAACCACATCGTTTTCCTGTGCCTGCATAATGGCGTTGGTCACGGCTTCTGCACGACCTTCCACCACGCGGGCACGGCCAGCGTCCAGCATCCCCGCCAGAATGTCGTTAATGATGGCACGTGGCTCTTCGGTACGCGGGTTGTCATCGGTCACGACCGGAATATCCGCGAACTGTTCAGCAATGGCACCCATCAACGGACGTTTACCCTTATCGCGGTCACCACCGCAACCAAAGACGCACCAGAGCTTACCGGTACAGTGCAGACGCGCCGCTTCCAGCGCTTTTTCCAGCGCATCTGGGGTGTGAGCATAGTCAACCACCACGGTCGGTTTACCTGGCGCACTGAACACTTCCATGCGGCCACAAACTGGCTGCAAACTCTCTGAAGTTTTCAGCAATTCGGCCATCGGATAACCCAGCGCCAGCAGCGTCGCCAGCGCCAGCAGCAGGTTGCTGACGTTAAATGCCCCCATCAGGCGGCTTTCAATTTCGCCTTCACCCCATGACGAAGCAAAGCGGATAGTCGCACCACTATCGTGATAATCGACATCGACAGCCTTCAGCCAGCGGCCGTGGCAGTTCGGGTTGATATGGTCTTCCATCGACACCGCGACGGCATCCGGCAGCCTGGCCAGCCAGCGGCGGCCGACTTCATCATCTGCATTGATGATTGCCTGGCCACAGTGATGAGTGGAATAGAGCAGCCATTTCGCCGCTTCGTAATGTTCCATATCACCGTGGTAATCAAGATGGTCACGGCTCAGGTTCGTGAACACAGAGGCCACAAACTTCAGCGCCGCGACGCGGTGCTGTACCAGACCGTGGGAAGAGACTTCCATCGCAGCAAAGGTCGCACCCTGCCCTGCCAGACCGGCAAGCACATGCTGCACATCGACCGCAGAGCCGGTGGTGTTTTCTGTCGGGTTCACTTTGCCCAGCAGACCGTTGCCCACGGTACCCATTACCGCGCCAGTTTCGCCAAGCAGCTGTGCCCATTGCGCCATCAGCTGCGTGGTGGTGGTTTTCCCGTTAGTGCCCGTCACGCCAACCAGACGCAGCTGGTCTGAAGGCTCGTTGTAAAAACGGCCTGCCAGCGCGGAGAGACGCTCGTTCAGCTGACTGAGATAAACAACCGGTACGCCGTGCATTTCACGGATTTCACCGTCGGTTGCTTCATCTTTCGCCTCAGCAATAATGGCAGCAACACCTTGCGCAATCGCCTGCGGGATATATCGACGCCCGTCCGCCTGATGACCAACTACAGCCACAAAAAGATCGCCAGAAGCAGCCACACGGCTGTCCAGTACCATCTCCCGTAGCGCTCGCGCAGGTGCATTCGACACCCACGGAGCGAGAAGGTCGCGCAAATTACGATCTGCCACCTGTACCCTCGCCTTGATTAATTACATATTCACTTTTTTCGCCTGTCGCCAGCGCATCTGGTTCAATGTTCATGGTGCGCAACACGCCACCCATGATAGCCCCGAACACAGGTGCGGAGACGGCACCACCGTAGTATTTACCCGCCTGTGGATCGTTAATGACGACCACCAGCGCAAAACGCGGATTGCTTGCAGGCGCAACGCCTGCGGTATAGGCAATGTATTTGTTGATGTAGCGGCCATCTGGCCCCACTTTTTTCGCCGTACCGGTTTTAATGGCGATGCGATAACCTTTGATCGCCGCCTTCACGCCGCCGCCGCCAGGCAGCGCCACGCTTTCCATCATATGCACGACGGTACGAACGATAGGTTCCGGGAAGATTCGCTCGCCCGGAACCGGTGGATCAACTTTGGTAATCGACAGCGGGCGATAGACGCCATAGCTGCCAATCGTTGCGTAGACTCGCGCTAACTGTAACGGCGTTACCATTAGCCCGTAGCCGAAAGAGAAGGTGGCCCTCTCTATGTCAGACCACCGTTGTTTTTGAGGATATAAGCCACTGCGTTCTCCGACCAACCCCAAATTGGTCGCCTTTCCGAGTCCAAAACGTGAGTAAGTCTCTACTAACGCTGAGGACGGCATCGCTAACGCCAGCTTTGAAACACCGACGTTACTCGACTTCTGCAGGACCCCGGTCAGGGTCAATTCGCTGTAACGAGCCACGTCTTTGATCTCATGGCCGTTAATGCGGTAAGGAATCGTATTCAGAACGGTATTTTCATTGACGATGCCGCGCTGCAGCGCAGTCATCACTACCATCGATTTAACGGTGGAACCCGGCTCGAACACGTCGGTGATCGCCCGGTTACGCATCGCATCTTTTGCGGTGCCGGTAAAGTTGTTCGGGTTGTAGGACGGGCTGTTAGCCATCGCTAACACTTCACCAGTGCTGACATCCACCAGCACGGCGCTACCTGATTCCGCTTTGTTAAAGGCCACGGCGTTGTTCAGCTCGCGGTAGACCAGCGCCTGCAAGCGCTCATCAATGCTCAGCGCCAGGTTATGCGCTGCCTGACTGTCCGTTGAAGAGATATCTTCAATGACACGTCCATAGCGGTCTTTACGTACGATTCGCTCGCCCGGCTGGCCGGTTAGCCACTTATCAAAGCTTTTTTCAACGCCCTCAATCCCCTGGCTGTCGACGTTAGTGAAGCCAATGAGGTGAGCGGTTACTTCGCCGGAAGGATAATAACGACGTGATTCCTCACGCAGATGGATCCCCGGGAGTTTGAGTTTTCGGATGTAGTCCGCCATGTCAGGGTTCACCTGACGTGCCAGATAGATAAAACGCCCTTTCGGGTTAGTGTTTACGCGAGATGCAAGCTGATCCAGCGGCATCTTCAGGGCATCCGACAGCGCTTTCCAGCGGTTGTCGAGCGTGATACCGCCAGCGTCGTGCAGCTCTTTAGGGTCGGCCCAGATAGCCTTCACCGGCACGCTCACCGCCAGCGGGCGGCCCGAACGGTCGGTAATCATTCCGCGGGATGTGGAGACTTCCTGTACGCGAAGGGAGCGCATGTCCCCCTGGCGAACCAGCATGTCAGGCGCGACAATCTGCAACCACGCCACGCGTCCCAGCAGGAAACCCAGCGCCAGTAAAATACAGCCGCAAAGCAACGCAAAACGCCAACTGATAAAGTTGGCCTGTTCTTCCTGACGTTTTGGTTTTAGCGTTTTTGCCGCTGCTCTCATGCGTCGCGTTTTCCCTTATTTTTGTACTACGATATTTTCCTGTGAAGGATCAACATGCTGCAGCTGCAGCTGCAGCTTTTCTGTTGCGATCCGTTCAACCCGGCTGTGATCGCCGAGCGCGTTTTCTTCAAGGATCAGATTTCGCCATTCAATATCCAGTGCATCGCGTTCCAGTACCATCTGCTCGCGTTGCGCCGTTAATAAACGAGTATGGTGAGCCGTTGTGACGACCGTTACAGCCGTCACGATGATGCAAATGAACAAGCAGAGTGGCAGCTTCCCAAACCGCAAAAGATCGTCGCCGATCACGCCAGGCAAGGCATGGCGCTCGTTGCTTCCTAACGAATCCTTAACTTTGCTTAGGGTCTCTGTCACTCTGCTGATCATGCGTTCGTCCTCTCTGCTACACGCAGCACTGAACTACGGGCACGTGGATTCTCTGCCACCTCTTCTTCGCCCGGCATCAACTTGCCTAATGCTCGCAACTGACGGCCACCCAGTTTCCTGAGTTGTTCTTCCGTCATCGGCAGCCCCGCAGGAACCTGTGGACCGCGGCTTTGTTCACGCATGAAGCGTTTCACAATGCGGTCTTCCAGTGAATGGAAGCTGATGATGGATAACCGCCCACCCGGGGCCAGCACGTCGAGCGAGCTTTTTAGCGCCAGCTCTATTTCCTCCAGTTCACTGTTTACCCAGATGCGAACCGCCTGGAAGGTACGGGTCGCGGGATGTTTGTGTTTATCCTTCACCGGTGTTGCAGCGGCAATGACCTCGGCCAGCTCTTTGGTACGGGTCATTGGCTCAACGCGGTTACGCTCAACGATGGCACGCGCAATACGTTTGCCAAAACGTTCCTCGCCGAAGGTTTTGATCACCCAGGCAATATCCGCTTCATCCGCCGTTTGTAACCACTCTGCGGCAGACTGACCGCGGGTAGGATCCATACGCATGTCCAGCGGACCATCACGCATAAAGGAGAAGCCGCGTTCAGCGTCATCAAGCTGTGGTGAAGAGACGCCAAGATCGAGAAGAATTCCGTCGATCTTGCCCGTCAGGCCGCGCTCAGCAACATAGTCTGCGAGCGCAGAGAAAGGTCCATGCACGATGGAAAAACGTGGGTCATCGATGGTTTGTGCAACGGCAATCGCCTGCGGATCGCGATCGATTGCCAGCAGACGTCCTTCCGCTCCAAGCTGGGAGAGGATTAAACGCGAGTGACCACCGCGACCAAAAGTGCCATCAATGTAGATGCCGTCCGGACGAATATTCAGGCCGTTAACGGCCTCATCCAGCAACACCGTTGTATGTTTATAATTTTCCATCATATTTATAGAGACAAGTCCTGCAGCCGTTCCGATAATGTCGCGGAATCAGACTGCTCAGCGTCGATATCTTCCTTGACCTGTTGATACCAGGTCGTTTCATCCCACAGTTCAAACTTGTTGAACTGCCCGACCAGCATCACTTCTTTGGTCAGACCGGCATGTTGCCGCAACACAGGCGCAATCAGTAATCGCCCTGCGCTATCCATCTGACACTCACTGGCATGCCCCAACAACAACCGTTGTACACGGCGTTCCTGCGGGTTCATGCTCGACAGTCGCGACAGCTTTTGCTCAATAATTTCCCATTCAGGCAGGGGGTAAAGCAGCAGGCAGGGGGAGTTGATGTCAATGGTGCACACCATTTGACCTGAAGCGTTCTCAATCAGCTGGTCGCGGTATCGTGTTGGAACCGATAAACGCCCTTTGCTGTCGAGATTG
This sequence comes from Enterobacter cloacae, assembly GCA_014169315.1. Taxonomy (NCBI): domain Bacteria; kingdom Pseudomonadati; phylum Pseudomonadota; class Gammaproteobacteria; order Enterobacterales; family Enterobacteriaceae; genus Enterobacter; species Enterobacter cloacae. The sequence continues at coordinate 682,712 of AP022133.1, read as the reverse complement.
ACTAACGTTGCTCCACGGAACATGCCAGCCTCACCCCTCCTCACCACTTTAACCCACAAATTCCCACCTAAAGGAGTTTACGGAGCGATGGAAAAGCTTGTCAAGCCAGGACTCTCTCTCTATCAAGCCGAAAGGGCTCTATTTACAGAGATAAACGGACCTGGTTAATAACTGCACAACTGGCGAGGCAAAATTAACGTTATGAATATTTGTAAGAAAAAATCCGAATATGCACACTAGCGTTAAAGCTCACTCAATATCATCGCAGGGAAATATAAAGTGTCAGTTTGCGACGCGGGCAGCATTTTAAGACATATTCTCAGGGGATGACAGCGCCAGATTCATCGCGGCACTGCGCGAGTGTGCTTGCAGACGTACAAGCTGGCAGGGAGGATGAAAAAACGTCTGAATATTCATCGACCGAATAGGGTTTGTAACAAAACAATACAAAAACAGCGATTAAAAATCGTATAAATGTTCTTTAAGCGTCAGTCTAAAAGACAAAATGAATTAAGAAAAATAGCAGAGCATGATTCTTAAGGAATTATCCTAATTTTTATCCGGGAATTACTCTTGCCAGTTATTTCATCAAAATGGGGCAGTTTTCACCACCCCCAGTGAATGCATTAATGGCGGCTCAAAATTCCGCGACGGTAGAGATTACGTTTGATACGCGTCAGACCCGGCTTGGGTTTCCGTGGCTCATCAAGGCTTGCCAGAACGATCTCCAGCACGCGCTCGGCCACGTCACGATGACGCTGGGCCACTGCCAGTACCGGGCACTGCAGGAAGTCGAGCAGCTCATTATCTCCGAAGGTTGCAATGGCCAAATCGGATGGCAGCTTCCCTTCCCGGCGCAGTGTCACATCCATCACCCCCTGCAGCAGGGCAAATGAGGTCGTGAACAGAGCCTGCGGCATCGGATGCGTTTCCAGCCATTTCTCGAACAGCTGCGCGGCCGCTTCACGCTCATAGCTGTTGGCATACAAATAGTGAACCTCACGCGGATCATCTTTCCAGGCAGTCCTGAACCCTTGTTCACGCAGGAAGCTTACGGAAAGCTCAGGCAACGCGCCAAGATACAGAACGGTTTCTGCCGGGAAGGTTCTCAGCTCCGCAGCCAGCATCTCTGCATCGTCCTGATCGGCACCGACAACGCTGGTGAAATGCTCCCTGTCCAGAGCGCGGTCCAGTGCAACGATAGGGAACGGGTCGTTCGCCCAGCGCTGATAGAACGGGTGCTCTGGTGGTAAAGAGGTTGAAACGATGATGGCATCCACCTGACGCTGAAGCAGGTGCTCAATGCAGCGCATTTCGTTATCGGGCTGGTCTTCCGAACAGGCAATCAGTAACTGATAGCCACGCTGGCGAGCCTGACGTTCAAGATAATTAGCGATACGGGTATAGCTGGTGTTTTCCAGATCGGGGATCACCAGGCCAATAGAGCGGGTGCGTCCGGCGCGTAAGCCAGCTGCGACAGCATTCGGATGGTAGTTATGCTCACGAACCACCGCCATGACTTTTTCAACGGTCTTATCGCTGACACGGTACTGCTTTGCTTTACCGTTAATCACATAGCTGGCTGTGGTTCGTGACACGCCGGCTAGCCGGGCGATTTCATCCAGTTTCACAATTGCCCCTTAAAAAAAGAAAAGAATCCATAGCCCTGTCAAGGTTATGGTTAAATCTTTTAACATCTAAACGCAGAAAAGCCTCCGCGGCAACCGCTTTTATCTGCGTTGTCGGCTGATTACACAAAAAAAAGCCCGGCTTTGGCGACCGGGCAGAAAGAGGCGAACCTTTTTTACAACTAACGCATGATTTTATCGCCGCGCGACAGGCCAACAATACCAGAGCGCGCAACCTCAACAATTTTTGCTACATCCCGCACGGATGCCAGGAAGGCATCCAGCTTATCACTCGTTCCAGCCAACTGAACCGTATATATAGAAGGCGTCACGTCAATAATTTGCCCACGGAAGATATCCGTATTGCGTTTGACCTCTTCACGCCCATAGCCAGTGGCCTGAATTTTCACCAGCATGACTTCACGCTCAACATAAGCGCCCTGCCCCAGCTCGCTCACGCGCAACACATCAACCAGCTTGTGCAGCTGTTTCTCGATCTGCTCAAGCACTTTGGCGTCGCCGACGGTCTGAATTGTCATGCGTGACAGCGTCGGATCGTCCGTCGGTGCAACGGTCAGGCTTTCGATGTTGTAGCCACGCTGTGCGAAAAGCCCGATGACGCGTGACAGTGCACCAGACTCGTTTTCCAGTAATACCGATAATATCCGGCGCATATCAGGTTCTCTCCGTTTTGCTTAACCACATTTCGTCCATACCACCACCGCGAATATGCATCGGATAAACGTGTTCTGTGCCATCGACGATGACATCCATGAATACGAGGCGGTTGTTTTTAACGTGCTCAAGCGCTTCACCGAGCTTCGTTTCCAGCTCTGCCGGATCGGTCACCCGCATGCCAACATGACCATATGCCTCAGCCAGACGAACGAAATCAGGTAGTGACGTCATGTACGACTGAGAATGACGACCAGAGTAGATCATATCCTGCCACTGCTTCACCATACCGAGGTAGCCGTTATTCAGGTTCAGCACCAGTACCGGTAGTTCATATTGCAGCGCGGTAGACAACTCCTGAATGTTCATCTGGATACTGCCATCCCCCGTCACGCAGACGACGGTTTCATTTGGCAGAGCCAGCTTCACGCCCAGCGCAGCAGGCAGGCCAAAGCCCATCGTGCCTAAACCACCCGAGTTGATCCAGTGGCGCGGTTTATCAAACGGGTAATAAAGGGCAGCAAACATCTGATGCTGACCAACGTCTGACGTCACATACGCCTCGCCTTTCGTCAGACGCCAGATCGCTTCGATGACCGCCTGCGGCTTAATATGCTCGCTTTGGGTGTCGTACTTCAGGCACTGACGTGCGCGCCACTGCTCAATTTGCTGCCACCAGTCGCGGATCTCATCCAGCGGCTGAGAGACGGTTTCCTGTGTCAGCAGATCCAGCATCTGGTCCAGCACCTGACGGGCATCCCCCACGATCGGCACATCGGCCGGCACTGTTTTTGAGATAGACGTTGGATCGATATCAATGTGCAGCACGGTGGCGTTCGGGCAATATTTTGCCAGGTTGTTGGTGGTACGATCGTCAAAGCGCACACCAACGGCAAAGATCACATCAGAATTGTGCATCGTCATGTTGGCTTCATAGGTACCGTGCATGCCCAGCATACCCAGCGCCTGACGGTGCGTGGCCGGGAATGCCCCCAGTCCCATCAACGATGACGCCACCGGCAAATTTAACGTCTCGACCAGCGTGCGTAGCTGTTCTTCACAGGCTGAGTTAACAGCACCGCCCCCGACGTAGACTACCGGTTTTTTGGCCGCCAGCAGCGTTTGCAACGCACGCTTGATCTGACCTTTGTGTCCCTGCGTCGTAGGATTGTAAGAACGCATGCTCACCGATTCCGGCCAGACATAAGGCAGCTTGTTCGCCGGGTTCAGAATATCTTTCGGCAGATCGACGACAACCGGGCCAGGACGCCCACTAGCCGCCAGCCAGAAGGCTTTTTTCAGTACACCTGGAATATCTTCGGTTTGTTTAACCAGGAAGCTGTGCTTAACAACGGGGCGCGAGATCCCCACCATGTCGCACTCCTGGAACGCATCATAGCCGATCAGCGAAGTCGCCACCTGCCCGGAGAGAATGACCAGCGGGATAGAGTCCATATACGCTGTAGCAATCCCGGTAATGGCGTTTGTCGCCCCGGGGCCAGACGTGACTAACACCACGCCCACTTCCCCCGTTGCACGGGCCAGCCCGTCCGCCATATGTACCGCCGCCTGCTCGTGGCGTACCAGAACATGGTCGATACCGCCTACCGTATGCAGCGCATCATAAATATCGAGGACTGCGCCTCCCGGGTAGCCGAACACCTGCTTCACGCCCTGGTCAATAAGCGATCGAACGACCATTTCCGCGCCAGACAACATCTCCATGCTTTGCCTCCAGGCTTTTGTTATAGACGAACAGCAGAATTCATTTCCACGCCGTCTTACGATCGGGTTAAACCGATCTTATATTTTGCAGAGTGATAGTTACCTTAACCGCTCGTTATGAGGCAGGCAATTAGCAAACCGGGGAAGGCAAGCGGCCAACAAAGCAGAAAAAACAGACATTGCGGGAGGATATGGTGAATTCGTCTGAGATTAGAGAGCGAGTTAATAAATCATCGTTTAAAAGGGAGATGAATCAGGAAATCATCTATTTTTAAGTGCCTGACAGCAGCCAGAAAAAAACGCAAACAGAATAAAATAGCATTAACTTAAAAAAACTCAGGATAAATAACACATCAGTGCCATTTATCCTGATGGGCTTATCGACGACAGACGCTAATAAGCAGCTCCTCCATCCATTGATGCCCTTTATCCCGACCTGCCGCTTCATGCCAGGAGAGATAACAGGTACGGCTATTCAGCTTCAGCGGCAATGGCAGAACTTGCAGGTCTAACTGCTCAGAAAACTCGTCCGCCAGCCAACGAGGTGCAATAGCCACCAGCTGCGTTTGTGAAACGACATTTAATACGCTGACCATTGCCATTCCCTGATAGGCAACGCTTGCCTGTTTATCAGGAGAGTCATACCACGGCAGGCTAAATGAGGCATATCTGTCGAGCGCAACAACAGCATGTTGCTCGTTATAAACGTCATTTTCCCGCAGCGGAGAATTCAGTCGGGGATGTTTTTTACTGGCAACCAGCACCATTTCATCTTTAAACAGCGGTACACAGGAAAATTCCGGGCGACGGAACTCTTCATATCCCAGAACGAACTCTGTTTCCTGGTAACGCAGCTGATGCTCTGTGTTTTGATTTAGTGATGATTTAAAAACCAGGTGAATATTTGGTGCGATCTCTTCAACTTTATTGTAAATAATGGATGTCAAATAGTTATCTAACGGACTACAGACACAAAGATGGAATACGCGCTCACTGCTGACAGGTTCAAAACCCGACCCCGGCAGTTCATTCTGAACTAATTGCAGCGCCTGACGGATAGAACCGAAGAGCTGAAATGCACGCGCAGTAGGCTGGATCCCTCGACCATAACGCACGAACAATTCGTCATTAAACATGACCTTAAGCCTGGATACAGCATTACTGACGGCGGGCTGGGACATCCCCAGCGACTGGGCTGCTCGCGTAATATTCTGCTCCTGCATAACCGCATCAAATACGGTTAACAGATTAAGATCCACAGTACGTAATTGCGGTTTAATCCCATCAGCAACCTGGATTTGTTTAATATTATTTTCTGGCATTTCTAACTCCACTGTCACGCTAAACTCCCTTTGCCAAAGTACAGTAATAAGTTCGAGAAATATGATTTACCATGCATATACGAGCAGCAAAAGAGAATTGTTTAAAATTCGGAAAATATAAAGAAAAATGCATCGAAAAAGACATTACGCACCTTCAGTAATGAAGAGATAAAAGTCAGTTCATATGATATCAATAACATTAGGATTGGCATGAAACCATAAACCAGAAAAATATACAATCACCGTTCAGGTTAATGATGACTTAAGTATTATTAAACTATTCATGTTAACCTATATCATTTACTTAACAACCGGATGCCGTAAACCGCATTCATGCTCACTGAAACCATTCACATCATTTATAAATTAATGAAATAAAACAAATTTCATATCACTGCAATAAAACACACAAATTATGTTTAATTGATACTAATTATATTTAAAGCATGACAGCACGACATTCTCAGTCCAAAAATAGACAATTAACCTGGTCGAAAAAGAAAAAACCAGCACAATTAGCTAAAGTTAATGTTCTGCTCTGGCCAGCTATCAGGCTCGTTTTACCGTGCAGGGGTTGACATGATGCGCCGTATCCAGTACCACTAAATGCATATCGTATTTAACGGGAGCACGATTCATGATTCGCACCATTCGTTTCACCAGTCTACTACTACTAAACGCATCCACTGTGCGCGGTAGACTGGCGGGCGAAATTCAGCGTTGAATCGTCACCAGTAAGACTAAAAACCCGCGCCATTGCGCGGGTTTTTTTATGCTCGTAGCAAAGCGCCCTAAGACTGACAAGGACCTAACCCATGAGCCAGCAAGTCATTATTTTCGATACAACTTTACGTGACGGTGAACAGGCATTGCAGGCGAGCCTGAGTGTGAAAGAAAAGCTGCAAATTGCGCTGGCTCTCGAACGTATGGGGGTCGACGTGATGGAGGTAGGCTTCCCTGTCTCTTCTCCGGGTGATTTTGAATCGGTACAGACCATTGCGCGTACCATTAAAAACAGCCGCGTCTGCGCCCTGGCACGCTGCGTTGAGAAAGATATCGACGTTGCTGCCGAGTCGCTGAAAGTTGCAGAAGCCTTCCGTATTCATACCTTTATTGCCACGTCGCCAATGCACATTGCGACCAAGTTGCGCAGCACGCTGGATGAGGTTATTGAACGCGCAATTTACATGGTCAAACGTGCGCGTAACTACACAGATGACGTTGAGTTCTCCTGTGAAGATGCTGGCCGTACACCCATTGACGATCTGGCGCGCGTAGTTGAAGCCGCGATCAATGCCGGTGCCAAAACTATCAATATCCCGGACACCGTCGGCTACACCATGCCGTTTGAATTCTCCAACATTATTACCGGCCTGTATGAGCGTGTGCCAAACATTGATAAAGCAATTATCTCCGTTCACACCCATGACGATCTGGGCCTGGCCGTCGGTAACGCCATTGCCGCCGTCCACGCCGGGGCGCGTCAGGTAGAAGGCGCAATGAACGGCATCGGTGAACGTGCGGGTAACTGTGCGCTGGAAGAAGTGATCATGGCGATCAAGGTGCGCAAAGACATCATGAACGTACACACCCGCATCAATCACAATGAAATCTGGCGCACCAGCCAGACTGTCAGCCAGATTTGCAACATGCCAGTTCCTGCTAACAAAGCCATTGTCGGCACTGGCGCATTCGCACACTCCTCGGGTATCCACCAGGACGGGGTGCTGAAAAACCGCGAAAACTACGAAATCATGACCCCGGAATCTATCGGCCTGAACCAGGTTCAGCTGAACCTGACCTCCCGCTCCGGCCGTGCCGCGGTGAAACACCGTATGGAAGAGATGGGTTATAAGGACAGCGACTACAACATGGATCAGCTGTATGACGCCTTCCTGAAATTGGCCGACAAAAAAGGCCAGGTGTTTGATTACGATCTGGAAGCCCTGGCTTTCATCAACAAACAGCAGGAAGAGCCAGAGCACTTCCGTCTGGATTACTTCAGCGTGCAGTCCGGCTCCAGCGATATCGCTACCGCGTCGGTCAAACTGGCCTGCGGCGACGAAGTTACAGCCGAAGCGGCCAACGGTAATGGCCCAGTCGACGCCATCTACCGGGCGATTAACCGCGTCACAGGGTACGACGTGGAACTGGTCAAATATGATCTGACGGCTAAAGGTCAGGGGGAAAATGCCCTGGGTCAGGTGGATATCGTCGTCAACCACAATGGTCGCCGCTTCCACGGCGTGGGTCTCGCAACCGACATCGTTGAATCGTCCGCAAAAGCGATGGTGCACGTCCTGAACAATATCTGGCGCGCCGCCGAAGTCGAAAAAGAGTTGCAACGCAAAGCTCAGAATAAAGAGAACAACAAGGAAACCGTGTAATGTCGAAGAATTACCATATTGCTGTGTTGCCGGGTGACGGTATTGGCCCGGAAGTGATGGCACAGGCGCTGAAAGTACTGGAAGCCGTTCGTTCGCGTTTTGCGATGAAAATTACCACCAGCCACTACGACGTGGGCGGTATTGCTATCGACAATCACGGTACGCCGCTGCCAAAAGCGACCGTCGAAGGCTGCGAAAATGCCGACGCCGTCCTGTTTGGTTCCGTGGGAGGCCCGAAATGGGAACATCTGCCTCCCGCAGAGCAACCTGAGCGCGGCGCGCTGTTGCCACTGCGTAAGCATTTCAAACTGTTCAGCAACCTGCGTCCGGCAAAGCTGTACCAGGGTCTGGAAGAGTTCTGCCCGCTGCGCGCGGATATCGCGGCCAATGGCTTCGACATTCTGTGCGTACGTGAACTGACCGGCGGTATCTATTTTGGCCAACCAAAAGGCCGTGAAGGCAGCGGACAGCATGAGAAAGCCTTTGATACCGAGGTGTATCACCGTTTTGAAATTGAACGCATTGCCCATATCGCGTTTGAGTCTGCACGTAAACGCCGTCATAAAGTGACGTCTATCGATAAAGCGAACGTTCTGCAGTCTTCCATTTTGTGGCGTGAGATTGTCAGTGAAATCGCCAAAGAGTATCCGGACGTTGAGCTGACGCATATGTACATTGATAACGCGACCATGCAGCTGATTAAAGATCCGTCCCAGTTTGACGTGCTGCTGTGCTCCAACCTGTTCGGCGACATCCTGTCGGACGAGTGCGCGATGATCACCGGCTCAATGGGCATGTTGCCTTCCGCCAGCCTGAATGAAGAAGGGTTTGGCCTGTATGAACCTGCGGGCGGCTCTGCTCCGGATATTGCCGGCAAAAATATCGCCAACCCGATTGCGCAGATCCTCTCTCTGGCCCTGCTGCTGCGCTACAGCCTTGATGCAGGCGATGCAGCCGCTGCTATTGAAAGCGCCGTGAATCGTGCGTTAGAAGAAGGTGTCCGTACCGGTGATTTAGCACGCGGCGCGGCAGCAGTCAGTACCGATGAAATGGGCGATATCATTGCCCGCTATGTTGCTGAAGGGGTGTAATCATGGCGAAGACGTTATATGAAAAATTGTTTGATGCGCACGTTGTCTACGAGGCACCAAACGAAACCCCGCTGCTGTACATCGACAGGCATCTGGTGCATGAAGTGACCTCCCCACAGGCATTTGACGGACTGCGTGCGCACAAGCGCCCGGTACGTCAGCCGGGTAAAACCTTCGCGACAATGGATCACAACGTCTCCACCCAGACCAAAGATATCAATGCGTCGGGTGAGATGGCACGTATCCAGATGCAGGAACTGATTAAGAACTGCAACGAGTTTGGCGTTGAACTGTACGACCTGAACCATCCGTACCAGGGCATCGTCCACGTGATGGGGCCAGAACAGGGCATTACCCTGCCGGGTATGACCATCGTCTGTGGTGACTCCCATACCGCGACACACGGTGCATTTGGCGCACTGGCGTTCGGTATTGGTACATCTGAAGTTGAACATGTTCTGGCAACGCAAACCCTGAAACAGGGTCGTGCCAAAACCATGAAGATTGAAGTGAAGGGCAAAGCCGCCCCGGGCATCACCGCCAAAGACATTGTGCTGGCCATCATCGGTAAAACAGGTAGCGCAGGTGGTACTGGCCACGTGGTGGAATTCTGCGGTGAAGCTATCCAGGCGCTGAGCATGGAAGGTCGTATGACCCTGTGCAACATGGCCATTGAAATGGGGGCCAAAGCAGGCCTGGTCGCGCCAGACGAAACGACCTTTAACTATGTGAAAGGGCGTTTGCACGCACCAAAAGACCAGAATTACGTCGATGCCGTTGAATACTGGAAAACCCTGAAAACCGACGACGGTGCAACCTTTGATACCGTTGTTACCCTGCAGGCGGAAGAGATTGCCCCACAGGTTACCTGGGGAACGAACCCAGGCCAGGTCATTTCCGTGAATGACACCATCCCTGACCCGGCCTCTTTCACCGATCCGGTCGAACGCGCCAGCGCAGAAAAAGCACTGGCCTATATGGGACTGAAACCGGGCGTGCCAGTGACCGATGTGACCATTGATAAAGTGTTTATCGGCTCTTGCACCAACTCACGCATTGAAGATTTACGCGCTGCGGCAGAGATTGCCAAAGGCCGCAAAGTCGCTCCGGGCGTGCAGGCGCTGGTCGTGCCTGGCTCCGGCCCTGTGAAAGCGCAGGCGGAAGCAGAAGGCCTGGACAAGATCTTTATCGAAGCGGGCTTCGAGTGGCGCTTGCCTGGCTGCTCCATGTGTCTGGCGATGAACAATGACCGCCTGAACCCGGGCGAGCGTTGTGCCTCCACCAGCAACCGTAACTTTGAAGGCCGTCAGGGCCGCGGTGGGCGTACCCATCTGGTCAGCCCGGCAATGGCCGCTGCGGCGGCAGTCACCGGCCACTTCGCCGATATTCGCAGCCTGAAATAAGGAGACAATCATGGCAGAGAAATTTACCCAACATACGGGTCTGGTTGTCCCACTGGATGCAGCCAACGTCGATACCGATGCGATCATTCCTAAGCAGTTTTTGCAGAAAGTCACCCGCACCGGTTTTGGCGCGCACCTGTTTAACGACTGGCGTTTCCTGGATGACAAAGGCGAAGTCCCTAACCCGGAATTCGTCCTGAACTTCCCGGAATACAAAGGTGCATCGATTCTGCTGGCGCGGGAAAACTTTGGCTGTGGCTCTTCCCGTGAACATGCGCCCTGGGCACTGACCGACTACGGCTTTAAAGTGGTTATTGCCCCGAGCTTTGCCGATATCTTCTACGGCAACAGCTTCAACAACCAGCTGCTGCCGGTGACGCTGAGCGACGAGCAGGTAGACGAGCTGTTCGCTCTGGTTAAGGCTAATCCCGGTATTGCGTTTGAAGTGGATCTGGAAGCAGAAGTGGTCAAGGCGGGTGAGAAGACCTACAGCTTCAGTATTGATGCATTCCGTCGTCACTGCATGTTAAACGGTCTGGACAGCATTGGTCTGACGCTGCAACACGAAGATGCCATTGCCGCATACGAACATAAACAACCTGCGTTTATGAATTAAACATCTGGCCCGCAGTGTATCCTGCGGGTCAGATCTTCCGCCGCCCTTCCCCGTTTTTTTCTCGCATGCAAGAACCTGGCAGAAATAATCACGCCAATCACATTATATTTAAGGTGAATTTAATAAACATTTTGCATAATAACCTACATATCAGGTTACTACGTGAAACAGTATGAAAAAACAAAATAGCAATGAGTCTCAACTCCGTTCTCATGAAATACATAAATGCACATTAATCAGCGTGATCGTCAATATATTCCTGACGAGTTTTCAAATCGTTGCCGGTTTATTTTCCGGTTCGCAGGGGTTAATTGCTGATGGTATTCATTCTCTTTCCGATTTATCCTCTGACTTTGTCGTTCTGATTGCCAATAAAAAAAGCCAGAAAGCCTCTGATACCGATCATCACTATGGTCACCTCCGTTTTGAAAACGGTGCAAAGCTGATTATCGGGGTTATCTTATTTCTGGTCGGTGCCGGAATGCTCTGGTCTGCGGGCAATAAGCTGCTACACCCCGAGACACATCAGGTCGTCAAAGGGGCGGCTCTGTGGGTCGCCATACTGGCTCTGTTGATTAAAGAGGGGCTGTTCAGATACATGTACGCAACGGGGAAACGCATTCAGTCATCGCTGCTTATTGCCAATGCCTGGCACGCGCGTTCCGACGCGGCCTCGTCTGTTGTTGTTGCCATCGGTATTGCCGGTAATTTACTGGGTTTCCACTCTATGGATCTGGTTGCCGCACTGATTGTCGGTATTTTTATCGCCCACATGGGGTATAAATTCTCTGCCGATGCCCTCCATGATTTGATGGATCGCTCGCTTGAGCCAGACATGGAACACGAAATCAGAACGTGCCTGTTATCTACAGAAGGTGTTATTAACATTCACGATTTAAAAACCCGCAAGATGGGTGATTTAGCCCTGGTCGATGTTCATCTGGAAGTAAATGGAAAATTAAGCGTAAAAGAAGGACATGATATTGCCGTCAATGCCAGAAACAGAGTCATGAGCAAATTTAACGTGCTTAATGTGATGACGCATATCGATCCTGCGCATTAACGCGTATTGATGCAAACAGTGTGACCGACATTTTCTGGCGTTAAGGTTTCGTTAATTAATAGACGTCACACTGCATCACATTAGCTCTCTCATCATTGAGGTAAATAGCGATGACCCCAACAATACGCAGTACGCTTCCACATAAAGAAACGCCTTTTCTTCGCGTACTGCACATCATTGTTGCAGTGCTGGTACTGGCTCAGATTATCAATTCTAACTACACCGTAAGTGAAGCACTCAGTGAATCTGGTTTCACGAGTATCGTCACCTGGATACATGTCATCTCAGGCTTTGGGTTAATTTTCTGCGGTATTGCTATGATGGCGTGGATGTTAACGCAACGTGGATTTAAATATTACTACGCCTGGATGACGCTGGATTTCCGCGGGATCGTTGACGACATTCGCACCCTGACACAACGCCAGCTCCCGGATGCCCACGCTGGCGGTATGGCCGCAACGGTGCAGGGTTTAGGCGTGCTGGCTCTGCTGGGTGTTGCCGTCTGTGGCGCAGCCTGGTTCGTACTGAACGCAACGATCGGGCCCGTCTCCTCTCTTACCGAGTCGGTACTGGATCTGCATAAATTCCTGACGGTCTTTATCGAAACCTATTTCTGGGCACACGGCTTTATGGGGATAGCCCATATGTACCTGACATTACGCGCACAGCGGAAATATCAGTACTCAGAATAATGCAGTAACAGGCATATTCTCTGAGCCAGAACGGTTTCTGGCTCAGACCTTCGCAACAGGCTACACGTCTTTCACACGGCAGGTCAGCAGGAGCGTCACGACCGAGATTGCCGCAATCATCCAGTACACCGCCGCATGCCCATAGCTTTGCGACAGCGCACCCTGAATCACCCCCGCCAGAATCACCCCGGTTGAAATACTGTTCGTAAACAATGTTGTCGCAGAGCCTGCGCGTCCCGGCATCAGATCCTGGAACCAGAGCATACCAATCCCGGCGACAATCCCGATAAATACCGCATTAAACAGCTGTAATATCAGTAGTGCTTCGCGCGAGTGAAAGAAGATAAGCCCCAGATAGAACAACACTCCTGCCGCGACAGCAATGACCATCATCTTACGTTTTCCTGAACGCTTAACGTAATACCCGGCCAGAATCATCGCCGGAATTTCCAGACCCGCGGCGGTACCCATCAAGATCCCGGCAAGCTTATCCGGTAACCCCAGATCGCTGCTGATCCACAATGGCATATCAATGATGTACATCGTGTTGCAGGTCCACATCAGCGTGGAGGCAATAAACAGCATACGGACATTTTTATCCTGCCAGCCGCTCGCCTGCGTAGCGGGTCTGTCCGCCACCGGCTCAATGCGAGCCACCGAAGGCAGGGCAAATGCCACTAACACCAGGCTGATGACAAAAATCCCGGCGGCGATGGAAAACATGGTGGTAAAGCCATAATTCAGCGCCAGCATAAACGCCAGCGGCGGGCCAATCACCCACGCCAGAGAGAGCTGCGCACGCATGACCGAGCTGAACATCACCACTTCACGCGCGGAGTTATCCGCATATTCACGAGCCAGCGCGAACAGCTGTGGCATGGCGGTATTAGCCAGAGATGCCAGCAGAACACCACAGGTGATGAGCGTAAGGTAATGACGATTGAACGCAAACAGCAGCGCATTCCCGACGGCCATTGCGCAGCAAAACAGGATCAGTTTGCGGCGATCGCCCTGGCTGTCCGAGCGTTTCGCCAGCCACAGGCTGACCAGGATCCCGGCAATGGCGTTGACGGTATAAAACAGGCCAATCCAGAACGGTTGCGCCCCCACCTCGCGGCTCAGAAACAGGCTCAGCGTCGGTGCCTGAAGCGCCCCCGCCACACCCATCATAAAGGCCACCAGCATAAAAGCGGCATACACGCCATTCAGGCGTCGCCCCATCGTCATCAACCAGAGCATGCGCAAATCCTTGTCAAAGCGAATCGAAATTGGGTGAAATAGTAAACGAAAAAAGCCAGCAAAAACATTTTGCTGGCGGGTGATTAGCACCAATACTCAGTCACACATGATCGAGGTGAGTTAGCGAGAAAAGGTCGTTTTCGTAACGTCCCACTGCATCAATTCTTCCAGCGTTCTCAGCCGTTGATCTGCACACTGACGGGCCAGCCAGGACACTCCTTTTGTCGCTGAAAAGTACTGCTGATAAAACTGACGTGCGGTAGACCTCTTCATAATTTACCTCCTCACTTCATCGGGAAGAATTATTGGCCTAATATAGGGATTAATAAATTGCTGATTTTTTGTCAGGAGTTCCCCTTTTATGCCTTCTGGTCGTCTGCAACAACAATTCATCCGCCTCTGGCAGTGCTGCGAGGGGCAGTCGAAGGAGACTACGCTGAACGAGCTGGCCGACCTGCTGAACTGCTCTCGTCGCCATATGCGAACGCTGCTCAACACCATGCAGCAACAGGGCTGGTTAAACTGGGAGGCCGAGGCCGGACGCGGCAAGCGCTCGCGTCTGACCTTTCTCTACACCGGGCTGGCGTTGCAGCAACAACGCGCGGAAGACCTGCTTGAACAGGACAGAATCGACCAACTGGTACAGCTGGTGGGCGACAAAGCGGCAGTACGCCAGATGCTGGTTTCCCATCTCGGGAGAAGTTTTCGTCAGGGTCGCCACATCCTGCGGGTGCTCTACTATCGTCCGATGAAAAACCTGTTACCCGGTACGGCGTTGCGCCGTTCAGAAACCCATATGGCCCGGCAAATATTCAGCGGCCTGACGCGCATAAATGAGGAAAACGGGGAACTGGAAGCCGATGTCGCGCACCACTGGCAGCAACTTTCTCCCCTGCACTGGCGCTTCTTTTTACGTCCTGGTATTCATTTCCACCACGGCCGTGAGCTGGAGATCAGCGACGTCATCAATTCGCTTCAGCGGGCATGCACTCTTCCTCTTTATGGCCACATATCGCGGATCCACTCCCCTACGGCATGGACTGTTGATATCGAACTGTCCGAGCCTGACCAGTGGCTTCCGTGGCTAATGGGCTATATCCCGTCGATGATCCTGCCGCGTGAATGGGATTCCCTGCCCCATTTTGCCAGCCAGCCCGTGGGAACAGGACCTTACGCGGTAACGCGCAATACCAACAACCAGCTGAAAATTCGCGCCTTTGACGACTACTTTGGTTATCGCGCGCTGATCGACGAAGTCAACGTCTGGGTTCTGCCTGAAATCAGCGAGGAGCTGAGCTGCGGATTAACGCTGGAAGGGTCAACCGAAGGAGAAAAAGCGGTTGAAAGCCGTCTGGAAGAGGGCTGCTATTACCTGCTGTTTGACGCCCGCAGCCACCGAGGTGCCAGCCGCGACGTGCGCAGATGGGTGAGCCACGTGCTTTCCCCGGCCAATCTTATCTATCAGGCGGAGGAGCAATACCAGACTTACTGGTTCCCGGCCTACGGTCTGCTCCCGCGCTGGCATCACGCCCGACCGGTTCACGGCGAAAAGCCCGCCGGACTGGAGTCGATCACCCTGACCTATTATCGCGACCACGTGGAACACCGCTTTATCGCCCGCATCATGAGCAAGCTGCTGGCTGCCGAAGGCGTTCAACTGGACATCCAGGAAATAGATTATGATGAATGGCATCGCGGGGAGATAGTCAGCGATATCTGGCTGAACAGCGCCAACTTTACCCTGCCACTCGATTTCTCACTCTTTTCGCACCTGTATGAAGTTCCGCTGATCCAACACTGCATTGACCGGGACTGGCAGCAGGACGCCGCACAGTGGCGCGCGGGAGAAATGAACCTGGCCTCATGGTGCCAGCAGTTGCTGGCGCAACAGGCGATTGTGCCGCTCATCCACCACTGGCTGATGATTCAGGGTCAGCGCAGTATGCGTGGCTTACGGATGAACACCCTGGGCTGGTTTGATTTCAAATCCGCCTGGTTTGCCCCACCGGAACCATAACACTTTCGTAATATTCGCCAAATCATTACAATACCGCCGTTCTCAACGGGGTGCTGCATCACTGATGTGCGCTGAGATAATACCCGTCGAACCTGATCCGGATAACGCCGGCGAAGGGATTTGAGGCTGTCGCTCAAAATCCTTTGCCACTCAACTTTGAGGTGCAAAGTGTTAAAAAAAATTCTTCCCCTTCTGGTGCTGTTTGCGCTGCCTGCTGTTGCGAAGCCCGTCCTGACGGTCTACACCTATGACTCCTTCTCTGCCGACTGGGGCCCTGGCCCGGCGGTGAAAAAAGCCTTTGAAGCCGACTGCAACTGCGAGCTGAAGTTCGTGGCGCTGGAGGATGGCGTTTCACTGCTTAACCGTCTGCGCATGGAAGGGAAAAACAGCAAAGCCGACGTGGTGCTCGGTCTGGATAACAACCTGCTGGATGCGGCGTCGCAAACCAGACTGTTTGCCAAAAGCGGTGTCGCCACCGATGCCGTCAACGTCCCTGGTGGCTGGAAAAACGATACCTTTGTCCCGTTCGATTACGGCTACTTTGCTTTTGTCTATGACAAAAACAAGCTGGAGAACCCACCGAAAAGCCTGAAAGAGCTGGTTGAAAGCGACCAGAAATGGCGCGTGATTTATGAAGATCCGCGCACCAGTACGCCAGGCCTGGGCCTGCTGCTGTGGATGCAGAAAGTCTACGGTGACAAAGCGCCGGAAGCATGGCAGAAACTGGCGGCGAAAACCGTCACCGTCACAAAAGGCTGGAGCGAAGCGTATGGCCTGTTCCTGAAGGGAGAAAGTGACCTGGTGCTCAGCTACACGACCTCTCCGGCCTACCACATTATTGCCGAGAAGAAGGACAACTACGCCGCTGCTGATTTTGCGGAAGGTCACTACCTTCAGGTGGAAGTTGCAGCACGTACCGCCGCCAGTAAACAGCCAGAACTGGCCGAGAAGTTCCTGAAATTTATGGTTTCTCCGGCGTTCCAGAATACGATCCCGACGGGCAACTGGATGTACCCGGTGACCAATGTGGCCCTGCCAGCGGGCTTTGATACGCTGTCTAAACCGCAAACCTCACTGGAGTTTACGCCGCAACAGGTCGCCGCACAGCGTGCTGCATGGGTAAGTGAATGGCAACGCGCAGTCAGCCATTAATTCCCGGCTGGTTACTTCCCGGACTGCTCGCTGCCGTATTGATGGTAGCGGTCAGTCTGGGGGCATTTCTTGCGTTGTGGTTAAACGCACCAGAAAGCGACGTGCTCACACTCTGGCATGACAGCTATCTCTGGCATGTTATCCGTTTCTCCTTCTGGCAGGCATTTCTCTCTGCGCTGCTGTCGGTTTTCCCGGCGATCTTCCTGTCCCGGGCACTTTATCGCAGGCGTTTTCCTGGCAGACAGGCACTTCTGCGCCTGTGCGCTATGACGCTGATCCTGCCCGTTCTGGTGGCCGTATTCGGTATTCTGAGCGTCTATGGACGCCAGGGCTGGCTGGCCTCACTCTGTAACCTGCTTGGTCTGGAGTGGACATTCTCCCCTTACGGACTGAAGGGTATTCTGCTGGCGCATATCTTTTTCAATATGCCGATGGCGACAAGGCTCTTTTTGCAGGCGCTGGAGAATATTCCCGGCGAGCAGCGCCAGCTGGCGGCACAGCTCGGCATGCACGGCTGGTCGTTCTTCCGCTTTGTCGAATGGCCGTGGCTGCGCAGGCAAATCCCCCCCGTTGCGGCGCTGATCTTTATGCTCTGCTTTGCCAGTTTTGCCACCGTACTTTCACTCGGTGGCGGGCCGCAGGCAACGACCATTGAGCTGGCGATTTATCAGGCGTTAAATTTCGACTACGACCCCGGACGTGCGGCGCTGCTGGCGATAGTACAGATGGCATGCTGCCTTGTCCTGGTGCTCCTCAGCCAGCGGCTGAGTAAAGCCATTCCACCCGGTAGTAACCAGATAGCAGGCTGGCGCGATCCGCAGGACAGCCTGTACAGCCGTATTACCGATTTTATCCTCATCACGCTGGCGCTGATGCTTCTGCTGCCGCCGCTGATGGCCGTCATCGTCGATGGTCTGAACATCAATCTGGTGTCCGTTTTGCAACAGCCCATGCTCTGGCAAGCCACCTGGACTTCGCTGCGGATCGCACTGGCCGCAGGCATGCTGTGCGTCATTCTGACCATGATGTTGCTGTGGAGCAGCCGTGAACTCTATGCCCGCCATGCGCAAAAAGCCGGGCAAGCGCTGGAACTCACGGGGATGCTGATTCTGGCCATGCCGGGCATTGTTTTGGCTACCGGCTTCTTTTTACTGTTCAACAGCACCATTGGTTTGCCGGAAAGCGCTGACGGCATCGTCATCTTTACTAATGCCCTGATGGCAATCCCTTACGCTCTCAAGGTGCTGGAAACCCCGATGCGTGACGTCAACAGCCGCTACAGCTTACTGTGCCAGTCGCTTGGTATGCAGGGCTGGCAACGGCTAAAGGTCGTCGAGCTGCGCGCACTAAAGCGCCCGCTGGCACAGGCGCTGGCGTTCGCCTGTGTGCTATCGATTGGTGATTTTGGCGTCGTGGCGCTCTTCGGCAATGAAGATTTCCGTACACTGCCATACTGGCTGTATCAGCAAATTGGCTCCTACCGTAGCCAGGATGGTGCCGTCACGGCGCTATTACTGCTGCTGCTGTGTTTTGCGTTATTTACCGCTATCGAAAAACTCCCGGGGCGTGATGTTAAAACTGATTGATGTAACCTGGCTCTATCAGCACCTGCCAATGCGTTTCACCCTTTCCGTGCATCAAGGGGAAATGATTGCAATCCTTGGCCCCAGCGGAGCAGGAAAGAGTACCTTGCTCAATCTGATCGCCGGTTTTCTGCAACCGGCAAGCGGGTCAATACTGATTGAAAACGGTGACCATTCCCACACTCCACCGGCTAAGCGTCCTGTCTCGATGCTGTTTCAGGAAAATAACCTGTTCACGCATCTGACGGTACGGCAAAACATCGCGCTGGGGATGGATCCGGGGCTGAAGCTGAACGACGCACAGCGACAGAAGCTGGAGATCATTGCCGCGCAAATGGGGATCACCGACTTGATTGACCGGCTGCCAGGAGAGCTTTCCGGCGGCCAGCGTCAGCGTGTGGCGCTGGCCCGCTGTCTGGTGCGTGAGCAGCCAATACTGCTGCTGGACGAACCGTTCTCGGCACTCGACCCGGCCCTGCGCCAGGAGATGCTTTCTCTGGTGAAGGACGTCTGCCAGCGCCAGCAGCTTACGATGCTGATGGTTTCGCACAGTATCGAAGATGCTGCACGGATTGCACCGCGATCGGTGGTCATTGCTGACGGGCGAATTGCATGGGATGGAGAGACAGAAGCACTGTTAAGCGGAAAAACCAGCGCCTCGGAATTACTGGGGATCAAACCGTAGGCCGGGCAAACGAAGCACCGCCCGGCACCCCGTTAACGGCTGACGACTTTCAATAAAATGTCCCCATAAACCGGCATCAGCGGATGACGAATCAGCGCCACCAGCGCCACTATCGCAATTCCCAGGGTCAGCGGTGCCAGCCACAACAGGCGGGGGCGTGGAAGATAGCGCGTCAGGCGATCCACTCCCGCTTTGCCGCTACGCCACAGCCGCCAGCACAGCCATGCCGCCAGCCACAACAGGACAGCCGCAGCCAGTAACAGCCATTTAAACTGACCGCTTTGCGCATCGGCAGGAATATCAATTGCCGCACCGGCCAGGATCCCCGGCAGGAAGTAGAACGGCGGCCAGAATACGCAGCCGATAATATTGGGTAACACAAATTTGGAGACAGGCAGATCCAGCATCCCGGCTACCATTGGCACCAGCGGACGCGTTGGCCCGACAAAACGCCCCACGAGGATAGTGAACATACTGTGCTGATGCAGCGCGTGTTCGGTTTTATCCAGCAACGCTTTGTTCTTTTTCATGAACGACCAGCGATGCAATGGCTTCTTAAAGCGCCAGCCCAGCCAGAAGGAGATCCAGTCTCCGAGCAAGCAGCCGACGATCCCGGCCATCCACGCCTGCCAGAAGTTGACTTCACCGCTGCCGATAAGCGCGCCAAGCCCCGCCATCATCACGGTGCCGGGTAAAATCAGCCCGACAAGCGCCAGGGATTCCAGGAACGCCACCAGCGCAACGGCGATGAGTGAGTACATAACGGACTGGGTGATAAAATGTTCCAGCAATGCCTGCATAACTATTCCGGTCAGAAAACGAAGCAGGGATTCTGCAAAGAGCCCCTCACCACGTCAAGACAACAATTGTCTGAATAGTTTACTGGCAGTTATGAAACTTCACCTGACCGTTTATCTTATTTTACGTTTCATTCACATCCTGCGCGGAATTCACTCGGACTTGCCCCGGTACATTTTTTAAAGACGCGCGAGAAATAGAGTTGATCTTCAAAACCCACATTGCGCCCCACGGTAGCAATCGGCATCCGGGTGGTGCTGAGCAACAGTTTCGCCTGGCTGATGCGCTGATCCTCACGCCAGCTCAGCACGCTGACGCCAAGCTGCTGGCGGAAAAGATGTGACAAACGTGACGGAGAAAGGCAGACATGCTGGGCAACGCTTGCGATATCAAACTGGCTATCGGCCAGGTGATCGCTGATGTACTGGCATGCATCACGCACGCGGTTATCCAGCGGCGGATTAAGCGATTCGTTAATCGCCTCCATCCGGCGCAGCAACACCTGCTCAAGCAGGTTAATCGCCAGCAGTTCGGCATAGCGACCACCAGCCTGCCCGGCGTCAATAATCTGCGCAAACAGCTCGCGGAACTGCGCCTGGTGAACATCATCCGGGCGATAAAAACCGGTGTGCGCAAAAATGGCTGGCCACGAGAGCCACTCCTGCCAGTAGGCGCGCGGACGGAAGTAGACCCACTGGTGATACCACTCTTTGGCATCCGGATGACGCCCGTAATGGTGGATCTCACCCGGTGGGAATAACAGTATATCGCCAGGACGGCAAACAAATTGCTGGTCGTTATTTTTGATAACCCCTTCCCCGCGCACGGTCAGGTTCAAAATATACCCTTTCATCCCGAGCGGTCGGTCAACGTAAAAATCAAGATATCCCTCGGCCTCGATCGGGGTTAACCCCGCGACCAGGTGGGCGTTGAATGAGTAACCTGGCAGTAAGGGATCGTTTTGCGTTTCGGCCATATATTCAGTTCTCCCGGCAGTCCTGAAGGAAACCAATTGTCCATATCGATAAAAGCAGTATAAAAAGGGTCCGCGAAAAGATCCAAAAAGCATCACGCCTCTTTTACGTCCGCCATGTTTCAGCCTTTCCCCCTGATTTCTCCGCCAGCATGAGCAGATAAGCAGTAACAAAAGTGTCTATAAGTGCGGCAGAAATGTCCACATTGAATATTTGCACGGCGTCACACTTTCAATCGCAACAGCAATTTAATCCATAAGATTAGCGGATCCTGCCTGACGATTTTCGCCCCCAGTCTCTAATGTTCTTCCATACCTGTTTTTTTGATGGAGCAACACAATGGCAATTGCGATTGGCCTCGATTTTGGCAGCGACTCGGTTCGCGCCCTGGCGGTGGACTGTACCCATGGTCAGGAAATAGCAACCAGCGTTGAGTGGTACCCGCGCTGGCAAGAGGGGCGCTACTGCGACGCGCCAAACAACCAGTTCCGTCACCATCCGCGTGACTATATTGAGTCAATGGAAGCGGCAATCAAAACCGTTCTGGCTGAACTGTCTGACGCACAGCGTGCAGAGATTGTCGGGATTGGCGTCGACAGCACCGGCTCAACCCCCGCCCCTGTGGATGCCGAAGGCCGTGTGCTGGCGCTGCGCCCAGAGTTTGCCGACAACCCGAACGCCATGTTCGTGTTGTGGAAAGACCATACCGCCGTCGACGAAGCCGAAGCCATCACCCGTTTATGCCATCAGCCCGGCAAAACCGATTACTCACGCTACATCGGCGGTATTTACTCCAGCGAATGGTTCTGGGCCAAAATTCTGCACGTCACCCGCGCTGACGCCTCGGTGGCGCAGGCTGCAGCATCGTGGATTGAATTGTGTGACTGGGTTCCGGCCCTGCTCTCCGGCACCACTCGCCCGCAGGATATTCGCCGTGGCCGCTGCAGCGCCGGGCATAAATCGCTGTGGCACGAAAGCTGGGGCGGCCTGCCACCCGCAGCGTTCTTCGATGAACTCGATCCAGTCATCAACAAAAATCTGAAATACCCGCTGTTTACCGACACCTTCACCGCCGATATTCCCGTTGGCACGCTCTGTGAAGAGTGGGCAAAGCGCCTCGGTCTGCCGCAGAACGTGGCGATCTCCGGCGGTGCATTTGACTGCCATATGGGTGCAGTCGGCGCAGGCGCACAGCCCAACACGCTGGTGAAAGTCATCGGCACCTCAACCTGCGACATTCTGACGGCGGATAAAGCCACCGTTGGCGACCGTGCGGTGAAAGGTATCTGCGGCCAGGTTGACGGCAGCGTGGTACCGGACGTTATCGGCCTGGAAGCAGGTCAGTCCGCATTTGGCGATATCTACGCCTGGTTTGGCCGCGTGCTGGGCTGGCCGCTGGATCAACTGGCAGCATCGCATCCGGAACTGAAAGCTCAGGTTACCGAGAGCAAAAAACAGCTTCTGCCGCAACTCACCGACGCCTGGGCAAAAAACCCGTCTCTTGATCATCTCCCGGTGGTACTCGACTGGTTCAATGGTCGCCGTACACCGTTCGCTAACCAGCGCCTGAAAGGGGTAATTACCGACCTCAACCTGGCGACCGACGCTCCGGCGCTCTTTGGCGGTTTGATTGCGGCCACCGCCTTTGGCGCACGCGCCATTATGGAATGCTTCATCGAACAGGGCATCGACGTGAATAACGTGATGGCGCTGGGCGGCATCGCCCGTAAAAACCCGGTGATCATGCAGGCCTGCTGCGACGTGCTGAACCGTCCGCTGCAGATTGTGGCTTCCGATCAGTGCTGTGCGCTGGGCGCGGCGATTTTTGCTGCCGTCGCTGCAGGTGTTCATGTCGATATCCCGACCGCACAACAGCATATGGCGAGCGCCGTAGAAAATACCCTCCAGCCGCGTGCCCAGCAGGCGCAACGTTTTGAACAGCTTTATCAGCGCTACCAGCAATGGGCAAAAAGCGCCGAACTTCACTATCTCCCTGTCGCCGCCCCGTCAAAACACAGCGCGGACACTACGGCAACCCTGACCCATTAAGGACACGATAATGACCATTTTTAATAATTATGAAGTGTGGTTTGTGATTGGCAGCCAGCATCTGTACGGGCCGGAAGCGCTGCGTCAGGTGACTCAGCATGCAGAACATGTGGTCAACGCGCTGAATGCGGAAGCAAAACTGCCGTGCAAACTGGTACTGAAACCTCTGGGGACGACACCGGACGAGATCACCCACATCTGCCGCGACGCGAACTACGACGATAAATGCGCCGGGATGGTGGTGTGGTTGCACACCTTCTCACCTGCCAAGATGTGGATCAACGGCCTGTCCATCCTCAATAAACCTTTGCTGCAGTTCCACACCCAGTTCAACGCCTCCCTGCCGTGGGACAGCATCGACATGGACTTTATGAACCTGAACCAGACCGCGCACGGCGGCCGTGAGTTTGGCTTTATCGGCGCGCGTATGCGTCAGCAGCATGCGGTCGTAACCGGCCACTGGCAGGATCAGCACGCACAAAAACGTATCGGTTCCTGGATGCGCCAGGCGGTGTCTAAACAGGATACCCGCCACCTGAAAGTGGTGCGTTTTGGCGACAACATGCGTGAGGTGGCAGTGACTGACGGCGATAAAGTTGCCGCACAGATCAAGTTTGGCTTCTCCGTGAACACCTGGGCCGTGGGCGACCTGGTGCAGGTGGTGAACGAAATCAGCGATGGCGACGTAAGCGCGCTGGTTGATGAATACGAAAGCAGCTACCGCCTGACCGCTGCCGCACAGATCCACGGTGACAAACGTCAGAACGTGCTGGATGCGGCGCGCATTGAGCTGGGGATGAAACGCTTCCTGGAACAGGGCGGCTTCCACGCCTTCACCACCACCTTTGAAGACCTCCACGGCCTGAAACAACTGCCAGGCCTGGCCGTACAACGTCTGATGCAGCAAGGCTACGGCTTTGCCGGCGAAGGCGACTGGAAAACTGCCGCTCTGCTTCGCATCATGAAAGTGATGTCAACCGGTCTGCAGGGCGGCACCTCCTTTATGGAGGACTACACCTACCATTTCGAAAATGGCAACGACCTGGTGCTCGGTTCGCACATGCTGGAAGTGTGCCCTTCGATCGCCGTCGAAGTGAAACCGATCCTCGACGTGCAGTACCTCGGCATTGGCGGAAAAGCGGATCCGGCACGTCTGATCTTCAACACCCGTACCGGCCCTGCCATCAACGCCAGCCTGATCGACCTGGGCGATCGTTTCCGCCTGCTGGTGAACTGTGTGGATGCCGTGGAAACACCACATTCACTGCCAAAACTGCCGGTCGCGAACGCCCTGTGGAAAGCACAACCTGACCTGCCAACCGCCTCCGAGGCCTGGATCGTGGCCGGTGGTGCGCACCACACCGTCTTCAGCCACGCGCTGGATCTCAACGACATGCGTCAGTTCGCCGAGCTACACGATATCGAATTGACCGTAATTGATAACGATACCCGCCTGCCAGCCTTCAAAGACACCTTGCGCTGGAACGAAGTGTATTACGGCTCAAAACGTTAACAGGGGGATTTTTGGCCTGCCGCAGGGCGGGCCACTTTTCCTGGAGGATTGCATGTTAGAAGATCTCAAACGTCAGGTACTTGAAGCCAACCTGGCGCTGCCGAAACATAACCTGGTGACGCTGACCTGGGGCAACGTCAGCGCCGTTGACCGCGAAAAGGGCGTGCTCGTTATCAAGCCTTCCGGCGTCGATTACACGGTAATGACCGCCGAGGATATGGTGGTGGTCAGTATTGCGACTGGCGAAGTGGTGGAAGGCAAGAAAAAGCCCTCTTCCGATACGCCAACCCATCGCCTGCTGTATCAGTCATTCCCGACGATTGGCGGCATCGTTCATACCCATTCACGCCATGCCACCATCTGGGCGCAGGCCGGTCAGTCCATTCCGGCCACCGGCACCACGCACGCGGACTACTTTTACGGCACCATTCCCTGCACGCGCTTAATGACCGATGCGGAGATCAACGGCGAGTATGAGTGGGAAACCGGTAACGTCATCGTTGAAACCTTTGAAAAACAGGGTATCGATGCGGCGCAGATGCCTGGCGTGCTGGTGCACTCTCACGGCCCGTTTGCGTGGGGCAAAAATGCCGAAGATGCCGTGCATAATGCCATCGTGCTCGAAGAAATTGCCTATATGGGGATCTTCTGCCGCCAGCTGGCACCGCAACTTCCGGATATGCAGCAAACCCTGCTGGATAAACATTACCTGCGTAAACACGGCGCGAAGGCGTATTACGGGCAATAAGCTGTATATATACCCAGCATAAAATATTCAACCAGGCTATAATCATGCCTGGTTTTGTTTTATGGGGTGACGGCGTGGCGCAAGCAGGTTTTTTACTGACCCGACACTGGCGGGATACGCCTTCCGGGACAGAAGTCGAATTCTGGCTGGCGACGGATAACGGCCCGCTGCAGGTGACGCTGCCGCCGCAGGAGTCCGTGGCTTTTATTCCTGAAGCTCACGTTGAGAAAGTGAAACAGTTGCTGCGCGGCGAAAACGGCTGGCGTATCACCCCACTTGCGCTAAAAGATTTCCACCGCCAGCCGGTGTATGGCCTGTACTGTCGCGCCCACCGTCAGTTGATGCGCTATGAAAAACTGCTGCGCGAAGCGGGCATTACGCTTTACGAAGCCGACATCCGCCCGCCGGAACGTTTCCTGATGGAGCGGTTTATCACCGCCCCTGTCTGGGTGGATGGCACCACGCAAAACGGCAGGCTTATCAACGCACGTCTGAAACCCAACCCGCATTATCGCCCGCCGCTGAAGTGGGTCTCGCTGGATATTGAAACGACCCGTCACGGTGAGCTGTACTGCATCGGCCTTGAAGGCTGCGGACAGCGGGTTGTCTATATGCTCGGGCCACCAAATGGCGATGCCACTGACCTCAATTTTCAGCTTGAGTATGTCAATAGCCGACCGCAACTGCTGGAGAAACTAAACCAGTGGTTTGCCGATCACGATCCCGATGTATTGATCGGCTGGAACGTCGTGCAGTTCGACCTGCGCGTCCTGCAAAAACATGCCGAGCGGTACCGTATTCCGCTGATGCTGGGGCGCGGTAATACCGAACTGGAGTGGCGTGAACATGGCTTTAAAAACGACGTATTCTTCGCGCAGGCCAATGGCCGTCTGATTATCGACGGTATTGAAGCGCTGAAATCCGCCTTCTGGAATTTCTCCTCTTTCTCCCTGGAAACCGTCGCGCAGGAGCTGCTCGGCGAGGGTAAATCCATCGACAACCCGTGGGACAGAATGGACGAGATAGACCGGCGATTTAACGAAGACAAGCCGGCACTTGCCACCTATAACCTGAAAGATTGCGAGCTGGTGACGCAGATTTTTCACAAAACCGAGATCATGCCCTTCCTGCTGGAGCGTGCGACGGTCAACGGCCTCGCCGCCGACAGACACGGCGGCTCCGTGGCGGCGTTTAGCCACCTCTATTTTCCCCGTATGCACCGGGCAGGATATGTCGCGCCCAACCTCGGAGATGTGCCGCCGCAGGCCAGCCCCGGCGGTTATGTGATGGATTCCCGCCCGGGACTGTATGACTCGGTGCTGGTGCTGGACTACAAAAGCCTCTACCCGTCAATTATCCGTACCTTCCTGATCGACCCGGTAGGGCTGGTTGAGGGCATGGCTCAGCCAGACGATGCCCACAGCACTGAAGGCTTTCTCGGCGCGCGTTTCTCGCGCGAGAAGCACTGCCTGCCAGAAATAGTGGGGCAAATCTGGTACGGTCGTGACGAAGCCAAACGGCACAGCAACAAACCCCTTTCCCAGGCGCTGAAAATCATCATGAATGCCTTTTACGGCGTGCTGGGCACCAGCGCCTGTCGCTTCTTTGATCCGCGTCTGGCGTCATCAATCACCATGCGCGGGCACGACATCATGCGCCAGACCAAAGCGCTGATTGAGTCCCGGGGTTATGACGTCATCTACGGCGATACCGATTCCACCTTTGTGTGGTTGAAAGAGACACACTCAGAAGACGATGCCGCACTCATCGGCAAACAGCTGGTCGCTTTCGTGAACGACTGGTGGCGTGAACATTTGCAAAAAGAGCGCTTAACCAGTGCATTAGAGCTGGAATTTGAAACCCATTTCAGCCGTTTTTTGATGCCCACGATTCGTGGCACCGATCAGGGCAGCAAAAAGCGCTATGCCGGGTTGATTCAGGAAGGTGACAAGCAGCGGATGGTGTTTAAAGGACTGGAGACGGTGCGTACCGACTGGACGCCGCTGGCACAGCAGTTCCAGCAAACGCTGTATCTGCGGGTGTTTCGCAATGAACCCTACCAGGACTACGTACGCGAGACGATAGCCAGCCTGATGGCGGGTGAGCTGGATGGCCAGTTGGTGTACCGCAAACGCCTGCGCCGTCCGCTGACTGAATACCAGCGTAATGTCCCGCCACACGTACGTGCAGCCCGTCTGGCGGACGAAGAAAACGTGCGCCGGGGCCGCGCGCCGCAGTATCAAAACCGGGGCACCATCAGGTATGTCTGGACCACCAGCGGCCCGGAACCTGTTGATTATCAGCAATCACCTCTGGATTACGAGCACTACCTGACGCGCCAGCTTCAGCCGGTTGCGGATGGAATTTTGCCCTTTATCGACGACGATTTTGCTACACTAGTGACAGGGCAACTTGGCCTATTTTGACGCGTGACGAAATCGTTGCCATCCAGTACCATAGCGCCCTTTCCATTCCCGGACCCATTTTTTGATGACCGTCTTTTTTGACGGTGGTCGAACTATTGCCTGCAATTAAAGATTAGAGCCGAACATATATGCCTTTTACACTTGGTCAACGCTGGATCAGCGATACAGAAAGCGAACTTGGACTGGGAACTGTGGTTGCAGTCGATGCGCGCATGGTCACCCTCCTTTTCCCTGCCACTGGTGAAAACCGCCTGTACGCTCGCAATGACTCCCCTGTTACCCGTGTGATGTTCAACCCGGGCGACACCGTGACCAGCCATGATGGCTGGCAGCTGAAGGTTGAAGACGTAAAAGAAGAGAATGGACTGCTCGCCTACATCGGCACTCGTCTGGATACCGACGAGGCCGATGTCATCCTGCGCGAAGTGCTGCTCGACAGCAAACTGGTCTTCAGTAAGCCGCAGGATCGCCTGTTTGCCGGGCAAATCGACCGCATGGACCGCTTCTCCCTGCGCTATCGCGCACGTAAGTTCCAGAGTGAACAGTACCGCATGCCGTGGAGCGGCCTGCGTGGTCAACGCACCAGCCTGATCCCACACCAGCTGAATATTGCCCATGACGTGGGCCGTCGCCATGCGCCTCGCGTGTTACTGGCAGACGAGGTCGGCCTGGGTAAAACCATTGAAGCAGGCATGATCCTGCATCAACAGCTGCTTTCCGGCGCGGCCGAACGCGTGCTGATTGTGGTACCGGAAACCCTGCAGCACCAGTGGCTGGTGGAAATGCTGCGCCGCTTTAACCTGCGCTTCTCGCTGTTTGACGACGAGCGTTATGCCGAAGCACAGCACGACGCTGACAACCCGTTTGAAACAGAACAGCTGGTGATTTGCTCCCTGGACTTCGTCCGCCGCAGCAAGCAGCGCCTTGAGCACCTGTGTGATGCGGAATGGGATTTGATGGTGGTCGATGAAGCGCACCACCTGGTCTGGAGCGAAGAGGCCCCAAGCCGCGAATACATGGCGATTGAACAACTTGCCGAGCGCGTACCTGGCGTCCTGCTGCTGACGGCAACGCCAGAGCAGCTGGGTCTGGAGAGCCACTTTGCGCGTCTGCGCCTGCTTGACCCAAACCGTTTCCACGATTTTGAGCAGTTTGTTGAAGAGCAGAAAAACTACCGTCCGGTCGCTGATGCCGTTGCGTTGTTGCTGGCAGGTAACCGCCTTTCTAATGACGAACTGAATACCCTGAGCGATCTGATTGGCGAGCAGGATATCGAACCGTTGCTGCAGGCGGCCAACAGTGACGGTGACAACGCCGAATCTGCACGCAAAGAGCTTGTCGATATGCTGATGGACAGGCACGGCACCAGCCGCGTGCTGTTCCGTAACACCCGTAACGGCGTGAAAGGCTTCCCGAAACGCGAACTGCACACCATCAAGCTGCCGCTGCCGACCCAGTATCAGACGGCCATTAAAGTGTCCGGCATTATGGGGGCACGCAAAACGCAGGAAGAGCGCGCACGCGACATGCTCTACCCGGAGCAGATCTACCAGGAATTTGAAGGTGATACCGGAACCTGGTGGAACTTCGACCCGCGCGTTGAGTGGCTGATGGGTTATTTGACCGCTCACCGCTCCCAGAAAGTGCTGGTGATCTGCGCTAAAGCAGCCACCGCGCTGCAGCTGGAGCAGGTTCTGCGCGAACGCGAAGGTATTCGCGCCGCCGTGTTCCACGAAGGGATGTCGATTGTCGAGCGTGACCGTGCGGCAGCCTGGTTCGGTGAAGAAGACAGCGGCGCACAGGTTCTGCTGTGTTCTGAAATCGGTTCTGAAGGCCGTAACTTCCAGTTTGCCAGCAACCTGGTGATGTTCGATCTGCCGTTTAACCCGGATCTGCTGGAACAGCGTATCGGCCGTCTGGATCGTATCGGTCAGGCGCACGATATTCAGATCCACGTCCCGTATCTGGAAAAAACCGCCCAGTCCGTTCTGGTACGCTGGTTCCACGAAGGTCTGGATGCGTTTGAACACACTTGCCCAACCGGCCGCACAATTTACGATCAGGTGCATTCCGATCTGATCGCGTACCTGGCTGCACCGGAAAGCAGCGACGGATTCGATGAGCTGATCAAATCCTGCCGCGAGAAGCACGATGCGCTGAAAGCACAGCTGGAACAGGGGCGCGACCGCCTGCTGGAGATCCACTCCAACGGCGGCGAAAAAGCGCAGGCACTGGCTGAAAGCATTGAAGAACAGGATGATGACACCAGCCTGATCAGCTTCTCCATGAACCTGTTCGACATCGTCGGCATTAACCAGGACGATCGTGGCGAGAACATGATCGTTCTGACCCCGTCCGATCATATGCTGGTACCGGATTTCCCTGGCCTGCCGGAAGATGGCTGCACCATCACCTTTGAACGTGATGTGGCGCTGTCCCGCGAAGATGCCCAGTTTATTACCTGGGAGCACCCGCTGATCCGCAATGGACTGGATCTGATCCTCTCTGGCGACACCGGCAGCAGTACCATTTCGCTGCTGAAGAACAAAGCGCTGCCAGTGGGTACTCTGCTGGTGGAGCTGATCTACGTTGTGGAAGCGCAGGCACCAAAACAGCTGCAGCTCACCCGCTTCCTGCCGCCAACGCCAGTGCGTCTGCTGCTGGATAAAAACGGCACCAACCTGGCAGCCCAGGTCGAGTTCGAAAGCTTTAACCGTCAGCTGAGCGCGGTAAACCGCCATACGGGCAGCAAGCTGGTCAACGCGGTACAGCAGGACGTACACGCCATTCTGCAACTGGGCGAAACCCAGGTAGAAAAAGCGGCCAGAGCGCTGATTGATGCCGCACGCACCGAAGCCGACGAGAAACTCTCTGCGGAGCTGTCACGTCTGGAAGCGTTGAAGGCAGTGAACCCAAACATCCGTGACGATGAACTGGCTGCAATCGAAAGTAACCGTCAGCAGGTGCTGGAAAGCCTGAATCAGGCAAGCTGGCGTCTGGATGCCCTGCGTCTTATCGTTGTGACGCATCAGTAAACGGAGCGCAAGATGGTAATGGAGCCCTACAATCCACCGATGGATCCCTGGCTGGTCATTCTGTATCAGGATGAACACATCATGGTGGTCAACAAGCCGAGCGGCCTGTTGTCCGTGCCGGGGCGACTGGATGAGCACAAAGACAGCGTGATGACGCGTATTCAGCGTGATTATCCTCAGGCTGAGTCCGTTCACCGACTGGACATGGCCACCAGCGGCGTGATTGTGGTGGCTCTGAACAAAGAGGCGGAACGCGAGCTGAAGCGTCAGTTCCGCGAGCGCGAGCCGAAAAAGCAGTATGTCGCGCGTGTCTGGGGCCACCCGGCACAAGCGGAAGGACTGGTGGATTTACCGCTGATTTGTGACTGGCCTAACCGCCCGAAGCAGAAAGTCTGTTATGAAACCGGCAAGGCTGCCCAAACCGAATATGAAGTGCTGGAGTACGCGCCGGATAACACCGCGCGCGTCTTGCTGAAGCCGATCACCGGACGCTCACACCAGCTGCGCGTGCATATGCTCGCGCTGGGTCACCCGATTCTGGGAGACCGTTTCTACGCCCCGCCAGAAGCGCTGGCGATGGCGAGCCGTTTGCAGCTGCATGCGCAAACGCTCACCATTACCCATCCGGTTTTTGGTAACGCCATGACGTTTAAAGCCCCGGTGGACTTCTAAAAAAATGGCCCGACGCTGTCGGGCCATTTTTTATTTAAAACCTTTCTGCTCTTTTATCAGCTCGTACGCTTTCTGGATTTCCTGCGCTTTTTGCTTCGCCATCTCCATCATCTCTGGCGGTAAACCTTTCGCCACCAGTTTGTCCGGGTGATGTTCACTCATCAGCTTACGATAGGCGCGCTTGATGGTGGTGGCATCATCCGTTGGCTTCACGCCGAGCACGTTACAGGCATCTTCCAGCGTCGGGCCACGCTGTGCCTGCTGCCAGCCGCCGCCAGACGACTGCTGTTGCTGATAGCCACCGCCAAACTGTGCGCCACCCTGCATCATGCGCAGGAACTGGTCGAACTGCATGCGGGAGATCCCCAGCTCTTCGGCAATGACATATAACACATCACGTTCATTGGGATGAAGGGAACCGTCCGCGAACGCCGCCTGAATTTGGATCTCCAGAAACATCCGAATTAAATCAAAACGGCCAAAACAAATGCTGCGGAACTGACGCATTTTTTCGCGCAGTGGATAGTTATCAGATTTACCGATACGAAACGCATTTTGCGCCGCCAGACGTGACTCGCCGTGCAGATTCATACGATCCATAAAAACGCTGGCGATCTGGATATCCGCCTCGGTCACACGTCCTTTTGACTTGGTTAAGTGCCCCATCACCTCAAAAGTGGTGGAGAAAAACAGCGCCTGACGCTCGCGCTGGTTGGCAAACCAGGCCATTTTGCGACTGCGTGCCTTATCAAACATATGACCGATAATGAGGCCCAGTACGATCCCCCAGAACCCGGCACCCATCATTATTGCGAACGCAACGCCGATTATTTTACCCCAATACTGCATATACTCCCCGGATAGTCATGTTCCTGGTCGACGCAACGCCATCATCACCGTGGTCAAGCCGCGGTCAATTGAAGGACATCGCCTATAATTTGCTTTATCATACTCGTCATTCGATAGCGAGCCTAACACTCTGGCGCGCAAACGGGCAGGATTAACGCTGGTACTGCGCTGATGAGTAAGATAGTCTCTGAGCGTTTGTAAGCCGTAGCCACTGATGACGGAACAATAAAATATAACGTATGAAAAAACGTATCCCCACCCTCCTGGCCACTATGATTGGCTCCGCCCTGTATAGCCATCAGGGGCTGGCTGCCGATCTCGCCTCGCAGTGTATGCTTGGCATCCCAAGTTATAATCGCCCACTGGTGCAAGGCGATACAAATAACTTGCCGGTAACCATTACAGCCGACAGCTCAAAAGGTACTTATCCTGACAATGCGACCTTTACGGGCAATGTCGATATTAACCAGGGCAATAGCCGTCTGCAGGCCGACGAAGTGCAGCTGCACCAGAAGCAGCCGGAAGGCGCTGTTGAACCTGTTCGTACCGTCGATGCGCTGGGTAATGTGCACTATGACGACAATCAGGTCATCCTGAAAGGTCCGAAAGCCTGGTCCAACCTGAACACCAAAGATACCAACGTCTGGGAAGGTGATTACCAGATGGTGGGTCGTCAGGGGCGTGGTAAAGCAGACCTGATGAAACAGCGCGGCGAAAACCGCTATACAATCCTGGAAAACGGCACCTTTACCTCATGTCTACCGGGTTCCAACACCTGGAGCGTCGTGGGCAGCGAAGTTATCCACGACCGCGAAGAACAGGTTGCAGAGATCTGGAACGCCCGTTTTAAACTCGGTCCGGTACCTGTTTTCTATAGCCCTTACATGCAGCTTCCGGTAGGCGACAAACGTCGTTCAGGTTTCCTGATCCCCAATGCCAAATACAGCACCACGAACTACTTTGAGTTCTACCTGCCGTATTACTGGAACATCGCGCCCAACATGGACGCCACGATTACGCCGCACTATATCCACAAGCGCGGCAATATCATGTGGGAAAACGAATTCCGTTACCTGACTCAGGCGGGTACAGGTCTGATGGAACTGGATTACCTGCCATCAGATAAAGTCTTCCAGGATGAACATCCTACCGAAGGCGATAAACACCGCTGGATGTACTACTGGCGTCATGCCGGGGTAATGGACCAGGTCTGGCGTTTTAACGTTGACTACACCAAGGTCAGCGATCCGTATTATTTCAACGACTTTGACTCTAAATACGGTTCCAGTACTGACGGCTATGCCACGCAGATATTCAGTGCTGGCTATGCCATCCAGAATTTTAACGCGACCGTGTCGACCAAACAGTTCCAGGTCTTTAACACCCAGACCTCGAGCACCTACGGTGCTGAACCGCAACTGGACGTGAACTGGTACCAGAATGACGTCGGGCCGTTCGACACCCGTATTTACGGCCAGGCCGTGCATTTTGTTAACACCAATTCCACCATGCCAGAAGCCACGCGTGTACACCTGGAGCCAGTCATCAGTTTACCGTGGTCTAACGACTGGGCGAGCCTGAACACCGAAGCCAAGCTGATGGCAACCCACTATCAGCAAAAGAATGTTGATGATTACAACACCACCAATAATGCGCATCTTGAAGAGTCGGTAAACCGTACGCTGCCGCAGTTCAAGATGGATGGTAAACTGGTTTTCGAACGCGATATGGCAATGCTGGCCGAAGGGTATACCCAGACGCTTGAACCACGTATGCAGTACCTGTACGTCCCTTATCGCGACCAAAGTAACATCAATAACTATGACTCTTCGTTACTGCAGTCAGACTACAGCGGTCTGTTCCGCGACCGTACCTACGGCGGTCTTGACCGTATCGCATCAGCGAACCAGTTAACGACAGGGGTCACAACGCGCGTTTATGATGAATCCGCCGTTGAACGTTTTAACGTTTCTGTTGGTCAAATCTACTATTTCACCGAGTCTCGCACTGGTGATGACAACATTAACTGGGAGAAAGACAACAAAACGGGTTCACTGGTTTGGGCTGGCGACACCTACTGGCGCATGACCGACCGTTGGGGTTTACGCGGCGGTGTGCAGTACGATACGCGTCTTGACAATATTGCGACAAGCAGCGCGGCGATCGAATATCGTCGTGATGAAGACCGCATGGTGCAGTTAACGTATCGTTATGCCAGCCCGGAATATATCCAGGCAACTCTGCCGAACTATTCCACCGCAGAGCAGTATAAAAACGGGATTTCACAGGTCGGTGGAGCAGCAAGTTGGCCAATCGCCGATCGCTGGTCAATCGTCGGTGCCTACTACTTTGACACAAATGCCAATAAATCAGCTGACCAGATGTTGGGTCTGCAATATAACTCCTGCTGTTACGCGATTCGTTTCGGCTACGAACGTAAGCTTAACGGCTGGGATACTACAAACAATCAGAGCAAATACGATAACGTGATTGGCTTTAACGTCGAGTTACGCGGCCTGAGTTCCAACTACGGTCTGGGCACTCAGAAGATGCTACGCTCGAACATTCTGCCGTACCGTACTTCTTTGTAATGTGCTTGATTTGCAACGTAATCCGCTCTGCGGTTAATTGAAATGGAAAAAGTATGAAGAACTGGAAAACGCTGCTGCTTGGTGTCGCTTTAGTTGCGAATACCAGCTTCGCGGCCCCCCAGGTTGTTGATAAAGTCGCCGCAGTGGTTAACAACGGCGTCGTACTTGAAAGTGACGTTGACGGCTTGATGAAATCTGTAAAGCTCAACTCGGGCGAAGCAGGGCAGCAACTTCCGGATGACGCAACGCTGCGCCACCAGATCCTGGAACGTCTGATCATGGATCAGATTATCCTGCAAATGGGTCAGAAAATGGGGGTGAAAGTTAGTGACGCGCAGCTCGATCAGGCGATCGCTAACATCGCGAAGCAGAACAACATGAGCATGGATCAGATGCGCAGTCGTCTGGCCCATGATGGCATCAGCTATGCCACCTACCGTAATCAGATCCGCAAAGAGATGCTGATTTCGGAAGTGCGTAACAATGAAGTACG
The DNA here is from genome assembly GCA_014169315.1 of Enterobacter cloacae. Taxonomy (NCBI): domain Bacteria; kingdom Pseudomonadati; phylum Pseudomonadota; class Gammaproteobacteria; order Enterobacterales; family Enterobacteriaceae; genus Enterobacter; species Enterobacter cloacae. Next base: position 647,286 of record AP022133.1, on the reverse strand, counting down.
CCGCCGCGTCACTATTCTGCCTCAGGAAGTGGATGCTCTGGCAAAACAGGTGGGTAACCAGAATGATGCCAGCACAGAACTGAACCTGAGCCACATCCTGATCCCACTGCCAGAGAACCCAACGTCCGATCAGGCCGCTGAAGCAGAAAGCCAGGCGCGTTCTATCGTTGATCAGGCACGTAAGGGTGGTGACTTCGGCAAACTGGCCATCACCTACTCTGCAGACCAGCAGGCGCTGAAAGGCGGCCAGATGGGCTGGGGACGTATTCAGGAGCTGCCATCCATCTTTGCTCAGGCGCTGAGCACGGCGAAGAAAGGCGACATTGTCGGTCCAATTCGCTCTGGTGTAGGCTTCCACATCCTGAAAGTGAACGATCTGCGCGGTCAGAGCCAGAGCATTTCCGTCACGGAAGTGCATGCTCGCCACATCCTTATGAAGCCGTCACCAATTATGACGGACGACCAGGCACGTGCGAAGCTGGAACAGATTGCAGCCGACATCAAGAGTGGTAAAACCTCCTTTGCGAATGCAGCAAAAGAGTTCTCTCAGGATCCCGGCTCTGCTAACCAGGGCGGCGATCTGGGCTGGGCAGCAGCAGATATCTACGATCCTGCGTTCCGCGATGCGTTGATGAAGCTGAATAAAGGCCAGATGAGCGCGCCGGTACATTCCTCCTTTGGCTGGCATCTGATCGAGCTGATGGACGCCCGCAACGTCGATAAAACGGACGCGGCCCAGAAAGACAGAGCCTACCGTATGCTGTTTAACCGTAAGTTCTCTGAAGAAGTGGCAACCTGGATGCAGGAACAACGCGCCAGCGCTTACGTGAAAATACTGAGCAACTAATGAAACAGCATCGTGTTGTTATCACTCCCGGCGAACCCGCCGGGATTGGGCCTGACCTCGTTGTCCAGCTCGCCCAGCGCAGCTGGCCGGTAGAACTGGTCGTCTGTGCAGATGCAACACTGTTACAAGACCGGGCAAAACTGCTCGGTCTGCCTTTGACGCTCATCCCGTACGTTGAAGGTCAACAGCCCACTCCGCAACAGGCAGGCACGCTCACGCTGCTTTCAGTCCCGCTTCGAACTCCCGTCGTACCCGGCCAGCTCAGCACGGAAAACGGTCACTACGTTGTCGACACGCTGGCACGCGCCTGTGACGGTTGCCTGAAGGGCGAATTTGCCGCGCTGGTGACTGGCCCCGTGCACAAAGGCGTCATCAACGAAGCTGGCATACCGTTTACCGGACACACCGAGTTCTTTGAAGAGCGCTCGCACAGCCCGAAAGTGGTGATGATGCTGGCAACGGAAGCGATGCGCGTTGCGCTGGTAACGACCCATCTGCCCATCAAAGCCATTCCTGATGCCATCACCCCTGAACTCCTGCGTGAGATCATCGGGATCTTGCATCATGATCTGCAGACCAAATTTGGCATTAAGCAGCCGCACGTGCTGGTCTGCGGCCTGAATCCGCATGCCGGTGAAGGCGGGCACATGGGGACGGAAGAGATCGATACCATTATTCCGGTGCTCGACGAAATGCGGGCGAAAGGGATGAACTTAAGTGGGCCACTGCCTGCAGACACCCTTTTCCAGCCTAAATACCTGGATAATGCCGATGCTGTGCTCGCGATGTACCACGATCAGGGCCTGCCCGTGCTAAAATACCAGGGCTTTGGCCGTGGCGTGAATATCACCCTCGGTTTACCTTTTATTCGAACGTCCGTTGACCACGGTACTGCGCTGGATCTGGCAGGCCTGGGAAAAGCGGATGTCGGCAGTTTTATTACGGCGCTTAATCTCGCCATCAAAATGATTGTTAATACTCAATGACTAATCGAGTCCATCAGGGCCACTTAGCCCGTAAACGCTTCGGGCAAAACTTCCTCAACGATCAGTTCGTGATCGACAGTATCGTGTCTGCCATTAATCCGCAGAAAGGCCAGGCAATGGTCGAAATCGGCCCAGGTCTTGCCGCACTGACCGAACCCGTTGGTGAACGTCTGGACGAACTGACCGTTATCGAACTCGACCGGGATCTCGCTGCTCGCCTGCAAACGCACCCGTTCCTGGGGCCGAAGCTGACTATTTATCAGCAGGATGCCATGACCATGAACTTCGGCGAACTGTCAGCAAAAATGGGCCAGCCGTTGCGCGTGTTTGGTAACCTGCCCTACAACATCTCCACTCCGCTGATGTTCCACCTGTTTAGCTATACTGATGCCATTGCCGACATGCACTTCATGTTGCAAAAAGAGGTTGTTAACCGTCTGGTTGCAGGGCCGAACAGTAAAGCGTATGGTCGTTTAAGCGTGATGGCACAATATTTCTGCAATGTGATCCCGGTGCTCGAAGTACCGCCATCAGCCTTCACACCACCACCGAAAGTGGACTCTGCGGTTGTGCGTCTTGTACCGCATAAAACGATGCCGTACCCGGTCAAAGACCTGCGCGTACTGAGCCGCATTACCACAGAAGCCTTTAACCAGCGCCGTAAAACGATCCGTAACAGCCTGGGCAATCTGTTTACCGTTGAAGTGTTAACTGAGTTGGGTATCGACCCGGCAATGCGTGCAGAAAATATTTCCGTAGAACAGTACTGCAAGCTGGCTAATTACATCAGTGAAAATGCGCCTCCGAAGGAGAGTTAAGCCATGATTGATTCGCCCCGCGTATGTGTCCATGTACAAAGCGTCTATGTTGAGTCCCAGTCTTCACCGGATGATGAACGTTTTGTCTTTGCTTACACCGTGACCATTCGCAATCTGGGGCGGATGCCTGTGCAACTGCTTGGGCGTTACTGGCTTATCACCAACGGCAATGGCCGCGAAATTGAAGTTCAGGGCGAGGGTGTGGTCGGTGAACAACCCCATATCGCCCCTGGCGAAGAGTATCAGTACACCAGCGGCGCGGTGATTGAAACGCCGCTGGGTACTATGCAGGGCCATTATGAGATGGTCGACATCGATGGCAATCCGTTCCGCATTGCTATTCCTGTATTCCGTCTCGCCGTTACAACACTCATTCACTAATCCAATGTCTACATATCTGATTGGCGACGTTCACGGTTGCTACGATGAACTGATCGCATTATTAAAACAGGTCGACTTCACGCCAGGACAAGATATGCTCTGGCTGACGGGCGATTTAGTTGCGCGCGGCCCAGGCTCCCTTGATGTTTTGCGCTTCGTAAAATCACTGGGCGACAGCGTACGTATGGTGCTGGGCAATCACGATCTGCATCTGCTGGCGGTTTTCGCCGGGATCAGCCGTAACAAGCCTAAAGACAGGCTCTCTACGCTGCTGGATGCGCCAGATGCCGATGACCTGCTCAACTGGCTACGCCGCCAGCCGCTACTGCAGATCGATGAAGAGAAAAAACTGATCATGGCACATGCCGGGATCACCCCTCAGTGGGATCTCGAAACGGCAAAAATCTGCGCGCGTGACGTTGAGGCGGTCCTGGCAAGCGACTCTTATCCTTTCTTCCTCGATGCCATGTACGGTGATATGCCGAACCACTGGAGCGAAGATCTCAGCGGTCTGGCACGTCTGCGTTTTATCACTAACGCCTTCACGCGCATGCGTTTTTGCTTCCCGAACGGGCAGCTGGATATGTACTGCAAAGACACGCCAGACAGCGCACCTGCGCCGCTCAAACCGTGGTTTGCTATCCCAGGGCCCGTCACAAACGAGTACAGCGTGGTGTTTGGTCACTGGGCGGCGCTTGAAGGTAAAGGCACCCCGGAGGGGATCTACGGTCTTGATACCGGATGCTGCTGGGGCGGGGATTTGACCTGCTTACGCTGGGAAGATAAAGCTTACTTTGTTCAGCCGTCCAACCGGCAGCTGGACTTAGGAGAAAGTGAGGCGGTCGCCTCCTGAAGGATCCCCTCTCCCCTATGGGGAGAGGGTTAGAGAGACTTAGCGACGTTCCAGAATCTCGAAGCAGTAGCTGTGTGAGTTCTGCGCATCCGCGTCGTGGAATTCGCTGAACACAGATTCCCACTCATCTGGATCGTAATCCGGGAAATGAGTATCCCCTTCCACTTCCGCATCAATGTGAGTCAGATACAGCTTCTGCGCTTTTGGCAGAAATTGTTCGTACACACGACCGCCACCGATCACCATGATCTCTTCGGCATTACCACATGCAGCAATGGCCTCGTCGACGGATTTTACCCATTCGACGCGATCGTCAGTGCCTGGCTGGCTACTGATCACGATGTTCTTACGTCCTGGCAGTGGGCGACCAATCGACTCCCAGGTCAGGCGGCCCATCACTACCGGCTTGTTTAACGTTGTACGTTTAAACCATGCGAGATCGGCAGGCAGGTTCCACGGCATGGCATTTTCCATGCCGATAACGCGGTCTACCGCCAGCGCGGCAATCAGACTGATCATTGAAAATTTCCCGGATGCAAAAAATTGCCGCCACTATACGGAAAGCTTAATCTTTCGTCGACTGGCGGCAGGGTAAAGAAACAGAAATTTTTTAATATTGCTGGCAACTCCACTTCACACGGAAGGTTTACTCTCCGGTTCGTCCTCCGGGTTACCGGTATGCTTGCCCTCTTCCGTGCCCTGCCAGCCATGACGCTGGATCAGCGACAGGTGATTACGATCCTCATTAATGATTTCTGTCAGCATCGCGCTGGTGCGTTTAAACACGGCGGCACGTTCTGATGCGGTGCTGCCAGCCATCGCCGCCATCTCCTCTACCATATCGGTATTAAAACGGCGGAACAGGTCAGCACGTTCACGCGCTTCATACGCCCCCAACCCCAGACTTTCCAGCGCCATTCGGCCAGATTTGAGCGCACCTTCGAACGTTTCACGCTCTGGCGCGTCCACCCCGGCCTGCCGCAGCTGGATGTAATGATCCACATCGCGCGCACGCGAGATAATGGTCAGATTCGGGAAATGCTCTTTCACCAGTTCCACCAGCTGTATGCTGGTCTGCGGATCGTCGATGGCGTTAATCAGCACCTCGGCCTTCGCTGCCCCAGCCGACTCCAGCAGATCGACGCGGGTCGCGTCACCGTAAAAGACCTTCATGTCGAATTTACGCAGGGTATCCACATGGTCAGGATCGTGGTCGAGGATCACCATTTTCACCCCACTCGACAGCAATAAACGACCGGTGATCTGCCCGAAGCGGCCAAAACCAGCGATGATCACCCGAGGCTGCTCTTCGTCAATCTCATCAGCTTCGCGCTCCTGCTCGCTACCCGATGCTTCCAGACGCGTCAGCAATACCAGCAGGATCGGGGTTGCCGCCATCGACAGCGCCACGGCAAGCGTTAACGCTTTCGCCCACTCAGGATCAAGTACATTAGCCATCTGCGCTGCACCAAAGACCACGAACGCAAATTCACTCCCCTGCCCAAGCAACACGGCGAACCAGCGGCGCTGTTTATTGGGTACCTTCAGCGGACGGGCAATCAACCACAGCATCGCCATTTTGATTACCAGGAAACCGACCAGCAGGATGATGATCCGCAGCGGATGCGTCATCAGCGTGCCAAAGTCGATAGACATCCCTACGCCGATGAAGAACAGCCCCAGCAGCAGTCCTTTGAACGGCTCAATATCGCTTTCCAGTGCGTGACGGTATTCAGAACTTGCCAGCAGAACCCCTGCCAGGAACGCACCCATTGCCATCGACAGCCCGGCTTCTTCCAGCAGCAGACCAAAGCCAAACACCAGGAACAGGGCGACGGCACTGAACACTTCGCGCAGACCCGAACGGGCAACAAAGCGCAATAATGGACGGGTAACGTACCGACCTAACAGAATAACCAGCGCCAGCGCCCCGATAACCTTCAGCGCCGACAGCGCAAATGCACCGAGCGTTGTGGATGCTCCACTGGCGGCCAGCAGCGGGATCATCGCCACCAGCGGAATGGCGGCAATATCCTGGAACAACAGCACGGAAAACGCACTGCGCCCCATCTGAGAAACCGTCAGGTTACGCTCGTTCATCGCCTGCATGGCAATCGCCGTGGAGGAGAGTGCCAGCGTCATGCCGATAAGCTCCGCGACTTTCCACTCCATCCCCAGCAGGATACAGAACCCACCCAGCAGCAGGCCACAGGCCAGCATCTGCAATGCACCACCGCCAAACACCGAGGCACGCAGTTTCCATAAACGCTGCGGATCCAGCTCCAGGCCAATAACAAACAACATCAGCACAACGCCAATTTCCGCAAAATGCAGAATCGCCTCAGCATCCGTGACCAGGCGGAAACCCCACGGCCCAATGATGCACCCGGCAATCAGATAACCCAGCACAGACCCCAGCCCCAGACGAACCGCTACGGGCACAATCAGGGCCGCCGCACCGAGGTAAATCAGCGCCTGTATCAGCGTATGGCTATCCATTGTGCACCTCCTGCCACTCCAGTAAGCGTTGTTTGTAGTGGCGAGCCTGCGCCTGTAACGTTTCATCGTCACAGACAAAAGTGCAGTGCATCGCGAAAGGAGGCAGCCAGGTAAGGCCGCAGTACAGCGCGGTCGCCTGGAGTGGCTGTGCCAGCACCTCAAAACCCGGGAAAGCACCGATATCGAAGTGGCTTTCACCGCCGCCAGTGGTGACGGCCCACATCAGGCTTTTGCCCTTCAGCGCATTGCCGTTGTGGCCATACGCCCAGCCATGCGAGAAGACTTTGTCGATCCACAGCTTAAGAAGCGGAGGGGTGCTGTACCACTGCATTGGGTGTTGCCAGATAATCAGATCGGCACGAGCGAGCGCTTCCTGTTCAGCGGCGATATCGATATTAAAATCGGGATACAGTTGATAGAGGGAACGTATCTCTACGTTTTCAAGCGTCCGTACTTGCTCAAGCATTCGCTTATTCGCGTGCGAGTGCTGCGGATAAGGATGCGCATAAATTATCAGAATCATTCATTAGCCTGTTGTTTTACTGCTTTCTTTTCTCAAAAGAGTGTAGTCAGTAATCCACAAGGCTAATAGTGAAGATTATTGACGGGTTAACGCCAGAAATCTGAACAAGTGATTCAGTTCGCCCTATTATCAGAAAAATGTCGTTATCGATCAAAAGCTAACTGGCTGAGCAGAAATGGAAAAGCAGAAGGTTCTGAAGGGGAGATCATGCCCGGCAACCGTGTGTCGCCGGGCATTTTTTATTTACTTGCTAATTTGCGCGTGCATTTCCTGCACCGAAATTACCTTCTCGGTGGCATCCGCATTCAGCGCCATCGCTGTTGCGAAACCGCCGTTCAGGGTGGTGTCGTAATGCACTTTGTACTGCAGTGCGCTGCGGCGAATCAGCTTGGAGTCTTCAATCGCCTGGCGGCCTGCGGTGGTGTTGATGATGTAGGTGTATTCGCCATTCTTGATACGATCCTGAATGTGCGGACGACCTTCATGCACCTTGTTCACCAGACGCGGGTTAATGCCCGCTTCACCCAGCACAATTGCCGTACCGTGGGTTGCATCCAGCTCGAAGCCCTGTTTCAGCAGCTTGGCGGCCAGGTCAACCACGCGCTCTTTATCGCCTTCGCGAACGGAAAGCAGCGCACGGCCCGTTTTCTTCATGGTGGAGTTACTGCCCAGCTGCGCCTTCGCGAAGGCTTCTGCGAAGGTGCGACCCACGCCCATCACTTCCCCGGTAGAACGCATTTCTGGCCCTAACAGCGGGTCAACGCCCGGGAATTTGTTGAACGGCAGCACCACTTCTTTCACTGAGTAGTACGGCGGGATAATTTCTTTGGTCACGCCCTGCTGAGCCAGCGTCTGGCCTGCCATCACGCGCGCCGCCACTTTCGCCAGCGGAACACCGGTGGCTTTGGAGACGAACGGTACGGTACGCGCCGCACGCGGGTTCACTTCAATCAGGTAGACTTCGTTGTCTTTTACCGCGAACTGGACGTTCATCAGACCACGAACCTGCAGCTCGAAGGCCAGTTTCTGTACCTGCTGGCGCATCACATCCTGAATTTCCTGGCTCAGGGTGTACGCAGGCAGAGAACAGGCAGAGTCACCGGAGTGTACGCCCGCCTGCTCGATGTGCTCCATGATGCCGCCAATCAGCACCATTTCGCCGTCGCAGATGGCGTCGACGTCAACTTCTACCGCATCGTCCAGGAAGCGGTCGAGCAGGACTGGCGCATCGTTGGAGACGCTGACCGCAGTCTGGAAGTAACGACGCAGGTCGGCTTCGTCGTATACGATTTCCATCGCACGGCCGCCCAGGACGTAGGAAGGACGCACCACCAGCGGGTAACCAATCTCTTTGGCTTTCTCTACAGCCATCTCAATCGCGGTCACGGTGGCGTTTGCCGGCTGTTTCAGCTTCAGACGGTCAACCGCCTGCTGGAAACGCTCACGGTCTTCTGCACGGTCAATGGCATCCGGGCTGGTACCGATAACCGGCACACCAGCGGCTTCCAGCGCGCGCGCCAGCTTCAGCGGCGTCTGACCACCGTACTGCACGATCACGCCTTTCGGCTTCTCAATACGCACGATTTCCAGCACATCTTCCAGCGTTACCGGCTCGAAGTAGAGGCGGTCGGAGGTGTCGTAGTCGGTAGATACGGTTTCCGGGTTACAGTTGACCATGATGGTTTCGTAACCGTCTTCGCGCAGCGCCAGAGAGGCGTGTACGCAGCAGTAGTCGAACTCAATACCCTGGCCGATACGGTTTGGCCCACCGCCCAGTACCATAATTTTGTCGCGGTCGACGGATGGGTTCGCTTCGCACTCGTCTTCATAGGTGGAGTACATGTACGCGGTGTCGGTCGCGAATTCTGCCGCACAGGTATCCACACGTTTGTAGACCGGGTGCAGATTATACTGGTCACGCAGCTTGCGGATTTCCGCTTCGCGCACGCCCGCCAGTTTTGCCAGACGCGCATCGGCGAAGCCTTTACGCTTCAGCACGCGCAGGAAGTCTGCGTCCAGGCCATTAATACCCTGCTCTGCGACCTGTTCTTCCAGACGCACCAGCTCTTCAATCTGTACCAGGAACCAGCGGTCGATGTTGGTCAGGTTGAACACGCCATCGACGGACAGGCCAGCACGGAAGGCATCAGCGATGTACCAGATACGCTCTGCACCGGCGTCTTTCAGCTCGCGGCGGATTTTAGTCAGCGCTTCCGGGTCGTCCAGGCTCACTTTCGGGTCAAAGCCAGTCGCACCCACTTCCAGGCCGCGAAGGGCTTTCTGCAGGGATTCCTGCTGGGTGCGGCCAATCGCCATCACTTCGCCCACAGATTTCATCTGGGTCGTCAGACGGTCGTTCGCACCGGCAAATTTTTCGAAGTTGAAGCGTGGAATTTTCGTCACAACGTAGTCGATGGACGGTTCGAAGGACGCAGGAGTGCGGCCACCGGTGATGTCGTTCATCAGTTCATCGAGGGTGTAACCCACCGCCAGTTTCGCCGCCACTTTGGCAATCGGGAAACCGGTGGCTTTCGAGGCCAGCGCGGAAGAACGGGACACTCGCGGGTTCATTTCGATAACAATCAGACGGCCTGTTTTCGGGTTCACCGAGAACTGAACGTTTGAACCGCCGGTTTCCACGCCGATTTCACGCAGTACCGCCATCGAGGCGTTACGCATGATTTGGTATTCTTTGTCGGTCAGCGTCTGAGCAGGCGCAACGGTGATGGAGTCACCGGTGTGAATACCCATCGCATCGAAGTTCTCGATAGAGCAAACGATGATGCAGTTGTCGTTTTTATCACGCACCACTTCCATCTCGTACTCTTTCCAGCCAATCAGCGATTCATCAATCAGCAGCTCTTTGGTTGGGGAGAGATCCAGACCGCGTTCGCAAATCTCTTCGAACTCTTCGCGGTTGTAGGCGATGCCGCCACCGGTACCGCCCATCGTAAAGGATGGACGGATAATGCACGGATAGCCCACGTCAGCCGCCACGGCCAGCGCTTCTTCCATGTTGTGTGCGATACCAGAACGCGCAGTGTCGAGGCCGATTTTTTTCATCGCCACGTCGAAGCGGCGGCGGTCTTCTGCTTTATCAATCGCGTCGGCAGTCGCACCAATCATGGTCACGCCAAACTCTGCCAGCACGCCCTGACGCTCCAGCTCCAGCGCACAGTTCAGCGCCGTCTGGCCGCCCATTGTTGGCAGAACCGCGTCCGGACGCTCTTTTTCGATAATTTTGCGTACCACTTCCCAGTGAATTGGCTCGATGTAGGTCGCATCAGCCATTTCCGGGTCGGTCATGATGGTGGCCGGGTTAGAGTTCACGAGGATGACGCGGTAACCCTCTTCACGCAGGGCTTTACACGCCTGCGCACCGGAGTAGTCGAATTCACAGGCCTGGCCGATAACAATCGGGCCAGCGCCAAGGATCAGGATGCTTTTTATGTCTGTACGTTTTGGCATTGTCTTCTCAGCTCCTGATTATTTAGCAGTCTTACGGTATTGCCCGATAAGTTCGATGAAGTGATCGAACAGCGGTGCGGCATCGTGTGGGCCCGGGCTGGCTTCAGGGTGCCCCTGGAAGCTGAACGCTGGCTTATCGGTGCGATGGATGCCCTGCAGGGTGCCATCAAACAGTGATTTGTGCGTCACGCGCAGATTAGACGGCATGGATGCCTCATCCACTGCAAAACCGTGGTTCTGTGCGGTAATCATCACCGTGTTGTTGTCGATGTCTTTCACCGGGTGGTTACCGCCGTGGTGACCAAACTTCATCTTCACGGTGTTCGCACCGCTCGCCAGCGCCAGCAGCTGATGGCCGAGGCAGATACCGAATACCGGGATATCTGTTTCCAGGAAGGATTTGATGGCGTCGATAGCGTAATCACACGGTGCCGGGTCGCCAGGACCGTTGGAAAGGAAGATGCCGTCCGGGTTCATCTTCAGCACGTCCTCAGCAGAGGTTTTCGCCGGAACCACCGTCAGGCGGCAACCGCGATCAACCAGCATACGCAGGATATTGCGCTTGGCACCGAAATCGTAAGCCACAACGTGGAACGGCAGCTCGCTCTCTGGTTTCGCTTCCGGCAGGTCACCTTCCAGCGTCCAGCTCCCCTGTGTCCAGCTGTAGGCTTCTGCGGTAGTCACTTCTTTCGCCAGGTCCATGCCGTTCAGGCCCGGGAAGGCTTTCGCTTTTTCCAGCGCCAGCGCTGCATCCAGGTTATCCCCTGCGATGATGCAGCCGTTTTGTGCACCCTTCTCGCGCAGCAGACGCGTCAGCTTGCGGGTATCAATATCGGCAATCGCCACGATGTTATGGCGCTTCAGGTAAGAAGAAAGGTCTTCAGTATTGCGGAAGTTGCTGGCGATCAGCGGCAGGTCGCGAATGACCAGACCTTGCGCATGTACCTGAGAGGATTCTTCGTCAGCCGCATTGGTGCCGACATTGCCGATATGAGGATAAGTAAGAGTAACGATTTGGCGAGAATAGGAAGGATCAGTGAGGATTTCTTGATAACCGGTCATTGAAGTATTGAAAACGACTTCCCCAACCGCCGAACCTGTTGCCCCTATGGCCCGACCGATAAACTGGGTTCCGTCTTCCAGAACCAATAGCGCTGACTTAATCAAAACACCCTCCAGAGAATATTCACTCACTTTATTTGCATATTAATTCACAACTACGTTACGAAGCAATGCAAATTTGTTGCCAGCGGATTTTTGGCAAACGGCGGCATTCTGGATATTCAGAGGGTAAAAGTCAACTTAAAACGGATATTTTGTTTATTCTTTTGCGGGACTGGCGGCCTGAAAGCGACTTAAGCGACAAAAAGATCAGGTAAATCACATCAGAAAACGCTTGCGCAGTAAGTTTAATAGAAATTAAGACGTCGCAACAACAAAAAGTAGACCAGATGGTCAAAATTTACAGTCCAGCAACATAAAACCTGACGAAAACTGTTATTTTTGACAATTAATGAATCAAATGACATTAAAGAAGATAAAATAAAAGGGCAATAAAATATTGCCCTATGCAATCAATCAATTACGACTGCAATAACCACATCACGATGGGTAATAAATCTTACAAATTGTTGAGATCGAGTACATCTCGCATATCAAAAAGACCATTTTCTTTGCCTTTTAGCCACAATGCGGATCGTACGGCACCATTCGCAAATGTCATACGGCTTGATGCTTTATGCGTGATTTCCACACGTTCGCCAATATCGGCGAACATCGCCGTATGTTCGCCGACGATGTCACCTGCACGGACGGTGGCAAAGCCAATGGTCCCTGGAACACGTTCGCCGGTATAGCCTTCGCGCGAATAGACCGCGCAGTCTTTCAAATCTTTATCCAGTGCATGAGCAATCGCTTCACCCATCGCCAGCGCCGTTCCTGATGGTGCGTCAACTTTGTAGCGGTGGTGCGCTTCAACAATCTCAATGTCGGTATAGCTGCCCATCACCTTCGCCGCCTTCTCCAGCAGCTTCAGCATGACGTTAACGCCGACGCTAAAGTTTGCGGCGAAGACAATTGCAATCTCACCTGACGCATCCTGAATGGCTTGTTTACCGGCATCATCAAAACCGGTAGTGCCAATCACCATCCCTTTACCGTGCTGACGGCAAAACGCCAGATGGTTCAACGTCCCTTCCGGGCGCGTAAAATCGATGAACACATCAAAGTCATCTTTTACCGCATCCAGGCTGGACTGTACGGTGACGCCTGTCTTACCCGCCCCCGCCAGCTCACCTGCGTCAGTACCAAGAAGCGATGAGCCTTCACGCTCCAGCGCCGCACCAAGTGCCACGCCATCCATCTGTAGTGCCGCCTGAATCAGCTGACGGCCCATACGTCCACCCGCGCCCGCAATAGCGACACGGATCTGTGCATCATGCATAGTTATTCTCTTACGTTAAAATGATGTAAACCGTTTTCAGATTACCCAGCCTTCGCAGAGGCCGCCAACTGAAAACACCGATAATTAGAATTTAACGTGAAACCGACTCAAATATCAGTAAAAGACATGATCGTCAGCGGAAACCACATGATTCCCGCACCACCAGCGCTGGCGGCAGGATGATCCGTTTGGCGGGTTCGTCATTACCCTGTATGCGGCTGTACAGTAATTCCCCCGCCTTACGGCCAATCTCTTTTGCCGCCACTGATACGGTGGTCAATGCAGGCTGCACCAGAGCCGCTTCGGTAATGTCATCAAAACCGACCAGCGCAAAATCACGCCCCGGTTCACGGCCCAGCTTGCGTAAACTTTGCATCACCCCCAGCGCCACAATATCCTGATAGCAAATCGCAGCGCTGATGTTTGGATGCTCAAGCAGTAACGCCTCCGCCACGCGCGCGCCGTCGCTTTGGCTGGCCTGCGACGTCCTGATCCAGGCAGGATTCGGTGTCACGCCGTATTCCAGCAGCTTGCTGGTAAAGCCACCGATACGCTGCGCCCGTGAGCCCGAGTTCTGGCTCCCCCCAATAAACGCAATATGCCGATGGCCTATTCTGAGCAGATGTTCTGTCGCCATCTGCGTGCCTAAGAAGTTGTCCGTGCCGACAAAATCAAAATCCGGATCGTTCAGCGGGCGCACAACCATGATAGCCGGAATGCTGCGCCGCTTCAGTCCATCAAAAAAGGCCTGTGGCGTTTCGCGGGCGGCACACAGCACCATACCGCCGACGTTATTGCGCATCAGCGAATCAACAAATTTTTGCTGTCGCTCTGCGGATTCCTCGCTATTCGCCAGAAAAAGCAGCAGTTCATGGCGCTCCATTTCATGACTTAGCCCTGCCGTCATCTCTCCGTAAAAAGGGTTGGTGATATCGTGCAATAGCAGCCCGACCTGATTACTGCTGCGGTTACGCAAATTGGCCGCCGTCTGGTTATAGACATAACCGGACTCGTCCAGCGCCTTAAGCACGCGTTCGCGGGTACTTTGCGAAATGCGACCTTTGTTGCAGAGCACCATAGAGACCGTCGCCGTTGACACGCCGGCGCGTTTCGCGACATCAACCAGTGTAATTCCCGTCATGTTGTCTCCTTAAACATCACTACAGATTAATCGAATAACCTATTTTTTGCATTTTTCCGTGTGAGTCTCTTCACATTACCGCCGCCGATCCGGATTTCATTCGTGTATATGGCGGGTTAATCGCGTTAACCACTCTTCTCAAATGCGGTTAATCGAATAACCTTAAATAGTGATTACGGAGGATAAGATGACAACCTACGACAAATTCCCCACGGTGATGATTCAGGGTTATGACGACAGCGCCTGGCAAGGATGGGAGGCGATTACCCGCATCCTTGATGCAAAAACCCAACAGCACAGCCGCACCGTCCTGGTGATTGATTGCTATCCGGGTGTTCGCCTGACCGAACTTGAAGACAACGTGCTGCCGCGGTTACGTCCAACGCTAACGATTAATGCCGAACAGGCGCGACAGGATGAGTTTGCCATCCATGAGATGCTTGCACGCAACCTCACCGACGATCGCGTCTTTGGCGTACTCTCCTGCCACCAGCTTGGTGAGTTTTTTGATCCCGCTCGTCTGGATGCGCTGCAGAATCAGGTGAACCAGTGCTCCGGGGGGCTGATTGTGATTTACGGCCCCGGTGCGGCGCTTATCCATCCGGGTGATGTTCTGGTGTATGCCGATCTTCCGCGCTGGGAGATCCAGCAGCGTATGCGCAGCGGTGAGATGGGGAACTGGGGAGCAGCGAATCAGCATGAAGATATGCTGCGTCGCTACAAACGCGCTTTTTTTGTCGAATGGCGCGTCTTCGATCGCCACAAAACACCGCTGCTCAGGCGCGCCGATTTTTTACTGGATACGACCCGGAAAAACCAGCCCGCGATGGTCAGCGGTGAGGCCCTGCGAGCCGGGCTTGAGCAGACCACCACTCAGCCTTTCCGCGTGGTGCCATTTTTCGATCCTGGCGTCTGGGGCGGCCAGTGGATGAAACAGCAATTCGATCTCGATCCCTCTGCCGCCAATTACGCATGGTGTTTTGACTGCGTGCCCGAGGAGAACAGCCTGTTACTGCGTTTTGGTGCAGTGCGGATCGAGATCCCCTCTCAGGATCTGGTCTTGCTCGAGCCTCGTGCTCTGCTGGGCGAGAAAGTTCACGCACGTTTCGGTGCGGAGTTCCCGATCCGTTTTGACTTCCTCGATACCATTGGCGGCCAGAATCTGAGCTTCCAGGTCCACCCCATTACCGAGTACATCCAGCAGCAGTTCGGGATGCACTACACCCAGGATGAGAGCTATTACATTCTGGAAGCCAGGCCGGGGGCTGTGGTCTATCTGGGCACCAAAACCGGTACCGATCCGCAGGCGATGATGGACGACCTCAGACGTGCGGGCCGTGGTGAAAAAACGTTTGATGACGCCCGGTTCGTTAATCAGATCCCGGCGAAAAAACATGACCATTTCCTGATCCCTGCAGGTACGGTGCACTGCTCCGGCGCGGGAACAATGGTACTGGAGATCAGCGCCACGCCGTATATCTTCACCTTCAAACTGTGGGACTGGGGCCGTCTGGGTCTGGACGGTCTGCCGCGTCCGGTACATCTGGAACATGGCGAAAAGGTGATCGACTGGCAGCGCGACACGCAGTGGGTCCACCAACATCTGGTGAATCAGTTTGAACCCATTGCCGAAGGAAACCGCTGGCGCGAAGAACGCACCGGCCTGCACGAGCGTGAATTTATCGAAACCCGCCGCCACTGGTTTAGTGAACCCGTTGTGCATCACACCAGCGGCGGCGTGAATGTGCTGAATCTGGTAGAGGGCGGCGAAGCAATTGTCGACAGCCCGACCGGTGCATTTGAGCCATTTACCGTCCATTACGCCGAAACCTTCATCATTCCGGCCAGCGTGGGGGAATACCGCATTTCACCATCAGCCAATACCTCCGGGCGGCCACTGGCGACCATCAAAGCCTGGGTAAGGAGCTAACGATGATTCATTTTATTGTCGCGACCCACGGTCCACTTGCCGCCGCGCTGCTGGAGAGCAGCCGGATGGTTTATGGCGACCTTCCCTGCGTACACGCCGTTTGTCTGACTGAACAGGCGGGGATAGAGGGCTTTCGCCGTGATTTCAGCACCACGCTGGAAGCGGCAAGCGTCAACGCTGACGGCGTGCTGGTATTGTGCGATATGCAAAGCGGCACACCGTGGAACGTGGCCTGTGAGGCCGCGTTTAGTCCGCATGCGCGGCCACCGGTCGCCGTGGTGGCGGGGGTCAACTTCCCGATGCTACTGCAAACCGACGAGGTGATGATGGCATGCGATGTTCATCATGCTGCCGCACACATTATCGAACTCGCGCTGCCAACGCTGGTACAGGCGAAACGGGTAGATACAGCACAGACAGACGATTTTTAAGGAGCCGCATATGAGTATTTCTTTTGTACGCATTGACGACCGCGTGATCCACGGGCAGCTCATTACACGCTGGGCCAGGGAGCTGCCCTGCGACGGCATCGTTGCCATTGACGATGCCGTCGCGGCCGATCCGCTGTTATCGTCGGTCATGAAAGGGGCGGTCTCCGATACCAAAGTGTGGCTGTTCGATACGGCAACCGCGATCGAAAAACTGCCAAAAGTGATTGCCAGCGAGAAGCGCTATTTCGTTATTGGCAAATCACCGCTCACGCTGCAGCGCATTGAACAGGCAGGTATTAGCCTGAAAAACAGCAACGGTAAAATCAACGTAGGGCCGATGAGCGCTCGCGCGAATACGATCACCATCGGTCCGAATCAATCGGTAACGAAAGATGAAGCAGCGGCGTTCGAGTGGCTGACCGTCCAGGGACACGCGATTGAATTCCGCCTGGTTCCCGATGCCAGTTTTTATAGCTGGCAGGATGCCAGACAAAAGCTGAAATAAGGAGCAGATCATGATTATTGAAGCGTCTTTAATTGGCCTGCTGTGTTATCTGGGGGCACTCAGTAGCCCGTGGCTTTTAGGGCTGACCGGCGGCTGGTATCTCATCTCCCGACCGCTCATTTCCGGGATGCTGGTTGGCCTGATCCTGGGCGATATCAAAACCGGGATTATGATTGGCGTAGCGGTGCAGGCGGTGTATATCGCGATGGTGACCCCCGGCGGCTCGATGCCAGCAGATTTAAACTTTGTGGCTTATCCGGCCATTGCGCTGGGGATACTTTCCGGCAAAGGACCCGAGGTTGCCGTCGCGCTGGCAGCGACTATCGGTATCGCCGGAACCATTCTCTTTAATGCGATGATGGTGCTGAACTCGTTCTGGAATCATCGGGCGGATGTAGCGCTGGAACACGGCGATGAACGCGGCATCTACCTCAACAGCGCCATCTGGCCGCAGGCGATGAATTTTGTGCTGCGCTTTGTGCCCACCTTTATCGCCGTCTTTTTTGGCGCGCAGTACATTAGCGGTTTTATGGACAGCCTGCCGCACATCGTCCTCTCCACCATGAACGTGCTGGGCGGCATTTTACCCGCTGTCGGTATTGCCATCCTGCTTAAGCAGATCATCAAAAGCTACACCATGCTCATCTACTTCCTGGTGGGCTTCGTCTGCATCGTTTTCCTGAAACTCAATATGGTCGCGCTGGTGATCGTGGGTGCCCTGCTGGCATTGATCCATTACAACTACAAACCCGAAACACCGCAGACCGTGACTTCAGCACCGGTCCCTGACGACGAGGATGAATTCTGATGGAAGAACGTAAACTCACCCGCAAGGATCTGCGCCGCTGCTGGCGGGCGTGGATGATGCACAACCTCTCCTCAATGAGCTTTGAACGCCTGGAATCCTTCGGCTTCTGCCTGAGCATGCTGCCGGTGGCAAAAAAACTCTATCCCGATGCGGCTCAACGCACCGAGATGCTGCGCCGTCACGCGTCGTTCTACAACACTGAGCCACAAATTGGCGCAATTGTTAACGGTATGGCGCTGGGGCTGGAAGAGAAGAAAGCCAACGGTGAGCCAATTGACGGCGAAACCATTAACACCCTGAAGGTGGGCCTGATGGGGCCGATCGCCGGGATCGGTGATTCAATGATCCCCGGGATGCTTATTCCGATCCTTCTCAGCATCGGGATGGCGCTGGCGGCAGGTGGAAATATCCTTGGCCCGCTGTTTTATACCGTCGCCTGGCTGGCCATTATTATCCCGGGCTCCTGGTTCCTGTTTCTTAAAGGCTACCAGATGGGTTCAGGCTCCGTAGAGATGCTGGTCAGCAGCAAATCCACCCGACTACGGGAAGCGCTCTCGTTGCTGGGCGTATTCGTCATGGGTGGTGTGGCGGCCAGCTATGTGAAGCTCGGTACCGGGCTGGAGTTCATCACGCGGGACGGGGTTAACATTCACGTACAGCAGATGCTGGACGGTATTTTCCCGCAGTTGCTTCCGCTGGCCGTGGTGCTGGGAACCTGGTATCTGATGGCCAAACGCGGCGTGTCACCGGTAAAAGCCATGATATTGCTGCTTATACTCGCGGCGCTGGGGGTGGCGTCCGGTTTGTTTGCAGGATAAGAGAACCGGGGCAATGCCCCGGTCCTTCTATGGATGGAAGTTATCCCACAGTGCTGCCGTTTTATCCGGGCGCGAAATAAACTGGAACCGCGCCGGATCGTCAATAAACTGCTGATAAACAGGCGCATCAGTAATACCGAACTCAGAATAACTACGCGGCGTAATCACCTGTAATCGCCCCGGTCTGTAGTGGCTATTGTGCTGCCAGACAATATGATTTCCCTGAACTAAGGGATACCAGGCCAGACCTTTTCGCGCGCGAACGGCATCATACTCAAAACCATATTCCCGGTCACACCACGCACCAAACGTCAGCGGCTCTTCGGGAGAGGCCGAAATGGTTGCATGTCCCCATCCGGGAGGGACCAGCACTTTTTCACCAGGCCCCGCGAGCACCGCAAAACAGCGGCCCGGATCGTCGTCAACATACTCCTGCATGTAGATAATCGCTTTACCCTGCCAGATTTCATACAGCTCAGGCGGCGACCATCCGCTGTGTTGGCTAATGCGATGGATATGCCCCTGACTGCGGACCGGTTCATCGCCGAGCGTGCCTGCGGCGTAGGTGACCACGCCAAAAAGCAGCATCCGTTTTTCGAGTTCTTGCCTGTCCGCCAGGCGTGCCACGTCCATCGCGATGGCGTACACCTGCTCTGGTCCTTCGCAATCCGGGTTGCGCAGCGATGGGCGGATCTGATCCAGCGTGCGGATCTCCGGCATCGGTCCGGTCACATCCTCTCCATAGCTAAAACCCAATGGACAGTGTGTGATGGCTATATCCAGTCCAACGTTAACCATTTCCGACCTCCCATCCCTGCGGGTGATGTTCAGAGGCAAATACACGAAGCGAAAAACCACCGGCCAATGCCGCATAGTCGTGTCCGGCCACGCTGGGCCAGACCGCCAGCGCAGAAAGGGTGTCTTCACCCGTGTTAATCAGACGGTGCGCGCTGAAAGAGGGAATGATGTGCACGGAACCGGCCTTCACGCGTTCAAGGCGTGCCTCACCGGATGGCGTCTGAAGCAGCAGCAAGCCACATCCACGCAGGCCAAAATAGACCTCGCCCTGTTCGCGGCGCTGGTGAAAATGACCGCGCGTCATAAAGAACTCATCACCGATTTTGCCCGCGTAAAGATGGGTCACGCCAACGTACAGCGACCCTTCGTCCGACGGGGAGTCGAGCATTTCAACGTCATAGACGCGCTGCCGCGGTTCGCAGCCACGCCAGGCATCGTCATCAATGAAAACGCCAGGCAGATCGGCGATGTGTGTCGTCTTGCGGATAAGTGGACCGTTAGCGAATACACCGCTGGCCCACGCCACCTGGGGTGGCAGGATAACGTCAGAGTTCATGTTTATCTCCGGCCCGAGGAGAACAACATGACAAGCTTACCAGATTAACCGGTTAACCTCCTGCTCAGCCCCCCGCTCTGTCGGGTTAATCACACTCCTGTTACTCCTGCTCGTGGAGGGTATAAGTGACCACCAGCTGTCCTTTTTTCATTTTCAGCCCGATGAGCTGCATCTCCCCTATTTCCGCCAGCTGTCTTACATGCGTTCCGCCACACGGATAGGCCGGGAGATCGCCAAAGCGAACCCTGCGTCTGCCCGCTTCAATTTCGGTCTGACGAAGCAGGTTGTCCGCTTTCCAGCCGTCAATCATCGCGCTCAGCCTGTTTGCATCAGGCAGTGACGCCTGCGGCTCTCGTGGCACAAAGGTAATCCGTCCTTCACCTGGCCAGTGATGAGCTTTCACCGGCTCCCAGCCAAATTGCTCACCGGCACAACCAATCAAATGGCCTGCGCTGTGCCAGCGGGAATGACGCACTCGCGCGCTTTTATCGACCTGCATTTCCACCTCGCCTGGCACAAGCGGTCGAGCCAGAATATGAATGACTTGCTCCCCGCGCAGGCTCACCCCCTCCACCGCGATCCCCGCGATCAACCCCCGGTCCGCTGGCTGTCCGCCACCCTGCGGATGGAAAAGGGTCTGATCCAGCTCAACGGCATAGCGACCATCAGGCTCTTCAGTGCAACGGATCACCTTCGCGCGGCCTTCTGTCGCTTCACTTGTGTAATAAAGTCGTTCTGTCATGGTTGTTCTCCTCTGTACCCTGACAGTATATTCATCACTTAAGCATCGATAATCCGCCTTTCAAACAATGCACTATTGCCTGGTATGCACAAATGAAACCTGCACTGCTTCCCGATCTTGCCACCTTCGTGACCATCGTAGAACACGGCAATTTTTCAACTGCAGCCCGTATGACGGGAGCAACGCCCTCAGCGATCAGTCGTTGTGTTTCACGCCTCGAGAAGGAGATGGGATCTAAGTTACTGCACCGCACCACGCGCAAGCTGGCACTTACCGAAACCGGAAAATCGGTTTATGAACATGCTTTGGATATGCTGGAAGCAGCACAACAGGCAATGGATTCCGGTAGCAGTCTGCAAACCGTTGCACAGGGAAAGCTCACGGTGAGCGTACCGAAAGCCGTGGGACGGTTTGTGATCCATCCGCTGATCCCGGCGTTCCTGGAGCGCTATCCACAAATTGACGTCTGCCTGCGTCTGGAAGATCGTTACATGGATCTGATCGATGATGGTGTCGATCTGGCATTACGGATCACCAATACTCCCTCTCCTGGCCTGTACGGAAAACCGCTGATGCCAGTAACCCATGTTATTTGCGCCACGCCAGAATATCTTCGTCGCGCAGGCACGCCACAACATCCGCACGACCTCCGGTCATATAGCTGTATTTCGCTCGGTGAAACCCCGGCCGATTCACGCTGGAAATTTACGTTGCAGGGAAAAACGGAGATCGTACAGACGCACGGACGTTACGCGGCTAACCACACGGGCGTGCGGCTGGATGCGGTCAAACGTCATGTCGGCATTGGGAGTTTACCGCTGTTTACGGCACGTGAGGCTCTGGAAAAGGGGGAAATTGTGCAGGTGCTGCCACAGTGGGAGTTTATCAGCAGCTATACGGGTGAACTCTGGCTGCTTTGGACGCGTAACAAACATATGCCCGCCAGAATGCGGGCAATGATCAACTATCTGACTGAAAAAATGCCAGTCAACAAGTGACTGGCATTGATACGCATTATTCTACTTCGCGAGCGTCGATACGCAGTTCTTTTGGCACTTCGAAAACAATGTTTTCTTCGCGTCCTTCCAGCGGAACCGCTTCGCCACCGCCCAGTTCCTGCAGACGGGTAATCACGTTCTGAACCAGAATATCCGGCGCGGATGCCCCGGCGGTGACACCGACACAGGATGCTGTTTTAACCCAGGCTTCCTGGATATCCGTCGCATCATCAATCAGAAACGCCGCTTTCCCCATTCGCTGCGCCAGTTCAGCCAGACGGTTGGAGTTAGACGAGTTTTTGGAGCCGACCACCAGCACCACATCCGCCTGTTCAGCCAGCGCACGCACCGCTTCCTGACGGTTGGTGGTAGCATAGCAAATGTCATCTTTACGCGGCCCGACAATTTTCGGGAAGCGCTGGCGCAACGCGTCGATAACATCAGAGGTATCATCCACGGAGAGCGTTGTCTGGGTCATAAACGACAGACGATCTTCGTTTTTCACGTTCAGCGTAAACACATCTTCCGGCGATTCCACCAGGTACATGCCCCCTTCCGGGTTGCTGTACTGCCCCATGGTTCCTTCCACTTCCGGGTGACCGGCGTGGCCAATCAGAATAGACTCTTCACCACGACGGCTGGCGCGCGCCACTTCCATATGCACTTTGGTCACCAGCGGACAGGTCGCATCGAAAACGGTCAGATCACGGCTTTTCGCTTCGTTACGTACGGCCTGGGAAACACCGTGTGCGGAGAAGATCAGGATTGCGCCATCCGGCACTTCGCTGATTTGCTCAATGAAGATCGCGCCGCGCTCACGCAGGCTGTCAACGACGTAACGGTTATGCACCACTTCGTGGCGCACGTAGATCGGTGCGCCGTAAAGCTCCAGCGCATTTTCAACAATGCTGATAGCGCGGTCTACACCGGCGCAGAAGCCGCGCGGGTTAGCCAACAGGATCTGCATTTCAGGCCTCCAGTGCCGGATCGATCTCCAGCACTTCAATATCAAAATGGACGGTATGCCCGGCAAGCGGATGGTTGAAGTCGACAGTGATAGAGTCACCGTTGATCTCGCGGATCACGCCAGGCATTTCGCTGCCATCCATAGCGGTAAAGAGCATGATCGCCCCGATTTCAGGCTCGCCCGCATCCATAAACTCACGGCGCGAGAAGTACTGGATCAGATCCGGGCTTGGCACGCCAAATGCCGCATCCGGCTCCAGCGCAAACGCCTTCTTCTCACCCTCTTTCAGACCCAGAAGCTGCTGCTCAAGACCTTCAGAGAGGGAGGTGTCGCCAAGACGAAACAGGGCAGGCTTGCCATTGTTGCGGGTGGATTCAGCGGTGGAGCCATCATCCAGTTTCAGCGTGAAGTGAACGAGGATCGCGCTGTTGCTCTGTACGGATTTAGACATGCAAATTGCTCGCTTGTTTTTGCCCGGTGACGCTGCGCTTACCGGGCCTACATTAACTGTAGGCCCGTATACGCGAAGCGCCGCCCGGTGGGTTTACGCCTGTTTCTTCGCGGCAGCGTTCGGCAAGAAGCCTTCCAGCACAATTAACGCCGCACCGATGCAGATTGCGCTATCGGCCAGGTTAAAGGTCGCAAAGTGCCAGTCGCCGACGTAGAAGTCGATCATATCGACCACAAAGCCGTGCCACAGTCGATCAAACAGGTTGCCTAATGCGCCGCCAATGATCAGCGCGTAGGCGATGTTATTCAGCTTTTGCGTTGCCTTCGAACGGTACATCAGCACCGCCAGAATCACACAGATACCGATAGCGATACCCGCAAAGAACCAGCGCTGCCAGCCACCGCTGTCAGCGAGGAAACTGAACGCCGCACCGTAGTTGCGCGCATAGTGCAGGTTAAGCGACGGGAACAGCGACACCGTATCCCCCAGAGCGAAGTTCTGGAGGATCAGGAATTTGCTGCCCAGATCAATAATCAGCACCACCACAACCAGCCACAGCCAGCGCAGTCCTGTTGAACAGAGAGATTTACTCATCAGGCAAACTTACGTTGTTCGCCGTCACCGGCGACGTTGCTTACACAGCGTCCGCAGATATCTGCGTGTTCCGCCACCTGGCCGACATCGGTGGTGTAATGCCAGCAACGCGGGCACTTATCACCTTCGGCTTTGCTCAGCGCGACTTTCAGTCCTTTGAGCAGTTCGCTCTGCTGGGCATCAGCAGAAGCGTCGGCATAATCCGCAACTTTTGCACCGGAGGTCAACAGGACAAATCGTAATTCGTCGCCGAGCGCGGTCAGCTTCGCCGCCAGCTCAGGTTCTGCGTACAGGGTTACAGCCGCTTCCAGAGAGCCACCGACTTTCTTGTCAGCACGCGCCTGTTCAATAACCTTGTTCACTTCACCACGTACTTTCAGCAGTTCGTCCCAGAAGGCATCGTTCATCGCTTCAGTGCTGGAGAGATCGAACAGACCTTCGTACCACTCGCCGGTGAAGACATACTTCTCGCGGTCGCCTGGCAGGTAACCCCAGATTTCATCTGCGGTGAAGGACATGATCGGAGCCATCCAGCGAACCAGTGCTTCTGCAATGTGGAACAGCGCAGTCTGGCAGCTGCGACGCGCCACGCTGTCCGCTTTCGCGGTGTACTGGCGGTCTTTGATGATATCGAGGTAGAACGAGCCCATCTCGATGGAGCAGAAGCGCATCAGGCGCTGCACCACTTCGTGGAAGTCGTAAGATTCATAGGCTTTCAGGATATCTTCCTGTGCCGCTTTCGCGCAGCCTACTGCCCAGCGATCCAGTACCACCATCTCTTCCGGTTTCACCATGTCTTTAACCGGATCGAAACCGTTCAGGTTCGCCAGCAGGAAGCGCGCGGTGTTACGGATACGACGATAGCTGTCAGCAGCACGTTTCAGGATCTCGTCAGATACGGCCATTTCGCCAGTGTAGTCGGTAGATGCCACCCACAGACGCAGAATGTCCGCGCCCAGTTTGTTCATCACATCCTGTGGAGACACGGTGTTACCGATAGACTTGGACATCTTACGGCCCTGACCATCTACGGTAAAACCGTGGGTCAGTACCTGACGGTAAGGTGCTTTACCTTTCATGGCGGTGGAGATCATCAGCGATGACATGAACCAGCCACGGTGTTGGTCAGACCCTTCCAGATACATATCGGCAGCGTGACCGGTAAACTCAGGACGTACGTCAACCACGGAAGAGTGCGTAGAACCGGAGTCGAACCACACGTCCAGGGTATCTGGCACTTTCTCGTAGTTGTCTGCGTCAGCGCCCAGGATGTCACGGGAGTCGAGATCCCACCATGCCTGAATACCGTCCACTTCTACACGTTTAGCCACTTCTTCCATCAGTTTCAGGGTATCTGGATGCAGTTCCTGCGTCTCTTTATGGACGAACAGAGACATCGGCACGCCCCAGGTACGCTGACGGGAGATACACCAGTCAGGACGGTTAGCCACCATAGACTCGATACGCGCCTGGCCCCAGTCCGGGATCCACTGCACGCCTTTGATCTCTTTCAGGGACTGCTCGCGCAGGCCTTTCTGATCCATGCTGACGAACCACTGCGGGGTCGCACGGAAGATGATCGGCGACTTGTGACGCCAGCAGCATGGGTAGCTGTGCTGCATTTTTTCGACATGCAGCAGCGCGCCGCTGGTGCGCAGCATGTCAACGATGATGTCATTCGCTTTAAAGACGTTGATACCGTCCAGCGCCGGATACGTGCCTGGCAGGTAAGAACCGTCCGGGCCAACCGGGTTAGCGATTTCCAGACCGTATTTCAGGCTGATGTTGTAGTCGTCTGGGCCGTGGCCGCCGGCGGTATGCACCGCACCGGTACCTGCTTCCAGCGTAACATGCTCGCCCAGAATGGCCGGAACGTCGAAGTCCAGGAACGGGTGTTTGAAGCGCATCAGTTCCAGCGCGTCACCTTTCACGGTGCCCAGCACGGTGTAGTCAGTGATGTTCGCGCGTTTCAGCACGCTTTCAAGGAGATCTTTCGCCAGGATAACCGCCTGACCGTCAACCTGCACCAGAGCGTATTCGAATTCGCCAGACAGGGAGATCGCGCGGTTTGCTGGCAGCGTCCACGGGGTGGTCGTCCAGATAACCAGAGAGATCGGGCCGTTGACAGACGACACGCCAAATTTGGCTTTCACCGCATCCTGATCCACCGCGTGGAACGCCACGTCGATAGACGGAGAGGTTTTGTCATAATACTCAACTTCCGCTTCTGCCAGCGCAGAACGGCAGTCCACGCACCAGTGCACCGGCTTCGCGCCTTTATGCAGGTGGCCGTTACCGATGATTTTACCCAGCGCACGGATGATGTTGGCTTCAGTTTTGAAGTCCATCGTCAGGTACGGGTGCGACCAGTCGCCCAGCACGCCCAGACGGATAAAGTCAGCACGCTGACCGTCAACCTGGGTGGCAGCATATTCGCGGCATTTTGCACGGAACTCTGCAGCGGTGAATTTCTCACCTGGCTTGCCAAACTCTTGCTCCACTTTCAGCTCGATTGGCAGACCGTGGCAGTCCCAGCCCGGAACGTAAGGCGAGTCATATCCCGTGAGTCCTTTGGACTTCACGATAATGTCTTTCAGAATCTTGTTTACAGAGTGACCAATATGAATGCTGCCATTCGCATATGGAGGGCCATCATGCAGAATGAAGGTTTTTTTGCCTTTTTTGGCTGCACGAATGATGCCGTACAGGTCATCATCAGTCCAACGCGCCAGCATTCCCGGTTCGCGCTTGGCGAGATCGCCGCGCATCGGGAACCCTGTTTCCGGCAAATTCAGGGTTGATTTATAGTCACTCATCAGATTCTCGGTTCCGTATTTATCACGTAGGCATTTAAGCCGGGTTCTGTAGCCCAAAAAACTCGCGGGCCGTCAATTCATCTCGCGCAATTTGCGCCTTTAGTTCGTCCAGCGAAGCAAATCGCTGCTCGTTGCGTATTTTTTTACGCAGTATTACATCTATATGGCGACCATAGAGGTCCATTACAACGTCCAGCAGATGCACTTCAAGCTGCTGCCGCACACCCGCGACGGTTGGACGCGTGCCAATGTTTGCCACCCCGAAATAGGGCTTATCACCCAGTCCGGTTACTTCTACCGCATACACCCCTTTAACCGGGGAGACCTGACGACGCAGCGGTATATTCGCCGTCGGGAAACCGATGGTGCGCCCCAGGGCATCACCATGCACCACGCGGCCTGAAATCGTGAACGGATGCCCCAGCAGGGTTTCTGCCGTGTCCAGTTCATCATTGGCCAGCGCCTGGCGCACTGCGGTACTGCTGACGCGTGCACCGCCTTCGCAGAAGGTCATTGCACTGGTGACGTCAAAACCGTACTCCAGGCCAGCCTTCTGTAATAACAAGAAATCGCCCTGACGACCAGCGCCAAAGCGGAAATCATCACCCACTGCGAGAAACTGCACGCCAAGACGCTTGACCAACAGGTCGCTGACAAAACTTTGTGCTGTCAGCGCGGCAAAGCGACGATCGAAACGTACACACAGCACGTAATCCACGTCAGACTCCGCCAGATAGCGTAATTTCTCACGCAAACGCGTAAGGCGGGCGGGTGATTTATCGCCTGCAAACAGTTCCAGCGGCTGTGGCTCAAAAATCATCACTACCACGGGCAGGCCACGGGCCTTCCCTTCTTTACGCAATCCCTGCAACAGCGCCTGATGACCACGATGCACGCCGTCGAAATTACCAATGGTCAGCACGCACCCGTGCGGGGCTTTACTGAGATTATGTATGCCGCGTATCAGCTTCATGACTGGCTCAAAACAGTGAAAATCGCCAAAGTATACCTTGTACAGCGATTAAGGTTAACCGGCGATTGTTCACACAAAACAGAAAGCCGTAATGATTTCATCATGCTGACCTTTCACAGCGAAAAAATCTGCCCGCGAACTGCGATTTTTATGCCGAAAAGCTGTATTCGCGGGAGACAAGCTGGTAGAATCCTGCGCCATCACTACGTAACGTAGCGTCGCCACATTAACGGCGCTTATTTGCACAAATCCATTGACAAAAGAAGGTATAGAGGGCATATTCCTCGGCCTTTGAATTGTCCACATAGATCATATTTGGGAGTTGGACCTTGGCTAATATCAAATCAGCTAAGAAACGTGCTATCCAGTCTGAAAAGGCTCGTAAGCACAATGCAAGCCGTCGCTCTATGATGCGTACTTTCATCAAGAAAGTATACGCAGCTATCGAAGCTGGCGACAAAGCTGCTGCGCAGAACGCATTTAACGAAATGCAACCAATCGTGGATCGTCAGGCTGCTAAAGGTCTGATCCACAAAAACAAAGCAGCGCGTCATAAGGCTAACCTGACCGCGCAGATCAACAAACTGGCTTAATCGTCACTTGTTGTTGCTTGTTTTAAAAGAACCCGCTTAATGCGGGTTTTTTTATATCTTCAGATTGCCGGTGACGTAAACAGCGCCGAGTAGTCGCGGTTACAGATACGCTGTACCGCAGGGTGCTGAATCATCCTTTCTGCGAATATCGCGTGATACTCTTCCATCACGTTATCTACCCTGCCAATCTCCGTAACTTTGTCATCTGAATAGAGATCGTGCGCGTAAAGCGTCGGCGCAACGAAGATGGCGTTATGCGCTTCACCAAAGGCTTTCATCAGCGCGGCATCATCGAATTCCCCGAGGATCTCCACCTTCAGCCCCTGAGAGTTAAACCAGTTCTGCAGCTTACGCCCAAGCATGGAGCGTCTTCCTGGTACCAGCAAACGGCGCTCTTCCAGACAGGCCGGGAAGGGTTTTTCTGGCGGTGGGTTAATGCACCAGAAACTCACACCACACTCGCCAATTTTCACCGAGAACAACCCTTCCTGCTGCGTGGAGTCGATTGGACAATCCGAGATAATCATATCCAGCTTGTGCTGGCTCAGTTGCTCCAGCAGCATCTCATGAGTGGACTCAAAACAGCGCAGGTGGATTTGCTCATCTTCAACCACAGCGGCATCCAGAACGCCGCTCACCAGCCGTTTTGACAGCGCATCTGCCACGCCTACATCAAAGAGCAGGTTCGATTCTTTGCGATAGTTGACGATATCCAGCATCTCCTGGCTCAGGGTGAACATCTTGTCCGCGTAGCGAAAAACCAGCTCGCCCAGTTCGCTTGGCTCGATCCCACGGCCCTTGCGTTTGAACAGCTTTCCCTGCAGACGTTCTTCCAGCGCTTTGATTTGCCCGGTGATGGTTTGCGGCGTCAGATAGAGCGCCTCTGCAGCCCCCACGACCGAGCCTTGTCTGTAGACGTGCCAGAAGTAGTAAAGATGGTTGTAGTTCAAATGAGACATTGCGTCTTCGCTCCCTGAGAGTGTATCGGGAGAAGGCTCCCCTTCTCCCGGTATCCTGTTATGCCTGGACAACCTGTCCGGACAATTTTACCTTCAATAACGTATACCCTATTACCGCGGCCAGTAATGACCCGATTAAGATGCCCAGTTTCGCCCAGACAATCAGTTCAGGGGCATGCGCACCAAACGCCAGCGTCGAGATAAAGATCGACATGGTAAATCCAATTCCGCATAGCACACCCACCGCCATAATCTGCTTAAACGTGGTGCCGTGCGGCAATGACGCCATCTTCAGTTTCAGCGCCAGCCAGCAGAACAGGCTAATCCCCAGTGGTTTACCGATAAACAGCCCGGCAATGATGCCCAGTGGCAGCATCGACGTCAGCCCTTCCAGCGTCACCCCTTCCAGAGATACACCCGCGTTGGCAAAAGCAAACAGCGGCAGGATCATAAAGGCCACCCACGGGTGAAGCACATGCTCCAGCTGTTTGGCGGGTGATTTGCCATCCTGCGGCTTAAGCGGCACGAAGAAACCGACGATCACGCCTGCCAGCGTGGCATGCACACCGGATTTCAGCACCGCCGTCCACAGCACCATACCCACCAGTACGTAGATACCAATACGGCGGACGTTGAAAATATTCAGCAGTGCCAGCACTGCAATGGCACCTGCCGCCACGCTCAGCGACAGAATTGACAGCTCA
This sequence comes from Enterobacter cloacae, assembly GCA_014169315.1. Taxonomy (NCBI): domain Bacteria; kingdom Pseudomonadati; phylum Pseudomonadota; class Gammaproteobacteria; order Enterobacterales; family Enterobacteriaceae; genus Enterobacter; species Enterobacter cloacae. The sequence continues at coordinate 617,684 of AP022133.1, read as the reverse complement.
CTGGTATAGAACAGCGCAATAATCACAATAGCGCCCAGGTCATCAATGATCGCCAGCGCCATCAGGAAGATTTTCAGGGCTACCGGCACGCGGCTTCCCAGTAAGGCCAGCACCCCAAGTGCAAACGCGATATCCGTTGCAGCCGGGATCGCCCAGCCGTCGCGAGCCACCGGATCCTGCCAGGTAAACGCCAGGAAGAGCAACGCCGGGACCACCATCCCGCCAATGGCGGCAATGACCGGAAACGCCGCACGCTGACGGCTGGCAAGCGATCCCAGCACCAGCTCACGTTTAACCTCAAGCCCTACCAGCAGGAAGAACACTGCCATCAGTGCATCATTGATCCACAGCAGCATGTTCTTGTGAATTTCCAGCGCGCCAACTTTCAGCTCGACGGGGGTTTCCAGAAATGCGTGATAAAAATCACGCGTGACGCCTAAGTTAGCCAGCACCATCGCGGCTGCAGCGGCGATAATCAGGATGACCCCGCCGGACGCTTCACTGCTAAAGAAACGGTGTAGTAATTTCACTTTAGTTCTCTCTTTTTACAACAATACCTCGATAAAACCATAGTACCAAGTCAGATAGCTCGGCAAAAACAGATTAATATTGAGTATATAATCAGTTTTACCGAGCAATACCCATAAACAGAAAAAGCCCGGAATCGCTTCCGGGCTTTTTGGGAATGAAAACCGGCTAACGGATTAGCGAGTCAAATCATCGAAGAATTTTTTAACACCATCGAAGAAGCTTTTGGAACGCGGGCTATTTTTCTCACCCGTCGGACCGCCGAAGCTCTCCTGCAGCTCTTTCAGCAGTTGCTTCTGCTTGTCGTTCAGGCCAACCGGGGTTTCCACCACGACGCGGCACAACAGGTCGCCCTGCGCACCACCGCGAACGGATTTCACGCCTTTACCGCGCATGCGGAACAGCTTGCCCGTCTGGGTTTCACCAGGCACTTTCAGGTTTACGCGACCATCCAGCGTTGGCACTTCGATTTCGCCGCCGAGAGCCGCCATGGCGAAGTTGATTGGCACTTCGCAGTACAGGTTGTTACCTTCACGCTCAAAGATCGCGTGCTGTTTCACCTGAACCTGGACGTACAGATCGCCCGCCGGTGCGCCGTGCTCGCCCGCTTCACCTTCGCCAGCCAGACGAATACGGTCGCCCGTATCAACACCCGCCGGAATTTTAACGGACAGGGTTTTGGTTTTCTCAACGCGACCGTGACCGTGGCATTTGGTGCACGGATCTTTAATCAGCGTACCGCGACCATGACAGTGTGGACAGGCCTGCTGTACCGCAAAGAAACCCTGACGCATCTGCACCTGGCCGGAACCGTGACAGGTTGGACAGGTTTGTGGCTGCGTCCCTGCTTTCGCGCCGCTACCGTGGCAAACGTCACACTCTTCCAGCGTCGGGATACGGATCTCTTTGGTGACGCCGCGAACGGCCTCTTCCAGAGTCAGATCCATGTTGTAGCGCAGGTCTGCACCGCGCGCGGCGCGTTGACGACCACGGCCACCGCCGAAGATGTCGCCGAACACATCGCCAAAGATATCGCTGAAATCAGCACCGCCGCCAAAGCCGCCGCCACCGAATCCACCGCCGCCCATGCCGCCCTGTTCAAAGGCTGCGTGACCGTACTGATCATAAGCCGCACGTTTTTGTGCATCGGTCAGGATTTCGTAGGCTTCTTTGATCTCTTTGAATTTAGCTTCAGCCTCTTTATCACCCTGATTGCGATCCGGGTGATATTTCATGGCCAGGCGCTTATACGCCTTTTTGATTTCACGCTCTTCCGCTGTTTTGGAAACGCCTAAAATCTCGTAATAATCAAGCTTCGCCATCTTATTTTATCTGCCCCTAACATGCGTGCACGGGCGGAGAGGAAACCTCTTCGCCCGTGCCAGTAATTACCCGTTCAAAGGGCGATTATTTTTTGTCTTTCACTTCTTCGAACTCAGCGTCGACAACATCGTCGTCTTTCGCGTTGTTCGCAGATGCGTCAGCGCCTGCCTGCTGTTGAGCATGCTGCTGCTGAGCGATTTCCATCAGCTTCTGGGAAGCCTGTGCCAGCGCCTGCATCTTCGCTTCGATGTCCGCTTTGTCTTCGCCTTTCAGAGACGTTTCCAGCGCGCTCAGTGCAGCTTCGATAGCCGTTTTGTCTTCCGCCGGCAGTTTATCGCCTGCTTCTTCAACCTGCTTACGGGTGCTGTGCAGCAGATGGTCACCCTGGTTACGGGTCTGAACCAGCTCTTCGAACTTACGGTCGGATTCCGCGTTAGCTTCGGCATCACGAACCATTTTTTCGATTTCAGCTTCGTTCAGGCCAGAAGATGCCTTGATGGTGATCTTCTGCTCTTTACCGCTGTTTTTGTCTTTTGCAGACACGTGCAGGATACCGTCAGCATCGATATCGAAGGTCACTTCGATCTGCGGCATGCCGCGTGGTGCCGGGTTGATACCGTCCAGGTTGAACTGACCCAGAGACTTGTTATCAGACGCACGTTTACGCTCACCCTGAATCACATGGATGGTTACCGCAGACTGGTTGTCTTCAGCGGTAGAGAACACCTGGCTGTGTTTCGTTGGGATGGTGGTGTTTTTGTTGATGAGCGCAGTCATCACACCGCCCATGGTTTCGATACCCAGAGACAGCGGGGTAACGTCCAGCAGCAGTACGTCTTTCACTTCACCGGTCAGCACGCCACCCTGAACCGCAGCACCAATTGCTACCGCTTCGTCCGGGTTAACGTCTTTACGTGGCTCTTTACCAAAGAACTCAGCCACTTTCTTCTGAACCATTGGCATACGGGTCTGACCACCTACCAGGATAACGTCCTGGATGTCAGATACGGACAGACCAGCGTCCTGCAGTGCAACTTTCAGTGGCTCGATAGAACGGTTCACCAGGTCTTCTACCAGGCTTTCCAGTTTTGCACGGGTCACTTTGATGTTCATGTGTTTTGGACCGGTCGCGTCTGCAGTGATGTACGGCAGATTCACGTCGGTCTGCTGAGCAGAAGACAGTTCGATCTTCGCTTTCTCAGCGGCTTCTTTCAGGCGCTGCATGGCCAGCGGGTCGTTACGCAGGTCAATGCCCTGATCTTTCTTGAACTCGTCAACGAGGTAGTTGATCAGACGGGTATCGAAGTCTTCACCGCCCAGGTGGGTATCACCGTTGGTTGCCAGAACTTCGAAGGTTTTTTCACCGTCAACTTCGTCGATTTCGATAACAGAGATATCGAAGGTACCACCACCCAGGTCGTAAACCGCGATAGTACGGTTACCAACTTCTTTATCCAGACCGTAAGCCAGTGCAGCAGCGGTTGGTTCGTTGATGATACGTTTTACTTCCAGACCTGCGATACGGCCGGCATCTTTAGTTGCCTGACGCTGAGCATCGTTGAAGTATGCAGGAACGGTGATAACCGCTTCAGTTACTGGCTCACCCAGATAATCTTCAGCCGTTTTCTTCATTTTTTTCAGCACTTCTGCAGAGATCTGCGGTGGTGCAGTTTTGGTGCCTTTCACATCAAGCCATGCATCGCCGTTATCTGCAGCAATGATTTTGTAAGGCATGATAGAAACGTCACGCTGAACTTCTTCGTCCTGGAAGCGGCGGCCAATCAGGCGTTTAATCGCAAACAGGGTATTTTGCGGGTTTGTCACTGCCTGACGTTTAGCCGGCTGACCAACCAGAGTTTCACCATCCTGGGTATAAGCAATGATAGAAGGCGTGGTGCGATCGCCCTCGGCGTTCTCCAGCACGCGTGCAGTAGTGCCATCCATAATCGCTACACAAGAGTTGGTAGTACCCAGGTCGATACCAATAATTTTACCCATCTAAACGTCTCCACTAAAAATTCAGTCAACATGTGGTTGTGTACCTGTAATAAGGGCAGAACGTGCTTTTTCAACTGCCCAGATTTGATTTTTTTCAGGTCCACACACTGCGGTTGCTTACAAGATGGGGTCGCAACGGCATCCATCAAGGGGGAGGGATAAAAAATTTTTTAATTTCACCCCGATGAGATCATAGACGGCATCGATTGCGCCCATTATGATGCCGCGCCCCGTCAGGGAGAATTGACGCGGGATTCACCATTTCACCATATTAATGATGATTTTTCTGAGGACTTATGGGCAACACTAAGTTGGCTAATCCGGCTCCGCTGGGCCTGATGGGTTTTGGCATGACCACTATCCTGCTGAACCTGCACAACATCGGGATGTTCCCGATGGACGGCATTATCCTGGCGATGGGCATTTTTTACGGCGGTATCGCACAAATCTTCGCGGGCCTGCTGGAATATAAGAAAGGCAACACCTTCGGTTTAACTGCCTTTACCTCTTACGGTTCTTTCTGGCTGACCCTGGTTGCCATTCTGCTGATGCCTAAAATGGGTCTGGCAGAAGCCGCAAACGCGCACTTCCTGGGCGTCTACCTGGGCCTGTGGGGTGTCTTCACCCTGTTCATGTTCTTCGGTACTCTGAAAGCGAACCGAGCACTGCAGTTCGTCTTCCTGAGCCTGACCGTGCTGTTCGCCCTGCTGGCTGTTGGCCATCTGGTGGATAACGAAGGCATTGTTCACGTGGCAGGCTGGATTGGTCTGGTGTGTGGCGCAAGCGCGATCTACCTGGCAATGGGCGAAGTGCTGAACGAACAGTTCGGCTGCACCATTCTGCCGATTGGTGAAAAACACTAATCTTTAACGTGCCTGCCTGCGCAGGCACGTCATTTCTGTCATATCCCCTGCTTTTCTGCCCCATGCAACTGTTGCGCCGAAGGGCGATAGAACCATATTCCTAATGCCAGCCCCATCAGCGAAAGCGCCAGCACATACCAGGCAGGAGCCATCGGTGAGACCCCCATCAACACGGTGACGACAATCGGCGTCAGTCCACCAAAAATGGCATACGAGACGTTATACGAGAAAGAAATACCGGTGAAACGGACCTCCGGCGGGAATGCGCGTACCATCACGTACGGTACTGCGCCGACAACCCCCACGCACAACCCCACCACACCGTACAGCAGGAATAGCTGTTCAGGATGGCTGCCCGCAAGGTGGTAGAACGCCCAGCTTGATGCTGCCAGCAGCAGGCTTCCAATAATAAAGGTCAGGCTGGCTCCAATACGGTCAATTGCCAGCCCGGCGGCCAGACAACCGAAACAGAGCATAATGGTCGCAATGCTGTTTGCCTGTAACGTCACCGCTGGCGCGAAGCCATACTGTTTTTGCAGCCAGACAGGGGACATCAAAATAACAACCACGATGCCTGCCGACAGCAGCCAGGTGAGGAGCATCGACACCACCACCGCTTTCTTGTGGCGCAGCACAACCGCTTTTACCGGTAGTTCCTGCGCCAGCGCCTTGCGTTGCTGCATTTCGAGGAAAACGGGCGTCTCCTGCAACCAGCGGCGCAAATACATCGCCACCAGGCCAAACGCCCCGCCCAGCAGGAACGGAATACGCCAGCCCCACTCATGCACGGCCTGTTGCGTCATGCTGGTATTCACGATGGTTGCCACCACTGAACCCAGCAAGATCCCGACGGTCAGCCCCGCGGTTAAGGTTCCACAGGCAATACCCATGCGGCGCACCGGAACATGTTCAGACACAAACACCCAGGCCCCCGGCACTTCACCGCCAATTGCCGCCCCCTGAAGAATGCGCATCAGCAACAGCAGTAACGGGGCAAAGATGCCTGCCGTGGCATAGGTTGGCAGCAGACCAATAGCCAGCGTCGGCACGGCCATCAGCAGAATACTGAGGGTAAACATCTTCTTACGCCCGACCATGTCGCCAAAATGCGCCATTACAATGCCACCCAGTGGACGAGCCAGATACCCGGCAGCAAAAATGCCGAAGGTCTGCACCTGGCGCAGCCACTCCGGGATATCCGCCGGGAAGAAAAGCGCGCCCACCACGGCGGCGAAGAAGACGAAAATGATGAAATCGTAAAACTCCAGCGCGCCGCCTAAGGCCGCGAGCGTAAGCGTTTTGTAGTCCTGTCGATTCAGAGGGCGGGGAGAATGTGACATAGCGTACCTTTCAGGCGTTTTTATATTTTTACAGCAATCGTAAAGAAAAAATTACTATACCGTAAAATGTTACGCACGCTATGGCTGATACGACGAATGTCACATATCAATTAATTTCAGGATATTGTCTCGCGCCGTGCGCTTTTAGGGCGAAATGCTGCTACCACTTTGTCGTCGGTTTCCACATACGGGCCATCCAGCAACTGTATACAATACGGTACACTTGCGAAAATCCCGTGCACGATCACGCTGCCATCGGCGGCTTTAAGCCCTTCCAGCGTCTCTTTGATCGACTTCGGCTGACCTGGCAGGTTCAGGATCAACGCCTGTTTGCGGATCACACCGACCTGGCGGGAGAGGATGGCGGTCGGAACAAAGTGTAGACTGATCTGGCGCATCTGCTCGCCAAAGCCCGGCATTTCGCGATCGGCAATCGCCAGCGTGGCATCCGGCGTCACGTCGCGGCGTGCAGGCCCGGTTCCCCCGGTGGTCAGCACCAGGTGGCAGCTCATTTCGTCCACCAGCTCACACAGCGTCTGCTCGATGATCGGCTGCTCGTCCGGGATCAAGCGGGTCTGAATTTCAAACGGGGTGGTCAGCGCACTGCCCAGCCACTCTTCCAGAGCAGGGAGGCCTTTATCCTGATAAACACCGCTGGAGGCGCGGTCAGAAATCGACACTAAGCCGATGCGTAAGGTATTCATATCCATTCCATTCAAATAATGCAGTTAAAGGGAATGATACACGCAGAGGGGAAAGACAGACAGAGTACGAAAGAAGTAGCGTGACCGGGAACCCGGTCACGCAGAATGATTACAGCAGGTCGCCGATCATTTTTTCCAGTTTGCCCTGGTCAACAGCAAACTTACGGATACCGTCCGCCAGTTTGTCTACCGCCATTGGATCCTGGTTGTGCTGCCACAGGAACTCAGATTCAGTGATGCGCTCTGGGCGTGCTTTCACTTCACCGGTGTAGGACAGTTTACGCTCGATTGCGCCTGCGCTTTCAGACAGCTCTTTCAGCAGTGCAGGTGCGATGGTCAGGCGGTCACAGCCAGCCAGCTCGATGATTTCACCAACGTTACGGAAGCTTGCGCCCATAACAACAGTCTCATAGCCGTGCTGTTTGTAGTATTCGTAGATTTCAGTAACAGAAACCACGCCTGGATCTTCTGCAGGTGCGTACTCTTTCTTGTCGGTGTTGGCTTTGTACCAGTCCAGAATACGGCCCACGAACGGAGAAATCAGGTATACGCCTGCTTCTGCGCATGCACGCGCCTGCGCGAAGGAGAACAGCAGGGTCAGGTTACAGTTGATACCGTCTTTTTCCAGCTGTTCTGCAGCGCGGATGCCCTGCCAGGTAGAAGCCAGTTTGATCAGGATACGGTCATTGCTGATACCCGCATCGTTGTACATTTTGATCAGACGTTTTGCTTTAGCAATAGACGCTTCGGTGTCGTAGGACAGACGCGCATCAACTTCGGTAGAGATACGGCCAGGAACCAGTTTCAGGATTTCCAGACCGATATTCACTGCCAGTTTGTCAGTTGCATCCACAACCTGCTGCGCACGATCGTTACTCTGCGCTTTCGCCCAGGTCACAGCGTCGTCGATCAGTTTGCGATACTCAGGGATCTGTGCGGCGTTAAGGATCAGAGAAGGGTTAGTTGTGGCATCCTGCGGCTGGTACAACTTCATTGCCGCGATATCTCCGGTGTCAGCTACGACAGTGGTGAACTGACGAAGGGAGGTCAATTTATCCGTCATGATAGTATTTCTCTTTTAACGTGCCCTGGATAATTCACGCTACCGACAGTAAGCCTGCAGCGGAAAAATGACAGGTTTACTTGTTAGGGGGGTGTAACCGGTCTGCCCTGATGATAACACGACGGAGGGGTAGCGCAACCGCAGACAGTGCGCTTAGCCATAGTATGATAAACTCACAATATTAACAGGCCGCTAAGTAACAGCATGCGCAATCAGTGGTAACGCTTACATATTCACCCTGGCATCAACAAGAGGGACGTTAATGCCTGATTTTTTCTCGTTTATCAATGAAATCCTCTGGGGTTCGATAATGATATATCTGCTGCTTGGGGCAGGTATATGGTTCACGCTACGCAGTGGTTTTATCCAGTTTCGTTATATTCGCAAGTTTGGCAAAAGTCTGAAAAACAGCCTCTCTCCGCAACCCGGCGGATTAACGTCATTTCAGGCACTCTGTACCAGCCTTGCGGCGCGCGTCGGCAGCGGTAACCTGGCGGGCGTTGCGCTTGCCATCAGCGCCGGTGGCCCGGGAGCCATCTTCTGGATGTGGATTTCGGCAATCATCGGCATGGCCACATCGTTTGCCGAATGTTCACTCGCACAGCTCTACAAAGAAAAGGACAAGAACGGTCAGTTCCGCGGTGGCCCAGCCTGGTATATGGCCAGGGGACTGGGGATGCGCTGGATGGGCGTCCTGTTCTCACTCTTTTTACTCATCGCTTACGGCCTTATTTTCAATACCGTTCAGGCAAACTCCGTTGCCCATGCGATGCGCTATGCGTTTCAGTGCCCGGAGTGGATAACCGGTGCCACGTTAGCCGCTTTCGCCCTGCTGGCTATCTCCACGGGGCTTAAAGGCATTGCGCGCCTGATGCAGTGGCTGGTACCCGTCATGGCGTTACTGTGGGTGAGCACCAGTCTCTTCGTCACCTTCATGAACATCAACCTGTTGCCGGATGTCATCGCCACCATCTTCAGGAGCGCCTTTGGCTGGCGAGAAGCAGCCTCTGGTGCGCTGGGTTACACCGTCAGCCAGGCGCTTACGGCTGGTTTTCAGCGGGGAATGTTCTCGAACGAAGCGGGAATGGGCTCAACACCCAATGCCGCAGCCACCGCCGCATCGTGGCCTCCCCACCCTGCCGCACAAGGTATTGTGCAGATGATTGGCGTGTTTACGGATACCATCATGATCTGTTCCGCCAGCGCCATGATTGTGCTGCTGGCTGGCCCTCTTTCTCATTCATCCGGAACGGCCGGAATACAGCTGGTTCAGGAGGCGCTGGTCAATCTTACCGGTAGCTGGGGAGCCGGTTTTGTCTCGCTTATCGTCAGTCTGTTCGCCTTTAGCTCGATTGTGGTGAACTACGTTTATGCCGAAAACAACCTCATCTTCCTGAAGCTAGACTCCCGGAATATGCTCAGGCTACTGCGCCTGGGGGTGATACTGATGGTGATGGCCGGTTCCCTGCTCAGCATGCCGCTGGTCTGGCAACTGGCGGATGTCATTATGGCGCTGATGGCGATCACTAACCTGACGGCGATTTTGCTGCTTTCTCCGGTTGTGACCCTTATTGCCCGGGATTATCTTCGCCAGCGCAAGCTTGGCGTTAAACCGGTGTTTAACGTCTCACGTTATCCGGATATTGCATCGCAAATCGCGCCCGACGCATGGGATGATTTGCCGCGGCAATAACAGCTATCGATCAATTCAGGGCGATTTTTTGCTAAAGTCGCTCTAAATTTCCTGCAAGGACTGGATATGCTGATTCTTATTTCACCTGCAAAAACGCTCGACTACCAGAGCCCGCTCGCCACCGGGCGCTATACCCAGCCCGAATTGCTGGACTATTCGCAACAGCTGATCCATGAAGCGCGCAAACTCTCCGCACCACAAATTGCTTCACTGATGAGCATCAGCGATAAACTCGCCGATCTTAACGCGACCCGCTTCCATGAGTGGCACCCGGACTTCACGCCGACCAACGCACGCCAGGCCATTCTGGCCTTTAAAGGCGATGTCTATACCGGCCTGCAGGCAGAAGAGTTCAGCGAAGCCGACTTTGATTTTGCCCAGCAGCATCTGCGTATGCTGTCGGGTTTGTATGGTGTCCTGCGTCCGCTGGATCTGATGCAGCCCTACCGTCTGGAAATGGGTATCCGCCTGGAAAACGCCAAAGGCAAAGATCTGTACCATTTCTGGGGCGATATCATCACCGACACGTTAAATGCAGCGCTGCACGCGCAGGGCGATAACGTGGTGATCAACCTGGCGTCCGACGAATACTACAAATCCGTGAAGCCGAAAAAGCTGGATGCGGAAATCATCAAGCCCGTCTTCCTCGATGAGAAAAACGGTAAGTTTAAGGTCATCAGCTTCTATGCCAAAAAAGCGCGTGGCCTGATGAGCCGCTTCATTATTCAGAACCGCCTGACGAAGCCGGAGCAACTCACCGGATTTAACAGTGAAGGTTATTTCTTTGACGAAGAAGCGTCGGGGAAAGGTGAGCTGGTGTTTAAGCGCCACGAGCAGTAAAACAAAACCCCGCCCACTGGCGGGGTTTGCATTAGTGATGCTTCCATTCAGGCCCCGGACGGTGGTCGTCGCGGTGGTCGTCATGACGTTCGTCATGATCGCGATATTCATCATGTGGATGCCAGCGGTTATCGCGCCATTCATAATGCGCCCTCCACCAGTCATGGTCGCGCCAGTGGTCGCCATCCCAGTAGTGGCCACGATTATCCTGATCGCCAATCTGCAGTTTTACCGCAGGAACGAGGGTAATCTCAGCAGCCTGTACCGCCAGGGGAGCGAGCAGCATCAGCGAAAGAGCCAGCAGAGCAGGTTTCAGTTTAGACACAGGTGACTCCTTTTAATCTTGCCCAACGTGGGCCGATGTCAGGAGATTACGTGAGGGGAACGGGGGATGTTATTCTCTGCAATCCTAATCTCTAAGTGACCGCATTTATTGGGAATTTCTGCATTTTCCCTGCTTTTTTTCTCCTTAATTTCTCCATAAAAAAAGCCGGGTGGCGGCTGCGCCTGACCCGGCTTACAGTATTCGTCGACATTACCCGCGGGTCATCATCAACTTACGTAATGCAGCAAAATCCGCTGGCAGTTCGTGAGACAGCAGCGGCAGATCAGCACGGTCTGCCAGTTCTTTTGGCAGCGGCAGCGTTTCACCGAGGATCGCCTCTACGCTCTCTTTAAACTTAGCCGGATGGGCAGTCCCCAGGAACAGGCCATACTCTCCCGGATTGAGCTGATCGCGCAGCGCACGATAGGCAATTGCCGCATGCGGCTCAGAGGTATACCCCACCGCTTTCAGTTCACGCATGGTGTCTTTGGTGGTTTCATCCGAGACTGCCGCATAACCCAGATCGCCCAGACGCCAGACCTTACGGCGGAACAGCTCTTCCACACGCGGCCAGTTGTTTGGCTGGCTCACATCCATTGCATTGGAGAGCGTCGCCTGCGTCGCATTCGGTGCCCATTTACCGTCTTTCAGGAAGCGCGGCACGGTGTCGTTGGCGTTGGTGGCGGCGATAAAGCGTTTCACCGGCAGACCCAGAGATTTCGCCAGCAGGCCAGCCGTCAGGTCACCAAAGTTACCGCTTGGCACAGAGACAACCAGCTGATTACGGGCTTCCTGCGGCAACTGCGCAACTGCTTCGAAGTAGTAACAGATCTGCGCCAGCAGACGGCTGATGTTAATGGAGTTCGCAGAATTCAGACCCAGCGCGACTTTCAACTCTTCATCATCGAAGGCCTGCTTGACCAGCGCCTGGCAGGCGTCGAAATCGCCGTCGATCGCCACGGTTTCAATGTTACCACCGAGGGTACAGAACAGTTTTTCCTGCAGCGGGCTGATTTTGCCTTTCGGGTAGAGGATCACCACGCGGACATTTTTCAGGCCGTAGAACGCATGGGCAACGGCTGCACCGGTGTCGCCAGAGGTAGCCGTCAGAATGGTTACCGGTTTGTCGCCACTGATGTGAGTCAGCATCTGCGCCATAAAGCGACCACCGAAGTCTTTAAACGCCAGCGTTGGGCCGTGGAACAGCTCCAGGCAACCGACGTCCTGCTCAACCTGGCTGACGGGAGCCGGGAAGGCAAACGCCGCACGCACGCGCTCTTCCAGCAGTTCCTGCGGGATTTCGTCGCCGATAAACGCGGACAAAATTTTGGTGCTGCGGGTAACAAAATCCTGCTTCAGCAGTTCATCAATATCCGTCAGTTGAAATTCCGGCAGGTCATGGGGGAAAAACAGCCCCTGATTTTTGCCCAGCCCCTGAGTCACCGCCTGCGCGAAGCTGACCTGCTCGTTATGATCTTTAAGGTTATAGAGTTTCATGCGTTATCCCAGTACTCGTGCGCCTGCCGTGTCCAGACGGCAAATATGAACAAAGCCTTCCTGATTTTGCAGGTAGTGTTTAGAGAGCCAGTCCGCCACGCGCTGCGCAGTGTCTGGTTTGTCGCACAGGGCGAACAGCGTCGGGCCGGAGCCGGAGATGCCGCACGCCTGCGCACCGATATCCATTGATGCCTGTCGCGCCTCATTAAAGCCTGGCAGCAGCTTAGTGCGATACGGTTCGGCAATCACATCCTTCATCAATTTAGCTGCCAGCTGCGGCTGACGGGTGTAGCAGGCATGAATAAAGCCCGCCAGATGACGCCCGTGGGCAATACAGTCCTGACGACGATACTGCGCAGGCAGGATCGCGCGCGCTTCAGCAGTGGACACTTTAATGCCCGGATAGGCCAGCACCCACAGCCACTCATCAAACCCTGGCACCTGCTGGCTAATGATGCCATTTTCTTCAATCATCAACTGCATGCCGCCGAGGAAGCACGGTGCCACGTTGTCGTAATGAATGCTGCCGGAGATACGGCCTTCCAGCTCACCCATTAAGCCCAGCAGGCGGTTATTATTCAGTGGTTTGCCGCAGTGTTCGTTCATCGCCACCAGTGCGGCGACCACGGAGCAGGCGCTGGAACCCAGACCAGAGCCAATCGGCATACTTTTTTCCAGCGTCATGGTGACCGGCACCTTTTTGCCAATCTCCTGACAGAAGCGTTCCCAGCACTGATATACGATATTCTCGCGTGGGTCGGATGGCAGTTTGCTGGCAAAACGGCCCACATTATTCAGGCTGAAGCTCTCCGCCGCCTCAACCGTTACCGTATCGCCCAGCAGTGAACCATCAACCGGCGTAACCGCCGCACCCAGCACATCGAATCCGACGCTCATATTGGCGCTGGAAGCCGGGGCATAAACTTTGACCATGTTAAACTCCTAACTTCCATGACAGGGTACGCAGCAGATCGGCAAAGACACCCGCCGCCGTAACATCGTTCCCTGCACCATAACCGCGAAGCACCAGCGGCAATGGCTGATAATAGTGGCTGTAAAACGCGAGGGCGTTTTCGCCGTTTTTGACTTTGAACAGCGGATCGTTGCCATCCACTTCGGCAATCTTCACGCGGCACACGCCATCTTCTTCAATATTGCCAACATAGCGCAATACCTTACCTTCATCACGGGCTTTCGCAACGCGAGCGGCAAAGAGGTCGTCAAGCTTTCCTAAATTCGCCATAAAGGTGCTGACATCACCGCTGTCATCAAATTCTGCCGGCAGTACCGGCTCAATCACAATATCCGAGAGCTCCAGCTCACGACCGGTTTCACGCGCCAGAATCAACAGCTTACGCGCCACGTCCATACCGGAGAGATCGTCACGCGGGTCTGGCTCGGTGTAGCCCAGTTCACGCGCGGCACGGGTCGCTTCTGACAGGCTCATTCCCTCATCCAGCTTGCCAAAGATAAACGACAGCGAGCCAGAAAGGATACCGGAGAAACGTTGCAACTCATCCCCCGCGTTCAGCAGGTTTTGCAGGTTTTCGATAACCGGCAGGCCCGCCCCCACGTTGGTGTCATACAGGAACTTACGGCGCGACTTACTCGCCGCCAGGCGCAGCTGGTGATAGTACGCCATTGACGAGGTGTTGGCCTTCTTGTTTGGCGTGACCACGTGGAACCCTTCACGCAGGAAGTCTGCGTACTGATCGGCAACCGCCTGGTTCGAAGTACAGTCAACAATCACTGGGTTAAGCAGGTGATACTCTTTCACCAGACGGATCAGTCGACCCAGATTGAACGGCTCTTTCGCATCGTCCAGCTCCGCCTGCCAGTTTTCCAGATTCAGGCCATGTACGTTGGTCAGCAGCGCTTTGGAGTTGGCAATTCCGCAGACGCGCAGATCAATATGTTTCTTCTTTAGCCACTCCTGCTGACGCTTAACCTGTTCCAGCAACACGCCACCCACTCCGCCTACGCCGATCAGGAACAGCTCAATCACCTGGTCGGTGTTGAACAACATCTGATGCACCACGCGTACGCCAGTGGTCGCGTCGTCGTTATCCACGACGACCGAGATTGAGCGTTCGGATGAGCCCTGCGCAATGGCCACGATGTTGATATTGGCCCGCGCCAGCGCGGCAAAGAATTTGGCGGAGATACCGCGCAGCGTGCGCATACCGTCGCCCACCACGGAGATGATCGCCAGACGTTCCTGAATGGCGAGCGGCTCCAGCAACTCTTCTTTCAGCTCCAGGTAGAACTCTTCTTCCAGCGCGCGACGGGCACGCAGGCAGTCGCCCTGCGGCACACAGAAGCTGATGCTGTATTCGGAAGAGGACTGGGTGATCAGCACCACGGAGATGCCGTTGCGGGACATGGCTGCAAACACGCGCGCCGCCATGCCAACCATCCCTTTCATGCCTGGGCCGGACACGCTAAACATGGCCATATTGTTCAGGTTAGAAATGCCTTTCACCGGCAGGCCATCTTCATCGGTACTGGCCCCAATCAGCGTACCTGGTGCTTGCGGGTTACCGGTATTTTTAATCAGGCAAGGGATCTGGAACTGCGCAATCGGGGAGATGGTACGAGGGTGAAGCACTTTAGCGCCGAAGTAGGAAAGCTCCATCGCTTCCTGATAAGACATCGACTTCAGCAGTCTGGCGTCTGGCACCTGGCGCGGGTCACAGGTATAGACACCGTCAACGTCAGTCCAGATCTCACAACAGTCTGCACGTAAACAGGCTGCCAGCACGGCGGCGGAGTAGTCAGAGCCGTTACGACCCAGCACCACCAGTTCACCCTTCTCGTTTCCGGCGGTGAAGCCCGCCATCAGGATCATATGGTCAGACGGGATTTTGCTCGCGGCAATGCGGCGGGTCGATTCGGCAATATCGACCGTAGATTCGAGGTAGTGACCTACCGCCAGCAGTTTTTCAACCGGATCGATCACCGTGACGTTATGACCGCGCGCTTCCAGCAGTCCCGCCATGATGGCAATCGAGAGTTTCTCACCACGGCAGATCAGCGCGGCGTTGATGCTGTCAGGGCACTGGCCGAGCAGGCTGATACCGTGCAGAACGTGTTTGATGTGGGCGAACTCTTGCTCAACGAAGGTTTTCAGCTGTGCAAGCGGGAAGCCGGGTTGAGCCTCCGCCAGACCCTGCAGCAGCTCGGCGAAGATACGCTCGGCATCGCTAATGTTCGGGAGTGCATCCTGGCCACCGATGGTTTTTTCAATCATCGCCACCAGATGGTTCGTGATTTTCGCCGGAGCAGAGAGCACGGTTGCAACCTGCCCCTGCCTGGCGTTGTTCTCCAGGATATCGGCAACACGCAGAAAACGTTCCGCATTTGCCACTGATGTACCGCCGAACTTCAACACTCGCATGGTTCTACCTCATTTCCTTTAGCCGAAAAAAAAGCCCGCACTGTTTGGGTGCGGGCTTTTTTCTGTTTTTCCTGTACGCGTCAGCCCGCATCGTTACCTGTGGTAATGATGGTGGTTGTAGTAATGGTGGTGATGCTGATGCGTTTCATGGATGTTGTGTACTCTGTCATTATTATCTGTCTGTGCTGTATTCTTTTAGGGTTAAAGGATCAGGCTCGTTAAGTCAATTAATTTTTAATTTGATCACAATTCGGGACACTTTCACGTCCCGCTGCTTGCAGATTTATTTTCATCCGATTCCCCCTGATACACCTCACGACATTAGACGGTTACGCCATAATAAAAAAATATGACAGCATTTTACTCGGCTAATTTTTTTTCAATATCGTGCAGCAAACGGTGCAACATTGCCGTGTCTCGTTGCTCAAGACGCCCAAGCCGCTGTTGTAACCAGTCGGCCATTTTGAGGTCATCCGCAACACCAAGCTGCGTTAACAGCGTTTGTGCACGCACACGCAAGGCGGCGAGCTGGTTCTCATCTGTCCCGGTCGGCTGAGCGGGTGCAGTTTGCATTAAAGATGCTAATTGATAGCAATAGACCATCACCGCCTGGCCCAGATTAAGAGACGGATAATCCGCCACCATCGGCACACCGGTCAGGACATCTGCCAGCTCCAGTTCTTCGTTGGTTAATCCAGAATCTTCACGGCCAAAGACCAGCGCCGCTTTCGTTAACCACTGGCTTCTCTCACGCAACACGGGAACCAGCTCAGCCGGTGTGGCGTAGAAATGAAACTTCGCCCGGCTGCGCGCCGTGGTTGCAACGGTAAAAGAAATATCGTGTAGCGCATCGGCGAGCGTGTCGTAAGTGGTTATATTATCAAGAATATCACCCGATCCATGTGCCACCCAACGGGCCGCGGGTTCCAGGTGTGCCTCGCTCTCGACAATACGCAAATCGGTAAAACCCATAGTCTTCATGGCGCGCGCCGCAGCGCCTATATTTTCTGCTCTGGCTGGGGCAACCAGTACAATCGACAGATGCATTTATGCTCTCTTTTTAATCAGTTAGCGGGTAAAAATGTGATGCGTCTCAACATATTACGCAGCACGAATTTACAAATTTGCAACAGAAATCACCGAAATAGCGCTTTTTAATAAATTAAAAATACTAAACTATTCTGAGGCTGAACAATCAGTTAGAATGTTAACAAATACTCATTATCCTTATGTTTTATAATGATAATGACCATATGAATACCTTTCTATGATTGGATTCGTATTGTTTATCAATCAATGTCCGCAACTAGTTGGTTTATTGAAAATTTGTGACAAAGGCTAGCATTCAGCTACGATGATTTCATCAAACTGTTAACGTGCTACAATTGAACTTGATATATGTCAACGAAGCGTAGTTTTATTGGGTGTCTGGTGTCACTTAGCCTGTTATGTTGCTGTTAAAATGGTTAGGATGACAGCCGTTTTTGACACTGTCGGGTCCAAAGGGAAAGTACCCACGACCAAGCTAATGATGTTGTTGACGTTGATGGAAAGTGCATCAAGAACGCAATTACGTACTTTAGTCACGTTAAGCCGGTCATGTTAATTTGCGACATGTATCAGGCAGGTCAGGGACTTTTGTACTTCCTGTTTCGATTTAGTTGGCAATTTAGGTAGCAAACATGCAGACCCCGCACATTCTTATCGTTGAAGACGAGTTGGTAACACGCAACACGTTAAAGAGCATTTTCGAAGCAGAAGGCTACGATGTCTTTGAAGCGACCGATGGCGCAGAGATGCATCAGATCCTTTCTGAAAATGATATCAACCTGGTCATTATGGATATCAACCTGCCGGGCAAAAACGGCCTTCTTCTGGCACGCGAGCTGCGTGAACAGGCGAACGTTGCGTTAATGTTCCTGACAGGCCGTGACAACGAAGTTGATAAAATTCTTGGTCTGGAAATCGGTGCGGATGATTACATCACCAAACCGTTTAATCCTCGCGAGTTAACCATTCGTGCACGCAACCTCCTGTCCCGCACCATGAACCTGGGCACGGTCAGTGAAGAGCGTCGTAGCGTAGACAGCTACAAATTCAACGGCTGGGAACTTGATATCAATAGCCGTTCACTGATCAGCCCGAACGGTGAGCAGTATAAACTGCCGCGCAGCGAATTCCGCGCGATGCTGCACTTCTGTGAAAACCCGGGCAAAATTCAGTCCCGTGCAGAGCTGCTGAAGAAAATGACCGGTCGCGAGCTTAAGCCACACGACCGTACCGTAGACGTGACTATCCGCCGTATTCGTAAACATTTCGAATCTACGCCAGATACGCCGGAAATCATCGCCACAATTCACGGCGAAGGGTACCGTTTCTGCGGAGATCTGCAGGAGTAATCCCGCAGTCAGACCATAAAAAAACGGCGCTTTTGCGCCGTTTTTTTATTTCCAGATCCGCATTGTGTCGTCATCCGGGTTGGCCGGAGGCATCGGTCGCTTCGACTGCGAGAGTGAATACCAGTCGAAGTGACGGGTCAGATACATCACCGCAAACAGCGCCATTGCAAGGACAGCGGAACCCAGCAGTAACGCACTGTCCTCAGAACGCAGCAGAAACCACATCACCACATCAAGCCCCAGCAGAGCCAGCACAAACATTCCGCTTCGTTTCCAGCTTTTCAGCACTGCCTGCAGGTATACGCTATTCATCAACGCACCGACAAGGCTTGCAATAATCCAGGCGGGGGTAAATCCTGCGTGCTCAGACAACGCCAGTAATACCAGATAGAACAGCACCAGCGATAACCCCACCAGCAGATACTGCATCGGGTGCAGGCGCAGCCCGGTTAAGGTCTCGAAAACAAAGAAAGCCATAAAGGTCAGTGAAATCAGCAAAATTGCGTACTTAATCGCGCGGTCGGTCAGTTGATACTGATCGGCAGGTGTTGCCACCGTCACGCTAAAGGCCGGGATTTCAGCCCATTCAGGCGACCCATCGCCATGAAACCAGCTTTCCATATTGTTAGCAAACCAACTGCTCTGCCAGTTTGCCTGAAAACCAGAATCACCAATTTTGTGTTTCACCGGCAGATAGTCGCCCATAAAGCCCGGATGCGGCCAGTTGCTGGTAAGCTGCATTTCGCTATTACGTCCCACCGGGACAACCGCAAAACTACCGGTTCCCGCCAGGTTTAGCGACATCCCGAATGCAAACGTTTTTGTCTCAAGTGCTTTATCGGTCAGCGGGATATGAATACCGGAAAGCGTCCCATATACGCCTGAACCCGGCTCTACGTCTGGCGTCTCACCGTTGATATTTGCAACCTTCACCGTGCCAATTCCCCGGGCATCACCAACGCCGACAACGATAAACGGCTGCCCCAGGGTCACCGTTTCCCCTTTCAGTTGCGCCATTTTCTCTGTGTTAAATTGCGCGTTTATCTTCAGATCCGTGTTCCAGATTTGCCCGTCATAGATCCCAATATTGCGGGACTCTACGTGCTGGTTTCCTTCAACAAGCAGAGTTTCTGGCAGAATGAAGTGCATATAGCTTTTCTTGTATTCGACCTTCTTCTCATCCTCTAACTTGTAAAAGATCTCCGTCACCGGAATGGCAATCAACGGACCGACCAGTTTTTGCGGTCCACTGGTACTTTGACGAAGCGTGTTTTCGACATCGTTGCGGTAACTTTCACGCTCTGAAATCAGGTTACTGACCATAAACAACGGAACTAAAAGCAGCAGGATGCACCCCAGTAGGGTGCTTACTTTCCAGAACAGGGGGGATTTCATCATAACGTCTCCTTTGTGATGAGGAGAGCGTAACCAGGCTGTGTGGGGTCAGTTTGAAGTTATGTGAAGGGACGGTGAAGTGTCAGCGTGGCAATCACGCCCCCTTCTTCCCGATTGTGTAGACCGATCTCCCCTTGATGCAGACGTGCGACTTCCTGGACAAATGCCAGCCCAAGCCCGCTGCTCTTCAACCCGTTCTCACGCGGAAGCGAATAAAAACGTTCGAAAATACGCTCAAGCGCATAATCCGGGATCCCACTTCCGCTATCGGTGACAGTCAGTTGTACCTGCCTGTGCCCCTCTCTGGACGACAGTTCAATGGCTCCGCCCTGCGGCGTAAAGTCGATGGCGTTATCCAGTAAATTACCCAGCGCCTGTTCGAGCAGGTCCGCATCCCCCTCCACCTGTAACGCCGTGCTTTCACAGGTCAGCGTGATATTTTTAGCTGCCAGTAGCGCCGAGCGCGCATCGCTCAGTCGCGTAAACAGCGTGTCGATACTGACACTCGCGGGGACAATCTCTACCCGATTTTCAAGCCGCGCCTGGGTGAGCAGTTTTTCAACCAGCAACTGCATGCGCGCATTTTGTACCAGAATATTATCGATAAACCGCGCGGCCACCTGCGGCGGTGGCTGCTCGGAGAGAATTTCTGCCGCGCCTCGAATGGCCGCGATCGGGCTTTTCAGCTCATGGGTGAGGGCGTGAACATAGTGTTCAATATAGTTTTTCCCTTCCAGGCGAATACGCATGTTCTCCAGTGCCTGCGCCAGTTTGCGCAGTTCACTGCTGCCGGGGTCAGGTAACGGCAAAGGTATATCATTGCTCACGGAATCGGCATAGCGCGAGAGGGTACCGATCGAGCGGTTGATCCACGCTGCCACCACCAACCCTATCAGCAAAGCAATACCGAGCAGTGCCCCTCCTGCCCACAGGATCCGTCGCTCACTACGGTGGATGACGGGTGCCATCGCGCTATTGGGTTTCCCCACAGAGAGCACACCAATGATTTTGCCCTGATCCACAACGGGCGCAGCAACATACATCACCGTGCTCTCTGGATCACCCGGACGGCTCTGGGTACTACGTGCCCCGTATTCCCCGCGAAGCGTCAGCCAGACATCATTCCATCGCGAGTAATCTTTACCCACGGCCAGACCAGCAGAATCAAACACCACCCTGCCCTGCGCATCGGTCATGTAAACGTGATACTCGTTACGGACTTTTTGAATGCCGCCGATACTGGCGCGAAAAGGGTGCTGATGGAGCAGTGAAAATGCCTGCGCCAGTTTGCCTTGTTGCGCATTACCCGAGAGCACATCATCACGCCCCACTTCGGCCAGTAAAGTGGCGGTATCGATTAGCGTGCCCTCGGTTGCCCTGCGAACGCCAGGCTTCACTTCCTGAACAAAGATCGACAGCACAAACCACGCGGCGATAGCCACAATCAGGAAGTACCCCAACAACAACCGCATCCCAATGCGCATTAATAAAGCCCCAGACTATAGCCCATACCCCGATGGGTGCTGATGGGTGAAAGCGTCTCGTTCACCGTTCGCAGCTTGGCACGCAGGGTCTTGATGTGGGTATCCACGGTACGATCGAAACTGTCGCCGTCTTCGCCCCACACCTTGTCCATTAACTGTTGACGGGAAAATACGCGCCCCGGTGCCTGTAACAAGGTTTTGAGCAGCAAAAACTCGTAGCGGGTCAGGGGCAACGGTTCGTCAAACCAGCTAATTCGCGCAGCGGGTTCGTTCAGTTCAAACTGGCCGATACGAACAATCTCTGTGGGTGCGGCCGACTTTTGCATCCGTCGTAAAATTGTCCGCACCCGCGCGCACACTTCTCGTGGGGAGAAAGGTTTGGCGACGTAATCATCCGCCCCCATTTCAAGGCCAAGCAACTTGTCCACTTCATCACTGCGCGACTGCGCGCTGTCAGAAACAGTATCGGCAGTGACGGATGCTGCGCCAGCAACTGACGGCACAGCTCAAAGCCGCTGATATCCGGCAACCCGACATCCAGAATGGTGAGCGCGGGAACCTGCCGCCGCGCCTCCTCCAGCACCGGTAAGCCCCGTTCAAACGTCTTTACCGCAAACCCCTCCTGCTGGAGCATATAGACCAGCGTATCAGCGATGCTGATTTCGTCTTCAACCAGCCAGACCACAGGTTGTTGCATGGTTCGTCCCTGAATTAATGCCACGGCATAATCGGCACTGCACTCAGCGCGTTTTTCGGCGAACCATCGACCACTTTGTCGGAGTAAGCCAGATATGCCAGAGCGTTACGTTTTGCATCGTAAAAACGCACAACCTGCAGTTTTTTGAACACCAGAGAGGTCCGTTTCTGGAATACCACTTCCCCCTGAGCTTTACCGTTTTTGATTTTATCGCTCAGCTCAACCGGGCCAACCTGCTGGCACGAAATGGCCGCGTCTGAGGTATCTTCCGCCAGCCCCAGACCGCCTTTAATACCGCCCGTTTTCGCCCGACTGATGTAGCAGGTGACGTTTTGCA
The DNA here is from genome assembly GCA_014169315.1 of Enterobacter cloacae. NCBI lineage: Bacteria > Pseudomonadati > Pseudomonadota > Gammaproteobacteria > Enterobacterales > Enterobacteriaceae > Enterobacter > Enterobacter cloacae. The sequence continues at coordinate 595,801 of AP022133.1, read as the reverse complement.
CGTCCGGATCGTCAAACGCCTCCACCACGATTTTGTGGTCCGGACCAAACATTTTAAACACGGTATCGACGGAGCCGATCTGCTCTGCCTGGGCGACGCGCCCCACCATCAACATCAACGCGGTAAAGAGTAAAGTCTTGTATTTCATATTGTTACCATTCTTTAAATTTACGCTGGGTGATTATTCAACACTTTAGATAAAAATGTAGCAAGATCACAGGATTAGAATATATTTGCCCAAAATATGCGGCAAAAGGCATTTATGTGCAAAAAAAACACTGAATGCTAAAACATCAAAAAATGCTATTATCCGCTAACCTGTTATCAGGTACCTGCTGTTTTAAGGATGAGGATAGTATATGGATCAGGCTGGAATTATTCGCGACCTGTTAACCTGGCTGGAAGGTCATCTTGACCAGCCTTTGTCACTGGATAATGTGGCGGCTAAAGCAGGCTATTCCAAGTGGCATCTGCAGAGGATGTTCAAGGATGTCACCGGTCATGCTATCGGTGCCTATATTCGCGCACGTCGTTTATCAAAGTCTGCTGTGGCATTGCGCCTGACCGCGCGCCCGATTCTGGATATTGCCCTGCAGTATCGTTTCGATTCGCAGCAAACGTTCACCCGCGCCTTTAAAAAACAGTTCTCGTTGACGCCAGCGCTGTATCGTCGCTCGCCAGACTGGAGCTCATTTGGTATACGTCCGCCGCTACGCCTGGGCGAATTTGCGATGCCAAAATATGAAATACTCACCCTGCCTGAGACCCACTTGATCGGCACAACGCAGAGTTACTCCTGTTCTCTGGAGCAGATTTCCGAGTTCCGCCATCAGATGCGCGTTCAGTTCTGGCGTGATTTCCTGAGTCATGCCCCGGCCATTCCGCCGATTCTGTACGGTCTCAACGAAACGCATCCAAGCCAGGAAAAAGACGACGAGCAGGAAGTGTTCTACACCACCGCATTAACGCCTGAGATGGCAAATGGCCACGTTCAGGGTTCTAAGCCGGTCGTGCTGCAAGGCGGCGAATACGTGATGTTCTCGTATGAAGGGCTGGGGACGGGCGTGCAGGAGTTTATCCTGACCGTTTACGGAACCTGCATGCCAATGCTGAATCTGAATCGCCGTAAAGGTCAGGATATTGAGCGTTACTACCCGGCAAAAGATGCAAAACCGGAAGAAGGCCCTATCAATCTGCGTATGGAATTCTTGATCCCGATACGCCGTTAACGCTGCAGTTCATCGAGTGCAGGGGCATCAAGATGCGAAATGTCCCCTGCCATCTCCACCACCCAACCCGACGCCAGCCACAGACTTTCCTGATAATCGATACGGGAAATCGAGCAATTGCGCAGGCGCAAACGACGTTCAGCATAGGCCGGTAACCCCAGAATGGTGCTGACCAGGCAGCCCAGCGCGATACCGTGACTCACCAGCAGCGGACGGCTCCCCGCCGGAAGCTTCAGGCATTCTGCCAGTGCCGCATGCATACGCACGCTCAGTTCCTGCATGGATTCACCTTCAGGAATACGGCCATCTTCAGTACCGTTCACCAGCGTGCGACGCCAGTCCTCTTCTGCTTTCGTCAGCGTATCAATATGGCGTTTTTCCAGTACGCCCATATCCAGCTCGCGCAGGCGCGGCTCAAGCATGACGTCACACCCGCAGGCATCCGCGATAATGCGTGCAGTCTGCTGCGTGCGACCTAAATCGCTTGAAATAACATGAGTAATGCCCAGCGTTCTGGCGCGTTCCGCCACCTGCCACGCTTGCTGCACACCCTTTTCGGTAAGAGGACTGTCTGACTGGCCTTGAATACGTCGCTCGGCGTTCCACTGCGTTTCACCGTGGCGAACAAGGTATACCTGTAACATGCTTTTTTTCCGTTATACTGCGATGAGTTTTTTTTGAATCGAGCTTAATTATGCACCATGTTGTCTCTGCTACCACTAATCCTGCCAAAATTCAGGCAATTCTAAGGGCATTTGAAGAGATCTTCGGCGAAGGATCCTGCCATATAGACGCCGTCGGCGTCGAGAGTGGTGTTCCCGAACAGCCGTTTGGAAGCGAGGAAACGCGCGCTGGCGCACGAAATCGCGTGGCCAATGCAAAGGCGGTCTCCCCAAATGCTGACTTCTGGGTGGCGATTGAAGCGGGAATCGACGACGGTGCGACGTTTAGCTGGGTGGTGATCGAGAGCCGCGAACAGCGTGGTGAGGCACGTTCGGCAACGCTACCGCTGCCGGCAGTCATTCTGGAAAAAGTGCGTGAGGGCGAGGCGCTCGGGCCGGTGATGTCACAGTACACCGGCATTGATGAGATTGGTCGTAAGGAAGGGGCAATTGGCGTCTTTACCGCGGGCGCGCTGACGCGTTCAGGCGTTTATCACCAGGCGGTCATTCTGGCACTGAGTCCGTTCCATAACGCGATTTATCGTTGAATGCCTGTTCATCACCGGATGACGGTTTCACCTTATCCGGCCGACGAAAAGCACCGTCAGGCGTTATGTAACAGAACCTGTTCCAGCCACTGACGCAGCTCAACCGGTGCAGACTTCAGGCTGTTTGAGCCGCGGGTAATGGTCGCGATACCCGCGCCCAGCTCATTTTTCAGCTCACGCTGGCTCATCTCGCCGCGCAGCAACTCTTCAATGATCCGCACACGCGTGCCCAGCGCTTCACGCTCGTCGGGCGTCAGCATCAACTGCAAAAGCGGTAAATGCAGATCCTTGTCATATGACTGGCGGAGCAGCTCCACAAAACGAAGCCACTCCTGATGACGTTGTTCGGCCATCGCCGAGGAATACGGGGAATGCTGGGTCATGTTATGCCGCCTGTTGTACTCATTAGCGAGTACAGCATAACACAACCCACGCCGATCAGTAACGTCTCTGCCACTCCGTATCGCTCATCAGCGTATCTTTCTGCCCCAGGAAGTAACGGTAGTAGGCGTCATACGCCAGCACGTTCTTCACATAGCCGCGCGTTTCCGAGAACGGAATGCTCTCAACAAACGCCACGGCATCAATGCGCCCGGCGCTGTTACCAAGCCAGGTGCGCACGCGGCCAGGACCTGCGTTATACGCCGCCGAAGAGAAGATACGGTTATTGCCAAACTGCTGATAAACATACTGCAGGTAGCTGGTACCGATATTGATGTTGGTATCCGGATCCAGCAGTTGTGACGGACTGCTGTAGCCAGGGATATTAAACATCTTCACCGTGTGCGTCGCCGTACCTGGCATAATCTGCATCAGGCCGCTGGCTCCCACCGGGGAACGCACTTTCGGGTTCCAGGCACTCTCCTGACGGGCAATCGCCATTGCGTAGCTCTGCGGGATATCTTTGCCGCTGGTATAGCGATCGAACAGATCTTTGTAAGCCAGCGGGAAACGCTCCTCAAGATGATCCCACAGCTTACCCGCGATCGTTGCCTGCACGCTCAGATCCCACCAGTGGTTATCAAAGGCGTAGCGGGCTAACTGCGCTTTCTCGTCCATCGTCCGGCTGGTGACAAGGTTGGCCCACTCACTGCGCGCGGTGTTATCCATATTCCAGTACATCAGCTCGCGAACGCGCGCCATCTCTGGCCCCTGCGTTAACGCTGGATTAGCGCTGGCCGGAGCTTTATCAATACGGAAGGTGTACTCCTCACCCAGACGCTGCGCCGCCGCCATCGGGTAAAACCCGCGCTGCTGCATCAGAGAATGGAGGATCTCTTTGGCTTCCTCATCACGACCTCGCTCCAGCAGCAAATCAGCCTGCCAGTAACGCCATTCGTCTTTCTCTTTGGCTTCCATTGGCAACCGTGCAAGCCAGGTATTAAGCCCACGGCGATCGCCCGTACCCAGCGCCATGCGCACGCGACGCTCCACCAGCGATGTGGAGTTTGAACGCATAACGGCATCATCACGCCAGCGAGCCTGTTCATCGGTCACATCGGTACCCATCAGTCGCCACGCCACAATGTCGCGCAGCTCCTGAGTTTGATCTTCATTAAGCTGCTGTGCCTGCACCAGCTGTGGGATCATTAGCCGCGCGTTTTCGACATCATCACGCGCCACACTGGTAAAAGCGACTGCCGCCATCTGGCGGGTAAAATCAGTCGCCCCCGTGCTACGCGCAAAGGTCAGCACCGAGTTGGGATCGTTCGCCAGCCCAATCACCGCAGTGGAAATCGCCTGATAATCCGATGGCATTTGCCCCGCCAGCGCGGTGACCAGACGCGTATTCCCGGCCTTCATCGCCAGGCGAATGCGTTCAAGGTAAGACAGTGGATCTTGTTTGCCAGAGGCACGCCATGCGCCAAAGAGCGAATCACAGGCATTAGGCTGATCTTTCCCGGTCAGCCACAGCTCTTTGGCTCCGATCCAGGCTTCTTCCTGCTGCCCCGCGGCCCATTTGGCGTAGTAATAGTTACACTGGGCTTCCGCTGTATTCGGCTTTTCCGGGCTGAAGGCCAACAGTCCACGCCAGTCTTCACGGCGCGCCAGTTCGTTCACAAAACGGGACTGCAGGGTACGCGCAGGTGGCAGGGTTGGGTTCGCCTGGATAAAATTATTCACGGTGACGGTGGGTTGGTTCATGAGATCGTCAGTAATCTGGCGATACTCCAGATACGGATACAGTGGATAGTCTTTTAACGTCGGCATTAACGCCTGTACGGTATCCATCTGCTTGTTATCCCACGCCTGTTTAATCTGGGCGTAGCGACTACGTTGTTCATCCAGTGAATCGGCATGCACCGCCTGGCTTACCGCCATTACGCATACGCTGGCAGCCAGCAGACGCCAGACCACCTGTTTGGCTTTTTCCACAAGCTCTTCCTCATTGTTTTTTCGTCAATTGCAGCGTCTTGCCACGTCAAAGTCTAATCAACTTATGCTAACCAGGCATCCGGCAACGCGCCACGTCATGGACACTTTTTTACCTTTCTTGCGCGTTTTAACACTCCCGACGTTCCTTGCTGGGATTAGGTCGTGAAAAAGGCTACACTTCGGGGCTGTTAACTATTCTCATCACGATAAAAGAGGCGAAGTCCAACGTGGCTCAATTCGTTTATACCATGCATCGTGTCGGCAAAGTGGTACCGCCGAAACGTCATATTCTTAAAAATATCTCGCTGAGCTTCTTCCCGGGCGCGAAAATCGGTGTTCTGGGTCTCAACGGTGCCGGTAAGTCTACCCTGCTGCGCATCATGGCCGGCATCGATACAGACATCGAAGGTGAAGCCCGTCCTCAGCCAGGCATCAAGATTGGCTACCTGCCGCAGGAACCTCAGCTGAACCCGGAACACACCGTGCGTGAATCCGTCGAAGAAGCGGTTGCTGAAGTGGTTAACGCGCTGAAAGGTCTGGATGAAGTGTATGCCAAATACGCGGAGCCGGATGCGGATTTCGACAAACTGGCCGCACAGCAAGGTAAGTTTGAAGAGATTATCCAGGCGCATGACGGTCACAACCTGAACGTGCAGTTGGAACGCGCCGCTGATGCCCTGCGTCTGCCAGACTGGGATGCGAAAATCGCCAACCTGTCCGGTGGTGAACGCCGCCGCGTGGCGCTGTGCCGTCTGCTGCTGGAAAAACCAGACATGCTGCTGCTCGACGAACCAACCAACCACCTGGATGCAGAATCCGTGGCCTGGCTGGAACGCTTCCTGCATGATTTCGAAGGTACCGTAGTGGCGATTACCCACGACCGTTACTTCCTCGATAACGTAGCAGGCTGGATCCTGGAGCTTGACCGTGGTGAAGGTATTCCGTGGGAAGGTAACTACTCCTCCTGGCTGGAGCAGAAAGATCAACGTCTGGCGCAGGAAGCTTCGGCTGAAGCGGCACGTCGTAAGTCTATCGAGAAAGAGCTGGAGTGGGTTCGTCAGGGCACGAAGGGCCGTCAGTCTAAGGGTAAAGCCCGTCTGGCACGCTTCGAAGAGCTGAACAATACCGAATACCAGAAACGTAACGAAACCAACGAACTGTTTATTCCACCTGGAGCACGTCTGGGGGATAAAGTGGTTGAAGTCAGCAACCTGCGTAAGTCCTACGGCGACCGCCTGCTGATTGACGACCTGAGCTTCTCCGTGCCAAAAGGCGCGATTGTCGGCATCATCGGCCCGAACGGTGCGGGTAAGTCCACCCTGTTCCGCATGATGTCTGGCCAGGAACAGCCTGACAGCGGCTCAATCACCCTGGGTGATACCGTGAAGCTGGCCTCCGTTGACCAGTTCCGTGACGCAATGGATAACAGCAAAACCGTGTGGGAAGAAGTCTCCGGCGGTCTGGATATCATGCGTATTGGCAACACCGAAATGCCAAGCCGCGCCTACGTTGGCCGCTTTAACTTCAAAGGTACCGACCAGGGCAAACGCGTAGGCGAGCTGTCCGGTGGTGAGCGTGGTCGTCTGCATCTGGCGAAACTGCTGCAGGTTGGCGGTAACGTACTGCTGCTCGATGAACCTACCAACGACCTGGACATCGAAACCCTGCGCGCACTGGAAAACGCCCTGCTGGAGTTCCCGGGCTGTGCAATGGTTATCTCGCACGACCGTTGGTTCCTTGACCGTATCGCCACCCACATCCTGGACTACCAGGATGAAGGTAAAGTGGAGTTCTTCGAAGGTAACTTCACCGAATACGAAGAGTACAAGAAACGCACGCTGGGTGCAGATGCGCTGGAGCCGAAGCGTATTAAGTACAAGCGTATTGCAAAATAAACGCATAACGGCAACTTCGGTTGCCGTTTTTTATGTTTGTTCCCTCTCCCTGTGGGCTGAGGGAGAGGGTCAGGGTGAGGGCATCAGGCCGCACAGTTTCACTACCCCACGTAAAACCGTTTCACCTCATCAAACTGCATCGCAAAGTCAATATAGCTCATCAGTGCAGGTGAGTTCAGCTTACGACTCGGGTAGACCAGCCACAGGTCATTCCCCTCGACATTCCACTCCGGCAGCACCTGAACCAGCGCCCCCTTCTCGATTTTATCTTCCAGCAGAAAGGCGGGTAACAGCGTGATCCCGGCTCCGGCAATAGCACACTCGCGGGCGTACACCAGGTTATCTGTCATGTGGATGTTGTCCGGCAGATAGCGGTAATCCTCACTCTCGCTTTGCAACAACCATTCAGACCAGGCCTTGTGGGTAATACAGCGATGTTCCACCAACTGGCGGGGATGCGTCAGCGGCTCCCGGCGGGACAGATAGTCCGCAGAGGCCAGCATATAGCGCGGGCAGTGCCCAATCATCCGGCCAATCAGAGAAGAGTCCTGCGGTTTGCCGGTGCGCAGGGCAACATCAAAGCCAGACTCCACCAGATCCAGCACGTCGTCGGAAATTGAAACATCCAGTGAGACATCCGGATAGTGCAGCTGGAACTCCGCGTTCATGTGCGCCAGCAACGTTGCGCCGATCCCTGCCGGACAGGTGATCCGCAGCCGCCCACTGGGGTTTTCGCGCAGCCGCTGTATGGCGTACTCTGCTCGCTCGCTGGCTGCCAGCATCTCGCGGCAATGCACCAGATAGTGCTCACCCGCAAAAGTCAGGTTGAGCCTGCGCGTGGTGCGGTTAAGCAGCCGGATCCCCACCTGCTGCTCAAGCTGACTGATCCGCAGGCTGACGCTGGATTTCGGTAGCCCGGCCCTCTGTGCTGCAGCAGTGAAGCTACCCATCTCGGCGACCAGTGCAAACAATGCCATATCCTGGAGCTGTTTAAACATGATTGTTCATCCCGTGCGAACACTTCATTCCTGATTGTTCATATTATCACGCAGATGAACGGGACTGTGGGGTGGGTTCGGGGGAAAGTGATGGTCGGGTGATGACGTGTATGCGCCCTCTCCCCTTTGGGAAGAGGGCCGGCGTCAGGGCTTACTTCTGCTCCCCCATCATCTCCTTCACCAGCTCGACGCAGCGCAGGAAACGGGTGTCGTAATCTGGCTCTTCTACGTGCACAAACTCCACGTTGTTTTCGTGAAGCATCCCCACCAGCATGGTCTGGAACTCTTTTCGGTCCACCGAGCTGCCGAGGCTGCGCATACCATCCGCAACCCACGGGGTGTTATTCTCCAGCAGGATCACCAGGTCAAAGCGGTATTCATCAATCAGCACCTGCACAAACGGGTGTTCTCGCCCTTCGTACTTTTTACAAAATGCCTGGGTAGTGACGAAATCGGTATCAATGAATGCCACTTTATTGGCATATTTCACCGCAAAATCAATGTATTGAGCATGGCCGAGCGCGATTTTATCGTAATCGGAATACTGCAACGCCATCTCATCACCGCCCAGATGGGAGAAAACATAATCACGCCCGTATTCCCATGCGCTGGTGGTGTTGAAGATGTTCGCCAGCTTGTTGACCAGCGTTGATTTACCGCTCGACTCACCACCGAGGATCGCCACCGTACGCACAAAGAACGGCTTCACTTCTGTCGGGATGTAATCCCAGTAGCGGAACGGGTTTTCGCGGATCTGTGCCCCGCTGATGTTCATAAAGGTCCGCTTAGGGTCGATCAGCACAGTTTCAGTACCCAGATGTTTGCGGAACTGCGGCGCATCGGACTCTTCAGAGGTGTAGATCCAGTTCGGGGCAATGCCCTTCTCTTCCATAAACGCTTTAACGCCGTTGCTCCACACATCCCAGCCGTGCGGATACGGCTCCATGCCCTCTTCGTTAAAAGCATGAATACGAATGTTTTTCTGATACTTAAACGTCTGGAGCAGCCAGCGCAGGCGATCGGGCACCGTCGGCTGCTGCGACATGGCGCTGTCTTCAAACAGCTGACGGTCACGGGTTTCGTCGTAACCCATAATGATGTGCAGCTCGTCGACCTGGCTACAGGCGCGCTGGATCAAGTAGATGTGTCCGGTATGCAGCGGATAGAACTTGCCGAACACCACGCCAATGTTCTTTTGTATACGCGGGAATTCAAGCCCCAGAAAGCGGTGCAACGCTTCCAGCTTTTGCGCGCTGGGGCTTTTGATTTTAGCGTTCAGCAGTTGGCTCAGGTAGCCTTTGGTCATGCCGCTGGCATCCGCCACCTGCTGCAACGTGCAGCCATTCTGGCGGATTGCGGTCTTGAGATAGTCAAATGATGACATAAATTACGGTGCCTCCTGCAACATCGAATACATATACCCTAAATAATTCGAGTTGCAGGAAGGCGGCAAGTAAGCGCATCCCGGGATGCTTACTAAAGTAAGTGACCGGGGTAAGCGAACGCAGCCAACGCACATGCAACTTGAAGTATGACGGGTATAATTATAAGTCGTCAAAGACACTTAATGCATCTGCGAGTTTTTTTACGCCATAAACCTGCATCCCTTCCGGGATTTTTTTCGGCACATTGGCCGCAGGGACAATCGCACGACGGAAACCGTGTTTTGCCGCTTCGGAAATACGCTCCTGGCCGCTTGGCACCGGGCGGATCTCGCCGGCCAGACCCACTTCGCCAAAGACCACCAGATCCTGCGGTAATGGCCTGTCGCGCAGGCTGGAGACCATCGCCAACAGCAACGCCAGGTCAGCACTGGTTTCAGAGACTTTAACCCCGCCGACCACGTTGACGAAAACGTCCTGATCCGCCATCTGCAGGCCGCCATGACGGTGCAGCACAGCCAGCAGGATCGCCAGGCGGTTCTGTTCCAGACCGACCGCCACGCGCCGTGGGTTACCCATCATCGAGACATCCACCAGCGCCTGAATTTCGACCAGCAGCGGACGCGTTCCTTCCCACAGCACCATTACCGAGCTGCCAGAGGTTACTTCATCGCCACGGCTCAGGAAGATGGCCGACGGGTTGCTGACCTCGCGCAGCCCCTGCTCGGTCATGGCAAATACGCCTAATTCGTTTACCGCGCCGAAACGGTTTTTGTGGCTGCGCAGGGTGCGGAAGCGGGAATCCGCATCGCCATCGAGCATCACGGAGCAGTCGATACAGTGTTCGAGCACTTTTGGCCCCGCCAGCGAGCCATCTTTGGTCACGTGGCCAACCATCACAATCGCCACGCCGCGCGTTTTGGCAAAGCGCGTCAGGTAGGCGGCCGTTTCACGCACCTGCGCCACACTGCCCGGTGAGGACTGAATGTCCGCCATGTGCATCACCTGGATGGAGTCAATGACCATCAGCTTCGGCTGCTCTTCTTCCGCAATCATGCAGATCTGCTCGATGCTGGTTTCCGAGAGCATATTCAGGTTGCTGGTCGGCAGGCCAAGACGGTGCGCACGCATCGCCACCTGCTGCAAGGACTCTTCACCCGTGACGTACAGGGTTTTCATCTGTTCAGCGAGCTTGCAGAGTGTTTGCAACAGTAAGGTTGATTTACCCGCACCCGGGTTACCGCCGATAAGAATGGCACTGCCCGGCACCACACCACCGCCGAGCACGCGGTCAAACTCTTTAAACCCGGTGGAAAAACGCGGCAACTCTTCAAGGCTGATGTCCGAAAGTTTTTGTACTTTCGCGACACCTGCGTTGCCCGCATAGCCACTCAGACGTTCGTTACGGGCCACGCCCGGCGAAGCCGCCACACCACGCACTTCGGTGATGGTATTCCAGGCATGGCAGGCGCTGCATTGCCCCTGCCAGCGCGGATAATCTGCACCACATTCGTTACAGACAAATGCGCGTTTTGGAGCTTTCGCCACGGTTTACCTCGTTATTTCTGATTAATGCTGCCGGAGAGAATGCAGAACACTCCCATCAGGTCAGCATGACGGATAGTGATTTCCGTCTTTTCATTTACTTTTGGTTTGGCATGATAGGCGATACCAAGACCGGCAGCCTTGATCATCGGCAGATCGTTGGCCCCGTCACCAATCGCCACGGTCTGCGTGACTGGAATTTCATATTTCTCCGCCAGACGGGTCAGCGTATTGGCTTTGTATTGCGCATCCACGATATCACCAATCACGTGGCCGGTCAGTTTACCGTCGATAATCTCCAGCTCGTTTGCCACCACGGTGGTCAGACGCAGCTTGTCGCGCAGGTAATCAGCGAAGAAAGTGAACCCGCCGGAAGCAATAGCCACTTTCCAGCCAAGTGTTTCCAGCTTCAGCACCAGCTGTGTCAGCCCTGGCATCAGCGGCAGCTCATCACGCACCTGACGCAAAATGTTGGCATCAGCCCCTTTCAGGGTCGCGACGCGCTGTTTCAGGCTGGCAGTGAAATCCAGTTCGCCACGCATGGCACGTTCCGTGACTTCAGCCACCAGCTCGCCGCTGCCCGCCAGCTTCGCGAGCTCGTCAATGCACTCGATCTGAATAGCCGTCGAGTCCATGTCCATCACCAGCAGCCCCGGCGTTTTCAGGTGCGGAATTTTACCGAGCGGCGCAACATCCAGCCCGGCGTCATGCGCCAGACGCGTCGCGCGCTGCGTCAGAGAACCCGCCAGGCGGATAACCTGGAAATCTTCCACACACCAGGCGGCGACAATCACCATCGCAGCACCCAGCGTGGTTTGATATTGGGTAAGGCGTTGCTTATCCAGGCCGCGTCCGTACAGCAGCCAGCCGCTACGACCGGCGTGGTAATCCAGAGGCATCACCTCATCGCCACTTAAAGAGAGTGGCAATCCTGGCCATAAAGAGACATCCGTTGGCAGGTCACACCAGGTAATGTTCGGCATTGAAGCTCCTGTAATTTCGTTCGCAGCGGTTGGTTCCACGGGGAAAATAACGCATGAGGCTACCCTGTAACCATCACTTCTGGCAACATTAAGCCGTAAATTTTCAGCAGGTGGAATATGGCTCGCGCAAAACTGAAATTTCGGCTTCACCGTGCCGTGATTGTCCTTTCCTGTCTCGCACTATTAGTGGTGCTGATGCAAGGGGCATCGTGGTTTAGCCAGAATCATCAACGGCAACGCAACCCGCAGTTTGAAGAGCTGGCCCGCACGCTGGCACGTCAGGTGACGTTTAACATCGCCCCGTCCATGCGTACCGAAACACCGGACGATAAGCGAATAAGCCAGATCTTACGCCTGTTAACGGAGAACAGCCGCATTCTGGATGCAGGTGTGTATGACGAGCAGGGTGACCTGATAGCCCGTGCTGGCGAGCACGTTGACGTGCGCGACAGGCTGGCGCTGGACGGCAAAAAAGCCGGGGGCTATTTCAACCAGCAGATCGTTGAACCTATTCAGGGGAAAAATGGCCCGCTGGGGTATCTGCGCCTGACCCTCGACACCCACACCTTGCCTACCGAAGCCAAACAGGTGGATAACACCACCAACATTCTTCGCCTGATGCTGCTGCTTTCACTGGCCATCGGCGTGGTGCTGGCGCGCACCCTGCTGCGAGGTAAACGCAGCCGTTGGCAGCAATCACCGTTCCTGCTGACCGCAAGCTCATCGATTCCCGAAGAGGAAGAGAGCGAGAAGAAAGATTAGTGATAAAGTAGGCTGGCGATTCAGAAAAGGAACTTTGCCATGACGACGTTACGCCTGCTTATCTCTGACTCTTACGATCCCTGGTTTAACCTCGCGGTGGAAGAGTGCATCTTCCGCCAGATGCCCGCCACTCAACGCGTACTGTTCCTGTGGCGCAACGCCGATACGGTGGTCATTGGGCGTGCACAAAATCCGTGGAAAGAGTGCAACACGCGACGCATGGAAGCAGACAATGTCCGGCTTGCGCGCCGCAGTAGCGGCGGCGGTGCGGTGTTTCACGATCTCGGCAATACCTGCTTTACCTTTATGGCCGGCAAGCCGGAATACGATAAAACCGTCTCGACCGCAATTGTGCTTAGCGCGCTGAGTACTCTTGGTGCCACGGCGGAGGCCTCCGGGCGTAACGATCTGGTCGTGAAAACCACCGGGGGAGATCGAAAGGTTTCCGGTTCAGCCTATCGGGAAACGATGGATCGAGGGTTCCACCACGGTACCCTGCTGCTGAATGCCGATTTGAGCCGTCTGGCAAACTACCTCAATCCGGATAAAAAAAAGCTGCAGGCGAAAGGTATAACCTCCGTACGTGGCCGCGTGGCGAACCTGGCCGAACTCTTGCCGGGGGTTACGCACGCCCAAATCTGCGAAGCGATCCGCGAAGCATTCTTTGATCATTACGGCGAGCGCGTGGAAGCGGAAGTGATTTCCCCCGACAAGACCCCGGATCTCCCCAACTTCGCGGAAACCTTTGCTCGCCAGAGCAGCTGGGAGTGGAACTTCGGTCAGGCCCCCGCCTTCTCCCATCAGATGGATGAGCGCTTTAGCTGGGGCGGCGTCGAACTGCACTTCGACGTTGAAAAAGGATATATCACCCGCACGCAGGTCTTTACCGACAGCCTGAATCCGGCACCATTAGAAGCGCTGGCAGTACGTTTGCAAGGCTGTTTGTACAGAGCGGACAGGCTGCAGCAGGCATGTGAGGCATTGCTGACCGACTTCCCTGAGCAGGAAAAGGCGTTGCGGGAACTGTCGGTATGGATGGCTGGGGCAGTGCGTTGAACCACGCGGAAACCAACAGCGAAAAAACACCAGTGAGTAAATAGCGGGTTATAAACCCGCTATGAGAACATCGATTAAATAAATTATATTCATCTAAATAAATTAAGCCCTTCATTGCAATGTTATTAATTATAATTAATACATTTACAATTTAAATTCCCTACATATATTCACCAAACCAATTAAATAACCCATCACCCCGTCCAAAAGCGCCCTCACTCCTTCAGTAACTGTATAAAACAATTCATTAAATGAATTGTTTTATACATGGCAACACCTGGCAACATTCGAGGGCATAGATAATGGAGAGTATAATAACAGACCACCGAATAATATTTTATTTCATATACAGGATATGACTACGAGAATTCATACCTCGTACTAATCAGGCTCGATTATGCAAAAGAAAAAGCTAATTGCCGCTGCTGTCGCTATTGCGCTGCAAACCTATTATTACCCGGCCATGGCTGCCGATAATGATAATAATGATGACAAGAAAAAATGTCCGACCAATATTTCTTTATTATCTGAAACAGCACGCGAAAAGCTTCCGGCGACCTGCCTCGTCGGACAGGAAGCCAATCATGACTGGGCGTGGATCGCTGGCAGCGCAGCAGCGTTGATTACCGGCATCGCCATTGGTAACCACGACAGCGGCGGCTCTGACCATCACTCATCCCCCCCTGCACCGCCGGACGATGACGGCGGTGACGTCATACCGCCGGACGATGGCGGCGGCGACGTCATACCACCGGACGACGACGGCGGCGACGTAACGCCTCCCGACGATGGCGGCGGCGACGTAACACCACCTGACGATGACGGTGGCGACGACACGCCAACCGATAACACCGTGAAAACGTTCAGCAATGGCGTCACCATCGACAAAGGTAAGGATACGCTGGCGTTCGACGATATCAAACTGGATAACGGTGAACATCCCGGCCCAGCTACCTTCAGCTACTCAAAACAAAACGACCAGTGGCAGATGACCACCCAGGACGGTAAAACGCTCTACATCACCGGCTGGCATGTAGACGGCAACAATGCCGCCATCATTGAAGGCACGCAGGCAAACGGCGACTACTGGAAGTATGACAGCCGCGGCTACCTGATCCTCGCCGATGCTCAAACTGCGGTAATTACGGGTGATAACGCAACCCATGCCTTCGATCGCGGACAGGACGTCAGCGGCCAGGGCAAAACCGGCGTCATTATCTCCGGCGACAAAACGACCAACACCCTGAACGGAAACTCTCACATCACCGATGGCGCGACCGGCATTGTGATCACCGGCGATGACACCACCAATGTTATTTCGGGGCAGTCCACCGTGGATAACGCCATCGGCGCGCTGATTTCAGGCGACGGCTCAAGCCTTAATATCTCCGGCGGTATCGACGTTACCGGCGGCGGCACCGGGCTGATTGTTGACGGCGACGACGTCGATATCAATAACGCCGGGACATCGAGTACCAGTGGCAAAGGTTCCACCGGCGTCATCGTCAATGGCGATAACGCGAATATTGTCAACTCCGGTGACATGACCATCACCGATGGCGCGACCGGCGGTGCCATTACCGGCGACAATGTCACCATCAATAACAAAGGGGACTCAACGACCGGCGGCTCAGGCTCAACGGCGATGACCCTCGACGGCAACAACGCGACCCTCATCAATGAAGGGAGCCAGACCGTCTCCGATGGCGGCACCAGTATCGCCATCAACGGCGATAATGCGCGCGTGACCACCGATGGCGCACAGACGATCAGCGGCGGCGGTACCGGCACCAAAATTACCGGCAACGACGCCATTGCCAATAATACCGGCCAGACGACCGTCAGAGACGCCGGCTCCACCGCGATGTTCATTGACGGCGATAATGCGCTGGTGCTCAACGAAGGGGATCAGACGATTTCAGGCGGCGGCACCGGCACCAAAATTACCGGCGACGGTGCTACGCTGTCCAGCACCGGTGATATTAGCGTTGATGGAAAAGGCTCTGCCGCCGTTATCCTTGCCGGTTCCGACGCCAAAATGACGCAAACGGGCGATCTGGTTGTCACCAATGGCGCATGGGGACTGGTTTCCTACGGTGAGAACAACTCGGGCACCAACACCGGTCATACCACGGTGCATGACGAAAATTCCATCGCGTTCATCGTGGCCGGTCCAGGCAACAGCTTCACCAACAAGGGGGATGTCGATGTCAGCCTGAACGGCACCGGCGCGCTACTCAGCGGTGATGGCTCGCAGGTGATGCAAAAAGGCACCATCAACGTCACGGCCGCGCAGGACAGCAGCGGCCTGTATCGCGGTGCGACGGGTATCAACGTATCGGGAAATAATACCACCACCAACATTCAGGGCGACATCACGCTGACGAGCAGCTTCGACGATACCAGTAAACTGGCGAACGAGGTGCTCACTGGCGTCCTGATTACGGGCAACAATAACACGGTGTCTCTGACGGGCTCGCTTGATGTCGATATGGTTGAACACTCCCCGATGGGCAGTGAAACGCTGGATTCTGTCGGCATCGATATTCAGGGCGATGGCAATACGGTCAATCTGTCAGGCGGTATTAATTTAACCCTGAACACCAACGGCGATAGTGATGGCAGTATCTCTTCCCTTACCGGCATTCGAATTAACGGCAACAGTACCGCCACACTGAGCAGCCATTCTCAACTCGACATCACGGATATCGTCGGAACCAGCCTCACGCTGGCCGAAGTCGAGGGCGGCGGCGAATTAGTGCTGGATAAAAATTCCGTCGTCGATATCACGTATACCCAGGTTCCTAGCAACGGCTACAACGAAAAGGGATTGTTGATCGCTAACGGCCAGGGGTCAGTGATGGACAACCAGGGTAATATCAACATCCAGAGCACATCATTGCTGCTGGAGGCTCAAAATGGCGCAGCGGTAAAAAACAGCGGCAATATTAACGAGACGTTCAGCGCAGGTGATGGCCGTGGCGCAGGAATGTCAGCCCAGCAGGAGGGATCGACCGCGACAAACGAAGCGGGGGGCCATATTACGATAACCAGCAGCGCGGCCCCTACCGGGGACGGAGGATTCGAAATTTACCCACAGTCGTGGTACACGGATACGGCCTACGGCATGGTGGCTTATTTTTACGGCTCCATCACCAACGAGGCAGGCGGCGAAATCTCGGTGTATGGTGCGGGCCTGTACGGCATGGGTTCCAACCAGGGAACGGCGCTCAATGCGGGCAACATCTACGTCGATGGTTTTCAGCAGACGCTGGACGCAGACGGCAACATCGTTGGCGAGGGTACTTACTGGTCCCCAACGTCCCTTGAATTGCCCAGCGCCGGGATGATTGTCGGTACGGATGCGGCAGATTATATGGTCGGTGATGCCACCGCGATCAATACCGGCACCATCACCGTGCATAACGCCGGCTATGGCATGACGGCGATGAGCGGCGGTACCGCCATTAACCAGGGAACCATTAATCTGACCGCCGACGCCGATGTCACCGGCGGCACAAATCAACTGGTCGGCATGGTGGCAGTCATGGGCGGACAGGCCATCAATGATAAAACAGGCATCATCAATATCGACGCGGCCTACGGTCAACCGTTCTATGCCGAGTCGGGCGGCATGATCATTAACTACGGCACCATCTGCATTCAGGGAACCTGCCAGAACAGCGCAATCTATAATCCAACGGACCCGTATGTCAGCCTGGTTTACGCCGATGACGTGATCGCCGCTGCGGGTGAAACGGTCGCGCTGGCTAAAAACGCCCTCATTATGGGTGATGTCACCAATGACGGAACGGTGAATAGCCAGCAACTACTCCTTCAGGACAGTGACAGCACACTGACCAACAATGCGACCGGCGTGATTAACAGCAACATCACCGTCAATGATGGCACCATGACCAACAACGCCTCCGGCATCATTAACGGCAAAATCACCCTCAACGATGGCCTCGTGAACAACGAAGGGACGGTGAATAGCGTCGCCCTTAATGGTGGAACATTCAATAATGACGGCACGATAACCCAACATATCATCACGAACGGCGGCACGTTAAACACGCGTTCAGGTAGTCAGGTGTTGCGTGGCGCGCAACTGAATGGCAAGACGGTGGTCAACAACAGCGGCATCTGGACTCTCGGCTATATGGGAGAAGGGAACTACAAAGGCACGCTCGACATCAATGGTAGCGCGGTCTTCAACAACAGCGGCAAGTTGGTTATTAATAACGCGCAAAACAACGTTAACATCTCTTACAATGGCGTGCTCTATAACACCAGCGCTGGAGATATCGAGATCACCAATGCCATAGCGGGTGCCGGTATCACGGTTCAGAAAGGCGTAGGCACGTTCATCAACGCCGGCGTGGTGAACGCTACGGCGCAGTCCATGATGGCAAGCGCCGGGAATGCCGACAGCGGTCACGCTTTCTTCTGGAACCAGGATGGCGGTATCGTTAACTACGACGTCGATAACGGTAAAGCCGTCAACTTCACCCACAATAACTACGTGGCGCAGAACGACGGCACCATGAACATCAGCGGCAACAATGCCATCGCGATGAACGGCAGCAAAAACGCCCAACTGGTGAACAACGGCACCATCAACCTGGGTACCACAGGTACCACCGATACCGGCATGGTCGCTATGGCGCTGGACGCGAACGCCACGGCAGATGCGGTGATTGAAAACAACGGCACCATCAATATCCATGCCAGCAACTCTTACGCCTTCAGCGTGGCGGGCGCGGGACATGTCGTCAACAACGGTACGGTGGTAATTGACCCGACAGTGACCGGTTCCGGTCTTATCAAACAGGGCGATACCGTTAACGTGGAAGGCACAAACGGCAATAACGGCAACAGCAGCGAGGTGCATTACACCGACTATACCTTGCCGGGGACGCCATCCACGGTATCCGGCTCGTCGTCTTCCACCCCCGCTTCCTCCTCCGATACGAACGACCTGTCGGGCTACGTGGTCGGCACCAACGCCGACGGCAGCGCAGGTAAGCTCCAGGTCAGCAACGCCAGCATGAGTGGTGTTGGCATCAACACCGGCTTTACCGCTGGCACCGCTGACACCACCGTCACGTTTGATAACGTGGTCGAAGGCAGTAATCTGACCGATGCCAGCGCCATCCAGTCCACCTCCGTGGTCTGGAATGCGCAGGGCAGCACCGATACCAACGGCAACGTTGACGTGACCATGACCAAAAACGCCTACACCGCTGTCGCCACTGACACCAGCGTGAACAGCGTGGCAAAAGCGCTAGATGCGGGCTACACCAACAACGAGCTGTACACCAGCCTCAACGTGGGTACCACCGCCGAGCTGAACAACGCCCTGAAGCAGGTAAGCGGCAGCCAGGCCACCACCGCCTTCCGCGAGGCGCGCATACTCAGCAACCGCTTTAACATGCTGGCCGATGCTGCGCCGCAGGTGAAAGAGGGTCTGTCGTTTAACGCGGTGGCAAAAGGCGATCCGCGCGCCGAACTGGGTAACGACACCCAGTACGACATGCTGGCGCTGCGCCAGACGCTGGACTTAACGGAAAACCAGAACCTGACGCTGGAGTACGGCATCGCCCGCATCGACGGTAACGGTTCGCAGAGTGCAGGCGACAACGGTCTGACCGGCGGCTACAGCCAGTTCTTCGGCCTGAAGCACAGCATGGCGTTTGACAGCGGTCTCGCCTGGAACAACGCCCTACGCTACGATGTACACAGCCTCGACAGCAGCCGCGCCGTCTCCTACGGCGACGTCAGTAAAGTCGCAGATTCCAGCGCCCGTCAGCAGTACATGGAGTTCCGCAGCGAAGGGGCAAAAACCTTCTCCCTGCTGGATGATGCGCTGAAAGTGACGCCGTATGCCGGAGTGAAGTTCCGTCATACGCTGGAAGACGGTTATCAGGAGCACAGCGCCGGGGACTTTAACCTGAGTATGAATGCGAGCAGCGAAACGGCGGTGGATTCCGTGTTTGGCCTGAAGCTGGACTACGCCGGTAAAAACGGCTGGGGTGCCAGCGCCACGCTGGAAGGCGGCCCGAACCTGAGCTACGCCAAAAGCCAGCGTACCGCCTCGCTTCAGGGCGCGGCAGGCCAGCAGTTCAGCGTCGATGATGGTCAGAAAGGCGGTGGTATCAACGGCCTGGCGACGGTCGGCGTGAAATACAGCGCCAAAGATACCCGCCTGAGCGTCGATGCTTACCAGTGGAAGGAAGACAACATCAGCGATAAAGGCTTTATGCTGAACCTGAAGAAAACCTTCTGATTACCCGGCGGATAAAACGCAAAACCGGGGAGACGTAAACGCCTCCCCGGTTATATGCAGGCCCGGTAAGCTAGCACCTCCGGGCACAAACTTTCTTACGCTTTATCGCCCAGCAGAACGGATTCCAGCGCGATTTTAATCATGTCGTTGAAGGTAGTCTGGCGCTCAGCAGCCGTAGTCTGCTCGTGCGTACGGATGTGGTCAGACACTGTGCAGATGGTCAGGGCTTTCGCACCAAACTCTGCCGCCACACCGTAGATGCCCGCCGCTTCCATTTCCACGCCCAGGATGCCGTACTTTTCCATTACGTCGAACATTTCACCGTCCGGGGAATAGAACAAGTCAGCCGAGAACAGGTTGCCCACGCGCGCATCAACGCCCAGCGCTTTTGCCGCATCTACCGCGTTACGCACCATATCGAAGTCAGCAATCGCGGAAAAATCGTGATCCTTGAAGCGAATACGGTTCACTTTGGAATCGGTGCAGGCACCCATACCGATAACCACGTCACGCAGTTTAACGTCCATACGAACAGCGCCGCAGGAACCCACGCGAATGATTTTCTTGACGCCGAAATCAGTGATCAGCTCTTTGGTGTAGATGGAGCAGGACGGGATACCCATACCGTGGCCCATTACCGAGATTTTGCGGCCTTTGTAGGTACCGGTGAAGCCCAGCATGCCGCGAACGTTGTTCACTTCACGCACGTCTTCGAGGAAAGTTTCTGCAATGTGCTTCGCGCGCAGCGGGTCACCCGGCATCAAGACGACGTCAGCGAAATCACCCATTTCTGCGTTAATGTGAGGAGTTGCCATCTTCAGTTCCTTATTCGTTATGTGTTCTCCCTCTCCCTGTGGGAGAGGGTTGGGGTGAGGGCATCAGGCCACACCCGTATTTCCCGTGGGAGAGGACCTGGGTGAGAGCATCAGGCCTCACCCAATGTGACTCAGAACATGGCCTTGCCATAATCCATGTCGGACGTACCAAAGTGTTTTGCAATCGTCTGACCGATATCCGCGAAGGTTTCACGGTGGCCGAGCGAACCAGGTTTCACTTTCGGGCCGTACACCAGCACCGGAATGTGCTCACGCGTGTGGTCGGTTCCGGTCCAGGTTGGGTCGCAGCCGTGGTCAGCAGTCAGGATCAGAATGTCATCTTCCCCGACCAGCTCCATCAGCTCTGGCAGACGGCGGTCGAACAGCTCCAGACCGGCAGCATAGCCAGCCACGTCACGGCGGTGACCCCAGGAAGAGTCGAAGTCCACGAAGTTGGTGAAGACAATGGTCTTATCGCCCGCGTCTTTCATCTCTTTGATGGTGGCATCAAACAGCGCATCCAGGCCGGTGGCTTTCACTTTTTTAGTGATACCGCAGTTGGCATAGATGTCCGCAATTTTACCCACGGAAACCACGTGACCGTCTTTCTCTTCGACCAGTTTTTGCAGCACGGTTGGCGCTGGCGGCTCAACGGCCAGGTCGTGGCGGTTACCGGTACGCTGGAAGTTACCTGCTTTGTCACCGATAAATGGACGCGCAATAACACGGCCAATGTTGTAGCCGCCTTCGGTCAGCTCTTCACGGGCGATTTCACACAGCTCGTAAAGTTTATCCAGGCCATAAGTCTCTTCGTGGCAGGCGATCTGGAACACGGAGTCAGCAGAGGTGTAGAAAATCGGCTTGCCGGTTTTCATGTGCTCTTCACCGAGTTCATCCAGGATCACGGTACCGGAAGAGTGGCAGTTACCGAGGTAACCCGGCAGGTTGGCGCGCTTAACCAGTTTGTCGAGCAACGCCTGCGGGAAGCTGTTCTGGTGATCGGAGAAGTAGCCCCAGTCAAACAGAACCGGCACACCGGCAATTTCCCAGTGACCAGACGGGGTATCTTTACCGGAAGAGAGCTCATGCGCCCAGGCGTACGCGCCCACCACTTCCGCGTTAGCATCCATACCGGCTGCAATCTTACCGGTAGAACCTTCGTGCGCTTTCACCAGACCCATACGCGTCAGGTTTGGCAGAGTCAGAGGGCCTTTACGACCGTTGTCCGCTTCGCCTTTGGCACAGGCTTCAGCGATGTGACCCATCGTATCGGCACCCACGTCACCAAAACGTTCTGCATCTTCTGTCGCGCCGATGCCGAAGGAGTCCAGCACCATAATAAATGCACGTTTCATAATTGTTCTCCGTACGTAGTGCTCAAAAGTAAGTGATCAGATCAGTATACTGCTATTCGGTAATACGACGATAGACCGTTGGTGTGCTTTCTGGTGCTTTATTGTCGAGCTGGATGGCGGCTTTCACGGCTTTTGCCGCTTCTTGCCAGCTGCTTTCATCTTTCGCGTGGATCACCGCCAGTGGGCGTTGTCCGTCGACGCTGTCACCCAGGCGGGCCATATCGGTAAAACCGACGCTGTAATCAATGGTGTCCGACGCCTGACGACGACCACCGCCCATTGAGACCACCGCCATGCCGAGCGCACGGGTGTCCATCGCAGAAACAAACCCAGCGGTATCAGCATAAACGGCTTTGCTGAGCGTCGCGGTTGGCAGGTATTTTGCGTAGTTTTCCACGAAATCAGTCGGGCCTTTCTGCGCGGCAACCATACGGCCAAAGATCTCTGCCGCTTTACCGTTGTCCAGTACCACCTGCAGCTTCACGCGCGCGTCTGCGTCGTCTTTGGCGAGTTTGCCGGAGATAAGCATCTCCACGCACAGTGCCATTGTCACGTCGAACAGGCGCGGGTTACGGTATTCACCGGTCAGGAATTGCACGGCTTCACGCACTTCAACGGCGTTACCGGCGCTGGAAGCCAGCACCTGGTTCATATCGGTCAGCAGTGCAGTGGTACGCACGCCCGCACCGTTGGAAACACCAACGATAGCCTCGGCCAGTGCAGCAGAAAGTTCATACGTTGGCATAAACGCGCCGCTGCCCACTTTCACGTCCATCACCAGCGCATCCAGACCTTCCGCCAGCTTTTTCGCCAGAATCGAGGCGGTGATCAGCGGGATGGAGTCAACGGTTGCGGTGATATCGCGGGTAGCGTAGAAACGCTTGTCTGCCGGAGCAAGAGAGCTGGTCTGGCCGATAATCGCCACACCCACATCTTTAATAATATCGCGGAAGCGGTTGTCATCCGGGAAGATATCGAAGCCCGGAATGGCTTCCAGTTTATCGAGCGTACCGCCAGTGTGTCCCAGGCCACGCCCGGAGATCATCGGAATGTAACCCCCGCAGGCCGCGACCATTGGGCCAAGCATCAGCGAGGTTACGTCACCCACACCACCGGTGGAATGTTTATCTACAATCGGACCATTGAGGTCGAGGCTTTTCCAGTCCAGAACGGTTCCTGAATCTCGCATCGCCATGGTCAGCGATACACGCTCAGGCATCGACATATCGTGGAAGAAAATGGTCATCGCCAGAGCAGCAATTTGCCCTTCAGAGATGGTGTTATCACGAATACCATTGATAAAGAAGCGGATTTCTTCATCGCTTAATGCATGACCATCACGTTTTTTACGAATAATTTCTTGTGCGAGAAACACGGTAACCTCCCGAAGTAGGCCGGGCTCGCTACGCGCCACCCGGCATTTCAAATCTTAGTAGCTGCTTGCGCTCTTACCGTCGCCGTGACCCAGCGCCTTCAGCAGGCTTGCCAGCAGGCTGGATGCGCCAAAGCGGTAGTGACGGGAGTCCGCCCAGTCCGCACCGAACAGCTCATCAGCAATCGCCAGGAACTGTTGCGCGTCTTCAGCGGTACGCACGCCACCAGCTGGTTTGAAACCAACGGTTTTGGACACGCCCATATCACGGATCACTTCCATCATGATGCGTGCGCTTTCCGGGGTAGCGTTAACCGGCACTTTACCGGTAGACGTTTTGATGAAATCCGCACCGGCTTTGATGGAGATTTCAGACGCTTTACGAATCAGCGCCTCTTCTTTCAGTTCACCGGTTTCGATGATGACTTTAAGCAGCACGTTTGCCGCAGCACACGCGTCTTTACAGGCTTTCACCAGGTCGAAACCAATCTTCTCGTTGCCCGCGATCAGCGCGCGATACGGGAACACCACGTCAACTTCATCAGCACCGTAGGCAATGGCCGCGCGGGTTTCTGCCAGTGCAATGTCGATATCGTCGTTGCCGTGGGGGAAGTTAGTCACGGTAGCAATACGCACATCCGGCGTGCCCTGCTCTTTCAGAGTCTTACGTGCAATCGGGATAAAACGCGGGTAAATACAGATGGCTGCGGTATTACCGACGGGCGTTTTCGCCTGATGGCACAGGGCGATGACTTTCTCATTGGTGTCGTCATCGTTCAGGGTGGTCAGGTCCATCAGTTTCAACGCGCGCAGGCTGCTTGCAGTTAAATCGGTCATAACATTCTCCAACGGCATTGCCGTATAAATTTACCTTGCGGGTCTGTGAGTATTCTAACATTCACCCGCACTTACACTTCGACATTCATCACAGTTAATGAAAACTGCGTACAAATTTGCATTACTGTAATGAGATCAACTTCAAACTTTAGTTCGCTAATTGCTGACTAAAGCAGCGATTACCCCTGTCGGATCAAAGGCCCTGACGGGATGGCTTCCTACAATCCGTTCATCATCCGCAGAACAATAAAGGAAGCGAATATGTCCCACGCCGGCCCCGACGCCCTGCAACAACGTTGTCAGAACATTGTGACAAGCCCGGTATTAACCCCGGAGCAAAAGCGGCATTTTCTGGCGCTGGAAGCGGAGAACAATCTCCCCTATCCAGACCTGCCTCAGGCTGCCCGTGCCGCACTGGACGAGGGCGTTATCTGCGACATGTTCGAAGGCCATGCGCCTTACAAACCCCGTTACGTCCTGCCGGATTACGCAAAATTTTTGGCTAACGGCTCGGAATGGCTGGAGCTGGAAGGGGCAAAAGATCTTGATGATGCCCTCTCGCTGTTAACCATCCTGTATCACCATGTGCCATCCGTCACATCAATGCCGGTCTACCTGGGACAACTCGATGCGTTACTGGATCCGTATGTTAGAATTCTAACACAAGAAGAAATCGATGTTCGAATAAAACGTTTCTGGCGTTACCTCGACAGAACGCTACCTGATGCTTTTATGCATGCCAACATCGGCCCGGCGGACACCCCCATCACGCGTGCCATTCTACGTGCGGATGCAGAAATGAAGCAGGTCGCACCCAATCTGACCTTTATTTATGACCCGGATGTTACGCCCGACACTCTGCTGCTGAGCGTGGCAAAAAACATTTGTGAATGCAGTAAACCACATGTTTCTAATGGCCCAGTCAATGATAAAATTTTCACAAAAGGCCGCTATGGTGTGGTGAGTTGTTACAACTCCCTGCCGCTCGCAGGCGGTGGCAGCACTCTGGTACGCCTCAACCTGAAGGCGATTGCTGAACGCAGCCATTCCCCTGAAGACTTCTTCACCCGCACGTTGCCGCACTACTGCCAGCAACAGATAGCCATCATTGATGCGCGTTGCGCGTTCCTGTATGAAAAATCCGGCTTCTTTGAGAATAGCTTCCTGGTCAAAGAGGGGCTGATTGATAGCGATCGTTTCGTGCCAATGTTTGGCATGTACGGTCTGGCTGAAGCGGTGAACCTGCTTTGTGAGAAAGGCGGTATCAAAGGTCGTTACGGTAAGGATGAGCAGGCCAACGCACTGGGCTATCGCATTAGCGAGCAGCTCTCGGCGTTTGTTGAAAACACCCCGGTGAAATACGGCTGGAAACAGCGCGCGCTCCTGCATGCACAGTCGGGGATCAGTTCCGACTCAGGCACCACGCCGGGCGCACGTCTGCCTTACGGTGATGAACCCGATCCCATCAGCCACCTGCTGGCCGTAGCACCGCACCATCAACACTACACGTCCGGGATCAGCGATATTCTGACGCTGGAAGAGACGGTAAAACGTAACCCGCAGGCGGTCGTACAGCTTTGTCTGGGGGCGTTTAACGCGGGTATGCGCGAATTTACCGCCAACGTCGCCGGTAACGATCTGGTGCGCGTTACCGGCTATATGGTGCGCCTGTCGGATCTGGAAAAATACCGCGAAGCCGGGTCGCGCACGAACACGACGTGGCTTGGCGAGGAGGCCGCGCGAAATACCCGCATTCTGGAACGTCAGCCACGCGTGATAAGCCATGAACAGCAGATGCGCTTTAGTTAGTCAGGTTATCCCCTTCTCCTGTGTGGACGGTCCAGGCAGCCGCCTGGCGCTGTTCCTGCAGGGCTGCAACCTGCGCTGCAAAACCTGCCACAACCCGTGGACAATCGGTCGCTGCAACGACTGCGGCGATTGCGTCCCCCATTGCCCGCACGATGCGCTGAACATTCAGGCCGGACGCGTCTGGTGGCAGGAGAGCCACTGCCAGCAGTGCGATACCTGCCTGCATTTATGCCAGCAACAGGCGACACCCATGGCGCACCGCTTCAGCGTGGAAGAGATCCTCACGCAAATTCACAAAGCAGCACCGTTTATAGAGGGGGTTACCGTAAGCGGCGGAGAAGCCACCACGCAGCTGCCGTTTTTGATCGCCCTTTTCTCGGCGATCAAAACCGATCCCGCGCTACGTCATTTAACCTGTCTGGTGGACAGTAATGGTCTGTTAGGGGAAACCGGCTGGCAAAAACTGCTGCCGGTGTTTGACGGTGCCATGCTGGATCTGAAAGCCTGGGGAAATGAGCATCACCGCTTCCTGACCGGGCGTGAAAACCCGCAGATCAAACACAGCATCCGCTGGCTGGCGCAACATCAACGGTTAACGGAACTGCGGCTGCTGGTGATCCCGGATCAGTGTGATTATCTGGAACATCTCAAACCGCTGATCGTCTTTATCCGTTCTCTGGGGGATGTCCCGGTGCGGATCAATGCCTTTCACGCACAGGGGGTTTACGGTGAGGCAGCGTCATGGCGCAGCGCCACGCCGGACGACGTTGAACCGCTGGCACTGGCGATGGAAAAACAAAAGATTACGGTGATCCGCCCGGCGCTTTATCTATAGTGTGACGCCAAAGAGTGAACGGGTATTCTCAAGCAACGCCCCGGCAATGAGCACTTCTGGCTCCTCACGCAGCTCGCACAGCGTGGTAAACACATGCGCCGCCTGCTCCGGGCGATTAGGCTGTCCCTGAAAACCGTTGAGCGGCATATCGGGGGCATCCGTTTCCAGTAACAACGCTGACAGCGGCAATTGTGCCATCACCTCCCGGGTTTTGCTGGCACGCGGGTAGGTAATTGTCCCACCAACGCCAATTTTATAACCCAGTTCAATAAACCGCTGTGCCTGTTGCAGGCTACCAGAAAAACCATGCACAACGCCCGTTCGCGGCAGATCGATACGTTTCAGATGCATTGCCAGTTTGTCATGGGTACGTCTGGAATGGAGGATCACCGGCAGATCGTGGCGTTTTGCCAGCCTGAGCTGTGCATCCAGGAGAGCCTGCTGGCGCTCAAACTGCGGATCATCGCGCCAGAGATCGAGCCCGATCTCACCGATGGCGACGAGTTTGTTCCCGGCGGTTTGCAAAACCACATCCAGCTTCTCAATATGCTCATCAAGATGACGCTCAATAACTATCGGATGCAGCCCAAGTGCAGCATATATGGCGCGATGGTGCTGAGCGAGGTTAAGAACACGCTCAAAATTAGCCGCTTCGATCGCAGGTACAATGATCGCCTGAACGCCTGCTTCGGCGGCTCTCGCAATGCTTTGTTCTTCATCACCCGTAAACGGCGGAAAATCAAAGTGGCAATGGGTGTCGACAAAGCAGTGCATCACGCCAGATCCTCGCTATCAAATTGTGCCTCATTCGCTGCGCCTGGCTGGCGAGGTGATAATCCATTTATGCTCCTCCAGCCCGTGGTCATGTTCAGACACAGTAACGCACATCCCCACGGGTACTCAAATGAGAAAAAGCCAGTCGCAAGGACTGGCTTCAGTGTCGCTGTCAGAGTAATGCATAGCTATGGACGGCGACGTCCAGTAAACAGGCTGACCAGGAACAGGATAATGCCGACGACAAAGACAATTTTCGCCGCACCCGCTGCCGTCCCCGCCAGACCACCAAAGCCCAGCGCGGCGGCAATTAACGCGATAACCAGAAATATAATGCCCCAACGAAACATAAGCCTCTCCTTTACCATAGTTAATGTCGGCCGCTAAGCATGAGCGCTCAGGCTACTCACCGGCGTTTTTCCAGGTGTAGTTCTTATTTCGCCCTCAGGCCTCAGCCAGACGGGCGAATTGTGCTCATTTACTTCGTCTTCAGATCGTTGTTGACGCTCTTCACACCCTCAACGGCTTTCGCAATGGATACGGCATGTTCAGCCTGAGCCTGACTCTCGACAACACCACTCAGGGTGACAACTTTATTGTCGGTTTTAACGGAAATACCAGCGCTCTTGATATTTTTATCATCCACCAGCGCAGCTTTCACTTTTGCTGTAATTGAGCTGTCATCCATGAAATTACCGACTTTATTCAGAGAGCTATCGATTTTTTCCCCTGCGCTATTTGCGGTGGACTGCACGTTATCCATTGTGTTGGTTTCCGCGAGGACAGAACTGCTCACGAGGATGCTACCCAATGTGACCGCCAGCAGAGTTTTCGAAATCTTCAGTCTTGTCATATTCATCGATATATTCCTGTGTTTTACCCGTTATTTGGGCGACATATTTTCCTTACAGACAGATTGATATATTGCGAATAAACACCAGGATAAAATAGCGAACCAGAAAATATATTCTGAATAGTTAATTCATCCACATTCGGTGCTAAACACTGAGTTAAATATAGATCACTATCCCTGTGTCGCATTCAGAATAGGTCAAAAAACGAGCGACACTCAGGAAAATGCGATGATTTAAGAACATTCCGCAAGGGATTAATAAGACTGGATTTAAAGAAGAGCACGGCGGCTGCCGTGCTCTGAGAGGAGATTAGTGTTCGCGCGTTTTGCGGAACTGCACGTCAGGATAACGTTCCTGCGTCAGGTTCAGGTTCACCATTGTCGGCGCGATATAGGTCAGGTTATCACCGCCATCCAGCGCCAGCTGAATTTCGTTCTTACGCTTAAATTCTTCGAATTTCTTCACGTCAGAACACTCAACCCAGCGCGCCGTGGCCACGTTGACTGATTCGTAAATCGCTTCGACGTTGTACTCGCTTTTCAGACGCGCAACGACCACGTCGAACTGCAGCACACCGACAGCGCCCACGATCAGATCGTTGTTGGCAATCGGACGGAACACCTGTACAGCACCCTCTTCGGAGAGCTGTACCAGCCCTTTCAGCAGCTGTTTCTGCTTCAGCGGATCGCGCAGGCGAATACGACGGAACAGCTCCGGTGCGAAGTTCGGAATACCGGTGAACTTCATCATCTCACCCTGGGTGAACGTATCACCGATCTGGATGGTACCGTGGTTGTGCAGGCCGATGATGTCACCCGGATACGCTTCTTCAACGTGGGAACGGTCGCCCGCCATAAAGGTCAGTGCGTCGGAGATCACCACGTCTTTACCGATACGCACCTGGCGCAGCTTCATGCCCTTTTCATACTTACCGGACACCACGCGCATGAACGCTACGCGGTCACGGTGTTTCGGATCCATGTTGGCCTGAATTTTAAAGACGAAGCCAGTGAATTTTTCTTCCTGTGCTTCCACTTCACGGGTGTCGGTTTTACGCGGCATCGGGCGTGGTGCCCACTCAATCAGACCGTCCAGCATATGGTCAACGCCGAAGTTACCCAGTGCGGTACCGAAGAAGACCGGTGTAATTTCGCCACTCAGGAACAGCTCTTTGTCGAACTCATGAGACGCCCCCTTCACCAGCTCCAGCTCGTCACGCAGCTGCGCGGCCAGCTCTTCACCGACTGCCGTGTCCAGATCCGGGTTATCCAGACCTTTTACAATGCGCACTTCCTGAATGGTGTGGCCTTTACCGGTCTGGTACAGGTAGGTTTCGTCTTTATAGAGATGGTAAACGCCCTTGAACAGCTTACCGCAGCCAATCGGCCAGGTGATCGGCGCACAGGCGATCTTCAGCTCGTTTTCCACTTCATCCATCAGCTCCATCGGGTCGCGGATGTCACGGTCGAGTTTGTTCATGAAGGTGAGGATCGGCGTATCGCGCAGACGGGTGACTTCCATCAGCTTACGGGTACGATCTTCTACACCTTTCGCGGCGTCGATCACCATCAGGCAGCAGTCTACCGCCGTCAGGGTACGGTAGGTATCCTCGGAGAAGTCTTCGTGGCCCGGGGTATCCAGCAGGTTTACCAGGCAGTCGTGATACGGAAACTGCATCACGGAAGTGGTAATTGAAATACCACGCTGCTTTTCCATCTCCATCCAGTCGGATTTTGCATGCTGGCTGGAGCCACGGCCTTTTACGGTACCGGCGGTCTGGATCGCCTGTCCGAACAGCAACACCTTCTCGGTGATGGTCGTTTTACCGGCATCCGGGTGCGAAATAATGGCAAAAGTGCGGCGTTTGGCCACCTCTTGCAGATAAGGAGACAACGTCATAATCAAATCTTCTTATGTAAGCGCGACAGCAGGCCGCGCATCATGGAATACGAAAAATGCGGCTATTTTACCCATCAATGGGGGGCAGGCAATCATTGTTTACACAGGAGCTGCTCCAGTTCGTTCAATGACGTGACGGTCCAGGTCGGCTCGATCCCTTCCGGCTGCGCGCGGCCATGCGCGTTCAGCCAGACGGTCGACAGACCTGAGTTCATGCCGCCAAGAATGTCTGATTCGGCAGTATCGCCGACCATCAGTACACGCTCACGGTCAGGATTACCCGCTTGTTCAAGCGCATAATCAAAAATACGCGGATCAGGTTTTGGCACGCCGACCTCTTCCGAGATCACCAGCGCGTCGAAATGATCGCGCAGGCCGGTGCGCTCAAGGCGGATCTGCTGCAGCGCGGTAAAACCATTGGTGATGATCCCAAGCTTCGCCTTGCCTTTCAGCGAATCCAGCAGGGAAACCGCCCCTGGCAGCGGTGCGCAAATCTCGGCCATCGCGTTCAGGAACGCGTCGTTCAGCAAACCCGGGCTGACGTTTAACCGCTCCGCCCATGCATCAAAGCGCTGGTGCTGCAGCTGTAACGCGGTGATGGCACCGTTCTGGTAATCCACCCACAGCGGTTTGTTTACCGCCTGATAGTCCTGAAAATCTTCAGCGGTGAAGGTGACGCTATAATCCAGAAACATCCGCTGCAGGCCACCGAATGCGTCAAACGTGAACAGCGTTTCGTCGGCATCAAAGAAAATCCAGTCCCATTTCATCGTTACAACCTTATTTTAGTTATCCAAGCGGCAAAGCCATAATAATGGCGTCTTCACGTCCCTCTGCGGTGGGGTAGTAGTTACGGCGGATTGTCGCCTCGTTAAAGCCTAAGCTTTCGTAGAGTGCGATGGCGGCGACATTCGATGCACGCACTTCCAGCCACAGGGTGAAAACGTCACGGATTTCCAGCTCGCGGATGAGATGCTCAAGCAGTTCCCTGCCCAGCCCACGACGCTGAAATGCAGGATCAACGGCGATATTAAACAGCGTTGCCTCATCAAGGACGACCTGAGTAATCGCAAACGCGGCCATTGTGCCGTCAACATCCAGGCGGTAGTTCAGGTACCGTTCACCCTGGTTGCTGGCGAACGTTTTTTCGCTCCACGGAAATGCGTGGGCGCGTGTTTCAATCGCGAACGCTGTTGTCAGGTCAGGCGTCGTGAGGGAAGAAATCGTGTTCATATTCGCAGATTTGTTGCCATAGCGCGCGGCGCGCGTTTGGGTTGGCTTTCAGTTCTTCCAGCGCGGGCGAGCTGATCTGGCTCCCCTGGAGGGTGCTCTCGTCTGGCTCCCCCATTCGCCAGCTATTGCAGCGACTGTCAGGAGGGAGCATCGCGACCCGCTCTGGCGTCAGCTGTAAAACCTGATCGGAGGTCAGCTTCAGGCTACGAAGGACATCACCGATAAGGGGTTCATTCAGGGCAGGCAGTTCTTCCGCCACCATCACCAGGCGCACGTGCGCAGGGATGGAGATCGCGATTTCACCCTGCAACGCCGTCGGGCGACGCAAGGCCCACTGGGTAATGCCCAGTTGCTGCAACTGCCAGTCTCGTCGGGATGTCATAGCGAAAACTCCTGTCTCTCAGGCGCGCAAATATAGCAAATGTGTCGAAAGTGCGCCATCTACCTACTATAATCCCCGCCTGAGTTTATTGAGGAACAATTCATGTCTGCATTTACCCCGGCAAGTGAAGTCTTGCTGCGCCACAGTGATGATTTCGAACAAAGCCGTATTCTGTTTGCCGGAGATATGCAGGATGACCTGCCTGCGCGTTTCGACTGTGCTGAAAGCCGTGCCCACACCCAATATTACCACCACTGGCAGGTGTTGAGCCGCCAGATGGGCGAGCGCGCGCGCTTTAGCCTGGTGGCAGAGCAGAGCGATGTTGCCAACTGCGATACGCTGATTTATTACTGGCCGAAGAACAAACCGGAAGCCCAGTTCCAGCTGATGAACCTGCTCTCCCTGCTGCCGGTCGGTTGCGACATCTTCGTTGTCGGTGAGAACCGCAGCGGCGTGCGTAGCGCAGAGCAGATGCTCGAAGAGTATGCCCCGCTGAACAAAGTCGACAGCGCCCGTCGCTGCGGCCTGTACCACGGTCGCCTGGAAAAACAGCCATCGTTTGATGCAGATAAATTCTGGGGCGAATATCAGCTTGACGGTCTGACCATCAAAACCCTGCCGGGCGTCTTCAGCCGCGACGGTCTGGATGTTGGCAGTAAGCTGCTGCTGTCCACCCTGACGCCGCACACCAAAGGCAAAGTGCTGGACGTGGGTTGTGGTGCGGGCGTACTGGCGACAGTACTTGCCAGCCACTCGCCAAAAGTGCGTTTAACGCTGTGTGATGTCAGTGCTCCAGCGGTGGAAGCCAGCCGCGCAACGCTTGCGGCCAACGGCATTGAAGGCGAAGTGATGGCCAGCAACGTCTTCTCTGATGTGACTGGTCGCTTTGACATGATTATCTCTAACCCACCGTTCCACGACGGGATGGAGACCAGCCTTGAGGCGGCGCAAACGCTGATCCGTGGTGCAGTCCGTCACCTCAACAGCGGCGGCGAGTTGCGTATCGTCGCGAACGCCTTCCTGGCGTACCCGAAAGTGCTGGATGAAACCTTTGGCTTCCACGAAGTGATCGCCCAGACCGGCCGCTTTAAGGTTTACCGCACCGTGATGACACGTCAGGCGAAAAAATAATTCGTCATGTTTGTTTGCCGGATAAGCGCCAGCGCCATCCGGCAAACAGGCGTCTCTGTTCCGACCATTTTTGCAGCAATCAATAAAAGGTGCGCACTTTTCAGTTGACGTAAAGCTGAAAACATCTAGAATGCGCCTCCGTGGTTACGATACTTTTACAGTATCGATGGTATGCGAAGGTGGCGGAATTGGTAGACGCGCTAGCTTCAGGTGTTAGTGTCCTTACGGATGTGGGGGTTCGAGTCCCCCCCCTCGCACCATAAATCACGTTGATATTGCTCGCACTGGGCGAAGGTGGCGGAATTGGTAGACGCGCTAGCTTCAGGTGTTAGTGTCCTTAGGATGTGGGGGTTCGAGTCCCCCCCCTCGCACCAACGAGGCGATATCAAAAAAGTAAGATGACTGTGCGAAGGTGGCGGAATTGGTAGACGCGCTAGCTTCAGGTGTTAGTGTCCTTAGGATGTGGGGGTTCGAGTCCCCCCCCTCGCACCAATTATCTTACATCCCTTCTGTTGTACCTCTTCTTTTTCCCTGTTATTTCAAACTCATCAGTATCACCAGAATTCCACTGACCAGCGCAACGCATGATGGCAGCAACACAAAGTGCCGTAACTGCTTATGCCAGATCATTGCCGACGTCACCAACAACCCCGAAACAATGATGGCTTTCCAGGTCTCAATGGAGAGATCGGCAAACATCAGACCGCCCAGAATCACCCCCGGTAGCAGTACACCCCAACCACTTCCCAGCGCCCTGTTCAACATGCTTTGCCCTTTCATACCGATAATGATAACCAATATCATATGGTAATAATTATCATATGTCAGCATGCATAATTAAAATCAATCGCCCTTTACCTTTCCTGTAATGACAGGAAATGCCTAAGGTGATAAATTGCTCACCTGTTAACTACCTATAAAGATTTTCTGATAATTATTTTTCGATTTACTTTGCATTCACTATTCAAAAACAACACCTATTCATCTGTTTTAATTAAATTTTAATAAAAACGTACTACTATGACATCACAATCCTGGCGGTCTTTGGTCAATAGCAAATATCAATTATCTTTACGTTTATTTTTATTCCTGAACGCTACCTCAGCCGTGTTCTCGGTAACAAACCCGCTCTATTCTGTCCCTCAGTTTCCGATGCCCCTGTTCGCTATTTTTGCAATCAGTAGTGGATTACTCCTCTGGCACTGGAAAAACAGAACCCGGAAAGTCAATATTTCTGTCGTTTCCTCGATCTTCGGTTCTTTATGGGCCTGGCAAATTGTCTCGAAATTTTTGTTAATTACGCACGATCAGCTGACATATTTGATCATGGCGTTATTAACAGTACTTTTTATCGGTTCACTGTCATTTGCCAGCAATATCAAAGCATTTATTCTGCATTCCTTACCCGCCTTTATTGCCTGCCTGTGGTTAAGCAATCATGAAAACTGGCTGAGAATGACCTACTCCTTCGCACTGCCTGTGGTGGCGATTGGTATTCACAATATTCTGCAAAGACGTAACGACCATTTCGCTCAGGAGCTGCTCTCCCGGTTACTGGAAGAACGAGAAACGCTTACCGATCTCAGTATGATGGATCCGCTTACCGGCCTGTATAACCGTCGTGGCCTGCAAAGCCGGCTGGAGAACCTGCCGACGGTAGAAAACGGCGAGCACTTTGTCCTGCTGCTGGATATCGACCACTTCAAGGCCTACAACGACCACTATGGCCATATGATGGGCGACCAGGCGCTGATCCGGGTCTCTGCGGCAATCCGTAATGCCGTGCGTTCACGTGATATTGTCGCGCGTTTTGGTGGTGAGGAGTTTATGGTACTGCTGACCAACATCTCGCTTGAACATGCCCGTCTGACGGCAGAGCGGATCCGCCAGAAAGTTTACGATTTAAAAATCCCGCATATGTTCAACGAAAGTGTCGCCACCAACGTCACCATCAGTATTGGCATTGCCATTTTTGAGGGTGACGACGTTGAAAGCGCGCTGGAAAAAGCGGATAAAGCCCTCTACGAAGCGAAGCATATGGGACGTAATAACATCCTGTTCAGCGAAGAGATGCAGACAACATAAGGACGGGGACCGGAAAGGTCGGCATGAATAATAACGGCTTCTCCGGTGAGAAGGGTAAACAAGCAAAACGGCAACCTCCGGTTGCCGTTTTGCTTTGACCTATGCAACCTGCTGGTTTTCCTCTTCAGCATTACGCTGCGCTTCTTCAGCTTCCTGTTCCAGCAACTGCTTCTCGTACACTTTAAAGAACGGGAAGTAGATTATTGCCGATACGCAGGCCAGCACCACCACCAGGATGGCTGCGCGGAAATCCCAGCCCAGTGCCCATGCGGCACCCACTGGGGCAGGAGCCGTCCACGGCACGACAGAGATCACGCGGCTAATCAGATCAAACTTCATCGCTGACCAGGCCAGCACGGCATTGACCATAGGGGCCAGCAGGAAAGGAATAAAGAACACCGGGTTCATCACAATCGGGGTGCCGAAAATGACAGGCTCATTGATGTTAAAGATGCTTGGCACCACGCTCAGACGACCAATTGAGCGCAAATGTGCAGAGCGGCTGCGCAGATAGCAGAACACCAGCCCCATCGTAGCTCCCGAACCCCCAATCACAATAAAGAACGTCCAGAACGCTTCCATAAAGATATGTGGCAGAGGCTGGCTGGCCGCCAGCGCGGTCTGGTTTGCCCCCAGGTTGGTCAGCCAGAACATCTGCAGCATTCCGGAGACAATAGCTGCACCGTGGATCCCTGCAAACCACAGCAGATGGCCAATCAACACCGCCAGCAGGATCGCAGGCAGGGAGTCTGCCGCAGAAACCAGCGGTTTAAAGACAGACATAATGGCCTGTGGGATCAACATGCCAAACTCAGACTGAATCAGCAGACTCAGCGGATAGAGCGTCAGCACCACCACCAGTACCGGGATCAGCAGATCAAAGGAGTTTTTGATCATCGGTGGTACCTGGTCAGGCAGACGAATACCAATGTTGTGCGCTTTCAGGAACCGCATCATCTCTACGCAGTAGATTGCCACCAGAATGGCGGTAAAGATCCCCGTCCCCCCCAGGCTGTCTACAGGCAGAGTGCCTTTGGTTTTTGGCGCTGCGACCAGCAGAAATGCCATGAGCGACAGCATTGCGCACATGAACGGATCTAACTGATACGACTTAACATAGTGTTTGCCCAGGTTATAGGCGATGGCCGCACAGATATAGATAGACATCACCCCCATCGTCATATCAAACGGCGTCAGGATCTGGCCTTCGAATTGCTTCGCCATATCCAGCCAGGCGCGCGCGAAGCCCCAGGTGGTATCTGGCGAAAACGGTGGGTAAGCAAACACTAACAAGAATGATCCTACAATCATGAACGGCATTGCGGAGATGAACCCATCCCGGATAGCCATAACATGACGCTGGGAGGAGATCCGCCCGGCTATCGGGCTAACGTAATTCTCAACAAAACGGAATATCAGGTTAAACGCAGCATGGTTGGCAGACATAGCAGATCTCCTGTCAGACGTTCGTTACAGGCGCATCCACGCCACACGTTAATCCATAAATCAGCTTCACAACCTTGCTGGCTTGTGTACCAGCGGTACTGCTCAGACAGAATGGTTTCATAATTTGCTCTTATTATTGGATACAGGGGACGTTACGTACTCAGTATTAATCTCTCACGCACGCTCCGCAACCGGTTACTGTAACCGGTTTCTGTGAATGTGAAGGCGATCCAGAAATCAGCCATACGGGATATTTGTTACTTAAGAGATATTTACAGAGCATAATTTCTTATGACAGATTACGCAGGATATTTGTCAGGAGGAAACAATGAGTTTGCAGTCTGTACAGCAGTTTTTTGCCGACAACGCTCCGGATATAGAGGTCATAGAACTTAGCCAGAGTACCGCCACCGTTGCACTGGCCGCGGCTGCCCATCGCGTTGAGCCGGGGCAAATTGCCAAGACGCTGTCATTAAAGGTCAAAAATGAGGTGATTCTGGTGGTCGCGAAAGGTGATGCACGTCTGGATAACAAAAAACTGAAAGACACCTTTGGTGCGAAAGCACGCATGCTCAGTAGTGATGAGGTGGTCACCATCACCGGCCATCCTGTTGGCGGCGTATGCCCGTTCGGGCTGGAAAACCAGCTGTCGGTGTACTGTGATATTTCCTTAAAACAATACGCTGAAGTGCTCCCCGCTGCCGGTGCAATCCACAGTGCTGTGCGCATTTCACCTGAGCGGATGGCTGAGCTGACATCCGCCAGGTGGGTCGATGTCTGCATTTGATCGTTGCGCCAGAGCGTATCTGGCGCATCCACACCAGGTTATGAGAATACTGGCGTGCTTAACACAGAGCCTCGAGTATCTCTGGCCGGAAGATGAGTCAAAATGTCCGCCGCGTCCAGTAGCCCTACATCTGAATTAACCCCCAGCTTCACCATCGCGTTAAACTTATGCGCCCGGATGGTTTTAATATTACGTTCAAGCTGTGTCGCGATTTCAGGGATGGAATACCCGAAGGACATATACCGCAAAATCGCGCGCTCCGTTGGGCTTAACATCCTGCTCTGGCTCACATACCAGTGGTTCAGTACATTGTCATTGATTCGATGTGTTTCACTTAGCAACGCAAGCAACTCCGCCTGCAGGTGGCTAAGCGACACCGCCTTACTAATAATGCCATGAAGGCGTGAAGGCGAAAGATGGCCAATCAACCGCGCTTCCATCTCATCAGATGCCAGTATAATCCGCTGGATGTCACTATGAGTAAACGCAAGATCCCGCAGACAGGCCAGACAGTTACGACGCT
Source organism: Enterobacter cloacae (assembly GCA_014169315.1). Classification (NCBI taxonomy): domain Bacteria; kingdom Pseudomonadati; phylum Pseudomonadota; class Gammaproteobacteria; order Enterobacterales; family Enterobacteriaceae; genus Enterobacter; species Enterobacter cloacae. The sequence goes on along the minus strand of AP022133.1, from coordinate 557,939 downwards.
CCTCTCGCGCATCAGACAGTGAATAAATCACCGAGAAAAAGGAGATGTGAGGAAGTGCCGCCTTAAAACTGTCGAACTGAGTAAACAGGTGCAACTGATAATGGCTGAGCTCAGGCATCGCAAAGAGATGCTGCAGCCCAACCGCACTCATTGCGCAATTTTCGATGACAGCGATATGTCTTGCTGTAACGGTCTTTTCCATTCCTCATACTCTCCATAGGCTGACATTAAACTCAGCTCTCTCATTCCCTGTGTACTGCTGATCCAGGCGTACATATCGGCATTACTACGTAGTGACAACCGGCGCATCGCACTATTTTTCTGCGCACTAATCGTTTTGTTGCTCTTCTTGAGCAGTGTGGCAATTTGGTTAATTCCCCAACCTTTACCTAACAGGCGCAATACTTTGCGTTCGGAGTGTGTGAGCGCAATAAAGTGTTCGTCTTCATCTTCAGAGCCTGGTGATTCTGCCAGTAATAACGTCTGGCTTATCCGCTCCGCCCGATCGCTACCTGCACGAATAGCGTTAATCACGCCTTCAATCGGCTCCATATCAGAAAGTAACGTACTTTCCGGACGCATAAGCAGCTCAACAGCAATCGGATAAAGAGGACGGGAGACTAAAAAAATCCAGTGAATACCCCGGTATTGGTTCAATAAACCGTAATACTCTTCCAGTAAGCCCCGGGGGTTGCCGTAATACCCTGAAACATCAGCAATAATGACGTCAGCACGGCGTAACTGAAGCAAGGTTAACTCTTGCAGTGAGCGGCAGTAGGTCAGCTCAAACTCAGGAAAATGACGTGCCATGACGCTACCCAACCCGTTTTGCATGACGGGTATCCTGCTAATCACCACTCCGTGTTTACCATTCAATGGCAACATAGACCCTCCGTGTCCATTTTTCATTTATCGGGTAATCTTTAGGTTTAACGTACATTCGCCCCTGAATGCACAACTGATTAATACACGCAGAAGATGGCAGATGTTATTGAATTAAGAAACGTCTAAAACAGTTATAATATCTCATAAAGATCAACTAAATTTAATTCAAACAACCTTAAAATAACGAAAATATAAAATTAGAAAAACTTAATATAAATGTTTTATATTTTGAGATTAAAGAATTCACAATATTAATGAATTAAGGCACGCACCGTTGCGCAAACCGGGTGACAACTGTTTGCACAAACCTTGATCTGACCCAGAGCACAAGACACCTCTCTTTGTGCTAAAAGTAAGCATTCAGTGCCATCAGGCAAGCATTCTTTCTTCTCTTCAGGGCAATACATGCAGGCAGATCAGTCAATGCAGCGTGCGATAACGCGGCTATGTATTCAGTGCGGACTTTTTCTCCTCCAGCATGGAGCGGAAAGCGCGCTGGTCGAGGAACTTTCTACGCGGCTGGGGCTGGCGATGGGTATGGATAGCGTTGAAAGCGCTATCTCATCAAACGCCATTGTGCTGACCACCATTAAAGACGGTCAGTGCCTGACCTCCACCCGTAAAAACCACGATCGCGGTATTAATATGCACGTTGTGACGGAGGTGCAGCATATCGTTATTCTTGCGGAGCACAAACTGCTCGACCTCAAGGAGATTGAGAAACGGTTTAACCAAATCAGGCCATTACGCTATCCACGTTGGCTGGTTGTGCTGATGGTGGGACTGTCATGCGCCTGTTTTTGTAAGCTCAATAAAGGTGGCTGGGACGGCGCACTCATCACGTTCTTCGCCAGCAGCCTCGCCATGTATGTCCGTCAGTTACTGACGCACCGGCAATTGCACCCACAAATTAACTTCTGCATTACCGCGTTTGTCGCCACCACGGTTTCAGGCTTGCTCCTGCGCCTGCCACAGTTTGCCGATACTCCCACCATTGCTATGGCCGCCAGCGTACTCCTGCTGGTACCAGGCTTTCCGTTAATTAACGCGGTTGCCGACATGTTTAAAGGACATATCAATACCGGTCTGGCTCGCTGGGCTATCGCCAGTTTACTTACGCTGGCCACCTGCATCGGTGTGGTCATGGCAATGACACTGTGGGGGTTACGCGGATGGGCGTAATAGATTTTCTGCTCGCACTGGCGCAGGACATGCTCCTGGCCGCCATTCCTGCCGTCGGATTTGCGATGGTATTTAACGTACCGCAACGTGCACTGCCGTGGTGTGCTCTGCTGGGTGCTATTGGTCACGGCTCGCGGATGCTGATGATGACGGCGGGCTTTAACATCGAATGGTCGACATTTATCGCCTCAATGCTGATTGGCAGCATTGGCATTCAGTGGTCACGCTGGTATCTGGCACATCCAAAAGTGTTCACCGTCGCAGCCGTTATCCCTATGTTCCCGGGCATCTCCGCCTATACGGCCATGATTTCAGCAGTAAAAATCAGTCACTTTGGCTACAGCGAGCCACAAATGATCCTCCTGCTGAGCAACTTTCTTAAGGCATCCTCCATTGTTGGAGCGCTCTCCATCGGGCTGTCGATCCCCGGTTTGTGGCTGTACCGCAAACGTCCACGCGTTTGAGAGTCGAGTTGTTTCGCTGCCGTGGGGATAATCTCGCCATTCCGCCTGGTGCTGAATGGCGCTCACCAATAAAATCGCTTGCAATTATATCGCGCACTACCTATATTCAATCCATGAATGCAAAAACGAACGACACCACCACCGCGCTTCTGCTGGATAACCAGCTCTGTTTTGCCCTCTATTCGGCAAATCTGGCGCTTAACAAGCTGTACCGGCAACTGCTGGCACCGCTAAACCTGACCTACCCGCAATACCTGGTGATGCTGGTGCTGTGGGAGCAGGATGACATTACGGTGTCGGACATTGGTGAACGGTTGTTTCTTGACTCCGCCACCCTGACGCCTTTGTTAAAACGTCTGGAAAGTGCCGGGCTGATAAACCGCCATCGTTCGCGTAAAGACGAGCGTCAGGTCGCGGTCACCCTGAGTGATGCGGGGCGCGCACTTCAGCAACAAGCGCTGGAAGTCCCTCACGCGGTGGGCTGTGCAGCACAATGTGACACTGACAGTATGCTGGCACTCAAGCAACAGCTTGAACTTTTGCGACAACAGTTACAGCACGCGTAAGGCTATACTTTACGCGTATTTATTTACCCATATATATCGCACGCTATTTAATAGCACACATAAACGTAAGATGAGGAACCTGCCATGTCTTTAGAAAAAGTTGTCTACACTGCCAAAGCCAAAGCAACCGGAGGCCGTGATGGCCGCGCCACCTCTTCCGATGGCGTCCTGGACGTTAAACTGGGTGTGCCAAAAGAGATGGGCGGCATGGGCGGTGAAGTCACCAACCCTGAACAGCTGTTTGCTGCGGGTTACTCTGCCTGCTTCCTGGGCGCAATGAAGTTTGTGGCCGCACGTGACAAATTCACTCTGCCAAAAGATGCCTTTATTGAAGGCGAAGTGGGGATTGGCCCGCTGCCAACCGGTTTTGGTATTGAAGCAAAACTGAACATCCACGTCGAAGGTATGGATCCTGCTGAAGCCAAAAAACTGGTGGATGCTGCGCACATTGTTTGCCCATACTCCAACGCCACCCGCGGTAATATCGACGTAACGCTGAACATTATCGCGTAATCCAGACCGATTCCCTCTCCCTGTGGGAGAGGGTTAGGGTGAGGGCATCAACCCGCACTTTCCCCCTCCATTCCCTCCCCCGCTCTGTGCTACCATAAACCCATATCACGCCCGTAGTTATCAGCAGAGAAAGTGTTATGTCCTCCAGAATCCTGACCAACAGCGTCGCTGGCATTGATGCCTTTATGCGCGATCCCCGTGGCGTGTTGACCCATGCCGAAGGCGGTACGCTTGCCGTGTTTGCCGATAACGCTCCGGCGTTTTATGCAATTACACCGGAGCGTCTGGCGCAGCTTCTGGAAATTGAAGCGCGGTTGTCACGCCCGGCGAGCGATGTCACTCTGGATAACCAGTTCTTTGACGAACCGGGTCACGCCCCCATGGCCATCCCGATGGGGAAATTTGCCCTGTACGCGGGCTGGCAGCCGGACGCCGATTTTCAGCGTCAGGCGGCGCTATGGGGCATTGCACTGACTCAGCCCGCAACCCCCGAAGAGCTGGCCGCGTTCACCGCCTGGTGGCAGGCAGAAGGCAAAGTATTCACCCATATTCAGTGGCAGCAAAAGCTCGCACGCAGCCTTCAAATCAACCGCGCCAGCAACGGCGGGCAACCAAAGCGCGATATCAACGCGTTTTCAGAACCGGATAAACAGATCCCCAACGGATTCCGAGGTGCGAAATGAAAAACGTCGGCGACCTGATGAAACGTCTGCAAAAAATGATGCCCGCTAACGTAAAACCCGCCTTTACCACGGGTGAAGAACTGCTGGCATGGCAAAAGGAACAGGGTGAGATCCGTGCAGCCGCCCTCGCCCGCGAAAACCGGGCGATGAAAATGCAGCGCACCTTTAATCGCTCCGGTATCCGTCCGCTACACCAGAACTGCTCTTTTGATAACTATAAGCTTGAGAGCAACGGGCAGATGAACGCTCTCGCCGCCGCACGTCAGTACGTGGATGAATTCGACGGCAACATCGCCAGCTTCATCTTTAGCGGCAAGCCAGGCACCGGGAAAAACCACCTTGCCGCCGCCATCTGCAACGAACTGCTGCTGCGCGGGAAATCCGTATTAATCATCACCGTGGCCGATATTATGTCCGCCATGAAAGACACCTTCAGCAACCGTGAAACCAGCGAAGAACAGCTGCTTAACGATCTGAGCAACGTCGATTTACTGGTCATCGACGAAATTGGCGTCCAGACCGAATCACGCTATGAAAAAGTGATCATTAACCAGATTGTCGATCGCCGCTCCTCTTCCAAACGCCCAACCGGCATGCTGACGAACCACAATATCGACGAGATGACCCGCTTACTGGGCGAACGCGTGATGGATCGCATGAAGCTCGGCAACAGTCTGTATGTCATCTTTGACTGGGAAAGTTATCGCAGCCGCGTCACCGGCAAAGAGTATTAGGATATTTCCAGGAAATGCAGGTGACCCGAAGGTATATACTGGAGCCACTTTCGGCCCGAAACGGACCTTTTTTGAGTAAGCCACTATGAAAAAAACTTTTCTTTTCAGCACACTGTTAGGCGCACTGCTGGTTACCGGCGCGGTGCAGGCTGCATCATGGCAGGATTCTCTGACCAGTGCCGCGAACGAACTCACCAAAGAGAGCAGCAGTTCTCAGGGCGGTCTGTCAGCGTCTTCCCTCACCAGCCTGTTAGGTGGCAGCACTCAGGGGCTGAGCGCGGGCACAATGAATAACGCCGCGGGTATTCTGGAGTATTGTGCGAAGCAAAAACTGGCCTCCGTGACCGACGCACAAAACGTGAAAAACCAGGTGCTGGGTAAACTGGGTCTGGATACCCAGGAACAGAAACAGGACACCAGCTATATGGATGGTATTCAGGGCCTGCTCAATGCGCAAAACGGGCAGCAGCTTAACCTGAGCACTATCGGCAACTCCTCGCTGGCGAAACAGGTGAAAACCAAAGCCTGCGATCTGGTACTGAAACAGGGCATTAATTTCATCTCCTGATCCACCCCATTTTCTGCCACAACACGCCGCGTTTATTACGATAGTCTTGCAACGCGGCGTCAACTGAGCGTTTTTACCACCTGCCACCGTCTCAGCGTCCATATGTCAGGATGCGACCGCCTTCAAAAAGCGATTTTATAAACCAATTCCTAACAACTGCATGCTTTAGTGACACTAAAATTGCAGCTTAACAACATCGTAATTACATTGTACTACCAAAACATGAACAGTTAGCCAGCTAAGATCCTGGCGTGATGAGGATAGCTTGTTGTCAGAGTTAGTGTCCCTATTCCTTTTCCTGGCTTCCATCGGCGTTTACGCCTGGAAAGCGGGCCGTAACACCTGGTGGTTTGTCGTCACGCTGGGGGTACTCGGTATTTTCATTGTTTTAAACATTACCCTGTACGCCAGTAATTATTTTACCGGAGACGGTATTAACGATGCGGTGCTCTATACCCTGACCAACAGCCTGACCGGTGCGGGTGTCAGTAAGTACATACTTCCAGGTCTGGGAGTCGTCCTGGCGCTGGTTGCCATTTTTGGGACTCTCACCTGGGTACTGCACCGCCGTCAGCATCGTCCTCATCATCATGGCTACAGCCTGCTGGCGCTTTTCCTTGCACTGGCCTCCGTCGACGCCAGCCCGGCATTTCACCAGATAACCGAGCTGGTAAAATCCCAGTCGCGCGACGGCGATCCGGATTTCGTGGCGTATTACAAAGAGCCATCGAAAAAGATAGACCACCCGAAGCTCAACCTGGTCTATATCTACGGCGAGAGTCTGGAACGCACGTATTTTGATGACGATGCCTTCCCGAACCTCACGCCGGAGCTGGGCGCGCTGAAAAACGACGGTCTCGACTTTAGCCACACCATGCAATTACCCGGTACTGATTACACCATCGCCGGCATGGTCGCCTCACAGTGTGGTATCCCGCTGTTCGCGCCATTTGAAGGCAATGCTTCAGCCTCGATGTCGAGCTTCTTCCCGCAGAATATCTGTCTTGGCGATATCCTGAAGAACTCCGGCTACGAAAACTATTTTGTACAAGGTGCCAACCTGCGCTTTGCCGGAAAAGACGTGTTCCTGAAATCGCACGGTTTTGACTATCTGTATGGTTCAGAAGAGTTAAAAACCACGGTCGCCGATCCGAATTATCGTAACGACTGGGGCTTCTACGATGATACGGTGCTGGACGAAACCTGGAAGAAATTCGAGGAGCTGTCTCGCTCCGGCAAGCGCTTCTCGCTCTTTGCCCTGACCGTGGATACCCACCATCCTGACGGATTCGTTTCACGCACCTGTAAGCGTAAAAACTACGCCATTGACGGTAAGAGTAATAAATCCTTCAGCGCCGTGGCCTGCAGCCAGGAGCATATCGCTGCATTAGTCGAGAAAATCAAAGCCTCACCGTATTTTAAAAACACGGTAATTGTTGTCTCTTCTGACCACCTGGCGATGAAAAACAGCGCATGGGATGCCCTTAACAAACAGGATCGCACCAACCTGTTCTTCGTTCTGCGCGGCGATCACCCACAACAGGAGGTGATTGCCACCAAACGCAACTCAATGGATAACGGAGCCACCGTGCTGGATATCCTGGGGGGAGATAACTTTATCGGTCTTGGCCGCAGCACCCTGTCGGGACAATCGTTGTCAGAAGTGTTCCTCAACATGAAGGAAAAAATCCTCGCATGGAAACCAGATATCATCCGGCTGTGGAATTTCCCGAAAGAGATGAAAGACTTCACCATCGATCAGGATAAAAGCATGATCGCGTTCTCCGGTAGCCATTTCCGCTTGCCGCTACTGCTGCGCGTGTCGGATAACCGGGTCGAGCCGCTGCCGGAAAGTGAATACTCCGCACCGCTGCGTTTCCAGCTGGCCGATTTCGCCCCGCGCGATAACTTTGTCTGGGTCGACAAATGCTACAAAATGGGTCAGCTCTGGTCGCAGCCGCTGGCGCTTTCTACCGACTGGTGTGTTTCTCAGGGGCAGCTCGGGGGGGAACAGACTGTCCAGCGCGTCGACAAAGCACAGTGGAAAAGTAAAACCGCGTTTAAGGATACGGTTATTGATACCGCGCGCTACCAGCGTAACGTCGACATGCTGAAAATCGTCGACAACGACATCCGCTACAAGGCCGACAGCTTCATCTTCAACGTGGCCGGAGCCCCGGAAGAGGTGAAGCAGTTCAGCGGCATCTCCCGCCCAGAATCCTGGGGACGCTGGTCCAACGCACAACTGGGCGATGAGGTGAAAATTGAGTACACCCATCCTCTGCCGGAAAAATTCGATCTGGTGATCACGGCGAAAGCCTTTGGGCCGAACGCAAACCAGCCCATTCCTGTACGCGTGGGCAATCAAGAACAAACGTTAACGCTCGGAAACAACGTCACCACCACCACGCTGCATTTCGATAACCCATCGCGCAGCAAGACCCTGGTGATTGTGCCGCCAGATCCGCAATCCACTAACGAAGGCAATATCCTCGGCCACTCACCGCGACAGCTTGGGATCGGAATGGTTGAAATTAAAATCGTGAGCAGCGCGGGCTGATGGATCTGTACACCATGAAAATGACCGTTCGACCTGCAACATTTCACGATGTCGCTGCCCTGCCCGCCATTGAGCGCGCCGCATGCCAGCGCTTTCGTGAGATTCCTGCGCTGGCATGGCTTGCCGACAGCCCTGCCATTTCAGCAGAACGTCATCTGGCCTGTATCGAACAAGGGATGAGCTGGCTGGCGCTGGTCGGGGATAAGCCGGTTGGTTTCATCCTCGCGGAGATACATCCCACATCGCTGTTTATTGTGGAACTCTCGGTTCACCTGGACTGGCAGAGAAAAGGCGTCGGTCGGCAGCTTATCGCCTGTGCTGTTGAGCAGGCTCGCAAACTGGGGCTGACGTCGCTCACGCTGACCACCTTCCGTGACGTACCGTGGAATGCGCCGTTTTATTCGCGGCTGGGGTTTGAAATAGTCACAGAATTAACGCCAGAGTTGCGTCAGAAAAGAGAGGAAGAAGCCGCGCACGGATTAGCGTATGACTCTCGCTGTGCCATGCGCCGGCATCTTATTTAGGCGCTAAAAAACCGAACCATCGGCCGGGTCAGGCGCAACCGCCACCCGGCACAACAGACAGAATTAGAACGTTTCCCAGTTATCGCCCGCATCGGCCGTTGCCGCTTTACGCGCCATGACCGGGGCAACGGTTTTCGCTGAGGCAAGCTCGCGCGCTTTCATCTGCTCCTGCTGAATGCGGAATACCGCAACGGCCTGCGTCAGACGGCTCGCCTGCTCTTCCAGCGCTGCCGCAGCAGCGGCGGACTCTTCCACCAGCGAGGCGTTCTGCTGGGTCACGCGATCCATCTCAGCCACCGCCAGACCCACCTGGTCAATACCGCGGCTCTGCTCGTCAGAGGCAGAGGCGATTTCACCCATGATGTCAGTCACGCGGGTCACCGCATTGACGATTTCACCCATCGTTTCACCGGCGCTTTCTACCAGGGTAGAACCCACTTCCACGCGGCCAACGGAGTCTTCAATCAGGCTCTTAATTTCGCGTGCCGCCTGGGCGCTGCGCTGTGCCAGGTTGCGCACTTCACCCGCAACCACGGCAAAACCACGCCCCTGCTCACCCGCACGCGCCGCTTCTACCGCCGCGTTCAGTGCCAGAATGTTGGTCTGGAAAGCAATACCGTCGATCACGCTGATAATATCAGCAATCTTCTGCGAACTGCCGGCGATGTCGCGCATGGTTTGCACCACGTTATCCACCACTTTACCGCCTTTCTGCGCGGTTTCAGACGCGCTCAGCGCCAGGTTGCTCGCCTGACGGGCGTTCTCGGCGTTCTGCTTAACCGTCGCGGTCAGCTGTTCCATGCTGGCAGCGGTCTCTTCCAGGGAAGCAGCCTGCTGTTCAGTACGGGAAGAGAGATCGTTGTTACCCATCGAGATTTCGCTCGCGCCGCTGTAGATGGCGTTCGCACCGTTACGCACGTCACCCACGGTACGCACCAGCTCACCCTGCATATGACGCAGCGTGTCGGCCAGAACCCCCATCTCGTTGGAACCTTCCACATCAATGCGTTTCACCAGGTCGCCGCTGGCGATATGGCGAATGCTGTCGATCAGACGGTTCAGCGGGGAGATCAGCGCCTGCTTAATACCCAGCCAGACGGCAATAATCACTACCAGCACGGCAACCAGCACGCTAATCAGCACCCAGATAGCCTGGCTGTAAGAGCTGTTGCTGTCTTCCACCGCGGTCTGGTACAACTTGTCGTTCTGCTGCAGGTAGCTCACATACTGCTTCTCAAAACCATCCTGATAGCTCTGGGTTGGTTGATCGAAGAACGCATTGATTTTGCCTGCACCCAACAGCTGGATCAGCTCCGCCAGCGCACCGTGGTAGATATCGTAGTTACGTTTGATTTCCATCGCTGCGGCGTCGCTCTGACGCGGGTCACGCGGCAGGGCTTCGTAGTCAGCCCAGTTTTTTTCCGCCTGTTTCAGAGACGCAGAAGCAATGTGCATCAGATCGGAAACGGTCGCGCCGCTGCCAATATTGCTCTGATCCATCATGTAGCGGATGCCCGCACGGTTCAGGGTGTTACGGGTTTGCAGCAACGCAACCCAGCTGCCGTTCAGCGTGGATTGTTGCTGGCGAATGGTTTGCAGGACGGTGAAGTTCTCTTTGTCATGCTTGAGGGCATTGAAGAAAAGACCACCGGAGGTAAGTTGTAACAGGCCAAAAATAGCGAGAACCAGCATTAAGCTGGTGACAATCTTGATACGATTTAACATGTTTTCTCTTTCCATCAGACAGATAACAGAATTTTCGGCCTGGGAAAGGAAAACTTTACGAAAAACGTACTACCAGGAAGGACATAATCCCTCCTGATATGTTGATAACGCCGACAATTATTTGATCAGAGAAGAGATATCCCTGAAAAGTGAATGGGTTATATTCACTCCCTCGCGGATCGTACGATCACGAGAAAAATAGCGACGCTCACCCGGCAGACGAGCGCCTTGCTGCTGCATCCCGATAAAAAGCGTCTCGGCACGCGTCAGATGCCGCGCTGCGTCCGTACCCAGGAAGCGAGCCGGATCCAGCGCCAGAATAAGCTCACCACCATAGGGCAATCCGCCTGCGCCATTATCCCACGCCAGCGACTCCGCGCTGGTCATGTCGCCAATCAGCGGCCCGGCAAGCAGTTCAACCATCGCCGCCAGCGCTGAACCTTTATATCCGCCGAACGTCAGCATCGCACCGTCGAGGATCGCCTGCGCATCCGTGGTGGCCTGGCCGTCGCGGTCGATCCCCCACCCTTCCGGTACCGCTTTTCCCGCCCGTTGATGGAGCTGGATCTCACCGCGGGCTGCCGCACTGGTGGCCATATCAAAGATAAACGGTGGTTTATCCCCGCGCGGCCAGCCAAACGCAATCGGGTTAGTGCCAAACAGTGGCTTCGTCCCGCCAGCGGGGGCGACCCACGCATGGCTGGGGGTGGTAGCCAGTGCCACCAGCCCCGCATCCGTCAACGGCTCGACATCGGCAAACAGTGCCGAAAAGTGTACGCAACGATTAATCGCCAGAGCAGCCATTCCGCTGTGCCGTGCCTTTTCCATCAACAGCGGGAGCGCCCGCTCGAACGCCAGCAGGGAAAATGCCCCACCGGCGTCCACCTTCACGATGGCGGGCGCGGTATCGGTGATAACCGGCTCAGCGTCTGGCGACACCTTCCCTTTGTGCAGGGTCGCAACAATCCCCAGCAACCGCCACAAACCATGCGAGGCACAACCATCACGCTCGCCGTGGGTGACATTTTTTGCCACCACGGCGGCATGTGCCTCACTGAATCCATTCCCGCGCAGCACCCGGTGTGCCAGCGCATAAGCCTCTGTTAACGAGAGGTTGACCATCTCCATTACCGACACCTCTTACTCTTCTTCGTCCCCGGTAAAGTTAGCCTGCGGCAGGCAGGTTCGCTCGCCCCAGTAGTAAATTCCCAGCGACATCACCGCCACGATGACTGTATCCCACGGATGCGCAATCACTCCCGAACCACCAAAGCTGCCAAGCCAGGAGAAGAGCATAATCAGCGCGTAGAAGGCGATAAGCCAGAGGGACGATTTCACCTGCTGCGCCAGGCTGACGGTATGCACCGGCACTTTAGATTTGCACAACACGTAGACCACAAACATCACAATTTGCAGCCCCAGCAGCCACGACAGCGTGCCCCAGCCAGACCAGAACACAATCAACGCCGAAATCACAAATGACACCGGGCCGATCACCCCGAAAGCGCGCACGCGGAACGGGCGCGGCAGATCCGGCGCATTACGGCGCAGCCCCGCCGCCGTGACCGGTGCAATGGCATAGCTCAGCACCAGCGCTGCCGACACCACGCTAATCAGCTGTTCCCATGACGGGAACGGCAGCGTCCAGAAGATAGACATCGCGAAAGTCAGCCACAGCGCCGGACGCGGAATGCCTGACTCTTTATCAATGTGGGTGAATGCCTTAAAGAACGTCCCCGCTTTCGCCCAGCCATAAATCACGCGCGGCGTGGCGTTCATATAGATATTGCCAGTGCCGCTTGGGGAGACAATCGCGTCACACACCACCATAAATGCCAGCCAGCCCATCCCGAGCGTAATGGCGATATCCCGGTACGGCAGCGAAAACTGCTTGCTGATCTCCGCCCAGCCGCTACCCAGCATCTCCGTCGGAATACTGCCGAGAAACGCCAGTTGCAGCAGCACGTAGATAATCGTCGACAGCACCACCGACAAAATCAGCGCCACCGGGATGGTACGCTGCGGGTTCTGCACTTCGCTCGCCACCGAGATGATTGGTGTCAGCCCCAGGTAGGCAAAGATTATCCCCCCCGCGCTGATCGCCGCTTCCACGCCCGACATGCCAAACGGCGCAATGCCCTGAACGTGCAGGTTCTCAGGCCTGAAGAAGGTAAACAGGGTGACGACGACCGCCAGTGGCACCAAAAACTTCAGAATACTGATGATGTTATTGGAGCGGGCGAACGTTTTCACACTGTAGTAGTTCAGTCCGAAGAAGAAACACAGCAACAAAAACTGCACCCCCCAGCCCAGTAGCGTCGGGTCACTCGACCCGGGCTGAGTCAGCATCGGGAACCAGGCTGCCGCATACTGGCGCGCGGCCACAATCTCGATAGAGATCAGGCTGGAGAACGCAATCAGCGTAATAAAGCCGAGCAGATAGCCCATCAGCTCACCGTGGGAGAACACCGGATAACGGATAATCCCCCCGGCGCGGGGCAGCGCGGCCCCCAGCTCACAATAGACAATCCCCAGCAGCAGAACCGCAATCCCGCCGATGACCCACGAGGCAATCCCCGCTGGCCCGGCAATGGATGCCACATGGCTTGCAGCAAACAGCCAACCGGAGCCGAAGATCGCCCCAAGACCGATAAACGTCAGGTCGGTGAGCGTGAGCTGCTTTTTAAATTTCCCCGACTCAACAACGCGGGACTGTGTTTGATGCGTAGAGTGGATCGTCATGGTCAAGCCCTTCAGTCAACAGAGGGGGAAATGGCTTCCCGGGTCCACTGCCCGTTAATCTGGCGCAGCAGGTTCAGGGGGTTGGCATCCTGGACAGCAGGCGGCAACAGTGCGGCAGGCACGTTTTGCAGGCACACCGGGCGCAGAAAACGCTCAATGGCTTTTGTCCCTACGGAAGTACCGCGTGAGTCAGTGGTGGCAGGCCACGGGCCGCCGTGTACCATCGCATCGCACACTTCCACCCCGGTCGGATAACCGTTAAACAGCACGCGCCCTGCTTTTTCGCTCAGGGCAGGCAGCAGGCGCTGCGCCAGCGGCCCGTCGTCAGATTCCGCGTGAACCGTCGCAGTCAACTGGCCCGGGATGGCGCGCAGAATAGACAACAGTTCAACCTCGTCAGCCACCTCCACCAGCACCGCCATCGGGCCGAACACCTCATGCTGTAACAGTGGATCCTCTGCCAGCAGCAGCGAAGCCGGAGCCTGATACAGCCGGGCCTGTGCGCAGCCTGTGGCCGATCCGTCAGCTCCCGCCAGCCGCTGAATAGCGGGATGCGCCTCAAACGCGCTGACGCCTTCCTGATAGTGCGCCAGCGTCGGGGCATTCAGCATGGTCTGTGCCGGAGCCTGATTCACCGCCGCCTTCAGCGCCTGAGTGAAGCGGGTAAAACCCTCCCCCCGCAGGGCGAGGATCAGCCCCGGCTTCGTACAAAACTGCCCACAGCCCAGGGTGAAGGAGGCCACCAGCTCATTTGCCAGCGTCTCTGCCCGGGTAGCTAACGCCTGAGGCAGAATCATCAGCGGGTTAATGGCTGACATTTCCGCAAAGACCGGAACAGGCTGCGGACGCTGCTGCGCCAGCTGCCACAGCGCCTTGCCGCCGCGCAGTGAGCCGGTAAAACCGACCGCCTGAATAGCCGGATGGCGAACCAGCTCAGCCCCAATGTCGGTGCCGAAAATCATGTTAAAAACGCCCGCAGGCAGCAACGATTTATCAACTGCGCACACAATGGCCTGGGCGGTCAACTCCGCCGTTGCCATATGTCCGGGATGCGCTTTCACCACCACCGGACAGCCTGCCGCCAGTGCGGAAGCGGTATCGCCTCCTGCCGTGGAGAAGGCCAGCGGGAAATTGCTGGCACCGAACACCGCCACCGGGCCCAGCGCGGTCAGATACTGGCGCAGATCCGGGCGCGGCAGCGGCTGGCGTGCAGGCAGCGCGGTATCAATACGCACGCCAAAGGTGTCACCCCGGCGCAGCACACCCGCAAACATCCGCAGCTGATTGCTGGTACGGGCGCGCTCTCCCTGCAGCCGTGGCAGCGGTAGCGCCGTCTCCTGGTGAGCTATCGCGAAAAAGTCCTCGCCGAGTAAATCCAGCTCGTCGGCGAGGGTATCGAGAAAGCGGGCGCGCACCTCGGGTGAGGTCTGCGAAAAGACAGGGAACGCCTGCTCAGCCGCCAGTGCCGCAGCGGCGACCTCCTCGCGGGAGGCAGGGAAGAAACGGTATCCGGTCGGCTCATTGTCAGCGGCACGCAGGCCCGGCAGCGTCGCCTCACCGCTTGCCACGCGGCGTCCGGCGATAAACTGCTGGCCTGATATGCAGAGAGATAAAGTCATCGTCGTTCCTTTTCTCAGAGGCCTACGTCCGGCAGCTGCGGTCGGGTCGCCAGCGCCTTCTCAACAACCGCCACCACGTGCGCACGGGTCTCCCCTTCCAGCGCTAAACGCGGTGGGCGGGTAATGGCGCTGCCGCGTCCCAGCAACTCTTCGCAAAGCTTAATGCACTGCACCAGATCCGGACGCGCGTCCAGATGCAGCAACGGCATAAACCAGCGGTAAAGTGCCATCGCCTCTTCGTACCGCTGCTGCTTCGCCAGGCGGAACAACGTCTCCCCTTCACGTGGGAAAGCGTTCGACATCCCGGAGATCCAGCCTTCCGCCCCAACGGCAATACTCTCTACCACCACGTCATCCAGCCCGGCAAACAGCACAAAGCGGTCACCAACGGCGTTACGCAGGTCGGTAAAACGGCGGGTATCGCCGGAGGAGTCTTTGAAGCAGACGATGTTGTCGCAGTCGGTGAGCGTCGCCAGAATGTCCGGCGTCACGTCGTTTTTGTAGATTGGCGGGTTGTTGTACACCATGATCGGCAGGTCGGTGGCGGTCGCCACGCTGCGGAAATGGGCGGCAGTTTCATGCGGCTTAGAGGAGTAAACCAGCGCAGGCATCACCATAATACCGTCAACGCCCACGCGCTCAGCCTCTTTCGCCATCTTCTGCGCAAACGCGGTGGTGAATTCAGCCACCCCGGCAATCACCGGGATCTGACCGCCCGCCGCGTCTTTCGCCACCTCGATAATCTGCAGCTTTTCCTGCGTGGTCAGCGAGGTGTTCTCCCCCACGCTGCCGCACACCACCAGGCCGGAAACACCATCCCTGACCAGGTTTTTCATCACTGCATGGGTGGCATCCAGATCGAGAGAGTAATCGCTACGAAACTGGGTAGTGACTGCCGGAAATACACCGCTCCAGTGAATGGCTTTCTTGCTCATGTTCAGTTCCTTGTCGTCAATTTGTTAAATCAAAGTGAATGAATGGTGAATATTCACTGACAGATTGACGTTTCAGGCGACCGACGGCTTGGTGGTTTTCCTCCCCTTTGATGACGAAATTAGCACAGTGAGTTTGTCTTACCCGGCCAGCGTGATGCGAAAATCACGCGGCGTAGAGCCGGTCATCGCTTTAAACTGGCGGCTAAACGCGCTGTGATCGGTATAACCACATTGCAGGGCAATATCGGTAATCGGCGTATCGCCGGCCAGCAGCTCGGTGGCCTTTTCCAGCCGCACCTTGTGGATCATCTGGCGTGGGGTGAGGTGAAAAATGCGCTTACAGTAGCGTTCGATCTGCGCCACCGACATGCCGCTCAGCGCGGTCAGCTCTTCCATCGCGATTGGCCGGTGGTAATGGTTGCGGATATGCTCATCGACAATCGCCAGCCGCTGCCACGCCGGGTGACGCGCCTGCGCTTCCTGCAAGTCGTGCGAAATGCCTGCCATGCCGATCACCTGGCCCTGCGCATCCCGAAGCGCCAGCTTCTGAGTCAAACACCAGCCGCGCTCACGACCATTGTAGAGATGCATCTCCAGCTGATCGCGCAGGGTCACCCCCTCACGCAACACCCGCATATCCTGTTCGGTATACCCCTGCCCCAGCGCGGAAGGGAACACATCGGCAGAGGTTTTGCCCAGCAGAGAAACAACGTTCTTAAACCCACAGCGGCGTGCCAGGGTCATGTTGACCATCAGATAGCGCGCCTGCACGTCTTTAACAAAAAACACCACGTCAGGAATGGCATTGAGCAAGGGTGCAATCAACGCTATCGCATTCAGCAACATCTGGATATCTTCCGGACGCTGGCGCGCCAGCCCTTCACATATCTGGCTGAGTTCAGACACTTCCAGCACCGGCGACGGAGCCAGCACATCATCAATAACACAGGACATAACGCTTCCTCCCGATTAGTGAGCTGGATCTTTATTAACTTTTCATTAACTCATCAAGCCCCCATGCTGCGTTTTGCGATCCTGCCACAGGTTTGTCATTTCCTCTGTATCATCCACTGGCGCAGTCCCCTTTTTTGGTTTACCACACCATCAACAGAATGATTAATAAGAAATAAATATGAATTTCACTTAAGAATGAAACCGGTCACTGTGCTGATTTCGTCATTTCCGGTGACGAAAGCGATCAAGCCGGAACGTCAGGCTTACGCCAGCATTTAGCAACAAGATTTTAACTTCCCGGAGATCCCATGACAGCGCAGCACAGTGAACTGAGAGTAATTGACTCCCACACCGGCGGCGAACCCACCCGCCTGGTCATCGACGGTTTTCCGGATCTGGGAACAGGCAGCATGGCCGAGCGCCGGGCGCGCTTTGCCCGCGATTACGACGACTGGCGTAAAGCCATCATCCTTGAGCCACGCGGTAACGACGTGCTGGTCGGAGCCCTGCTCTGTGAGCCAGTTTCACCGCAGGCCACGGCGGGGGTCATCTTCTTCAACAACTGCGGCTTTCTGAACATGTGCGGCCACGGCACTATCGGGCTTATTGCCTCGCTGGCCTGGCTTGGGTGCATTCAGCCAGGCCGACACGTGATTGAAACCCCGGTGGGTGACGTTACCGCTACGCTGCACGAAGATGGCAGCGTCTCAGTCGAAAACGTCCCGGCTTATCGCTGGCGTAAGCAGGTGCAGGTAGAAACCGCCCACGGCACGGTCACGGGCGATATCGCCTGGGGCGGCAACTGGTTCTTCCTCGTCAGCGATCATCCGTTTGCAGTCACACCGGATAAGCTCCCTGAATTGACCGAATACGCCTGGGCAATCCGTGAAGGGCTAGAACATGCAGGTATTCGCGGCGAACATGACGGCATTATCGACCATATCGAACTGTTTGCTGAGGATACCCATGCGGACAGCCGCAGCTTTGTACTCTGCCCCGGTAAAGCCTGGGATCGCTCGCCCTGTGGCACTGGCACCAGCGCCAAGCTGGCCTGTCTGGCGGCGGATGGCAAACTCAGGCCCGGAGAAACCTGGCGACAGGCGAGCATCATCGGCAGCGAATTTACCGCCCACTACGTGCCGCATGGCGACAAAATCGTACCGACGATCCGCGGTGAGGCGTGGGTCTGCGGTGATAACCGGTTGATCCTCAATGCTGGCGATCCGTTCCGCTGGGGGATCGTGCTGTGATCGAAAGTGACGTGATTGTCATCGGGGCCGGGATTATCGGCGCGGCCTGCGCCTGGCAACTGGCAAAGCGCGGGCAACGGGTCACGCTGGTCGACGACGGCAACGCCGGGGCGACGGCAGCGGGTATGGGTCACCTGGTCTGTATGGATGACGACCCCGCCGAACTCACCCTCTCCGCCTGGTCTCTGGCACGCTGGCGGGAACTGACCCCCCGGATGCCGGAAAGCTGCGCCTGGCGCGGATGCGGCACCCTGTGGCTGGCGGAAACTGCGCAGGAGCTTGCGCTGGCAGAGGAAAAACAGCAGCGGATGGCACAGGTCCAGGTCACCAGCGAGATGCTCACCCGCGAGCAGCTTGCCGCACGCGAACCCCTGCTCACCTCCCGGCTCACCGGCGGGCTGTGGGTGCCCGGTGACAGTATCGTCTACGCACCGAACGTCGCCCGCTGGTTTATTGACGATGCCGGCGTCACGCATCTTCGTGATAGCGCCCTCTCTGTCGAGGCTCCTTACGTCACCCTGCGCAGCGGTCAACGTCTGCGTGCGGGCGCTATCGTCATCGCCTGTGGTCTGAATGCCAACACGCTGCTGGAGGAAAACTGGCTCAGGGCGAAAAAAGGCCAGCTGGCGATCACCGACCGTTACGGCCCGTTGCTCAGCCACCAGCTAGTGGAGCTGGGATACGGGGCCAGCGCCCACGCAGGCGGAACGTCGGTGGCGTTTAACATCCAGCCTCGCCCCACCGGACAGTTACTGATTGGCTCTTCCCGCCAGTTCGATAACACGGACCGCGAGCTGGATCTCCCCTTGCTGGCACAAATGCTGGCGCGCGCACGTCATTTTTTACCCTCGCTGGAGAGCCTGAATATCATCCGCTGCTGGAGCGGTTTTCGCGCTGCATCGGCAGACGGCAATCCGCTCATTGGCCCGCATCCCACACGTCCGGGTGTCTGGCTGGCGCTGGGTCATGAAGGGCTGGGCGTCACGACGGCCCCCGCAACCGCCGAGCTGCTTAGCGCGCAGATCCTGGGCGAGCGCCCTGCGGTTTCCCCAAACGCCTGGCTTCCCGCACGGCTGTACAAACAGGAGGCCATCGCATGACGATCCTGAACATGATTATCGACGGCCAGCCCTGCGAGGTTCCCGTTGGTATCAGCATCGCGGCAGCACTGGCGCTGATGGGCAACGGTGTCACACGCCACTCGGTCAGCGGCGAACGGCGAGCGCCCTTCTGCGGAATGGGAATATGCCAGGAGTGTCGCGTCACGGTAAACGGATGCCGGGTGCTGGCCTGCCAGACGGAATGCCAGCCCGATATGGTGATTGAAAGGAGCCAGTATGCGAATGTTTGACTGCGAAATTCTGATCCTCGGCGCAGGGCCAGCCGGGCTATCGGCGGCGCTGGCCGCCGCACGCTGCGGAAAATCGGTCATGGTTCTTGACGACAACCCGCGTCCTGGCGGGCAAATCTGGCGCGATGGCCCGCAGGTCTCGCTGCCCCGACGGGCCCGTCGCCTTCGCCTGGCAGTGGCAGAACAGCCGCGCATTACGCTGCTGAACGGCGCGCGGCTGATTGCCCGTCCTCACGCGCATTCCATTGTTTTTGAAACCGCAGATGGCTGCGGAGAGATCCGCTGGCAGCGGTTAATTTTATGCTGCGGTGCGCGCGAGCTTTCGCTGCCGTTTCCCGGCTGGACGTTACCCGGCGTGACGGGAGCCGGAGGGCTACAGGCACAGATTAAACATGGCCTGTCGCTCAACGGCGAACGGGTGATCATTGCCGGAAGCGGCCCGCTGCTACTGGCGGTCGCCAGCACGGTGAAACGCGCGGGCGGAAATATCGTTGCCATCATCGAACAGGCTCCGGTGAGCGCGCTGGCCCGCTTCGCGGCGGGGCTTTGGCGCTGGCCTGAAAAACTGCTCCAGCTCGGCGAGCTTTTCCCCGCCCACTATCACCCGGCAAGCCAGGTTATCCGTGCGCAGGGTGTCTCACATCTGCACTCCGTCTCCGTACGTCATCAGGGAAACACCCGGGAGATCGCCTGCGACAGGCTGGCTATCGGTTACGGACTGGTGCCGAACCTTGAACCCGGATTGATTTTTGGCTGCAAAACGGAAAATCAGGCAATTTGGGTTGATGCAGGGCAACGCACCAGCGTGCCGGATATCTACGCCGCAGGGGAATGCACCGGCTTTGGCGGCAGCGAGCTGGCGCTGGCGGAAGGGGAAATAGCGGGTTATATCGCGGCGAATAATCCCGAAAAGGCAGCAAAAGCCATCGCCGACCGTGCCCGCTGGCAACGTTTTTCCCGGGCGCTACATACCACCTTTGCCTTACCGGACGCGCTAAAAGAGGTTGTCACTGCGGATACGCTGCTCTGCCGCTGCGAGGACGTGCGCTGCGGCGATGTGCAAAATGCCGAAAGCTGGCAGGCGGCGAAGCTCGCATCACGCTGTGGGATGGGTGCCTGCCAGGGAAAAACCTGCGCCACCAGCGCCCGCTGGCTGTACGGCTGGCCGCTGCCACAACCGCGCGAGCCCCTTTCCCCCGCGCGTATCGACACGTTGATCCACCTGGCGAAGCCGGAGGGCTGAGTTATTCCTCTTCCCCGCGCTCTGCAATATGGCGATTGCCGAGCGCGATAAACTCTTCCAGCAGTGCCGTCAGCTGCTTCATCTTCTCCGGCGTATATTCCGCTTCAATGTGCTGATACGCCTCTTCCACCTGCGCCTGTGCGTGCTCGTACAGCACATTCCCCTCTTTGGTCAGCGACACGTACAGCTTGCGCTGGTCATTCACCGGCTTTAAGCGCAGCACCAGACCGTCGCGCTCCATGCGCGTGAGAATGCCCGTCAGGCTCGGACGCAAAATGCAGGTCCGAAACGCCAGGTCGTGAAAATCCATCGACGGGCTTTCTGCCAGCACGCGCACAATCCGCCACTGCTGTTCGGTCAGATTATGCCGCTTCACAATCGGGCGAAAGTAAGCCATCGCCGCTTCCCGCGCCTGCAACAGCGCGATGGTTAATGAGTCATGCATAGCCTCTCCCCGCCAATCATTAACAAGTAAACAATTTAAAAAAGATGTTTTTATAAACAACACGTTTTACATCAAAAAGTCTAACAGAAACCAGTCAATTTTATTAACAGAATGATTTATATAGAATTTAAAATTGATATGTAAATTTATTGTTACTCATATCACAATTTCTTCACTTCTGATTGCGAAACAAACAGCAAAAGCATAAAACCAGATCATTAATATATTAATGAAATCACAGCCCGGATCCCCGGCCTGAGGAGTAGTCAATGAAAGGTACTGTTTTTGCCGTGGCGCTTAACCATCGCAGCCAGCGTGATGCCTGGGGCGACGCGTTTGAAAAAGCCCCTTATCACACCCCACCTAAAACGGCGGTATGGTTTATCAAACCCCATAACACCGTGATCCGCGCAGGTGAACCCATCCCGTTTCCGCATGGGGAAACGGTGTTAAGCGGTGCAACGGTGGCTCTGGTGGTCGGCAAAACGGCCAGCAAAGTACACGTGGAAGACGCTGCGCAGTACATCGCCGGATACGCGCTGGCCAACGAGGTGAGCCTGCCGGAAGAGAGCTTTTACCGCCCGGCGATCAAAGCCAAATGCCGTGACGGATTCTGCCCTCTGGGTGAGCTTGTCGCCGTTGATAACGTCGATAACCTGACCATCATCACCGAGATCAATGGCCGCGAAGCCGACCACTGGAACACCGCAGATCTGCAGCGTAACGCGGCCGAACTGCTGAGCGCCCTGAGCGAATTCGCCACCCTCAACCCCGGCGATGCCATTCTGATTGGCACCCCGCACTCGCGCGTGGCGCTGCGTCCCGGCGATCGCGTGCGTATCCTGGCAAAAGGTTTCCCGCCCCTGGAAAACCCGGTGGTTGAGGCGTGCGACGTCGCCACCGTTCAACGCCCACACCCTCACGCCACGCTGTTTGCGCTGGGCCTGAACTACGCCGATCACGCCAGCGAGCTGGACTTTAA
This sequence comes from Enterobacter cloacae, assembly GCA_014169315.1. NCBI lineage: Bacteria > Pseudomonadati > Pseudomonadota > Gammaproteobacteria > Enterobacterales > Enterobacteriaceae > Enterobacter > Enterobacter cloacae. The sequence continues at coordinate 536,014 of AP022133.1, read as the reverse complement.
GCCGCCGACTGAACCGCTGGTGTTCATCAAAGCACCGAACACCTTTAACGGCGACAACCAGACGTCGGTACGCCCGGACAACGTCGACTACATGCACTACGAAGCGGAGCTGGTGGTGGTGATCGGCAAAACCGCACGCAAGGTCAGCGAAGCCGGGGCGATGGACTATGTGGCGGGCTACACGGTGTGTAACGACTACGCCATTCGCGACTACCTGGAAAACTACTACCGCCCGAACCTGCGGGTGAAAAGCCGCGACGGGTTAACCCCCATCAGCCCCAACGTGGTGCCCAAAGAAGCTATCCCCGACCCGCACAACTTAACCCTGCGCACCTTCGTTAACGGCGAGCTACGCCAGGAAGGCACCACGGCGGATCTGATCTTCAGCATCCCGTTCCTGATTGCGTACCTGAGCGAATTTATGACCTTACAACCGGGCGACATGATCGCCACCGGCACGCCAAAAGGCCTTTCCGACGTAGTGCCTGGCGACGAAGTGGTGGTGGAAGTGGAAGGCGTTGGCCGCCTGGTGAACCGAATTGTGAGTGAGGAAACGGCAAAATGAAAAAGATTAACCATTGGATCAACGGCAAAAACGTAGCAGGAAGCGACTACTTCCACACCACTAACCCGGCCTCCGGCGAGGTGCTGGCTGAAGTGGCCGCCGGCGGTGAAGCAGAAATTAATCAGGCGGTTGCGGCGGCAAAAGAGGCATTCCCGAAATGGGCCAATCTGCCGATGAAAGAGCGCGCACGCCTGATGCGTCGTCTCGGGGATCTTATCGATCAAAACGTCCCTGAGATCGCCGCAATGGAAACTGCCGATACTGGCCTGCCGATCCACCAGACCAAAAACGTGCTGATCCCGCGCGCCTCGCATAACTTCGAGTTCTTCGCCGAAGTGTGCCAGCAGATGAACGGCAAAACCTACCCGGTCGACGACAAAATGCTCAACTACACCCTGGTGCAGCCCGTTGGCGTCTGCGCGCTGGTGTCGCCGTGGAACGTACCGTTTATGACCGCCACCTGGAAAGTCGCACCGTGTCTGGCGCTGGGCAATACCGCGGTGCTGAAGATGTCTGAACTTTCGCCGCTGACCGCTGACCGTCTGGGCGAGCTGGCGCTGGAAGCGGGTATTCCGGCGGGCGTGCTGAACGTGGTGCAGGGCTATGGCGCAACGGCGGGCGACGCGCTGGTACGCCATCACGACGTGCGTGCCGTTTCCTTTACCGGTGGCACCGCCACCGGACGCCGTATCATGCAGAACGCCGGCCTGAAAAAATACTCGATGGAGCTGGGAGGAAAATCCCCGGTGCTGATTTTTGAAGATGCCGACATTGAGCGCGCACTGGATGCCGCCCTGTTCACCATCTTCTCCATCAACGGCGAGCGCTGCACCGCCGGTTCACGCATCTTCATTCAGCAGAGTATCTACCCGGAGTTCGTCAAACGCTTTGCCGAACGCGCTAACCGTCTGCGCGTGGGCGACCCGACCGATCCAGACACCCAGGTTGGCGCACTGATTAGCCAGCAACACTGGGAAAAAGTCTCCGGCTATATTCGCCTCGGTATTGAAGAGGGAGCCACCCTGCTGGCAGGCGGCCCGGACAAACCCACCGCTCTGCCTGCGCACCTGAAAGGCGGCAACTTCCTGCGCCCGACCGTGCTGGCAGATGTCGACAACCGCATGCGCGTGGCGCAGGAAGAGATCTTCGGGCCGGTGGCCTGCCTGCTGCCGTTTAAGGACGAAGCGGAAGGTCTGCGCCTGGCCAACGACGTGGAATACGGCCTGGCGTCGTACATCTGGACGCAGGACATCAGTAAAGTGCTGCGCCTGGCGCGCAATATCGAAGCGGGCATGGTATTCGTCAACACCCAGAACGTGCGTGACCTGCGCCAGCCGTTTGGCGGCGTGAAGGCCTCCGGCACCGGGCGTGAAGGCGGTGAATACAGCTTCGACGTGTTCGCAGAGATGAAAAACGTCTGCATCTCGATGGGCGACCATCCCATTCCAAAATGGGGAGTCTGATATGGGCAAGTTAGCGTTAGCGGCAAAAATTACCCATGTTCCGTCGATGTATCTTTCTGAGCTGCCGGGGAAAAACCACGGTTGCCGTCAGTCGGCCATCGACGGCCACAAAGAGATCAGCCAGCGCTGCCGCGAGCTGGGCGTCGATACCATTATCGTGTTCGATACCCACTGGCTGGTGAACAGCGCCTACCACATCAACTGTGCGGATCATTTCGCAGGTGTCTACACCAGCAACGAGCTGCCGCACTTTATCCGCGACATGACCTACGACTACGACGGCAATCCGGCGCTGGGTCAGCTGATTGCTGACGAAGCGGTGAAGCTCGGCGTGCGCGCCAAAGCGCACAACATCCCGAGCCTGAAGCTGGAGTACGGCACCCTGGTACCGATGCGCTACATGAACAGCGACAAGCACTTCAAAGTGATCTCCATCTCGGCGTTCTGCACCGTGCATGACTTCGCCGACAGCCGCAGGCTGGGTGAGGCCATCGTCAGCGCCATCGAAAAATACGACGGCACCGTGGCGGTGCTCGCCAGCGGTTCGCTGTCGCACCGTTTTATCGACGACCAGCGCGCGGAAGAAGGGATGAACAGCTACACCCGCGAGTTCGACCGTCAGATGGACGAGCGCGTGGTGAAGCTGTGGCGCGAAGGCCAATTCAAAGAATTTTGCAGCATGCTGCCGGAGTACGCCGACTACTGCTACGGCGAGGGCAACATGCACGACACAGTGATGCTGCTGGGGATGCTCGGCTGGGATAAATACGACGGCAAGGTGGAGTTTCTCACCGAGCTGTTTGCCAGCTCCGGTACCGGTCAGGTCAACGCCGTTTTCCCGCTGCCCGCGTAAGGAACCCCTATGCCGCACTTTATTGCTGAATGTACTGACAACATCCGCGAACAGGCTGACCTGCCGGGGCTGTTTGCCAAAGTGAACGACGCACTTGCCGCCACGGGCATCTTCCCGCTCGGCGGTATCCGCAGCCGCGCGCACTGGCTGGATACCTGGCAGATGGCCGACGGTAAGCACGATTACGCGTTTGTGCATATGACGCTGAAAATCGGCACGGGGCGCAGCCTGGAGAGCCGGGAAGCCGTGGGGGAGATGCTGTTTGCGCTGATCAAAACGCACTTCGCGGAACTGATGGCAAACCGTTATCTGGCGCTGTCGTTTGAGCTCGACGAGCTGCACCCGACGCTCAATTACAAACAAAACAACGTGCACGCCTTGTTTAAGTAATACCGTCCCCTCTCCCTTTGGGAGAGGGTTAGGGTGAGGGGAAATCGCTGCGGCCTGATGCCCTCACCCCGGCCCTCTCCCACGGGGAGAGGGAGAAAACCTTACAACAGGATATCGCCATGCTCGATAAACATACCCATACCCTGATCGCTCATCGTCTGCATCAGGCTGAACAGTCCCGGGAGCAGATCCGCCAGATCTCACTCGACTACCCGACGATCACCATCGACGACGCCTACGCCGTACAGCGCGAATGGGTGAGCCTGAAGATCGCCGAAGGCCGGGTGCTGAAAGGCCACAAGATCGGCCTCACCTCCAAAGCGATGCAGGCCAGCTCGCAGATTAGCGAACCGGACTACGGCGCACTGCTGGACGACATGTTCTTCCACGACGGCTGTGACATTCCCGTCGATCGCTTTATCGTCCCGCGCATCGAAGTGGAGCTGGCCTTCGTGCTGGCAAAACCGCTGCGCGGCCCGAACTGCACGATCTTCGACGTTTACAACGCCACCGACTACGTGATCCCGGCTCTGGAGCTGATCGACGCCCGCTGTCACAACATCGACCCGGACACCCAGCGCCCGCGCAAGGTGTTCGACACCATCTCCGATAACGCCGCCAACGCAGGCGTGATCCTCGGCGGCCGCCCGATTAAGCCCGACGCGCTGGATCTGCGCTGGATCTCCGCCCTGCTCTATCGCAACGGCGTGATCGAAGAGACCGGTGTCGCCGCTGGCGTACTCAACCACCCGGCGAACGGTGTGGCATGGCTGGCCAACAAACTCGCACCGTACGACGTACAGCTTGAGCCAGGGCAGGTCATCCTCGGAGGGTCGTTTACCCGTCCGGTCACCGCCAGTAAGGGCGATACCTTCCACGTGGACTACGGCGACATGGGTTCCATCAGTTGCCGCTTTGTCTAGGAGACAACCATGCAAAACGCATTCAAAGCGGCGCTGAAAGCCGGAACACCGCAAATCGGTTTATGGCTGGGACTGACCAGCAGCTACAGCGCTGAACTGCTGGCGGGTGCAGGCTTCCACTGGCTGCTGATCGACGGGGAGCATGCCCCCAACAGCGTGCAAACCGTGTTAACCCAGCTTCAGGCGATTGCGCCGTATGCCAGCCAGCCGGTGGTGCGCCCGTCGTGGAACGACCCGGTACAGATCAAGCAACTGCTGGACGTGGGCGCGCAAACCCTGCTGGTGCCGATGGTGCAAAACGCTGACGAAGCGCGCCTGGCCGTACGTTCCACCCGTTATCCGCCTGCGGGCATTCGCGGTGTGGGCAGTGCTCTGGCGCGTGCATCACGCTGGAACCGCATTCCCGATTACCTGCAACAGGCCAACGACGCCATGTGCGTGCTGGTACAAATTGAAACCCGCGAGGCGCTGAAAAACCTGCCGCAGATCCTGGATGTAGAAGGCGTGGACGGCGTGTTTATCGGCCCGGCGGATCTCAGTGCCGACATGGGCTTTGCCGGTAATCCGCAGCACCCGGAAGTACAGGCCGCCATCGGGCAGGCGATCGCGCAGATCCTAAGCGCGGGCAAAGCGCCCGGCATCCTGATGGCCAATGAGCAGCTGGCAAAACGCTATCTCGAACTCGGCGCGCTGTTTGTCGCCGTCGGCGTGGACACCACCCTGCTCGCCCGCAGCGCCGAAGCGCTGGCGGCACGTTTTATCGATAACCCGGTTACGTCAGTTAATAACAATAAATCCGTCTACTGAATGTAAGATCTGGAGCGCACCATGACGACCTCTACCCTGCAAGATAATAAAGCTGTTGAACATCGCGTTATAAACAAGCTGTTCCGTCGTTTGATCGTGTTTCTCTTTATCCTGTTTGTCTTCTCGTTTCTCGACCGCATCAACATCGGCTTTGCCGGGCTGACGATGGGCAAAGATCTGGGCCTCACCTCCACCATGTTTGGCCTGGCGGCAACGCTGTTTTACGTCACCTACGTGCTGTGCGGTATCCCCAGTAACATCATGCTGGCGAAAATCGGTGCGCGCCGCTGGATCGCCGGGATCATGGTGGTGTGGGGCATTGCCTCCACCTGCACCATGTTCGCCACCAGCCCGCAGACGCTCTACGTTTTACGCATGCTGGTGGGTATTGCGGAGGCGGGCTTCCTGCCGGGGATTTTGGTCTATCTCACCTGGTGGTTCCCGGCCTATCACCGCGCCCGTGCCAACGCGCTGTTTATGATTGCCATGCCGGTGACCATGATGCTCGGCTCGATCCTCTCTGGCTATATTCTGGCGCTGGACGGGCTATGGAATTTGAAAGGCTGGCAGTGGCTGTTTCTGCTGGAAGGGCTGCCCTCCGTGGTGCTCGGCGTGGTGACCTGGTTCTTCCTTAACGACACGCCGGATCAGGCCAGCTGGCTGGATGATGACGAAAAACGGGTGCTGAAAACGATGATCGCCCGCGAGCAGGAAGTCGCCATTGCCCGCTCCGTCACACCACGATCGACGCTGCGCGAAGTGCTGACCCCGGCAGTGCTGCTCTACACTCTGGCCTATTTCTGCCTGACCAACACGCTGAGTGCTATCAACATCTGGACGCCACAGATCCTGCAAAGCTTTAACAGCCACAGCAGCAACATCGTGATCGGCCTGCTGGCGGCGATCCCACAGTTTTGCACCATCCTCGGGATGATCTGGTGGAGCCGCCGCTCCGACAGGCTAAAAGAGCGAAAAAAGCACACCATCCTGCCGTATCTGTTCGCGGCGGCGGGATGGATGCTGGCGTCGGCGACAGACCACAGTCTGATCCAGCTGCTTGGCATCATCATGGCCTCAACCGGATCATTTACCGCTATGGCGATATTCTGGACGACGCCGGATCAGGTTATTAGCCTGCAGTCCCGGGCGGTCGCGCTGGCGGTGATCAACGCCATCGGTAACGTAGGATCTGCAGTCAGCCCCCTGTTGATAGGCATTTTGCGCGATACGACCGGCAGCTTCAGCTCTGGTCTGTGGTTTGTGGCCGGGCTGCTGGTGGTTGGCGCGCTGGTGCTGACCCGGATCCCGATGACGCAGCGGGAAAGCCTGGAGCATGAACCGGACATCGCCGCGCAGAAGATCCACTGAGGAACGGTTATGTGCCAGAGCCCCGTCGCCAATATCGACATCAGCAAAGAGTACGACGAAAGTCTGGGTACTGACGATGTGCACTACCAGTCGTTCGCCCGCATGGCGGCCTTTTTTGGCCGCGACATGCAGGCGCATCGTCACGACCAGTATTTTCAGATGCACTTTCTCGATACCGGGCAGATTGAGCTGCAGCTCGACGATCACCGCTACTCGGTGCAGGCTCCGCTGTTTGTCTTAACGCCACCGTCGGTACCGCACGCGTTTATCACCGAATCCGACAGTGACGGGCACGTGCTGACGGTGCGCGACGATCTGATCTGGCCGCTGTTAGAGGTGCTCTACCCCGGCACGCGGGAAGCCTTCGGCCTGCCGGGCATCTGCCTGTCACTGGCCGATAAACCCGACGAGCTGGCGGCACTGAAACACTACTGGCAGCTGATTGAGCGCGAATCCACGGAACAGCTGCCCGGGCGCGAGCATACGCTGGCGCTGCTGGCACAGGCAGTTTTTACTCTGCTACTGCGCAACGCCAAACTCGACGACCATGCCGCAAACGGCATGCGCGGCGAGCTGAAGCTGTTCCAGCGCTTTAACCAGCTGATTGACGTCCATTACCATGAACACTGGACGGTGCCGGATTACGCCAGCGAGCTGCACCTTACCGAATCCCGACTGACCGATATCTGCCGTCGCTTCGCCAACCGGCCGCCAAAACGGTTGATCTTCGACCGGCAGTTGCGTGAAGCCAGGCGGCTGCTGCTGTTTTCCGACAGCCCGGTGAGTGAAATTGCCTGGCAACTGGGGTTTAAAGATCCGGCCTATTTCGCGCGGTTTTTTAACCGCTTAGTGGGGTGCTCACCCAGCAGCTATCGGGCGCAGAAAGTACCCGTGTCGCCTGTTCCCCTCACCCCTGCCCTCTCCCAAAGGGAGAGGGAGTAACCGTCCCCTCTCCCTTTGGGAGAGGGTTAGGGTGAGGGAAATCACACTCTGCGATCTATCGTGAAAAGTACCCGTCGTTGTCCCAATCGTCCCTTCACCTGCCGCCTCTCTCACGCTTCAATTAAACAACAAAAACAAAACATAAATTTAACAATCCTATTCCGTTACGAGGTCCCTATGAAGCCTGAAGATTTCCGCGCTGATGCCAAACGTCCGTTAACCGGCGAAGAGTATTTAAAAAGCCTGCAGGATGGTCGTGAGATTTATATCTACGGCGAGCGCGTCAAAGACGTCACCACCCATCCGGCGTTTCGCAACGCGGCAGCCTCCATCGCCCAGATGTACGACGCGCTGCACAAACCCGACATGCAGGACACGCTGTGCTGGGGCACTGATACCGGCAGCGGCGGCTACACCCACAAGTTCTTCCGCGTGGCGAAAAGTGCCGACGACCTGCGCCAGCAGCGTGACGCCATCGCCGAGTGGTCACGCCTGAGCTACGGCTGGATGGGTCGCACGCCGGACTACAAAGCAGCGTTTGGCTGCGCGCTGGGAGCCAACCCGGCCTTCTACGGCCAGTTCGAGCAGAACGCCCGCAACTGGTACACCCGCATCCAGGAAACGGGGCTGTACTTCAACCACGCCATCGTTAACCCACCGATTGACCGCCATAAACCGGCGGACGAGGTGAAAGACGTCTACATCAAGCTGGAAAAAGAAACCGATGCCGGGATCATCGTCAGCGGTGCAAAAGTGGTGGCGACCAACTCGGCGCTGACCCACTACAACATGATCGGCTTCGGCTCTGCGCAGGTGATGGGTGAAAACCCGGACTTCGCATTGATGTTCGTCGCGCCGATGGATGCCGAAGGGGTGAAGCTCATCTCCCGCGCCTCCTACGAAATGGTGGCTGGCGCAACCGGTTCTCCGTACGACTACCCGCTCTCCAGCCGCTTCGACGAGAACGATGCCATTCTGGTGATGGATCATGTGCTGATCCCGTGGGAAAACGTGCTGATCTACCGCGATTTCGATCGCTGCCGTCGCTGGACGATGGAAGGTGGTTTTGCGCGGATGTACCCGCTGCAGGCCTGCGTGCGTCTGGCAGTCAAACTCGACTTCATCACCGCCCTGCTGAAAAAATCACTGGAATGTACCGGCACCCTGGAGTTCCGCGGCGTACAGGCCGATCTGGGCGAAGTGGTGGCCTGGCGCAATATGTTCTGGGCGCTGAGTGACTCCATGTGCTCCGAAGCTACCCCGTGGGTGAATGGCGCGTATCTGCCGGATCATGCCGCGCTGCAAACCTACCGCGTGATGGCCCCAATGGCCTACGCGAAGATCAAGAACATCATCGAACGTAACGTTACCAGCGGTCTTATCTACCTGCCGTCCAGCGCCCGCGACCTGAACAACCCGCAGATTGACCAGTATCTGGCGAAATACGTGCGTGGCTCCAACGGCATGGATCACGTTGAACGCATCAAGATTTTGAAACTGATGTGGGATGCCATCGGTAGCGAATTTGGCGGTCGTCACGAGCTGTATGAGATCAACTACTCCGGCAGCCAGGATGAAATTCGCCTGCAGTGTCTGCGCCAGGCGCAGAGCTCCGGCAACATGGACAAGATGATGGCGATGGTCGACCGCTGCATGTCCGAGTACGACCAACACGGCTGGACGGTGCCACACCTGCACAACAACAGCGATATCAACATGCTGGATAAGCTGCTGAAATAACGCAGCGGGAGGTTTCAATGCAATCAAATGAACAACGCCTGCGTTTTCGCGATGCGATGGCCAGCCTGTCGGCGGCGGTCAATATTATCACCACTGAGGGCGATGCAGGTCGCTGCGGCATTACCGCCACCGCCGTCTGCCCGGTCACGGACACGCCCCCTTCGTTGATGGTCTGTATTAACGCCAACAGCGCGATGAACCCGGTGTTTCAGGGGAACGGTAAACTGTGCGTCAACGTGCTCAACCATGAGCAGGAGCTCATGGCTCGCCATTTTGCCGGGATGACCGGCATGACGATGGAGGAGCGTTTTAGCCTCTCCTGCTGGCAGAAAGGCCCGCTGACACAACCCGTGCTCAAAGGCGCGCTGGCAAGCCTTGAAGGGGAGATAAGCCAGGTGCAAACCATCGGCACGCATCTGGTTTATCTTGTTGAAATTAAAAACATCATTCTGAGCGAAGAGGGCCACGGCCTGATCTATTTTAAACGCAACTTCCACCCGGTGATGATGGAGTCAGAAGCAACCGTCTGATCTGCCACGCGCTGGCGCACCCCGCGGCCAGCGCGTTTCCCGCAAAAAATACTAAGGTTTCCGCTAAATCACGCCGTTATATAACCATAAGATAAATTTTCTGCGTCTGAATACTGACATTTCCTGTCAGTGCCACCCGCATAATTCAGCGCATATCCCTTAAATAAACAGGAATACCTTATGGCTAATTCGACGCGGAGCCGCTCGGCTGAACGTCTGGTCGATATTCTGGTGGAGCTACATTTAAACGGTGTGGTAAACCGCAGCGCGCTGATGGAAAAATTTAAAATTACCGAGCGTACCGTCTACCGTGATTTAAATGCGCTCTCCCCGATAGTGGAACATACCGGTAATGGGCTATATCGTTTGATCCACACCGCACAATCAACTTATGGACAAGGCCTGCACCACACCATCTCTAACTTCCTGAATGCTGATAATTTTTTCCCGGAAAGAAATACAGATTTTTGGCAAAAACTTGAATCCCGCGTTGACGAAAATCATATTCTTATTCTTGGAAATGATGCAGAGCATACCGTACAGCGTGATATTCGCCGCCATTTATCGAAAATTGAGAAATCGATTAAGAATCGTAATGTTTGCCAGATTGTGTATAAAGGCAAAACCCGTCTGATTAATCCCTACAAACTCATTAACCAAAAAAATATATGGTATTTACAAGCCACCGAAAATAGCAGGTTGAAATCCTTCTCCCTGAGTCAGATTAGCTGGCTTGATATTCAGAAAAGCACATTTATGCCTGAGGAGCACGTGATTGAGCTACTGGAGAAACGCCTCGATCCGTGGGTGTCTGAGAGTACTTTCGAAGTGAAAGTATTTATCAATCGTAATATTTCGCACTACTTCCAGCGCCGCAATTTACTGCCAGAACAAGAACTACTGGGTGAGGAAAGCGGTGGCGTCACGCTCCGCTGCCTGGCGGCACATGAGAACCAGATCCTGCCGCTGCTTTTCTACTGGCTGCCGAACATTCAGATTTTAGAGCCGGTGTGGCTGAAAGAGAAGTTCGTGAAGACGCTGGAAGCCTATCTGGCACAGGAGTCTGCACCCTAATCAGGTGATCTCAATCACATAATTTCATCCACTGACGGCGGGTCTGAACCACTCGCCGCCACCTTTGACCGCTTACTCATCGCTTTCAACCACTCACCGATTTACCGTCCTTGACACACGCGACACTCTGGCACGATCGCTCCAGCATTAATCAATACCTCCTCAACGAACCCTGACCCTTTTTTCTTCACATAAAAAACCAGGTCTTACTATGGATACTAAAAAACTACTGAAGCACGTGCCCTGGGCATTACTCGGGATCCTCGGCGCTTTCTGTCTGGCGGTTGTCGCATTACGCCGGGGCGAACACGTAAGCGCCCTGTGGATCGTGGTGGCGTCTGTTTCCGTCTATCTTGTGGCTTATCGCTACTACAGCTTGTACATCGCGCAGAAGGTCATGAAACTCGACCCGACGCGTGCTACCCCGGCGGTCATTAACAATGACGGCCTGAACTACGTGCCCACCAACCGCTACGTGCTGTTTGGTCACCACTTTGCCGCGATTGCGGGTGCAGGTCCGCTGGTCGGCCCGGTGCTGGCCGCGCAAATGGGCTATCTGCCAGGTACCCTGTGGCTGCTCGCAGGCGTCGTGCTGGCGGGTGCAGTGCAGGACTTCATGGTGTTGTTTATCTCTTCTCGCCGTAACGGTGCCTCTCTGGGTGAGATGGTCAAAGAAGAGATGGGCCGCGTGCCGGGAACGATCGCCCTGTTCGGCTGCTTCCTGATTATGATCATCATCCTTGCGGTGCTGGCACTGATCGTGGTGAAAGCGCTGGCCGAAAGCCCGTGGGGGGTGTTCACCGTCTGCTCAACCGTGCCAATTGCGCTGTTCATGGGTATCTACATGCGCTTCCTGCGTCCGGGACGCGTGGGCGAAGTGTCGGTGATTGGTATTGTGCTGCTGGTCGCGTCCATTTACTTCGGCGGAGTGATTGCACACGACCCGTACTGGGGTCCGGCGCTGACCTTCAAAGACACCACCATCACCTTCGCACTGGTCGGTTACGCATTTATCTCCGCCCTGCTGCCGGTCTGGCTGATTCTGGCTCCGCGTGACTACCTGGCAACCTTCCTGAAAATCGGCGTTATTGTCGGTCTGGCACTGGGTATCGTGATCCTCAACCCGGATCTGAAAATGCCTGCGGTCACGCAGTACATCGACGGCACCGGTCCACTGTGGAAAGGCGCGCTGTTCCCGTTCCTGTTCATCACCATCGCGTGTGGTGCGGTCTCGGGCTTCCACGCCCTGATCTCCTCCGGTACCACGCCAAAACTGCTGGCGAATGAAAACGACGCACGCCTGATCGGTTACGGCGCAATGCTGATGGAATCCTTCGTGGCGATCATGGCTCTGGTTGCCGCCTCCATCATCGAACCGGGTCTGTACTTCGCGATGAACACCCCACCAGCGGGCCTGGGCATTACCATGCCAAACCTGCATGAGATGGGCGGTGACAACGCGGCAATGATCATGGCGCAGCTTAAAGATGCCAGCGCCCATGCGGCGGCGACCGTCAGCTCCTGGGGCTTTGTGATCTCGCCTGAGCAGATCATGCAGACCGCAAAAGACATTGGCGAACCGTCCGTACTGAACCGTGCCGGTGGCGCACCAACGCTGGCCGTCGGTATCGCACACGTGTTCCACAAAGTGCTGCCGTGGGCGGACATGGGCTTCTGGTACCACTTCGGTATTCTGTTCGAAGCACTGTTCATCCTGACCGCGCTGGATGCCGGTACCCGTGCAGGCCGCTTCATGCTGCAGGACTTGCTCGGTAACTTCGTACCGTTCCTGAAGAAAACCGACTCTCTGGTCGCGGGCGTGCTGGGTACGGCTGGCTGCGTAGGCCTGTGGGGTTACCTGCTGTATCAGGGCGTTGTCGACCCGCTGGGCGGCGTGAAGAGCCTGTGGCCACTGTTCGGTATCTCTAACCAGATGCTGGCAGCCGTTGCTCTGGTGCTCGGTACCGTAGTCCTGGTGAAAATGAAACGCACCAAATACATCTGGGTGACCGTGGTTCCTGCGATGTGGCTGCTGCTCTGCACCACCTGGGCGCTGGGTCTGAAACTGTTCAGCACCAACCCACAGCTGGAAGGCTTCTTCTTCATGGCTAACCAGTACAAAGAGAAAATTGCCGCAGGCGGCGGTGACCTGACCGCGCAGCAGATTGCCAACATGAACCATATCGTGGTGAACAACTACACCAACGCGGGTCTGAGCATTCTGTTCCTGGTGGTGGTGTACAGCATCATCTTCTACGGCATCAAAACCTGGATGAAAGTGCGTAACGCTGAAGGTCGTACGGATAAAGAGACTCCGTATGTACCGGTTCCGGAAGGCGGCGTGAAGACCTCTTCACACCACTAAAAATAACGGCGGGTGGCGCTACGCTGACCCGCCCTACAACGGTACAGTAGGCCCGGTAAGCGTAGCGCCACCGGGCTTTTTCTGTCTGGAACGTACAATGTTTGGTAACTTAGGCGAAGCAAAAAAATACCTCGGTCAGGCGGCGAAAATGCTGATTGGCATTCCGGACTATGACAACTACGTTGAGCATATGAAGACCAACCATCCGGATAAGCCGTACATGACCTACACCGAATTCTTCCGTGAGCGCCAGGAAGCGCGCTACGGCGGAAGTGGAGAAGGCGGCATCCGTTGCTGCTAAAGGAGAGATCATGACCCCGATTACCGTCACCCTGTTGACCGGTTTCCTCGGCGCAGGCAAAACCACCCTGCTGCGCCACATTCTGAATGCGCAGCATGGCTTCAAAATCGCCGTCATTGAAAACGAGTTCGGCGAAGTCCCGGTGGACGATCAGCTGATTGGCGACCGCGCCACGCAGATCAAAACCCTGACCAACGGCTGCATCTGCTGCACCCGTTCTAACGAATTAGAAGATGCCCTGCTCGACCTGCTCGACAGCCGCGATCGCGGTGATATCGACTTTGACCGCCTGGTGATTGAATGCACCGGCATGGCCGACCCGGGCCCGATTATTCAGACCTTTTTCTCCCATGACATCCTCTGCCAGCGCTATCTGCTGGACGGTGTGATTGCCCTGGTCGATGCGGTTCACGCCGACGAGCAGATGAACCAGTTCACTATCGCCCAGTCACAGGTGGGTTACGCCGACCGCATTCTGCTGACCAAAACCGACGTGGCAGGTGCCAGCGAAAAACTGCGCGAACGTCTGACGCGCATTAACTCACGCGCCCCGATTTACACCGTCACGCACGGCGATATTGACCTGTCTCAGCTGTTTAACACCAACGGCTTTATGCTGGAAGAGAACGTCACCTCAAAACCGCGCTTCCACTTTATGGCGGATAAACAAAACGATGTGTCGTCAATTGTGGTCGAACTGGATTACCCGGTGGATATCAGCGACGTCTCCCGCGTAATGGAAAACCTGCTGCTGTCGTTTGCTGACAAACTGCTGCGCTACAAAGGGATGTTGTGGATCAACAGTGAACCGAACCGCCTGCTGTTCCAGGGCGTGCAGCGTCTGTACAGCGCCGACTGGGACAGACCGTGGGGAGAGGAAACGCCGCGCAGTGTAATGGTGTTTATTGGTATGCAACTGCCGGAAGAAGAGATCCGGGCAGAGTTTGCGGGGCTGAAAAAATAAAATACAGACTCCCTTTTGATTGAGAAAGGGAGTAATTTTTCCGTAACACAAATTTCGTGCAGCCTCCTTTGTGTTTCCCATATTGTCTGTTAAGGTCATTAACAATAATTAAATTATGCTTTGGATGAATATTCACTGAAATATTAATCGAGCGTAAATCTATATTTTTCATGAATTGATAGGCGTAATATGGCAATCGTCATCCCCACAATTAGGGAAGGTGCGAATAAGTCCGAGATGTGAGATCATCGTGTTGTAACCTGAACCCAGAATGAGTAACCGGATGAGCCAGCAACTGACTTTTGCCGACAGTGAGTTTTCCAGTAAACGCCGCCAGACCCGCAAAGAAGTTTTCCTTGGCAGAATGGATGACTTGCTTCCCTGGGACAAATTACTTGGCGTTATCGAGCCTGTGTATCCCAAGGCCGGTAATGGTCGCAGGCCCTATCCGCTGGAAACCATGCTGCGTATTCACTGCATGCAGCAATGGTACAACCTGAGCGATGAGGCCATGGAAGATGCCCTCTATGAAATCGCCTCCATGCGCCAATTTGCTCGCCTGTCACTGGATAAAGCCATTCCAGACCGCACTACCATCATGAATTTCCGGCATTTGCTGGAGCAGCATGAACTGGCCCGCAAAATCTTCAGTACCGTTAATCACTGGCTAGCAGAGTGTGGCGTTCTAATGACCCAGGGCACCTTGGTGGATGCCACCATCATTCAAGCCCCCAGCTCTACCAAAAACAAACACAACAGCCGTGATGAAGACATGCACCAGACCAAGAAAGGTAACCAGTGGTACTTCGGCATGAAAGCGCACATTGGCGTGGACGCCAAAAGTGGCCTGACCCACAGTCTGGTGACCACGGCGGCTAACGAGCACGACCTCAATCAGGTTGGCAAGTTACTGCATGGCGATGAAGAATTTATCTCAGCCGATGCTGGTTATCAGGGGGCCGAAAAGCGCGATGAGCTCAGCGATGTCAGCGCAGACTGGCTTATCGCCAAGCGTCCCGGCAAAGTGAATGCATTGAAGCAACACCCGCGCAAGAACAAGCTGGCCATCCGTTACGAATACCTGAAAGCGAGTATCCGAGCGAAGGTTGAGCATCCATTTCGGATAGTAAAATGTCAGTTTGGTTTCGTCAAAGCCAGGTACAAGGGGCTGGCTAAAAATGACAGTCAACTGGCGATGTTATTCACCCTGGCGAACCTGGTTCGAGTTGACCAATTGATACGGGCACAGGCGAGATCTACCTGAAATGAGGAAATTGGCCTGAAACAGGGCCAAAATCAGCCACGAAGAGACGATTTTGGGCTGAAAATTGGAAAATTGAGCCACAGGACGTCGATAAAGGACGGTTTGGGGCGTCATATCGGGAGCTGCGGACCACTTAATCGCAGCTTCCTTAGTAGTTGTAGCGAGAAAATCACGGCCGGCGAGAAAAGACTGGCAAGGCTTCTTGAAGGGGGGCTCAGCGATTTGTGCACATGCTGGTATGATACCCGAATGGGGGAAAAGCAAAATCACCCAGATTTTGTGATATTGACCCCAGACAAAGGCTTGTTATTCATTGAGGTCAAAGACTGGTATATCACAAAAATAAAATCTGCCAACAAAACGCATATTCATTACGAAACCAGGAACGGCGTTGAGCCGTTGAAAAACCCACTCGAACAGGTTCGTCAATATACCTTTCACACCATTGACAGCCTGAAAAAAGATCCTCTGCTTCGCCAACAAGAAGGGGATTATCAGGGAGGTTTTATTATGCCGTATGGATATGGTGTTTATTTTAGCAACATCACCCGAGCCCAGCTTGAAAAGAGTTTTCTACCCGACGAACTAAATGAAATATTGCCCACCAGCCAGGTAATTTGTAAAGATGAGCTCACTGAATTTATGACCAGGGAACAAATCTCTGCCCGGCTCGAATCCCTTCTCAAGCATAACTTCGTTCATCACACAACACCGCAACAGCTTGATCGCATCCGATGGCATCTTTATCCCGATGTACGCATTAACACGTCTGTTACGCAGGGTGTTCTGGATAATTTTACGTTCCATACCCCTGATATAGTTTGCATGATGGACAGGAACCAGGAACAACTCGCCAGAAGCATGGGAGCGGGACACCGGGTTATTCACGGCGTGGCAGGATCCGGCAAAACGCTCATTTTGCACCACCGCTGTATTGAACTTGCCAACAATATTGAAAACACCAAACCGATTCTGGTGATTTGCTACAACATCACGCTGGCCAAAAAACTCAAAGCGCAACTCGAGCAGCACACCCTCAGACTCCCCGTCGAAGTCATCCATTTTCATGCCTGGTGTTATCAGCAATTAAACGCGCATCATCGTATTCCACCAAATAACAAAAACTTTATTGAGCTGATGGAAAATGCACTGACGGTGGCATTTGAAGAGGGGATTATAAAACCGGAGCAATACAGCGCCGTTCTAATCGACGAAGGACACGATTTCAAGCCAGAGTGGTTGAGAATACTCGCCCGTATGCCGGACAACAAAGATAATTCGCTTCTTTTCCTCTACGATGACGCCCAGTCTATCTACCAGAAGAAAAAAGCGCTCGACTTCACACTCTCCAGTGTCGATATCAAGGCCCTCGGCCGCACGACCATCCTGAACACCAATTATCGTAATACCCGGCAAATACTCCATTTCGCCAGCAGCATTGCATTTAATTACCTCAATAATCACATTGAAGAGGCGCTCAAATACCAGCAACCTGATGCCGGAGGATTGTCAGGTAATTACCCGGCACTGGCCAGCTTTGATAATCAGGACCAGGAGATTACTCACGTGCTCGATTGGGTGACAGAGCAGCGGCAGCAAGGTGTTGCATGGTCAGAGATCGCCATACTGTGCCCTTCAACATACAGCCTCTCGGGTATGCTGGGGCCACGTCTCTCGGCACGTAACATCCCTTACCAGATGATTGTCACCAGCGATGATAAAAAGCACTGGTCGCCGCAAAATGATTTCCTTTGCGTGATGCCGTTACCAAGCAGTAAAGGGCTTGAATTCCACTCGGTCGCTATTATGGATGCCGCAAAGGAAAGGGACGAGGAGGATCTGAGTGACGATATCAAGCGCCTGTATGTCGGATTTACCCGCGCGCGCCAGAATCTTCTGGTGACAATGCACGGAACCGGAAGCCTGCGCGATCATCTTGTCGATACCTACGAGCATAGCGCGAAGGCAATTTAGTGAATCTACGCTATTAATCAACACACATTCCCTCTCCCCGGGCTGTACACCAACGAGGAGAGGGTCAGTCCTTACTTCAACGCTTCCGGCAGCGTCACAATCCACAGTTCACTGTCTGACTCCGGCTTCTTCAGCGGCTTCACGCTGAGCGTGGTGGTCACCGGTTTGTCATCCAGCGTCAGAGCCCCCTGGGTATTCACCCGATAATCCTTGAGCTTCTTACCTTCGACCGGGTTTTGCATCGCCACCTTCACGCCAAAGTCGTTATCGTTCGCCACCGCCAGCGTTTTATTGTCAATCAGCGCCAGCCCTTCGGCCTTCTCCTGTTGCCAGCCCAGCGCGCGCAAATCGGTCACCCGCGTTTTACCCGCAAGCGTAATACCGCGCTTCGCCAGCGTCTTCTCATCATCAAATTCCGGGTACTCATCCGGCTTATCGAAAGCGGCTAAATCGCTCGCCTTGCTGAGATCGACCTTGTAGATGAGGTTACGCATCTCTTCGTTTTTACCCTCACCTTGCTCAATCAGCAGGATGTGCTGGTTATCAAGCGCCACGATATCGCCGATTTTGGCATCACTGTTTTTGCTGTAGACCGCACTGTCTATGGGATAGCCGTACATCGCGGTTTTTCCGGTTGCCGGGTCGAAGCTCACCAGACGCGTAAACAGCGCCTGTTTTTTACTCTTACCGTCGATATCCAGCGTGCTTTGTACTGCGGCAATAATACGCCCGTCCGGCATACGGGTGAGGCCTTCAAAGCCCCGGTTCGGTTGACGCCATTTGATAATATTGGGCAAACCACCCGCGACAGATTTTTCCCCCTCCGCCGCCTGCGGCCCGTGGACGGTCAGGATTTTACCTTTGCTGTCGACGTTAATCAGAAACGGGCCATACTCGTCACACAGCCAGTAACCGCCTTTCCCATCCGGCGTAATCCCTTCCGTATCCAGCCCGCGATTGTCGCCCTTCAGCACCTTTAACGTGTCGCTGAACGCCACTTCATTGGTGGAGCCGATCACGCCGCTTTGTAGCGGCAGCCCGTTAATTTCACCTTTATCGTCATGCAGAGGACGGGCATCAATGGCCTCTGCTTTGCCGTTCTGTACGCGAATTGTCATCAGAAGCGGTGCGAAATCCGGTGTCACAAAGATTTTGGCTTCGTTTTTACCCACCTTTGGCGAATCCGCATTCGGGCCGCGATCGGTGACGGTGACAAAGGTCAGGGCATCACCCTGTTTGCCCGTAAACAGCAGGCCGGAACCAATACCAACGGGGAGTCCATTCGGGAACGCACTGGCAAACGCACCGCTGTATTTCACGTGTGTACCTTCGGGAAAACTCACGATATAGCGTTCGGCAGTGGGCTGCGCCGCCAGGGCAGAGGAAGAGAGAACACAACCGATAAATGCGGGAATAATTTTTCTTTTCATAGTGTTAGCATCCATAAAGGGAAGCTAACACCGTAAAGAATAAACGTGTCAGGAAAATGACATTGGATGGAAACATTACCGCTCCCGATGGTGCTGCATCTCCAGTAGCAGCAGCATGGTCAGCGCCTGTGCATAAGGCACGGGTGCAACCGCGATATCGCAGTAATACTGGATATCCCAGCCGAGCATGGTACCGCGCGACGCCTCAAGCACCAGCCCGTCGTCGTCGATACGCGCCATCACGGCGTCGCAGGCGCGCAGAGCATGTGCTCTCACGTCATCGTTCAGGATCCCCATACGCACACCGCGCAGCATTCCATAAGCAATACCGGCTGTTGCTGAAGATTCCTGCGGAGACAACGGGTCGTCGAGCACCGTGTGCCACATGCCGTTCTCCGCCTGCAGTTCGCACAGCGCGCGCACCTGGCGCGCCACAACCTGCGACAGATAACGGCGTACGCTCACGTCAAGATGCTCACCCATCAGTTCAATAAATTCAGGTATGGCAACGGTGATCCACGCGTTCCCGCGCGCCCAGAATACGCCAGCAAAATGGTGCTTATCGATAAACGTCCAGCCGTGATACCACAGACCGCTGACGGGGTCGCTCAGGTAGCGGGTGTGCAGCAAAAACTGGTATCCCGCTTCGTCGATGAGCTGCCGGCGTTCAAGCACAACCCCCGCCACGCCGAGGAACAGACACGTCATAAACAGCGTATCGTCCCACAGTTGCCCGGTGTTGGGCTGCTCCTTCACCACATGCTGGAAACCGCCCTCTTCGGTTTTCGGTAGCTCACGCAGCAACGCATCGGCCCAGTCGTTGACCACGGCGAGCAGATCCTGACGCTGATGGTGCCCGGCCACCAGCGTCAGCGCGATCATCGGCGCAGTGGTATTGATCTGCACCTCCGTCAGACCTTTGCCAATCTGCGCGTCATACCACGCGAGAATGGCACGTTGTAGCGCCGTATCGTTGCGGAAATCAGCAAAGCGCCAGTAACCGTACAGCCCCACGCCCACCTCCCATTCCCACTCCTCGAAATGAATGGCAAATCCGTCCCCCGCGCCCACTTCATCGAGATTTTTCAGGCGACAAAAACCACGTACCACGCGCTCCAGGGTGTTCATTAGCGGCTCGTTGTTCATGCTTTGCCTCCCTTCATCCGCATCTCGCCAAGCCGCCGTTGCCGATCTCCGGTACGTGACGAGGCAATAAAAAGCGCCTCCGGGAACAGCTGTCCGGCAAGATGCTGGGCGGTATGAAACGCAGTAGCATGGCCTGGGTCCCAAAAATCCATCACATCGCAACCCCGTTCGTCGTGCCAGTAGCGATACCCCAGAATGGCCGATTTCACCCTTCGCCACAGCGGTTCAGGGAAACAGGCATTCCGGTGCGCCTGCCAGAGCCGCAGCAGCGTCAGCAGGGAAAACACAGATCCTTCCTCACGTGCGCTCACCCGTTTGAGCAGCCCATACAGCAGGGCATCTGCCTCCGGGCCGTATTCACGCTGCGCCATCAGCGTCAGCAGGCGCTCCGCGTCAGGCTCCGGCGGCACAGATCTTTGGGGAAGTGCCTCACCCTCATGCCACACAACACCCAGCGGCGGTTCACCGAGATAGACCATTTTCAGCGCACAGAGGGTATCGCGCTCAAACAATTCGTCGAGATGGAGAAGCACGCGGTTTTCGCCCTGGCAAAGCGGGAGGCTGACGTCCAGAAACTGCATTTCGTTACGGGTAAAGGGCGTAAAACAGGCCGCCAGTGTACCGGAGCACCACAGACGCACGCCGCCGCAGGTACCGAGACGAAATGCATATTCCCCGCCATGTGGCGCGATAACATCGACCGCCAGCCAGCGCTGAACATGAAACGGTAAAGGGCAAAACGCGGAGAAAGAGACAACGCCGTCTGCATCGCTCGCCGCAATATGATCCAGCGGCCACGCCTGCAACGGGTCGATGCCCCGCCCGGCATAGCGGTGCTGGAATATGCGGCGGCAAAACGACATATCCTGTGCCCTGCGGGCATGGCGGATACGTTCGTCAAACACTTCCCCGGTATAAAATTCCGCAAAACGTTCTTCTTTTGCGGCAGATACGCGAAAACGCGTCAGCGCCCCGCCCTGCGTCAGTTGCCTTTCACCCTGGAACATCGCTTCCTCATCTCACGAATCCATACAAAACACGGATATTTTCAGAGAACGGGATAAACAGAACGAGGGAACATCACCGACGAATATCAGGTTCTGCCTGGTCAATCACAAAGCCGCCAGGCACCGGGGGAACAGCGTGACAGGTATCACACCTGACGGATGGCAGAAAAATCGTGATGCGACAAACGTCACACAAACTCCCCAGTCCGGGATTTTTATGTGATGCCCGTCGACTTACTTAAGCCCTTTCAGCTCCTCGCCCAGGCTATCGGCCAGGGCGCGAACGCGGGATGCATCAAACAAGACGTGTAAGCCGGGGGAGGCATCAGCGTGCTTTGCGCAGTAGTCGTCCATCTCGGCGGCGCTGCGGTACAGCTCCTGAATGTTGATCTGACAAATTTCCCGCATGCTCCAGCTGTTCTCCACTTCACGGGCAAAACGCAGGGTAAAGAAGGCTTTCTGCGCATGTAAAAACAGGAGGCAGTAGAGTGAAAAACCCTGCCACTCCTCCAGCCAGCGCTGTTTGAGCGCCCACGGGAATGCCGCTGTGTCGGCAAAACGCAGCGCCTGTTCACGCAATTCAGCAGACGCCGCCCCCGCATCGTCCTTCTCTTTAGCGATCCGCGAAAGGGAACTGGCAGACGCCTCAACGTCGTGGGCGCTGAAAAAGACCTCGCGCTCCGAACCAGGCAGCCAGTGGTTGCGGTTAAGCTGCCCGAACAGGCTCCACACCGCCTGACCGTAGCTTTCGGGTACCTGGCTGTGACGATGAAAAACGTGATCGCGCACGTAGATAGCCTGGTAAAGCACCTGTCCGGCTCGCTCCAGCAACGCCTGGAACGTCTCAAAAGTCTGCGCATCTGGCCGCCAGCCGTAGCGCTCATCCAGCCAGTGAGTCAGCAGCTGCGCCTGCGTCTGGTGCGTGTCATCACTCGCCAGCATGCGGCTACAGGCCACCAGATTGCATTCACTCAGGGTGCCGATGATCCAGTGGTTATCGACCCCTTCCCAGCTGGCTTTGCACACTGCACCGCGGATCGCCGGGTTGCTGCGACACCACAACAGCCGCCCCTGCAGTTCGTCAATACGCGGGAACGGAAACACGCCCCAGCCCACCTCTTCTCCTACCAGATCGATCTCCGCCCACACTTCACGTTCCTGTACCGCCAGCAGCGCCGGGTTATTCGGGAACGACGGCCAGAACCGTTCAGGCGTCAGCTTGATGGAGACGCTCACGCTTTCCGGCAGCGGGTGAATAGCATCCAGCACGTTAGCCACATCATGATTCCCCGCCGGGAAAACGCGCAGCACCAGGTGTTTATTTTCGTGCTGCATGGCGCGAGACAGGGCGTTAAAACAGCGACTGTAGAGCGCTAAACTACGCTCATCATGCTGCGGCGCTTCCGCGCTTAGCTCCCAGTTCGGACGCGAAACAGGCAGCAGACCGTCCGTATTGGAGATGGCCACCAGCAGGCCATGCAGCGCGGGAATACGCTGGCAAATGAGTGAAACTTTCTCGGCCAGATACCCGCTCCAGAAATCCACGTCAAAGCGCACACCGTGCCCTGGCTCAAACAGATGAGGGTGCGCGAGCAGCAGATCGGTCGGGAAGTTGAACTCTTTCGCCTGCAGGTAAAAACGCAGTCCCTTTTGCTGACACAAAAGACCGAGGCGGTTGAGATACACGCAGCGGGCGCGCTGCTGGCTGGAAAGGCGGTCATTGTACTGATGCGGCGTGTAGCCTTTGGGAGAGACAAGTTTGTCGAACAGATCCACCTGCCCGACAATCACGGTATTGAACGCATGTGCGACGGCGTATTCCACCAGCTCGCAGGCCTTTTCCCAGTTCCAGTAAGCCTGATTATTTAACTCCAGCGCGCGCGTCTGCCACATTCATTCGTTCCTTTTGTCGCCCGGTTGACCGGCCAACAGTGATACCACAGAACGACAAAAAGAGATGTGTCACGTGTTACGGATCACGTAGCGCGTCGCCTCAAAGCGATTGAGGATCAAATGCACCAGAAAGACCATCGTCAGCGTCGCCACCAGCGCAAAGGTCACGGAGGTGATGCGGTACAGATCGCTGAACACCAGATCGCTGTCCGGGTGCATGTTCTGCCCGAACATAATGCCGATGGTGGTAATGCTGGCAAAACCCACGCCTGCCCCAACCTTCTCCATCACGTGTAAGCGTGCGCCAAACGCCAGCCCCATGCCGATAAGCGGCATCATCAGCAACATGTGGCTGCTGTGATCGTAGAGGATGAGCTGCACAACAAGAATATACAGGCAGCCCAGCACCACGCCAACCACGCGCCAGATCGAGCTGATTACCGCGCCACGGTAGTGCATCGGGAACAGGATCAAAATCCCCGCCATCAGTGCTGAAAGAGAGTCGCTCAAATCGCTGAGCTGGAAGACCACAAAAATCAGCGTGGCGACGGTGCCGGAGAGCAATGACTCATGGCGTACGCGGGCGTCATCTTTCTCTATCAGCGGCGGCGGGTTGCGCGGCTCAACGTCCGGCAGCAGGTAGTTCATCAGCGCGCTCAGGCACACGGCCATCACGCTCGCTTCGAGGTTGGAAAACAGCAACGTGTGCCAGTGAGTAGTGGGGTAACTCATAAAGTTGAGCATCACGCTCTGGCACACCACGCCCATCGAACCGAACAGGAACAGCGGCCCCTTGCTCATAAAGCGAAAACGCATCACGTACAGGGCAAATACCACCAGCGTCATGATCAGTGGCCATTGCGACAGATAGCCGATGATCATCACCATTTCGACGCAGTTCAGCAATGCACTGAAGATAAACTGCTTCGCTACATGGCGATTAAACACCGGTACCAGCGACAACAGCATGATGGGGTACACCACATAAAACACGCCGTAGCGGGTGTTGTAAAAACTCGAGATGCTGAGCGCAATCATCCCGGCAAAGACGATGCGCAGGGTCTGGCGAAAGTCGTTTGCCGTGTAGACGATGTTGCCGTGCGGGGTAAACACCCGCGCCAGAGTGCTAATAGACATAATGCAGCAGGCTCACCAGATGGATTTGCATCCCGGAGAAAAAGCGCGCAAACGCCCCTTCGCTGTTGTAGAGCTGCACGGTGGCACGTGCGCCTGTTGGCAGGTGTTTCGGCAGCGCCTCATCCACCGCCACGTGAATACGCATGCGCTGAGCATCACGCACCCAGCGGCTGGAGGTTTCTGGTTCAGACAGTTCACCGTTAACGGCCTCCTGCCCTGCGAGGATCCCCGCGTCGCTGCTGGTCACATGGGCGTGGAACACCTGCCCCGGGAAGGCATCAAACACCACGGCGGCATCGGTCCCCTCGCGGGTATGGCGCAGACTCTTCTCACGAAAATCTGCCACAATATCGGTCTGGTTGTTCACCAGCGCCAGCGAGGCCGAACCGGAGGAGGCGTAAAATCCAGGACTGAGCTGCAGGTTACTGACCGTACCGTCCGCTTGCGCGTAGACCTTCGTCCAGCCGAGGTTCAGCCCGGCTTCATCCAGCGCATTACGGTATTTTTGCAGCGTAACGTTGCGGTGTTCATCCCGCTCGCCGCGCTGGATACGCAGGTTATGAATGTTCGCCTGAATCGAGCTGACGGACTGCTCGCTGCTCTGCCATGTGGTGCGAACTTTATCCAGATCCGCCTGCGAGACGTTTTGCAGGGTGCTCAGCTTCTGGTAGCGGTCAAAGGTCACTTTATCGTTACGCGCCGTCAGTAGCGCCGTTTGCAGGCTGGCCTGTGCGGCGGTAATTTGTGCATCCAGTTGGGCATTGGCAAGACGCGCCTGCGCCAGCGCAATTTGTGCCGCTTCAACCTTGTTGCGAAACGGCGTGTCATCCAGCTCAAACAGCAGATCGCCTTTCTTCACCAGGCTGTTGTTGTGCACATGGACTGCCGCGACATAGCCGGAGACGCGCGCCGATACCGGTGTCACCACGCGCATCACGGTGGAGTCCGGCGTCAGCGGGATCCAGATATCCGCGACGATAAAGTAAACAAACATCAGCAGGAAAGAGGCAATACTCACCCTTACCCAGCGGGCAAACTTTTGTTCAGGAGTCATTATTTTTCGGTCTTGTTATCTTCTTCGCGGATAGTCCGCAAATTGCAGGCAAATTGTTGTAATGTGGCGCTAAAAGCCGCCATCTGTTCCGGCGCGATATTGTGCGATACACGCGCCTGATATGTCTCAATCACCCGGGTAAGCCGTTGCAGGATGGCGTTACCTTCAGGCGTCAGTGTCAACAGCCGGATGCGTTTGTCATAGGGCGATACGGTGCGTAGCAGGTAGCCCCGCGTCTCCAGCAGTGTGAGGGTGCGCATCAGCGGCGGCAGTTCAATGCCCTGCACTTCCGCCAGCTCGCTCACCGAGACGTTATCCCCGAGTTGTTGCAGCTGAACCATCACCGTCCAGCTCGACTGGGTCAACCCGGTATCGAGAATGGCATCGTCGATAACAGCACGCCACTGGCGCACGATCATCGCCATCTGCATACCCATCGGCCTGCGGCTAAACAGTTCGTCTTCACTCATGGGGGAACCCTCTTGCATAACATGATCACGATAATAGTTATCATGGTAACTATCAAGAAACGCGAGGGGAAAGAGCAGGAATTGCGAAAGAAGATCCTCCTTCTCTCTGCGGGGCGAAGGGCATCGGACCGCAGAGAAATTTAGCGACTAAAATGCTTCTTAACGGCACTCCTGCCGGAAGCGGTCACCATCACCTCCCGAAACCCCACCACCCGCTGGATCCACCCTTTGCTTTCAAGATGAATCAGTAACGCCGCACCTGCCTCACCGCCAAGGTGAAACCGCCGTTCACTCCAGTCGAGACAGGCGCAGCAGGCCTTACGGCGCGAATGTGCACTCAGGGAAATGCCGAGCTGCAGAAACTGCTCGCGACCATACAGGGTCAGTGCCGAACCGTCCTCCTCCAGCCAGCCCTCCGCCTGCATATCATCGTAAATCTGTACAGCAACCGCGCCCGCCAGATGGTCATAGCAGGTTCGTGCATCACGCATCGCTTTCGGCGCGGTGGTTTCCGGCGGAGTAATACGGTTCCAGGAGAGTCCCATCATCTGCTCAACCAGCACCGCCACATCGTGCCCCGCCAGGCGATAGTAACGATGCCGCCCCTGTGCAAGACAGGCGATCAACTTCCCCTCCACCAGCCGGGCGAGGTGCCCACTGGCAGTCGAAGGAGCCACATCCGCCACCGCGCTCAGCTCGGTGGCGGTCCACGCCCGTCCGTCCATTAACGCGCAGAGCATTTTCACGCGCGACGCATCGGCCATCGCCGCAGCGACCGCCGCAATGGCCTGCTCCAGTCCCGCATGATTATCGGGAGGTAAGCTCGTTTTTAACATCGACAGCCCACGGTTCAGTGATCTCTGCGGCCAGCTTATCATTATCCGTCAGCAGGATAAGCTGATTTGCATGGTCGCTGTATTGAGTAAGGATAGAGACTCCCTGCCCGGCCAGCACCGCCGCAATCTCACCCAGCTCGCCGGGGCGCTCCTGTTTAAGCTTGCGGATTATCGGCCTGCGCACCGAACGCACCTCAAACCCGGCCTCAAGCAGAATGCGTCCTGCTTTTTCCCCCTCTTCCACCAGGAAATGTGCCTCAACGCCAAATACACCACCGCCTTCCAGCCCCACGCCGCTGCGTCCCAGCAACTGGCCGAATCGCGCCAGTTCGCCTGGCACATCATTGAAAATCACATGAACGTCATACATTCGCGTGACCTCCTGTTTCGAAAGAATATTCCCGCACCATCTGCGCGATGCGTATGCGGTAGTCGCTAAAAATCGACTCTCGCCCCTCAGCCTGTGCGGCCTGGTGAAAGACGTTCTGCTTCCAGTTGCGGATAGCCTCTTCGTCCCGCCACCAGGAGAGGGAGAGGATCTTGCCGTCGTTCGTCAGGCTCTGGAATCGTTCAATATCGATAAACCCGTCAATTTCCGCCAGCAAAGGCTTAAGCTCTGCGGCAAGTTGCAGGTAGCGAGCCTGGCAGGCAGGTTCAACTTTAGCTTCGAAAAGGACTGCGATCATGTTTGTCTCTCCGTTGTGGGTTAGAGAGAGCATGCGGGAAAGAAAAGCGTGATGCTTCGGTGAGGAGCGAAGTATTTTGTCGGTTGACGCTGCGCTTATCCGCCCTACACATTCCCGTCAGTCCGGTAAGCGCAGCGTACAGCGATTACTCCAGATTAGCCTTATTCAGCCCGTAAGCCGCATCCAGCGAGCCAGGCTCCATGCGGGAAGTGATACCCAGACGGTTCCAGGCGTTGATTGCCACGATGGCGAAGTTCAGCTCTGAAATCTCCACGTCCGAGAAATGCTCCGCCACGCTGCGGTACAGTGCATCGCTCACGCCGTGAACGCCGATTTGCGTCAGCGCTTCGGTGAACGCCAGTGCCGCTTTCTCACGAGCGCTGAACAGCGGGGACTCACGCCATGCCGCCAGATGGTACAAACGCAGCTCACGCTCCCCGGCAATTTTGGCCTCTTTCGAGTGCATATCCAGGCAGAAAGTACAGCCATTCAGCTGCGAAACGCGGATGTCGATCAGGTGCTTCAGTGCCGGGTCGATGGAGGTTTTCGCCACTTCCATGCTCAGGTCGGACAGCGCTTTGGCGAGGGCTGGTGTGGCTTTATGGTGATTGACGCGAGTGCTCATTGTCTTTCCTCTTTTGTATGCGGCATATGTCATGCGATGAGGAAAATTTACGCGATTCATGACATAGTAAAAAGATACAAAAAGCGTGAAATGAGGTAGGACATGAAACCCGGCTATCACGAGATTTATACCCGCTATCGCGACAACATTACGCGCGGCGTGCTGAAGCCTGGCGACAAGGTGCCCGCCATTCGCGTCCTGGCGGAAGAGCTGAAGGTAGCACGCAAAACTGTCGAAACGGCGTATGCCATCCTGACGGGCGAAGGGTATCTGGTGAGCCAGGGCGCGCGCGGTACGCGGGTGAACCCGGATCTCCTGTTACCTGTCCGGAACGTGCCCGCAGAACAGGCGACCGGCACGCTGCCGGCATCGCTTATCAGCCAGCGTGAACGGGCCGGTTTTTTGCGCCCGGGGATCCCGTCTCTCGACAGTTTTCCCTATAAAAAATGGCTGCTGCTTTCAGGCCAGGCAACGCGCTCTATGCGCCAGGAGGAGATGCTCAACCCGCCGGTGCTGGGCTGGTATCCGCTGCGCCAGGCCATCGCCCGCTATCTGAACATCTCGCGCGGGCTGTCCTGCACCGCCGAACAGGTGCTGATCACCAGCGGCTACAGCGGCAGCCTGCGCCTGATCCTCGACACCCTCGCCAGCCGTAGCGACAAAGTCGTGTTTGAAGATCCGGGTTATTTTATGGGACAACAGCTGCTCAAACGGATTGTGCCCCGGCTGCACACCGTGCCCGTCGATCATTCGGGTATGGATACGGAGTACCTGCTTCGCCACCACCGCGATGCCCGTTTTGCTATCGTCACGCCCTCGCACCAAAGCCCGCTCGCGGTTACGCTCTCCCTGCCGCGCAAACAGCAGCTTCTCGACTGGGCAAGCCAGAACGAGGCGTGGATCATTGAGGATGATTACGACGGCGAATTTCACTACACCCGCAAGGTGCTGCCGTCGCTGAAAAGCCTCGACCAGCATGACCGGGTGATCTTTATGGGCACCTTCAGCAAAACCATTATGCCGTCACTGCGTATGGGCTACGTGGTGATGCCCACCAGCACAGTGGACGCTTTTACCGACTGCGCGGATATCGTCACCAGCGGCCAGCCGGTGCTGACGCAAAAGATCCTCACCGCTTTTCTCAACGAGGGCCATTTTTTCCGTCATCTCAAGAAGATGCGTGCCCTGTACCAGACCCGCCGTGACTGGATGATCGCCGCGCTCAAAGCGGTATATGGCGACCTGTTCTTTACCGGGCAGAACGACGGCGGGATGCATATCGTGGCGTTTCTGGCGAAAGGCAGTTGCGACAGGGAGATCGCACGTTGCTGGCAAGCGCAGCAGTTACAGGTGAATGCACTCTCCGAGTGGTATCGCGGGTCAGGCAAACGCTACGGGCTGGTGATGGGGTATAACAACGTGCGGAGCTATGAGGAGGCGCTGGCGTTACTGGAAAGGCCGAAACAACACACGCTGGAATTACTACTCTGAAATCAGATAGCTGTCCGGCTGGCTACTGATTGTGATACAGATACAATCTTGACGCTTTTTTTATATTTCTAAGGAAAAGAAAATGAAATCAATTCTGGGATTCGACTATTTATTAACGCCACGCGTGCTGGTCTTTTTCTACTGGATCGCCATGCTGCTTATTTTCGTCGGCGGCATTTACTCCATGTTCACAGAGCATCTGATTACCGGATTTATCGGTATGATCTTCAGCCTGATTGGCTGTCGCGTCATGTTCGAACTGATCATGGTGGCGTTTAAGAATAACGAATATTTGCGCCGCATCGCTGAAAACACATCCGTGAAATCAGTCGAATAATCCTGTCCGTAAGCCCGGTAAGCATAGCGCCACCGGGCGATACCCGCCAAAACTTACACATCATGTCGCGACAGCCCGACATCCCTGAGCTGCTCGTCGCTCATCTGGCTTAAAATCCTGCGGGTACGGTTGATCAGATACCACTGTCTCACCGTTTTCCAGATCCAGACAAACGCGATAAACGGACGTTTTGAACGATTCTCATAGAATTCCATGATGCTCTCCTCACTGTGCCAGTGGGGTTATCATCGTGGAAATCAGCCTGCGCAATACAGACTCAAAAACAACTTTTGTTTAACATACAGATCCGCTAAAACAGTATCTGCATGCCGTTTTTTACGGCAATCTGTACTGGTTTTTAAATCTGTATGGTGAAAACTGAGGATACAGCATGACGCGCTATCAACATCTCGCCAACCTTCTGGCAGAACGCATTGAACAAGGGTTGTATCGCAGCGGTGAGCGTTTACCGTCGGTTCGCACGCTGAGCCAGGAGCACGGCGTGAGCATCAGCACCATACAGCAGGCCTACCAGATCCTCGAAAAGCTGCAGCTGATTACCCCCCAGCCTCGTTCCGGCTATTTTGTCTCTCAACGCAAAGCTCAGCCCCCGGTCCCGGCCATGACGCGCCCGGTGCAGCGCCCCGTAGAGGTCACCCAGTGGGATGAAGTGATGATGCTGCTGGATGCCCGCGCAGACAAAGAGATGATCTCTTTTGGTGGTGGCTCGCCGGATATCTCCCAGCCCAGTATGAAGCCCCTGTGGCGCGAGATGAGCCGCATTGCGCTGCACAATCCGAACGAAATGCTGAGCTATGACGTCCTCGATGGCCGCCTGGAATTGCGCGAGCAGATCGCACGCCTGATGCTGGACGGGGGGTCTACCGTGGCAGCGAACGAAATTGTCATCACCAACGGCTGCCACGGCGCGCTGTCGATTGCCCTGCTTTCGGTCTGTAAACCGGGGGATATCGTGGCAGTCGAATCCCCGTCATTCCACGGTACCATGCAGATGCTGCGCGGGTTTGACATTAAGGCCATTGAAATTCCTACCGATCCTCAAACAGGGATCAGCATTGAGGCGCTAGAGCTGGCGCTGGAGCAGTGGCCAATCAAGGCGGTGATCCTCGTGCCTAACTGCAATAACCCGCTCGGCTTTATCATGCCGGAGGCACGCAAGAAGCAGGTGCTGGCACTGGCCCAGCGTCACGATATCGTCATTGTTGAAGATGATATCTACGGCGAGCTGGCGGCAGAATACCCGCGCCCGCGCACCATTCACTCTATGGACATTGATGGCCGCGTGCTGCTGTGCAGCTCGTTTACCAAAACCGTCGCACCGGGGCTGCGCGTCGGCTGGATTGTGCCAGGCCGTTATTACGACCGGGTGATGCACATGAAATATGCCGCAGGCGGGTTCAACGTGCCGGGCACGCAGATGGCGGTGGCGGCGTTTATCCGTGACGGTCACTACCATCGCCACGTGCGGCGTATGCGCCAGATTTATCAGCAAAATATGGAAACCTATACCTGTTGGGTACGGCAGTATTTCCCGGCAGGGATCTGCGTGACGCGTCCACAAGGAAGCTTTCTGCTGTGGGTGGAGCTGCCGGAGAAGGTCGACATGGTGTGCGTCAGCAAACAGCTGTGTCGCCTGAAGATCCAGGCCGCGGCGGGGTCACTCTTCTCCGCATCCGGGAAATACCGCAACTGCCTGCGGATCAACGTGGCGTTGCCGCCTACCGATAAAAATCGCGATGCGCTGAAGAAGATGGGTGAAGCGATTGTGATTGCAATGGAGGCGTAGGGAGTTTTGCCCGGTAGCCTGTGCCTACCGGGCAAGGGATCATTACTCTTCGAAGAACCAGTAACCCTGGTTAATCAGCCCGGTCAGCTCTTCAACAAACGCCGGGTTATTCAGGGCATCGCCCAGCTCGGTCTGGCCGAGTTCGGTGTAGCGACACAGCGCATCCGCCGCTTTCGCATCAACCGTTTCCAGCTGTTCACTGTTGATAAAGAAGCTGCCGCCAATATTCAGCACGCGCAGACCACTCAGGCGAGTCAGGGTTTCTCCGCCCTGCAGCGCATCCAGCACCTCTTCCGGTGCATACGGCGGTTCGGCGGTGGCGATATCCAGCTCATGACGCGGCGTAGAGACAAAGCTGCCGAACCATTTTGTGAAATCGTCCGGTTTTCTGATCATGTCGATCATCATCTGGCGAATACGATCAAGTTCGTACTGTTCAATACGGCCTGGGTGTTCACGGCAGGTGAGATCCGGATCGCTGTAATGCTCGCCGCCCAGATCGTTTTCCAGCGCGTAATCAGCAAAGCTGCTGATCAGATCGCGGCCGTTTGGCCCACGGAAACCGACGGAGTAGTTCAGCGCGGTTTCATGGGTAAAGCCGTCGTGCGGGAATCCAGGTGGAATGTAGAGGATATCGCCCGGCTCCAGATCTTCGTCGATGATCGGCTCAAACGGGTCAACATGCAGCAACGCCGGGTGTGGACAGAACTGACGCATCGGCAGTTTGTCTCCTACGCGCCAGCGGCGGCTTCCCATCCCCTGAATGATAAACACATCGTACTGATCGATGTGCGGACCCACGCCGCCGCCAGGGACAGAGAAGGAGATCATCAGGTCATCGAGACGCCAGTCCGGCAGCACGCGGAACGGACGTACCAGCTCAGCCGCCGGCATATGCCAGTGGTTCACCGCCTGCGCCAGCAGCGACCAGCCGGTCTCGCCAAGCCCGTCAAAATGCTCAAATGGCCCATTGCTGGCCTGCCACTTGCCGTTGAAATGGCTCACCAGACGGCTATCGACTTCCGGCTCCATCGCCAGACCGGCCAGCTCGTCCGGGGTAATCGGATCGACAAAATTCGGGAAGGCATTTTTCAGCACAACAGGTTGTTTCTGCCAGTATTTTTCAAGAAATTCCGGCCAGTTCAGGTTCAGTTGATACGCCATAGGTAGCACCCGTGAGAAGGTAAACAGGTGTGATTATGAAAGACGCCGTACCGGGCTGCCTTGTCGTGGGTCAAACGGGAATAAAAAGCTGCCGCTTTCAGACTTTCTCATGACACACCATGACAGTTTCACGCTTTATCGTTACCGCCAGGATTTACAGCAGCTTATATCGTTACGTTAAGAGAGTGTGTTTGTCATGAGGCCTGAAATGAGCGATTTCACTGAACTGCCGGTGACGGGCAACGTGAAGACCATCATTGGGGTCTACACGCGCAAGGATAACCCGTCGGTTTTCTCCCCGGTGGCACAGGCACTGCCTGCGGGAAGCCGGGTGACAATCCAGGCCGCCGTGGTGGGTGATGCGGTAGAAGGTAATGCGCACTGGTATCGTATTGATGAGAATACGTTTATCTGGGCGGGAGCCTGTACACGCCTTGATCCGTACCCGGAGTTTCCGGAAAACACCCGTATCAACTGGATGGCGGTGGTGTTTGAGGTGCGTTAGCGCCCGCAGCCGGGCGCTATTGCGAACTTAGTCGAGCTTCAGCTCGTCATAATGGGTAATCATCTTGCCCACGATGCCGTAGTCCAGCGCTTCTGCCGGAGACATCCAGAAGTTGCGGTCGGTATCTTTTTTCACTTTTTCCAGCGGCTGGCCGGTGGCGTCAGCAATCAGCTTGTTTACGCGATCCAGCATGCGGATGATCTCGCGCGCTTCAATTTCGATATCCGTCGCCTGACCACGCACGCCGCCCAGCGGCTGGTGGATCATAAAGCGGGTATTTGGCAGGGAGTAGCGGTGCTCTTTTTTCGCTGCCAGGAAGATGGTGATCCCGGCGCTTGCCACCCAACCGGTACCGATGACGTGTACATCCGGGCGAATAAACTTGATGAAGTCGTGGATGGTGTCGCCCGCTTCCACGTGGCCGCCCTGGCTGTTGATGTACAGCTTGATCGGGTCATTGCTTACGCTTTGCAGCAGGATCATCTGGGTGATGACTTTCTCAGCCAGCTCCTGGTTGATCTCACCGGAGATCACAATCGAACGGGATTCCAGCAGTTTTTGCTGCAGAGCGCCCGCGCCGTGTGTCCCTTCCGCTTTACCTTTATCGTCGCTGTCTTTCAGTGTGTAGTGCATTGTTATTTCCTCAGCATTAGCGCTCAAAACCAGAGTGTAGCCTGTTTTACCTGTTGAAGTCCTCACGCGATACGGCGCTCAGCACACCGCGTATGACAATCAGAACCCGACAGAAAACAAAATTAACACCCGACGTGCCAGTGCTGTCAGGCTCGGTGCTTTTGCTATCTTGCCTGAATACCGTGGTCAGAGCCACGCGCGCAGGATGCTGCAAAATCTCAGCGCGCTCTATCCGGGCATCTGCACACCCGTCGCAGTACCCGAGAGATTTGCGCCGCTGTTCACCTCCGCCGGATATCAGCCGCTGGCGGTTACTCGGTATGAGAGGATTCAGGATCCCTTCTGCGGATAAAAGACCATCCCCGCATACGGTTTCTCCCGACACGCAGCCAGCCGCGCGGCAAGATTGCCGACATGCAGCTCCAGCTTGTGCCCGTCCGGGTCGAGAAAATAGAACGATGCTCCCTCACTTTTGTTCTGCTTCCAGACGGTGACACCCGCCTGCTCCAGCCTGCGCGAGAGCAGCGCAAAATCGTCCTTCGCAACGGTAAACGCGTAATGGGTATAGTCGCTCTCCTGCGGCGGCACGTAACGGCGCACCTCATCGTATGACAGGCACAGCCAGAGATCGCCGCAGGTGAGATACGCCCCGGTATCCCAGCAAGCATGAAGGGTTAAGCCCAGCAGCTCGTGCCAGAAGGTGACACTTTTTTGCAGGTCGCTGACCGCGAGGGTCAGATGGTTGAGAGATTGCAGCATGACGTGCCCTTTTGTTTTTCGCGCCAGTCGTGGTACGGTAATGGAATGAACATAAATCACGCCGTGCTCACCGTAAACCGTTGGTGGCTGCCTTCTTAAAGGCGGCATAGCGTAGTTCACCCTACATTCAGATAGCCGCCGAAAGGCGGCTTTCACACATTTAAGACCCCTTTCGGCATTTGCACATTAAGGAGTCTTTATGAACACCCCAACCACTATCCTCACCGGCGACCGTCCGACTGGCCCACTGCATCTTGGTCACTACGTCGGTTCCCTGCGCCAGCGCGTGGCGCTGCAACAGACGCACAATCAGTTTGTGTTGATTGCCGACCTGCAAGGGCTGACCGACAACGGCAGTAACCCGCAAAAAATTCGCGACAACATCCCCGAAGTGCTGGCCGACTATCTCGCCGCCGGTATCGACCCGAACCTGACCACAATCTGCCTGCAGTCTGCCCTGCCCGCCCTCGCCGAGCTGACGATGCTGTATATGAACATCGTCACCGTCGCCCGCGTGGAGCGTAACCCGACGGTGAAAAACGAGATTGCGCAGAAAGGCTTCGCCCGCTCGCTGCCGGTCGGGTTTATGGCCTACCCCATCAGCCAGGCGGCGGACATCACCGCGTTCAAAGCCGGGTGCGTGCCCGTCGGCGACGATCAGTTGCCGATGATTGAGCAGACCAACGAGATTGTACACAAGATGAACAGCCTGCTCCCCGCCCCGGTGCTGCACCACTGCAAGGCGATGCTGAGCGACACCAGTCGCCTGCCGGGTATCGACGGCAGCGCCAAGATGTCGAAATCGCTGGGCAACACGCTGCACCTCTCCGCAAGCGAAGAGACCATCCACCGCGCGGTGAGCGCCATGTACACCGACCCGAATCACCTGAAGGTAAGCGACCCGGGGCAAATTGAGGGGAACGTGGTGTTTACGTATCTCGACGCGTTCCACCCGGACAAAGCCAACGTGGCGGCAATGAAGGCGCACTATCAGGCAGGCGGACTGGGAGACCGGGTGTGTAAGAACGAGCTGGAGATGTGTTTGCAGGAGCTGATTGCGCCGATGCGGGAACGACGGGCGATGTATATGCAGGACAAAGGGGAGCTGATGGCGATGCTGAAACGCGGAACAGAACGGGCACAGGGGGTGACGCAGGGGACGTTAAGGGAAGTGAAAATGGGGCTGGGGGTGCCGGTGTTTTGAAGAGCGAGGAGTGATTGAGACTGGACGATAACTTACACCATCACACACACTCGTTGCACTAACGTAAAGTGTCAATATTCTGGCACTTTACGCTCATAAAGAAAGTAATATTAGCATTGTTATATCTTATCTATGTGCCTGAACCGGATTAATCTCGCCAGGGAGCCGACACGATAGAATTATGGCTAAATTGAACAAAAAGAGATAAAATATTAGCACTATGGCTAAAAAAACCGCACCTTTACTTCCTGATACAAACCAGTTGCTGATCGATTTTGGCGAGCGACTCAAGCTGGCGCGTCTGCGCCGTAGACTCACCGCCAAACAGGTAGCAGAGCGGGCAGGCATGTCGCCAATGACGTTGCGTTCTCTTGAAGCGGGCGGAGCGGGAGTAACAATAGGCGCATATCTGTCCGTTATGCAGGTTTTGGGGCTTGAGAGCGATCTGAATAAGCTTGCGGCTGAGGATGACCTGGGACGCCAGCTTCAGGACTCCCGGCTGATAAAAAAATCGCACAGCGAGCGATTATCAGTAAGCCCGGTCAAAGCATCCAGGCGAAATGCGCAGGTCAGTTCCTCGATTAAACCCGACAAGTCGGGTCAGTGGGTTGAAAGACCAATAACAGCTTCTGCACCCGAAAAAAAACCTCGGGCAAAAACATCAGGTGCGACATCGGCCTCTCTCGCGGCGCTTTTAAAGCCCAATAAAAAATCATAACAGGGAACTGACAATGACAATGATCGGCGTGTATGCAGACTGGGACGGACTGCATGGCCCCAGACGGATTGGATCCCTGCATAGCCGCAGGACCCGTGCACGAGAATTATTTGAATTTCAGTACGATCCACAGGCACTGGCCGACCCTCAGCTAAATTTCCTGCAGCTTGACCCGGAAATTGGTTTGTTTGCGGGTGCTCAATACCCAACGGCACCGCGAGATAAATTCGGTATGTTCGGTGACTCCAGCCCGGATCGCTGGGGACGGATGTTAATGAAACGACGCCTGGAACGGGATATCCGTGAAGGGATCAGGGCTGATGGCACACAGCTGTACGAGTCCGATTATTTGCTGGGCGTACACGATCTTTATCGGGTTGGCGCTTTGCGTTATCGGCTGGAAGACGAAGGTGAATTTCTCGATAACCGAATCGACATAGCTGCCCCGCCTTTCACCGAAATTGCTGCATTAGAAAGAGCAAGTCGGGCACTGGAAGACGATCCAGATAACCGCTCACTCATGGGCCAGGAATGGCTAAGGATGCTGATTGCGCCAGGTGGCTCCCTGGGTGGTGCCCGCCCAAAAGCCAGCGTGGCGGATGATAATGGACATCTTTATATCGCTAAATTTCCCAGCACCAGAGATGAGTATGATGTTGGCGGCTGGGAGATGGTCGTTAATGCGCTTGCCGTCGGTTGTGGGCTCAACGTGGCCGCCGCCGAAGCACGTAAATTTGCCAGCGATCATCACTGTTTCATGGTGCGTCGTTTCGACCGGACCGACGCTGGCCATCGTCTTCATTTCGCCTCAGCCATGACGCTGACGAGACATCAGGATGGCGAGGATGCCTCAACAGGTGTCAGCTATCTTGAACTCGCTGATGTTCTGATAAGGCACGGCGCACAGACCCATTCTGACCTGCGCGAACTCTGGTCGCGGATCGTTTTTAATATTCTGGTATCCAATACCGATGATCACCTGCGCAACCACGGGTTTATTCTGGTCCCCGGCAGAGGCTGGCGGCTCTCTGAAGCCTACGATATGAACCCGGTCCCCCGAGCAGACGGTCTGAAGCTAAATATTACAGAGGCGGACAATGCACTTGATCTGGAGTTAGCACGGGAAGTCGCTGAATACTTCCGTATTAATCTGGAGCAAGCGGATGAAATTATTGCCGATTTCCGAGGAATAGTCAGTCAGTGGCGAACGATTGCGGAGAGGCTTGCTCTGCCATTTCGCGAGCAGGAGCAGATGGCGGATGCATTCAGGCTTGCAGACCGGTAATTATATTATCCACAGCATATCTGAATATATTATTTATGATTTAACGGTTGCGAAATTGCATACTGTTCGGACTAAAGTAATGCGGGCATGCGCTCACATGCCCGTAAAGACAGATTTGAAGGAAGTGACGCGTTAGACGTTACGCTTACCCTGCCTGCCCGATCCCACGCTTAACCACCGGTATATCGCCGGTATCATTCAACGCCCCCGGAAATGTTTTTAACCACTGCACGACTTTCTGCTTATTAATATTCACCACACTCATACCTTCCAGGCATCCCCATAATTCTCTTGTATGCTGTGGGGTAATCACAATGCAGTCTTTCATCGCGCGGATTTTCACGGGCATACCGTTAATAAAGCCCGCCCGTTTTAACCAGTCGCCGCCCAGAAGAAGGTATTTCATGTCTATGCGCGCATACAGTTCGCAGCAGGCGGCACTGTCTTGCGGCGTTTCCGCACGGGGATGGACGGGCGCGGCATTGGGCTGGTTGCCATGTAAACGGCGGGCGCTGTTTTTGCGTACCAGCTCGTGGTTTTCAATCATGCCGGTAAAAGCGTCTGATTCTGTTTTGCAAACAGTAAACTCTGGCTTAAAATTCGTCGCAGCCATTTTCAACTCCTGTTTAGTTGGTTGTGGTTAGCGGTATGGGGGTGTTGCAGCACCTTCATATCGCGAATTCTTCGTTAATTTCCTGTGATACTTCCTTTTGCCATTCGGCGTTATTTATTGTGGCTATTATACCGTGCTGAATATAAATACAGCGGTTTTGGGTGGGGTAAATTTGAGAAATGCGAGGAGGGTTCAGGAAATAGAGATGGGTGGAGTAAGGTCATGTTTTTGCTGGTTGTGGGTTGATTGACCTCAGTTTTGCGAGCATCATCGCAATTATTTACCTTCTTCCGTAACGCGATGGCTTCCAGCAAAACTCTCGAACAGGCAATTGCCGACATCACCATCTGGCGCAAAGGCGAACAACGTGCGCCACATAAGCCTTTATTGCTTCTGTACGTGCTGGCGAACTACCAGCAGGGGCATGTGCGTTTGTTTGATTATGGTACCGAGGTGCATGAGCAATTGCTTAGCCTGTTAGAACGCTTTGGTCCGCAGAGGAAGGCGCATTACCCGAATATGCCCTTCTGGCGGCTCAGGGGGGATGGATTTTGGGAACTTCAGAATACTGAGTTCTGTTCAACCACTGGCAGCAAACAGCCGCCTGTTAAAGAGCTTGTGGAACATAACGTCGCAGGCGGTTTTGATGAAGAACACTATGCGCTGTTGAGTAAGAACAAGAAGCTGATCGGCTCACTCGCGCAGCAGATCCTCGAAGCGCATTTTCCGGAAAGCATTCAGGAAGAGATCGCGGATGAGATGGGGTTTGATATCCAGCAGATCCGCAAGGTTCGCGATCCGTTATTCCGACAGCAGGTGCTGCGTGCTTATAACTATGAATGTGCGATCTGCGGATTCAACATGCGACATGATAACGCCTCCGTTGCGCTCGAAGCCGCACATATCAAGTGGAAGCAATTCGGCGGGCCGTGTGAAATCCCGAACGGGCTGGCACTGTGTGCGATTCATCATAAGGCATTTGATAAGGGGTCGATTGGGCTGGACGACAGTATGCGGGTGCTGGTCTCTGAGGCGGTAAATGGGGGAGGGATTGTTGGGCGGTTGTTCTGGGATTTTGCCGGGAAACAGATTGCACTACCAATGGCGAAAGGGAATTATCCAAAGGAAGGGTTTGTGGAGTGGCATCGGAGGGAGGTGTTTAGGGGGTGAGTGCGAAGGCCGGACTCAAATCACAATGTAACATATTAAATATAAACAATTTATTTTTATAAGATCATTAAAGTGCCCCCTTTTGTGCCCCCATCACTTTTTTACCCCCTCCCATATGCAACACATTGATAAAAATGGTAAAGAGCTCTAAAGGCACTCTTCGGTTTGGATCCGTGCTACGGATCCAAACCGAAGATTTGAGAGCACGCAAAAAAACTTTTTTTAGAAAAACTGTTCACACTGTTCACTCGGTATTATTTTCTATTTATTTCAGTAAGATAGACAGTGAACAGTCCGTGAACAGTGAACACTTTACTGTTCACTTTCCGGGATTGCAGGTAAAAAAAGACCGGCTGATGCCGGTCAGGGTAGGTTACAGGGCTGTGGTTTCGTCACACCGGGGCAGCCAGTCGGCGTTGCTTTCGTCCCTGAGCGCGAGATTGGTCTGCATCCCCTGATTCGTTCGCCGCTTGCCGTAATTCAGCCCGTACTCCTTCAGCATGGCCGACAGCCCTTTGCCGAACATGGTGAGGCTGAGCGTGTTCTTGTAGCCGTGCGCCTCCATATAAACCAGATAGGCGTGATACAGATACAGGCGCGGTTGTTTCGGAATGATGTTCGCATTGCCCATATACATACCGTCAGGCTCGGGCAGCGCTTCAAGGTAGCCACAAAAATCAAATGTCGGGTCTGAATCGCGTTTGATGCTGAGCGCCTCGTCGGAGTTCTGCTGTGACTGCAGCAACGTGCGCGCCGTCATCGGGTCGCTGAATTTCTGCATAAGCTGACGCACAATGACGGCCAGCTCACGGGCGATTTTATCCTTAAGCTGCGGGTCGCGCTCTTCCGGAGCGATTTGCTCCGGGAAATGGATAATCACCCGGCGACGGGAAACGCCGCCGCTGCGGTCGGTGAAGCGCATGGGGTTATTGTTCACGGCCAGAATCACCGCCGGGATATGCGTTGAATACGCATCGCGGTATTTCGGGTCAACCGACACGGCATCGCCGCCGGTGATGGCCTTAAGGCCTGCACCGTCCCCGCTCCATTTCTCCTGGTCAGGCAGGCGTATCAGCGAAAAGCCAATCAGCGCCGCACGTTCGCGTGGTGATTCCAGCGTCTCGATGGTGGCCGACGTGGCGTTATCTTCCCCGGCCAGCATCGTCGCGATTTCGGCCAGAATACTTTTCCCGCTGCCACCGGGGCCGGTGACTTCGAGAAAGAGCTGCCAGTCATAGCGGTTCGCCAGCACCATAAACAGCGCGGCAAGTATCACGTCACGCTTGTCAGCGCGTGAACCGGCTGCGCGGTCGAGCCAGCGCCAGAAGTTCGGCGCATGGGCTTCCAGTGTTTCCCCCTTCACCGGCGGGGTAAAATCCACATCACAGAGTGTTCGCAGCCAGTGTGTTTTGCTGTGCGGACTGAACACGCCGGTACTGGTATCGAGTACGCCGTTGCGAAAGCCAATCAGGCGACGCGCCGGGGCATCCTGCTGGGGAATAATCAGTTTCAGGGTGTCGACCACCGAGGCGATTTTCCCGGATGAGAACGGGGCGCGCAGGCGCTGGAAAAGTCCTGCCACGTCGCGGGCAAAGTCCGACGGCGGAATAATTTTCCATATCCCGGCCTCATAGCGAGACAGGAGCTGGCCGTTTGCATCCACGGCCAGCGCTTCGCCGTAATGCTCATGTACCCGCATCGCCTTTTCACTGGTGCTCATGGCGGTAAATTCTGCCTCGCTCATGGTGCTGAAAGGGCTTTCACCCGCTGGCCGGATGGCGTCATAAATCGTTTTACGTGTGGCCTCCCCCCCTTTCTGCATAAACGCATCATTCCAGTCACCGAATACCGGCGGGAGGGCAACCGTGCCCTCACAGGCCTGTGCGGCCGCTGCGGCTCTGGTCTGACCGTCGCCATTAAGGTCGCGGTCGGCGGCGAGGACAATCTGACAGGCCGGGTGCTTTTGCCGGGCAAGGCTCGCCAGAGAAAGGAGGTTCACCGACGACAGCGCCACCATGACGGTTTCACCGGTCAGGTGATGCACGGTGAGTGCGGTCGCATAGCCCTCTGCTATCCACAGACGTTTTCCTGCCTGTTTCTGCCCTTCGATGGTGTGGCATGCCCCTTTTACCTGTCCGCCTTTCAGGGTGCGTTTGAGACCCTCAGCATTAATGAGCTGCAGGTTAACCAGCGCGCCGGAATCGTCATGCAGCGGGACAACCACATCACCGGCGCGGTACGTCACGCCGCCGGTTTTATGCGTGGTCGTCAGCATTACGCACTCGTGACCGGGGAAGCCCTTACGGGTCAGATAGGCGTTGCCGGTTCCTGTGCGGGTTTTCTCCATGAGCCTGACGGCCAGCGCGGCGGCCGCCTGGCGGTCAGCATCGGTTTCAGCCCCTGCGGCCGCCATCGCCTCCGGGGCAACCAGCGGCAGACTGCTGGTCACGGTATTCACTTTCCGGGCGGCCTCAGACGGTTTTACGCCGAACACCTTCTCAACCAGCTTAAGTCCGTCACCCGCGCCGCACTGGTTGCAGAACCACGTCCCGCGCCCCTCTTTATCGTCAAAGCGGAACCGGTCAGAGCCGCCGCACACCGGGCAGGCCTGATGCCGGTTTTTAATCACCTTCACCCCCAGCGCCGGGAGAATGCGCGGCCAGTGGCCGCACGCCTGTCTGATGGTTTCCGTTACGTTCATTTTCATCGTTTTTTCTCCCTCAGTGCACAACCGGCACGGCGATATGACGGGCGCAGAGTTCATCCATCACGGCGAGCCCGAGAAAGGACAGCGACGGGGCGGCTTTCAGCGGGCTGGCTTCCATTAAATCTTCCAGTAGCGCACAGGCAATCTGACGGCCTTTTTCCTCGCCGTGCTGGCGTAAATAGAAACCTTCCAGTTCCGTGGTCATGGCATTTTCCAGCGCATCGAGGGTGAGCTGCGGATAGCGGTGCTGACGGGCGCACAGATTAAGCCAGGCACAGGCCACGGCGCGGCGGTAAAGTGCGGCGCGTAATACGGGCGGTAATGGCTGTTTCATACGTGACCCTCCCCGGTGAGCCAGCGCTGGTTGCAGCGTCCGACCACACCGTCGAGCTGGGCGGTCATCAGGTAAATCACGGAGGTGAGCTGTAACGACTGCGCCGGGTCGCGGCGCACGGTGGTACAGCCCTGCACCTGCATCAGGTCGCCGACGAGCTGGCCGACGTTGCAAAGGTGTTCCAGACAGTTGAGGTCGTGCTGACTGAGCGCAACATGACGCTCTTTCTGTATTAAGGCCGGGTTATTAACAGACATAATTCCGTCTCCTGAGCACGTGCGTATCCCTGCGCAGATACGCACATTTTATTTTTGGGTGTCGTTTTTAATTACAGATAATGGCGGTAGCTGTTATCCGGTTTTATTTCCGTTTCCGCTGCAAAATTATGCCGCCATTTTCGCGCCACCGGCGCTGGCCGTCTGACCGGGGTTATATCGCCCGGATACTTATCGATATTTCGCGCACGGTATTGCTGTAATTCCGGGTCAGCGGCAATTTCACGTAAAACAGCGTGACGGTTTTCAGGGCTGCGCTTAAATACGTCAGGACGCTCACAGGTAAAGTCCCGCAAAAAACGACGGAGCGGAATTTCTGCCATGCTGCCACCGGCAATAATACGAATAAGGATGGTGTAGGTGCGCCGGTACGGGTTCCAGACCAGCCCCGGACAACGGTACGGCATATCCCACGGAATACCACCGGCCAGCACGCCCGACACCACCACGTCAGGAAAACCTGAACAGCGGTAGATTTCACCCGGTTGAGGGAAATCAAACATGGTGCTCACCTCCGTTCACGGACGACGGGGCAATAAAATTCCGACACAGGCCTTTGGCCTTGAGCTCCTCCAGTACGTAACTGATGTCCTCATGCAGATAACTCAGAATATGAGGGACGGAAAGCTGATGCAGGCCGGAGAGTTCACGCTGTTTCAGATCCAGCCCGACAAAATGCGTCATGGCGCTGGCGCGGTTGAGTTTGTGAAACGATTCGGGGCTCAGGTGCTCACTGATGGTATTGAGGTCATCACGACACGCTGGGACGGTCTGAGTGCTGTTATGCATGGCACACCTCCGCAACCGGCAGGCGGGCAGCAAGGGAAAGTACGTAATCGCGAACAAGAGAGCGACGGGCGGCCTGTTCGTCACCGGCAACAGTGCGGAGCATA
This sequence comes from Enterobacter cloacae, assembly GCA_014169315.1. Lineage (NCBI taxonomy): Bacteria > Pseudomonadati > Pseudomonadota > Gammaproteobacteria > Enterobacterales > Enterobacteriaceae > Enterobacter > Enterobacter cloacae. The sequence goes on along the minus strand of AP022133.1, from coordinate 492,312 downwards.
CAGATACGGGGCGTGCGGTCTGCGCGGCGAACGGCAGCAAACACAAAAATAAATTTGGGATGTGACGGGGTGAGGATCGTAGCCATAAGGGCAACCTCCAATAAGTAGCGGTAAATGCCACCACCGAAGTTCTCACACATTGGTGGTGACCCGAACGGGGGTGAGAAACCGGCCTTATTGGAAACCGGCCAGCCCGAAGGCTGCCCCGCCCGGATCACCATTATTTGGCATAGACCTAGGCGTAAATACCACGGCCAAAAATATAGGTGTGTCTGGACAACGACGTAAAAAAACACGCATGGCGCGTGTTGTGTCGCCAATAAGTAACACGGGTTCTCACGCCCGGCTGCCGATTTTGCGACAGCAGGAAAACTGTACCAGGAAACACACAACAGATGCAAGCCAGAAAAAGGGGCTTTTTGAAAGCGGCTCTGATTCATGCGTCACATTTCCGGTTGCGGTGAGCGATGCGTTCCGACATCCACGCGGTGACTTCAGACTGGAGCCAGGCGACGTTTTTCCCCCCGAGGGAGACCTGCGCCGGAAAAGCGTCACGGGCGATTAAATCGTAGAGCGTCGAGCGGGACAGGCCGCACTGATGAATCACTTCCGGGAGGCGTAAAAAACGCTCCTGAGTCGGGGCTGAAACTGGCGTTAAATGCGCGCCAGAGCGGGAAGCTGGAACTGATAAAGCCGTGTGCATAACGCTACCTCATGAATATCCACAGAGATCCGAACGTATCCGTCCGGAATCGGGTAGCGCTCTATTTTGTGAATATTTTCCCTCAATGCAACAAGGTGAAATTGTAGTGTGCGTAAAACAAATGGCGCTGTTTTTTTGCGCAAGACCATTTTAAGGGGCTGGAAGCAGTTAGAAGCAGCCGGGATTTTACAAAGTGAAATGCAAATCGTTTTTATGAGTACTTGATTGAAAATCAATAGGAAAAAAAATTAAAGGTGACCCTGTGCACATCTTAAATCAGTGAACAGTAGTGAACAGTCGGTGAACACTTTACTCTCAACTGTTCACCTATTAACTTACTGTATTAACTATATTTTTATTTGAAGTGAACAGTAGTGAATAGTTATATGCAAAAAAACAAACAGAGAGGGGGTTATCCTGCGACCTTTCTCTGGCCAGCCGCGTTTTTTAGCCTTCGTTTGTGCTGTTTCTGCCACAACGGCAATGGGTCGAGTTGTTGTGCGGGGCGATGCAGAATCTCCTCAGCTTGACATCACTGAGGAGTAACAACATGACCACCACGACCATTCCTGACTATCTGACTCCGGCATTCCGGCAACTGGATGCGGCCAGAGCTGAGCATATTGAAAACGCCCGAATGATGGATGACACCGCCACCGCGATTGCCCGTACCGCACAGCAAAAAACCGAGCTTGAGCAGGAGAGCGGGAGTGACGCGAGTGAATGGCGCACGGCATTTCGTGCAGGTGGTGCAGTGCTGACGGATGAGCTGAAAAAACAGCATCTGGCGCGTGTGGCTTCCCGTGAACTGGCACAGGAGTGTGACCAGCTCGCTGAGGTGCTGACCTTTGAATGCGACCGGCTGAAAGGTAACTGTGACAGCACGGCCAGAGCATACCGTCAGGCGCATCACAACGTGCTCAGCCAGTACACGGGAAAAGAGCTGGATAACGCACTGCATGATACGTGCGGAGCGCTTGTCCGGGCGATGAAACTGAAAATGCTGGTGATGAGTAATCCGCTCGCTAACACCATCGGGACTCAGGGTTACACCGAACCGGATAAAGCGGTCATGCAGGAGGTAAAAGCGTGGCTTGAGCGTGCGGTGAAAGATTACCACATCAGCCTGGCTGCTGAACCTGTGCTTTACAGAACCGGGCTGTCAGCGGAGACGCTGCCACATATGAATTACGGCGTGGCCGCCACTGTCGGCAAACGTAAGGTCTGGTTTGAAAAATTACGTGAGCGTGAATCTGACCTGAAAGCCCGGGGGTTACTGGCATGATGCACTGCCCGTTCTGTAAGTGTCCGGCACATACCCGAACAAGCCGCTATCTGTCTGAAACCGTCAAACATGCCTATTACCAGTGCACCAACATTCTCTGTTCGGCCACATTCCGGACGATGGAGTCGGTCGACTCGGTCATCCGGCCACCTTCAGAGACGGATTTAACGGATGACGAATTTATCTCGGCTCATGCCGGGAAAGCGAAAAAACAAAGTCTGTAACGTCGACGGAGACGCCCGATGACAACATTAACGCTGGAGCAGGCTTTTGAAACCTGCCAGAACAACAAAACCAGCTGGCTGACCCGCAAACAGGAGCTGGCCGACACCGAACAGGAATATGGCGAGCTGTTAGTCAGCGGTGAGAATAACCGTTCCCGCAGCCTGCAAACGCTGCGCGATATTATCGATATGAAAAAATGGGAAATTAATCAGGCTGCCGGTCGCTATATTCGCTCGCATGAGGACGTGCAGCGCATCAGCATCCGCAACCGCCTGAATGATTTTATGCAGGTGCACGGCGCGGAGCTGACCGCCGCACTTGCCCCTGAGCTGATGGGCTATAACAACCAGCATCCCGCTGTAAAACACTGCGTGATGCAGCATTCAGTCGATTATCTGCGTGAAGCGCTGTCAGTGTGGCTGGCCGCCGGTGGAAAAATAAATTATTCCGCACAGGATAATGACATTTTAACAGCCATCGGATTCAGGCCTGACGTGGCTTCACGAGATGATAATCGTGAAAAATTCACGCCTGCACAAAACCAGAATTACGTCCGAAAACGCGCTGAACTGGCCGCGCAGTAGCCTGTCAAAAAATCCCCGTAAATCCCACCCTTTTTCCCGAATTAAGCCATGCATGCATAAGGTGCATGGTTTTGCATGCGTTTTCACGCTCCCGCCCACCCTGCCAGCGCCAGCTCTGGCGCGGCCTGAGGTCGCCCATGCACCTGCATTAAAAGCGACCCATTAAGCGGGCAGGCGGGGCGGGGAGAGCATTGCGCGCCAGAGTGCAGGGGTATTTTTTTTTGCAGCTTGATATTAGCCATACGACTGCTAAACCAATGGCAACTTACTCGTCAATGGTTGTTTACTCGACCATCTAGAGTTCAGCAATGTAACCTACCCTATCGATGTTAAGAAAGTATAGAAAGCTTCTAACTAATGAGTATAATCAATTTAAAACATAACAACATATCTCGATATAGCATTACTAATATTAAATGCTTGTGACATGTATAAAAAAGGGGATTGTTAATGAACGATAGAAAAGTTGGAAACATAGGACAAGGGGATTTTATAAAACTATGTGCCGACGCTGGGTTATCATGCGGCACATCTCAAGGAGATGATTATGCCGGATGGGATTTTTTCGTAGACTTTCCATTAACGCAGATAAAAAATGCATTGCTCGATGAGGATGAGAGAGCAATAGAGTGTAAGGTGCAGGTCAAGTCCAGCGACAATACGAACAAATCCGTGCAAGTTAAGCTATCAAACTTGAAACGCTTTTGCGATTCAACCTTACCATGCTTCTTTTTTATTGCAGAGTATAACGGAAAGATAAATCCAGATAATATTTATCTTATACACACTGACGAAGCCTTGATTTTTAAAATACTAAAGCGATTAAGAGAAAATCAGGCGAGTGAAAACCTCCCTTTAAATCGCATAACGATGAATATAACTTATAGTGCAAGTGATGAAATCAAAGATTTTTCTGGAAAAGCATTAAAAGAAAAAATAGAATCATATGTGAAAGATGGAATGAACATCTATGTAAAAAGAAAGGGTTATTTATTAAAAACCCTTGGCTATGAAAGTTCAAATTATGAAATGAAATTTGAAATAAATTCAAACGATGATTACACATCATTAATGAGAGCATATCTTGGCTATCCTGAAAAAATAAACATCAAGAACATAATTTCATGGAGTAAAAGGTTCAACATAAAATTAACCCAAGAAGAATTAACACAAGAAAAAGCAACCATAGAGTTTTTGAACATTCAACCGACAACTACTGGTGAGGTTGTTTTCGAAAGCGCTGATGAATCAGTTTCATTTCCCTGTGAATATTATTTCGCCCCATTAGCAAAAACTTCACCCAAAACACCTATCCTCCGTGCAAAATGTGACAACATTGATATGTTGTTCAACAATGATAACTCAGAAACGAAAATTACATTCCTTGGAGCGGAAAAGGTCATTGATTTATTTGAAATGCGAGATCTATTTCTTCTCATGAAGTTTTTATTTATTGATAAAGATCCAATCTCATTTCATCTAAAAAAAGAGGACGGCGTTTCCATCCCTTTTAAAATTGGCAATAACACTAAAGAAAAAAATAGCAATAACGATGACTTACGCCTTTCAATTTTGTCTATAGACAATTTAATTCACTTAGCAACTAAAAATAGACTGGAATCAAAAATAAAATTAAGTATGAACTCTTTGAGACGAAATGCTGGTAATATAATAGGCATTTATAACCTACTAAATAAAAACTCAGCCAATGATAATGAAACCCCCAGCATCAACATAGAAACAGAAAGTAATAGTCTAGACATTGATCTACATAAAAGCATGTGTATTGTTTTTGCTATATCCTTATCTTTTGAATCAATAGCCTTATCATTTATCTGTTCAGCACGCGGGCTTGCTAAGGAAAGTAAAAAAGGATATTCATTAGAAAACTATAGTTTATCCCAAGAGAGAGTGATTTCAGGAAAAAATATTAATGATGTATTCAAAAGCATAGAGGGCACAATGGAAATTATTTGTGAGAAACGCATATCAGAAAACTCTTACGTATTCAACTCCGTCAATAAAAAGATCATGTTCAACCATGACATTTAATTTAAAAACCCCATAAAGACATCTTCCAATTCATATATTTATTAAAGATGGTGATGTCTTTTAATTTAAATTGAGGCATATTATTTCTTAAGCCTCCCAAACTCATAAGGAGTAATAGGGGTTTTAATATTTTTCTCAAGATAGTCAGCCCACCACTGCACCATTAACCGTCGCTCATCCAAATGCTCAGAAGTATGTATGTATGCCGCTCGCACATTATTACGCTCTGTATGGCTCAACTGCCTTTCTATCGCATCATCGCTCCATAGCCCTGACTCCCCCATTGCACCACGCGCCATTGTTCTAAAGCCGTGCCCGCAAACTTCCGTTTTCGTATCATATCCCATAGCACGCAATGCGCTATTTACTGTGTTTTCACTCATAACCTTAGTTGCGTCATGATCACCGGGGAAAAGCAGCTCTTGACCACCACTAATCTGCTTAAGCTGCTCTAACAAAAACATCGCCTGTCGACTGAGAGGAACAATATGCTCCTCTTTCATCTTCATGCCACGATACGAGTAACGCACACCTTTAATTTCTTCTCGTTTTGCAGGTATACGCCAAAGAGATTTATCAAAGTCGAATTCATCCCAACGCGCGAAACGTAACTCACTGGAGCGCACAAAAGTCAGTAAGGAAAGCTCAACCGCGATCCGTGTCATTACCCGGCCACGATATGCAGCAAGACGAGTAAGAAACTCTGGGAACCGGCTGGAGGGTAAAGCGGGGTAATGTCGCGCTTTGGTTGTCGATAGCGCACCGGCCATATCACTGGCTGGGTTTGAGTCGATGTAATCGTTCTGTACTGCATAACGCATAATAGCCGTGACACGTTGCTGAAGACGCTGAGCAACGTCATGCTTACCACTGGCATCAACTTTTTTAATCGGGGCTAACAGGTGGCTGGTTTTGAGCTGGCGAATGTCGGACGAACCGATATGAGGGAAGATATAAAGCTCAAGGTAGCGAAGAACGCGCGATCGATGGTCTTCACTCCAGCGCTTGTTACTTTCATGCCATTCACGGGCAATGGTTTCGAAAGTATAAGCCCCCGAATTCTCGGCCAGAGCTTCTTTCTGTTCGGCTTTTGGATCAATGCCCTGCACTAACAGTTTTTTAGCTTCATCGCGCTTTGCTCTTGCCTGAGCAAGCGTCACAGTAGGCCAAACACCAAAAGCGAGGCGATCCTCTTTTTTGTCTGAGGGGCGTCTGTATTTCATACGCCAGTATTTAGAACCCTTGGCCGAAACCTCGAGATACAAACCGCCGCCATCGGCCATTTTATAGGTTTTGTCTTTTGGCTTTGCGGTCTCGACCTGTCTGGCGTTGAGCTTCATTTGGGGGCACATTTCTAATCGAAGTTAAGATGCCCCCAATTATGCCCCCAATGACATCCGGATTTCAACGGACAACCTCGGACGACTCAGGACGTAAAAATCGCTGTAAGCATTGATTTTTAAGGGATAATTGGACTTTCTCGGATGGTCTTGGAAGTACTAATGGTGCCGAAGGCCGGACTCGAACCGGCACGTATTTCTACGGTTGATTTTGAATCAACTGCGTCTACCGATTTCGCCACTTCGGCACTGAAGGGGATGCGGAAACGTTGTGGATTATACCTGTCGCGCGCCGCCATGCAAGCGACGACACACCAAACCCGCGCTAAGTGTCGAAAAAACCAGCGCAACCCTCAGTCCAGCTCTGAAACCGCCAGCCGAATCACCCCCGCGGCCTGCTTCTCTGGCAGCTTCAGCACCTTCGCCCACATCTCCTGCACCATATCGCAGGAAAGCTTCTCTTTGCCCACCGCCTTCTCTGGCATCTGCAGCAGCTGAATATCCTCGCCGTATTTGTCGGCCAGCGCTTTCATTATCGGGCGGACATCGGTCGCGGCGGCTTCACGTTCTGCCGGGGTCACGGTGTGGCGATCTTTGCCGTAGGCCGAGCGCATCATGTCGGCATCGGCCTGCATACGGCGCTGCATCATCGGTTTATCCAGCACGCGCATTGGGTTAACGCCCCCCTTCACCGCCGGGTAGAGGAAGCGAAAACAGGCGTCGTCACTCACCTTCTGGATAGCAGCGGTCTGCTCCATGTTGGCCTTCATATACTCCACCACGCTGGCGTCCGGGGCGTATTGCAGGCGCGACATCTGCAGGTTCAGGATCTGCGGCTGGATCACGTCGATGATGTGCTGCTCAGACTCACCCGCTTTCTGCATAGTGAGGATCTGGTCGCGGATGCGTTTCTGTAACGCGGGTTCCTGCTCTTTCAGCACCTGCCAGGCGGGCATCGCATTGAGGGTAGTATCAAGCTGTTGCTCAGGGTCTTGCTGCAACCGTTGCTTGTCAAAATAGACCCAGAACGCCACGGCGGCGGCCACAATAGCCACCACGGCAATACGCATCCACGTTCTTCTCATCTCGATATCGCATCCTGTTGATGTGTCGGTTTACACCGGCACGCCGCTATGGAAGCGAAACGCGTTATCCGGTGTCGAGATAAGTGTGGCTTCAATTTCACCAAAAAGCTTTATTCGGGGGGAGATATCGTTGTCACTCACCCGTTGGGCAAGCGTCAGATAGTCCTGGTAATGCCGTGCTTCCGAGCGCAGCAGCGAGAGATAGAACTTCTGCAACTCGTCGTCCAGGAACGGGGCCAGCGCGGCGAAGCGTTCGCAGGAGCGGGCTTCAATGTACGCACCGCAGATAAGCTTGTCGATCAGCGTCAGCGGTTCGTGGGTACGCACTTCTTTCAGCATCCCTTTGGCGTAGCGGCTGGCGGTGATTTTCACATACGGAATGTTGCGCGCCAGCATCGCCTCGCGCACCTGCCAGAAGTGGTGCAGCTCTTCTTTTATCAGCAACACCATGCTGTCGATCAGTGCCTGGCCCCACGGGTCGTCGGTTTTGGGCATCACGCTTTTGCCAATCTGCTTATGCAGGGCCACAAAATCCGGCTCCGGGCCTTCGCGGAAGGTAAAGGCTTCGTAAGGTTTGAGCCAGTCGAGCAGCGCGTCGGCTCCGCTTTCATCGGCGACGTATTTGCGCACCAGCAGCAGCGCGGTCTGTGCAGCCTTCAGCTCGCACACCATATGGTCGGTGAGCAGCAGCGGCAGGTTAGCCGGGTCGCGGGCTTTATCAATCCATGCTTGCGGGGTTGGGCACTGGAGGAAGTTGAGTACGGGGGCGAGAATCTGCGGGTAATCCATTTTTTAACCTTGAAAAAGCGGTGGCAAATGCCACCGCCTGAAACGCTTAGTGACGCACGCCATCGTCGTCTTCATCGACGTAATCTTCGTCGTCTTCGTCGCCGTCTTCACCGTTCGGATCTTCGAAGTAGGTTCCCCAGCCGTCGTACTCCACGTCAAACTTCTCGGCCAGGTTCATCAGCTGTTCAACCTGTGCGTCGATAAGCTCCGCTTTCAGCGCGCCTTCGCTCAGGATGTCGCAGCAGATGACGGTGTCGCCCTCTTCCACTTCCAGCTCTTCCGGCTCAGTCACTTCATAACCCAGTTTGAAGGCTTCAACCGCCAGTTTTTCCAGCGCATCGAAATCGTCGGCAGAGAAATGGTGCTCGATGGTGTACAGCGCGTCCGGATCGCTACCGTCTTCCAGCAGTTCTTCAATAATCAGACGCGTCTCTTCGCGTTGCTCTTCCAGGTGTTCCGGGTTTGCCATGGCTCATTCCTCTTTAAAGTGCGGCAGATACTTCTATTTTCACACACGGACGTGTTTGCCTCCACCTTTGTAAGAAAGATTTGTTAAACAGGGTTGCAAATGAATATTCATACATATAAAGTGAATTTTAATTCAATTAGTGGCGTTTGCCATGTGAGGATAAAATGTCTGATCTGTATAAGAAACACTTTCTGAAATTGCTCGATTTTACGCCTGCACAGTTCACCTCTCTGCTGACCCTTGCCGCACAACTCAAAGCGGATAAAAAAAATGGCAAGGAAGTACAAAAGCTTACTGGTAAAAACATCGCGCTCATCTTCGAAAAAGACTCAACCCGTACACGATGCTCTTTCGAAGTTGCCGCATTTGACCAGGGCGCACGCGTCACGTATTTAGGGCCGAGCGGCAGCCAGATTGGGCATAAAGAGTCAATTAAAGACACCGCTCGCGTGCTGGGCCGTATGTACGACGGCATTCAGTATCGCGGCCACGGTCAGGAAGTGGTCGAAACGCTGGCGCAGTATGCGGGCGTACCGGTCTGGAACGGGCTGACCAACGAGTTCCACCCGACGCAGCTGTTGGCAGATCTGCTGACCATGCAGGAGCACCTGCCGGGCAAAGCATTTAACGAGATGACGCTGGTCTACGCAGGCGATGCGCGCAATAACATGGGCAACTCAATGCTCGAAGCGGCGGCATTAACCGGGCTGGACCTGCGTCTGGTGGCACCAAAGGCCTGCTGGCCGGAAGAGAGCCTGGTGGCCGAGTGCAGCGCACTGGCAGAGAAGAATGGCGGTAAGATCACCCTGACGGAAGATGTGGCGGCTGGCGTGAAAGGGGCGGACTTCATCTATACCGACGTGTGGGTATCGATGGGCGAGGCGAAAGAGAAGTGGGTGGAACGTATCGCTTTGCTGCGCGGCTATCAGGTGAACAGCCAGATGATGGCGCTGACCGGCAACCCGGGCGTGAAGTTCCTGCACTGTCTGCCGGCCTTCCATGACGACCAGACCACGCTCGGCAAGCAGATGGCGAAAGAGTTCGATCTGCACGGCGGAATGGAAGTGACGGACGAGGTGTTTGAGTCGGCGGCAAGCATTGTGTTTGACCAGGCGGAAAACCGGATGCACACCATTAAGGCGGTGATGGTCGCGACGCTTGGGGAGTGATCCTCTGCGGTCTGGTGCCCTCACCCCAGCCCTCTCCCACGGGGAGAGGGAGTAAACATTAAAAAACGACAACAAAGTTGTCATTTTTGCTTTTGCCTTGCACGGGGAGAGGGAGTAAACATTAAAAAACGACAACAGAGTTGTCGTTTTTGCTTTTGCCTTGCACGGGGAGTGGGAACAAGCCCGTTTCAGGCAACCCGCATTTTGACGACGACTTTTCTGACCTGCGCAGGCGCACCCACCGCGCACAGCGGCTTGTGTACTTCACCCGGCCAGAACACCACAAAATCCCCTTCGCTTAGCACCACGGTTTTCTCCTGCCCACCTTCCGGCAGAAACGCGATGTCTTTGTCCGCCAGCCAGTCGGTGTCCGGCGTGCCGTGCGGCAGGGTGCTGAAGGTCATCCCTTCCTGGCCTTTCATCATGATCTGGATATCCAGATAGTGCGCATGGTACTCGGCGCGACGCTCAGCAAACGGCTGGGTCATGTCTTCGGAAACCAGGTAAAACAGGTTGTTGCCGTTGATATCGTGCTTGCCCAGCGCCGTCGCGTCGGTGACGTGCGCTTTAACGTGCTCAATGGCCTGACGCAGTTCTTCTGGCAGCCAGGACTGCAGGTGGTGAATGTTGCCAACGATCATGATTAAACCCTCAATATAAAACGTCGTTTCAATTCAGCTTTTATACGAGAATTCAAACTACCATACCACTCATTTTTCGATGAGGTTTGCGCGAGCGCATGTTTATCGGGAAATGTGTTAACCCGCTGTTAATCACACTCAGGCAATTATGCAGTGGTTATGCATAACATCAGTTTTCACCCTTCAGCCTGAAAAGCTAACCTCCTGATCAACAACCCTTAATAACAAAACCCGCTGCTGCTTCACACTTTGTCACTTTGATAATTTGCTATAAAAACCCATAATTATTTATTAATTTTTATTAAGTCAAAAATAGTTAATTATCATTATTGCATAGTCATTCCATGCCATTTATTTATTCATTTAGAATCAATGAGATAACAAAACATTTCAAAAGATTAAATTCTACAAAATAATAACAATCACAAATAATGCCAACGGAACATGCTTAGCTATTCACCCGCCAATAATATCAAATTAGCTATTATCTGATGCGAATCATGCAATTGAAAACAAACCCTTTAATATCCATTTTCGCGTGAGCAGCATCACAATACGGATTATTTAACTGCCTAGTATTGGCTCTGAAATCAATTGAGCTAAGCCGCCATGCAAATAAACGAAGCGCATGGCCAAGCCCTTTTTATTCTGAAAAACAGTTAAAGGAATAATTATGGAAAAGCATTACGTCGGTTCTGAAATTGGTCAATTGCGTAGCGTTATGCTGCATCGCCCAAATTTAAGTCTGAAACGTTTAACACCATCGAACTGTCAGGAACTGTTATTTGATGATGTGCTCTCGGTTGAACGGGCGGGTGAAGAGCATGATATTTTCGCAAACACGCTGCGTGAGCAGGGTGTGGAAGTCCTGCTGTTAACCGATCTACTTACCCAAACGCTTGATATTGCTGCAGCAAAAGCCTGGCTGCTGGAAACGCAAATCTCTGACTATCGCCTGGGGCCAACCTTCGCGGGTGACGTGCGGGGCTGGCTGGCAGATATGCCACACCGCGAACTGGCGCGTCGGTTAAGCGGCGGGTTAACCTACGGTGAAATTCCGGCAGCCATTAAAAATATGGTGGTGGATACCCACACGGCAAATGATTTTATTATGAAGCCGTTGCCTAACCATTTATTTACCCGCGATACCTCCTGCTGGATTTATAACGGTGTATCCATTAACCCAATGGCTAAACCGGCACGTCAGCGTGAAACCAATAACCTGCGCGCAATATACCGCTGGCATCCGGCATTTGCCGATGGCGATTTTATTAAATATTTCGGTGATGAAAACATTAATTACGACCACGCGACATTAGAAGGGGGTGACGTATTAGTGATTGGCCGTGGGGCAGTATTAATCGGCATGTCCGAGCGCACCACCCCGCAGGGCGTGGAGTTCCTCGCCAACAGTTTGTTCAAACATCGCCAGGCCGAACGCGTGATCGCCGTTGAACTGCCAAAACACCGCTCCTGCATGCACCTCGACACCGTCATGACCCACATCGACGTGGATACCTTCTCCGTTTACCCGGAAGTGGTGCGTAAAGACGCCCAGTGCTGGACGCTCACTCCGGACGGACGCGGCGGCCTGCTGCGCACGCAGGAAACCGACCTGCTACACGCCATCGAAAAAGCCCTCGGCATTAACCAGGTACGCCTGATCACCACCGGTGGCGATGCCTTTGAAGCTGAGCGTGAGCAGTGGAACGACGCCAACAACGTGCTGACCATCCGCCCGGGCGTGGTGATTGGTTACGAGCGCAACGTCTGGACGAACGAGAAGTACGACAAAGCAGGCATTACCGTGCTGCCGATCCCGGGTGACGAGCTGGGTCGCGGTCGCGGCGGCGCGCGCTGCATGAGCTGCCCACTGGAACGCGACGGAATTTAAAGGAGTCATCATGGAAAGAAAACCCACTCTGGTTGTGGCCCTCGGCGGCAACGCCCTGCTCAAACGCGGCGAACCGCTGGAAGCGGAGATCCAGCGCCAGAATATCGAGCTGGCGGCTCGCACCATCGCCGGGCTGACGGAACAGTGGCGCGTGGTGCTGGTTCACGGCAACGGGCCGCAGGTCGGGCTGCTGGCGCTGCAAAACAGTGCTTACGACAAAGTGACGCCTTACCCGCTCGACATCCTCGGAGCCGAAAGCCAGGGAATGATCGGCTACATGCTCCAGCAGGCGCTGAAAAATATCCTTCCCCAGCGTGAGGTCAGCGTACTGCTCACCCAGGTGGAAGTGGATGCCAGCGACCCGGCCTTTACCAACCCAACCAAGTACATCGGCCCGGTTTACAACGAAGCGCAGGCGAAAACGCTACAGGCGGAAAAAGGCTGGGTATTCAAGGCCGACGGTAGCTACTTCCGCCGCGTGGTGCCCTCCCCTCAGCCGAAACGCATCGTCGAGAGCGACGCCATCTCGGCGCTGATCCAGCGCGATCACCTGGTGATTTGCAACGGCGGTGGCGGCGTGCCGGTGGTGGAAAACGCCAGGGGCTATCACGGCATCGAGGCGGTGATCGACAAAGACCTCTCTGCCGCACTGCTGGCGCGTCAGATCGAGGCCGATGCCCTGCTGATCCTGACCGATGCCGATGCGGTGTATCTCGACTGGGGTAAACCGACGCAGCGCCCGCTGGCACAGGTGACACCGGAACTGCTCAAAGGCATGCAATTCGACGCCGGTTCGATGGGGCCGAAAGTGGCCGCCTGCCGCGAGTTTGTTGAAGCCTGTCACGGCATTGCCGGGATCGGCGCGCTGGCCGATGGAGCAGAGATCCTGGCGGGCGAGAAAGGCACGTTGATTCGTAACTGAGTCGAAATTTCCCCTCACCCTAACCCTCTCCCAAAGGGAGAGGGGACGATTACACCCTCTCCCCGTGGGAGAGGGGGCGATCACACCCTCTCCCCGTGGGAGAGGGACGGGGTGAGGGCATCAGACAGCTAAATTTTAAAAGGATTTCCCACATGACCATCAACCTGAAAAACCGCAATTTCCTCAAACTGCTGGACTACACCCCGGCGGAGATCCAGTACCTGATCGACCTCGCCATTGAGCTGAAGGCCGCCAAAAAAGCCGGACGCGAAAAGCAAACCCTGGTCGGGAAAAACATCGCCCTGATTTTTGAAAAAACCTCCACCCGCACCCGCTGCGCCTTTGAGGTCGGCGCATTTGACCAGGGTGCGCAGGTGACCTACCTCGGCCCAAGCGGCTCGCAGATTGGTCATAAAGAGTCGATGAAAGACACCGCCCGCGTGCTGGGACGGATGTATGACGGCATTGAGTATCGCGGCTACGGCCAGGCGATTGTTGAAGAGCTGGGTGAGTATGCAGGCGTACCGGTGTGGAACGGCCTGACCGATGAGTTCCACCCAACCCAAATCCTCGCCGACCTGATGACCATGCTGGAGCACGCTCCGGGCAAAACCCTGCCGGAGCTGAGCTTTGCCTACCTGGGTGACGCACGTAACAACATGGGCAACTCCCTGATGGTTGGCGCGGCCAAGATGGGCATGGACATCCGCCTCGTGGCACCGAAGTCCTTCTGGCCTGAAGCGGGTCTGGTTGAACAGTGTCGCGCCATCGCCAAAGAAACCGGGGCGCGCATCACCCTCACCGACGACGTGGAAGAAGGCGTACACGGTACCGATTTCCTCTACACCGACGTGTGGGTCTCAATGGGCGAGCCGAAGGAGGCCTGGGCCGAACGCGTCAGCCTGATGACCCCGTACCAGATCAACACGAAGGTCATGAAGGCCACCGGTAACCCGAACGTCAAGTTCATGCACTGCCTGCCTGCGTTCCATAACGAGCACACCAAAGTGGGCCGTGAAATTGAAATGGCCTACGGCCTGAAAGGGCTGGAAGTGACAGAAGAGGTCTTTGAATCACCGAACTCTATCGTCTTTGACGAAGCCGAAAACCGCATGCACACCATTAAAGCGGTCATGGTGGCGACACTCGGCGACTAATCACCCCCCGGCACGCCACGGGGTGTGCCGGGTTTCAGGAGAACATCATGGGCAAGTTCAAGTTTCCTTCCGCTTACACCATTCTCTTTTTTCTGATTGCCGTCGTTGCGGCGCTGAGCTGGGTTGTGCCTGCCGGTCAGTACCAGATGGCCCTGAATGAAACCCTCGGCAAAGAAGTACCGATTGCCGGAACCTACGCACACGTTGCGGCACATCCGCAGGGGGTAATCTCCGTGCTGATGGCACCGATTGCCGGGCTGTACGATCCCGTCTCCGGCCAGGCCGGGGCGATCGACGTGGCGCTGTTTATCCTGATCATCGGGGGCTTCCTCGGGATCGTCACCAAAACTGGCGCGATTGACGCCGGGATCGAGCGCGTCACCACCCGCCTTCGCGGACGTGAAGAGTGGATGATCCCGATCCTGATGGCGCTGTTTGCCGCTGGCGGCACCATCTACGGCATGGCCGAAGAGTCGCTACCGTTTTACACCCTGCTCGTACCGGTGATGCTGGCCGCCCGGTTCGACCCGGTTGTGGCAGCCTCCACCGTGCTGCTCGGGGCGGGGATCGGCACTCTCGGCTCCACCATCAACCCGTTCGCCACGGTGATCGCCGCCAACGCCGCCGGGATCCCGTTCACCAACGGCATCATCCTGCGCGTGGCGCTGTTAGTGATTGGCTGGCTCATTTGCGTGGCATGGGTGATGCGTTACGCCCGTAAAGTGCGCCTCAATCCGTCGCTCTCTATTGTTGCGGATAAGCAGGAAGAGAACCTCGCCCATTTCCTCGGCAACAAAGGCGAGCAGTCGCTGGAATTTACCCCGGTGCGCAAAATCATCCTGGTGATCTTCGCCCTCGCCTTCGCGGTGATGATCTACGGCGTGGCGGTGCTGGGGTGGTGGATGGCGGAGATCTCAGCGGTGTTCCTCGCCAGCGCCATTATCGTCGGCCTGATTGCCCGCATGAGCGAAGAGGAGCTGACCTCAACGTTTATCAACGGCGCGCGAGATTTGCTGGGCGTCGCGCTGATTATCGGCATTGCGCGCGGTATCGTAGTGATCATGGATAAGGGCATGATTACCCACACCATTTTGCACAGCGCCGAAGGGCTGGTCAGCGGGTTATCCACGGTGGCGTTTATCAACGTGATGTACTGGCTGGAAGTGGTGTTGTCGTTTCTTGTGCCTTCTTCGTCCGGCCTGGCCGTTCTGACGATGCCGATCATGGCACCCCTTGCCGATTTCGCTAACGTCAACCGCGACCTGGTGGTTACGGCTTATCAGTCGGCATCAGGCATCGTTAACCTGGTCACTCCTACCTCTGCCGTCGTCATGGGCGGGCTGGCTATCGCCCGCGTGCCTTACGTGCGCTACCTGAAATGGGTTGCGCCGCTGCTGGGGATTTTGACAGTGGTGATCATGGCGGCGTTAAGCCTGGGGGCGTTGTTGTGATTTTTTGACGTTGTAGGCCCGGTAAGCGTAGTGCCTGCCGGGCGTTTTGTTTCAGCCACATACATGGGAAATAGTTATGACGGAATATGGTGATTACTCTCCAAAAGAACAGCTACAGCTGACGGTCTGCCAGCGTCTGATCACAGAAAAGAGTTATCTCTCCCAGGAAGAAATTCGCCGCGACTTGCAGGAGAGGGGCTTTGACAGCATTAGCCAGTCTACCGTTTCGCGTCTGCTCAGGTTGCTCGGTGTCATAAAAATTCGAAATGCTAAAGGGCTAAAGATTTATTCGCTGAATCCTCAGTTGCACCCTACCCCTGACGCCGCGCGTTCGGTTTCCGAAATGGTGGTTAGCGTGGAGCATAATAGCGAGTTTATCCTTATCCATACCGTCGCCGGGTATGGTCGCGCAGTGGCGCGAATTCTGGATTATCACCAGTTACCGGAAATTTTAGGAGTGGTGGCCGGAAGCAGTATTGTCTGGGTCGCCCCTCGGATAGTGAAGCGCACTGCGCTGGTACACAAACAAATTAATTATTTACTCAGAACGAATTAATATTCACAAAGAACCGTTTGCACTGAGTAAAATGTGCATTAAATCGCTTGATCCGAAAACCGGGCTGCGTATAATGCCCGACAATTTGCCGGGAGGAAGCATGGTCAAGCGTGTACGACATAACGTCTTACCGCGTCTGAAATCAGACGCTGGCCTGCCGTTTTTCTTCCCGTTGCACAATCTATTCCCAGAGCCCCTCATTTGAGGGGCTTTTTTTTGCCCGGCGTCAGGAGATAAACATGAATCCGCTTTATCAAAAACACATCATTTCCATAAACGACCTCAGCCGCGAAGAGCTGGAACTGGTTCTGGAAACCGCGGCAAAACTGAAAGCGAATCCGCAACCGGAGCTGCTGAAGCACAAGGTGATTGCGAGCTGCTTCTTTGAAGCGTCTACCCGCACCCGCCTCTCCTTTGAAACGTCCATGCACCGCCTGGGCGCAAGCGTGGTGGGTTTCTCAGACAGCAGCAACACGTCGCTGGGTAAAAAAGGCGAAACCCTGGCGGATACCATTTCAGTTATCAGTACCTACGTTGACGCTATTGTGATGCGCCACCCACAGGAAGGTGCGGCACGTCTGGCGACCGAGTTTTCCGGCGGCATTCCGGTGCTGAACGCCGGAGACGGGGCGAACCAGCACCCGACGCAAACCCTGCTGGATCTGTTCACCATTCAGGAAACCCAGGGACGTCTGGAAAATCTGAATATCGCGATGGTCGGTGACCTGAAGTATGGCCGTACCGTCCACTCGCTCACCCAGGCGCTGGCGAAATTTAACGGCAACCGCTTCTTCTTCATCGCCCCGGATGCGCTGGCGATGCCGCAGTACATTCTCGACATGCTGGACGAGAAAGGTATCCCGTGGAGCCTGCATGCCAGCATCGAAGACGTGATGGGCAACGTGGATATCCTCTACATGACCCGCGTGCAGAAAGAGCGTCTGGATCCGTCCGAGTACGCCAACGTGAAGGCGCAGTTTGTGCTGCGCGCCAGCGACCTCGAAGGCGCACGCGACAACATGAAAGTGCTGCACCCGCTGCCACGCATCGATGAGATCACCACAGACGTGGATAAAACGCCGCACGCCTGGTACTTCCAGCAGGCCGGAAACGGCATCTTTGCCCGCCAGGCGTTACTGGCACTGGTTCTGAATCGCGAATTGGCTCTGTAAGGGGAAACGACAATGACACACGATAACAAACTCCAGGTTGAAGCCATCAAACGTGGCACCGTGATCGACCATATCCCTGCGCAGGTCGGCTTTAAGCTGCTGACGCTGTTCAAACTGACCGAAACCGACCAGCGCATCACCATCGGCCTGAACCTGCCGTCGGGCGAAATGGGCCGCAAAGACCTGATCAAGATTGAGAATACCTTCCTGACCGACGAGCAGGTTAACCAGCTGTCGCTGTATGCGCCTGACGCCACCGTGAACCGCATCGACGAGTATGAAGTGGTCGGCAAGTCCCGTCCGAGCCTGCCGGAGCGCATCGAAAGCGTGCTGGTCTGCCCAAACAGCAACTGCATCAGTCATGCTGAGCCGGTTGCCTCCAGCTTTGCAGTGAAAAAACGCGCTGATGACATCGCACTCAAATGCAAATACTGCGAAAAAGAGTTTTCTCATTATGTGGTGCTGGCCAACTAATTGAGGTTGGTAATGAAATCCCGGCTGTTATAATGGCCGGGAACATTTAATCAGCTGTTATTCTGGAGAAATCATGACCAAAGTACTCGCGACGGAAAATGCACCAGCGGCTATCGGCCCATACGTTCAGGGCGTTGATCTGGGTAGCATGATTATTACCTCTGGCCAAATCCCGGTGAACCCGAAAACGGGCGCAGTGCCGGAAGACGTAGCCGCTCAGGCGCGTCAGTCGCTGGAAAACGTGCAGGCTATCGTTGAATCTGCGGGTCTGAAAGTGGGCGATATCGTGAAAACCACCGTATTCGTTAAAGATCTGAACGATTTCGCGACCGTTAACGCCACTTACGAAGCGTTCTTCACCGAGCACAACGCCACCTTCCCGGCGCGCTCTTGCGTGGAAGTGGCACGTCTGCCAAAAGACGTGAAGATTGAAATCGAAGCGATTGCGGTTCGTCGCTAAGGCGTTTTCGGCATGGCACTTTGCTATTTCAGTGGCATCGTTCCGTTCACTCAGACATTCCTGCTACCTGCATAATCCGCTGCGGTGAACGTGTTAAGGGGGCTATCGCGCCCCCTTAACAATCCCGTCTCCCGGCAAAGAAAATCGCCGCTTCGCGGTACCCTCAGCTTATTCCTTCCGGCTTCGGGTCGGGCATGAAGTGGTTTAATAGTTTTAGACACGTTCAGAGGTTATAAATTAAATAACTGATGAGGTGCAAAAAATGAATTCACGCCGATTTACCCCAGAGTTTAAACGCGAGTGCGCTGAGCTGGTCCTTGACCATGGCTACTCATTCCGCCAGGCCTGCGAAGCCTCTGATGTCGGTGTCACGGCCATGAGACGCTGGGTCAGACAGCTTGAAATTGAACGTGGTGGCCTGGTTTTATCCGGTCAGGGCATCCCCTCTCCGGCTCCTCCGCTCACGCCAGAGCAGCAGTACATTCGTCAGCTTGAAGAACGGGTTCAGCGGCTTGAGAGGGACAAGGAGATATTAAAAAGGCTACAGCTTTGCTGATGTCGGACGCCAGCAAGCCCTGAAACTTGTCGCCGCCCTGAGCCAGGAATACAGCGTAAAAGAGCTCTGTGCGGTCCTCGGCGTTTGCCGGAGTCTGGTTTACTACCATCGCAAACGCCAGAAACAACCGGATACGACGCGAATTGCCCTACAGCGAAGGGTGGCCGAGCTACACCGTCTTGGGCGGGGCTCAGCCGGAGCAAGAACGTTGTCTTTACTGCTTCGCCGCGAAGGAGAAAACGTTGGGCGTTACAAGGCCGGGCGACTGATGAAAGAAGCCGGTCTGGTGAGCAGGCAGCCCGGAAAACACCGCTATCGCCTGTGTAACCGGCAGTCTAATCTGGCGGAAAATCATCTCAGTCGCAATTTTACGGTAAATGCACCGGATAATGTGTGGTGTGGAGATATCACTTTTATCAGAACACAAGCGGGCTGGCTGTATCTGGCAGTGGTACTGGATTTATACGCGCGAAAAGTGGTGGGTTGGGCGTTCTCGTCTGTGGCTGACAGCCAGCTGGCGCAGAATGCCCTTACAATGGCCTGGGAAAACCGGGGCCGTCCAAAAGGATTAATGTTCCACTCTGACCAGGGTTCTCAGTATGCCAGCATGTCATACAGGGACATAGCGAAGCTGTACGGCATCAGACTCAGCATGAGTCGCAAAGGAAACTGCTGGGACAATGCCGTTGCAGAGAGGCTGTTCCGGAGTCTTAAAACGGAATGGTTGTTACGTGAAGGCTACCGAAACAGAAGTGAAGCAGTGAAGGATGTGGTTCAGTACCTGAGTGGGTATTACAACCGGGTAAGGCCGCATAAAAACAACGGAGGGTTAACACCTGCCGAGATGGAAAGACAAAGAACCTCAGGTCGTGTCCAAATTAAGTAGACCACTTCAGCATTAGCCTGCATCCCTGCAGGCAATGCCCTCTCGGCGCATCCCTGCGCCTCGTCCCGGCCTCCAGGAAACGCTTCGGCGATTTTCAGCCGGACTCACGCTCCCTCAACCTTCTTCATCGCCTGAATGTGGCACGGGTGTTGAGTCCCCGCTGAAATCGGCGAACCGGAGACCGGATGACAAGGGCTGGACGCCAGGGATGGCGGCCAGAGGCGAAACGAGACAGGACAAAATTGCCGGGAGCAATTTTGAACAACGCTTGCGTTGGCCCCGAAGGGGCGAGTCCCAGGGATGGGACGAGTAATCTTGAGTCGAGCCGACCGCAGGCAGCGGGTCGGGAGGTGAGCGCAGTGCGAAGCACCGATTTCTCCGCGGGGCCGCGGGGATTGATAAGGGGGCCGCGGTGGCCCCCTTATCCCGTTCACAGGTTGTGAGCGTATTATTTTCTGCGGATAGTAAGGTGAACGGAATTATCCACAGTGCTTAACTGATCGGCATTACAGCCTGCGCTGCCTTTTTTGTGGCCTGCTACAGATTCCGCGTCGCCCTGAGTAGCGTTTCCAGCGGATACACCGCCGCTATCACCACTTCATCCTGCACCTTCGCCGCGTTATCCAGCTCGCCCTGAATTGAGGCGATCTCTTTGTCATCCAGCGTCCCCTGACGCGCCACCAGATCCGTCAGCCGCAGGCCAATCGAGGCCAGCTTATCCACCTCCTGGATCACCGGCTTGATGGCCTTCAGCTGGTAGCTGTTTTCACTTAACGCCAGCGCGTCGCTGGTATTGCTCTGCCAGCGGTTAAAGACGTGGCGCAGCGCGTCGGCACTTTCAGCATCTTCCGCGTCGCTCACCAGGCGCTCCGCCCATTTTTTCATCTGGCGCACGGTGTTACTTTCAGCGTTCAGCGCATCGGCAAAGCGGTTGAGCGGCTCAAACTGATGGTAGTTCCCGGCCTGGAACTTCAGGTGCTGACGGGTGTAATACTGCGCCGGTTCAACGGCCTGGGCGAGAATTTGCAACGGTAGCGTGTCGGCACTGTTCGCCAGTCGCGTGAACTGCACCTGCTGCTGGGTATGCTGCTGTAACCCGACCGATACCGTCGACCAGCTGTCCATCGCCTGCAGGCGGGTGTACATGTTGTCGACATCGTTGACGTCCTGCGCCGACCATAACCGCTCCGCCACCGCAAAGGCACGCGGCCACAGGCGGATATCCAGCACCGGTGCAACCACGTTTTCCGCCCACAGCGCGGCCTCACCGCCGAGCAGGTTGACCTGATGGGCGCTGTCCGGCACCACCGGCGGAATGCCTTTAGGTACCTCATCAAGACGTTTACCCTTAATCGGATAACGGGCGTTACCCACCAGGAAATAGCCGCTCAGCGTATCGTTATCGACAGAAACGACCGGGCGCGTTTCCCCCATCCAGGTATCGACGGTGAAGGTCACCTGGTTGTCATTACGCCATGCAATATCCTGCACCGCACGACGGGATTTACCCGCGAAATCAATAAACCCGCGCCAGCCAGAATCCCCTTTCACCAGCGTGAAGCTTCCTTCCACCGGCTTGCCTTTCAGGCGCGACATGGTGAAAGACCAGCTCTGAGGGCTGTCGGTATCCGTAATGACATCCACGCCGTTCAGCCCCTGCGGCACAATCTCATTGCGGTAGTGATAGGCAGTGGACTGGGGCTGGTCGAGGTAGAAACCCGTCGAGAGAATACCCTTGTAGCCGTTCTGCGCTACCTGCCCCAGTGCGTCCTGCCCTTGCCAGGACTGGATCAAGATGTTTTTTGGCAGATCGGGATGGTAGATCTCATCCCAGCCCACCATCTGCCGGTGATGTTTTTCGAGGATCGTCTCCAGCTTGCGGTTGAAATACGCCTGCAGCGCATGGCTGTCCGCCATCCTGTTGTCGCGCATAAATTTCTGAATGGCGGCGTTCTCTTTCCACTGGGTGTCATCCACCTCGTCACCGCCGATATGCAGATACGGATCGGGGAAGATCTCTGCCAGTTCGCTGACCATCGCGTCGGCGAAGGCATAGGTCGCTTCTTTTGTCGGATCCAGCACCGGTTTTAGCACGCCCCAGTGGCGCTCCATGTCATACGGCCCCGGGGCGCTCATCAGTTCAGGATATGCCACGGCGATCGCCGAGGCGTGGCCCGGCATGTCGATTTCCGGCACCACACGGATACCGCGCTCAGTGGCGTAGCGCACAATCTCGCGCATTTGTTCCGGGGTGTAATACAGCCCATCGCTGGCAAGCCGGGTCAGCTTTGGATAGCGTTTTGAGGTAAAGCGCCATCCCTGATCGTCGGTTAAGTGCCAGTGCAGCACGTTCAGTTTCGCTGCCGCCATGCCGTCGATCTGGCGCTTGAGATCCGGCAGCGGAATAAAGTGGCGTGCCGAATCAAGCAGCAGGCCGCGCCACGGGAAGCGCGGTGAATCCTCTACAGACACCCAGGGCAGCGAGGTGTTTTCCGCACCATTCTGAATGAGCTGGAGCAACGTCTCCATTGCACGCAACGCACCGAAACGGGTATTGGCAGAGATATCGACGCCGCTGGCATCTACCGTGAGCTTATAGCTTTCATCGCTGTCCGGCAGCGGCTGCGGCTTCACCTTTTTGGCAATCTTTATACGGATGGTCGGTTTTCCCCCCTGGGGTTGCAGCGTCCAGCCGGTTTGCAGGGCGATGCGCTGACGCAGACGGTTGACCGCATCGTCGAGTTCGTCGCCGCTGACGCTGACGGACACGTTGTTGCTGAGTACCAGCATCCCCTGGGTGACAGGGCGTTCAACCTTCGCAGGCCAGGGCATCAGAGGGAGATCGCCTGCCGGAGCGGCAAACGCTGACGCGCCGAGCATCAGCCCGGCGGTTAAGAGGCTGTACCGTAACATGAATGTTCCTTATCTGACGGGCCAAAGTAAGGCAAAACATTCTGTTAACATGCGTACAATTTGTCGTCAAGCAAACGGCATGACGAGGATCACAGGTTGTTGAATTTGGGAGGAAAGCCAGCCCCCTCACCCCGTCCCTCTCCCCTTTGGGGTGTACGGTCCGGGGAGAGGGTTAGGGTGAGGGGTAAGGTGTTTTTACTGCCACCCGTATCGACGGCTATAGAACCCTTTCACCATCTGCGTCAGCACCATGTAACCGGCGAGGATCGCCACCAGCCACGGGAAGTAGCTCAGCGGCAGCGCCTGGAGCTGCAGGTAGCTTGCCAGCGGTGAGAACGGCAGCGCAATACCGAGCAGCATCACAATCCCCGTCATGATAATCAGTGGCCACGCGGCGCGGCTCTGAATAAACGGAATGCGGCGCGTGCGGATCATATGCACAATCAACGTTTGTGACAGCAACCCGACCACGAACCAGCCGGACTGGAACAGTGTCTGATGCTCAGGCGTGTTGGCGTGGAACACAAACCACATCAGGCAGAAAGTCAGAATGTCAAAGATGGAGCTGATCGGGCCAAAGAACAGCATGAAACGGCCCAGATCGGACGGGTTCCAGCGCTGCGGCTTCTGGATCTGCTCGTCGTCCACGTTATCAAACGGGATCGCCACCTGAGAGACATCGTACATCAGGTTCTGGATCAGCAGGTGCAGCGGCAACATCGGCAGGAACGGCAGGAACGCGCTCGCCACCAGCACGCTGAAGACGTTACCGAAGTTAGAGCTGGCGGTCATTTTAATGTACTTCAGCATGTTAGCAAAGGTACGACGTCCTTCGATAACGCCCTCTTCCAGCACCATCAGGCTCTTTTCCAGCAGGATGATATCCGCCGCTTCACGGGCGATATCCACCGCGCCGTCAACGGAGATGCCAATGTCTGCCGCACGCAGCGCAGGCGCATCGTTGATGCCGTCACCCATAAAGCCCACTACGTGCCCCTCGCGGCGCAGCAGCGTCACGATGCGCTCTTTATGCATCGGCGTCAGGCGGGCAAACAGCGTGGTGCGCTGCGCCAGTGTTGCCAGGTCGTCGTCGGAAAGGTTCTCGATGTCGCTCCCCACCACCACGTCACCTGCATCCAGCCCCACTTCGTGACACACTTTAGCAGCCACCAGCTCGCTGTCGCCGGTGAGGATTTTTACGGTAATACCGCTCGCTTTTAACGCTTTCAGCGCAGGTGCAGTCGTCTCTTTCGGCGGATCGAGGAATGCGATGTAACCCTCAAGGATCAGATCGGATTCGTCAATGCGCTGATAGTCCCCTTCACGCGCAGGCAGAATTTTGCTGGCCACTGCCACCACGCGCAGCCCCTGACGGTTCAGGTTATCGGTGACGCGTTTGATACGGCGCAGCATGGTGTCGTCCAGCGGCACAATGTCGTCGTTATACCGCACTTGCGTGGAGACATTGAGGATCTCCTGCAATGCCCCTTTGCAGATCAGCTGATGTACATCCGGCTGCTCGCTCACCACCACCGACATACGGCGGCGTTCAAAGTCGAACGGGATCTCATCAACCTTCTGCCAGCGACCAGAGAGCGTGCGGGCCACCCCTTCATCAACCCCTTCCAGCACGGCGACGTCGAGCAGGTTTTTCAGCCCTGTCTGGTAGTGACTGTTCAGCCAGGCGCTGTTCAGCACGCGATCGCTGGTCTTGCCGGTGATATCGGTATGGTTCTCCAGCACAATTTTGTCCTGGGTCAGCGTGCCGGTTTTATCGGTGCAGAGAATGTCCATCGCACCAAAGTTCTGGATGGCATCCAGGTGTTTGACGATCACTTTTTGCTTAGAGAGTTTTACCGCCCCGCGTGCCAGCGTGGAAGTGACAATCATCGGCAGCATTTCTGGCGTTAAGCCCACGGCGACAGAGAGCGCAAACAGCGCCGCTTCCCACCAGTCACCTTTGGTGTAGCCGTTGATCAGCAGCACAATTGGCGTCATCACCATCATAAAGCGGATCAACAACATGCTGACGCGGCCAATCCCTTTCTGGAAGGCATTCGGCTCGTTTTCCTGCTCGCTGACGCGCCCGGCAAGCTGCCCAAACCAGGTGTTGCCCCCGGTGGCGGTCACAATTGCCTGCGCCGTGCCGCTCACCACCGTGGTGCCCATAAAGCACAGGGTGTCGCACTCGAGTGGGTTCATTTGCTGTGGGTCGCGGGTTCGCGCCACCTTTTCAACCGGCAGAGATTCACCGGTCAGCGAGGCCTGCGCCACAAACAGGTCGCGCGCCTGGATGATACGTAAGTCAGCCGGGATCATATCCCCGGCCGCGAGTTTAACCAGATCGCCCGGTACCAGCTGGTCGATGGGCAGCTCAACCCAGGCATTTTCACCCAGATCGTTAATCACACGGGAGACGGTCGCCGTGTTGCTGACCATCGCTTTCAGGGCATCCGCCGCTTTGGTGGAGCGGGCTTCCTGAATAAAGTTCAGCATGGTGGAGATCCCCACCATCAGGGCGATCACGCCTGCGGCAAACAGGTCTTCAGTGGCGTAGGAAATAATGCCCAGCACCGTCAGCAGCAGGTTGAACGGGTTGCGGTAGCAGGCCCACAGGTGAACCCACCATGGGGCAGGCTTTTGCGCCGGAATTTGGTTGTCGCCATGTACCGCGCGGATTTTTTCCACTTCCGCCGCGTTCAGCCCTTCCGGATGACCACCAAAGGCACGCCAGACTTCGTTTTCATCCATCGCCGCCACGTTCAGGCAGTGTTCTGCCAGGCTGGCGGGAATGGCCGCCCCCGCGATGTTTTTGGCGTTAGGCAGTGGGTCGCGCTCAGTCAGGCGACGAGGCAGGTGGCGGCCCAGCAGCGCTTGCAACTGCCGGGTGATATTTTTCAGCATAGTCATTCCCCCGCATCCGCAAATGCGGACACAGTATTTCCTGCAGGCGTGGCAAAGCCGTACCTGACAGGCACTCTATTTTTTTAAGCAGGAACGTCTGGACGTTGCTGCCTCACGCCGGTGAGACAGCTTAAGGCTGGCTTACCGGAAAGAACGTATTCTCCCGTTCAGGAGAGATGTGGGATCGGGATCCATGTAACCTCCGGTAAGTAAATGAGGGTGTCGCCGCGCAGTATAAGGATTTAACCATACCGTTTGTGACCATTCGGGCGGTATTATAGCACCACGCAAATAAACCAAACGTAAACCAGACTTTGCCCATAGCGAAATCACGCTATAGCATTAAGGCTTGATTCACTACTTTGTCGTTGTTACAGGGAATACAGCATGCAGAACCGCCTTACGATTAAAGACATCGCGCGTTTAAGCGGCGTGGGGAAATCCACCGTGTCGCGCGTGCTGAACAACGAAAGTGGTGTCAGCGAACGCACGCGCGAACGCGTCGAGGCGGTGATGAATCAGCACGGCTTTTCCCCGTCCCGCTCTGCACGCGCCATGCGTGGGCAGAGTGACAAAGTGGTCGCCATTATTGTCTCGCGCCTGGACTCACTCTCGGAAAACCTGGCCGTTCAGACCATGCTCCCCGCTTTTTACGAGCAGGGGTATGACCCGATCATGATGGAGAGCCAGTTCTCCCCGCAAATGGTTGAAGAGCATCTGGGCATGCTCCAGCGCCGCAACATTGATGGCGTGGTGCTGTTTGGTTTTACCGGCATTCAGGAAGAGATGCTGAAACCGTGGCAACCCTCACTGGTACTGCTGGCGCGCGATGCCAGCGGATTTGCGTCTGTCTGCTACGACGACGAGGGCGCAATTATTACCCTGATGCAGCGCCTGTACGATGCGGGTCATCGCCACATCAGTTTCCTTGGCGTACCGCACGCAGACGTCACCACCGGCAAACGTCGTCATGAAGCGTACCTGGCATTTTGCAAAAAGCACAACCTCTCTGCCGTGGCCTCCCTGCCAGGGCTGGGCATGAAGCAGGGTTACGAGCAGGTCGCCAGCGTGCTAACCCCACAGACCACCGCGCTGGTGTGCGCCACGGATACCCTGGCGCTGGGCGCGAGTAAATACCTGCAGGAACACCGTATCGACGATTTACAGGTCGCCAGCGTGGGCAGCACGCCGCTGATGAAGTTCCTTCATCCTGAGATTATCACCGTCGATCCCGGTTACGCCGAGTCCGGAAGACAGGCTGCAACCCAGTTGATCGAGCAGATCAACGGCCGCACGGAACCGCGTCAGATAGTCATTCCAGCCCATCTTTCATAAACGCCATTAAACGGATTATTGTGATCTTCGCCTGATTTCGGGAACGTTCCCATTTTCGCCATCACGCGGAAGGAGTAGGCTTGCGCTCAGGTCATTACACCCCTCTCCATCTGTCATGAGGTTTCATGATGAGTAAAGTCAAACAAGCAGATATCGATCAGCTGATCGTCCTGGTCGGCGGCCGTGAAAACATTGCGACCGTCAGCCATTGCATTACCCGCCTGCGCTTTGTGCTGAACGACCCGGCCAAAGCCAACCCAAAAGCCATTGAAGAGCTTTCAATGGTGAAAGGTTGCTTTACCAACGCCGGGCAGTTCCAGGTCGTTATCGGCACTGAAGTGAGCGATTACTATCAGGCTCTGCTCGCAACCACCGGGCACTCTTCTGCCGATAAAGAGCAGGCGAAGAAAGCCGCACGCCAGAACATGAAATGGCACGAGCAGCTGATTTCCCACTTTGCGGAGATCTTCTTCCCGCTGCTGCCCGCGCTGATTAGCGGAGGCCTGATCTTAGGTTTCCGCAACGTCATCGGCGATGTCCCGATGAGCGACGGCAAAACCCTGGCGCAGATGTATCCCGCACTGAAAACGGTTTACGATTTCCTGTGGCTGATTGGCGAAGCTATCTTCTTCTACCTGCCGGTCGGTATTTGCTGGTCAGCGGTACGTAAAATGGGCGGTACACCGATTCTGGGTATCGTACTGGGCGTTACGCTGGTCTCTCCACAGTTAATGAACGCTTACTTACTTGGTCAGCAGGTACCGGAAGTATGGAACTTCGGCCTGTTCACCATCGCCAAAGTTGGCTATCAGGCGCAGGTTATCCCGGCATTGCTGGCAGGTCTGGCACTGGGCTTTATTGAAACCCGCTTAAAACGCATCGTGCCGGATTACCTCTATCTGGTGGTCGTGCCGGTTTGCTCGCTGATTATTGCGGTCTTCCTTGCCCACGCCTTTATCGGCCCGTTTGGCCGCATGATCGGCGACGGTGTAGCCTTCGCGGTTCGTCACCTGATGACCGGTAGCTTCGCGCCAATTGGTGCTGCCCTGTTCGGCTTCCTGTACGCCCCGCTGGTGATTACCGGTGTACACCAGACAACGCTGGCCATTGATATGCAGATGATTCAGAGCCTGGGCGGTACGCCAGTCTGGCCTATCATCGCGCTGTCTAACATTGCTCAGGCTTCAGCGGTCACTGGCATTATCCTGGTCAGCCGTAAGCATAACGAACGTGAAATTTCCGTGCCGGCAGCGATCTCTGCTTACCTCGGCGTGACCGAACCGGCGATGTACGGTATCAACCTCAAATACCGCTTCCCGATGCTCTGCGCGATGATCGGCTCTGGTCTGGCGGGCCTGGTCTGCGGCCTGAACGGTGTGATGGCGAACGGGATCGGCGTTGGCGGCCTGCCGGGCATCCTCTCCATTCAGCCGACCTACTGGCAGGTGTTTGCCCTGGCGATGGCCATCGCGATTATCGTCCCAATGGCGCTCACTACCGTGGTTTACCAGCGTAAGTTCCGTCAGGGCTCGCTGCAGATTGTTTAACTTCATCTTTCGGGGCGCAGTTGCGCCCCTTCGCATTTGCAGGAACGTACTATGAATACCCTTCCTCAGTGGTGGCAGAACGGTGTCATCTATCAGATCTACCCAAAGAGTTTCCAGGACACCACCGGGCGCGGCACCGGCGATTTACGCGGCGTGACGCAGCGCCTGGACTATCTGAAAACGCTTGGGATCGACGCCATCTGGCTGACACCGTTTTATATCTCCCCGCAGATAGATAACGGTTACGACGTGGCGAACTACATCGCCATCGACCCGGCCTACGGTACGCTGGATGACTTTGACGAGCTGGTCGCCCAGGCGCACGCACGCGGTATTCGCATCGTGCTGGATATGGTGTTCAACCATACCTCGACGCAGCACGCCTGGTTCCGCGAATCGCTGAAAAAAGAGAGCCCGTACCGCCAGTTTTATATCTGGCGGGACGGTACACCAGAACAGCGTCCCAACAACTGGCGCTCCAAATTTGGTGGCAACGCCTGGGACTGGCACGCCGAAAGCGAGCAGTATTATCTGCACTTGTTCGCACCTGAGCAGGCCGATCTCAACTGGGAAAACCCGGCCGTACGTGCAGAGCTGAAAAAGGTCTGCGAGTTCTGGGCCGATCGCGGTGTCGACGGTTTACGTCTCGACGTGATTAACCTGATCTCCAAAGACCAGGATTTCCCGAATGACAACGCAGGTGATGGCCGTCGTTTCTACACCGACGGGCCGCGTATTCACGAGTATTTGCAGGAGATGAGCCGCGACGTCTTTACCCCGCGTCACCTGATGACGGTGGGTGAGATGTCTTCAACCTCGCTGGAAAACTGCCAGCAATACGCGTCACTGGACGGGCGCGAGCTGTCGATGACCTTTAACTTCCACCACCTGAAGGTTGATTACCCCGGCGGTGAAAAGTGGACGAAAGCAGAGCCGGACTACGTGGCGCTGAAAACCCTCTTCCGCCACTGGCAACAGGGTATGCACAATAAAGCCTGGAATGCGCTGTTCTGGTGTAACCACGATCAGCCGCGCATCGTCTCGCGCTTTGGTGACGAAGGGGAATACCGTACCCAGGCCGCGAAGATGCTCGGCATGGTGCTGCACGGGATGCAGGGTACGCCGTATATTTACCAGGGCGAAGAGCTGGGCATGACCAACCCGCACTTCACCCGCATTACCGATTACCGCGATGTGGAAAGCCTGAACATGTTCGCCGAACTGCGGGAAAAAGGTCGTGATCCTGAGGAATTACTGGCCATTCTGGCGAGCAAGTCCCGCGATAATGGCCGCACGCCGATGCAGTGGGATGCCTCGCACAATGCGGGCTTCACTGAGGGAGAGCCGTGGATTGGTGTCTGCGATAATTACGAAACCGTGAACGCCCGCGCGGCGCTGGACGATCCTGACTCGGTGTTTTACACCTATCAGTCGCTTATTGCGCTACGCAAAACCCTGCCGGTACTGACGTGGGGAGATTATCAGGATCTGCTACCTGAGCACCCTTCCCTGTGGTGCTACCGCCGCCAGTGGCAGGGGCAAACCCTGGTGGTGGTTGCCAACCTCAGCCGGGAGTGCCAGGAATGGCGACCAGAAGCCGTCAGTGGCGACTGGCAGGTGATGATCAGCAATTACGGAGAGACGGCTAACTGCCCACAAGCAATGACGCTACGGCCGTTTGAAGCAGTGTGGTGGCAACAAGCTTAAAAACCACAAGAGATACAAAAAGGACTTTGTATCTCTTTGTTATTTAAAGTGTATAACGATACGCTGAATGTATGACAATAACTTTTACAGATCGTAATAATTAAAATAAAAATGTCACTGTCAATATTAATAACATCGGCAGGACATCATGAAGAATTTAATTATTAAAGCAAGTTGTATGAGTGCGTTGCTTATTAGTGGTCAGGGATGGTGTGGAAATACGTCTGTAGATCTTCGTTTTGGTCATAACACCAGTTCTGATGTTAATGATTCCCGTATTAAGGTTATGCATCAGGCAGATAACGGTTTTTATTTCTCCGTTGAAGCCGCACAGAACCACAATGACACCTTTTTTGGTGATACCGACAGATACAACTCTGATGATAAAGGGGTAACAGAAGCGGCTCAGGAAATAGAAACTCGCTGGCGCTTTGATTTGGGTAATGGTTATGCCGTGGCTCCCGGTCTGGTCACCGTATTCACAGCCAGTAATACCCATTATCGTCCCTTTATTCAGGGCTGGAAATCATTCGATAATGGTCTGAACCTCTCCGCACGTTACCGCTATAACACCGTTAATGATGCACACAGCGACAGAGAATTAGACGGTAGCGGTTATACACGCCGTGAATCACATCAGTTCGATCTCTGGTTCGCTTATAATATCGGTAAATTCGGTATGTCCTATAACCCACGCTTCCGCTATCAGGACGGTGTTGACCAGGGCACTGGCGACGATACCTACTGGGAACATACCGTATCCTTGGTAATGCTGCCAACTTACTGATTTAGTGTATGATGGTGATTTTAAGGTGCTTGCGTGGCTTCCATTTCCATCAGATGTCCTTCCTGCTCCACTACTGAAGGCGTGGTGCGTAACGGCAAAAGCACCGCCGGACATCAGCGCTATCTCTGCTCTCACTGCCGTAAAACATGGCAACTACAGTTCACTTACACCGCCTCTCAGCCCGGTACGCACCAGAAAATCATTGATATGGCCATGAATGGCGTCGGATGTCGCGCCAGTGCACGCATTATGGGCGTTGGCCTCAACACGATTTTACGTCACTTAAAAAACTCAGGCCGCAGTCGGTAACCTCGCGCATACAGCCGGGCAGTGACGTCATCGTCTGCGCGGAAATGGACGAACAGTGGGGCTATGTCGGGGCTAAATCGCGCCAGCGCTGGCTGTTTTACGCGTATGACAGGCTCCGGAAGACGGTTGTTGCGCACGTATTCGGTGAACGCACTATGGCGACGCTGGAGCGTCTTATGAGCCTGCTGTCACCCTTTGACGTGGTGATATGGATGACGGATGGCTGGCCGCTGTATGAATCCCGCCTGAAGGGAAAGCTGCACGTAATCAGCAAGCGATATACGCAGCGAATTGAGCGGCATAACCTGAATCTGAGGCAGCACCTGGCACGGCTGGGACGGAAGTCGCTGTCGTTCTCAAAATCGGTGGAGCTGCATGACAAAGTCATCGGGCATTATCTGAACATAAAACACTATCAATAAGTTGGAGTCATTACCGTATCCTTCAACTATAAGCTCGATGATGGCTGGACGCCTTACGTTGAACTCGTCTCACTGGATAAAACCTATATCAATGATGATGGTAATCATGAAAATGATTACGCCATTCGACTGGGCGTCGTTAAGCAACTCTAAGCCTGAGGCTATGCCGCATCGTGTTGCAGCAACCAGCAGCCGATGCGGTCAACAGCATTCAGCAGCTCCAGCTGGCCTTCCCGCTGATATAAAGAGATCGCGTTTATGTTGATTTCCAGAGGCCAGCACAACGTAGATACCGACGCCAGCGTAGATCCCTCGCGAGTTATCGCGATAATCTTTAACCCTTTACGCAACGCGTTACGCGCCATTTCAATTAACGATTGTGTCTCGCCTGACTTACTGATCAGTACCAGTGTTCCTCTGGAAACACGCGTTAGCTGATGCACATCATTAAGAATTAAATGTGGTAAACTTGCCAGAGATAAAAACCGTGATAAATAATTCAGGCTAGTCAGTGATGCACCCCGTGCATATAAATAAATATGGCTGGAGTGCAGTAACAGTTCAGATAATTGCGTGACAATATTATCTTCACCAGTGAGCGTAACGGGCCACGAAGGTGTCGCCGTTAACTGATCGCGTAAAAATTTGTATCGTAGTTCAGTGTAACTATTATACCCCATTTTTTTACACACCCGGTTAACAGATGTTGTCGTGGTAAAGGTATCTCGCGCGATCGCTTTCGCTGAGATAGTAGAAATATCATGTGCATGGTGTTGAATATACTCGAATATTAATCGTTCACTTCCCTGGAAAGAATTCATATTTCGCTCTCATAAAAAATATAATTTAATATTAACAAAGAACCGTTTTCTTCTCTGGAAGGAGAATCACATATTACGGAAATGAGTATCACGGTACGCAATTAGTATCAGCAAACGTTAAGGGTTGTTTTTATTTGTATTTATAATCGCCTCAATTCTCTTTGAGGAAATTATCACCATGACTAAACAAAGAATTGTTGCCGTGACGGCCTGTCCTACCGGTATCGCTCATACGTTTATGGCTGCCAATAAAATTACAGCATGGGCGAAAGAAAAGGGTATTGATGTCAAAGTCGAAACCCAGGGAAGCGACGGTGTTAAGAACAAACTGTCGGCCCACGATATCGCCAGCGCCAGTGCCATTATTCTCGCCACCGACGTTCCCCTTCAGGACGCCGAGCGTTTCGACCATGTGCCGCACCTGAAAACGCGCACCCAGGAGCTTATCAGGCATACCGATCGTTACCTGCGCCAGGCGCTGGCAATGGAAAAAACGGTCACGCACATTGAAGACCACGCTGAAAGCAGCCGCTCCGCTTACCAAATCTTTATTGGCCATATCATGGCCGCCATCAGCTACATGCTGCCGGTTGTTGTGCTGGGTGGCCTGCTGATGGCGACGGCGAAAATTACCGGGCAATTTATCAGCATCGAACACACGCCGTTTAGCGTGCTGGATAAGCTTGGGTTCATGACCATTAAATTTATGTACCCTGTTTTTGCCATGTATCTCGCGTTTTCAATTGCCGGTAAGCCTGCGCTGATCCCCGGGCTGATTGGCGGCATCATGTCTGATGAGGTTTACAAGCGCTTCTTTGACATTGAAGGGTTTATGCCATCAGGCTTTTTTGGCGCGATAGGTATCGGCTTTTTTGTCGGCTATCTGGTGCGCTGGCTTAACGATACCATTCAGGTTCGCCAACAGCTTACAACGATTAAGACCATGTTAATGGTGCCGCTGATTACCGGTATTACGCTGGTGATGGTGATGGAATACCTGATTAACCCTGTTTTTGGTGCGCTCAACCAGCTGATGGTTGAATTCTTTACTTCCGCCGGGGATACCGGGCGCGGTTTCTATTCCGCGATGATCGCCGCAGGCACCGCTTTTGACCTGGGTGGCCCGGTGAATAAAGCCGCCGGTTCCGTGGCGCTGGGTCTGAATGGCGTCAGTGAAACCTTTGATTTAACCGCCAGAGAGCTGGCGATTGTTATTCCTTCCATTGGTGTAGGTATCGCCGCATTTCTGAACGGGCGCTTCGGCCTTCCTGCCGTGTTCAGTAGTGAAGAGAAAACAGTGGGCAGCACATCATTGCTGCTGGGTTTCATCGGCATATCAGAAGGTGCGATCCCCTTCATTCTGAAAAACCCACGGCTGATCCCCGTCTTCATGGCTGGCGCAATGTCCGGCGCACTGCTGGCTATCGCACTGGGAGTGAAGCAAACCCTGCCACTTCCGGCGATATGGGGATGGCCGCTGGCAACCAACGTCACGGGATATCTGCTAAGCGTTTTCACTGGTGCACTGGTCTGTGCGCTGGGCGTTCTCTATGCCAGCCCACGAATGGCGAAGTAAGGACAGGAAGATGAGTCACATCCACGTCGTCGCACATACGCACTGGGATCAGGAGTGGTATTTCACGCTCCAGGACAGCAACATTCTGGCGTCTTACAATTTCGCTGAAGTGATTGCCACGCTCGAACAAGATCCGTCATATACCTGCTACCACCTTGATGGGCAAATGGCCGTCGTTGAGGATTTCCTGGGCATTAACCCCGAATATCGCCAGCGCCTGAATACACTGGTACGCGACAAGCGT
The DNA here is from genome assembly GCA_014169315.1 of Enterobacter cloacae. Classification (NCBI taxonomy): domain Bacteria; kingdom Pseudomonadati; phylum Pseudomonadota; class Gammaproteobacteria; order Enterobacterales; family Enterobacteriaceae; genus Enterobacter; species Enterobacter cloacae. The sequence continues at coordinate 457,877 of AP022133.1, read as the reverse complement.
CTGTTTATTGGACCGTGGTATTCGCAAACCGATACCTACAACGTTCACGGCGAGTCAATTATTCGCAACCTGAAATACGGTATGTTGTCCGCGAGGGAACATGGCCATGCCATGATGGTGGGATACCTGCCGGATACGTTCGGCCACAATGCACAAATGCCGACCCTGCTACGCGGCTGCGGCATTGATAACATTGTATTCTGGCGCGGCATTAACCACGACGAGCAGGCCAGCAAGAGTCAGTTTATCTGGCGAGCCCCCTCAGGAGCCGAAATCATCGCCTGCGCGATGGCATTTGGCTATGGCGCAGCAAAAAATATCAGCGCCGATGCTGAACACCTGCATGGCAAAATTTACCCGCTCGTCAATGCGCTTCGCCAGCGCGCCGGGCTGGAACATTTATTACTGCCCAGCGGCGGCGATCAGGTCAATATCGATCCTGATTTACCCGGTATTCTGCGCACGGCGAGCCAGCACTCACCAGAAAATGACCAGTACCGGATCGGCTCGCTGGAGCACTACGTCGGGCTCCTGCGACAGCGGCAAGGCGGTTTTGAGCGCTGGGAAGGTGAACTGAAATCCCCTCGTTATACGCGCATTCACAAAACGATCGGCTCCGTCCGTTATGACATCAAAAAGAAAAATTACGATATTGAACAATTTATCCTGCGTCGGCTGGAGCCCACGATTGCGTTAGCGCGTCATCACGGTATTCACGTCAATCTGGAATGGGTCGATCGCATCTGGAAACAGCTATTGCGCTGCCATGCTCACGATTCCATTGGCGGTTGTAATAGCGATGCCACCAACCGTGATATTGCTCATCGCCTCGAGCAAACCGAGCAGCTTTGCCACAGCCTGTGGAATCTGGTGGTGAAAGAACTGGGCTCGGCGTGCTGCCAGGAAGGTGAGCTACTGGTTGTGAATACCAGTGCGGATAAGGCGTCACGCGTCGTGAATACCACGGTATACAGCCGCAGCGATACCCTTGCGCTACGGTACCAACACCAGCCTCTGGCGTTCAGCGTTCTCGACCGGCAGTCCCTCCCTGGTGGGCGGGTTGTTCAACTGACGCCTGAAGGTGAAAAAGAGATCGTATTACCCGACTATTACCGCTGGAACATCGCGCTGGATATGCCGGACTTACCCGCTCTCGGTTATATGGCCGTCACCGTAGCAGAAGCACCGGGCATAAGCGATTGGGCACATACCGTCCAGGATACCGTTATTGAAAACGAGACGAGCAGGCTGCGAATCGAAGCGGGTTATCTCTCTCTGGAAGATAAACATAGCGGCAGGCGGATTGAAAAACTGTTCACGTTCGAAGACTGCGCCGACGCAGGCGACAGCTACGACTTCTCCCCACTGAAGGGCGATACGCCTCAATACACTGCTCAATTCAGGCTTCTTGACTGCCAGAAGTGTCAGCTCATCGAAAGAATGACGTTAGAAACGGAACTCTTGTTACCCGTGGATCTGGCAGCTCGCGCGGGAGGCGCAACAAAAACGCTGTCCGTGCGGCTGCAGTGTGAACTGCGCAAATACGATCCTCATTTATATGTCGCGATAGATCTGGAGAACACCGTTTGCGATCACCGTCTGCGCTTGCTGATCAACAGCGATATCACGACGCGGCACACCCTTGCCTCGCAGCCTTTTTCGATCATCCGCCGTCAGGCTGGCGTGAAAAACGATCGGTGGCGTCAGCAGTACCGGGAATTTCCCGTGGATATCGAAACCAGTGAGGGGATTATTGCTGTTGAAGACGCAGGTAAAGCGCTGATCATTAACAGCCAGGGAATGAAAGAGTTTCAGCTCCACGGAACAGAACCCGCCCACATTGCACTGACGCTGTTTAAAGCCACGGGGGTGCTGGGCCGCGACGATCTTGCCTGGCGACCTGGCCGTGCCTCGGGGATCAATAACACCATTGTTGAAACACCGGACGCACAGCTCCTCAAACCGCTGCACTTTTCTTTTGCCCTGTCGCTGGCAGACAACGCAGAGCACGCCACGTTACGGAAACGGGAAAAACAGGCTATTGGCCAACCCTTTACCTGGCAGCGGCAAACGCTGCATACGCTGGATAACCGTCTTGAGCGGTTCACATTAAACATAAAAACGCGCTCGCTGCCGGGTTATTTCTCGCTTCTGGACGTCCCCGAGCCGCTCATACTTTCCGCTCTGCCACATGCCCAAACGGTGAACGGCACCCTCGTGCGTCTTTTTAACGCCGGTGACCAGCCGGTGCCCGTTCCGGCCTGTTTTACAGCGCTTGCACAGGTCAACTATCTGGAAGAGATCGTCCCCACACAAACCATGATCCCGCCTTCCAGTAGCTGTGATTTTCTTATTGCTTACACGGAGCGTAACGATCCGCAATGACTCTTACCCCTCTGATTAACGAAACACTCACGCAGCTGTATCCCCATCAGGATCCCGCTGTGACCGGCGAGAGAATTCTCCAACTCTGCAAACAATGGGAGTCTGGTCAACACACCCCGGTTCCGCTGGACCAAACCCGCGTCTGGATGATTGCTTATGGTGACAGTATGACCTCACCAGGCGCACCGGCACTTAACGTACTGCACCGGTTTTCACAGACGTGGCTGAAAGAGAGGATCAGTGACATCCACCTGCTGCCTATGTATCCGTGGAGTTCCGATGATGGGTTTAGCGTCAAAGATTACCGACAAATAGCCCCTGAACTGGGCGGCTGGCAGGACGTCGAAGCGATGGCAAAAGATTTCAATCTGATGTTCGACTTCGTTATCAACCATATCTCCCGGGAAAGCACCTGGTTTAAAGGGTATCTGAACGGTGATGCCCGCTACGAGAATTTTTTCCTGAATGCCGACCCGGAGGGCGATTACCATCAGGTGACGCGTCCCCGGGCGTTACCGCTACTCACGCCATTTACACGTAAAAGCGGGGAAAAGGTTCATATCTGGACAACATTTAGCGCCGATCAGATAGATTTGAATTTCCGTGAACCGGAAGTCCTTCTGGAGAGCATTGCGATCCTGCTGGAATATGCCGCCCGTGGCGCACGCGCGATCCGTCTGGATGCTATCGGTTTTCTCTGGAAGGAGCCAAATAGCCGCTGTATTCATCTTCCACAGGTGCACCAAATCATTAAGCTCTGGCGAGCCATTCTTGATAAAACGTTCCCCGATTGCCTGCTCATTACGGAAACCAACGTCCCGCATCAGGAGAATATCCGTTACTTTGGTGCCGGTGATGAAGCAAGCATGGTCTATCAGTTCCCCTTGCCTCCGCTGACGCTGCATGCATTTTTACGCGGCAATGCTCGCTGGCTGAGACAGTGGGCAAAAACGCTGGAAGCCGACCCCCTTCCTGGCAACTGCACATTTTTCAACTTCCTGGCCAGCCATGACGGTATTGGTTTACGCCCGGTAGAGAATGTGCTGGATGCAGAGGAAAAAAACTTTCTGATCAGTGAAGTGGAACGCAAAGAAGGACGTATTTCCTGGAAAACGGATCCTGACGGTAGCCAGTCGCCGTATGAACTCAACATCAACTATCTGAGTGCGTTAAGCGAACCCGGCGAAAGCCAGAACTCACAGATAGCCCGCTTCAGCGCCGCACATGCGATTTTATTCATGCTACAGGGCGTTCCGGCAATTTATTACCACAGCCTGCTCGGGAGTGAAAATGATGTTGCCGGGCTGCGCGCCTCTGGCATTAACCGGCGTATCAATCGCGAAAAGCTGGATCTTTCACGCCTGCACAGTGAGCTTATCGACCCACAGAGCCTGCGTGCCCGCATCTATGGCGAACTGACGAAACTGTTACAGATACGGCGGCAGCATCCGGCCTTTTCGCCCCACGCCGGGCAGCGTGTCCTGCCGCTGGAGGACTCGCTCTTTGGTGTGGTACGCCAGAATAAACAAGAAAGCGAAACCCTCTATTGTGTCGTCAACGTCACGGGAACCCCGCAGCCGCTTTCGTTACCGGTGTCAGGTATCGATCTCGTGACAAACAAACCGTTTACCGGCAGGTGCATTCTTGCAGGCTGGCAGACACTGTGGGTTCAGGTTAACTCACCCCTGGAGGCATAAAATGAATTTACTCACGCTGACTCACGCTGATTTCATCTTTATCAACCCCGAGCCACGCACGCCGGAAGCGCTCATCAGGCACATGTCAGATTCGCTAGCCAGACGGGGTGTGATCCACGATAAGCACGCGTTTATTGATAGTGTCTTACATCGCGAAAGCGAAGGCCCTACCGCGCTCGGTGAAGAGCTTGCCGTCCCGCATGGAAAATCAGAATCTGTCGCCCAGGCGGCCTTCTGTGTTGCACTTTTTGAAGAGCCCATCACATGGCCCGGGCTGGAGGGCGACGAAAAGGTCAGAATGGTATTCCTGCTGGCCATTCCTTCCCGTGAAGCGGGAAGCACCCATATGCAGCTTCTGACAACGCTGACGACCTCCCTCACTGATGACGAAACGCGCAGTAACCTTCTCGCGGCAAGCACCCGCGAAGAGGTGCTGTCCATTTTAGGGAGTGAGGAGGAAGCGCCTGTACCACCTGCAATGCCTGCCGCACCGGCTAACAACCCACTGGTTCCGGTGATACTTGGCATCATCACCGCAGTGGCGCTGATCAACGCCGGGCTAAGCTGGGCCGGTCACCTGTAACGCAGAACTCACACCTGTCAGTCAAAACCAGGCTCAGCGCAACCTGCGCTGAGCTGATGATTTTGTTGAAAAATTAATCAAAATTTGACGCAAGGAATTTACAAAGCCTGTAACGCTTGTCATCTGTACTCTCCCTTTTTTACTTTGTTCTGAATCAAAAAAATCGCAAACAAGTTTGATGCAAATCACTATATGTAGCACTTAAAATGCACGCCGACCCAACATCTTGTATTTATCGTCTACTATTCCAACAACAAGACGGCGACCCTGCTCCCCGGAATTGTGGATAACAAGTGTCGGGAACGAGGGAAATAGCGGGGCGGATTGAAAATCTGCCCGGCGCAATCTTCTCCACCTCTGTGGATAACCTGTTTTTAAAATGGAGTGATCATGACACCGCATGTGATGAAACGTGATGGCTGTAAAGTGCCGTTTAAATCAGAGCGCATCAAAGAAGCCATTCTGCGTGCAGCTAAAGCAGCGGGAGTCGATGACGCAGATTACTGCGCCACCGTCGCAGAAGTCGTTAGCAGCCAGATGAATACACGCAGCCAGGTTGATATCAGCGAGATCCAGACTGCCGTTGAGAACCAGCTGATGTCGGGGCCTTACAAGCAGCTGGCCCGCGCCTACATTGAGTATCGCCACGATCGTGACATTCAGCGTGAGAAGCGCGGTCGTCTGAACCAGGATATTCGTGGTCTGGTAGAGCAGACCAACTCCGCCCTGCTCAATGAAAATGCGAACAAAGACAGTAAAGTCATCCCGACCCAGCGTGACCTGCTGGCGGGTATTGTTGCCAAACACTATGCCCGTCAGCACCTGCTGCCGCGCGACGTCGTTTCCGCGCACGAGCGCGGCGAGATCCACTACCACGATCTCGACTACTCGCCGTTCTTCCCGATGTTCAACTGCATGCTGATCGATCTGAAAGGGATGCTGACCCACGGTTTTAAAATGGGTAACGCCGAGATTGAACCGCCAAAATCCATCTCCACCGCTACCGCAGTAACGGCGCAGATTATCGCCCAGGTCGCCAGCCATATTTACGGTGGCACCACCATTAACCGCATTGATGAAGTGCTTGCGCCGTTTGTCAGCGCGAGCTTCAACAAGCACCGTACAACGGCGGAAGAGTGGCAAATCCCGGATGCCGACGGCTATGCCCATTCGCGCACCGAAAAAGAGTGTTACGACGCATTCCAGTCGCTGGAGTATGAAGTTAACACGCTGCACACCGCCAACGGCCAGACGCCGTTTGTCACCTTCGGTTTCGGCCTGGGTACCAGCTGGGAATCGCGACTGATCCAACAGTCCATTCTGCGCAACCGCATCTCTGGTCTTGGCAAGAACCGCAAAACGGCGGTATTCCCAAAACTGGTGTTTGCCATTCGTGACGGTCTGAACCACAAGTTTGGCGACCCGAATTACGACATCAAGCAGCTGGCACTGGAGTGTGCAAGCAAGCGTATGTATCCGGACATCCTGAACTACGATCAGGTGGTCAAGGTCACCGGTTCGTTTAAAACGCCAATGGGCTGTCGCAGCTTCCTCGGCGTGTACGAGGATGAAAACGGCGAGCAGATCCACGACGGGCGTAATAACCTGGGCGTGATCAGCCTTAACCTGCCGCGCATCGCGCTGGAGGCCAAAGGTAATGAAGCGGCCTTCTGGACGCTGCTGGACGAACGTCTGCTGCTGGCACGTAAAGCGTTGATGACCCGTATTGCCCGCCTGGAAGGGGTGAAGGCGCGCGTTGCGCCAATCCTGTATATGGAAGGTGCCTGCGGCGTGCGTCTGAAAGCAGACGATGACGTTTCTGAGATCTTTAAAAATGGCCGTGCGTCTATCTCGCTGGGCTATATCGGCATTCACGAAACCATCAACGCGCTGTCTGGTGACAAGCATATGTATGACAGCGATGCGCTGCGTGAAAAAGGTGTCGCTATCGTGCAGCGCCTGCGCGATGCGGTTGACCTGTGGAAAGATGAAACCGGCTATGGCTTTAGCCTGTACAGCACCCCGAGCGAAAACCTGTGCGACCGTTTCTGCCGCCTGGACACCGCAGAGTTTGGCATCATTGAAGGGGTGACCGACAAAGGTTACTACACCAACAGCTTCCACCTCGACGTCGAGAAAAAAGTTAACCCGTACGACAAGATCGACTTTGAAGCTGCTTACCCGCCCATCGCCAGCGGTGGTTTCATCTGCTACGGCGAGTACCCAAACATCCAGCACAACCTGAAAGCGCTGGAAGACGTGTGGGATTACAGCTATCAGCACGTGCCGTATTACGGTACGAACACGCCTATCGATGAGTGTTACGAGTGCGGCTTTACCGGTGAGTTCGAATGCACCAGCAAAGGATTCACCTGTCCGAAATGCGGCAACCATGATGCCTCGCGCGTTTCCGTGACTCGCCGCGTGTGTGGTTATCTCGGCAGCCCTGATGCACGTCCGTTTAACGCCGGTAAGCAGGAAGAGGTGAAACGCCGCGTGAAACATCTGGGGAATGGGCAGATCGGGTAAGTTCTTTGCCAGGTTCTCCCCCTCACCCTACCCCTCTCCCTCAAGGGAGAGGGAACCGATCGAGCACATTGTCATGCCGGACGCCGGTTTTCTCCCTCTCCCTGTGGGAGAGGGCCGGGGTAAGGGCATCAGGTTAACACTATGAATTACCACCAGTACTACCCGGTCGACATCGTTAACGGTCCCGGTACCCGTTGCACCCTGTTTGTTTCTGGCTGTGTTCACGAATGCCCCGGCTGCTACAACAAAAGCACCTGGCGCTTAAATTCAGGCATGCCGTTTACTGCAGAGATGGAAGACCGGATCATCAACGACCTGAACGACACGCGCATTCGCCGCCAGGGGATTTCACTCTCCGGTGGCGACCCGCTTCACCCGCAAAACGTGCCGGAGATCCTGAAGCTGGTAAAACGTATTCGCAGAGAGTGTGCAGGAAAGGACATCTGGGTCTGGACAGGCTACAAGCTGGATGATCTGAATGCGCAGCAGATGGAAGTGGTGGATCTGATTAACGTGCTGGTCGACGGCAAGTTTGTGCAGGATTTAAAAGACCCGGCGCTTATCTGGCGCGGCAGCAGTAACCAGGTTGTGCATCATTTGCGTTAAACGCTATAGCCGTTTATCTGCATCATGATAAACGGCTGATTTCTCTCGTTTGCCTATGGCAACAACAAACACCATCACAACCTCATCCCGCACCTGATAGACCAAACGGTAGCCGGATGATTTAAGCTTAATTTTGTAGCAATCATGCAGCCCATGTAAACGGGCGGATTCGATCCTGGGATCCACCAGTACATCGACCAATTTCTTCTTAAATTGGGTTTTCACGGTATCGCCCAGTTTATGCCACTCCTTTAGCGCTCCAGGGTCGAATTCCAACTCATAAGTCATCCAGACTAACCTTAATTCCTTTTTGTGGATTAGCCAGTCGCTCCCGGACTGTCTGAATCAATGCGTCTTCACCGTCGCTAATGGTCACCGTTTTCACCGGCATACGCCCCGTCTCTGCGACGTACTGAAACAGTAATCTTACAGCTTCGGTTGGGGTGATATTGAGTTTTTCCAGCACTGCATAAGCCTCATTTTTAAGTTTGTCGTCCAGACGGACGTTCAGCGTGGCCATTATGCCTCCAGTAATGACAAAGATGTAATGCAGTTTAGCATTACATTCGCATTACATCGAATTCTGGATAACGCCTCTCAAAACCGGCTCAAACTCTCCATCGCCACGGTCTTAAACTCCGCAAAATCCCCGCAACCGCACAGCCGTGACATGGCGCGTTCGCGCAGGAATGTCACGAAGATGTCGTAAATCGCCATCGCCTCTTCGTATTCGCTTTTACTGATGGCAAGCAGGAAGATGACGTGCGCAGTTTCATCGCCCCACGGAATACCCTGCGGAGCCAGCACGGTGTAAACCACTGTTTTCTGCGCCAGTAACCCGAGGGAGTGCGGCAGCGCGATACCATCACCGAGCATGGTGCTGACGATGGCTTCGCGCTCGACGACGGAGCCCAGGAATTCCGCGCCGACAAAACCTTCGTCTTCAAGCTGCTCACACAGCTCACGGAACAGCGTTTGCTGGTCAATGGGTTTATCAATAATGCGGAAATGGGCCGCGTCGAAGTATTTGTCCAGCATCCACGGACGGGTTCTGTCCACCAGCACCAGCTTGCCGATCTGCTCCAGCTGGTAGTCCGTCGGGAACGGGGCGATCATCACCACCGGCTTGGACTTTTCGCTCACGCGGGCGGTGGCGATAACAAAGTCTTCGCTGATCGACCCGGCCTGTTCGTACTCGCGCAGCGTAAGGGTACGCGTCACCTCAATTTGCGGATATTTACGCTGCAGCACCGCCTCAATCATTCGCACCATCGCGTTACCGGCATCGCACACCAGCAGCACGCGCGGCTGACGCTGGTAACCAATATTGTAGTGACGCTCAAGACCAACCCCGATATGCAGCACCAGGAAGCCAATTTCGTTTTCACTGATCACATACGGCGTGTATTTGCCCCAGCTCGACACCGCCGCCAGCGTCATATCCCACGCCATCGGGTAGTGCTGTTTGATGTTATCCAGCAGCGGATTGGGGATCATGATTTGATACCGCACGCGGGTGATCATGGTTTTAATATGTGTCAGCAAATCCGCATGCAGCTGCTCGTCGCTGAGCAGATTGTAGTTATAGTGGGTGTTGATGTAGCGCAGGATGTAATTAACCAGCGCTTCGTCGTCATCGGCATTGATGGCGCTGGGGGCGATGTCCTGGATCTGTCGCGACGCAATGTGTACGCACAGCCAGTTCTCTTCTGAAGGCGAAAGCGCCTTACCTGCCAGCTGCTGGATGGTCACCGCGATATCCTTCGCCGCTTCACGTACATTCTCTTCCACACCTTCCGCATGGAATTCCGGCAGCGGGTAGCCTTCACTGATGCGACGCACCGACACCGCACAGTACAAGCGCAGGAACAGTTCACCTTCGTCGGTCAGGCGGATATGGTGGCGGGTGAGCGCGTCATGCAGCACGCTCACCATCTGCTCAGGTACACCTGCGTTGAGTGCAACTTCCGTCACCAGTGGGTTCAGGCTGTCCTGCTGCGCCAGCTCCCAGAGGAGATCGGTCAGACAGGCGCGGGTTGCCATCTCGCTACCAAACAGCTTCATGCCGTGGCGTGGGCGGGTTTCCAGCGTCAGGTGGTAGCGATGGAACCACTCGCGCACTTCCGCCATGTCGCTTTGCAGCGTGGCGCGGCTGACAAACCACTCGTCAGCCAGATCTTCCAGCTTGAGGGAAAACGCCGAGGTGAGAAAACGCACCACCAGATAGTACACACGCTCCGGCCCCGTCCGGGGAATGCGCAACGCGCGCGGGTGAGACTCCTGGAGCTGCTGGTAGCGCTCTGCATCGTCAATTTTGAGCTGGTAGCCATTGCCACGGCTCAAAATAAACTGTGCGCCGTGGCTCGCCAGCAGCGCGTTCAGGGCGGTGATATCAGCGCGGACGGTTCGCGTGGAGACCGACAGACGCTGCGCCAGCTCGTCCTGCGGCAGCGTCTCGTTTTGCAACAGATCGAAAAGTTGCGCTAAACGTTGGTTCGGGAATCGCACGTCGTTGTCCTCTTACTGCTTAGGGTGAAATAACCATCTGGGATGGGCTGCCGACCGGGGTATAACCCGGCTCGAAGCTCAGTTTTCCATCCTGTGCCACGCGGAAACGGGTAATGTTGTCGCTGCGCTGGTTCATGACATACAGCCAGCGCCCCTGCTTATCGAGCGTCAGGGTTCGCGGATAATCGCCCCGCGTCCAGACATCGTCCTGATGCCGCAACGTGCCATCCTCTTTTACGGTAAAGTGCCCGATGCTGTTATGCAAACGGTTAGCCACATACAGCTGCCTGCCGTCGGCACTTAATGCCAGCCCGGCGGCAAAACTGGTGCCTTTATAACCTTCCGGCAGCGCGGAGAAGGTTTTGCCTTCTTTCAGCCTGCCGCTGGCATCCAGCGTATAGTGCGTCAGCGTGGAGGCCTCTTCGTTAATCAGCCACAGGGCATCACCTTTCGGTGTAAAGACGAAGTGACGAGGCCCGGCTCCTTTTGAAGAGGCACGGATAAACGGCGGATCGTTGGGGGTCAGCTTCCCGCTTCGATCGTCAAAGCGGTACTGGTAAATACGATCCAGCCCCAGATCGGTGGAAAAAATGTATTTCCCGCGCGGATCGGCGGCGATCATATGTGCGTGCGGGCCGTTATGATCGCTGATGGCAAAACTCCCTTCCACCGCCGCCTCCGGTTTCGCCGCACCCGGCTCGCCCTGATCCTGATGTTTATCCGTGGCATCACCCAGGCTGCCGTCGGTTTTGATCGGCAGAACCGCAATCGAACCGCTGACATAATTCGCCACCAGCAGATGTTGCCCGTTCGGCGTCAGGGAGAGATAAACCGGCCCCGCACCACCGGACGCCACCTGATTGAGCTTACTCAACTCCCCGTTATCCCCCACGCGCAGCGCCTGCACCACCCCCTGCTCCACTTCGCTGGCCACATACAACGTTTTACCGTCGTGCGAGACAGTGAGCTGCGCGGCGTTCGGCAGCTTGCTCACCAGCGTTTTGCTGCCGAGCGCGCCAGTTTGCGGGTCGACGGTAAAGCGGTACAGCCCTTCACCATTGGGGTTGTAGGTACCGACCCAGGCGTACTGCGTCTGGGCGACGGCAGCAGTAGCCAGTAAAGAGAGTGAAGCGACAAGCAGATTACGGGTGTGCATGGTGGCTCCTTCAGGTGTGTGCGGTTTGTTCCCCTCACCCCAGCCCTCTCCCAAAGGGAGAGGGGGGAAATGTTCCCTCTCCCTTTGGGAGAGGGTTAGGGTGAGGGTTCAGGTTTTACTTCACCAGCTTCTTCGTCATGTCCAGCAGCGTACGCACATCTTCCGGACGCGTATCGCCGCTGGCTTTGTCGATAATCGAACTGTAGATATGCGGGATGATTTTGCTCACACCCGCGTCCAGCGCGATCTGCAGGATCTCCTCAAAGTTTTCCAGATCGATACCACCGGTCGGCTCCAGCCAGAAATCGTGACGGGCGCAGGCTTCCGCCACCGCGTTGTACTCGTCACGACATTTCAGGCCGCCCATCGGGAAGTATTTGATGGAGCTGCCACCAAAATCTTTCAGCAGGGCAATCGCAGTTTCCACAGGAACGATGCCGTCCGGTGCCGTACTGCTCAGCGGGCCAGTGGAGATTTTCACCATGCCAACGGTACCGGTCGGGGAGACCAGGCCGTTCACCACGGAGTCGTTCTGCCCCAGCAACGCACGGCTGGTTGCCACACCGGTGAAGACCTGGTTCACGTGCTGCGGTTGTACCTGACGGGAGATTTCACTCACCATCGCAGACTGGTTCGGATCACCTGCGCCCAGGCCCACGGACAGCGCATTATCAATCAGCGCCGCGTATTCGCGCATATCGGCCACAGCGCTTGCCACGTCCGGGTAATTTTTGGAGAGCACACCCACCAGCACATGGCCTTCCGCCGCCTCGTAAATGGCGCTGGCGTTGGCTCTGGAGCCTGCCAGTACGTTCAGACAGACGCGGTCACGGTAAAAATTAGGGGTCAGCTTCATGCGTTTTTCTCCTGTCCTAATACTTCGCGAATGCGGCGGAACACAATGTTCAGCTGTTCAGCATTCACGCTGCGCACATCCGCTTCGATAATCCCTTCATTGGCCTTGTAGCCACGGAAATAAATGGCGTATTCGCCCTGCTTCAGCGCATTCACCAGGTCACCTGTCCCCATGCCGGTGGTCGCTTCATCAAACGCAATCTCGGTGCGCGCAATGTCACGACCAGCGCTGTCCCAGACCACGCGTGCCGTTACGCCATTCAGGGTGTTGAGCGCGTCGACAAACGGCGTCATCTTCGCCACCATCTCTGCGCCACTCTCTTTGGTCGCCGTCAGATAATGCTCAATGGCGCAGGTCAGGCCAAGAATGCCCTCTTTACCCACCTTCATGGCGCGGCCAATGCCTGCCGTCTGGCGCTTCACCCATTCAACGTACTGGGCTTTACCGATCACCAGCCCGCTGGTTGGCCCTTCAATGGCTTTCGCACCGCTGTAGATAACGAGATCTGCACCGGAGCGGTAGTAAACATGCAGATCTTCTTCTGCCGCCGCATCAACGATCAGCGGCAGACCATGTTTACGCGCCACCACGGCTGCCTGCTCCACGCTGAGCATGCTTTTCTGCACGCAGTGGTGAGACTTGATATAGAGGATCGCCGCCGTACGTGGGGAGATCGCCGCCGCCAGCTGCTCGGCAGAACATTCGTTGGCATAACCCGCCTCCACCAGCTTGCCCCCCCCCAGCGCCACCATTGTGCCCACCGGTGCGCCAAAGTTGACGTTGTGACCTTTCGGCAGCACGATTTCGTTGTTCTCAGGCGGGGTGACGTGCAGGTTTTCCAGCAGCCAGTCGCTGTCTTTCACCAGCACTGCGGCCACGGACTGCGCAATACCCGCCGAGGCACAAGAGACCACTGTCGCCCCTTCCACATCCAGCAACTTCGCAATGTATTCCCCGGTTTTATTGACCAGATCCTTCATTTCAAAATACTGATTCATACCGTCCATCGCCGCCTGCACCACTTCCGGGCGCGGCGTGGAAACCCCCAGCGCCGTCATACGGCCAGAGGTGTTAATGACTTGCTTTAAGTGGTACTTCTCATAAATCGAAGGCATGTTCCGTGCTCCCTTGTTCGGTCATGTAGCCCTTGCCCGCGCGGATCGCAGCAAGCGGCACCAGAATGTGTTCAGCCTGCAGGCTGTCGTTTTCGGCATCCGTCAGCACCGTCGGCTGACGTTTAATGGTGAACAGCGTCAGGTCGGCGTCGAGCCCAGGCTGGATGCGGCCCTTGCGCGTCAGGCGCAGGCCATCAGCCGCATTTGCCGTCACGCACTCAACCACCTGCGGCAGTGACATACCGATGGCGAGGAATTTCGACATCACGCTCGCAAGTGAGCCTACCGGGCCGTGAAGACGGTTGCGGCAGTAGATATCCGAGCTGATGGTGTGCGGCAGAATGCCCATCGCGATGGCGCGTTTTGCCACCTCAAAGCTGAAGCTCGCCGTACCGTGGCCGACGTCCAGACGCACGCCGCGTTTCAAGGCGGAAGTGATGGATGCACGCAGTTCGCCGGATGGGGTGAGAATGCGGTTTGGCTTGCCGTTGTAGCAGTGGGTGATGATGTCGCCAGAGCTGAGCAGTTCAGCGATTTCGTCGAGGTTTGGCGGGTTATTACCAATGTGTACCATCAGCGGCAGGTCGCCGTTCTCTTTCTGGATAGCTTTCGCACGTTCCAGTGGCGTAATGCCATTCTCACCGACCACGCTGCTGCTCATGCGCGCTTTCAGGCCAACGATAAAATCAGGGTAACGTTTAACCGCCTGTTTCACCGCATCGGCGTCGATGTTAGCCAGATTAGCCAGCTCGTTCTGCGCAATCAGTCCAACGCGGGAGATGTTCAGCAGAGCGTAAACCTCGGTTGTCGCTTTGCGGGTGATGGCGTAAAAATCGTCCACGTCATCCGCCCCGGTACTGCCCGCATCCACCACGGTGGTGACGCCAGTGGCAATGCCCACGCTGTCTGGTTCGTCGTGGTAAATGGGGGAATTCGGGTAGCAGTGTACGTGGGAATCAATCCAGCCCGCGCTAACGTATACGTCACCGTTGAGCGCCACCGTTTGATGGGCGGGTGCGTCAATGTCGCCCAGCGCCGCGATTTTTCCGTCCTGAATGGCGATATCAGTCAGGGTATCGTCAGTAAGACGCGCACGGCGCAGGAGTAAATCAAACATAGTGCTCTCCTGATAAGGCGGGCGCGCTGCGCCCGCGGGTGTTAAAGGGCGACCGGGAACAGCCAGCCTAAAATCATCGCACCGAGGATCGCACCACCGGTGATCGGCTTCTGCCAGAGATAGAACAGCAGTGCGCCTGCAAGCGACCCGATACCAATCGGAATGGATGCAGTCATGGCGCTCAGGATAATCAACGGCCCGAGGAAGCGCCCGGAAGCGTTACCTGCCCCCATCATCACGTCAGCACCGTAGGTCGAGTTACTCTGATTGATGGTGAACTTACGCGCCAGAATGATGACGTAACCAATCGCCAGACCAATCACCAGGCCGGTGATCAGGGCGGCAATAAAGTTGGTCACCGGGAACATGATGCCCGCTCCCAGCAGCAATGCAGGAACGCCGAGGCCAACGCCAGTCTGGATAGCCCCGCCGATATCTAAAATCCCCACCAGCGAGCCTTCGATGATACGGGCGAACAGGAAGCTGGCACCAAAGGCCGCTACCGCGCCGTAAACACCGGTATCAATCCCTGCTTTCAGCATCGCCACAAAAGCCACTTCGTTAAACGCGCCAATGCCGTAGAGGTAGTACATGTGCGTCCCGGCGAAGACGCCGGAGGAGAGCAGGCCAACGAAGATCGGGAACGACCAGTCGGCATACCAAAAACCTTTATTCTGTTCCATGTAGAGGCTCCTGTTATTTACCGCTGAGCGAGTTGTGGATCATGTCGAGCCAGTTCGGCACGGTCAGATGGAAGGATTCGATCATCTTCATATCGAAGCCACGGAAGAAGCCGCTCAGGACGAACAGCGCCACGATGGCCACCATCATCACTTTGGTGACGTGGTTCCAGCCGCTCTCTTCCACGCCTTTACCGATCAGAATACCCAGCACCAGACCCGGTACGGCGTTACCCATGATCAGCTGCGCCGCACCGCCAAACACGGTGGCCCAGAAGCCGGATTTTTTGCCTGCATCGATGGCCGCCAGCCAGAAGATAACCGGCATGACGGTGTTCACCAGCAGGTTAGCTGCCGGTACCAGCACCTTAACGGCCGTCACCTGAAGTGCAGCCGGAACGGAGGAGGCGGTAAGGTTAAGGAAGGTCACGACGATCATGCCGATCACGCCGCAGGCAATCGCCATCTTGCGGGGATCGTGGAGTGTTTCGCCGACGTTACGGTTTTTGAGCATTAGCGCCGCTGCGCCCCAGTTCGGGATAATGCGGTGGTCAACGTCCTGAGTGAATGCACCTGCGGCCACGGAAGAAGCCCAGGCGTTAAAGAAGAAGCCTAACCCAAAAGAGAAGTGAGAAGCCGGGTCCCCTTCACAGGAGTTCAGTTCCCCCAACGTACGAAACGCGCCCATACCCTGAGTGGTAGGCGCATGAAACATGCGTGCAGCCCCGGCCCCCACACCGACGCCAACCAGGCCGCCAATGATGAGCGATTTTATTAATATAATTAAGAACATCAGTCTGCCCTTTTATGAAGAATCAGCGTTGCGTGACGAAATCCACCCGATCAAGATTGATGGCAGTCACGTTGACGGTCACATCCAGCTCCACGCTGTAGGTGCGTCTTTCCCGGCGCAAAAAGAAGAACAGGAAGGCTTCTTTACGCACCGCTTCTTGCGCCTGAACAACCTGCACATCCTGTGGCTCAATACGCAGTAAGATATGCGGTGAGGCTTGCATCACCGCGGCCTGAACGTGGTTGAGCGCATCGGCAAAGGCGCGCGCTTTGGCATCGCCTTTGCCCTTCACTCTCACGGTGGTCGTGAACTGTTCTTTCATGCTTATGCGCCGTGCTTCTTCTGCCACGCCTGTACCAGACGCTCGCCCAGCTCTTCTTTATCCATAAAGCCGAAGCCCAGCACGTTGCAGCCTTCGTTGATGGCGGTTACGCCCTCTTCCACAGAACGCATGCCGTATTTGGCTTTGTAGCCATATTTGGTTTGCGCAGTAATGGCACCCGCGCCACCGCTGCCGCAGAAGGAGATGCCGAAGGTGGCGTTTTCCGCTTTCATCACGTCACCCAGTTTCATATCTGCCGCCACCCCCGGCACGACAACCGCACGTCCACCTGCCTTTTCCACGCCGGCGGCCACTTTCTGACCTTTACCCAGGCGATCGCCAATCACGACTGTAATCTGTTCCATGTGTTGCTCCTTAAAGGTTGTCTTTCGCGACTTCAAAGTGAACGGAGAGCAGCCAGGCCTCTTCATCAGGAAGGTTGCCAAACTGCGCCACCACTTCGCGGGCAAGTCGCATTGAATCGGGTGAAATCTCGTCGAACAGCTCTGCTTCTACTTCCGGCAGCGGCTCGCCGGTCACAGACCGGTGCGCCATCGCGCGAACGTGTGAGGTCAGCATCTGTTCCTGTACTGCATTAGGGATGATGTTGTGCCGGGCCAGCAGGGTATAGACCTGCTGCAGCATGGTGTTAGCGAGCTGTTCTGTTTGCACCGCCTGATCCCCAACGTCGTTCATTACCGCTCCGTTAATCACTCGTCTTACCCCGTTAATGGCTCTGGAATAAAACTAACGATGACGACGAAGGGTTTGTAGCGAGTTGTTTTCCACTTCGAAGTGGAAAGGAAAGCAGCAGCAGTGATCTGTGCCACATAAATACGCTGAATTTGAATAAATCAATGCATTTACGTGATGAATATCACTCAATCTGGCGGCACAAAAGGGATGAGTAAAGCAGAAAAGATTACGAGCAGACTCGTAGAAATGTGACGTGGATAAGGTTTTCTTATGGGGATTCGCCAGAGTGGCGACGGGTGCTTGAGACTGACCGTCTCAGGCATGGGACGGAAAGTGGAAAGCCCCGCCTGATAGAAAATCAGGGCGGGGGCTCGAAACGACACGCACAACCGTGGAGTTCGCTACCTCGCCCGCTTTAAAGCAAGGAGGCATCCATGAAACGCCAGTCCCTGATTATCCGGGGTTTGATGATTATTGCTTTGACAATAATCATTTTAACGCTGGTGACGAGGAAAACACTGTGCGAGATCCGTTTTCGAAACGGCTCGTTTGAAGTGACAGCGCGGATGGATTGTCGCTCCGGAAAGTAGGGAGCAAGCATGCGGGGGCGCGTAATGCGCCTCCGCACACGGAGAAAGGGCGTACAGCTCAGGCACCCAATTAACGATACTTTTTGTGATACGTATTGCGTGTCGTCACAAACTGATCGGCTGCTGCACGAGCTTCTTTCACTTTGCCTTCATTCGCGAGCTTCAGCGCACCGTCGATCTGGCCCACCAGCACGTCAAAGCCGTGGAGATAGTCCTTCATCTCGGCGCTGTCAGCCGCTTTGTTTTCCAGCTTAGGTGGCGTGGATTTTTTCGAGTCTAATGCCGCCTCACGCATTTTGGTCAACGCGTCTTTCATTTCTGCTGCATTGTCCGTTTTCTGAACGATCTTCAGGTTTTCACTGAGAATACCCATGTTGCTTTCAAGATCGGCAGCAAACGCAGAAGAGCCAAGAACCAGCGTTGAAGCCGCGACGATCGCTAACAGGTGTTTACGCATTGCTCACTTCCTTTTTTATTATTCACGATAAGCGTAATACCCTAAATAATTCGAGTTGCAGGAACGCGTGCAGCCAACGCACCTGCAGCTTGAAGTATGACGGGTATTATTGACCGGCAATTTTCATTTCCGGCAGAAGAACTGAACCACACTGTATATTGCTACGTGTTTCAATATCGTTACCGACAGTAACAATATTGCGCCACATATCTTTCAGGTTGCCGGCAATAGTGATTTCACTCACAGGATACTGGATTTCACCGTTTTCAACCCAGAAGCCCGCCGCACCACGAGAGTAATCCCCGGTCATGCCGCTCACGCCCTGGCCCATCAGCTCCGTCACCACCAGGCCGGTCCCCATCTCTTTCAGCATCTGCTCAAAGTTCAGACCTTGCCCGGCAATACGCCAGTTATGAATGCCACCCGCGTGACCCGTGCTTTTCAGCCCCAGCTTACGTGCAGAATAATTGGTCAGCAACCACTGGGTCAGAATACCGTCTTTGATGATATCGCGGCGTTCTGTGCGCACGCCTTCGCTGTCGAATGGCGTAGAGGCCAGACCTTTAAGCAAATGCGGATGCTCTTCGATAGTCAGCCATTCCGGCAGGATCTGTTTACCCAGCGAATCAAGCAGGAACGTCGATTTACGGTAAACCGAGCCACCGGCAATCGCCCCGACCAGATGGCCAAACAGGCCAGTCGCCACTTCATTGGCAAAAATAACCGGGGCTTTCATGGTAGAGAGCTTACGCGGTGACAGGCGAGAAAGTGTGCGCTGCGCACACTCAGCACCGACCCACTCCGGAGACTGCAAATCCTCCAGCGCACGGCCAATGGTATAGGCGTAGTCACGCTCCATATCGCCATTTTCTTCGGCAATCACACAGCTGGACAGCGAATGACGGGTCGAGCAGTAACCCTGCAACATCCCGTGGCTGTTGCCGAATACTTTGATGCCGTAGTGGCTGTTGAAACTGCCGCCTTCGGTATTGGTGATGCGTTTATCAGCCTGCAGGGAGGCCTGCTCGGCACGCGCAGCCAGTTCGATCGCTTCGTCCGGGGTGACTTCCGCCGGATGGAAAAGATCGAGATCCGGGGCATCAAACGCCAGCAGCTCTTTGTCGGCAACACCTGCGTAAGGATCGGGGGACGTATAACGCGCGATATCCAGCGCAGCCTGCACCGTACGGGCAATGGCATCCGGGCTGAGATCGGTCGATGATGCACTGCCTTTGCGATTCTGGTGATACACCGTGATCCCCAGAGCACCATCGCTGTTGAATTCTACATTCTCCACTTCGCCATAGCGGGTACTCACGCTAATGCCAGTGGTTTTGCTGACCGCCACTTCCGCGCCATCTGATTTACCTGAAGCGAGCGTCAGCGCGGTGGAGACGGCTTCTTCCAGAAGCTTACGCTGCGCTTCAACTTGTGAGGTTACTTTCATCGCAAATGCCATACTGTAAGAGAGAGTTAACTGAAGTCTAACAGAGAACCGTTTTTCAGTGCGCGTCTTAACTGGTAACATTAGCCTCTTTTTTTAAGGAGCCTGACATGACTAAGCAGCCCGAAGACTGGCTCGACGACGTTCCCGGTGATGACATCGAAGACGAAGATGATGAGATCATCTGGGTCAGTAAAAGTGAAATTAAACGCGACGCCGAAGAGTTAAAACAGCTTGGCGCAGAAATGGTAGAACTGGGTAAAAACGCGCTGGATAAGCTCCCGCTCGACCAGGATCTACGTGATGCCATTGAACTGGCACAGAAAATCAAAAAAGAAGGCCGCCGCCGCCAGCTTCAGCTTATCGGTAAAATGCTGCGTCAGCGTGACGTCGACCCGATTCGCCAGGCGCTGGACAAGCTGAAAAACCGCCACAACCAGCAGGTTGCGCTGTTCCATAAACTGGAGCAGATCCGCGATCGTCTGATTGAACAAGGTGATGACGCTGTGCCAGAAGTCTTAAATCTGTGGCCAGACGCCGACCGCCAGCAGCTGCGTTCTTTGATCCGCAACGCGAAGAAAGAGAAAGAAGGGAATAAGCCGCCGAAATCTGCGCGCCTGATTTTCCAGTATCTTCGCGAGCTGTCTGAGAACGAAGAGTAACATTCGAACCGCCTGTTCCCCTCACCCTGACCCTCTCCCCAAAGGGGCGAGGGGAATTGAACAGCCTCTCCCCTTTGGGGAGAGGCTGGGGTGAGGGGATTACTCGACCACTTCCGCTTTCTTCGCCAGACCGTCCAGCAGTTTCTGATGGATCCCACCAAAACCGCCGTTGCTCATCACCAGAATGTGATCGCCAGGCTGTGCAGATTTCACCACCATATCCGCAAGCGTATCAACGTCCGCACTCCAGTGCGCAGGCTGTACGCAGGCATCGGCAACTTCCGCCACCTGCCACGGAATATGCTGCGGCTGCAGCAGGAAGACTTCATCGGCACGCCCTAAGGATGGTGCGAGATCGTCTTTGCAGATGCCCATCTTCATGGTGTTAGAGCGAGGTTCCAGTATCGCCAGAATGCGCGCCGTGCCCCCCACTTTGCCACGCAGGGCAGCAAGCGTCG
This sequence comes from Enterobacter cloacae, assembly GCA_014169315.1. NCBI lineage: Bacteria > Pseudomonadati > Pseudomonadota > Gammaproteobacteria > Enterobacterales > Enterobacteriaceae > Enterobacter > Enterobacter cloacae. The sequence continues at coordinate 437,223 of AP022133.1, read as the reverse complement.
CCAGAATGGCCGTTGGATGATGTGCGAAATCGTCATACACCGTGACACCGTTGGCTTCGCCACGCAGCTCCAGACGACGGCGGGCGTTCACAAATGAACCCAGTGCATTGGCCGCATCCGCAGGCTGAACGCCCACATGACGTGCCGCAGCAATCGCCATCAGACCGTTGTGCATGTTGTGCTCGCCCACCAGGCCCCACTTCACCTCACCCACTTTTTCGCCGTCGAGCAGCACTTCCCACTCAGAGGCATCCACGTTGAGTTTTTTCGCCTGCCAGTGGCCCTGATCGCCCACCAGCTCCTGCTCGCTCCAGCAACCCATCGCCATCGTCTGCTTCAGGTTGATGTCGTTCTCCGGCAGGATAATACGGCCCTGACCCGGAACAATGCGCACCAGATGGTGGAATTGCTTCTGAATCGCTTTCAGGTCGTCAAAGATATCCGCGTGATCAAACTCAAGGTTGTTGAGGATCAGCGTACGTGGGCAGTAATGTACGAATTTAGAACGTTTATCGAAGAACGCACAGTCGTACTCATCGGCTTCGATCACAAAGAATGGACTGTCACCCAGACGTGCGGAGACGTCGAAATTACCCGGTACACCACCAATCACGAAGCCAGGCTTGTAACCACAGGCCTCAAGGATCCAGGTTGCCATCCCGGCGGTGGTGGTTTTACCGTGAGTACCGGCAACAGCGATCACCCAGCGGTCGCGCAGCACAAAATCATGCAGCCACTGCGGGCCAGACATAAATGGAATATTGCGTTCCAGCACCGCTTCAACACACGGATTACCACGGGTCATGGCGTTACCAATGATCACCAGATCCGGCTGCGGCTCCAGTTGGCTGACATCGTAGCCCTGAATAAGGGAGATGCCCTGCTTCTCCAGAAGCGTGCTCATCGGCGGATACACATTGGCGTCCGAACCTGTCACTTCATGGCCCAGCGAGCGCGCCAGCATTGCCAGTCCGCCCATAAAAGTGCCACAAATCCCCAATATATGAATGCGCATACGTCACTATCCTTCTTCAATGTGGCGCACATTTTACTCACATGTCAGCGCCTGTGAAACGCATTTCAGGTAAATCCGTATGCTGCTGGCGCGATTCACCTCTGCGCTAACATTTGAATGTTTGTTAAGATTGTTGGGCTTTAGTCGTTTTAGTGAACATACAATCGCTCTACTCACATAAGATGCAGGGAAAGTGTTATGAAAACGTTAGGTGAATTTATTGTCGAAAAGCAGCACGAGTTCTCTCATGCTACCGGTGAACTCACTGCTTTGCTGTCGGCAATAAAGCTGGGCGCTAAGATCATCCACCGTGATATCAACAAGGCCGGTCTGGTCGATATCCTGGGTGCCAGCGGTGCCGAGAACGTTCAGGGCGAGGTTCAACAGAAACTCGACCTGTTCGCAAATGAAAAACTGAAAGCTGCACTGCGCGCACGCGACATCGTTGCGGGTATCGCCTCTGAAGAAGAAGATGAAATTGTTGTTTTCGAAGGGTGCGAACACGCGAAATACGTCGTTCTGATGGATCCGCTGGACGGCTCCTCCAATATCGACGTTAACGTTTCTGTCGGTACCATTTTCTCCATCTACCGCCGCGTCACGCCTGTTGGCACGCCGGTGACCGAAGAAGATTTCCTGCAACCTGGCAGTCATCAGGTTGCTGCCGGTTACGTCGTATATGGTTCGTCCACCATGCTGGTGTACACCACCGGGTGTGGCGTTCACGCCTTTACTTACGATCCGTCGCTGGGCGTGTTCTGCCTGAGTCAGGAACGTATGCGCTTCCCGGAGAAGGGCAACACCTACTCCATCAACGAAGGTAACTACATCAGATTCCCGAACGGCGTGAAGAAATACATCAAATTCTGCCAGGAAGAGGATAAAGCAACCCAACGCCCGTATACCTCTCGCTACATTGGCTCGCTGGTAGCGGACTTCCACCGTAACCTGCTGAAAGGCGGCATCTACCTCTACCCAAGCACCGCCAGCCACCCTGACGGGAAACTGCGTCTGCTGTACGAATGCAACCCGATGGCGTTCCTGGCCGAGCAGGCCGGCGGTAAGGCGAGCGACGGTAAAGAGCGTATTCTGGATATCGTGCCAAAAAGCCTGCACCAGCGCCGTTCGTTCTTCGTCGGTAACAACCATATGGTTGAAGATGTTGAACGTTTTATCCGGGAATTCCCGGACGCGTAATACCCTTAGCAAAGGGAGCCTGGCTGGCTCCCTTTCTCATTTATATATTTTACCGTATAAGTGTTTATAAAAAATACGCTTTAATATTCACCACTGCTCCTGCATTATTTCCATAACAGTTTGACAGATATTTCGTGGAGCATAACTTGTGATGAAAAACTATTCTCGAGCCAATACCGGTATTGATTTAAATCTTATCCCCGTATTTATTGAAGTGGTCCGCTGCGGCAGCATGGCAAAAGCCTCAGTGCGTCTGGAGATGTCCCGCCCGGCGGTAAGCCTGGCATTAAAACGCTTTAGCCAACTCTTTGACGAACCATTATTTTTCCGCAAAGGTTTATATCTGGAACCAACCGAAAAAGCGTTAGCCTTAACCAGCTCGCTGGAAATATTAGTGGGTGATATTCACGATAATCTCGGGGCGATAAATTCAGCAACAAATAAAACCCTGGCACAAAATGCACCAGGGCTGGATATTATTATGCAACAGCCTGAGCCGTCAGTTTGAATGATGACATGGCTTCCATCAGCTCACGCGACTGCTCTTCCAGCGAGCGTGTCGCGGCAGAAGATTGTTGCACCAGCGCCGCGTTTTGCTGCGCGGTTTCGTCCATCTGATTCACCGCGATATTCACCTGCTCAATACCGCGACTCTGTTCCTGAGACGCGGTAGCAATTTCGCGCATCAGTTTGGTCATGCGCAGGACTTCAGTCGCGATTTCGTCCATCGTTTCACCGGCCTGCTGCGCCAGCTCGCTGCCCTCGTTAACGTGGGTTTGCGAATCACTGATAAGTGAACGGATCTCTTTTGCCGCATCGGCACTGCGGCTGGCCAGGTTACGCACCTCACCTGCCACAACGGCGAATCCACGTCCTTGTTCACCTGCGCGTGCGGCTTCAACAGAGGCGTTCAGCGCCAGGATATTGGTCTGGAATGCGATACCGTCGATGACGCTCAGGATGTCGGCGATGCGCGCCGAGCTGCCAGAGATATCCCGCATTTTCTCGATCACATAGCAGACCATTTCGCTGCCGTGATCGGCAGTGTCGGACACCGACTTCGCCAGCTGGTGTGCCTGTTCGGCGTTATCGGCATTAAGTTTCACCGTCGCGGTGATCTCTTCCATGCTGGCCGCCGTCTGCTCCAGCGACGTCGCGGTGGATTCGGTGCGCTGGGCAAGGTTCATATTCCCCGCCGTTAGCTCACGGCTGCCGGTATCAATTTGTGAACTGGCATCGCGCACCCGCATAACCGAGCCCATTAGCGACTGACGCATCTCTTCGATGGCCGCGTTCAGACGGTTAAATTCCTGGCTCGCAGGTGCATTCAGCGTATGGGTTAAGTCCCCCGCTGCAACATGTTCAAGCTGCGCAATGGAGGCAGAGAGCGGCTTCAGCAACATATTGCGCAGCACCAGCCAGGCCAGCACAATAATCCCGGCCGTCAGCAGCGCCGCCACGACAATCAGGATCAGCACCCGGTTTTTACTCGATTGCACCGCGCTCACTTCCGCTTTTCCGCGCGCTTCGCTCCATGTCTGGAACGCCTGCATATCGTTATCAAACTGCTTCGCTACCGGGATCAGCCTGTTCTCCAGCAGATCGTAGTAGCTGTCTGCATTCTGGTCGTTCAGGGCTTTCAGCATCGGGTTGATCCCTTGCTGGTTATACGCCGCGAGACTCGCCGCGACCTTATCCAGCAACTGCTGTCCTTGTTTGTCCGCCACACCATCGTCGATCACGCTTTTCAGCGTTTTTTGCGCCTGGATGACTTCCTGATTGATGGTTTTCACCGACTTCGCCGCATCGTCCAGCATGCCGATTTCCATCATGCGGACGGCCTGGCTTGCTTCATTGCGCGCACGCAGGATCAGCGTATAGCCAGAATTAAGCTGCACCATCTGTTCACCCTGAAGGTGGTTGATGCGCTGGAGTGAAGACGAACTCTGTGTGAGGGCATAAATACCAATGCCGCTGACAATCAGCAGCAGAAGGGTCATAACGGCCAGTAACGAAAGCAAGCCGGTACGAATCGATAGCGTTTTCAGCATGATATTATTTCCGGTAGCGAGATATTTCTGGGCATAAAAAAAGATTATCGGCCGCTACCGGAAAATGTTTAGACTTTAAGCAAATTCAGCGTGTTATCACTTTGTTGCTGATGTGCTTACACGCGTAACAGGCGAGTTCTGGCGGTTCTCCCACAGTACCGTCAGGCCACGTTGCAACGCGATAAAAATAAAGAGCAGAATGCCGATGGCGATTTTCGTCCACCACGAACTGAGCGTGCCGTCGAAGTTGATGTAGGTCTGAATCAGCCCCTGGATCGCCACGCCAAACAGCGTCCCGAGCACCGTTCCCACCCCACCGCTGAGCAGCGTTCCGCCAATCACAACCGAGGCAATGGCATCAAGCTCCACGCCCACCCCTGCCAGAGCGTAACCGGCCTGGGTATAAATGGAGAAGACGATACCTGCCAGCGTCGCCAGTCCGGTAGAGAGCATATAAATGCGGATGGTGGTGCTGCGGGTGGAGATCCCCATCAGGTTCGCCGAGGTGGCGCTGCCGCCAATGGCGTAAACCTGATTACCAAACCGGGTGCGATGAGCGAGGAAGATCCCAATCACGACCACGCCCAGCATCAACAACCCCATCGCGCTCAGGCGGCCACCGCCAGGGATTTTCCACGCCAGGCTGGAGAGCGTGTCGTAAACAGGATGGTTAATCGGAATGGACTCTTCCGACACCAGATAGCTGACGCCGCGCAGAAAGAACATTCCCGCGAGAGTGATGATAAAGGCCGGGATTTTTAGCGCATCTATCAGCAGCCCCATAAAGGCACCAAACGCACAGCCCAGCACCAGTATCAACGGGAAGGCCAGCAGCGGTGAAATGCCCCAGAAACCGATCGCTTTCGCGAGAAACACACCGGTAAACGCGATCACCGACCCCACAGAGAGATCAATCCCGCCGGAGAGGATCACAAAGGTCATGCCGACGGCGATAATGCCTAAAAAGGCGTTATCCGTCAGGATGTTGCAAATGACGCGCGTGGAAGCAAAGCCGGGGAACTGGGTCAGGCAATAGAGATACCCCAGCACAAACACGCCCAGCGTGATCATCAACGGTAAATTACGTTTTATCATGGCCACGGATCCCCTTAATGATGCTAACAAAGCGCGGCGACTGAACAATCAGCACGCAGAGCACGACCACCGCTTTCACCACCTGGTTGAGTTCCGGCTGAAAGCCGGAGAGCAGGATACCGGTATTCATTCCCTGAATAATCAGTGCGCCGACTACCGAGAGCAGCAGGTTAAAGCGTCCGCCCATCAACGATCCGCCGCCAATGACCACCGCCAGGATCGCATCCAGCTCCAGCCATAACCCGGCATTGTTGGCATCAGCCCCACGGATATCTGCCGCGACAATGATCCCGGCGATGGCAGCGCAGACACCGCTCAGCACGTAGGTCAGCATCACCATCAGCCGGGTATTCACCCCGGCGTTTCGCGCGGCGCGAATGTTGATCCCAACCGCTTCAATAAACATGCCGAGCGCCGTTTTACGGGTAAACAGCCAGAACACCACTAACGTCACCAGCGCAATAATGACCGGCGTCGGGAAAAAGAGCAGCTTACCGCTACCGAGCCACGCCAGGCCCGGCGAGTTGAAAGTGACAATCTGACCGGAGGTGATCAACTGCGCCACCCCGCGTCCGGCCACCATTAAAATCAGCGTGGCGACAAACGGCTGGATCTTGAGAACCGCCACCAGGATACCGTTCCACAGCCCGGCCAGAACGCCCGTGCCTAATGCTGCCAGCAGTACCACCGGCAGGCTATGTCCGGCCACGGTCATCGAGGCGGCAGTGGCACCTGCAATCGCCATCACAGCACCAACGGAAAGGTCGATACCGCCGGTGGCAATGACCAGCGTCATGCCAATCGCCAGCAGGGCCACGGGAGCGGCGCGGTTTAAGATGTCTATCGGGCTACCAAACAGGCGGCCATCCTGCACAATAATCTGGAAGAAATGCGGGGCGACCAGGCTATCGACCAGCAGTACCAGCAGCAGCGCGGCAATTTGCGGCGTGCCGGTCGGCCAGTTAAAGCGGCGCTTTGACTCACCAGTTTGCGAAAGCGAACGGGGCATCACGATTAACTCCTTATGCCGCGATGGCATTCATGATTGCCGGAACGGACAGTTTATCCAGCGGGATCTCTGCCACCTGCTTGCGATCGCGCATGATAATCACGCGATCGGCATACCCCACCAGCTCCTCCAGTTCGGACGAGATCACCAGCAGCGCCAGCCCGTCGGCACAGAGCGTTTCGATAAGCCGGATAATTTCGGCATGCGCCCCGACGTCAATACCGCGCGTCGGTTCGTCGAGGATCAGGAACTGGGGTTTAGTCAGCAACCAGCGTGAAAGCAGTACCTTCTGTTGGTTACCGCCGGAGAGAAACTCAATGGGTTGTTCCGCGCTCGGGGTGCGGATCCCCAGCTGGCGGATAAAGCGTTCGGCAATCGCATTTTGTTCTTTACGCGGAATCGGTCGTAACCAGCCACGCTGCGCCTGCAGAGCAAGAATGATATTTTCCCGCACGGAGGCCGCGGCAATAATGCCGTCCGTTTTCCTGTCTTCCGGGCAGAACCCGACCCCCAGACATGAAGCCTGATGTGGCGATCGCAGCGTTTGCGGTTTGCCTTTGATCAACGCGCTGCCGCTGTCGGCAGGTTTGATCCCGAAGATCACTTCGGCGGTTTCGGTACGGCCTGATCCGAGCAGGCCTGCCAGGCCGACAATCTCGCCGGGGCGCACCTCCAGATTAAACGGCGAGATCGTCCCTTTTTTGCCGTAATCGCTGAAAGCAGCGACCGGTTTATCGCTCAACAACGTGCGGCCTGCACGCTGGAGCGCATTGGTATCCAGCTCACGGCCCAGCATCATTTTAACCAGCTCAATCTGCGGTAGCTCACGGGTTTCGCGACAGCCGACAAAACTGCCGTTGCGCAGCACCGTAATCCGATCGCTCACTTCATACACCTGATCGAGGAAGTGGGTGACGAAGATCAGGCTCACCCCCTGATTGCGCAGCTGGCGCATCAGAGTAAAGAGCATCTCCACTTCCTGGGTATCGAGGCTGGCGGTCGGTTCGTCGAGGATCAGCACTTTCGCAGAGAGATCGATGGCACGGCAAATGGCGACGATCTGCTGCATCGCCACGGAAAAGCGGTTTAACGGCTCGCGGACGTCGAGGGAGAAACCGTAAGACGCCATCAGTTTCGTTGCCCGCGCTTCCATCTCTTTACGCCGTAACAGGCCAAAGCGCCGTGGCTCACGGCCAATAAACAGGTTATCCGCCACCGACATATTCGGCAGCAGGTTCACTTCCTGGTACACCGTCCCAATTCCCAGCTGCTGGGCATGGGCGGTATTTTTTGGCGAAATCGCGTTGCCTTCCAGCCAGATGGAACCACGATCGGCGTGATAAACGCCGGTCAGGGCTTTAATCAGCGTTGATTTTCCCGCACCGTTCTCACCCAGCAGCGCCATGATCTCGCCACGTCGCAGGCTAAAATCGACGTTATCCAGCGCCTTTACGCCAGGGAAAAATTTGCTTAATCCTTCTGTGCGGAGGATTTCCTGGTGTTGTTCAGTGGTCATGGTTATCCCCCTCACCCTGGCCCTCTCCCCATAGGGGAGAGGGGAACGGGCATTAGTAGCCCATATTTTTCTTCTTCTCTAACTCTTCTTTGGCAGTATCTGGCAGGTAGAGTGTGGATTTAGTGATGGTCAGCTTCTCAGGCAACGTGCCGTCTTTCTTGAATTTCTCCAGCGCATCAAATGCCGGGCCGGCCATGTCTGGCGTCAGCTCAACGCTGGCATTCGCTTCACCGTCCATCATCGCTTTGTAGATATCCGGCACGCCATCGATAGAGCCGGTGAGGATATCTTTACCCGGCTTCAGGCCCGCTTCTTTAATGGCCTGAATAGCACCGATCACCATGTCATCGTTATGGGCGTAAACCATGCAGATGTTCTTGCCGTTGTTTTCAGCCTTGATAAAGCTTTCCATAACCTCTTTACCCTTGCTGCGGGTAAAGTCGCCGGACTGAGAGCGGATAATCTTGATGTTCGGCGCTTTAGCGATGGCTTCTGCAAACCCTTTCTTACGGTCGATAGCCACGCTCGCGCCCACCGTACCCTGCAGCTCAACCACGTTACACGGTTTGCCACCCACCTGTTTCACCAGCCAGTCTCCAATTAATTGCCCCTCAAGAATGTTGTTGGCGGTGACGGTGGTCATATAGAGAGATTTGTCTTTTACATCAATGGAACGATCGAGCAGGAAAACCGGGATCTCAGCGTCTTTGGCTTCCTTCAGTACCGGCTCCCAGCCTGTGGCCACCACCGGCGCAATGAAGATGGCATCCACCCCCTGAGCGATGAAGGAACGCACGGCTTTAATCTGGTTTTCCTGTTTTTGCTGACCATCGGCAATCTTCAGCGTGATGCCGCGTTTCTGGGCCTCGCTTTTCGCAACGTTGGTTTCAGCCGCACGCCAGCCGGATTCAGACCCGACCTGCGAAAATCCTACGGTTAAAGGTGCGGCCATCGCCATAGACGACATGGCTGCCGAAACTGCTGTGACAAGAAGTAAGCGCTTCCACATATGAACGTCCTCGTAGGGGGGTTTATTGTTGGTTAAAAGGTGTTCTGCGGAAAAACTATAGACAATACGAGATGTAACGGATTGCGTTACATCACACTTCAGAAAAGTGAATAAAGCGTTAATAACAAGTTTGTAATCGTTTTCATTTTGCCATGAAAAATGCAGCTGTGATTATGGACTTTCCTGCTATGAAATTGCTCTGAAAAGTGGGAAGAACGAGGAGAGAAGACGAAAACAGGCGGAGACATTCAGCGCCAGTTGGCTATAATACCTGCCACTTGTTTACCATCCATTTTAAAGGACACAGACATGAGCTTACTCAACGTCCCTGCGGGTAAAGAACTGCCTGAAGACATCTACGTTGTTATCGAAATCCCGGCTAACGCAGATCCTATCAAATACGAAGTGGACAAAGAGAGCGGCGCGCTGTTTGTAGACCGTTTCATGTCTACCGCAATGTTCTATCCATGCAACTACGGCTACATCAACCACACCCTGTCTCTGGACGGTGACCCGGTTGACGTGCTGGTCCCAACACCATACCCACTGGAGCCAGGCTCCGTCATTCGCTGCCGTCCAGTTGGCGTGCTGAAAATGACCGACGAATCCGGTGAAGATGCAAAACTGGTTGCGGTTCCGCACACCAAACTGAGCAAAGAGTACGATCACATCAAAGATGTGAACGACCTGCCAGAACTGCTGAAAGCACAGATCACTCACTTCTTCGAGCACTACAAAGACCTCGAAAAAGGCAAGTGGGTTAAAGTTGACGGCTGGGACAACGCTGAAGCTGCGAAAGCAGAAATCATCGCGTCCTTCGAGCGTGCAGCTAAGAAGTAATTCTTACCGCTGATAGTAAGCCCCGCATGTCGGGGCTTTTTTGTATCCGTTGCAAATTGTCACAAAAATGTCACAAAGAGATTTTCGCTCACGATATTAATTAGATAGCGCTTTTTACCTGCCTTACCTCCGCTTTGCCCCCTTAAAGTCCGCCTTCTACAGGTCGATACCTCCCCTGCGTGACCGCGATCGCTTTTTCACTTAACGGGAAATCATGAAACTCAACACACTCACAATTGGACAACGTCTGGGGCTTCTGGCGTCGCTTCTGCTGCTTGCGACCCTCTTGATTGGCCTGCGTGGCCTGCTGATCAATAGCGACAGCCGGGCGCAGAACGAGCAGATTATGACGATGGAACAGACCATCACCCGCAGTATCGACACCGCCCGTAATGCCCAGGTGCAATTCAAAATTCAGGTTCAGGAGTGGAAGAACACGCTGATTCGCGGTGCTCAGGGGCAAGAGGCATTCGATAAATACAAACAGGCCTTTATTGCAGAAAGCCAGAACACTCAGGCACTGCTGACACGCCTGAGCGAATTACTGCCAGAGATTGGCATGGATAACCAGCAAGTGCTGGAAACACGCGACATTCACGCCGGTCTTGAACAGAAATACCTGGCGGCACTGGCCACTTATCAGGTGGGTGATGCCACCAGCGCCCAGCGTGTGGATCAACAGGTTACGGGGATCGATCGTGAACCCACTAAAATGATCGACAATGTCGTGGCGCGTACGCTGCAACATGCTCAGGCGCTCCACCAGCAAACTATCGCCCGTAATCAGGAGCAATACCAGCAAACGAAATGGATGTTAATGCTGACAATGGCCCTCACACTTGCCGCCGGACTGCTCGTCACCTGGTGGCTGATCCGGAGCATCACCCGCCCACTGGCACAAGCTGTCATCATTGCCCGTACCGTCGCCGCCGGGGACTTACAGTCCAGCTTTACCGTTGACGGGCGTGATGAAACGGCTGAGCTGATGCGTGCCCTTCAGGAGATGAATGACAACCTCACGCGTATCGTCTCTGGCGTACGTAACGGCACCGAAACCATCGCCACCGCGTCGGCGCAGATCGCCAGCGGTAGTCACGAGCTTTCATCCCGTAACGAAGCACAGGCCAGTGCGCTGGAACAAACTGCCGCATCAATGGAGGAGCTCACATCGGTGGTGAAAAGTAACGCCGAAAACTCGCGTACCGCCAGCGATCTTGCCAGAAGTGCCCGTCAGGTTGCCAGCCAGGGTGAAGAGGCGGTTGAACGCGCAGTACAAACCATGAGTGAAATCCACAATTTCTCCAGTGAAATCAATACGATTATCGGTATGATCGACAGTATTGCCTTCCAGACCAATATCCTGGCGCTAAACGCAGCCGTTGAAGCCGCGCGTGCAGGCGCTGAGGGGCGTGGCTTTGCGGTAGTTGCTGCGGAGGTTCGTGCGCTGGCACAGCGTTCAGCCGCCGCCGCCAAAGATATTCGCGTTCTTATCGACCGTTCCGTGAACCGTATTGACGAGGGGAATGGGCAGGTGAAACAGGCCGGTGCAGCGATGGCAGATATTCTGCACAGCGTCAGTAAGGTGAGTGAACTGATTGAGGCGATTTCACATGCCAGCCATGAACAGAGCACCGGAATTGATCAGGTGAATGTGGCAGTGACCCATATGGATGCGGCTACACAGCAAAACGCCACCTTGTCGCAGGAATCTTCTGCGGCAGCACAGGCGATGCATCGTCAGGCGGAACAGCTGCTGGATACGGTACAAATATTTAAGCTACGCCAGGAAGCGGTTTAACGCTGATAAGCTCTTGCACTGAAAAAACAACGCCACCTTACGGTGGCGTTGTCGTTTTTCAGTACTGGTCTCTGTCTAACCAGTTACCGCTTTCAATCCGCGTTAACCCTTCGACCGGACGCTGATAGACGTACATCCATGCACTTCCATATGGCGTCTGGATCAACTGGCGTGCGTATTCACCGCCCCTGGTGCGCAAGGCATCAAGTTCGGCAAGCGTGGCATTATCAATACGATAAACCTCACCCTGTACCGTTCCGTCCCCCGGAACCGCGCCTGGATAGTGGCCCAGACTGTACAACTGGTAGTTCTCGATATTGTAATTTCCCAACAACTGGGCGTTGGTCATCCAGTGACTGTTGCCTTGCTTGGTTCGTAAACTGCCGTAAACAAATATTCGCATTGCTAAAACTCAAACTGATAGAGCAGATCAAGTGCCTGGTCTACGCCGGACACTGCTTCCAGATATAGCTTAGGCATCAGGCGATAGCGTAACGTGAGTGTTGCCAGTGAGTCAAAGATCCCCACACCGTATTTTACCTGCAGACCCGGCAGTACATAGCCGCTGACCACCACCTGCGAGGAGTCACCCACGCCCTGGGTGTCCAGCGCCAGATTACTTACGCCGAACGTCTCACCGATTTTACCCACAACCTGACCACTTTGTGCAACCCCCAGCCCCACTAACATTGACGTCATCGCCGCACTGTCGTTTTGACCGCTATCCAGACCCTGCCCACGCAGCAGGTAAGAGAGGGCTTCCTGTTGCGACATTGCCGGGTCAGAGAAAATCTCGGCTTTCGGTTCATCGGCAGAACCGGTGACGCGCACGCCAGCAATCACGTCGTTTTCCGTGGCCTCAGGATTACGAATCGCTTCGATATTCAGCAGCGGTTGATCCGGTGGTCCGGAGAACAGCAGTATACCTTTACGCACAATCAAATCCTGACCGTAGGCATGGAAACGCCCTTCAGGAATATTGATTTGCCCGTTAAGACCTAATCCCTGCTTATCCTGCGCGACGTTCAGATCGCCAGTCAGTTTCGCCTTCAGCCCAAACGCATCCAAACGCACGTTATTCCCCACGTGCACGATAAGATTACTATTGATCGGTATGCCAGCGCTCTTCTGTTCGACAGGTTTCAGATTATCATTGAGCATAACTTCATCGCTTGAGACACCCACTGCGCTTTCCGGCACGTCGTGAACCACAATTCGCGCCCACGGCACGTCCACGCGTCCATCCAGTGTGAAGAGGCTCGGTGTTGCTTCAAAGACAATATCCGGCGACACGTCCAGGCGCACCATTGGCGGTACGGTGATCCGCACCTTACTGCCTTTTGCTGCAATGCGAGCGCGCCAGTTATCGAGCTGGCTCCAGTCTGCATCACCGCTCAGGTTGATTTGCCCCTGCTGCGTTCGCACCACACCGGCGATAGTCGAGCGCATGCCGTTGAAGTTCATCGCTATCTGGCTTGGCTGCATATCAAACGGCATAAAGTTACCGTCAATATCCACGCCGTTTAGCTGCATCTGACCAAACAGCTGCGGGCTTTGCGCATTACCTGCCAGACGCAGGTTTGCACTGAGCATCCCCGCCGCTTTTTCTCCGCGAGAGAAAATCGGGTTCACCATCGCCAGGTTGAAATTGCGGATATTGACGTTACCGCCCAGATTGCGTCGCCCTTGCGGATCGGTAATCTGCACCTGCCCGTCAAACTGACCGTTGTTGGTCAGGCGGATAAGCCATCCCAGCTCTGCGCGGTTGTTATGCAGATCGGCACTCAGGTTGAGGGTATCGAACGCCACCGGCAACGGTGCGCTGTTTACCTCCTGTGTCACCTTCACGTTACGGCCAGAGAGCGTAACGCTACCCTGCGGCAGCCCCTCTTTGGTGGTGTCCCAGACCACGTCAGCTTTACCGCTGAAGACACCGCTGGCCTGCGTGGTTTCCGGCATAAACGGCTTCAGCATCGCCAGGTCGAAACGATTGAGGTTGATCTGCGCACGCCCCTCCGCACCGGCATCGATGGTTTGCGGCACGCACAGCTCAGCGTTCGGGTTGGTCCAGCAATGTGGCCCGATGCTGATTTTCTGCTCAGCGTTACGATAGTCCAGCGCAATGGCACGCGACAGCGCCAGTGGCCCGACAGGGGTATTAAAGCGGGTGTTATCCAGCGTCCCTTTCCAGCGTTCTTCCTTACGGTCAAAACTGCCCGCCAGATGGAGTTGCCCGGAAACGGGTTCGCCCTGCACGCGCAGCTGGAGGTCATGCTGCTTCTCGTTACCTTTCGCCTCAAGCGTCACCAGATTGATATTCACATCCGGCTGGGCAATGCGCTCTACGCGCAGGTTCAGGTTGCCGCCGATCTGATCGGTAGACTTCACATCCCCTTCCACGCGCACACGGGCAACAGACAGTTCCTGCCAGCGCAGATTACTGGCCGTGATATCTGCCAGCAGCTGCGGCGCATCTACCGTGCCACGCACCTTCACTAACCCCTTCGCCGTGCCGCCAAGCCCTGGCAGGGCGTTATCCAGATTCGGTGCATCGATGGTGGCATCCAGATTGAGATCCTTCACCCCCAGCTCGCCTTTGATATCCGCCGTGTTACGCCCCAGAGCCACATGCAAGCCCGGGATCACCCACTGCAGGTAGCTGTTGCCCTTCAGCGAACCTTCCACGTTAACCTTGTTCTGCTTCACGTTACCGGTGAGCTTAATTTCCGGCACATCCATCTGCCACGAGCCACCGTACAGGCTGCCGCGCGTTTTGATCAGGCCATCAAGTTTAGACGGCCAGTCCGGTACCTCTTTCCCCGTGTTGATGCCCGTCAGCTTCAGCTCGCCGTGCCAGCTGATCGCCTGCTGCCAGTCGAGTAAAGCGGTCAGTTCCGTTTTCCCTTCCAGCGCCGCAACGGTCAGTTTGTCGAGATTAACCTGCTGTTCGTTACCCTTTGCATCCAGCGTGATAGTCGCTGGCGGCACGCCCTGCCCCTTCACTGCCGTGCGGAACGACAGCGTGTAACCGGTCATCTTGCCACTCAGCTTCAGCTTCAGGTCGTTGGCCTGGAACTGTTTTTCGCCGGTGAATGGCCAGTAAAGCTGCTGGCTGACAATATCGAGATTGAGAGGCAACCCGGCTTCCGCCAGCTGTGCCTGCGCCCGCAAGACCATATCTACCGGGCCGGAGAGGTTCACGCCAACATCCAGTTTGTCGCGCAGCGCACCGCCGACTTTTACCTTCACTTTCTCGCCCTTCAACGGGTCGATGTTGAGCGCACTGTTCAGCGTGATATCCACCGGCCAGTTATCGCGCAGTAGCGCATGACCAGACGCATTGACGGAGCCCTGGCTGGTATCAACATCCAGCGCGTCGAGCTTCATATTGCCGTCAATGCTGCTGACTTTAAGCAGCAGGTTATAGACCGTCAGATCGGTATCACCGGTCAGACGCAGCTGCTCACCCTTAAACTCTTCGATATTGAGGTTCAGCGGCAGATGAACATCCGTCATCTCCGGTAAAACAGGTTTCGAGAAGAGATCTTTCAGCGTTTCACCCAGCGGTTTTTCTTCCGGCTGCGGGTTCTGGATCTTCGGCTCGACGATCTTCTCCTGAGTCACCTGCGCCACTTTCGGCAGCGCAATCAATAGCCCCTGCAGGGAGGTTGGCGTCAGAGTCAGGTTCTTCTCCTCCCAGCGCAGGCCGGAGGTGAAATCCATCACCGACACGGTGGTGTCGTCTATGTTGATATTGACGTTATCCAGCGCCACGCGATAGAGCGCAATCGGGTACGGCGTGGAGAGGTTCAGTGGGCCGCTGTCCTCTTCTTCAACCGGTGCTGATTTCGGCATTTTTTTCGAATCAATCGCCACATTCACATCTTTTAGCGACAGATCGTTCACACACAGCTTGCTGTCCCGCAGGCAGCCCAGCTTGACCGCCAGGTGGAATTCCCCCGCGTTGACCGCTACGCCTGGTTGCGCATAACGAACATTCTTCAGACGCAGATCGCGCCAGCCGCCTGTCACCTGGCCAATTTCCAGCCCCGGAACCCAGCGGTTTGCCGCGTTAAACACCAGATGCAGGCCGGTTGTCGTACCGACCAGAAACGCCACCGTGCCGAGCAGCAGCACGATAAAAATCAACACCCCGAGGCTTATCTTCTTCCATAAACTCATAATTCAGGCCCCAGACCGATGTAAAACTGTAAACCGTGTTCCTTTTTGTCTCCCACCGGAACGGCGAAGTCGAGCTTGATTGGCCCAACGGGAGACTGCCAGCGCACGCCAACGCCTGCGCCGGTTTTAAAATCGTTTGTACGGATGTCGTTCACCGCCTCACCACCATCGACAAACATCGCGCCCCACCATTTCCCGCTGACGTTGTACTGATATTCCAGCGAGCCGGTCGCCAGCTTTGATGCCCCGGTCAGCTGACCTTTATCGTTTTCTGGCGAAATGGATTTGTACTTGTAGCCGCGAATACTGCGGTCGCCACCGGCGAAGAAACGCAGATCGGGCGGAACTTTGTCGAAGTCCCCGGTTTCAATCCAGCCGAGGTTCCCGCGTACCACGAAGCGGTGTTTATCGTACAGCGTGCGGATCCAGACGTTTTGCGCCTGCACGACCGCGAAGTCGACGTCAGAACCCCACATCGTACTGGAGTAATCAACAGAATAACGCTGGGAGTCGCCCCAGGTGGGCATCAGGCCGCCGCGTGAACGGGTGCGGCTGATCATCACGCCCGGATACAGCAGCATGGTCGTGTTGGTAACGTTAGCCTGGGTAAAGTGGTCAAGGCTCCAGCGCAGGTTGATAGCGCGCTGCCAGCCGCTGGAAAGATCCCAGTAACGCGAAACGGCGAGCGTGGTGGAATCCGCCCGGGTATCGTTCAGGTCGGTACGCTTAAAGCCGCCCTGAACGAGGTAATATTGCTCCAGCGGATTTTTCAGCAACGGCATTTTGTAGCTGAAATCGAGCTGTTGTTCCGGTGCGGAGATACTGGCACTGGTGGTCAGGCTATGGCCCCAGGAGTTCATCCACGGTTTTTTCCACGTCGCCTTCACGCGCGGACCGACGTCAGTCGAATAACCGAGCCCTGTCTCAACGGTGTTCTCTGTGCGCGGCGAAACCACGCCGTGCAGCGGCAACACTTTCGTTTTACGTGATTTATCAAACTCTGGCGCGACAACAACGGAGTTAAACCACCCGGTTGCCGACAGACGACGGTTTAGTTCTGCCAGGTCTTTTGACTGGTAGTAGTCCCCCTTCCTGAAGGGGATCAGGTTTTGCAGGTATTCATCACGAATTTGCGAGCCTTCGAACGTCACGTCACCAAAGCGATAGCGTTCACCGCTGTCGTAGTCGATATCCCAGAAGGCCTGGTGTCTGTCCAGCGCAATACCCAGCTGGCTTTTGTTGAACTGGCTGTCGAAGTAGCCCTTACGCAGCGACACGCTCGTCAGCTCTTTTTTGAAATCGTCGTAGTCACCGTGATTAAGCACGGTACCGATTTTAGGCCGCGTGCTGAGCAATTCCAGGTAATCCCGGTCTGTACGTGCGCCACCGCGTAACACAACATCAGTACCGCCAATCAGTACCGGTTCGCCCGGCGAGACGCGGGCAATCAAAACCTGTCGCCCCTTCTTTGGCGGCGGGCGAAGATCAAAATCAATGGTGGGTTCGTAATACCCCAGAGCCTTCAGCCCTTCGCGGATCGCATCATCCACGCGCGCACGAAAACGCCGGTCCGGCGTCACTTCGTCACTCTGGATCGTCGACAGCTGTGCACGCACGTTTTTTTCCAGCGCTCCGGATAACCCCTCAACCTGCAAACGAACATTCGCCGCGCTGGCGACTCCGCTTGTCAGTAATAAACTGACTAAACATAACTGGCGGATCTTTGGCACGTTTTCTCCTGAATATCCTTGTTTCCACCCCTGGAAGCAAATGAAGTGCCGCTCCGCGGTCCTCTACGGCTTATCAGCCCAAAACCCAATTCATGGGTTGAAAAAGGGTGTAATACCCAAATATTTCTTATGATTAAATCTAGACTCATTTAGCGTATTTATTGTGTTCAATTAAACGCTTCGTGACAACCTTAACCGAAACATCGCTACCCGGAGGCCCCACCGTGAGTTTATTCGACAAAAAGCATCTTGTTTCTCAGGCCGATGCATTACCGGGACGGAATACCCCAATGCCTGTGGCGACCTTGCATGCTGTAAACGGTCATTCCATGACAAATGTCCCGGAAGGAATGGAAATCGCCCTGTTTGCGATGGGCTGCTTCTGGGGCGTCGAACGTCTCTACTGGCAGCTACCCGGCGTTTACAGCACCGCTGCGGGCTACACCGGAGGCTACACGCCAAACCCAACCTACCGTGAAGTGTGCTCCGGCGAAACCGGTCATGCCGAAGCGGTGCGCGTGGTGTATGACCCAGCCGTGACAGGCTACGAGCAACTGCTGCAGGTCTTCTGGGAAAATCACGACCCGGCGCAGGGTATGCGTCAGGGTAATGATCACGGCACCCAGTATCGCTCTGCGATTTACCCGCTCACGCCAGAGCAGGAAACGGCGGCGCGCGCCAGCCTGGAGCGCTTCCAGAGCGCAATGCACACCGCCGGTGACGATCGTCAGGTCACGACGGAAATTACCGCTGCGAAACCGTTCTACTATGCCGAAGACGACCACCAGCAGTACCTGCATAAAAACCCGTATGGCTACTGTGGCATTGGTGGTATCGGCGTGTGCCTGCCACCACAACTTGCATAAGGATCGCTCAGACCGGGCAGCGACGGAGGTTACCTGGTCTGAAAATCACCATTTTTTAGCCAAAAACGTGACCTCTGGCGGGTTTACATACCTTTACGCTATACTACCCGCTGAAATAATCAGCTCAACGCTACGAGCTGGTGTTCAATAGTGTTTTCACACAAACGTGACTAACTTCCCTTCCGAGGATCTGGCGAGAAGCCGGATAAACTATGTTAAACAGTATTTTAGTAATACTTTGTCTTATTGCCGTCAGTGCATTTTTCTCGATATCGGAGATCTCGCTGGCCGCCTCCCGTAAAATCAAACTAAAACTGCTTGCCGATGAAGGCAACATCAATGCCTCACGCATTCTGAAAATGCAGGAGAACCCGGGTACGTTCTTTACCGTGGTGCAAATTGGCCTGAACGCTGTCGCCATTCTGGGTGGTATCGTGGGTGACGCTGCGTTTTCCCCGGCCTTCCATAGCCTCTTTATTCAGTACATGTCCGCAGAACTTGCAGAACAACTCAGCTTTATTCTCTCCTTCTCGCTGGTGACAGGTATGTTCATTCTGATCGCCGACCTGACTCCGAAACGCATCGGTATGATTGCGCCAGAAGCTGTGGCTTTGCGTATCATCAACCCGATGCGCTTCTGTCTGTTCGTGTTCCGCCCGCTGGTGTGGTTCTTCAACGGCCTGGCCAACATGATTTTCCGCATCTTTAAGCTGCCAATGGTGCGTAAAGATGACATCACTTCCGACGACATTTATGCCGTGGTGGAAGCCGGGGCGCTGGCTGGCGTACTGCGTAAACAAGAGCATGAGCTGATCGAGAACGTGTTCGAACTGGAATCCCGCACCGTGCCGTCCTCCATGACTGGCCGTGAAAGCGTGATTTGGTTCGATCTGCATGAAGACGAACAGAGCCTGAAGAACAAAGTGGCGGAACATCCGCATTCTAAGTTCCTGGTATGTAACGAAGATATTGACCACATCATCGGTTATGTCGATTCCAAAGATCTGCTGAACCGCGTACTGGCGAACCAGAGCCTGGCGCTCAACAGCGGCGTACAGATCCGCAACACCCTGATTGTGCCAGATACTCTGACGCTCTCTGAAGCGCTGGAAAGTTTCAAAACCGCCGGTGAAGACTTCGCGGTTATCATGAACGAATACGCACTGGTGGTGGGTATCATCACCCTGAACGACGTCATGACCACGCTGATGGGCGACCTGGTCGGCCAGGGTATGGAAGAGCAGATTGTTCAGCGTGACGAAAACTCGTGGCTGATTGATGGCGGTACGCCGATTGATGACGTCATGCGCGTACTGGACATCGACGAATTCCCACAGTCCGGCAACTACGAGACGATCGGTGGTTTTATGATGTTTATGCTGCGTAAAATCCCGAAACGTACCGACTCGGTGAAGTTCTCCGGCTACAAGTTTGAAGTGGTGGATATTGATAACTACCGCATCGACCAGCTGCTGGTGACGCGTATTGATAATAAACCGACCGTGCTGGTACCGAAGCTGTCAGAAGCGGAAGAGAAGGTGTCGGCGTAACGCCCTGCATACCCCTCATACATCAACGGCTCCCATCGGGAGCCGTTTTTTTAAACAACTGCATAGCACGCTGGTTAAGCCATCTCAGTTTGCAGACGCATAACCTGACGGTTGACTTCGGACATCACAGACAAGTGCTGTTTGTCCTTCACTCTTGGGATAAGGATCTTGCCCTTATCGAACTCAAAAGCGCCAACATCCTTGATATACAACCGTCCACGGAACAGGATCTTCACGTACTTCGCCACCTGAAGCGGGTTGTAGCGTTGGAAAATTTTCATTCTTGTATCTCCTGCGAATCATACGCTCTTGCGGTGCCACAATCGGCCCGACTGTCCTGAGCGCAAATTTTAGTGCCCATTGACTATAGATCAGAAAACTATTGATACCCAGTATGCATAAGTTTATTTACCGTTTTATTACAATTATTCAGAACAATCTTTGCAAACCGTGAGCGGACGCAGTATAAGCCGTCGTTTTTTCATGGATATGTGCGTTGACCCGCAAACTGGCATTGGGATTGCGGGAAAACCACATTGATCGCACTTATGATTAAAAGCGTAAGACCAAGTGGTCGGATCACCTGCAAACAATAAGGAAACACCATGACCCTACGTAATATCCTGGCAGCAGCATGCCTGCTCCTGCCCCTGTGGGCTTGCGCACACAACTTTGAAAACGGACAACGTGTGCCGCCGGTCGGGATTGCTGACCGGGGAGAACTGATTCTCGACAATGATAAGTTTAGCTACAAACCCTGGAATAGCGCGCAGCTCGCGGGCAAAGTGAGAGTTGTACAACATATTGCCGGACGTACATCAGCAAAAGAGAAAAACGCGAATCTGGTGGAAGCAATCAAGGCCGCAAAATTCCCCCATGACCGTTACCAGACCACCACCATTGTTAACACCGACGATGCCATTCCCGGCTCCGGGATGTTTGTTCGCTCAAGCCTGGAGAGCAATAAACAGCTCTATCCGTGGTCACAGTTTATCGTCGACAGTAACGGCATAGCGCGCAAAGCCTGGCAGCTGGAAGAAGAGAGTTCGGCAATTATCGTGCTGGATAAAGAGGGCCGCGTGCAGTGGGCTAAAGACGGGGCATTGACCCAGGAAGAAGTGCAGCAGGTGATTGCACTGCTGCACAAACTGCTGGCTCAGTAGATAGAAACACGGAAGCCGGGGTTCAGGAATGATTCGCGCGGGGTGTAGTCCAGCGGCTTACCCTGCCAGTCATGAACATGCGCACCGGCAGCCACTGCAACCGCATGGCCTGCCGCTGTATCCCAGACATTCGTAGGCCCAAAGCGTGGGTAAAGCTGCGCATGACCTTCCGCCACCAGGCAGAATTTCAGTGATGAGCCAATCGAGGTAGTCTGGTGTTCACCCAGCTGCTGCAGGTATTCCTGCAGTTCGCTGTCGCTGTGCGAACGGCTGATGACCACCAGCGGTGGACGCGCATCGCGCACCCGAATTTGCTTACGCACGCCGCACTCTTCCTTCCAGGCCTTACCTTCCGCCGCGCTGTACATGACTTTCATCACCGGTGCGTATACCACACCGAGTACCGCTTTCCCCTTTTCAATCAGGGCGATATTCACGGTGAACTCACCGTTGCGCTTGATGAACTCTTTGGTGCCATCCAGCGGGTCTACCAGCCAGTAACGCTGCCAGTGCTGGCGTTCATCCCAGCCCTGCGGTGCCTCTTCTGACAAAACGGGGATTTCTGGCGTCAGGGCCTGCAACCCTTTGAGGATCACACCATGCGCCGCGATATCCGCCGCCGTAACCGGGGAGTCGTCCGCTTTGCTGACAACATCCATTGGTTTTGCACCATCATACACTTGCATGATGGCATCACCCGCATCCCGTGCGAGCTGACAAATCTTATCTAACATTCTCCACCTCTTCGTTAACGCAGTGGGCATAACTTATTGTTTTAGTTATATCGTAATGTGAACAATTCCGCTATCTGTGAAGCAATTCCGGTTTAAACGCACTTTTTTCTGGCAGGATTCACAATTCTGTAAGCAACAAAATATACATACATATTCTTTTGTGGCTTGGATCGAAAAAAGGACTCCTCTGATGATTAAGTTTAGCGCAACGCTCCTGGCGACGCTGATTGCGGCAAGCGTTCAGGCGGCGACGGTAGATCTCCGTATTCTGGAAACCACCGACCTGCACAGCAACATGATGGACTTCGATTACTACAAAGATACCTCGACCGAAAAATTCGGACTGGTACGCACGGCAAGTTTGATCAACGCCGCACGAGGTGAAGTAAAAAACAGTGTCCTGGTCGACAACGGAGATTTAATTCAGGGTAGTCCGCTTGGCGACTATATGGCAGCGAAGGGGCTGAAAAAAGGCGAGATCCATCCGGTGTATAAGGCAATGAACACTCTGGATTATACCGTCGGCAACCTGGGTAACCACGAGTTTAACTACGGACTGAAATACCTTCATGATGCGCTGGCCGGCGCTAAATTCCCCTACGTTAACGCCAATATCATCGATGTTAAGACCCAGAAGCCGTTATTTACCCCTTACCTGATTAAAGAAACTGCCGTCGTCGATAAAGAAGGTAAAAAGCAGACGCTGAAAATCGGCTATATCGGTTTTGTACCGCCACAGATCATGACGTGGGATAAAGCCAACCTCAACGGCAAAGTGACCGTCAACGACATCACCGAAACAGCGCGTAAATACGTGCCGGAGATGCGCAAGAAAGGGGCGGATCTGGTGGTGGTGGTCGCTCACTCCGGGCTTTCCGCCGATCCTTATCAGGCGATGGCTGAAAACTCGGTTTACTACCTGAGCGAAGTCCCGGGCATCGACGCAATTCTGTTTGGCCACGCTCATGCGGTCTTCCCGGGTAAAGATTTTGCCAGCATCAAAGGTGCAGACATCAAAAAAGGGACATTGAATGGCGTACCGTCCGTGATGCCTGGTATGTGGGGTGACCACCTCGGCGTGGTGGATCTGGTGCTGAATAACGACGGTGGCAGCTGGAAAGTCACACAATCCACAGCCGAAGCGCGCCCAATTTATGATGCCGCGGCCAAAAAATCACTGGCTGGCGAAGACAAAAAGCTGGTCGACGTGCTGAAGCATGACCATGACGCGACGCGAGAATTCGTCAGCAAGCCGATCGGTAAATCTGCCGACAACATGTACAGCTACCTGGCGCTGGTACAGGATGACCCGACCGTTCAGGTGGTCAACATGGCGCAAAAAGCCTATGCCGAACACTTTGTGCAGGGCGATCCGGATCTGGCAAAACTGCCGGTACTGTCAGCCGCTGCGCCATTCAAAGTAGGCGGGCGTAAGAATGACCCGGCAAGCTATGTTGAAGTCGAAAAAGGCCAGTTGACCTTCCGTAACGCCGCCGACCTCTATCTCTACCCGAACACCCTGGTGGTGGTTAAAGCCACAGGGAAAGAAGTAAAAGAGTGGCTGGAGTGCTCTGCCGGGCAGTTTAATCAGATCGATCCCAACAGCAGCAAACCGCAGTCGTTGATTAACTTGGATGGGTTCCGCACCTACAATTTCGACGTCATCGACGGGGTGAATTATCAGATTGATGTCACTCAGCCCGCGAAGTATGACGGCGAATGTCAGGCCATTAATCCGCAGGCGGAACGCATCAAAAACCTGACCTTTAATGGCAAGGCCATTGACCCGAATGCCACCTTCCTGGTGGTGACCAATAACTACCGCGCCTACGGTGGGAAGTTTGCCGGTACGGGTGATAGCCACATCGCGTTTGCATCACCGGACGAGAACCGCTCGGTGCTGTCAGCATGGATCAGTGCAGAGTCGAAAAAGGCAGGTGAAATTCACCCGGCCGTCGATAACAACTGGCGACTGGCTCCGATCCACAGCAATACGCAGCTGGATATTCGTTTTGAAACCTCACCATCCGATAAAGCAGCCGCATTTATTAAGGATAAAGCCCAGTATCCGATGAGCAAGGTCGCGACCGATGATATCGGGTTTGCGGTTTATCAGGTGGATTTGAGCAAGTAAAAAGCCAAACGGCAATGCCACGTCTGTTCCCTCTCCCTGTGGGAGAGGGCCAGAGTGCGGGAATCAGGCCGCTCGATCGTCGCGGTTCGCCAACACCTGAGGCGTATTCACCTCGATCCAGTCCGCCAGTGCGGCCACTTTCTCGCTCACCTCTGCCCCTAACGGCGTCAGACTATACTCTACGTGCGGCGGTACGACCGGGTACGAAACGCGATCAACAAACCCGTCCTGCTCCAGCGCCTGAAGCGACTGAGCCAACATCTTTTCGCTCACGCCCCCCATCTTGCGGCGCAGGTCACTGAAGCGATGCGTTCCCTGACGTAATGCCACCAGAATCAGCACGCCCCAGCGACTGGTGACATGCTTGAGCACGTCCCGGGAAGGACACTGCTCGGCAAACAGATTTCCGTCGCGCATTTGTTCGCTGAGTGTCGGGATCGTCATTTTCATACTTACCTTTTTGTACGTACTTACTAAAAGTTAGTTAAGGTGATAGTGTGCCACAACACCAGACAAACACGAAGGAGATTCATCATGATCGCGATTACCGGCGCTACCGGCCAGCTTGGCCATCTCGTTATCGAACAACTGCTGAAAACCGTTCCGGCAAACCAGATTGTAGCCATTGTGCGTAATCCGGCGAAAGCCCAGGCATTAAGCCAGCAGGGTATTGTCGTCCGCCAGGCCGATTACACTGACGAAGCGGCTTTCACCACCGCACTGAACGGCGTGGATAAACTGCTGCTGATCTCATCCAGCGAAGTGGGCCAGCGCGCCACACAGCACCAGAATGTGATTAACGCCGCCAGGGCGGCTGGGGTGAAGTTCATCGCCTACACCAGCCTGCTGCATGCGGATAAATCCCCACTGGGGCTGCACGTTGAGCACGTCGCCACCGAAAAAGCGCTGGCGAAATCAGGTATCCCTTATGCCCTGCTGCGCAACGGCTGGTATACCGAAAACTATCTGGCGAGTGCGCCGCCTGCGCTGGAACACGGCGTATTTATCGGTGCCGCTGGTGAAGGCAAAATCGCCTCCGCTACCCGTGCAGATTATGCGGCAGCCGCAGCGAAAGTCATTGCTGAAGAGGGTCACGCGGGCAAAGTTTACGAACTGGCAGGCGACAATGCGTGGACGCTGAGCGAGCTGGCGGCTGAGCTGAGCAAACAGAGCGGGAAACAGGTGGCTTATCAGAATCTGAGCGAAGCGGATTTTGCCGCCGCGCTGAAGAGCGTTGGTTTGCCCGCCGGGCTGGCGGATATGCTGGCGGATTCCGACACGGGGGCGTCGAAAGGTGGTTTGTTTGACGACAGCCATACGCTCAGCAAACTGATCGGCCGTCCAACGACATCACTGAGCGAGAGCGTCAGCGCTATCCTGTAATTGTTACAAACTGGTTATTTTTTGTGGCATCCCCTCGGGTCATCTCTGATAATGAAGCGATGACCCACGAGGAGACTCACCGTGCAAGGCGTACCGGAACAGTTCATTGATGAGAGAGACAGCGCGCGCTTTCGCCACCTGGCGCAATTGCCGGGCCTCGAACTCTATCACGCGCATATCTCAGACTACGCCTTTGAGCCCCACACCCACGAAGCCTTCGGGATCGGCACGATTGAAACCGGTGCCGAGCGCTTTCGCTATCGCGGTACGCAACACCTCGCCTCTGAAAAATCCGTTGTCACCATGAACCCGGACGAGATCCACACGGGGGAATCTGCCACCGAAGGTGGCTGGCGCTACCGGATGGTCTACATCGAACCCGATTTGCTGGAAGAGGTGACCGGCCTTCGCCAGTGGTGGTTTAGCGATGTTACGCGTTACGATCCGCAACGTTCAGTCCAGATTGGCCAGCTGATTTATGGCCTGTGGCATACGGACGACCCGCTGGCGCAAAAAGGGTTATTGCTGGATCTCATTGAGACCTTCCAGCCGCTGGCCCGCCACGCACCGGTGATACAGGAAGGCGCACACCGGTTCGCACGTGTGCGCGAATATCTGCATGACAACTATATGCATTCGCTGACCCTGGACGAGCTGGCGAATGTGGTGTCACTCAGCCCGTACCATTTTCAGCGCCAGTTCAAAGCCCACTTCCATGTTACGCCGCATCAAATGCTGATGGCGATCCGCCTGTGGCGCGCCAAAGCGTTCCTGACGCACGGTATGCCCGCCGCTGAAGTGGCCGCCGCCACCGGATTGACCGATCAGTCGCATTTGACCCGCGCCTTTACCCGCCGTTACGGCATCACCCCTGTGCGTTACCAGAAACAGGTGACCACGCGCTAATGCGCAACCTCATACAATACGGGCGCATGTTCCCCTTCTACACTGAGTGCAAAGTGAATCAATGTGGGTGGAAAAATGGTTAGCGGCGTGTTGTATGCCCTGCTTGCAGGTCTGATGTGGGGGTTAATTTTTGTCGGCCCTCTGATAGTACCAGAGTACCCGGCGGTACTGCAGTCGATGGGACGTTACCTGGCACTGGGGCTGATTGCACTGCCCTTAGCGTGGCTGGGGCGTGCGCGGCTGCGACAGCTCAGCCGCCAGGACTGGTTCGCTGCACTGGCGCTGACCATGATGGGTAACCTCATCTATTACTTCTGTCTGGCGAGTGCCATTCAGCGTACAGGGGCACCGGTTTCTACCATGATTATCGGTACATTACCGGTGGTGATCCCCGTGTTTGCGAACCTGCTCTATAGCCACCGCGATGGCAAACTGGCGTGGTCAAAAATGGTGCCAGCACTGGCATGCATCGCCGTGGGACTGGCGTGTGTGAATATTGCCGAACTGCGCCACGGGCAGACGGATTTCAACCTCTGGCGCTACGGGTCTGGCATCATGCTGGCGTGTGTTTCCGTGGTGTGCTGGGCGTGGTATGCCCTGCGCAACGCTCGCTGGCTGCGGGAAAACCCGGATAAACATCCAATGATGTGGGCGACGGCACAGGCACTGGTCACGCTGCCGGTGTCACTGGTGGGATATGTGGGGGCGTGCATCTGGTTAGGTCAGCAGCAACCAGAATTTACCCTGCCCTTCGGGCCTCGACCGTGGATATTCATCGGCTTAATGGTTGCCATCGCCGTGCTGTGTTCCTGGGTGGGCGCGCTGTGCTGGAATATCGCCAGCCAGAAGCTGCCGACGGTGATCTTAGGGCCGCTGATTGTCTTCGAAACCCTGGCCGGATTACTTTATACCTTCCTGATGCGCCAGAGTGTACCGCCACTCCTCACGGCCTGCGGGATCTTGTTGCTTGTGGCCGGGGTAGTGATTGCGGTGAGAGCGAAGCCGGAAAAACCGAGGGTTGTTCCGGCCTCTGAGGTGTGAGTATTGCCCGGTGGCGGTTACGCCTTACCGGGCAAAGCGTTAGAACGTTTCCCAGTTTGCTTCTGAAGCGGTGACAGCAGGTTGTGCTTTTGGCACATATGTTTTCACCGGAGCCGCTTTTGCTGCCTGGTTGCGGGTAATCTTAAACACCGCCACCGCTTCGTTCAGGCGCGCAGCCTGATCTTCCAGCGCCGCCGCCGCCGCGGCAGATTCTTCCACCAGCGAGGCGTTTTGCTGGGTCACGCGATCCATCTCCGCCACAGCCTGGCCGACCTGATCAATACCGCGACTCTGCTCGTCAGAGGCGGAGGCGATTTCACCCATGATGTCAGTAACACGCGTGACCGCATTGACGATTTCCTCCATCGTCGCCCCGGCTTCATTCACCAGTTGAGAGCCCGCATTCACGCGCTCGCCGGAATCATCGATCAGCGCTTTGATCTCTTTCGCCGCCTGGGCGCTGCGCTGGGCCAGAGTACGAACTTCCCCCGCCACCACCGCAAAGCCGCGACCCTGTTCGCCTGCACGTGCAGCTTCAACCGCCGCGTTCAGCGCCAGGATGTTGGTCTGGAAGGCAATACCGTCGATCACGTTAGTAATTTGGGCAATTTTGCTGGAACTGGTAGCGATTTCATCCATCGTGCGCACCACGCCTTCCACCACATGACCGCCCTTCTTCGCTGTTGAAGAGGCATCCAGCGCAAGGCGGGAGGCCTGACGCGCATTATCGGCGTTTTGCTTCACGGTCGCCGTTAACTGTTCCATGCTGGCGGCGGTTTCTTCCAGAGAGGCTGCCTGCTGTTCAGTACGGGACGACAAATCGTTACTGCCCGCAGAAATTTCCCCCGCACCGGTATAAATGGTATCCGCACCCTCACGCACCACGCCAACCGTGTTCGACAGCGCTTTTTGCATCTCCTGGACGTTATGTGCCAGCAGCGCCATCTCGTTTTTACCACTGGCGTCGATCGGCTGAGTCAGATCACCCGACGCAATGGCACGAATATGGCTGATGACATCCTGCAGCGGCAGCAGCAGAACGCGGCGCATCGCAATCCAGCTGAAAATAATGACGACAATCACCAGAAGCATAACCGCAGAGAGGATCCACAGAATACGCGTGTAGTTGCTCTCATTATCCTGAAGCCCTTTGTCCGTCAGTACAACCTGCGCTTCACGCCATTCACGGTACACGCTCTGCATTGCGTTCTGCTTCTGCTCCGCATTCTGTTTGAACATACCCTCCAGATCGCCCTGTGCCAGTAAAGCGTTCATTTGCGTAAGCGTTGCGGAATAAATGCGGTACTGCTCTTCCAGGCGATTCGTCAGGTTGTCGTCCAGACCCGGGGTATTAGGCAATGCATAGTATTTGTCGTAGTGATTCTGTGCATCTGCCAGCAGCTTTTTTGCGGTAGTCACCAGCTCATTCAGCTGCCCGCCGTTAATCTGGGATGCCATGCTGCTTTGCAGGCGCAGCATGCCGCGGTTCAGGGTGACGCGAGCCTGGTTCAGGCTGATCCATGCATCGGTAAACTCCGCCACGTTTTTGCCCGAAAGCTGCGAGACGGCGAAGTTGTCTTTGTCGTTATTCAGCGCATTAATAAAAATGCCAGCAGAGATCAATTGCATGATGCCAAGCACAAGCAGCACCGAAACCAGAAGAGTAATCACTTTTATACGTTTAAACATGCGTAGCCTTTTATATGCGGGATATTGTCTGACGTGTATCTATCGGCAGGTGCGGCGGGTTGTTTACTGCTTATCCACCTTTAAAAACTTTCGAAAGAAATTTTCCAAATCCATTCAGCAGGTTAATACACAAGATTTTTTTCGTGACCTACATCTCATTTTCAACTTTGCCCCTAAAGGGTTATAGTATCGCCACAAAGATGCATTTAAAATGCATCTTATATTATTGATGATGAGGTAACTGCTATGGCCTTCCGCGACCAACCACTCGGCGAGCTGGCGCTCTCCATCCCTCGCGCTTCGGCGCTGTTCCGTAAATATGATATGGACTACTGCTGCGGCGGTAAGCAAACTCTGGCGCGTGCGGCCTCGCGCAAAGAGCTGGATGTAGAGGTTATTGAAGCGGAGCTGGCACAGCTGGCCGCACAGCCCATTGAAAAAGACTGGCGCGCCGCACCACTTACCGAAATCATCGACCATATCATCGTGCGTTACCATGATCGTCACCGCGAACAGTTACCAGAGCTTATCCTGCAGGCGACCAAAGTTGAGCGCGTGCATGCCGACAAGCCTTCGGTGCCACGCGGTCTGGCGAAATATCTGACCATGCTGCACGAAGAACTTTCCAGCCATATGATGAAAGAAGAGCAGATCCTCTTCCCGATGATTAAACAGGGTATGGGCAGCCAGGCAATGGGGCCTATTAGCGTGATGGAAAGCGAACATGATGATGCAGGTGAACTGCTGGAAGTGATCAAACACACCACCAACAACGTCACACCGCCGCCGGAAGCGTGTACGACGTGGAAAGCGATGTACAACGGTATTAACGAGATGATTGACGACCTGATGGAACACATCAGTCTTGAGAACAACGTTCTGTTCCCGCGTGCATTAGCCGGAGAGTAACAAAAAGGCCCGGTAGCGATTACGCTTACCGGGCCTGTAACGTTTTCAAACGTATTAACGCACACCCGCCATACGTTTCTTACCGATAAACAGCCAGCCCAGACCCAGTGCGATGAACCACAGTGGCGTGACGAGCAGCGCCTGACGAGTGTCATCTTCCAGCGTCAACAGAACCAGTACGAACACGAAGAACGCCATACACACCCAGCACATCAGCTTGCCCAATGGCATCTTGTAGATCGATTTTTCATGCAGATGTGGACGCTGTTTGCGGTACACCAGGTACGAGCACAGGATGATAGTCCAGACAAACATGAACAGGATCGCAGACACCGTGGTGATCATGGTGAAGGCACCGATCACGCTCGGGTTCACGTAGAGCATTACCACACCGCCCAACAGGCACATGCAGGAGAAGGTTAACCCTTTCGCCGGTACCGCGCGCTTAGACAGTTTGGCGAACGCGCTCGGCGCAACGCCTTCCTGTGCCAGCCCAAACAGCATGCGGCTGGTAGAGAAAACACCGCTGTTCGCGGAAGAGGCAGCAGACGTCAGCACCACGAAGTTAATCAGGCTCGCTGCTGCTGGCAGCCCCACCAGAACGAACAGCTCGACGAACGGGCTCTTGGTTGGCACGACGGAGCTCCACGGCGTCACGGACATAATGATGACCAGCGCGAAGACGTAGAACATGATGATACGAACCGGAATAGAGTTGATTGCACGCGGCAGAGACTTCTCTGGATCCTTGGTTTCCGCAGCGGTAGTACCTACCAGCTCAATTCCCACAAAGGCAAATACTGCAATCTGGAACCCGGCAAAGAATCCGCTGATGCCTTTCGGGAACCAGCCACCGTCATTCCACAGATGGGTAAACGAGGCCTGAACGCCCGTTGGCGACTGGAAATGCGTGAGAATCATCACCAGCCCCACCACAATGAGCCCCACAATCGCCACGATTTTGATCATCGCGAACCAGAACTCCATCTCACCGAACATTTTCACGGTGGCAAGGTTCAGGCTCAGCAGCAGAACGATAACGGCCAGCGAGGCCACCCAGTCCGACAAACCGGGGAACCAGAACTGCGCATAGGCGGTAATCGCGACGACATCCGCCATACCGGTTACCACCCAGCAGAACCAGTATGTCCAGCCGGTAAAATAGCCCGCCCAGGGGCCGAGCAGATCGGAAGCGAAGTCGCTGAAGGACTTGTATTCGAGGTTCGAGAGCAGCAATTCACCCATTGCACGCATCACGAAAAAGAGCATAAAGCCGATGATCATATAAACGAAAATGATCGACGGCCCGGCAAGGCTAATGGTTTTACCCGATCCCATAAACAGCCCGGTACCGATGGCACCACCAATGGCAATAAGCTGAATATGACGGTTTGTGAGATTGCGCCGTAGCGACTGTTCAGACGACGCCTCTTCAACGGCGGCGACTTTGATCTGATCTACCATGTGATATTTTCCTGTTTATGCCTGTCTGTGTTGTTAAGGCTCTTCTGGCCTTTAAATACGTCAAAAGATGACGGTCCCCATGAAAGGACTCATCGATATTAGGTAAGAATCGGCGGGATGAATACTATGATTTGAATATTATGTTAATAATATGTTTAAAGTGAGTGTCATATCACTCATACAACGCGAAACAGCTCACAAAAATACACGCAACATATACATTTGCAAGATAAAATGTTGATTCAGGTGTAACTATAGGTTTTCTCACTATTTTCCCCTCCCGCACAGGGAGAGGAAAATCGTATGTCGATTACAGGATTTCCAGCAATTCGACTTCAAACACCAGGGTGCTGAATGGTGGGATGGACGCGCCCGCGCCACGCTCGCCATAGGCCAGGTTCTGCGGGATAGTCAGTTCCCATTTGGAACCCACTGGCATCAGGGTCAGCGCTTCGATCCAGCCAGCGATAACACCGTTAACCGGGAACTCAGCCGGTTCGCCACGCTGCACGGAGCTGTCAAATACAGTACCGTCGATAAGCTTACCGGTGTAGTGCACGCGAACATGGTCAGTACGTGCCGGGATAGTGCCGTCACCCTGGTTGATCACGCGGAACTGCAGGCCGGACTCGGTGCTGTTCACGCCTTCACGCTCACGGTTTTCTTCCAGGTATTTCACGCCTTCGGCAGCCATTTCTTCGAAACGCGCACGACGCACGGCGTCAGCACGTTCGTGGATTTCACGCAGCGCGCGATGCACAACATCAACCGGAACCGCCGGATGTTTGCCTTCCAGCGCGTCAGCGATACCCGCCACCAGCGCTTCCGGTAACAGGCCTTCCAGGCCGGATTCGCTCAGCTGCTGTCCTACCTGCAAGCCGATACCGTAGCTTGCCTGCGCTTCGATAGTGTCAAAAGTCGGGGTGGTCATGGGTTTTCCTTCCATCACATTTAAAGTAGCGGGCAGCATAGCAGCCATGCCCTTATGGGTAAAACTTTGTCTGAAGTAAAGGTGACAAACTGCGACGAAACAGAAACAATAGAGCCAGTCAGGATTTTCCCAAATATGTGTCACGAAAGCTGGCTTTGTTACGCCCATCAGGCAGTTAGCAAACTACACTTCTCAGGACAGGATAAAAAAGACGCGGAGCAGGAGGAAAGCCATGCCCGGGCGATTTGAACTGAAACCTACCCTGGCGAAAATCTGGTATGCGCCAGATCATTTTCGCATCATGGATCCGCTACCGTCCCTGCATCGCAGAGGCATTATCATCGGAGCGCTGCTGATGATAATTGGCTTCTTGCTTCCTACCGGCGGTGAGGATACGGGCACCACAACGGTGACCCGTAATGCACAGTTGGATCTCCAGTCGCAAACGCGACCACAGCCTGATGCTCAACCTATGCAGACTCAGCTGGTTACGCCATCTAACGATCCGGGCCAGGTCGCGCCAGTTGAACCAGAGCCGGTTCAGGATGAGCAGCCGCAGGAACAGGCCGCAACCCCTTCAGAACCTCAACAAACGCGGCAACCCACCGGAATTGAGCAACAGTGGCGCACCTATCGCGTAGAGCCGGGTAAAACCCTCGCGCAACTGTTCCGCGACCATAATCTGCCACCGACCGATGTCTATGCGATGGCACAGGTTGAAGGTACAGGTAAGCCGCTCAGCAATCTGCAAAACGGCCAGATGGTGCAGATTCGTCAGAACGCCAGCGGTGTGGTGACGGGCCTGACCATTGATGCCGGAAACGGCCAGCAGGTGCTCTTTACGCGTCAGAACGACGGAAGTTTTATCCGGGTGCGTTAGTTGCCGTAGGCCGGGCAAGCGTCAGCGCCGCCCGGCAATGCCCCACTCAGTGGCTCCGCTTATTCACCCACCAAATCCCCGAACACACCAGCACCAGCGCAACGGCATATTTTATCTCCAGGATATTTTCGCCAAGGAATATGGCAGACAGCACCGTTCCCGCCACCGGTATCACGAAGTTAAACGGTGCGATCATACTGACGCGGTTGACTTTGAGTAGCATGCTCCACAACGCGAAGGCCACAGATGAGAGCAACGTCAGATATCCCAGTACCGCCAGCGCGTTGACGCTATGCAGCACCAGCGTGCCCCCCGTGACATAGCCACCTGCCACCAGCATCGCCCCGCCGATAGCCAGCTGCCATCCGGTCATCACCATGGGGTCGACCGTCTGAGAGATGCGTTTTCCGTAAAGCGTGGCAGCAGAGAGGATAAATGCCGCCAGCACCACAAACCCGTCGCCATTCCAGACAAAGTGGAACTCGCTTAGCCCACTGTGGAAGTTCACCAGCATCACTCCGGCAAACCCCAGAATACAACCCAGCGTTTTGTTATAGCTAAGCTTGTCGTTGTGATAGATAAAGTGTGCCAGCAGTACGCTGAAGAAAGTCCCGGTGGCATTCATGATCGAACCATTGACACCCGTGGTGTAGGCCAGCCCGATATAAAAGAAAGTGTATTGAATGGTCGTCTGCGTCAGACCCAGGACAGTCAGTTGCCCAAACTGAGCGGGTGTTAATCGGGCGATGGGTTTGCGCTGTGCTAATGCAAAGAGGAGTAACAACACACCCGCAAACAGAAAACGGTAGCCAGCGAACACCACTTTCGACGGGATATCATCAGTCGCAATCAGGAAGAGTTCATAACCGTTTTTAATGGCCGGGTAGGAGCTACCCCAAAGCAGACAGCAGAGCGTGGCGCAGGCATAGGCCACATTGCGACGGGCAAACACGGGCGTGGGCAGAACAGTTTCCATGACAAATCTCATAAATAAAATTGCGTTTCAATTTATTATCAGAGAAGGAGCCTGGAATAGCTACCATACAAGCAAGAAAACGTGTCTGGTACCGTTAAAAAGCAAAACGCCGGCACAAGGCCGGCGCTTCGACGTGAGCAGAGTAAAAATTACTCAGCTACAACGTTAACAACCAGTTTAGCGAACACTTCGCCGTGAACCTGGAAGTCAACTTCGTGCTCACCAGTGGTACGCAGAACGCCGTTCGGCAGACGAACTTCGCTCTTAGCCACTTTAACGCCAGCAGCAGTTACTGCATCAGCGATATCGCGGGTACCGATGGAACCGAACAGTTTACCTTCGTCGCCAGATTTGGACGCGATGGTAACGGTGCCCAGTGCGTTGATTGACTCAGCGCGAGCGTTAGCAGCCGCCAGAACGTCAGCCAGTTTGGCTTCCAGTTCAGCGCGACGTGCTTCGAAAAACTCTACGTTTTTCTTGGTAGCTGGAACAGCTTTACCCTGTGGAACCAGGAAGTTACGAGCGTAACCCGCTTTAACGTTTACCTGATCACCCAGGCTGCCCAGGTTTGCTACTTTATCAAGCAGAATAACTTGCATTACCTTATCCTCTTAAAGTCGTATTAATGGACCGTGCCCGATTACTGATGACGATCAGTGTACGGCAGCAGGGACAGGTAGCGAGCGCGTTTGATAGCGCGAGCCAGCTGACGCTGGTATTTTGCACGAGTACCGGTGATACGGCTTGGGACAATCTTACCGCTTTCGGTGATGTAGTTTTTCAGCGTTGCGATATCTTTATAGTCGATCTCTTGAACGCCTTCCGCGGTGAAACGGCAGAACTTGCGACGACGGAAATAACGTGCCATATGGCTAGTCTCCAGAATCTATCAAATCAATCTGCTCGGCATGCAGAACCATTTTGCTCAGGCCGTTCTTTGCCTTGTGGCAAGAGATGAACCCCTGAACGATGACTGCACTACCGACCGTTATACTGTGAGTAATGGCCTGGTTTTCGTGTCCGCTAATAATAACGGGCATTTGGCACCACGCCTGCCGGTGAAACCCGGCTTCCTCTTGCACAGAACGATGCTCAAGCACGAACTGGCAATGCGGAATTCCTGATGGACTGACCTTTCGAAGGGGGGTCCTGCACACGGTGCCGGACAACACCAGACGGTTGGTCATCAGAAATTACTCTTCAGAATCCCCAGCATCAGAATCATCTGCGGTTTCGTTTGCGAAATCATCGCGACGCTCACGGCGCTCGTCTTTCGCTTTAACCATCGGAGATGCTTCGGTCACTGCGTGTTTGGTACGCATAACCATGCTGCGGATAACGGCATCGTTGAAGCGGAAGTTAGTTTCCAGCTCATCGATCACTTCCTGCGGTGCTTCAACGTTCAGCAGAACGTAGTGAGCTTTGTGCAGTTTGTTGATCGGATAAGCCAGCTGACGGCGGCCCCAGTCTTCCAGACGGTGGATCGTGCCCGCTGCTGCAGTGATTGCACCAGTGTAGCGCTCGATCATACCCGGAACCTGTTCGCTCTGGTCAGGATGGACCATAAAAACGATTTCGTAATGACGCATCGAATTGCTCCTTACGGATTATTCAGCCTCCTGTCTGGGTCAGCCGAGGCCCGGGGAGGCAAGGAACGTGTTAAAGGTCGGCTGAAAAATTGACGCGTCATAATACTTGCGTGACCCTGGAAACTCAAGCTGATTGCGCAAAAAATTCGCACAAAGCGCAAAGTGACCCTAACTGGATGATTTAAAATTAATCACATCAGGAAGCGTTGTTTTTTTGAACAACTGCATCAGAAATGGTCACTTATCCGCATCTGATAAGCGATTACACTTTAATCAGAGCCCATCTGAAGAAAAAAGGAGAGCAATAAACCGTCACACAGCACGCAGTCGTGGAGCGTATATCATGAAAAAAATCGCAATCGCCATTATGGCTGCGCTATTGCTCAGTGCAAACGCAATGGCAGCCATCAAGATAGACGGCCGACAGGCCAGAAACATGGATGATGTGCAAAGCTTAGGCGTAATCTACATCAATCATAATTTCGCCACTGAAAGTGAAGCAGATCAGGCAATTAATGAAGAAACCGATGCGCAGGGTGCAACATACTATCACGTCATACTGATGCGTGAGCCTGGCAGCAACGGCAATATGCACGCCAGTGCAGATATTTACCGATAACGCTTTAACGCTAGCACCAGGAAAGCCAACAAAGAGAATATAGCCATAGTTTGACTTGCCCCCTGCCCGGGGGCTTTTTTTTTGCGAATGGCTCTGAAATACCACCGGTTACAACTGTTTTGGTATTCCAGAGCACTTATTCACTTCTGCCCGTAGTAGGCATTTGGACCATGCTTACGCATGAAATGCTTGTTCATCAGGTAATCATCAATCCCCTGAAGATGTGGGTTAATACCGCGGGCAATCCACGCCATTCGTGCCACTTCCTCCATGACGACCGCATTATGTACGGCGTCATGAGCATCTTTTCCCCAGGCGAACGGGCCGTGCTGATACACCACAATGCCCGGCGTATGCAGCGGCTCACGTTCAGCCAGCGTTTCGATAATGACCTTACCGGTGTTGAGCTCGT
The DNA here is from genome assembly GCA_014169315.1 of Enterobacter cloacae. Taxonomy (NCBI): domain Bacteria; kingdom Pseudomonadati; phylum Pseudomonadota; class Gammaproteobacteria; order Enterobacterales; family Enterobacteriaceae; genus Enterobacter; species Enterobacter cloacae. Next base: position 400,535 of record AP022133.1, on the reverse strand, counting down.
ACTCACCTTCCACTTCCGCCTGCGCTAGCGCGCGCGTGCAGGGAATATCACCAAAGAAGTAGTCCGCATGCGTTGTTCCCAGTGCCGGGATCGCCAGCCCTGCCTGCGCCCAGGCAGTGGCATGCGTGGAGTGGGTATGCACAACACCGCCAAGCGACGGATAACGCCGGTACAGCGCCAGATGGGTGGCCGTATCGGAAGAAGGACGCCAGTTACCGTCAACAACATTACCTTCGAGATCCAGCACCACCATATCGTCGACTGTCATGGTCTCGTACGCCACGCCACTGGGCTTAATCACAACCCGCCCCTGCTCACGATCGATAGCGCTGACGTTGCCCCAGGTGAACGTCACCAGACCATAGCGGGGAAGATCCATATTGGCCTCAAACACCTGCTGCTTAAGCTGTCGCATCTTCGGCCTCCATCAACCCTGCCCGCGCCATACGCTCGCGCACCCAGTCCCGTGCTTTCGCCACTTCACCTGCCGGGTCGTCCGACGTTTCGCTCCACATCTCAATCAGGTAAGGCCCGCAATAACCGGTCTGTTTGAGCGTCTGGAAGCACCGTTCGAAATCCACCACCCCGGTGCCGAACGGAACATTTTTGAAAACGCCAGGACGCGTATCTTTGACGTGTACCGCCACGATATGCCCGATACCCGCCTGAAGCTCCATCTGTACGTCATTATCCCATGCCGACAGGTTGCCGATATCAGGGTAAAGCTGGAACCACGGGTTATTCAGGTAATGGGCATAACCCAGAGCCTTGCTGATAGAGTTCATTAACGGGTAATCCATAATCTCCATCGCCAGCGTCACCTGCGCGCGGCTGGCCATGTCGACGCTCTCTTTCAGGCCGTCGCGAAAACGTCGACGCGTCTCATCGTTGGCTTCCTGGTAATAAACGTCATACCCGGCAAGCTGGATCACACGGATACCGACATCCTGCGCAAAGCGAATGGCTTTACGCATGATCTCCAGCCCCTGAGCCCGCACGGTATCATCTTCACTCCCGAGAGGAAAACGGCGGTGAGCGCTGAGGCACATGGAAGGAACACGCACGCCCGTTTCAGCAACAGCGCTCACCAGTGCCAGGCGCTGTTCACGGCTCCAGTCGAGCCGAGAGAGACGATCGTCCGTCTCATCTACGGACATTTCGACAAAGTCGAAACCCAGCTGTTTTGCCAGCTGCAGCCGCGCCAGCCAACATTCCCCCGCAGGGAGTGCCTTTTCATAGATGCCAAGCGGGACCTGTTTTGACAACATACCCGCTCCTTAGCCCCAAAGCTGAGCGATTGAACGTTTGAACTGACGCGCCGCTTCTACCGGAGACGCGGCATCACGGATGCTACGACCGGCAATAAACACGTGAATGGGAATGCCTTTGAACAGCGGCAGATCTTCCAGCGCCAGCCCCCCCGTTACGGTGACTTTGAAGCCCATATCGGCCAGACGTTTGATGGCGCTGATATCTGCTTCTCCCCACGCAACACCGGCGGCCTGCGCATCGCGGCTACGGTGGTACACCACCTGCTGGATACCCGCATCGCGCCACTCCTGTGCCTGTTCCCAGGTCCAGAAGCCGGTCAGTTCAATCTGGACGTCACCATTGAACTCTTTTGCCACATCCAGTGCGCCTTTGGCGGTGTTGATATCTGCACAGCAAATCACGGTGACCCAGTCAGCATTGGCTTCAAAGCACATACGAGAGAGGATTTTGCCCGCGTCAGCAATTTTGGCATCCGCCAGCACGATTTTGTGCGGATAAAGCGCTTTCAGATCGCGCACAGCGCGCACGCCTTCACCCACGCAGAGGATGGTACCCACTTCAATAATATCGACTTCTTCCGCAATCAGGCGGGTGGTTTCGTAAGCGTGAGACAGCGTCTGGTTATCCAGTGCAACCTGCAACATTGGTAATGACATTTTCAATTCCTCTTAAACTGCCGCCGCAGTGGCGTTATCAATTAAATCCAGCACGTCCTGCGCGGTACGGCAGGCACGTAAACGGTCAAAATTGGCTTCATCATCAAACAGATTGACGATCTGCATGATGCCCACCTCCTGGTGGGTATTGGCATCGACGGCGGCCATCGTGATGAGGATGTCGACCGGATCGTTATCTTCGTGGTTGAACACCAGGGGCGTTTTCAGCGTCACCAGGGCGAAGCCCGTTTTTTTGACGCCCTCTTCCGGGCGGCCATGCGGCATTGCCAGGCCCGGTGCAATCACAAAGTAAGGGCCATGCTGCGCAACGCCATCAAGAATGGCCTGGTAATAACGCGGCTCGACAACGTCAGCCTTAACCAGCAGATCCACGCTCAGTTTTACCGCTTCCTGCCAGGTGCTGGCCTCTGCCTGTAAAAGGATGGAGTTATTGTCTGCCAGCGAATCACGTAGTTTCATATGGCGTCCTTACTTCACGTCTTGTGGGAAGTGTTCTTTGATCACTTCCAGCAGTTTTGGACCAAAATCCGCTGGCGATAGCATGTTGCGCACACCCACGACATATTTATGGCCCGTCACGGTGATCTCACCGGCGATATGAGTAGAGGCGATGATGATATCTGCGCCGTTCAGTTCACTTTTGTATTCACCCACTGCGCAGCTGTTCACCGTGTGGTCAATGTTTGACTGGGTTAAAAACTGATCCACTTTCATTTTCATGATCATGGAGCTTCCTTGCCCATTGCCACACACAGCCAGAATACGTACGGTCATAATCAACACTCCTTAGTGAGCAGAAACTTCTGCTGTTTGTTTTTCTGCATCTTCTTCGGCTCGCAGCGCGCGACCGGCGAAGAACATATAAGCCAGGGCAATCAGGATAATGACGGCCATAAAGATCAGTCCGATGGAGACAAAGCCCTGCATCATCGGCGGTGCCAGAATTGACCAGTCAGCCATGCCCATCCAGGCACTCATGCCCGTGAGCTTAACCGCCCATACGCAGCCGAAGATTTCAATCATCCCCATCACCAGACAAATCTTGAGTGCCGCACGCCAGCCACCAAAGTGGTTAGCAAAGACACCAATGGTGGCGTTGGAGAAGAACATCGGGATAAAGCCAGGAATAATCAGAATGGAAGAGCCGCAGCCCACCAGGATGCCAACCGCAATCAGCTGACCGATAGTGCCCCACATAAAGCCCCAGACCACGGCGTTTGGTGCAAAGCTATAAATCGCCGCACAGTCAATGGCCAGTACGGCACCGGGAATCAGGCGTTGAGAAATACCGTTGAAGGCTTCGGACAGTTCGGCAACGAACATGCGCACGCCCTGGGTGATGATGAAAATCGCCACCGCGAAGGAGAAGCCGGTCTGCAGGATATAGATAGTCCAGTGGGTTTTACCCGCCATCGCCTGCACCACGTCAATGCCGAAGGAGAGCAGAATGGCACCGAAGAAGAGGGTCATGACAATCGCCGTTGAGACGATGTTGTCGTGGAAGATATTCAGCCAGCCAGGTAGCTTAAGATCTTCAACACTCTCTTCTTTCTTACCCAGATATGGCGCAACTTTATAGGCAATCCAGGAAGCAAACTGTTGCTGATGGCCGATGGAGAAGCCGCAGCCGTCGGTCACGTCCTGCGTTGGCTTGTACATCATGTTGGAGGTGATCCCCCAGTAGAGCGACACCAGCACCGCAGTGCAGATAATCGTGGTCCACATTGGGTAACCGAAGATATAGAAAGAAACCGCAATCAGCCCCGCCTGCTGGAACATAATGTGGCCGGTCAGCATGATGGTTCGAATGCCGGTAATCCGACGTAGCAGAACGTAAATGATGTTCAGCGCCAACGCCAGCAGGACGGCGTACCCCACCCAGCTATAGGCATCTCCCATACGATCGATGGTGGCCATCATGGATGCATAGGTGTCAGAGATCGCGCCGTTGATGCCATACACTTCCGACATTTTGGCGACCACTGGCTTAAACGTGCCGGTCAGAATGCCTGAACCTGCCTGCAACAACATGAAACCAATGATGGTTTTGATCGTGCCTTTGATAATAACGCTGACGCTCTTACGCAGCAGGATGTAACCCAGACACGTCACAATACCCAGCAAAAGCGGGGCGTTAGTCATTACCTGATTAAAGAACACGGTAAAGACGTTGTAGAGGATCTCCATAACTCTCTCCAGAAATGAGAACACGAGGGGCAATCCCTGTGTGGTTGGTGCCATCACTCTATTAATCACAAATAATCATCACAAGATTGCATTTGATTATTTGTGACGTATCACGCAAATTATTTCCATATTGTTAGTAATGATTTTCACTACCGCATAAAAACAATAAATTATTCTATATAATTCATTTAGTTAATACTTTATAGCCGTAAGTCTAACAAGGTTTATGCAGATTTTCCGTGAGGTTAGCAGGGTAAAATTACGCAATTTACCCATTGCAAACCCGATAAAAGGGTGACAGCATTGAATCACAACAAATCACAATGTGATTACTTTTGATTAAAACCAGGAGTCAAACGATGAGTAAAGTGAACACCATCACCCGTGAATCATGGATTCTGAGCACCTTCCCGGAATGGGGTAGCTGGCTGAATGAAGAGATTGAGCAGGAACAGGTCGCTCCTGGCACCTTTGCAATGTGGTGGCTGGGTTGTACGGGGATCTGGCTGAAATCAGAAGGTGGCGCGAATATTTGCGTCGATTTCTGGTGCGGAACGGGCAAACAGAGCCACGGCAATCCGTTGATGAAAAAAGGCCATCAGATGCAGCGTATGGCGGGCGTTGAAAAACTTCAGCCCAACCTGCGTACCACGCCATTTGTCCTTGATCCCTTTGCCATTCGTCAGATTGATGCCGTGCTGTCTACCCACGATCACAACGATCACATTGATGTAAACGTGGCAGCAGCCGTCATGCAAAACTGCGCTGACGATGTACCGTTCATTGGGCCGCAGACCTGCGTCGATTTATGGATCGGTTGGGGTGTACCAAAAGAGCGTTGCATTGTGATGAAACCAGGCGACGTAGTGAAAATCAAAGACATTGAAATCCACGCGCTGGATGCCTTTGACCGTACCGCACTGATTACCCTGCCTGCCGACCAGAAAGCCGCTGGCGTGCTGCCAGATGGGATGGACGAACGTGCGGTGAACTACCTGTTCAAAACGCCTGGTGGTTCCCTGTACCACAGCGGTGACTCTCACTACTCCAACTACTACGCGAAGCACGGTAACGAGCATCAGATCGACGTGGCGCTGGGCTCCTACGGCGAGAACCCGCGCGGCATTACGGACAAGATGACCAGCGCCGATATGCTGCGCATGGCGGAAGCGCTGAACACCAAAGTCGTGATCCCGTTCCACCACGATATCTGGTCAAACTTCCAGGCCGATCCACAGGAAATCCGCGTACTGTGGGAGATGAAAAAAGACCGCCTGAAGTATGGCTTCAAGCCGTTTATCTGGCAGGTGGGGGGCAAGTTCACCTGGCCGCTGGATAAGGACAATCTCGAGTACCACTACCCTCGGGGCTTCGATGATTGCTTCACCATTGAGCCAGACCTGCCGTTCAAGTCATTCCTCTGATTGTGAAGCCAAATCGCCAGACCTGAGTGTCTGGCGATTTCATATTTATTTTAGTAATCTCACGCTATTTCAAATATCATCTTTTCAAATCAATTCTTATCGGAATAGCTCATGACGGAAGCGCAACGGCATCAAATTTTACTGGAACTCCTGGCGCAAACAGGGTTTGTCACCGTCGAGAAAGTGATCGAACGTTTAGGGATCTCCCCGGCGACGGCACGGCGGGATATCAACAAGCTGGATGAAAGCGGCAAACTGAAAAAAGTCCGCAACGGCGCGGAAGCCATCAGCCAGCAGCGCCCCCGCTGGACGCCGATGAACATCCATCAGGCACAAAACCACGATGAAAAAGTGCGGATTGCCAGAGCCGCCTCACAGCTGGTGAATCCCGGTGAGAGCGTGGTCATCAACTGCGGCTCCACGGCGTTTCTTCTGGGCCGGGAGATGTGTGGGAAGCCGGTGCAAATCATCACCAATTATTTGCCACTCGCCAACTATCTCATCGACCAGGAACATGAAAGCGTGGTGATTATGGGGGGGCAGTACAATAAGAGCCAGTCCATCACCCTCAGCCCGCAGGACAGCGAAAACAGCCTCTATGCCGGGCACTGGATGTTTACCAGCGGTAAAGGTCTGACCGCTGATGGGTTGTATAAAACCGATATGCTGACCGCAATGGCGGAACAAAATATGCTCAACGTGGTGGGCAAGCTCGTTGTGCTGGTAGACAGCAGCAAAGTAGGTGAACGCGCAGGCATGCTGTTCAGCCGGGCTGAACAGATAGACATGGTAATCACCGGCAAAAATGCCAACCCGGAGATCCTCCAGAAGCTGGAAGCCCAGGGTGTCACTGTTCTGCGCGTTTAAAGGTGCTGGCGAAAAAAGTCGACGGTGGCATCCAGCGCCGTCGGCGTAATACGATGCCGAACCCCAGTTTCCCACAGGCAGGTCAGATTGCCGTCCAGACCTTCGCGTTGTAGCGCCTGCTGTAAACGGAAGGTTTCGACAGCGGGAACCACATCGTCTGCGCCACCATGCCACAACAGTAATGGACGTTCAGCCAGGCGCGGTAATGCCCGGGTGACGTCCCACTCCGCCAGTGATGCCAGCAAGGCTTCAGTACCGTCCTGCACTGGTGGTGGAAACAACGTCTGTGACAGTGAGGTGAAATAGCCCGACCCCATCAGGCAGGCCACGGATTTCACTTCGGGGTGATGCGTCATGATCCCAAGCGCTGTCATCCCGCCCATCGAAGCCCCGGCCACTGCCAGACGATCGTCGGCCACCAGACCGGCCTGATAAAGCGCATCACGCAACCCGGCAAACTCGGTCAGACTACCGTAAAGGATTGGCCAGAACTGCCCCAGCCGTGCCTGCTCATCGCCCGTAAACCGCGCACCGTGGTCAGGAGCATCCGGCATGACGACACGAAACCCAGCCTGTGCCAACGCCACCGCAAAATAGCTATAGACCAGCTTTGATGAAGTAAACCCATGATAAAAAACCACAACAGGTAGCGGTTGCTCACTTTTCCCTGCCGGTATTGCGTGTAATATTTCATGGTCACCGAGGCGGCGTGTTTCAAGTTCAATCATTGTCGATCCTGTGCTAATGAATGATTCATAATGTTGAGAACTGGGTTACGCTTTCACGATATTTTCATTCGAAATTTACGCCCCAGATAACACTTCGGGAACATTCCCCTAAAACTAAATTCACAGACAACTACACTATGTCTATCAGGAAACGAGATATGGTTATGCACAGGCTTGCTGCTTTATTGCTGGTGTCTCTGCTCGGTGGCTGTAGTGCGCTGCAGGGAACGCCGCAACCCGCTCCCCCTGTAGCCGATCACCCGCAGGAAATTCGTCGTAATCAGACGGAAGGATTACAACGTATGGGTACCGTCTCCGCGCTGGTTCGCGGTTCCCCGGATGACGCGGAAGAAGCAATTGAAGCACAAGCCGTCGCCGCCAAAGCAGATTATTACGTCATCATTATGATCGACGAAACCATCATTACGGGACAGTGGTACTCACAGGCAATTTTGTACCGTAAGTGAAGGTCATAATTTGAACGACATTTACACTGCTTTGCGTCCATAGATATTTTCCTGTCCACAATAAACTCCATGCCCGCAACAATGGAAGTGAGTTTATTTGCAAAGGAGTGCCCGGCGGATACCGGAGACATGTGAAATGGAGCTGACGATGAAACGAACTCTTGCTTTGACCTCTTTGTTGCTCTCAGCTGGCCTTGTGAGCACAACCGCACAATCAGCTGAATTCGCCAGTGCTGATTGCGTGACTGGCCTGAATGAAATTGGCCTCATCTCCGTCAATAATATTTCGGGGAGCCCGCAAGACGTTGAACGTGTCGTTGCATTAAAAGCTGATGAACAGGGCGCTTCCTGGTATCGCATCATCCAGATGCAGGAAGACAACCATGTCGACCATTGGCGGGTACAAGCTATCCTCTATGTTTAATTCCTCCAGATAAAAGCCACTTTTTGAGTGGCTTTTCGTATTTGTAAATCAAGAAAATCATCAACAACACGTGAGCCAGGTTGACGCTAGCCGACTCTGCCCGTGGCGCGTAACAACAGGTCATTTTGCACCTGTTCACTCATAAGCGAACCGCCACGGTTGTCCAGCATCATACGGCACCACGCCTGCGCCACTGGTGGTGATGCGTACCGCAGCATCTGGCTCCCGGCTCCCAGTAAAAAGATCTGCTGAGCGATCTCTCTGCCCTGTGCCTCCTGTGGTTTACGCAGTTTTTGCTGAAGCTGCCGCCAGCAGCGATCGAAGTGTCTGTCCTGTCCTTTTACCTGGGCAAAATCGTCAGTGAGCAGCTCAAGAATGCCCGGTTGCTTCGCCAGCACGCGCAGAACATCCAGACACATGATATTGCCTGAGCCTTCCCAGATACTGTTAACCGGCATCTCCCGGTACAAACGGGGAAGCTCACTCTCTTCGCAATAGCCGATCCCCCCCAACACCTCCATCGCTTCTGCCACAAAGGGGATCCCCGCTTTGCACACGCTGTATTTCGCCGCCGGGGTGAAAAGCCGCGCCCAGGCCGCCTCTTGTGCATCGGCGCGCTTATCCCACGCGCGGGCAAGGCGGAATAACAGTGCCGTTTGCCCCTCCAGCACCAGCGCCATACGGCTCAGTACATCGCGCATTAATGGCTGCTCGATAAGGTTCTTACCAAATGTCTGCCGCTGATGGGCATGGTACAGCGCCACGGATAGTGCCCGGCGCATCAATCCGTGGCTACCCAGCGCACAGTCGAACCGCGTGAGTCCCCCCATTTTGAGGATCTGCCGAACCCCTTCCCCCTCCTCCCCTAACAACCATCCGGAGGCATCAAGAAACTCCACTTCACTGCTGGCGTTAGAGCGGTTACCCAGCTTATCTTTCAGACGCTCCAGGCGTACGGCGTTACGTTGCCCGTCAGGTAAAAAGCGCGGGACAAAAAAGCAGGACAACCCACCTTTCGCCTGCGCCAGCACCAGGTGTGCATCACTTTGCGGCACGGAGAAAAACCATTTATGCCCCACCAGCCGATAGCTGCCGTCACTGCACTTTTCCGCTTTGGTGGTATTGCTGAGCACATCCGAGCCGCCCTGCTTTTCCGTCATCCCCATACCAATCAACAGGCCACGCTTCTGCCCACCGGGAGAAAAATGTGGATCGTAACGATCGCTCAGTAATGGCGTGAGCCAGTGACGAAAATCGCCAGTCAGCGACTGTTGCAACAGCGGTGTGGCGGCAAAGGTCATGGTGATGGGGCAAAGCGTGCCTGCTTCCACCTGGGCGTGGAGCATAAAACGCGCAGCCCGGGCGACAAATGATCCCTTCCGCGCCTCCTCTTCCCACGCCAGGTTGTGTACCCGGTTGGCACAGAGACCTTGCATCAGCAAATGCCACGCCGGGTGAAAACGAACGTCGTCCAGCCTCTCCCCGGTGGCGTCATAACGTAGCAGCTCCGGCGGGTTGACGTTTGCCAGCCTGCCCAGCTCCAGTGACTCAGCCGTCCCTAACTGTTGCCCGATGCTGGCGAGAAGCTCAACATCCCAGCCAGCACCCTCACGTATCACCGCATCGCGCAGTGCGCAATCAGAGAGAAAAAGGTTGCTGTTCGAAAGCGGTACGGGTTGATTAAAAACGGTATGCGTCTGCCAGTGCATGCTGTGTCCCTCCTTCAGTGGCAATGAAGGTAAGTATGGACAGACCACGCTCACACTGCATGGGAGTGGAGTCACACGCTGGCGATCCCGCTGATATCATTCGTGAAATAGCTCACAGAACACAAGAATAAACTATTTCATACACTCCGTTTTGTTGAATAATTTATTCTTACTTTATTCTGCGAGGCACGTTATGCAACCTTCCCACCGTGCGCCGGATGCGCACAAGCGCGCGTTAATTGCTGGCTCCATTGGTAACTTCATCGAATGGTATGAGTTCGCGGTTTACGGTTTTCTGGCGACCGTCATTGCGAAAAACTTCTTCCAGCTCGAAGGGGAATCGGGGTTGACCAGCCTGATCCTCACCTACGCTTCGTTTGCCATCGCTTTCTTCTTTCGCCCGCTGGGCGCGGTGGTATTTGGCCGTATTGGCGACCGTATTGGCCGAAAACCTACCCTGATTATTGTGCTGGTGTTGATGACGCTGGCCACTGCCGCCATCGGCATGGTGCCGGTCTACGCCAGCATCGGTATTGCTGCACCGCTGATTATCACATTGCTTCGTATACTACAGGGGTTGTTTGCCGGGGGTGAATACGGGGGAGCCGTTTCGCTGATGACAGAGTTCGCACCGCGCGGCAAGCGAGGGCTCTACGGAGCATGGCAGTCCTTCACCGTCGCGCTGGGACTGCTCGCGGGGGCTGGCGTGGTCGCGCTCCTTTCCACGCTGCTCACACCCGACGCTCTGCACGACTGGGGCTGGCGCATTCCGTTCTTCCTGGCAATCCCGATGGGGGTTGTTGCTCTGTGGTTACGAGTGAGCATGGAAGAGACACCAAGCTTTGTCCACCAGCAGGAAAAACCGGCCATCGCTCAGGCCGATACTGCCGCCACGCTCAAAGCCATCGTGATGGGGATTGGACGCGTGATGGTCTGGTCTGCCGCGGGTTATACCTATCTGGTGATTATGCCCACTTACCTGCAATCTGCATTACATACCGGATTCAACCAGGCGCTGTTGATTGCAGTAATTTCTAACATCGGTTTTGCACTCACCATTATGCCATCGGGGATCCTGAGTGACAGGATCGGACGCCGTACGGTGATGATTATCGCCACTGCATTACTGCTGATCCTCGCCCTGCCGCTGCTGAAAATTCTGCAGGCAGAGTCCAGCACGCTGGCGGTGAAAGCGCTCGTGGTGTTGGTTGCGGGTGGCCTGGTGGGAATGCTGGCAGGGCCAGGGCCTGCGATGCTGTCGGAGATGTTCCCGACACGGGTACGCTATACCGGGCTTGGGTTGGCTTACTCCCTGTCGAACGCCCTCTTCTCTGGCTGTGCCGGGTTGATTATTACCGGGCTGATCAAAGAGACGGGCAACCTGGATATTCCGGCTTACTACGTCATGGCAACGGCGGTGGTGAGTATGGTGGCGCTGATGACGCTGAGGAAAGATGATCATTTGCGATCGCTGGAAGAGTGAGTTGACCACCGTCTGATGCCCTCTCCCGATGGGAGAGAGCGAAAACACTAAAGGCCGTCATCAGGACGGCCTTTCTGTTTACCCGCGCTGACGCACCGCTTCAAACAGGCAGATGCCCGTTGCGACAGACACGTTCAGGGATGAGACGCTGCCAGCCATTGGAATACTGATCAGCTCATCGCAGTGTTCACGGGTCAGGCGACGCATACCTTCGCCTTCTGCACCCATCACCAGCGCCAGACGGCCGGTCATTTTGCTCTGGTACAACGTATGATCCGCCTCACCGGCAGTCCCGACGATCCAGATATTCTCTTCCTGCAGCAGACGCATGGTGCGCGCCAGGTTGGTTACACGGATCAGCGGAACGTTTTCCGCCGCGCCACAGGCGACTTTCTTCGCCGTTGCGTTCAGCTGAGCGGAGCGATCTTTCGGCACGATCACGGCGTGTACGCCCGCCGCATCGGCGCTACGCAGACACGCGCCGAGGTTGTGTGGATCGGTCACGCCATCCAGGATCAGGAAGAACGGGTTATCCAGCGTGGCGATCAGATCCGGCAGATCGTTCTCCTGATACTGACGACCCGGCTTCACGCGGGCAATGATCCCCTGGTGAACCGCACCTTCACTTTTCTCATCCAGGAACTGGCGGTTCGCCAGCTGGATCACCACGCCCTGCGCTTCCAGCGCGTGGATCAGCGGCATCAGACGTTTATCTTCACGCCCTTTCAGAATAAAGACTTCCTGAAAACGCTCCGGTGCGCGCTCCAGCAGGGCCTGCACCGCGTGGATGCCGTAAATCATTTCACTCATTGATGGTTCTCATAATGTGCATTTCCCCTCTCCCCTTTGAGGAGAGGGTCAGGGTGAGGGGAGAATTTACTCCGCCTGATTTTTCTTTGCTGCGCGCTTTGCTTTGGTGGCAGCGGCAATTTTCTGCGTTTTAGACGATGGCTTTTTCGCTTTTCGGGCCTCTTTCTTCGCAGCCTTCGGCTTCTGTTTCTTCTCGCCACGGAAGGCGCTGTCTGGCTCGAAGTTCACCTTCTTACCGGCCTGACGACGTTTACCGCCCGCATTGCCGCCTTTTTTCGCCTTTTCACGCGCCGTTTTACCCACGTTACGCGGGCCACGTTCGCTGGAGATCAGGCTGAAGTCGATTTTTCGCTCGTCCATATTGACGGCTTCAACCTTCACTTCAACACGATCGCCAAGACGATAGGTCTGGCCACCGGATTCGCCAATCAGGCGCTGCCCGACCTGGTCGAAACGGTAGTAGTCGTTATCCAGAGTCGATACATGCACCAGACCATCGATAAACAGCTCGTCCAGACGGACGAAGAAACCAAATCCGGCCACGCTGGCAATCACGCCTTTAAAGACGCTACCAACGTGATCCAGCATAAAGTCACATTTCAGCCAGTCAGAGACTTCGCGCGTTGCTTCATCAGCACGGCGTTCGGTCATAGAACAGTGCTGACCCAGCTGCAACATCTCTTCCATCGAACAATGGTAGCCGCCAGTTTCAGTGCTGTTCCCTTTGTGGCCCTGTTCCTGCGCCAGCAGATATTTAATCCCACGGTGCAGGGAAAGGTCAGGATAACGGCGGATTGGCGAGGTAAAGTGTGCATAAGACTGCAGCGCCAGGCCGAAGTGACCACGGTTCTCTGGATCGTAAATCGCCTGCTTCATGGAGCGCAACAGCATCGTCTGTAGCATTTCTGCGTCAGGACGATCGCCAATGGACTCCAGTAACTCGGCATAATCACGCGGCTCCGGCTTGTTACCGCCAGGCAACTCCAGACCGAGTTCTGCCAGAACAGAGCGGAATGCAGTGATGGCTTCCGTCGACGGTTTGTCGTGAATACGGAACAACGCAGGCTCTTTGGCTTTCTCAACGAAACGTGCCGCCGAGATGTTCGCCAGGATCATACACTCTTCAATCAGCTTATGCGCATCGTTACGCTGGGTCTGCTCGATACGTTCAATGCGACGTTCAGCGTTGAAGATAAATTTCGCCTCTTCACTTTCAAACGAGATCCCACCGCGCTCTTCGCGCGCCTGATCCAGCGTTTTATAGAGGTTATGCAACTCTTCAATGTGTTTAACCAGCGGCGCATATTGTTCACGCAGATCCTGGTCGCCCTGCAGCATATGCCAGACTTTGGTATAGGTCAGACGTGCGTGAGAGCTCATCACCGCTTCGTAGAACTTGTAACCGGTTAAACGACCTTTGGTAGAGACGGTCATCTCGCAGACCATACACAGACGGTCAACCTGCGGGTTCAGGGAGCACAGGCCGTTGGAGAGCACTTCCGGCAGCATCGGCACCACCTGAGACGGGAAGTAAACCGACGTACCGCGGCTGCGCGCTTCATTATCCAGCGGGGTGTGCGGGCGGACATAATAGCTTACATCGGCGATAGCAACCCACAGACGCCAGCCGCCACCGCGTTTTTTCTCACAGTAAACGGCATCATCGAAGTCGCGGGCGTCTTCACCATCAATCGTCACCAGCGGCAGGTCGCGCAGATCCACACGGCCCGCTTTGGACTCTTCTGGTACTTCTTCCTTCAGGCCAACGATCTGCTCTTCAACCGCTTTTGGCCAGATGTATGGGATCTCATGCGTACGCAGCGCCATATCGACGGCCATGCCGGTACCCATGTTGTCGCCCAGCACTTCAACGATTTTACCCACCGCTTTGGTACGACGGGTTGGACGCTGGGTGAGCTCAACCACCACCACAAAGCCCATACGTGCGCCCATCACCTCTTCAGGCGGGATCAGAATATCAAAACTCAGACGGCTGTCGTCCGGTACCACAAAGCCCACACCCGCATCGGTAAAGTAGCGGCCTACAATCTGGCTGGTTTTCGGCACCAGCACGCGTACCACGCGCGCTTCACGACGACCTTTACGATCGGCACCCAGCGGCTGCGCCAGGATTTGATCGCCATGCATACACATCTTCATCTGTTCGGATGAGAGGTACAGATCGTCTTTACGGCCTTCCACGCGCAGGAAGCCATAGCCATCACGGTGACCAATGACCATACCTTTCAGCAGGTCGAGACGTTCTGGCAGCGCGTAGCACTGACGGCGGGTAAAGACCAGTTGCCCGTCGCGCTCCATCGCACGCAGGCGACGGCGAAGGGCTTCAGTTTGCTCTTCACCTTCAATGTTTAATTCAACGGCAAGTTCTTCACGATTGGCGGGTTTTTCGCGTTTTGTTAAGTGTTCAATGATGAACTCACGGCTGGGAATAGGATTCGCGTATTTTTCGGCTTCGCGTTCCTGGAAAGGATCGTGTGACATGTCGGTTCCTCCGTTGTCAGCTCCGGTGGAAATTTTCTTCATTCCACCAGCAATAATTTATAAAGCGGTTGATTCTCTTCAACCAAATCGGCCAGCGTGTAGTTATCCAGTTCCTTGAGAAAACTTTGCACAGCCTTAGAAAGCGCCTGTTTCAGGCGGCAAGCGGGGGTAATGTGGCAGAACTCGCTGCTGCAATTCACCAGAGACAGCGGCTCCAGTTCTCGAACCACATCGCCAACGCGAATACTCTGCGCCGGTTTACCGAGACGGATCCCCCCATTCTTCCCGCGGACGGCAGCCACATATCCGGCGCGACTAAGTTGATTGATTATTTTGACCATATGATTACGGGACACACCGTAGACCTCTGTCACCTCAGAGATACTGGTCATTTTCCCATCGGGTAACGACGCCATGTAAATCAGCGCACGTAAGCCGTAATCGGTGAAACTTGTTAACTGCACATCAACCTCAGGAAAAAAGGGAAAGCGCGGTCAAACCGCAGAGATATTCATTAATGATGATAAACCAGCCAGATAGTTAGCGGCTAATTTATTTGACAGACGGGGCGAAAAAGCGGGTATCAGAGAGCGTTCGCCGGATGGCGCGACGCTTAACCGGCCTGCAGGTTTCCCCGCAGGCCAGCAGTAACGAAGATTATGCGTCGAACGGGTCGCGCAGGATCATCGTTTCAGTACGATCCGGGCCGGTAGAAATAATATCGATCGGCACTTCAGTCAGTTCTTCAATACGCTTGATGTAATCCAGCGCCGCCTGCGGCAGGCCGCTACGCTCTTTCACACCAAAGGTCGTTTCAGACCAGCCTGGCATCGTTTCGTAAATTGGCTCAATGCCTTCCCAGTCGTCAGCAGCCAGCGGAGTGGTGGTCACTTCGCGGCCATCTGGCATACGGTAGCCTACGCAGATTTTTACTTCTTTCAGGCCGTCCAGCACGTCCAGCTTGGTCAGGCAGAAGCCAGACAGGGAGTTGATCTGCACTGCGCGACGCACTGCAACCGCATCCAGCCAGCCGGTACGACGACGACGACCGGTGGTCGCGCCAAACTCGTTACCCTGCTTACACAGGAACTCGCCGGTTTCATCAAACAGCTCGGTCGGGAATGGACCTGCACCCACGCGAGTGGAGTAAGCTTTGATGATACCCAGAACGTAGTCCACATAACGTGGGCCCAGGCCAGAGCCAGTCGCCACGCCACCAGCGGTGGTGTTAGAGGAGGTTACGTACGGATAGGTACCGTGGTCGATGTCCAGCAGCGTACCCTGCGCACCTTCAAACATGACGAAATCGCCACGCTTGCGCGCCTGGTCCAGCAGATCGGAAACATCAACAACCATACCGGTCAGGATGTCAGCAATCGCCATGACGTCATCCAGCACTTTCTGGTAGTCAACAGCGTCCGCTTTGTAGAAGTTCACCAGCTGGAAGTTGTGATATTCCATCACTTCTTTCAGTTTTTCAGCGAAGGTCGCTTTATCAAACAGGTCGCCCACACGCAGACCGCGACGTGCAACTTTGTCTTCATAAGCCGGGCCGATGCCACGACCGGTGGTACCGATCGCTTTCGCGCCACGTGCTTTTTCACGCGCGACGTCGAGTGCAACGTGATAATCAAGGATCAGTGGGCAGGCTTCGGAGAGCAGCAGACGCTCGCGAACCGGGATACCACGGTCTTCCAGGCCTTTCATCTCTTTCATCAGCGCAGCAGGAGACAGCACAACGCCGTTACCGATGATGCTGGTGACGTTTTCACGAAGAATGCCTGATGGAATAAGATGGAGGACGGTTTTTTCACCGTTGATTACGAGAGTATGGCCTGCGTTGTGACCGCCCTGATAGCGTACAACATATTTAGCCCGTTCAGTCAGAAGATCAACAATCTTCCCTTTACCTTCGTCACCCCATTGGGTGCCCAGTACGACGACGTTGTTACCCATTTTTTTCAAAATCACCGTTTGCTTAAAAATGGATTCTACCACCGCTTTTTCAGATATACAGCACTTTTTGACCTTAAAACATGCCAAATCCGACCACTTTTTGATCAGCCAATCGTTTTACTCAACATGTAGTAGACAACGATACCTGCAACCACAAGACCACCGCCAAATCGACGCAAAATATTATCCGGAAGTTGGCTCATGGTGGCGATCATACGACGCCAGGCGCGTGGATAAAGCATCGGCCCCAGCCCTTCAAGGACTAAAACGAGCGCCAGTGCCAGCCAGATCGTTGAATTCATTTTGGTTCCTTATAAAAGAAAACCACCGCTCCGTAGAGAGCGGTGGTTTGAATACTCAAACGAGCCTGAGTTTATCGCGTTGCGTTAGCTGGCGTCTTCATATAACGGAAGAAATCGCTGTCCGGGCTGAGCACCATCACATCCTGGTTGCTCTGGAAGCTATTCTCGTATGCACGCAGGCTACGGATAAAGGCATAGAAGTCCGGATCCTGGCTGAATGCATCGGCAAACAGCTTCGCCGCTTCGGCATCACCTTCACCGCGCAGAATACGGCCCTGACGCTCAGATTCAGCCAGCGTCTTGGTCACTTCGTAATCCGCCGCAGCACGCAGCTTTTCAGCCTCTTCCTGGCCCTGTGAACGGTGACGACGGGCAACCGCTTCACGCTCAGCGCGCATACGGTTGTAAATCGCCTCAGACACTTCCGTTGGCAGGTTGATCTGCTTGATACGCACATCGACCACTTCGATACCCAGTGCCGCCATACTGTTCGGGTTAATCACCGGCACTTTGCCGTTGGTTTCAGCCTGAACACGCTCAGCCGCTTTGGCAATCGCATCATCTGCTGCCGGGGTAGAGACTTCGTCTTCTGTACCCGCAGAACCGGAGTTCAGCGCATCGCGCACTTCCAGGGTCAGACGACCACGGGAGTCGGTCACGATGTCTTTCACATCCAGACGACCAATCTCAGAACGCAGACGGTCAGAGAACTTACGTTTCAGCAGCACTTCCGCCTGAGAAACGTCACCACCGCCCGTTGCCAGGTAGTAGCGGCTGAAATCACTGATACGCCATTTGATGTAGGAATCAACGATCAGGTCTTTCTTCTCTTTGGTCACGAAACGGTCAGCCTGGTTATCCATCGTCTGGATACGAGCGTCGAGCGTTTTCACTGATTCAATCAGTGGGATTTTAAAGTGCAGGCCTGGCGCATAGACCAGCGGTTTGTTCTCGCTGTCGCGCAGAACTTTACCAAAACGCAGGGTAATCCCACGCTCACCCTCTTTCACGACAAAGATAGAGGTATAAAGTACGACCAGTACGATGATGATGATCGCAATAACTGACTTACGCATCCTTATTCCCCCTGACGCTGGTAGTCGTTACGCTGCGCGTTAGCACGGCGTTGGTCCATAATGTCACCATCGTTCGAAGAAGGCGTGGTTGTTGCGCTTGAGCTGCTGGATGATGCAGGTGGCAGACGCAGCAGGTTGTTGGCACCGCTGGTGTCAGCCTTCGCTGCCGGAGCAGAACTGCCTTTCAGCATCTGATCCAACGGCAGAACCATCAGGTTTCCACCTTTGTTGTCGTTAACCAGCACTTTACGCGTATGGCTCAGCACTTTTTCCATCGTCTCGATATAGAGACGCTCGCGGGTAATTTCCGGCGCGGCTTTATATTCCGGCAGGATCTTCGCGAAACGAGCCACTTCACCCTGCGCTTCCAGGACAGTCTGGGTCTTGTACGCGCGCGCTTCTTCAAGAATACGCTGTGCCTGACCGTTAGCACGTGGCTGAACTTCGTTGGTGTACGCTTCCGCTTCACGGATGTACTGCTGTTCGTTTTCACGTGCGGCAATCGCATCATCAAACGCGGCTTTCACCTCTTCCGGCGGACGGGCTGCCTGGAAGTTGACGTCCAGCAGGGTAATACCCATGTTGTACGGACGAATGGTCTCTTCCAGCTCACGCTGGGTATCGCTACGAATAACGGTACGACCTTCGGTCAGGATACGGTCCATCGTGTATTTACCAATCACGCCACGCAGTGCGCTATCGGTCGCCTGGCGCAGGCTGTCATCAGCGCTGGTTACGCTAAACAGATAACGTTCAGGATCGGTCACGCGGTACTGTACGTTCATCTCAACGCGCACCACGTTTTCGTCAGAGGTCAGCATTACGCCGGTGGCCGCCAGTTCACGGACAGACTCCACGTTCACTGCGGTCACATCGTCGATAAAGGTCGGTTTCCAGTTCAGACCCGGTTCAACCAGATGGCTGAACTTACCGAAACGGGTGACCACACCGCGTTCTGCTTCTTTAATGGTGTAGAACCCGGTGGCAGCCCAGATGATCACCACGGCAGCGGCAACAATGCCCACCACGCGGCCACCCATTTGCGGGCGCGGCCCCTGAGTGGAATTACCACCCGAGCCAGAACCTTTACCTCCGCCAAGACCACCCAGCTTTTTGCTGAGCTTGCGGAAGATATCATCCAGATCCGGCGGCCCCTGCTCGCGACCACCTTTGTTGCCATTTCCCCCAGAGTTGCCGCCTTGATTATTGCTGCTTCCCCACGGGTCGCGGTCTTGTCCGTTATTACCGGGCTGATTCCACGCCATGTATATGCTCCATATTTGTTATGCAAGGGCGAATTATTCAGGCATCCCCTTTCCGATCAGACGATATAGTCGACCAGTGCAGGTTCTTGTTTACAGAGGCGACGCCAGTCAACGATCGGCATACGCACCTGCATCCCCACGCTGCCGTCATCCTCCATCCACTCTTTTTCTATCGCCTGAAGCTGATAAAACCGGCTGCGCAGCCTGCCTTCCTGTGGCGGCAATCGCAGCGTGTGCTGAGCTACCTCACCGGAAAGACGTTCTGTCAAAGCCTGGAAAAGCAGTGGCACGCCAATACCGGTCTGGGCAGAAAGCCAGACCCGAATCGGTTTGTTCTCTTCATCTCTATCGATACGCGGTTCAAAATCGTCCAGCATATCGATCTTATTCATCACCAACAGCGTTGGAATTTCGTGAGCGTCGATCTCTTCGAGCACCACGTTTACCGCGTCGATGTTCTCCTGCACGCGCACGTCTGCAGCATCAATCACGTGCAGCAGCAGGGTCGCCTGTCGCGTCTCCTGCAGGGTGGCTTTGAACGCCGCCACCAGGTCATGCGGCAAATGACGGATAAACCCTACGGTATCCGCCAGAACGGTTTCACCGACATCGGCAACGTCAATACGACGCAACGTAGGATCCAGGGTCGCAAACAATTGGTCTGCGGCATACACCTGGGCCTCAGTAATCTGGTTAAACAGGGTGGATTTACCGGCGTTGGTATACCCCACCAGCGACACCGTCGGGATGTCGGCTTTTGTTCGCGCCCGACGCCCTTGTTCACGCTGTTTTTCGACTCTTTCCAGACGCGAAAGGATCTGGGTAATACGGCCACGCAGCAAACGGCGGTCGGTTTCGAGCTGGGTTTCACCCGGACCGCGCAAACCAATCCCGCCCTTTTGTCTTTCAAGGTGGGTCCAGCCACGCACAAGCCGCGTTGCCAGATGGCGCAACTGCGCCAGCTCAACCTGCAGCTTCCCTTCGTGGGTACGCGCGCGCTGAGCAAAAATATCTAAAATCAATCCTGTGCGATCGATGACACGGCATTCGCAAAGCGCTTCAAGGTTACGCTCCTGGGCCGGAGACAGCGCATGATCAAACAACACGACTGACGCACCGGTTGCTTTTACGGCATCCGCAATTTCAACTGCTTTACCTTCACCAACAAAATACTTTGGGTGCGGCGCTTTACGGCTACCGGTAATCACCTGCATTGCTTCGACACCGGCGGAAGAGACCAGAGATTCAAACTCCTGGAGGTCTTCCATATCTTTGTCTTGCGAAAAATAGATGTGTACCAGCACCGCCTGCTCACCGGCATCATAACGGTCAAACAAGCGTAAACCCCTCAAAAATGATCAGCGGGGAACGCAGGATCCCTGGCTCCCCGTGTGGATAACAGCCAGAGACCTTATTCGTTCTCTTCGCTGTCCTGCGCTGGAGTTGAAGAACCCTGCGCGCTGCTGCCATGATGGTAGTTACTACCCGTGCCGCCGCCAGCGTTATTGCTGTGATGAGATACCGGACGAGACGGAACAACGGTAGAAATAGCGTGCTTGTAAACCATCTGGCTGACCGTGTTTTTCAACAGGATCACGAACTGATCGAAAGATTCAATCTGACCTTGCAGCTTAATACCATTCACCAAATAAATAGAAACTGGAACACGTTCCCGACGCAATGCGTTCAGGAATGGGTCTTGTAAAGATTGCCCCTTAGCCATTCTATCTTTTCCTTATATGCTTGTTTTGTACTTAGAACCTTGCGATTCTGAAAAATTGCGCACGATACGATTCAATTGTACACATTCAGTGAGCGATATCACCAACAACCTCAATCACTTCGTTTAGCGCCTGTTGCGGTTTTTCACTGTCTAACCAGTGAACACCGTCCCAACCGCGTAACCAGGTAATCTGGCGCTTCGCTAACTGTCTTGTGGCGCAAACACCTCGATAAACCATTTCATCGTATGAAATCTCACCTTCAAGATACGACCACATCTGGCGGTATCCCACACAACGAATGGAAGGCATATCCGTATGCAAATCTCCACGGGCAAAAAGCGCCCGCACTTCTGCTTCAAAATCTGAAGCTAACATCTGATGAAAACGCTGCTCAATTCGTTGATGGAGCAGTTCACGGCTCGCCGGGGCGATGGCGAACTGATGCACCTGATACGGCAGAGCGTCTCCTGACGTTTGCGTCAGTTCCGTTAAAGTTTTACCCGAAATGAAAAAAACTTCCAGTGCCCGGGAAAGCCTTTGCGGATCATTTGGATGAATACGTGCTGCGGCAACGGGATCAATCTTCGCCAGTTGCTGATGCAAAACGTCCCATCCCTGCTCTGCTGCCTGCTGCTCAATTTTTGCTCTGACTTCCGGATCCGCAGATGGCAGTGGTGATAACCCTTCCAGCAACGCCTTGAAATAGAGCATGGTTCCGCCAACCAACAGCGGTATACGTCCCGCCGCCGTTATCTCGGCCATTTCGGCTAAGGCATCGCGGCGGAAGTCCGCTGCGGAGTAAGCCTGAGCCGGGTCAAGAATATCCAGCAAACGATGCGGTGCCGCGCGCAGTTCTTCTGCGTCTGGCTTCGCCGTGCCGATGTCCATTCCCCGATAGATGAGGGCGGAATCAACACTAATCAACTCTACAGGCAAAACTTTACGTAACTCAATGGCTAACGCCGTTTTGCCGGAGGCCGTTGGCCCCATTAAAAAAATCGCCTTAGGCAGGCTCGCCTTGCTTACGTCAATCATGTTTCAGGGCGGTCATCGCCGTTTGTAAATCAACAGGTTGTAATAATCCACCCGGCGGCATTTTCACCAGATGCGGGCAAAGGCGTTCAACCTCCGCCAGCACGGTAATCGCCTGCGCCATGCTCCACGGTGCGTGTTCGCTTGCCAGATGGCGGGCGATCCACTGCGCGGTATTGGCCGCATCAAACGTAGTTTGCTGCGCCAGGTAGCCTATCAGTTCAGGAATCAAGTTTTGTAAATTTTGTTGGCGTAAGGGTAAAGGCACTGCACGAATTGTCACATGCTGTGCTTCCAGTACGATTTCAATACCCATCCGGGCAAGCTGCGCTTCTACACGCTGTAATACCTTTGTTTCTTCAGGGGATATTTTTAGCCGGACCGGGATCAACAACGGCTGCGCGCAGGCCGCATTTTCCCCCGGCGTGAGCTGCACCTGCTTTAGCCAACGCTCCGCTACCGGTAAGGCCAACAGCACCAGCCTGCCATCACGTTCAAGTAATGCCATGTCAGGAGCAACAATCGTCAGTACCCGCCCAAAACTCTGACTATGGCCTTCCAGGGAAGACGTCGGCACCTCAATGTGTGCCTTACGCTCCACAGCCGGAGTATCCAGCAATTTACGGTACAATGCCCCTTGCTGCTTTTGATAGCCGGGCTGGGCGTTCGGATAGTTCGCTCCGGTTGGGCGCGGTGCGCTCTCCGTCGATGAAAAACGCGGCGCTGCCGGTTCGCGTGCAACAGCAGGTTCAGCAAAATGGTTACGCCCCGCCGCTACCCGGTTTTCCGGCAACGGACGCGGTACCTGAACCTCATTTTCCAGCGGCAGCGTCGGTGCAACCTGCTGCTGCAAGACGCTCAGCACTCCCTGATAGATAAAATCATGCACCAGACGTGACTGATGAAAACGAACTTCGTGCTTGGCAGGGTGGACATTCACGTCAACCTGATGCGGGTCGATCTCCAGATAGAGCACAAACGCGGGCTGCTGATCCGCGCCCAGCTTGTCTTCACACGCCTGACGAATGGCGTGGTTAATCAGACGGTCACGCATCATACGACCATTTACGTAGCAATACTGGATCTCAGCAAATGCGGCGCTGCTTGCGTTTGGATCGGCAACCCAGCCGCGCAGGGCCAAATCGCCATGCTGCCACTCGATGGCCAGCGCATTTTCCAGGAACGGTGTTCCGCAGATAGCGCCTAAGCGGCGCTCCTTCTGCCCGCCTTCCGCCACCGCGCGGTACTGACGCATCACCTTGCCGTTATGGCTGAGATTGATGGTAACGTCGAAACGCGCCAGCGCGATACGGCGGATAATCTCATCAATATGGCCAAATTCGGTCTTCTCGGTACGCATAAACTTGCGCCGGGCGGGAGTGTTGTAGAACAGGTCTAATACTTCCAGCGTGGTACCGACAGGATGAGCCGCAGGCTTGACCGTCACGTCCATATCACGCCCTTCAGCATAAGCCTGCCAGGCTTCCTGCTGTTCAGCCGTGCGGGAGGTGAGCGTTAAACGGGAAACAGAACTGATACTGGCCAGCGCCTCACCGCGAAAACCGAGGCTAATAATCGCTTCCAGATCGTCAAGCGAGGCAATTTTACTGGTGGCATGACGCGCCAACGCTAACGCCAGCTCGTCTTTTTTGATGCCACAGCCGTTGTCACGTATGCGGATAAGCTTTGCGCCACCACGTTCGATATCAATATCAATGCGGGTTGCGCCCGCATCAAGGCTGTTTTCTACCAGCTCTTTCACCACCGATGCAGGACGTTCCACCACCTCACCGGCGGCGATTTGGTTCGCAAGCTGCGGCGGTAGAACCTGAATCGGCATGAATTCTCCTTAGTTTGTCGCGGTCATCTCACCCGGTAGCGCGGCACTGGCCGTCTGGCCTGCTCCACCCTGAGGGGCGGACTGCAGCGGATGCGCGTCAAAATATTTACGCAGACCGTTATAAATCGCTTCGGCAATTTGCTGCTGGTAACTGTCACTTCCCAACAAACGTTCTTCACCGTTATTGCTGATAAAGCCCGTCTCTACAAGGATGGACGGAATATCCGGCGAACGCAGAACCCCGAGGCTGGCATGTTCAGGACGACGCTTGTGCAGCACGCCAATGCTTTGCAACTGGTTCAATACATTAGTGGCCACATCATACCCGACGCGCTGAGAATGACCGAACTGTAAATCCAGTACTGCCTGGCTGAGGTAAGGGTCAGACTGGCTGTTTGCCAGCACATCTCCCGCCCCCCCTAACAGTTCAGATTGCTTTTCATGCTGCTCCAGCCAGCCCGCCATTTCGCTGTTGGCTCGACGGTTTGAGAGCACCCAGACGGAAGCGCCGGTTGCATCGCGGTTTGGCGCAGCATCCGCATGGATTGAGACCAGGAAGTTGGCATTCTGCTTACGTGCAACGTCCGAGCGTCCCATGACCGAAATAAAATAATCCCCGTCGCGGGTCAGCACACCTTTAAACATCGGGTCGTCGTTTAAAAGCATCCGCAGCTTACGGGCAATAGCGATAGTGACGTTTTTCTCTCGCGTACCGCCAGGGCCAATCGCACCAGGATCCTGTCCACCGTGGCCTGCATCAATAGCGATAATGACTTTATCGCCACTGACCGCACGACGCGCACTGGCCGCCGGACGCGGTGTTGCCGTATTACTGCTGGTGAGACTGGTAATACGATCATTGTCCGATTTAAACGGGTTACGCGCAGGTTCAGAAGGACGCGGGGTATAAACTGGCTCTTCCACGCGTTTTGCCACAACCGGTGGCGGTGGTGGAGGCGGAGGTACGTCAGCATTGATGGTAAAGACCACCATATAATTCGCGCCGTTTTGCTGCTTCACGGCCTTCGTTTTGCCCTTTTCGGTCAAATCGACCACCAGTCGGAGCGACTGACTGTCTTTAGGCGTACCGGAACGAATACTTTTCACCAGGTTGTTACCGCTGAACTGCAGCGGCAATCCCTGGATCACACCAGTCTGTTTGATATCCAGCGCCACACTGTGGCTGTCTGGTTGTGAAAAATCATACTCAGGATCGCCCATAAAGCTGAGCGTGATCCGGGCCTGGCTATCCCCGTTCGACACCTGAATATCCGAGAGGCTTGCCGCCCCGGCCTGTGCGCACAGCAGTACCGTCGCAGCCAGCAACCAACCTTTAACGCGATTTATCATCCCGTTATCCCTACGTTCAACCGGCTAAACGCGCCAGTAAGGAACACCCTGATGAGGAAACAGCACTGATGCGTGCCTCACGCCCTTGTGCCTGGTAATCTAAGTGAATTTCGACATCCGGGTCAGGCAACACACCCGCACCTTGTTGCGGCCACTCCACCAGGCAAATGGCATCGTTGGCAAAATAATCGCGGATCCCCATAAACTCCAGCTCCTCAGGATCCGCAAGGCGATATAAATCGAAGTGATACACCATGAGGTTTTCAAGCGCGTACGGTTCTACCAGCGTGTAGGTTGGGCTTTTTACGTTTCCGTTATGGCCTAACGCCTGCAGAAAACCACGGCTGAAGGTTGTTTTACCCGCGCCTAAATCACCATACAGATAAATGACGGTTGCCCCCTGACAGGCCTGCGCCACGCGCTTGCCGAGATCTAAAGTGGCTTGTTCATCAGGTAAAGGAATCGCTCGATTAGTCATTTTCTACGTCAATCACATCCGGGTTAACAACACGCCTCAGCGTGCAAAAAAGATCGGTGGCCAGCATACCGCGTGTTCCATAACGTGCAGCAAGCCTGTCAGCCGCTGCGCCGTGGGCCACGCAGCCCGCACAGGCTGCATCATAAAGGGGAAGTTTCTGTCCAAGCAATGCGCCGATAATACCAGAAAGCACATCGCCCATGCAGCCGCTCGCCATACCTGCGTTTCCGGCATCAATAATGCCTTGTGCATCGTCGCTGGCGATAACGGTTCCCGCCCCTTTTAACACGGCAACACCTCCATAACGTTTTACCAGACGCTGAGCAGAAAGTAAGCGATCGCTTTCAATTTCTGCCACGCTACAGTTAAGCAGCCGCGCGGCTTCGCCGGGGTGTGGTGTCAGAATGCGATTGTGACGCTTATCCGGGTTGATTGCCAGAAGGTTCAGCGCGTCGGCATCCCACAGCATCGGTTTACGAAAATTCTCAACTTTTTTCAGGGCTTGTTTGCCCCAGGCCTGCTGCCCGAGCCCAGGACCAATCACCACGACATCCGCCCATTCGAGGCTTTCCTCAAGCATTTGTGGCGTCAGGTCATGCACCATCAGTTCTGGGCGGGCGGTGATTATTGGCGCAATATTTTCTTTGCGCGTCAGCACGCGAACCAACCCCGCACCGCTGCGTACAGCCGCTTCACCCGCCATGCGGATAGCACCTGCCGTGCCGTGGTCGCCGCCAATAATCACCAGACGGCCATGTTCGCCTTTATGCGATGTCGGACGGCGCGGTGGTAGCCACTGCACAAGCTGCGAAGCATCAAAGCGCGAAAGGCGCGTCACCTGTCCGGCAAGCCAGTGCGCCAGCCCCAGCGCATCATGGTGTAGTGTACCCACCACATCCCGCGCTTTCCCGGTGAGTAATCCAGGTTTCAGGGCAATAAACGTTATGGTGTGCGAGGCATAGATCACCGCACCCGGGGTCGCTCCGGTCTGCGCTATCAGACCCGAAGGAATATCCAGTGCCACGATCGGCGAGGTATGCGCATTAGCATGCTCAATCAGCGCCGCAAGATCCTGACGCGGAGCACTGCGCAGGCCAGTACCCAGCAGGCCATCAATAATCACGTCGATCTCATCCGGCCAGACAATATCCGCCGCGTGAATCACACCACCGGCATTCAGCCAGGCTTCCCGCGCCATACGTGCTTCATCAGGAAGCGGCTTATCACTCTCCAGCGCCAGCAACGTCACACGGAGCCCGGTCGCAACGGCCAGACGCGCCACGACATAGCCGTCTCCACCGTTATTGCCATGCCCGCATAAAATCAACCAGTGTGAGGAGCACGGGTAGGCCTCCCGGGCAACGTTGAACGCCGCTTCGCCCGCGCGCTGCATCAGTTCATAAAGGGTAATGCCGAGGCTGTCTGCGGCCTCTTTTTCGGTGCGTCGGAGGTCATCCGCATGCCAGATGGAATGTGGTATACTTGCAGGGTTTTTCTTCACTGTATGGTCCGTCATGTCACAGCCCCTCGATCTCAATCAGTTAGCGCAAAACATAAAACAGTGGGGTGCTGAGCTTGGCTTCCAGAAGGTAGGTATTACCGATACCGACCTTTCCGCCAGCGAGCCGAAACTTCAGGCATGGCTGGACAAACAATACCACGGCGAAATGGAATGGATGGCGCGTCATGGCATGATGCGTGCGCGTCCACACGAGCTTTTGCCGGGCACATTACGCGTCATCAGCGTGCGCATGAACTACCTGCCGGCTAACGCGGCATTTGCGCGCACGCTCAAAAACCCCTCCCTCGGTTACGTCAGCCGGTATGCCCTGGGGCGTGATTACCATAAGCTCCTGCGTAACCGCTTAAAAAAACTCGGGGAAACTATTCAGCAGCACTGTGTTTCGCTGAATTTTAGACCGTTTGTCGACTCTGCGCCTGTTCTTGAGCGCCCTATCGCCGAAAAAGCCGGGCTTGGCTGGACAGGTAAGCACTCACTTATCCTTAGCCGCGACGCCGGATCGTTCTTCTTTCTCGGTGAACTGCTCATTGATTTACCGCTGCCGGTGGATGGCCCGGTAGAGGAAGGCTGTGGCCGCTGTGTAGCCTGCATGACCATCTGCCCGACCGGCGCTATTGTCGAGCCCTATACCGTTGACGCCCGCCGCTGCATCTCCTATCTCACCATCGAACTGGAAGGGGCGATCCCCGAAGCATTTCGCCCGCTTATCGGCAACCGCATCTACGGCTGCGACGACTGCCAGTTGATCTGCCCGTGGAACCGCTATTCACAGCTCACGGACGAAGAGGACTTCAGCCCGCGTAAAGCGCTGCACGCCCCTCAACTTATCGAGCTGTTTGCCTGGACCGAAGCCTGGTTCCTGAAAGTAACAGAAGGTTCGGCCATTCGCCGTATCGGCCATCTGCGCTGGCTGCGTAATGTCGCCGTTGCACTGGGTAACGCCCCGTGGGATGAAGCCAACATTCAGGCACTCGAAAACCGTAGAGGTGAGCACCCACTTCTCGATGAGCACATAGAATGGGCGATTGCGCAGCAAATCGAGAAGCGAAATGCCTGCGTGGTCGAGGTGCAGTTACCGAAGAAACAACGTCTGGTGCGGGTAATTGAAAAAGGGCTTACACGGGATGCTTGATATATTCACAGCCTGTGAATAAAAATAAAAACTCAAGCGCCATCTGGCCTGGCAAACAGGTCAAGTGATCTCACTAACATTTTGAAATCAAATTTTCTTAATAAAATTCAATAAATTAAAGAGATACTATTCACCCTGCGAAGTTTTTACCATTATCAGATAAACAACAGGTTCTGTGGATAACTCTGTTTACAAGAGTATTTCAGATACAATAGAAAACGTCCCCAACGAAGCATTTCGCTGTGGATATTTTTGAGACGAAGAAGAATTTGGAGCGGGAAACGAGACTCGAACTCGCGACCCCGACCTTGGCAAGGTCGTGCTCTACCAACTGAGCTATTCCCGCTTGGGTGGTTCTGATGCTGTGTGTATCTTGCGATACTTTCAAATTTTGGAGCGGGAAACGAGACTCGAACTCGCGACCCCGACCTTGGCAAGGTCGTGCTCTACCAACTGAGCTATTCCCGCTTGGGTGGTTCTGGTGCTGTGCGTATCTTACGATACTTTCAAATTTTGGAGCGGGAAACGAGACTCGAACTCGCGACCCCGACCTTGGCAAGGTCGTGCTCTACCAACTGAGCTATTCCCGCAAATCTGCACTGCTTTTGTTGCTGTCGTAACGTGTAATTCTCTGTCGTTACGGGAGGCGCATTATACGAGAAATCCTTTTAGCTGCAACCCCCCTGAAAGCGATTTTTTCAAAATCTTGTTCAAGTGATTAATTAATCGGCAAGCTGCACAATTTAGCGACAAAAACCCGGCAGCGCAAGGGTACCGGGCCTCAAAAATCACAGCTTAATAAAATTCTCGCGGTAGTAAGCCAGTTCCGCGACGGACTCACGGATATCATCCATCGCCTGATGGGTGCCCTGTTTTTTAAAGCCGTCCAGAATTTCGGGTTTCCAGCGACGAGCCAGCTCTTTCAGGGTGCTGACATCCAGATAACGATAATGGAAGTAGGCTTCCAGTTCTGGCATGTACTTAAACAGGAAGCGGCGATCTTGCCCAATGCTGTTACCGCAAATAGGTGATTTACCTGCCGGAACCCACTGTTTCAGAAACTCAATGGTCGCAAGCTCGGCATCACGATCGCCCTGCGTGCTGGCCTTCACACGATCCACCAGACCGCTGCCGGTATGGGTACGCACGTTCCAGTCGTCCATCAGCGCAAGTTGCTCATCAGACTGATGAACTGCAATGGTTGGCCCTTCCGCCAGAATATTGAGGTTTGCATCAGTGACCAGCGTGGCAATCTCAATGATGCGATCGCGCTCGGGATCCAGCCCGGTCATTTCAAGATCAATCCAAATCAGGTTGTTTTCATCTGCGCTCATGTTATTTTCCACCCTTCTCGTATAACCAGCGGTAGCAGGTTAACTAGTATTAATTAGAGTGTATCATAGAGGTTTTGCCCATCACGGGCGACCAGGAGCCAGCGCGATTGAGTAAAAATAAACTCTCCAAAGGGCAGCAGCGCCGCGTCAACGCCAACCACCAGCGCCGTCTTAAAACCACTTCGGAGAAGCCGGATTACGACGACAACCTGTTTGGCGAACCCACTGAAGGCGTCGTTATCAGCCGTTTCGGTATGCATGCCGACGTGGAATCCGCCGATGGTGGCGTTCACCGCTGCAACATCCGCCGCACAATTCGCTCGCTGGTCACCGGTGACCGTGTAGTCTGGCGTCCGGGTAAAGAGGCCGCGGTTGGGGTCACGGTAAAAGGTATCGTTGAAGCCGTGCATGAACGCACGTCGGTGCTGACTCGCCCTGATTTCTACGACGGGGTCAAACCTATTGCGGCCAACATTGACCAGATAGTCATCGTTTCGGCGATTTTACCCGAGCTTTCGCTCAATATTATCGACCGCTATCTCGTCGCCTGTGAAACGCTACAGGTTGAACCTATCATCGTGCTCAACAAAATCGATCTGCTGGATGACGAAGGCATGGACTTCGTGAATGAGCAGATGGATATCTACCGCAAGATTGGGTATCGCGTGCTGATGGTCTCCAGCTACACCAAAGATGGTCTGAAACCACTGGAAGAGGCGCTTACCGATCGTATCAGCATCTTTGCGGGTCAATCCGGTGTCGGTAAATCCAGCCTGCTGAACAACCTTCTCGGCCTCCAGCAAGAGATCCTCACCAACGATGTGTCCGATGTCTCTGGTCTTGGTCAGCACACCACCACCGCTTCACGTCTGTATCATTTCCCGCACGGCGGCGATGTAATTGACTCCCCAGGCGTGCGTGAATTCGGCTTGTGGCACCTGGAGCCGGAACAAATCTTCAACGGATTTGTCGAATTCCATGATTATTTAGGCGCTTGCAAATACCGCGACTGTAAACATGATAATGATCCTGGCTGTGCTATCCGTGCAGCGGTTGAGAACGGTGACATTGCGGAAACCCGTTTCGAAAACTATCACCGTATTCTTGAGAGCATGGCGCAGGTAAAAACACGTAAAAGCTTTTCTGAAACTGATGACTGACAACTAAGCTAAGCATCGCTAAAATCGTCCCCCTTTTTTCAGGTTCCGGCTGCTCACAGCCGGATCAGGAACGACAAAACAATGGCCTGGAGGCTACCTTGTTAAACTCATTTAAACTTTCGCTTCAATACATTCTGCCGAAACTGTGGCTCACTCGCCTGGCGGGCTGGGGCGCAAGCAAACGAGCAGGCTGGCTGACCAAACTGGTCATCGACCTGTTCGTAAAATACTACAAGGTCGACATGAAAGAGGCGCAAAAGCCGGATACAGCCAGCTATCGCACCTTTAACGAATTCTTTGTACGCCCGCTGCGCGAAGAAGTGCGCCCGGTGGATACCGATCCCAACGTGCTGGTCATGCCAGCTGACGGCGTCATCAGCCAGTTGGGGACAATCGAAGACGACAAAATTCTGCAGGCGAAAGGTCACAACTACAGCCTGGAAGCACTGCTGGCAGGTAATTACCTGATGGCAGACCTGTTCCGCAACGGTTCGTTCGCGACCACCTATCTGTCACCACGTGATTACCACCGCGTCCACATGCCGTGTAACGGTATTCTGCGCGAAATGATCTACGTGCCGGGCGACCTGTTCTCTGTGAACCACCTGACCGCGCAAAACGTACCGAACCTGTTCGCCCGTAACGAGCGCGTCATTTGCCTGTTTGATACGGAATTTGGTCCAATGGCGCAGATCCTGGTAGGTGCGACCATCGTAGGCAGCATTGAAACCGTCTGGGCGGGCACCATCACCCCACCTCGTGAAGGTGTGATCAAGCGCTGGACATGGCCTGCAGGTGAAGCAGAAGGCTCTGTGGCTCTGCTGAAAGGCCAGGAGATGGGTCGCTTCAAACTGGGCTCTACCGTAATCAACCTGTTTGCACCGGGTAAAGTGAACCTGGTTGAACAGCTGGAAAGCCTGTCAGTCACTAAACTGGGTCAGCCGCTGGCGATGTCTACCGAAACGTTCGTGACGCCAGATGCTGAGCCAGCACCGCTGGTACAGGAAGAGATGAACGCCGAACACGACGTCAGCCCGCAGGTTGACGACAAAAAAGACGAAGGCTAACAACAGAAGGATTGCTGACGTGCGCCCGATTATCGTACTACTGATGGCCTGGTGCCTCAGCATGGGGGCGTACGCAGCGACGGCCCCCGACGCCAAACAAATCACCCAGGAGCTGGAGCAGGCAAAAGCGGCAAAACCCGCTCAGCCAGACACCGTCGAGTCGCTCCAGGCCGCACTGAACGCACTTGAGGAGCGAAAAGGCTCCCTTGAGCGTGCGCGGCAATATCAGCAGGTTATCGATAACTTCCCCAAACTCTCCCAGACGTTACGCTCTCAGCTTAATAACCTGCGTGATGAACCGCGCGATGTGCCGGAAGGTATGACTTCCGACGCGCTGAACCAGGAGATCCTGCAGGTCAGCAGCCAGCTTCTGGACACGAGTCGTATAGCCCAGCAGGAACAAGAGCGCGCGCGTGAAATTGCCGACTCGCTCAGCCAGCTTCCGCAACAACAAACCGATGCCCGTCGTCAGCTAAACGATGTCGAACGCCGCGTCGGTACGCAATCCGGCAATACGCCGCAAATCCAGGCACAAAATCTTGGGCTGCAGGCCGAATCTGCCAGGCTCAAAGCGCTGGTTGATGAACTGGAACTTGCTCAGCTCTCCGCCAACAACCGCCAGGAGCTATCGCGGATGCGGTCTGAGCTGGCGCAAAAGCAGAGCCAGCAACTTGATGCTTACCTCCAGGCTCTTCGCAACCAGTTAAACAGCCAGCGCCAGCGTGAAGCCGAGCGCGCACTGGAAAGCACCGAACTGCTGGCGGAAAACAGCGCTAACCTGCCCACCGGGATAGTCGACCAGTTTAAGGTCAACCGTGAACTGTCTGCCGCGCTGAACCAGCAGGCACAGCGTATGGATTTGGTGGCGTCGCAACAGCGCCAGGCCACCAACCAAACGCTACAGGTTCGCCAGGCACTGAACACTCTGCGCGAACAGTCCCAGTGGCTGGGTTCATCAAACCTTCTGGGCGAAGCGTTACGTGCACAGGTTGCCCGCCTGCCGGAAATGCCGAAACCACAGCAGCTGGATACCGAGATGGCGCAGTTGCGCGTTCAGCGCCTGCACTTCGAAGACCTCCTCAACAAACAGCCACAAATCCGTCAGATCCGTCAGGCGGACGGGCAACCACTCACCAGCGAGCAAAACCGCATTCTGGAAGCCCAGTTGCGAACCCAGCGTGAGCTGTTGAACTCCTTGCTACAGGGTGGCGATACGCTGATCCTTGAGCTAACCAAGCTGAAAGTCTCCAACAGCCAGCTGGAAGATGCGCTGAAAGAGGTCAGCGAAGCGACGCACCGCTATCTCTTCTGGACATCCGACGTGCGCCCGATGACCTTCGCGTGGCCGATTGAGATCGTACAAGACCTGCGCCGCCTGATTTCGCTGGATACCTTCAGCCAGTTAGGCCAGGCCAGCGTGATGATGATTACCAGCAAAGAGACTATCTTCCCGCTGCTGGGGGCGTTGATTCTGGTGGGCTTCAGCATTTACTCACGCCGGCATTTTACCCGTTTCCTTGAGCGCTCCAGCGCCCGGGTGGGGAAAGTCACCCAGGATCACTTCTGGCTGACGCTACGCACCGTCTTCTGGTCGATCCTCGTCGCCTCACCGCTGCCAGTGCTCTGGATGACGCTGGGATACGGCCTGCGGGAAGCCTGGCCCTACCCGCTCGCAGTGGCGATTGGCGATGGCGTCACTGCCACCGTTCCCCTGCTGTGGGTGGTGATGATTTGCGCCACGTTCGCGCGGCCAAATGGTCTGTTCATTGCCCACTTTGGCTGGCCGCGTAATCGCGTTGCGCGCGCCATGCGCTACTACCTGATGAGCATCGGGCTTATCGTGCCGCTGATTATGGCGTTGATCATGTTCGATAATCTCAACGACCGTGAATTTTCTGGTTCCCTGGGTCGCCTGTGCTTTATGTTGATCTGCGGCGCGCTGGCAATAGTGACGCTTAGCCTGAAGCGTGCCGGTATACCGCTTTACCTCGATAAAACGGGTAGCGGTGAAAACATGTTCAACCGTTTGCTGTGGAACCTGCTGCTTAGTGCCCCTCTGGCGGCGATTCTGGCGGCAGTGGTCGGTTACCTCGCCACTGCACAGGCGCTGCTGGCGCGTCTGGAAACCTCCGTCGCGATCTGGTTCCTGCTTCTGGTGGTCTACCACATCATCCGCCGCTGGATGCTGATCCAGCGACGCCGTCTGGCGTTTGACCGCGCCAGGCATCGCCGGGCTGAAATTCTGGCCCAGCGCGCACGGGGAGAAGAAGACTCCCACCACACCAACAGTACCGAAGGAACGTCAGAAACGGACGATGTCGAACTGGATCTGGACGCCATCAGTACCCAGTCCCTGCGGCTGGTACGCTCCATCCTGATGCTGATTGCCCTGCTCTCGGTGATCGTCCTGTGGTCAGAGATCCACTCTGCATTTGGCTTCCTGGAGAACATCTCTCTGTGGGACGTAACATCCACGGTGAGGGGGGTTGAAAGTCTGGAGCCCATTACGCTGGGTGCGGTTTTGGTTGCCATTCTGGTGCTGATCATTACGACCCAGTTGGTGCGTAACTTCCCTGCTCTGCTGGAGCTGGCACTGCTGCAACACCTGGATTTAACCCCCGGCACGGGTTATGCCATTACCACCATCACCAAGTATTTAATCATGCTGTTTGGTGGGCTGGTTGGCTTCTCGATGATTGGTATTGAGTGGTCGAAGCTGCAGTGGCTGGTCGCCGCGCTCGGTGTGGGGTTAGGTTTTGGTTTACAGGAGATTTTCGCCAACTTTATTTCCGGCCTGATTATCCTGTTCGAAAAACCGATTCGCATTGGCGATACGGTGACGATCCGCGACCTGACCGGCAGCATCACGAAGATCAACACCCGAGCCACGACGATCAGCGACTGGGATCGTAAAGAGATCATCGTGCCGAACAAGGCGTTTATCACTGAGCAGTTTATTAACTGGTCGTTGTCCGACTCCGTTACCCGTGTGGTGTTGACCGTACCGGCCCCGTCGGATGCCAACAGCGAAGAGGTAACGCAGATCCTCTACACCGCAGCAGAACGCTGCTCGTTGGTGATCGACAACCCGGCCCCGGAAGTATTCTTGGTGGATTTACAGCAGGGGA
Organism: Enterobacter cloacae; assembly: GCA_014169315.1. NCBI lineage: Bacteria > Pseudomonadati > Pseudomonadota > Gammaproteobacteria > Enterobacterales > Enterobacteriaceae > Enterobacter > Enterobacter cloacae. Next base: position 365,619 of record AP022133.1, on the reverse strand, counting down.
TCCAGATCTTCGAACTGCGTATCTACGCCGCCGAAATGGGACACCGCATGCCGCTACGTCATGAGATCCACCAGCTGATTCTGGCAGGCTTCCGTGAACACGGTATTGATATGCCATTCCCACCGTTCCAGATGCGTCTGGAAACACTGGACGGGCGTAAGACGGGAAGAACGTTAACATCAGCGGCACGTAGCCGCCCGGCGGGAAGTTTGTAACCATCTCCCCCTCCCGTTCGGGAGGGGGTTTTAAACCACTACACCGTTTCCGCGATATAGACCGTTGAGCGGCGACGGTAATTCTCATAAATCCCCATCGCCAGCAGAGAGAAGAAGATTGGGCCACCTACCATCCACAGCGCGCTGTTCCAGTCATTCGCCTCAATCACCGGCTGAATAACCGTAAAAATGTTAGCGAACGCCACCACCAGCACCACTACCGTGGTAGCCAGCAGCGTAGCCGCACGGGTTTTGAAAATAACAAACGGACGTTCCAGATCCTGCTTTGCTTTAAAGAACGGGAACGCCAGCGTCAGGAAAAGATAAGGCAGCGTCATTGACACATTCGCCATCAGAGTCAGCTTGTTATAAAACGCCGAGGCGGTATCCCCGCCAAATGACACCAGCAGAATAAACACACATACCAGCAGGCACTGCATCCACATCGCGTTGGCTGGCATCCCGGTGGTGTTGAGCTGTGTCATACGCGCGGGCCACAGCGCTTTTGGCGTGCCCTGAATAATGGCTTTCAGCGGAGAGTAAATCAGCGTGAAGAAGGCCCCCGTATAGGCGAGGAACATCGACAGCCCGGTAATGCGCGCAAACCAGACTCCCATCATTGTCGCTGCGTCCGGCGTCAGGTGCATGGCCTGCCCCAGCGTCATGCCAAGACTCTTCATCAGCACATAGGTGATGTTACCCAGATTAGTGGTGTTGTTACTCAACACCTGCTGCCAGTTGGTGCTGACGCCCCACAGGAAAATCGCCAGCGAGTAGCCGATGGAGATAACAATCGCCGCGAAGATGATCCCTTTGGCAAAGTTCTTTTCCGGGTTTTCGGTTTTGTCGACCAGGCCGCCCACCGCCTCAATACCACCGTAGGCAAAGATGGCAAACACCACGAAAGAGAGCATGGCAAGGCCGGACTGATAGCCCGGATTCGGTGACGACACAAAATTCACCTCCTGTGCAAAGTGCCCACCGTTCAGACAGAGAATCGCGATACTGACCAGCAGCAGCACCAGGTTCAGACACATTACAGCAATACCGCCCACGGCAGTGATGCGGGCAATTTTGTTGATCCCTTTCGAGGCCACCAGCGTAACGACGACCATCCAGCAGACTGCCAGAATACCCACCACCTGTGTTGAGCTCAGACCTGCCAGAGACCAGACCTGCGTTTTATCTGCCCCGAACAAAAATGTGGAAAAGGGTACCCAGACTTTCGCTGCCGTGCTGACCATCCAGACAACGTAAGAGGAGAACCACATAAACGTGCCGATAAATGCATAGCGCGGGCCGACGCTGTTATTCATCCACGAATAGATCCCACCCTCTTCTTTCCGGTAGGCCGAGCCCATTTCCGCCATCATCAGCGCAAACGGAATAAAGAAGAACAGCGCCGAGACGATATAGAACGGCGTCGCGCTGTAACCCATCAGGTAGAAAGCCGACGGGCTGTTGGCAAAGCCAAAGACCGACGTAAAAATCATCAGGATGAGCCCGGTGAGGGTCATTTTTTTGAGTGAGTGAGACATAGAACCATCCGAAGAAGTATTAAGCTCCGCGGATGGTAACAGATGACCAGACAAATATTGTGGCTATGCCGGGCAAATTAAGAAATTAACCTGTGTATAGAGAAAGTGGCAGTTTTTCATGTTGTCGTGCGGAAATGGAAAGGATTATTGCCAGAGGGGGATATAGGCCGGGTAAGCGACAGCGCCACCCGGCATTTCGTTAAGCGCGGTCAACCGTAAACGCAATCACATCGCCCAGCTGTTCCGCACCCAGCGCCAGCATCACCAGACGGTCAACGCCCAGCGCCACGCCGGAGCAATCCGGCAGACCAGCCTGTAAGGCGTCAAGCAGGTTAGTGTCGATCGGCTGCTGCGGTAACCCCCGCGCGCCACGCTTGCGGTTATCCTGCTCAAAGCGCTGCTGTTGTTCGCGCGCGTCGGTCAGCTCATGGAAACCGTTCGCCAGCTCAATGCCTTTGTAATAGACCTCAAAACGCTCCGCCACGCGGTGATCTTCCGTGCTAATCTGCGCCAGCGAGGCCTGGCTTGCCGGGAAGTGATAAACAAAAGCCGGCCTGTCTTTGCCAATCTGCGGTTCAACGCCAAAAGTGAACAGTAACTGCAGCAGCGTATCGCGGTCTTCTTCCGTATCCGCCACGTTGCTCAGATCCAGTTTTGCCGCCACTTCGCGCAGCTGGGTTTTGTCCGCAGATAGCGGATCGATTTCAAGATAACGCTGGAACGCCTGCTGATATGAAAGCGTTTCCGCTTCTGAGCAATCCAGTACCTGCTGCAGCAGGTCGTCCACCTCGTTCATCAGGCGGTACATATCGTAATGCGGACGGTACCACTCCAGCATGGTGAATTCCGGATTATGGTGACGCCCCATCTCTTCATTACGGAAGCTGCGGCACAGCTGATACACCGGGCCACAACCCGCTGCCAGCAGGCGCTTCATGTGGTATTCCGGGCTGGTCATCAGATACAGATTCATCCCCTGGGAGTGACCAGGACCAACAAAACGGGTTTCAAACGGGACCAGATGAATATCCGTTACCGTTGCCTGACTCATGCACGGCGTTTCCACCTCCAGGACTCCGCGATCGGCAAAGAAACGACGGATCTCCGCCATAATTGCAGCGCGTTTTAACAGGTTAGGGATGGATGCGCTCGGCTGCCAGGTGGCCGTTTCGCTCATGAGTTTTTCTCCGATTTCAGACAAGGGCACGAAGTCTACTCGTTAGCGGGGACAGAGACAAATTTTGCACAGCTAAAGGTGCGATTTCATTTAGGGGAAAAATTATGTGACCCATTCCATCAATCGCAATGATAAATCACCGCACAGAACAGCAAAAAAATCGAACACGTCAAATTTCCCTCACATCCACACGGTTATACTGTTTTACCCATAAAGGAGCAGTGGAAACGCTTTCGCAATCGTCTCTTCGGACAGTTGAACTACCTTTAGTTCATCGCATTGCGAAATAACAAAAATCTGGAGGAATGTCGTGCAAACTTTTCAAGCCGATCTTGCCGTAATAGGCGCTGGCGGTGCTGGATTACGTGCTGCGATTGCTGCAGCACAAGCTAATCCGAACGCTAAAATCGCACTGATTTCAAAAGTCTACCCGATGCGCAGCCACACGGTTGCCGCAGAGGGAGGATCCGCCGCCGTTGCGCAGGATCATGACAGCTTCGAATACCATTTCCACGACACGGTTGCAGGGGGCGACTGGCTTTGCGAACAGGATGTCGTTGACTACTTCGTGCATCATTGTCCAACGGAAATGACCCAGCTTGAACAGTGGGGATGCCCGTGGAGTCGCCGCCCGGACGGCAGCGTCAACGTTCGCCGTTTTGGCGGGATGAAAATTGAACGCACCTGGTTTGCCGCCGATAAGACCGGCTTCCACATGCTGCACACCCTGTTCCAGACATCCCTTCAGTTCCCCCAGATCCAACGCTTTGACGAACATTTCGTTCTCGACATTCTGGTTGATGACGGCCAGGCGCGTGGTCTGGTCGCGATGAACATGATGGAAGGCACCCTTGTCCAGATCCGCGCCAATGCGGTGGTGATGGCAACGGGTGGCGCGGGTCGTGTTTACCGCTATAACACCAACGGCGGTATCGTCACCGGTGACGGCATGGGCATGGCGCTGAGCCACGGCGTGCCGCTGCGCGATATGGAATTCGTGCAGTACCACCCAACCGGCCTGCCGGGCTCTGGCATTCTGATGACGGAAGGCTGCCGCGGTGAAGGCGGTATTCTGGTCAACAAAAATGGCTACCGCTACCTGCAGGATTACGGCATGGGCCCGGAAACCCCGCTCGGCGAGCCGAAAAACAAATACATGGAACTCGGCCCACGCGACAAAGTCTCTCAGGCCTTCTGGCACGAGTGGCGTAAAGGCAACACCATTTCTACGCCACGCGGCGATGTGGTCTATCTTGACCTGCGCCACCTGGGCGAGAAGAAACTGCTGGAGCGTCTGCCGTTCATCTGCGAACTGGCGAAAGCTTACGTGGGTGTCGATCCGGTGAAAGAGCCGATTCCGGTGCGTCCAACCGCGCACTACACGATGGGCGGTATCGAAACCGACCAGCAGTGTGAAACGCGCATCAAAGGATTGTTCGCCGTGGGCGAGTGTTCCTCTGTCGGCCTGCACGGCGCAAACCGTCTGGGGTCTAACTCACTGGCCGAGCTGGTCGTCTTTGGCCGCATGGCGGGTGAACGCGCAATGGAGCGTGCAGCAACCGTGGGCGAAGCCAACAGCGCCGCGCTGGATGCCCAGGTCGCAGACGTCGAAAAACGTCTGAAAGATCTGGTCAATCAGGAAGGTAACGAAAACTGGTCGAAAATCCGCGACGAGATGGGCATGTCGATGGAAGAAGGCTGTGGTATCTACCGTACACCAGAGTTGATGCAAAAAACCGTCGACAAACTGGCGGAACTGCAGGAACGCTTCAAACGCGTGCGCATCACCGATACTTCCAGCGTGTTCAATACCGACCTGCTTTATACCATCGAACTGGGTCACGGCCTGAACGTAGCGGAATGTATGGCGCACTCTGCCCTGGCACGTAAAGAGTCGCGCGGGGCGCACCAGCGTCTGGATGAAGGTTGCACCGAACGTGATGACGTCAATTTCCTGAAACACACCCTCGCCTGGCGCGACGCGGATGGCACGACTCGCCTGGACTACAGCGACGTGAAGATCACCACGCTGCCACCGGCTAAACGCGTGTACGGTGCAGAAGCAGAAGCAGCCGAGAAGAAGGAGACGGCGAATGGCTGAGATGCAAAAACTGAAAGTTGAAGTGGTGCGCTACAACCCGGAAGTGGACTCCGCACCGCACAGCGCTTTCTATGAAGTCCCTTATGACGAGCAAACCTCTCTGCTGGATGCGCTCGGTTACATTAAAGACAACCTGGCACCAGACCTGAGCTACCGCTGGTCCTGCCGTATGGCAATCTGCGGCTCCTGCGGCATGATGGTCAACAAAGTGCCTAAGCTTGCCTGCAAAACCTTCCTGCGTGAATACACCAAGGGCATCAAGGTTGAAGCACTAGGCAACTTCCCGATCGAGCGCGATCTGGTGGTCGATATGACCCACTTTATCGAAAGCCTGGAAGCCATTAAGCCGTACATCATTGGCAACCCGCGCACGCCGGATCAGGGGCCAAATACCCAGACGCCTGCACAGATGGCGAAATACCATCAGTTCTCCGGCTGCATCAACTGCGGCCTGTGTTACGCCGCCTGTCCACAGTTTGGTCTGAACCCTGAGTTCATCGGCCCGGCCGCTATTACTCTGGCGCACCGTTACAACGAGGACAGCCGCGACCACGGTAAAAAAGAACGTATGGCGCAGCTTAACAGCCAGAACGGCGTCTGGAGCTGCACCTTTGTGGGTTTCTGCTCCGAAGTATGTCCGAAGCACGTCGACCCGGCCGCCGCTATTCAGCAGGGTAAAGTGGAAAGCTCGAAAGACTTTCTTATCGCAACCCTGAAACCACGCTAAGGAGTGCATGATGACGACTAAACGCAAAGCCTATGTGCGGCCAATGCCGTCCACCTGGTGGAAGAAACTGCCGTTTTATCGCTTCTATATGCTGCGTGAGGGCACTGCAGTGCCCGCGGTCTGGTTCAGCCTTGAGCTGATGTACGGTGTGTTTGCCCTCAAACATGGCCCTGAAACCTGGGCCAGTTTTGTCGGGTTCCTGCAAAACCCTGTCATTGTGATCCTGAACCTGATCGTCCTCGCGGCGGCGCTGCTTCATACCAAAACCTGGTTTGAACTGGCACCCAAAGCGGCGAACATCATCGTTAAAGGCGAGAAAATGGGACCAGAGCCGGTCATTAAAGGGCTTTGGGCAGTGACGGCCATTGCCACCGTGGTCATTCTGTTTGTCGCACTGTTCTGGTAAGGAGACTACTGTGATCAATCCAAATCCAAAACGTTCTGATGAGCCAGTCTTCTGGGGTCTGTTTGGCGCAGGCGGCATGTGGAGTGCCATCATTGCACCGGTAATCATCCTGCTGGTCGGCATTATGCTGCCGCTGGGGCTGTTCCCGGGAGATGCGCTGAGCTATGAGCGCGTGCTGGCGTTTGCGGGCAGCTTTATTGGCCGTGTGTTCATCTTCCTGATGATCGTCCTGCCGCTGTGGTGTGGCCTGCACCGCATTCACCACGCGATGCATGACCTGAAAATCCATGTGCCAAGCGGTAAATGGGTGTTCTACGGTCTGGCAACTATCCTGACCGTGGTAACGCTGATTGCTGTGATCACCATCTGATTCACCAGGCCCGCCCTCCGGCGGGCCTGTCATTTCTGCATTTTCCCCACCAGCCACTGTGTAAACTCGCGCATTGCAGGCGTTTCTGCCCGTGACTGCAGCCTTGTCAGCCAGTAACTGCCCAGATCAATCTGCGTCGCAAACGGCTGTACAATGCGCTCGCTATTCAACAGATGGGTAAACATACTGACAGGTGCGATGGCTACCCCCACACCTGTCTGTGCCGCTTCCAGCATGGTGACAGACGAATCAAATACCATCACCCGATGCGTTGGTGACGGTGGATGTTCTCCCGCAGCCTGCATCCACGCTGACCACTCGTCACGCCGATAGGAGCGCAACAGAGTAAATTTCAGGATGTCGGCCGGGGTGTGTAGCCCCACGGCAATGTCAGGTGAACAAAGCGGAGCCAGCGGCGCATGGCAAAGAAACGTAGCCTCCGTGCCGTGCCACGCCCCTCCGCCGTAACGGATTGTGTAATCAAGCCCTTCGGCTGCCGGGTCGACACGGTTGTTATGAGTGGAAAGCTGCAGGTCGATATGCGGATAACAGCGGCGAAAATCATCAAGCTGCGAGAATAAAACCCCCGTGGCAAAAGTCCCCACAACGCCAATTTTCAGCTTCTCCTGAGCCCGGTGGCTGGCAAAACGATCCAGCATACCGGCAATACGATCGAACGAATCGTTCAGTACCGGCAGCAAATTCTCCCCTTCCGTGGTCAGCATCAGCCCACGCGAAACGCGAACAAACAGCTGGCAGTTAAGGTGGTGCTCCAGCGTCTTAACGTGCTGGCTGATAGCAGAATGGGTCACATTCAGCTCGATTGCAGCATTAGTAAAACTGAGATGTCTTGCGGCGGCCTCGAAGGCCCGAAGCGAATTGAGAGGGAGATAGCTACGTGTCATCGGTCTTTCCGTTAGAAAAATTAACAGCTAATGCTAAATTTAACCGTTTGTCAGACACAGTCAAATCCAACAGACTACGCTTGTCTGACGGCCAGGACATCCCCATTGACTCGCTATTACGGAAGATATCTGATGATGAAAAAAACCCTTTGCTGTGCGCTTCTGCTCGGCCTCTCGTGTTCCGCCCTGGCGGCAACCCTGTCAGAAAAACAGCTTGCTGACACCGTTGAACAAACCGTTACCCCCCTGATGAAAGCGCAGGCCATTCCAGGGATGGCCGTCGCGGTGATTTATCAGGGTAAACCTTACTATTTCACCTTTGGTAAAGCCGATGTCGCGGCAAACAAGCCCGTCACAGCACAGACCTTATTCGAATTAGGTTCAGTCAGCAAAACCTTCACTGGCGTGCTGGGTGGTGATGCGATTGCCCGCGGTGAGATTTCGCTGACCGATCCGGTAACAAAATACTGGCCTGAACTGACGGGCAAGCAGTGGCAGGACATTCGCCTGCTGGATCTGGCGACCTATACCGCCGGTGGCCTGCCGTTGCAGGTACCGGATGAGGTTACTGACAATGCGTCGCTGCTGCGCTTTTACCAGTCCTGGCAGCCACAGTGGAAACCGGGCACAACCCGCCTTTATGCGAACGCCAGCATCGGTCTGTTTGGCGCACTGGCGGTTAAACCTTCCGGCATGAACTTTGAACAGGCGATGACTGAGCGGGTCTTTAAACCCCTGAAGCTCACGCATACCTGGATTCATGTTCCAGAAGCAGAAGAACAGCACTACGCGTGGGGATATCGTGACGGTAAAGCGGTTCACGTTTCGCCGGGAATGCTGGACGCCGAAGCTTATGGCGTTAAAACCAGCATTAAAGATATGGCGCGCTGGGTGATGGCCAATATGTCATCTGATGCCGTATCAGATACTTCCCTGAAACAAGGGATCGCTCTTGCACAGTCGCGCTACTGGCGAGTCGGTGCAATGTATCAGGGACTCGGCTGGGAGATGCTCAACTGGCCGGTAGATGCCAAAACCGTTGTTAATGGCAGCGACAATAACGTGGCACTGGCTCCACTGCCTGCCGTGGAAATTCACCCGGCAGCACCTGCTGTGAAAGCCTCCTGGGTACATAAAACGGGGTCGACGGGCGGGTTCGGCAGCTATGTGGCCTTTATTCCGGAAAAGCAGCTCGGCATCGTGATGCTGGCGAATAAGAGCTACCCAAATCCGGCGCGCGTTGAAGCGGCTTACCGTATCTTAAGTTCTCTGCAGTAAAACATTGCCGGGTGGCGCTATGCTTACCCGGCAAAACCCCCTACATTTTCCTTGCTGTAATCTACACTTAACAAAAAACAGTAAGGAAACAACTATGCGCATTCTGCCTGTTATCGCCGCAGTGACAGCCGCGTTTTTAGTGGTTGCCTGCAGTTCCCCTACTCCGCCTCCCGGTGTCACCGTCGTCAGTAATTTCGACGCGCAACGGTTCCTCGGCACATGGTATGAAATCGCCCGTTTTGATCATCGGTTCGAACGGGGCTTAGAGAAAGTCACAGCCAATTACAGCCCAATGGATGATGGCGGTATTCAGGTCATCAACCGTGGTTACAACCCGGAACGGGGGATATGGCAGCAGTCAATTGGTCAGGCGTACTTTACCGGCGACCCGCACCGGGCCGCGCTGAAAGTCTCATTCTTTGGCCCGTTCTACGGCGGATATAACGTGATAGCGCTCGACAGAGAATACCGCCATGCGCTGGTTTGCGGGCCGGATCGCGATTATCTGTGGATACTCTCCCGCACCCCGACCCTTTCACCAGAAATGAAACAGCAGATGCTGGACGTCGCGACCCGGCAAGGTTTTGATGTCTCAAAACTTATCTGGGTTGAACAGCCGCATTAATGTGCGCTGAGCTTCAGCCCAATAATACCCGCCACAATCAGGGCGAGGCTGGCGATGCGCGCCAGACTCGCTGACTCCCCCAGCAGCAGAATGCCGGTGATGGCTGCGCCTACGGCACCAATTCCCGTCCAGACGGCATAAGCCGTCCCCACTGGCAGGGAGCGCATAGCCCACGACAGCAGGACAATGCTCACAATCATTGCAGTAAGAGTAATCACGCTGGGTGTCAGGCGGGTAAAACCGTGGGTGTACTTCAGGCCTATCGCCCATACCACTTCGAGCAGACCGGCAATAACAAGAATAATCCAGGACATATCAGGCTCCTTAACTTAAAGGTAAGTTGGGGCCGTCCCCGGTGAGTAAAGCGCTTACGGGTCGTCCCGTAAGGCAGAGATTACGCCGCATATTTTGGTTAGCGTGCGATTTTTTTTCAATACTTTTGTGCTGAACGGGTTAAGGCAAGAAATAGCCTCAGTATGCCGCGTAGTTCCGGCATTTACCACTCATCCGACTTCCCTATGATGGTGTGCTTTCTGATGGCAGGAAGCCAAACCACTAGCCGACTGCGAATACAATATGTTCAAAATTCTTTTGATTGACCGGTGTCACTTCACCCGCGCAGGGTTTGAAGCGTGGCTCAATCATTCCGGTTTATTCCCTGGCCATTTCGTCGTGACCGGGCTGAATAACCTCATCCTCGCCAGAGAGCACATCCTGCAATGGAAACCGACGCTGGTTATCGCCGATCTGCACGGTTTCCGGCAGGATCTTCATCATTTTCAGCAACTCTCTTCTCTGCTGCATGCCAGTAAAACGTTACCCTTTATTTTACTGCAGTCGGGTGAAGAACATGAAATGGCGGGATACCTGGCACAGTTCCCGGTATGGTCTTCGTTGTTGAAAAACGCCGACCTTGAGGAGCTGGCTGTGGTGATCAACGACGCCTTAACATCCTGTGCAAGCTTTGAAATACCGCAAGTTGCCGCCCCTCTGCTGACCCGCCAGGAGGAGAAGGTGCTGACATTGTGGATGGACGGCGCAAGCAATCAGAAAATTGCCAGCCACCTGAGTATCAATGGAAAAACGGTGTATACCTATAAACGGAATATCCGCATGAAGCTGCATATGGATACGCGTTTCTCACCGTTTTTAGCTCTGCAGGAAGCAGAAAGCTGACGGTACGGCACCCGTTAGTCCCGTACCGTTTATGATTACTGCTGAGCTTTGGTTGCCGCACCAGAGATTGCGCTACCACCTTCAGAAATATCCTGACCGACGCCACGCGCGGTATTACAGGCGGTTAAAACTGATGAAAGCACCAGAACAGAAAAGATCGCTGCAATTGTCTTTTTAACCATAATGTCGTCCTTTTATCGCCAACGTGATGTTGTGTATAGCCATTTAAGGATAGACAAAATCCCGTTAGTTGACGGAAAGGAATACGGTTTTCAGAAAATTGGACGTAATCAGCTGGCGGCGTGAGAGATGATATGCCCCAGATCCTGGACATCTTCACCGACGCCACGGGCAGTATTACAGCCAGAAAGGAGTGCGCCAGAAAGCGCTAACAGAAGCAGAATTTTAACGGTACGTTTCATCATCCCTGCCTGAAAAATCAGGCGCAGCGGACACTGCGCCTTACGTCATTTACATGAATTACTTCACGCGGGACACGTATTCGCCGGAGCGGGTATCCACTTTGATCACTTCGCCAGTCTGTACGAACAGTGGAACTTTAACCACTGCACCGGTAGACAGTTTGGCTGGCTTACCGCCGGTACCTGCGGTGTCACCTTTCAGGCCTGGATCGGTTTCAACGATTTCCAGCTCTACGAAGTTTGGTGGGGTCACAGCGATAGGCTGGCCGTTCCACAGGGTCACGATGCACTCAGCCTGATCCAGCAGCCATTTAGCGCTGTCGCCTACTGCTTTCTCATCAGCAGACAGCTGTTCGAAAGTTGAGTTGTTCATGAAATGATAGAACTCACCGTCGTTGTACAGATAGGTCAGGTTCATATCAACAACATCAGCGCCTTCAGCAGAGTCAGTAGACTTGAAGGTTTTCTCAACACGGGTGCCAGTCAGCAGGCGGCGCAGCTTAACGCGTGCGAATGCCTGGCCTTTACCTGGTTTAACGAATTCGCTGGCTTCAACCGCATACGGTTCGCCGTCCATCATGATTTTAAGACCAGCACGAAAATCGTTGCTATAGTACGTTGCCATAAGGCCCTCTAAATTTGTTAACTGGTAGCTAAGCCACAAAATGGCGCATATTGTAACCCTAAACACCCCGTCCAGAGAAGATTGGTTATCGCAACTTGCCGATGTAATCACCAGTCCTGATGAATTGCTGCGTCTTTTAGACCTCGATCAGCATCAAGAGTTGCTTGCAGGCCGTGAGGCGAAGCGGCTCTTTGCCCTGCGCGTTCCCCGCGCATTTGTTGCCCGCATGGAGAAAGGCAATCCTGATGACCCGCTATTAAAACAAACACTTACCTCACAGGATGAGTTTGTGACTGCACCGGGTTACAGCACCGATCCGCTGGAAGAGCAGAACAGCGTGGTGCCCGGTTTACTGCACAAATACCTCAACCGCGCGCTGCTGCTGGTGAAAGGCGGTTGTGCGGTAAATTGTCGTTATTGCTTCCGTCGACACTTCCCGTACGCCGAAAATCAGGGCAATAAACGCAACTGGCAGGTTGCGCTGGATTACATTGCGGCCCATTCAGAGCTGGATGAGATTATTTTTTCCGGTGGCGATCCGCTGATGGCAAAAGATCATGAGCTGGACTGGTTGCTGACCCAGCTTGAAGCTATCCCGCACATTAAACGCCTGCGTATTCACAGCCGCCTGCCGGTCGTGATCCCGGCACGTATTACTGACGGGCTGGTGTCGCGCGTTGAACAGTCTCGTTTGCAGGTACTGCTGGTAAACCATATCAACCACGCGAACGAAATCGACGAAGCGTTCCGTTCCGCAATGGCGCGTCTGCGTAAAGCGGGTGTGACGCTGTTGAACCAGAGCGTGTTGCTGCGCGGTGTGAATGATAGTGCCCACGTGCTGGCCAACCTGAGCAATGCCTTGTTTGATGCGGGTGTGATGCCTTATTACCTGCACGTGCTGGATCGCGTGCAGGGTGCGGCGCATTTCATGGTCACGGATGAAGAAGCCCGGCAGATTATGCGCGAACTGTTAACGCTGGTTTCTGGCTATATGGTGCCAAAGCTGGCACGTGAAATTGGCGGTGAGCCGAGTAAGACACCACTGGATTTGCAACTGCGGCAGAGCTAGTTTCCCTCACCCTCTCCCCACAGGGGAGAGGGAAAAAGACAATCAGTTCGGGCACTTATACACCTGGCCATTCATCTGGCTGGCCGTTGGCACGAAGCTGGACAGCATACCCTGCGTTGGGCTGCTCACACCGTAAATCACGTTACCACCCATTGCCGCAGCCTGGTTACGCAGGGCGTTTGCCGCACCACGCATAGAGCCACCTTCTTCGCCGTGTTGGCCCGACATCCAGTTGCTTTGCTCACCGCTTGCCGTGCCTAAAAACTGGCATTCGCTGCCCGGCTTATCTTCCACAAAGCGAACACCCTGACCCGCGGCCGACAGCTCATTGCTGGAGCTACAACCCGCCAGCAGCAATGCTGCCCCTACGATCCCTGCACAGACTTTTACGCGCATGTTATTCCTCGTTTTCAATAAGCTGGACAGTAGTTGTCCGTGTGTAAATCTTATACTAAAAAGATGACCAAAAGAAAAACCACCGGTCATTATCTGCGACATCCCCGCGAGAAAGCGTTACGTCCCTAAATAGATTCTGATAATAGCCGTATCGGTATCGTCTTTTACGGCTTTTTTTGCTCTAAGTAGCACTCCATTGGCGTATTTTCCTGCGCCCCAGGGATAAATTCATAAGGAGGCAACATGAGCAATCCCCCCCACAGCCAGAGAAAAGTAACATGGTCGGGGTATCTCGTTTTCATTATCACCATTATTTTCTTTTCCGGTTTGTTCTCGAAAACCACCGAATGGTGGCGAGTGTTTGATTTTACCGTACTGAACGGCACGTTTGGTCAGGTCAATGGGGTCGCGGCAACCCCCGCCTCTTTTCGCGGTATTGGTGGCACAGGTGCAAAGGATGGCTTTCTTTTTGCCTTAGAGCTCGCCCCATCGGTCATTTTATCTCTGGGTATTATTGCCGTAACCGAAGGGTTGGGCGGTCTTCGCGCAGCACAACAGCTGATGACGCCGATCCTCAAACCCCTGCTGGGTATCCCTGGTATTTGCTCTCTGGCGCTGATCGCCAACCTGCAAAACACCGATGCCGCTGCCGGGATGACGAAAGAAATGGCGGATGACGGCACGATCACCGACAGGGAGAGGGCTATTTTCGCCACCTTCCAGACCAGCGGCAGCGCCATTATTACCAATTACTTCTCATCAGGTGCTGCGCTGTTTACCAGTATCACGGTTCCGGTGATTACTCCCCTGGTCGTTATCCTTATTTTTAAGTTTATCGGTGCCAATTTTTTACGCCTGTGGATTGCCCGGATTGAAAACCGACAGCTAAAGGAGCCACAAAGTGACAGCACTCGTGCGTAAAAACATCATGGATATGTTTATCGATGGAGCCCGCCGTGGGTTTACCATTGCCACCACCAGCCTGCTGCCTAACGTCGTGATGGCCTTTGTCATTATTCAGGCACTGAAAGTTACGGGGCTTTTGGATATTGTCGGCAAGGTGTGCGCCCCCATTATGGCGATTTGGGGATTGCCCGGCGAAGCCGCTACCGTTCTGCTGGCAGCAGTCATGAGCATGGGAGGTGGCGTCGGCGTCTGTGCGAGCCTGGTTGCCACCAGTACGCTTAACGGCCATGATGCGACTATTCTCCTGCCTGCGATTTATTTGATGGGTAATCCAGTGCAAAACACTGGCCGTTGCCTCGGCACTGCAGGCGTGAACCCTAAATACTATCCACACATCATTACTATCTGCGTGATTAACGCCCTGCTTTCACTTTGGGTGATGCAATTACTCTTCTAAAAGAAAGCCCCCGGCATTTCTGCCGGGGGCTTCTTTATTTCCGCAAGACGCAGAACAACATGATTACATCATGCCGCCCATACCGCCCATGCCACCCATGCCTGCAGCACCTAAGTCAGGTGCGTCGCCTTTAGGCAGGTCGGTCACCATGCACTCGGTGGTGATCATCAGGCCAGCGACAGATGCCGCGTACTGCAGAGCAGAACGGGTCACTTTGGTTGGATCCAGGATACCGAAGTCGATCATGTTGCCGTATTCTTCAGTTGCTGCGTTGTAACCGTAGTTACCTTCGCCTGCTTTCACGTTGTTGGTCACAACAGATGGCTCTTCACCGGCGTTGGACACGATCTGACGCAGTGGAGCTTCCATTGCGCGCAGCGCAACTTTGATACCCACGTTCTGATCTTCGTTCTGAGCAGTCAGGCCGGACAGTTTCGCGGCAACACGCACCAGCGCCACACCACCACCAGCAACCACGCCTTCTTCTACCGCAGCACGGGTCGCGTGCAGGGCATCGTCAACGCGTGCTTTTTTCTCTTTCATTTCAACTTCAGTCGCAGCACCGACTTTGATTACCGCAACACCGCCTGCCAGTTTCGCTACGCGCTCCTGCAGTTTTTCACGGTCGTAATCGGAAGTGGCTTCTTCGATCTGCTTACGGATCTGACCAACACGGCCCTGAATCGCCGCTTCGTCGCCCACGCCATCGATGATGGTGGTGGTGTCTTTGTTGATCACAACACGTTTAGCCTGGCCCAGGTCTTCCAGGGTCGCTTTTTCCAGCTCCATACCGATCTCTTCAGAGATGACGGTACCGCCGGTCAGGGTAGCGATATCCTGCAGCATCGCTTTACGGCGGTCGCCGAAGCCAGGTGCTTTAACCGCAGCCACTTTCACGATGCCACGCATGGTGTTAACCACCAGGGTCGCCAGCGCTTCGCCTTCAACGTCTTCAGCAATGATAACCAGCGGTTTGCCTGCTTTCGCAACGGCTTCCAGCACTGGCAGCATTTCGCGGATGTTGGAGATTTTCTTGTCAGCCAGCAGGATGAACGGGCTTTCCAGCTCAACAGCGCCAGTTTCTGGCTTGTTGATGAAGTATGGGGACAGGTAACCGCGGTCGAACTGCATACCTTCAACCACGTCCAGTTCGTCTTCCAGACCGGTACCGTCTTCAACGGTGATCACGCCTTCTTTACCGACTTTATCCATCGCTTCCGCGATCAGTTTACCTACGGTTTCGTCGGAGTTAGCGGAGATGGTACCTACCTGAGCAATGGCTTTAGAGTCAGAGCACGGTACGGACAGCGCTTTCAGTTCTTCAACAGCGGACGCGACAGCTTTGTCGATACCACGTTTCAGATCCATTGGGTTCATGCCCGCAGCAACGGCTTTCAGACCTTCGGTGATGATAGCCTGAGCCAGCACGGTCGCGGTGGTGGTACCGTCGCCTGCAGCGTCGTTCGCTTTAGAGGCCACTTCTTTCACCATCTGCGCGCCCATGTTTTCGAACTTGTCTTCCAGCTCGATTTCACGTGCTACAGAAACACCATCTTTCGTGATGGTTGGCGCGCCGAAGGATTTGTCCAGCACTACGTTACGGCCTTTCGGGCCCAGGGTTACTTTAACTGCGTCTGCCAGTACGTTTACGCCGCGGAGCATTTTTACACGAGCGTCGTTACCGAATTTTACGTCTTTAGCTGCCATGTTCTTATTTCCTCAAATTCTCGTGCGTAAATTACGCTTCAACAATTGCCAGAATGTCGCTCTCGGACATGATCAACACGTCTTCATTGTCGATCTTCTCGGATTTCACGCCGTAGCCATCGTTGAAAATGACGATGTCACCAACTTTAACGTCCAGTGGCTGCACAGTTCCGTTTTCCAGAATGCGGCCCTTACCGACAGCGATGATTTCGCCACGCGTTGATTTGGCTGCTGCAGAACCGGTCAGAACGATGCCGCCAGCAGACTTGGTTTCAACTTCTTTACGTTTGACGATCACACGATCATGTAACGGACGAATACTCATTGATAGCTCTCCTTTGAGAAAGTCTTTATCAGTTATGGATGACGCCGATCCGCATGCGGTTTTCCGGCTAGTGCTCTGAGAGATGGGGATAGCTTTTTCCCCCTTCAAGGGGGAGTCGAAAAAAAATTTGCGAAAGTGTTACCATCGCTTCTCTTTTGATGGTGGCAGGACGATGTAAATGAGTGGACTCAAGCAGGAGTTGGGGCTGGCACAGGGCATTGGCCTGCTCTCAACCTCCTTGTTAGGCACGGGCGTGTTTGCAGTACCCGCGCTGGCGGCACTGGTGGCCGGAAATAACAGCCTGTGGGCATGGCCGGTACTGATTGTGCTGGTGTTTCCGGTAGCGATTGTCTTTGCCGTGCTCGGGCGACATTTTCCCAGCGCAGGCGGTGTTGCACACTTTGTCGGCATGGCATTTGGCCCGCGTCTGGAACGCGTTACCGGCTGGCTATTTCTTTCTGTGATCCCGGTCGGCCTGCCTGCGGCATTGCATATCGCGACGGGCTTTGGGCAGGCACTCTTCGGCTGGCATAACGAACAACTGCTGCTGGCCGAACTGGGCACGCTGGCAATTGTCTGGTGGGTCGGCTCACGCGGAGCCAGTTCCAGCGCCAACCTGCAAACGCTGGTCGCGGTGCTGATCGTCGCACTCATTGCCGCCATCTGGTGGGCGGGCGATATCTCCCTGGCAGAGATCCCTTTCCCGGCTATCACGGATGTCGATCATTCCCAGCTGTTCGCCGCACTTTCGGTAATGTTCTGGTGTTTTGTCGGTCTGGAAGCGTTCGCTCACCTGGCATCCGAGTTTAAGCAGCCGGAACGTGATTTTCCCCGAGCCTTGATGATTGGCCTGCTGCTGGCAGGCACGGTTTACTGGGCCTGTACCGTGCTGGTGTTGCACTTCAACGCGTTCGGGGCGGATAAAGCCGCCGCCGCATCGCTGCCGGGCATCGTGGTTGCGCTGTTTGGCGTGAAAGCACTATGGGTCGCCTGCGTCATCGGCTATCTGGCCTGTTTTGCCAGCCTCAATATCTATATTCAGAGCTTTGCCCGTCTGGTGTGGTCTCAGGCGCAATATAAACCGCAAAGCCGCCTTGCTCGCCTGTCAAAACGTCAGCTCCCGTTAAATGCATTGAATACCGTACTCGGCTGCTGCGTGCTGAGCACGCTGTGTATTTACGGGCTGAACATCAATCTGGATGCGCTGATTGTCTACGCCAACGGCATCTTCATCATGATCTATCTGCTGTGCATGCTGGCGGGCTGTCGTCTGCTAAAGGGGCGTTTTAAAGCGCTGGCAGTCATAGGGGGTGTGCTGTGTCTGCTACTGCTGGCGATGGTGGGATGGAAGAGTTTGTACGCCATTATTATGCTGACGGGACTGTGGCTGTTCTTACCGAAGCGCAGTGTGGTTTAAGGTGTTGTAGGCCCGGCAGGTGCAACGCCACCGGGCAAAATCAGCTTAACGATCGTCTTTGTGATCTAAACGGTCGTTCTGCTCGTCCTTACGCTGATACTCCCCTTCAAACGTATCCCCTGGCCCTGTACTGAACCCACCACCCGGCATGCGGCTGAAACGCAGGTGTGGCAGCAACTTCATGGTCAGGTGCTTTTGCACCGGCGGCAACAGCAGCAACAGACCGAGGAAGTCAGTAAAGAACCCCGGCAGGATCAGCAGCAGGCCCGCAATAATCAGCGACACGCTTTTGATCATCTCGGCAGCCGGGCTTTCGCCTGCAGCCATCTTTTGCTGCATTAACAGGAAATTTTTGAAACCCTGGTTGCGCACCAGCGACACGCCGATGACAGAGGTGAAGATCACCAGAATCAGTGTCAGCAGGACACCCAACACATGGGCAACCTGGATGAAAATTGAAATCTCAATGTAAACATAGAGAAAGAAAGCAATAAACGGTACCCAGCGCACTGGCATCTCCTGTATGGCAGGTGCCATCTGGCCCCTGTCTGAATGTGTTCGCGAAACGCGTCTGTAAGAGATGGAGACGGTTAGCCAAAATTCAATCGGTTTGCACGGATATTTTTTCTGGAAATATTAAAGCGGTGACTCATTTCACAGATTAATAATTATCATGCATTCGAGACGATAATAAGTGATCCAGCTTACGGCAATTCGCTATCATCAGCATATGATCTCGAGCATCTGGCTGATTGAGGGAATAATCGTCGGTCAGAAAATATTCAAAACCACATATATACTGTGTGTTTAGTACAATCCATCGGCAGCTTGAAAAGAAGGTTCACATGTTAAACAACATTCGTATCGAAGAAGATTTGTTGGGTACCAGGGAAGTTCCAGCGGATGCCTACTATGGTGTTCACACTCTGAGAGCGATTGAAAACTTCTACATCAGCAATAGCAAAATCAGTGACATCCCTGAATTTGTACGTGGCATGGTTATGGTGAAGAAAGCGGCAGCACTGGCAAACAAAGAGCTGCAAACCATTCCAAAAAGCGCTGCAAATGCGATTATCACCGCGTGCGATGAAGTGCTGAACAATGGAAAATGCATGGATCAGTTCCCGGTTGACGTCTATCAGGGCGGCGCGGGTACCTCCGTCAACATGAATACTAACGAAGTGCTGGCAAACATTGGCCTGGAGCTGATGGGTCACCAGAAAGGTGAATACCAGTACCTGAACCCGAACGACCACGTTAACAAATGTCAGTCTACCAACGATGCCTACCCAACCGGCTTCCGCATCGCAGTGTATGCCTCTGTGGTGAAACTGGTCGACGCGATTAATCAACTGGGCGATGGCTTCCAGCGTAAAGCGGTTGAGTTCCAGGATATCCTGAAAATGGGTCGTACCCAGCTGCAGGATGCGGTGCCAATGACCCTCGGCCAGGAGTTCCACGCGTTTAACGTTCTGCTGAACGAAGAGACCAAAAACCTGCTGCGCACCTCCGAGCTGCTGCTGGAAGTGAACCTGGGGGCAACCGCCATCGGCACACGACTGAATACGCCGGATGGCTATCAGCAACTGGCCGTACAGAAACTGGCTGAAGTCTCTAACCTGCCGGTTACGCCTGCTGAAGACCTGATTGAAGCCACCTCTGACTGCGGCGCATACGTCATGGTACACAGCGCCCTGAAACGTCTGGCGGTGAAACTGTCCAAAATCTGTAACGACCTGCGCCTGCTCTCCTCCGGCCCACGCGCTGGCCTGAACGAAATCAACCTGCCAGAACTGCAGGCGGGTTCGTCCATCATGCCAGCGAAAGTTAACCCGGTGGTGCCAGAAGTCGTGAACCAGGTCTGCTTTAAAGTCATCGGTAACGACACCACCGTGACAATGGCCTCTGAAGCGGGTCAGCTGCAGCTGAACGTGATGGAGCCCGTCATTGGCCAGGCGATGTTTGAATCTATCCACATCCTGACTAATGCCTGCTACAACCTGCTGGAAAAATGCATTAACGGCATTACCGCGAACAAATCCGTGTGTGAAGGCTATGTGTATAACTCCATCGGGATCGTCACCTATCTCAACCCGTTCATCGGCCACCATAACGGCGACATCGTCGGTAAGATTTGTGCCGAAACCGGTAAGAGCGTGCGTGAAGTGGTACTGGAGCGTGGGCTGTTGACCGAAGCCGAGCTGGACGATATTTTCTCGGCGCAAAACCTGATGCACCCGGCCTATAAAGCGAAACGTTATACCGATGAAAGCGAACAGTAACAGTTCAGGCTAAGCTTGCGAAAGGCACGTCACTTGTGACGTGCCTTTTTTCTTTTTAGGCGTTACCAAAATACAACAATTCAATATCAACTTGTTAATAAACAAGGCAGGTCCTTATGTTTGGAGCAGAACTCGTCATCGTCTTGTTGGCGATTTATTTGGGAGCAAGACTCGGGGGTATCGGCATCGGTTTTGCTGGTGGTCTCGGGGTGCTCGTTCTTACCCTTATCTTTCAAATCAAACCCGGCGCAATTCCTTTTGACGTCATCGAAATCATCATGGCGGTCATTGCCGCTATCGCAGCCATGCAGGTGGCAGGCGGTATGGACTACCTGGTGAGCCTGGCGGAGCGTATGTTGCGCCGCCATCCAAAATACATCACTTTCCTTGCCCCGCTGGTGACCTGGTTTATGACCATTCTCGCCGGTACTGGCCACACCGCGTTCTCTACGCTGCCGGTGATCACTGAAGTGGCGAAAGAGCAGGGTATTCGCCCATCTCGTCCGCTCTCTATCGCCGTGGTCGCGTCCCAGATTGCGATCACCGCATCACCCATTTCTGCCGCCGTGGTCTTCTTCGCCGGTATCCTCGAACCGATGGGTGTGAGCTACCTGACGCTGCTGGCAATCTGTATTCCGGTGACGCTGATTGCCGTCATGATCACTGCCGTGCTGTGCAACTTCCTCGGCGCTGAGTTGAAAGACGATCCGGTTTACCAGGAACGTCTGGCAAAAGGTGAAGTGAAACTGCGTGGCAGCCAGGTCTTCAAGCTGAAGCCACACGCAAAACGTTCCGTGCTGCTGTTCCTGATCGGTATTGTCGCGGTGATGTTCTACGCGACCGCCATCAGTGACACCGTGGGTCTGATCCAGAACCCGGTACTGCCACGTAACGAAGCAATCGTGGTGTTCATGCTGACGATCGCAACACTTATCAGCATCACCTGTAAAATCGACACCAGTGAAGTGCTGAATGCCAGCACCTTCAAATCCGGTATGAGCGCCTGCGTGTGCGTACTGGGCGTAGCCTGGCTCGGTGATACCTTCGTGAAAGCACACATCAGCGATATCCAGACCGTTGCGGGTGACCTGCTGCACAATTACCCGTGGCTGCTGGCTGTGGTACTGTTCTTTGCCGCCACCCTGCTTTACTCCCAGGCGGCCACCACCAAAGCGCTGATGCCTGCGGCACTGATGCTGGGTGTGACCCCTCTGACGGCGATTGCCTCATTTGCAGCGGTTTCTGCACTGTTCGTGCTGCCAACCTACCCAACCCTGCTGGCAGCGGTTGAGATGGATGATACCGGCTCTACCCGTATCGGTAAGTACGTGTTTAACCACGCATTCCTGATCCCGGGCGTCGTCGCGATCACCCTTTGCGTCATTCTCGGCTTTATCATCGGCGGCGTTGTGCTGTAAACGCCGGGGAGTTGTAAAAATAGTTAAAATCGGGCCGCTCTGCGGCCCGATTCATTAATGAGCAATCGCCTTGCGTGATATAGTGAAGACTTTCGTGATGAGGAGGTCGACCTGTGAACACGCCTGATGCTGTTGTTGTACTTTGTACCGCCCCTGATGAAGCCTCTGCCCAGGATCTCGCCGCCAAAGTGCTGGCCGAAAAACTGGCAGCCTGCGTTACACTCCTCCCAGGAGCCACCTCCCTGTACTACTGGGAAGGGAAACTGGAGCAGGAATACGAAGTCCAGATGCTGCTAAAAACCAATCTGACAAACCAGCAGGCGCTCCTGGACTGCCTCAAATCTCATCATCCCTATCAAACCCCGGAACTGCTGGTACTGCCAGTGGCCCACGGCGATAACGATTATCTCTCATGGCTCAACGCTTCTTTACGCTGATCCTGCTGCTCTGCAGCACGTCAGTTTTTGCCGGGTTGTTTGACACACCCGGCCGCTCGAATTTTATCCCTGCCGACCAGGCATTCGTTTTCGACTTTCAACAGAACCAGCATGACCTCAACCTCACATGGCAGGTGAAAGAGGGCTATTACCTCTATCGCAAGCAAGTTAGCATCACGCCGGCTCAGGCAAACGTGGGTGCATTGCAGATGCCCGCAGGCGAGTGGCATGAAGACGAGTTTTATGGCAAAAGTGAAATTTATCGCCAGCACTTAAGCGTACCCGTCACGGTTAATCAGGCCGGGAAAGGAGCCACGCTGACCGTCACATATCAGGGCTGCGCCGACGCTGGCTTCTGCTATCCACAGGAAACGAAGATTGTTCCGCTGAGCGAAGTGAAAACTGTCACTGACGTTTCCCCGCGCCCCTCCGGGGAGAGGGTCAGTGTGAGGGGAGAAGGCGAAACCACTTCAGACCTCCCCTTCTCCGCACTCTGGGCCTTACTGATTGGCATTGGCATCGCCTTTACGCCGTGTGTACTGCCAATGTACCCGCTGATTTCCGGTATTGTGCTTGGCGGTAAGCAACGTCTTTCCACCGCCCGTGCGCTGCTGCTGGCCTTTATTTACGTGCAGGGTATGGCATTGACCTACACGGCACTTGGTCTCGTGGTCGCTGCTGCCGGGCTACAGTTCCAGGCAGCGCTGCAACACCCTTATGTGCTCATCGGCCTGTCAGTTGTGTTTATTCTGCTGGCCCTGTCGATGTTTGGTCTGTTCACCCTGCAGTTGCCCTCCTCCCTGCAAACCCGCTTAACGTTGATGAGCAACCGTCAGCAAGGCGGATCGGCAGGTGGCGTATTTGCGATGGGTGCCATTGCCGGGTTGATTTGCTCCCCCTGCACAACCGCACCACTCAGCGCTATCTTGTTGTACATCGCTCAGAGCGGCAATATGTGGCTTGGCGGTGGTACGTTGTATCTGTATGCACTGGGCATGGGTCTGCCGCTGATCATGATGACGGTGTTTGGTAACCGTCTGCTACCGAAGAGTGGCCCGTGGATGGAGACGGTGAAAACCGCGTTTGGTTTTGTCATTCTGGCGCTGCCGGTGTTCCTGCTGGAGCGCATCATTGGTGACGTCTGGGGCATTCGTCTGTGGGCGATGCTTGGCGTCGCATTCTTTGCCTGGGCGTTTATCGTTAGCCTGGGGGCAAAAAAACCGTGGATGCGCCTGGTGCAAATCCTGCTGCTCGCGGCTGCACTGGTGAGCGTGCGCCCACTTCAGGACTGGGCATTTGGCGCTCCGGCTACGCAAACGCAGGCACACCTGAACTTCACGCAGATTAAGAACGTAGACGAACTTAACAGTGCCCTGGCGCAGGCTAAAGGTAAACCGGTTATGCTCGATCTCTATGCTGACTGGTGTGTGGCCTGTAAAGAGTTTGAAAAATACACCTTTAGCGACCCACAGGTGCAAAACGCGCTGAAAGAAACGGTTCTGCTTCAGGTGGACGTTACAGCAAACAGCGCGCAGGATAAGACCCTGCTGAAGCAACTTAATGTGCTTGGGCTGCCCACTATCTTATTCTTCAATGAACAAGGTGAAGAGCAGTCGATGCAGCGTGTAACCGGGTTTATGGATGCGGCGGCATTCAGCGCACATTTGCGCGATCACCAACCATAAACAACACTTTAAACGGGACAACCGTTGGGAATAGCGGAGGAGAAAACCGTGCAACGTGAAGACGTACTGGGACAAGCCCTGCAATTACTTGAGATTCAAGGGATCGCCAGCACCACGCTTGAGATGGTAGCCGACCGTATCGATTACCCTCTGAATGAGCTAAAGCGCTTCTGGCCCGATAAAGAAGCGCTGCTTTATGATGCCCTGCGCCATCTCAGCCAACAGGTTGATGTCTGGCGCAGACAGTTGATGCTGAATGAAGAACTGACTGCGGAACAAAAGCTGCTGGCACGCTATACCGCGCTGACCGAATGTGTGAGCAACAACCGCTATCCGGGCTGCCTTTTTATCGCTGCCTGTACGTTCTTCCCCGACCCCAGCCATCCGATCCACCAGTTAGCAGATCAGCAAAAACGTGCGGCGCATGATTTTACCCACGAGCTGCTGACCATGCTTGAAGTGGATGACCCGGCGATGGTGGCGAAACAGATGGAACTGGTGCTGGAAGGTTGCCTGAGCCGCATGCTGGTGAACCGTAGCCAGGCCGATGTGGATACCGCGCACCGTCTGGCTGAAGACATACTGCGTTTTGCCCAGTGTCGTATGGGTGGCGCACTGACCTGATTCAGGGACGTGCAACGGATATCATCAGGAACCACTTAACACGGGCTCGGTCTGAACGATTTATGCAATTTCGACGCACAAACCGACAAATTGCCGCAAACTTAAGCAGTTGAACCGTTTTTCCCGAAATAATGTTGACGGCCATGCTCGATTGCGGTTTAATGCGCTCCGTTGCCCGGATAGCTCAGTCGGTAGAGCAGGGGATTGAAAATCCCCGTGTCCTTGGTTCGATTCCGAGTCCGGGCACCACTATTTAAAGAACCCGCCCAAAAGGCGGGTTTTTGCTTTCTGAGCCAACAACTTGTTGGCTTACCAGTAGTTACCGCCCTTATCTCTCCTCCAGGTCCGCTTCCCGTTGTACAAAATGAGCAGCCCAGAACCGACTACATCCGTAAAGCAGTTCATCAGAAGCGACGTTCATAGAAGAGACAGCGTAACTCAGGCCTGAAATTGATCGATTAAATAAAAACCCTGAGTTATCAGCTCAGGGTTTTTGCGTTTCAGCAGAAAGTGTAGCTCAGCAATACTTATCAATTTGTTTTGTGTGACTGCTGGAAACCCGCGACATCATACTGAGATACGCTATTGGAATTTTTAGAATTCTGCGGCTGAGTACCCGCATAATGGGACCCCGCATTTCCATCGGGGTTGAATGCAGAACCCGGAGCATTGATGGCGTTTCCGGGTGTAACACTGCCGGTCACAGACGTGCCAATTGTCTGGTTGGGTTGCCCCTTTGTTCCTGTCACTGTATGGACGTTGGCGGCTAAAGTCGTTGCAACAGGAACCATTGCGAGAACAACACCTGTGATGAGTTGGTAGATGCGGGACATTGTCACCCCCCTTTGTTCGTAGCTGATGAGTCCCCACCTCAGAAATTATAGTTCTACAGGATTACTTTGTATGTAAGCCAATTTTAGTTTCACACTTTTATGTGGGGGTATCCTGTCGGCTGGGTCAGGTGCAACCGCCGCCGGGCATTTTAAAACACGCAAAGCAAAAAACCCCGCACCTTCCGGTACGGGGTTCTTCTTAATTGATGCCTGGCAGTTCCCTACTCTCACATGGGGAGACCCCACACTACCATCGGCGCTACGGCGTTTCACTTCTGAGTTCGGCATGGGGTCAGGTGGGACCACCGCGCTAAAGCCGCCAGGCAAATTCTGTTAATCTGTATCAAAGCTGAAAATGTTCTGTCTCTTCCGCCGAAACAGCTTCGGCGTTGTAAGGTTAAGCCTCACGGTTCATTAGTATCGGTTAGCTCAACGTATCGCTACGCTTACACACCCGACCTATCAACGTCGTCGTCTTCAACGTTCCTTCAGGACTCTCAAGGAGTCAGGGAGAACTCATCTCGGGGCAAGTTTCGTGCTTAGATGCTTTCAGCACTTATCTCTTCCGCATTTAGCTACCGGGCAATGCCATTGGCATGACAACCCGAACACCAGTGATGCGTCCACTCCGGTCCTCTCGTACTAGGAGCAGCCCCCCTCAATTCTCCAGCGCCCACGGCAGATAGGGACCGAACTGTCTCACGACGTTCTAAACCCAGCTCGCGTACCACTTTAAATGGCGAACAGCCATACCCTTGGGACCTACTTCAGCCCCAGGATGTGATGAGCCGACATCGAGGTGCCAAACACCGCCGTCGATATGAACTCTTGGGCGGTATCAGCCTGTTATCCCCGGAGTACCTTTTATCCGTTGAGCGATGGCCCTTCCATTCAGAACCACCGGATCACTATGACCTGCTTTCGCACCTGCTCGAGCCGTCACTCTCGCAGTCAAGCTAGCTTATGCCATTGCACTAACCTCCTGATGTCCGACCAGGATTAGCTAACCTTCGTGCTCCTCCGTTACTCTTTGGGAGGAGACCGCCCCAGTCAAACTACCCACCAGACACTGTCCGCAACCCGGATCACGGGTCTACGTTAGAACACCAGCCATTAAAGGGTGGTATTTCAAGGTCGGCTCCACGCAGACTGGCGTCCACGCTTCAAAGCCTCCCACCTATCCTACACATCAAGGACCAGTGTTCAGTGTCAAGCTATAGTAAAGGTTCACGGGGTCTTTCCGTCTTGCCGCGGGTACACTGCATCTTCACAGCGAGTTCAATTTCACTGAGTCTCGGGTGGAGACAGCCTGGCCATCATTACGCCATTCGTGCAGGTCGGAACTTACCCGACAAGGAATTTCGCTACCTTAGGACCGTTATAGTTACGGCCGCCGTTTACCGGGGCTTCGATCAAGAGCTTCGCGTTGCCGCTAACCCCATCAATTAACCTTCCGGCACCGGGCAGGCGTCACACCGTATACGTCCACTTTCGTGTTTGCACAGTGCTGTGTTTTTAATAAACAGTTGCAGCCAGCTGGTATCTTCGACTGATTTCAGCTCCACCCGCAGGGGCTTCACCTACATATCAGCGTGCCTTCTCCCGAAGTTACGGCACCATTTTGCCTAGTTCCTTCACCCGAGTTCTCTCAAGCGCCTTGGTATTCTCTACCTGACCACCTGTGTCGGTTTGGGGTACGATTTGATGTTACCTGATGCTTAGAGGCTTTTCCTGGAAGCAGGGCATTTGTTACTTCAGCACCGTAGTGCCTCGTCATCACACCTCAGCGTTAAAAAACGACCGGATTTACCTAATCGTTCCGCCTACATGCTTAAACCGGGACAACCGTCGCCCGGCTAACATAGCCTTCTCCGTCCCCCCTTCGCAGTAACACCAAGTACAGGAATATTAACCTGTTTCCCATCGACTACGCCTTTCGGCCTCGCCTTAGGGGTCGACTCACCCTGCCCCGATTAACGTTGGACAGGAACCCTTGGTCTTCCGGCGAGCGGGCTTTTCACCCGCTTTATCGTTACTTATGTCAGCATTCGCACTTCTGATACCTCCAGCATGCCTCACAGCACACCTTCAACGGCTTACAGAACGCTCCCCTACCCAACAACACATAGTGTCGCTGCCGCAGCTTCGGTGCATGGTTTAGCCCCGTTACATCTTCCGCGCAGGCCGACTCGACCAGTGAGCTATTACGCTTTCTTTAAATGATGGCTGCTTCTAAGCCAACATCCTGGCTGTCTGTGCCTTCCCACATCGTTTCCCACTTAACCATGACTTTGGGACCTTAGCTGGCGGTCTGGGTTGTTTCCCTCTTCACGACGGACGTTAGCACCCGCCGTGTGTCTCCCGTGATAACATTCTTCGGTATTCGTAGTTTGCATCGGGTTGGTAAGCCGGGATGGCCCCCTAGCCGAAACAGTGCTCTACCCCCGAAGATGAGTTCACGAGGCGCTACCTAAATAGCTTTCGGGGAGAACCAGCTATCTCCCGGTTTGATTGGCCTTTCACCCCCAGCCACAAGTCATCCGCTAATTTTTCAACATTAGTCGGTTCGGTCCTCCAGTTAGTGTTACCCAACCTTCAACCTGCCCATGGCTAGATCACCGGGTTTCGGGTCTATACCCTGCAACTTAACGCCCAGTTAAGACTCGGTTTCCCTTCGGCTCCCCTATACGGTTAACCTTGCTACAGAATATAAGTCGCTGACCCATTATACAAAAGGTACGCAGTCACACCACGAAGGTGCTCCCACTGCTTGTACGTACACGGTTTCAGGTTCTTTTTCACTCCCCTCGCCGGGGTTCTTTTCGCCTTTCCCTCACGGTACTGGTTCACTATCGGTCAGTCAGGAGTATTTAGCCTTGGAGGATGGTCCCCCCATATTCAGACAGGATACCACGTGTCCCGCCCTACTCTTCGAGTTCACAACCTGTGCATTTTCGTGTACGGGGCTGTCACCCTGTATCGCCGGACTTTCCAGACCGTTCCACTAACACACAAGCTGATTCAGACTCTGGGCTGCTCCCCGTTCGCTCGCCGCTACTGGGGGAATCTCGGTTGATTTCTTTTCCTCGGGGTACTTAGATGTTTCAGTTCCCCCGGTTCGCCTCGTTAACCTATGTATTCAGTTAACGATAGTGTGACGAATCACACTGGGTTTCCCCATTCGGACATCGCCGGGTCAAAGGTTCATATCACCTCGCCGGCGCTTTTCGCAGATTAGCACGTCCTTCATCGCCTCTGACTGCCAGGGCATCCACCGTGTACGCTTAGTCGCTTAACCTCACAACCCGAAGATGTTTCTTTCGATTCATCATCGTAATTGCGAAAATTTGAGAGACTCGAACACACCATTTAAGATGTGTCGTTTCAATTTTCAGCTTGATCCAGATTTTTAAAGAGCAAATATCTCAAACAAGACTCGTGAGTCTGCTTTGAGATAGTTCGGCAGGTGACTTTCACTCACAAACCAGCAAGTGGCGTCCCCTAGGGGATTCGAACCCCTGTTACCGCCGTGAAAGGGCGGTGTCCTGGGCCTCTAGACGAAGGGGACACTGAAGTCTCAATCGCAAGACGCCTTGCTATTTACTTTTCATCAGACAATCTGTGTGAGCACTACAAAGGCAGGTTCTTTAAGGTAAGGAGGTGATCCAACCGCAGGTTCCCCTACGGTTACCTTGTTACGACTTCACCCCAGTCATGAATCACAAAGTGGTAAGCGCCCTCCCGAAGGTTAAGCTACCTACTTCTTTTGCAACCCACTCCCATGGTGTGACGGGCGGTGTGTACAAGGCCCGGGAACGTATTCACCGTAGCATTCTGATCTACGATTACTAGCGATTCCGACTTCATGGAGTCGAGTTGCAGACTCCAATCCGGACTACGACGCACTTTATGAGGTCCGCTTGCTCTCGCGAGGTCGCTTCTCTTTGTATGCGCCATTGTAGCACGTGTGTAGCCCTACTCGTAAGGGCCATGATGACTTGACGTCATCCCCACCTTCCTCCAGTTTATCACTGGCAGTCTCCTTTGAGTTCCCGGCCTAACCGCTGGCAACAAAGGATAAGGGTTGCGCTCGTTGCGGGACTTAACCCAACATTTCACAACACGAGCTGACGACAGCCATGCAGCACCTGTCTCAGAGTTCCCGAAGGCACCAAAGCATCTCTGCTAAGTTCTCTGGATGTCAAGAGTAGGTAAGGTTCTTCGCGTTGCATCGAATTAAACCACATGCTCCACCGCTTGTGCGGGCCCCCGTCAATTCATTTGAGTTTTAACCTTGCGGCCGTACTCCCCAGGCGGTCGACTTAACGCGTTAGCTCCGGAAGCCACGCCTCAAGGGCACAACCTCCAAGTCGACATCGTTTACGGCGTGGACTACCAGGGTATCTAATCCTGTTTGCTCCCCACGCTTTCGCACCTGAGCGTCAGTCTTTGTCCAGGGGGCCGCCTTCGCCACCGGTATTCCTCCAGATCTCTACGCATTTCACCGCTACACCTGGAATTCTACCCCCCTCTACAAGACTCTAGCCTGCCAGTTTCGAATGCAGTTCCCAGGTTGAGCCCGGGGATTTCACATCCGACTTGACAGACCGCCTGCGTGCGCTTTACGCCCAGTAATTCCGATTAACGCTTGCACCCTCCGTATTACCGCGGCTGCTGGCACGGAGTTAGCCGGTGCTTCTTCTGCGGGTAACGTCAATTGCTGTGGTTATTAACCACAACACCTTCCTCCCCGCTGAAAGTACTTTACAACCCGAAGGCCTTCTTCATACACGCGGCATGGCTGCATCAGGCTTGCGCCCATTGTGCAATATTCCCCACTGCTGCCTCCCGTAGGAGTCTGGACCGTGTCTCAGTTCCAGTGTGGCTGGTCATCCTCTCAGACCAGCTAGGGATCGTCGCCTAGGTGAGCCGTTACCCCACCTACTAGCTAATCCCATCTGGGCACATCTGATGGCAAGAGGCCCGAAGGTCCCCCTCTTTGGTCTTGCGACGTTATGCGGTATTAGCTACCGTTTCCAGTAGTTATCCCCCTCCATCAGGCAGTTTCCCAGACATTACTCACCCGTCCGCCGCTCGTCACCCAGGAGCAAGCTCCCCGTGTTACCGCCCGACTTGCATGTGTTAGGCCTGCCGCCAGCGTTCAATCTGAGCCATGATCAAACTCTTCAATTTAAAAGTTTGATGCTCAATGAATTAAACTTCGTAATGAATTACGTGTTCACTCGTTGAGACTTGGTATTCATTTATCGTCCGAGGACGTTAAGAATCCATGTCACTTTGAGTGCCCACACAGATTGTCTGATAAATTGTTAAAGAGCAGTTGCAACGCGGCTTTCAGCTCACCGTTGCGAGGTGGCGTATATTACGCTTTCCTCTTTCAGAGTCAACCCGTTATTTCAGAATTTTTCTCTTCAACCGACCGGGTTGTTTGTGAAGTGATTCACATCCGCCGTGTCGATGGAGGCGCATTATAGGGAGTTCTCGTGCCGCTGCAACTGCTAAATGACAGAAAAATGACTGACTGCTGCATTCCCCAGCAAAACCCCGCCTTATACCCTTTTACACACAGACTTATCCACAGACAGCTCAGAGATCCCTGAGCGAACCGACGAACTGAGGGGGAAAATCAACTATAATGGCGGAAAACATTCCCCCCAGCAGGCCACCCTATGATCACACAACGTCTCGTCCGTGACTGGCGCATCCCAACCGCTGGACTAATGGTTCTGACGCTCCTCTTTGCCGGTTTTACGCTACATACGCACTGGAGCGCCTTTATCCAGTGGTGCCTTGCCACACAAATCACCCTGCACCGCTATCTGGTGATGTACCTGCTACAGCTGAACAACCACCAGTACAGCGGAGGATTATGGCTATTAACCGGAGCCTTCCTTTATGGCGTCCTTCACGCCGTCGGGCCGGGGCATGGCAAATTCATTGTCACCACGTATCTGAGTACAAATAAAGAAAGCGAAATTGCCGCTCGTGTCGTGCCCTTTCTTGGCAGCCTGATGCAGGGAGTCAGCGCCATTCTCTTTGTCTTTATTCTGGCAGTGGGTTTTAACCTCGCATCAGGAGATATCAGCGTGAGTCGCTGGTATGTAGAGAAGATAAGCGCAGTGCTAATTGGTGCCTTCGGTGCATTTATCATTTATCAGACGCTGAAAAGCTTAAAACCGCGCAAGAGGGCTATCCGTTCACTCTCCCCTCTGCATCAGCATGATGAACACTGTGGTTGCGGACATCACGGTGTAGGAACAGACCTGACAACCGGCGACTGGAAAACTCGTCTGGGGGTGATTCTGGCAATTGGCGCGCGCCCGTGCAGCGGGGCAATCATGATCCTGATGTTCTCGAACGCACTGGGCATCGTCACCTGGGGAATTGCCGCAGTAATGACCATGTCACTGGGAACGGCACTCTCTATTATGGGGTTATCGCTGGCAGTACGTTACGCCCGTGAACGCACCGTAGCCTGGTTTGGGGGAGGATCGTCTCTGAGCTGGCTAGTACCGGCGTGCAAAATAGCTGGCGGGATTGTGTTGATCCTGTTCGCCACTCTTTTGTTCCTGACGGTGATCCCCATCAGCGCCAACGGTGACTATATCGCCGCCGGATGCTAATAAAAGAAAACCCGCCAGCGGCGGGTTTTCTTTTATTACTCACTAATTCGCGGATGCTGATCCACCAGTCGCGAACGCTTTTTCTGCAGCTCTTCAATCTCTGCGTCAATATTTTCAATCTTCTGCTCTACATTATCGTAGTGCTCGCGCAGGATCTCCTTCGCTTCCTGGATATCAGATGCCGCAGGCGTTGCCCCCTTCAGAGGACGGTTCGCAGTCTCCTTCATGGTAACGCCAGTAATCAAACCAATCACCGCAATCACCATCAGGTAATAAGCGGGCATCATCAGGTTCTGCGTGCTTTCCACCAGTGAGGCGGCAAGCGTCGGCGTCAGACCGGCAATCAGAACAGAGATATTAAAGGCAGCCGCCAGTGCGCTATAGCGAATGTGTGTCGGGAACATCGCGGGCAACGTAGACGCCATTACCCCGATAAAACAGTTGAGGATCACCGCCAGCATCAGCAGGCCGGCAAAAATCAGGCTCAACATATCACTGTTAATCAGCATAAACGCCGGGATCGCCAGCGCAAACAGCGCAACACTCCCCAGAATGATGAATGGTCGACGGCCAAAGCGGTCACTCAGCAACCCCATTATTGGCTGTACAAACAACATGCCCACCATAATGGCGATAATAATCAACACACCGTGATCTTCCGGGTAGTGCAAGTTATGCGACAAATAGCTTGGCATATAGGTCAACAGCATGTAGTAGGTCACGTTGGTGGAAATCACCAGACCAGTACAGGTCAACAGGCTACGCCAGTGCTTGGTTGCGATCTCCCTGAACGACACTTTTGGGCCGTCCTGCAGTCCTTCACGGTCGCCCTGCTCCATCTTATCAACGTGCTGCTGGAACGCCGGGGTCTCTTCCAGCGCATGGCGCAGGTAAAGACCAATGATGCCCAGCGGAAGCGCTATGAAGAACGGAATACGCCAGCCCCATTCAAGGAAGTTCTCTTCACCGACTACAGTCGAAATCAGAACCACAACGCCCGCGCCCATGACAAACCCGGCAATCGAGCCGAAGTCCAGCCAGCTTCCCATAAAGCCGCGCTTACGGTCCGGGGAATACTCCGCGACGAAGATCGACGCACCGGTATACTCACCCCCGACGGAAAAGCCCTGCGCCATCTTACAGAGCAGCAGCAGAATCGGTGCCCAGATGCCGATGGAGGCATAGGACGGTATCAGGCCGATACAGAACGTACTGATCGACATAATGACAATGGTGATGGCAAGGATCTTCTGACGACCGTATTTATCGCCGAGCATGCCGAAGAAAAGACCACCTAACGGGCGGATCAGGAAGGGAACAGAGAAGGTCCCCAGCGCTGCAATCATCTGCAGGCTTGGGTCGGCACCAGGGAAGAACACTTTACCAAGTGCGTAGGCAACAAATCCGTAGACACCAAAATCGAACCATTCCATCGCATTACCGAGCGAGGCGGCGGTGATCGCTTTACGCAATTTAGCGTCATCGATAATGGTGACATCGCGAAGCGTGATGGGTTTTATCTTTTTCCTTTTAAGCATTGCTATCCTCGTAGATTGAGCCCAGTCTGCACCACAGACAACGTGCGATCTGCAAGGGCAGGGCTTCACCTCTTTCAAGCGTAGCAGGTTTACTTACATTGACGTTTCACGCCTATACAACCGAACCTGTTGACGCCTGCCTGGGCAGTTAATGACCTTTATTACCCTACCAGCGTTTATATTTGTGATCAACTTCACACATATTTTCCCGGTTTGTCATCTGATTTCAGCATTTGTCAATTACGACGAATACGCACTTTCTCAAACACCTCTATTATCCTTTGCATAGCAAAAAACAAACTGCGTACCCTCCCGCCATATCAGCATCAATTTTAATTATCACATACCGGTTACTTTGCTTTCGGCGGATATTCAAAAGCAATAATAAAAATTATGTTTCATTTTAATTAAATTAAAATTCCAATAAAAAAAACAGGCACAACACCCCTGGTGTTTTGCACACATTTCAGGATGCCTGCTTATTTACTTTTATTGTATGGAGAGCAAATACATCGGCTTTGATACCGTGTAACACATTGGATTAATTGATTAATCCACTTGTTCTCACAGAAGAAGGGTCACCCACCAAAAATCTCTTCGACCATTGCATCCACCAGCCGTTTTGCCGAACAGAGTCTTGGCATTCCCAGAGCCACTGTTTGCCAGTTCTGTGTCACCGACCAGCTCACCGGATGTTTATCTGCCTGGCACCAGTCACCCAACCAGCCCAGCATATCTTTATGATCCATTAATCCCGGTGCAGTTGGTGTCGCCAGCCATTGATGATAGAAATGTCGGGTAGCGGGAGAGGCGTTAATTCCCTGAGCAAGATAGTTTGCCGCCATGCTACGCAGATTATCCTTGAGCATAGCCGCCACATCGTCATTCGCCAGGCGGCATGCATCGCCAAACGCGCCCCAGCGCAACTCCTCCAGCGCAATATAACAGCGCCCGGCCAGCGACCAGCCATCATAATTCCCGGCTCGCCAGCGGGTAAAAATCTGTTCACTGTGTTCGCCCGCCTGCACCGTCAACCCGCGTTGGGTAAGTGCCTTTTCTTTATACGTCGCACGCTGTCTGAAATGCGAAGAAAGCTCGGCATACTGATGAAGCAGCCCTGGCGATTGCTGCACACGCTGGTTAGCCTGCTGACGCAGCGCAATCAGTTTATCGGCCATGCGGGTCAGCGCGAGGTGGCCCGGGTCAAGCATACTGGCCAGTTTTTCCGCCAGCCCCAGACGCAATGCCGCATTTTCGTTGAGCATTCCCGCCATTGACCAGGGCCGCAGCCGGGTGTGCGTCATGATCTCCTGAGTCAAACGCTCACGAAACTGTAACTGTTGCGGCCCCAGGTGGGTATGACGCACCGCGTCCACCCCCTGAACCAGATCGACCATAAATTTAGGATAAATGCACTCCAGCGTCCGCCCGGGACCATCCAGTAGCTGTGTTGTCATGGTTGCTCTGCCGCGAATAGAGTTTGAATGTCATCGCGTAACAGTCGGGTATCTTCCTGAATCCACGTCGCAGTCGTGAGACTTTGCTTCAACAGTTGGCTGAGCGCTCGGGTCGAATGCTCATTCTGCTGGCGCACTGCGAGGCTATCACGCAAACTTTCCTGTAACCCCGTCAGGCATAACGAAAATTCCGCAAAGAACGTTGCCATGCCCGCCGTAACAGAGACATCGACCTGCGCAGCCAAAGCTTTACAGATTTGTTCACAAAACTGATCAATATGCTGCGTAAATTTGTCATGTAGCTGTGCAACATCGATAACGTATCGTGTGCGCGTTTCCACATAATCTTCCCAGCCCCAGCCAGGATTATTCAGCCAACGAGAAACCGTTTCACGCATACTTCCCGCACCCGATGGCTGGCCCGTCGGGCGGTTGTCCATCGCGATGGCATCATTAAACAGCCCACGCGTGTTGAAGTTAAGCTGGTTAGCCTGAAACGCCGGGAAGCTGATACGCGCCCGAAAACCAGCGTGACTAAGCTGTTCTTTGATACTCGCCTCAATCGGTCGCATGGCCTCATTCAGCGAACGCGCCAGCGTAGACTCCAGTTGATCGAAACGTAACGCCAGCTCCCGGCTGATTTTGCTCTGTGCATCCAGCATGATCAGCTCGCAGGAAGAGCGGATTTTACTCAGCGCAATCTGTGCCTGCCCCTCATCCTCCAGAACCAGTTGGTTCATCTCTTCCGGCTCGTCGCGGCGAAGATTCAGCGGATCGATACCGGCTAAATCAAGGATATTGTGACGGCTAAAGACATGACCGATCGCCTGCTTAAGCGCACTTTTCTGCAGCGCCATAAAGTCATCCGTGGCACTCAGCGCCTGCCCGACCTCGTGCTTCACTTCATCGCTGGCCACACGCTGACGCATCTGCAGCAGCGCCATATCCTCTTCAATCCGCGTGATATTAAGCTCCAGCTCCTCAAAGGCCACCGTCAGCCCCTGATAGCGAAAATCGAGATACTCCCTGGCATTTTGCGCATAGTTAAGGAGCTTATGCGACGCCGAACGCAGAGCAAATAACGACGCATTGGCATAGGCGGCATAAATCAGTTTGCGGATAGGTTGCTCAAATAGCGAATCTTCCCAGAGCAGATCGGCGGCATGACGAATATGGTCGATATTGTCCAAATCTGCTGAACGCCAGCGGCGTCCCAGTGCCGCTTCGGCAAAATCCTGTACCCAGCGCTGTTCCTGGTGATCCGGCAGCCGCCCATTGTTGACCATCTCATAGCGGGCACGGTTCGCCAGATACGCCCACATCGACGAAACAGGGTAAATCTGCCCCGGCGAAATATTCCCTTTCATTAAGGTGCCGGAAATCATCGCCCTGACCTGTTCCTCATCGTCGCTGTTGCGATCTTTCTGGTCGAACTTATTCACCAGGGCATACAACGGCACCGATTTTCCCGCTGCCGAAATCGCCTGGCGGACTTCCTCATCAGAAATGGATTTCAGCTGGGTGTAATCCATCACCGCCAGCACCGCCGATGCGCGAGCCAGCTGCTCACTGAGCATTTTTTGCAGATGCGGCTGTCCGGCTTCATTTGGCCCCGGCGTATCGAGCAACGTCAGTTGTCCAAGATGGGCATCCAGACCCGCGAGATGCACAAACTCCACCTCAATCACCGGGATGTGTTCGATAGCCGCATACTCTGAGAACGGGAACTCGACGCCCAATGCCAGGGAAAGCCGCACCAGGTCATTCAGACTTTTCAGACAATGAAATATCGGCTGCGCACCCAGGTGATGCTTTTCAAAAGCCTCACCTTTTTCAATGCTCTCCAGCAACGTATTCATGTCTTTATCAATTTCCAGGCGCAGCGCCAGCTTGCCGCGATCGTAATCGCAGAGCTTTTGCTGTAACCGCTGGATTAACTCATCAATCGGCGAGACATGAGAGAAATGCAGCACCGGCTCCTTCTGGCCCGGCGTATGGCGGATCAGCGTAGGGAGTGCCGTCATCGGGCGATTGCGGTTCGGCAACACTTCCGTACCCACAATCGCATTAATGGTGGTCGATTTTCCCGCTTTCATCGTGCCAACAATCGCCAGCACCATTTCCAGACGGGTTATTTTCCGTAATTCATTATTCAGCATCGCCTGCTGTGCTTCGACACCACGCGCGCTAAAATGCAAAGGCAAGACGTTGTTCTTTTCACCCGTCATAGCGGCTGCCGTGTTGTCCAGCATCGCAATCGGCATTGATTTCAACGTATCAAGATTCTGCAAGGCAAGCTGTAGCAAACGCTCAGCTTCCTGGCTTAATTCAAAAATAGTCTGTGTGTGCATGATAAAAGCCTTTCCTTAACGCAAATTTATTACTTTTATTAAGCCACCTGGTTTTAATTATGCTGTTTCGGCTTATATGATCACGTGTGGAAAACATGTTTGCTGAAATATAACTGATTGATGGCAATCAGAAATAATTCATCATCCTTGCATGGTGTGTAAAACTCTCCTTCTGACAGATAGCCAAAAGATAAAAAGCGTAGCCCATTTTTAGGAAACTTCAGGATATATCGTCATTATTTACCCACCTAAAAAGAGAGGTAATTCACCACCGTCATAAGATATGTATGACGATGAAGACCGTGGATAAATAACAACGTGGTGCTTCACCTTATCCGAAATGGAGGAACGTAGCAATTTGCTGCAATAAAATATTCAATATATTTAGCGCCAATTCTTTCCACCGTGTTAATGACGTAAGCATCGCTTAACTGACTGACAGAAAGTGTCACTCCCAACACGCTTTCCACACTTTTTTATTAAACAATATCACCGACAACACTGTGGATTTGCGTTATACTTGCCACCTTTTTCGGCACTCTGCCACCATTTAGCTGGCACTTTCCAGCGTGTTAAGCACTTTTTGAGGATACCCCTATGTCACTCCCACACTGCCCGAAATGCAATTCTGAATACACCTATGAAGATAATGGCATGTTCATCTGCCCGGAATGCGCTCACGAATGGAATGATGCAGAACCGTCTCAGGATAGTGATGCACTTGTCGTTAAAGATGCTAACGGTAATCTGCTGGCTGATGGCGACAGCGTTACCGTGATTAAAGACCTGAAGGTTAAAGGCAGCTCTTCTATGCTGAAAATCGGCACCAGGGTGAAAAATATCCGTCTGGTTGAAGGCGATCATAATATCGATTGCAAAATTGACGGTTTTGGCCCGATGAAACTGAAATCTGAGTTCGTGAAAAAGAACTGATTTTTTAAGTCTCCAGGCTGGATAAACACAGTTTATCCGACAAAAACGCCCGGTGGTACTTCGCTTACCGGGCGTATGAGCACTACACTTAACGGGCTTCTCTTACCTGAGGTAATGATTATGCCGTTAAGTCCCTATATCTCTTTCGCCGGCAACTGTGCAGAGGCAAGCGCCTTCTATCAGCACGCTGTCGGCGCAGAGCTTCTTTATAAAATCACCTTCGGCGAAATGCCAAAAAGCGATAACAGTGCAGAAGGCTGTCCCTCTGGCATGCAGTTCCCGGATTCCGCTATCGCTCACTCCAATGTCCGCATCGCTGGCAGCGATATCATGATGAGCGATGGGCTGCCCCCCGGCAGCAAAGCACAGTATGCCGGGTTCACCCTGGTACTCGACACCGAGGATGTCGCTGAGGGTAAGCGCTGGTTCGATAACCTTGCCGCTGGCGGTATCATCGAAATGGCCTGGCAGGAGACCTTCTGGGCACACGGTTTCGGTAAAGTTATCGATAAATACGGCGTGCCGTGGATGATTAATGTCCTTAAACCGCACTAACCTGCTGGCGGTGGGCAGTCTGCCTCCGCCTGTCATCAAATTCCGCTCAACTCTTCAAATTCCCGCAACCGGGACTTAACCAAAATGTCATATTGATGCGCCAGCATGAGGCCACATTTATCGTGAGGCCCAGCACATGCAAACCGTCATTCGCGTCGAGAAACTGAGCAAGACCTTCCACCACAATAAGGCTCTGCACACCGTTGATCTGACTGTCCAGCAGGGTGAAATGGTCGCTCTGCTAGGGCCATCCGGTTCCGGTAAATCCACCCTTCTGCGTCATTTAAGCGGCCTTCTCACCTGCGATAAAACACCGGAAAGCCACGTCGAGTTGCTGGGTAACACCGTACAGCGTGCTGGCCGTCTGGCGAGTAATATCCGCAAAAGCCGCGCCCAGACGGGCTATATCTTCCAGCAGTTCAACCTGGTGAATCGCCTGACAGTACTGGAAAACGTGCTGATCGGCGCGCTCGGCAGCACCCCGTTCTGGCGCACCTGCCTGCGCTGGTTCTCTCCTTCCCAGAAGCAAGAAGCCTTGCAGGCGCTAACCCGCGTAGGTATGGCGCACTTTGCCCATCAGCGTGTATCCACCCTGTCTGGTGGACAACAGCAACGCGTGGCCATTGCTCGCGCGCTAATGCAGAAAGCGAAAATCATTCTGGCTGACGAACCTATCGCCTCACTGGATCCGGAATCAGCCCGCATCGTGATGGAAACCCTGCGTGACATTAACCAGAACGATGGCATCACCGTGGTGGTGACGCTGCATCAGGTGGATTACGCCCTGCGCTACTGCGAACGCATCGTCGCGCTGCGTCAGGGACATGTGTTCTTTGATGGTGCAAGCCATCAGTTTGATAACGAACGTTTTGACCATCTCTACCGCAGCATTAACCGCGTCGAAGAGAACGCGCAGGCTGCTTAACGTCCCCACTACGAGGAATGGAAATGAGCTATAAAACGGTTGCCGCGCTGGCCTTTACCAGCATGTTCAGCATCAGCACCCTGTTAAGCCCTGCACACGCAGAGGAGCAGGAAAAAGCGTTGAACTTTGGCATTATTTCGACGGAATCACAGCAGAACCTGAAGCCTCAGTGGGAACCCTTCCTGAAAGATATGGAAACCAAACTGGGGATCAAAGTGAACGCCTTCTTCGCCCCGGACTATGCGGGCATTATCCAGGGGATGCGCTTTAACAAAGTGGACATCGCCTGGTACGGCAACCTCTCCGCAATGGAAGCGGTGGATCGCGCGAACGGCCAGGTCTTTGCACAGACCGTTGCAGCGGATGGCTCCCCGGGTTACTGGAGCGTGCTGATCGTCAACAAAGACAGCCCGATCAACAACCTCAACGATATGCTCGCCAAACGCAAAGATCTGACCTTTGGTAACGGCGACCCGAACTCCACTTCTGGCTTCCTCGTCCCTGGCTACTACGTCTTCGCGAAGAACAACGCCTCCGCCAGCGACTTCAAACGCACCGTTAACGCCAGCCACGAAACCAACGCTCTGGCCGTGGCGAACAAGCAGGTGGATGTTGCCACCAACAACACTGAAAACCTCGACAAGCTGAAGACTTCAGCGCCGGACAAGCTGAAAGAGCTGAAGGTTATCTGGAAATCTCCGCTGATCCCGGGCGACCCGATTGTGTGGCGTAAAAACCTCTCCGAAAGCACCAAGGACAAGGTGTACGACTTCTTCATGAACTACGGCAAAACGCCGGAAGAGAAGGCGGTTCTGGCGAAGCTGGGCTGGGCTCCATTCCGCGCATCCAGCGACCTGCAGCTGGTGCCAATTCGCCAGCTGGCGCTGTTTAAAGAGATGCAGGGCGTGAAGGACAACAAAGGTCTGAAGGACGAAGAGAAGACCAGCAAAGTGTCTGAGATTCAGGCGAAGCTGGAAGATCTTGACCGTCTGACCGCCGCGCTCGGTGCGATGACCAGCGTGAATAAAGCAGTGCAGTAACTCAGGTTCCCTCTCCCACAGGGAGAGGGAGAACAGATAAAGGAACACACATGCAAACCATCACTGTCCCACCGCCGAAGCGCAGCTGGTTCTCGCTATTAAGCTGGGCCATCCTGCTGGCGGTACTTGTTATCTCCTGGAAGGGTGCAGAAATGGATCCGCTGCTGCTCTTCAAAGATTCCGGCAACATGGCGACCTTCGCCGCCGATTTCTTCCCGCCAGACTTCAGCCAGTGGCAGGACTACCTTGGCGAAATGGCAACCACCCTGCAAATCGCCGTCTGGGGCACCGCCCTTGCCGTCATTCTCTCCATTCCGTTTGGTCTGATGAGCGCCGAAAACATCGTACCGTGGTGGATTTACCAGCCGATGCGCCGCCTGATGGACGCCTGCCGGGCCATCAACGAAATGGTGTTTGCGATGCTGTTTGTGGTCGCCGTTGGCCTTGGTCCCTTCGCGGGCGTAATGGCACTGTTCATTCACACCACCGGCGTGCTCTCCAAGCTGCTTTCTGAGGCGGTCGAAGCCATCGAGCCCGGACCGGTCGAAGGTATTCGCGCCACCGGTGCCAACAAAATCGAAGAGATCCTCTACGGCGTACTGCCGCAGGTGATGCCACTGCTGATCTCCTACTCACTGTACCGCTTTGAGTCCAACGTCCGCTCCGCCACCGTTGTTGGCATGGTCGGCGCAGGCGGTATTGGCGTCACCCTGTGGGAAGCCATTCGCGGTTTCCAGTTCCAGCAAACCTGCGCCCTGATGGTGCTCATCATCATTACCGTCAGCCTGCTGGATTTCCTCTCTCAACGTTTGCGTAAGCACTTCATCTGAGATAGCGAGGCTTTGATTGATATGCACTTATCCAGACATCCGACCAGTTACCCAACCCGCTGGCAAGAGATTGCAGCCAGACTCGAGGTGGAACTGCGCACGCATTACCGTTGCGGAGATTACCTGCCTGCCGAACAACAGCTTGCCGACCGCTATGAAGTGAACCGCCACACCCTGCGTCGCGCCATTGATCAGCTGGTCGAACGCGGCTGGGTGCAGCGCCGTCAGGGTATTGGCGTGCTGGTGCTGATGCGCCCGTTCGATTATCCGCTCAATGCACAGGCACGCTTTAGCCAGAATCTGCTTGATCAGGGCAGCCACCCCACCAGCGAAAAACTGCTGTCGGTGCTGCGCCCGGCCTCCAGTCACGTGGCAGATGCAATGGGCATTCAGGAGGGTGACAACGTCATCCACCTGCGTACCCTGCGCCGGGTCAACGGTGTGGCAGTGTGTCAGATAGACCACTACTTCGCCGACCTGACGCTCTGGCCGGTGCTGCAAAACTTCTCCAGCGGTTCGCTGCATGACTTCCTGCGTGACGCCACGGGCATTGCGCTCAAACGCACCCAGACGCGCATCAGCGCCCGCCGCGCTCAGGCCAAAGAGAGCAACGTGCTGGAGATCCCCAACATGGCTCCGCTGCTCTGCGTGCGCACCCTTAACCACCGTGACGGTGAGATCAACGCGACGGAATACTCCGTCAGCCTGACCCGCGCCGACATGATTGAATTCACTATGGAGCACTGAATGCACTTCGACACCTCCACACGTCAGCGCTGGATGCGCGTGCTCGCTCACAGCCAGCCAGCCGCACTCTCTGGCCGTATGAACGCACTCAGCCTGATACCCGATTACGAAACCCTCCGCGCACCGGAAATTGGCCTGGTACAAATCCAGGCACGCATGGGCGGCACGGGCGAACGCTTCTTCGCCGGTGACGCCACATTAACACGCGCCGTGATCCGCCTGAGTAGCGGCACGCTGGGTTACAGCTACGTGCTAGGGCGCGATAAACAACACGCCGAGCGCTGTGCTGTGGTCGACGCCCTGTTGCAGGAACAACCCCATTTCCAGACCCTGATGGAAACCCTCATTGCCCCGCTGGAAGCTGACCGCGCTGCCCGTATTGCCGCACGTCAGGCCGAAGTGAACACCAGCCGGGTCGACTTCTTTACGCTCGTTCGCGGAGACAACGCATGACGCTTCAACCTGCTTTTACCCTGGCCGTCCAGGATGCCCAACAAAGTTTCCGTCGCCTGCTGAAAGCCATGAGCGAGCCAGGTGTGATCGTCTCGCTGCATCAGCTCTCCCAGGGCTGGCTGCCGCTGAACCTCGCCACCACCAGCGTGCTGCTGACTCTGGTCGACAACGACACCCCGGTGTGGCTCTCAGGCGCACTGTCGAATGATATCGCCAGCCAGAACCTGCGTTTTCATACCAACGCCCCACTGGTTGAACAGCCCCGGCAGGCGGTATTTGCCGTGGCCGACGAACAAATCAGCCACGAGCAGCTCAACGCCCTGAGCGAAGGCACGGCTGTTGCCCCGGAAACCAGCGCCACGCTGATTTTGCAGGTATCCAGCCTGAGCGGTGGTCGCATGCTGCGCCTGACGGGTGCGGGTATCGCCGACGAGCGCATGGTCGCACCACAGCTACCGGAGTGCATCATTCATGAACTGACTGAACGCCCGCACCCGTTCCCGCTCGGTATCGACCTGATCCTGACCTGCGGCGAACGCCTGCTGGCTATTCCGCGAACCACCCATGTGGAGGTGTGCTGATGTACGTTGCCGTCAAAGGGGGCGAGAAGGCGATTGCCGCCGCCCACAGGTTGCAGGAGCACAGACGACGGGGCGATGACCAGCTTCCCGAGCTGAGCGTCGCCCAGATTGAGCAGCAATTAAATCTGGCCGTCGACCGGGTGATGACCGAAGGAGGCATCGCCGATCGCGAGCTGGCGGCGCTGGCGCTGAAGCAGGCCAGCGGCGATAACGTCGAAGCTATCTTCCTGCTGCGTGCCTACCGCACGACGCTTGCCAGACTGGCAGTGAGCGAGCCGGTGAACACGGCTGAAATGCGTCTGGAACGCCGCATCTCCGCGGTGTACAAAGATCTCCCCGGCGGCCAGCTGCTTGGCCCCACCTACGACTATACCCATCGTCTGCTGGACTTCACCCTGCTGGCAAACGGTGAAACGTCGTCACTCACCGCCTCCGACGCCGCCCAGGAACCGTCCCCGCACGTCTTTAGCCTGCTGGCGAAACAGGGGCTGGCGAAAGCGGAAGAGGACTCAGGTGCTCAGCCTGATGACATCACCCGCACCCCACCGGTCTATCCGTGCTCACGCTCTTCACGCCTGCAACAGCTGATGCGTGGCGATGAGGGCTACCTGCTGGCGCTGGCCTACTCCACCCAGCGTGGCTACGGGCGCAATCACCCGTTTGCGGCAGAAATTCGCAGCGGCTCTATCGATGTCGAAATTGTGCCGGAAGAGCTAGGTTTTGCGGTAAACGTCGGCGAACTGCTGATGACCGAGTGCGAAATGGTCAACGGTTTTGTCGCACCCGAAGAGAGCGATCCGCACTTCACCCGCGGCTACGGGCTGGTGTTCGGCCTTGGCGAACGCAAAGCGATGGCGATGGCGCTGGTTGACCGCGCCCTGCAGGCACCGGACTACGGCGAGCATATCTCCGGCCCGGCGCAGGACGAAGAGTTTGTGCTGGCTCATGCGGATAACGTTGAAGCCGCAGGTTTTGTCTCGCACCTCAAACTGCCGCACTACGTCGATTTCCAGGCCGAACTGGAACTGCTGAAACGCCTGCAACGGGAGCGCACCCATGGCTAACTTAAGCGGCTACAACTTTGCTTATCTGGATGAGCAAACCAAACGCATGATCCGTCGCGCCATCCTGAAGGCGGTCGCCATTCCGGGCTACCAGGTACCGTTCGGTGGCCGTGAAATGCCGATGCCTTACGGCTGGGGTACGGGTGGTATTCAGCTCACCGCCAGCGTGATTGGCGAAGCAGACGTGCTGAAGGTCATCGACCAGGGCGCTGATGACACCACCAACGCGGTGTCGATCCGCAACTTCTTTACGCGCGTGACGGGCGTCAACACCACTGAAAAAACCGAAGACGCAACGCTGATCCAGACCCGCCACCGCATTCCGGAAACGCCGCTCACCGAAGATCAGATTTTGATTTTCCAGGTGCCGATCCCGGAGCCACTGCGCTTTATCGAGCCACGCGAAACCGAAACCCGCACCATGCACGCGCTGGAAGAGTACGGCGTGATGCAGGTGAAACTGTACGAGGATATCGCCCGCTTCGGCCATATCGCCACCACTTACGCCTAC
Source organism: Enterobacter cloacae (assembly GCA_014169315.1). NCBI lineage: Bacteria > Pseudomonadati > Pseudomonadota > Gammaproteobacteria > Enterobacterales > Enterobacteriaceae > Enterobacter > Enterobacter cloacae. The sequence continues at coordinate 320,869 of AP022133.1, read as the reverse complement.
CCGGTGAAGGTCAACGGTCGCTACGTGATGGACCCATCGCCGATCCCAAAATTCGATAACCCGAAGATGGACATGATGCCCGCCCTGCAGCTGTTTGGGGCCGGGCGCGAAAAGCGCATCTATGCCGTACCGCCTTACACCCGCGTGGAGAGTCTCGATTTCGATGATCATCCGTTTACGGTGCAGGAGTGGGACGAACCGTGTGCCATCTGCGGCTCGAAGCACAGCTATCTGGATGAAGTGGTGCTGGATGACACGGGCAAACGGATGTTTGTCTGCTCCGACACCGATTACTGCCGCCAACAGAGCGAGGCGAACGGCCAATGAAACCGCTGCTTTCGGTCAACAATCTGACCCATCTTTATGCGCCTGGCAAAGGCTTCAGCGACGTCTCGTTCGAGCTGTGGCCCGGCGAAGTGCTCGGGATTGTCGGCGAGTCCGGTTCCGGCAAAACCACCCTGCTGAAGTCTATCTCCGCGCGCCTGACGCCGCACAACGGTGACATTTTATATGAAGGCCAGTCGCTGTATGGCATGAGTGAAGCCGAGCGCCGCCGCCTGCTGCGCACCGAGTGGGGCGTGGTACATCAGCACCCGATGGACGGCCTGCGCCGCCAGGTTTCTGCGGGGGGCAACATCGGCGAGCGGCTGATGGCGACCGGCGCACGTCACTACGGCAATATTCGCGCCACCGCGCAGCACTGGCTTGAAGAGGTGGAGATCCCCGCCTCGCGCATCGACGACCTGCCAACCACCTTTTCCGGTGGCATGCAGCAGCGCCTGCAGATCGCCCGCAACCTGGTCACCCATCCGAAGCTGGTGTTTATGGATGAACCCACTGGAGGGCTGGATGTGTCCGTTCAGGCGCGCCTGCTCGATCTCCTGCGCGGTCTGGTGGTAGAGCTGAACCTCGCGGTGGTGATTGTCACCCACGATCTGGGCGTTGCGCGCCTGCTGGCAGACCGCCTGCTGGTCATGAAGCAGGGTCAGGTGGTGGAAAGTGGGCTAACCGACCGCGTGCTTGACGACCCACACCATCCGTACACCCAACTGCTGGTGTCATCGGTATTGCAGAACTAAGAGGCCAACATGATCCGCGTAGAAAACGTGAGTAAAACCTTTGTGCTCCACCAGCAAAACGGTGTGCGCCTGCCGGTACTGCAAAATGCCTCTCTGGAGGTCAGCAATGGCGAATGTGTGGTGCTACACGGCCACTCCGGCAGCGGAAAATCAACATTGTTGCGCTCCCTGTACGCCAACTATCTGCCGGATGAAGGCCATATTCATATTCGCCACGGCGATGAGTGGGTGGATCTGGTGCAAGCCCCGGCACGCAAGGTGCTGGAAGTCCGCCGTTCAACGATCGGCTGGGTGAGCCAGTTTCTGCGGGTGATCCCCAGGATCTCCGCGCTGGACGTTGTGATGCAGCCGCTACTGGATCTGGGAGTGCCGCGTGAAACCTGCGCCGCCAAAGCTGCGGGCCTGCTGACGCGCCTCAACGTGCCGGAACGCCTGTGGCATCTCGCCCCTTCTACTTTTTCCGGTGGTGAACAGCAGCGCGTGAACATTGCACGTGGGTTTATCGTCGATTACCCAATTTTACTGCTCGATGAACCTACCGCCTCGCTGGACAGCAAGAACAGTGCAGCAGTGGTTGAACTGATCGAACAGGCCAAAGCACGCGGCGCGGCGATCGTGGGGATCTTCCACGACGAAACCGTGCGTTCGCGCGTGGCAGACAGACTGCACCCGATGGGGACCAACGCATGATTATCAATAACGTAAAACTGGTGCTGGAAAATGAGGTGGTGGACGGCTCGATTGAGATCCAGGATGGCGTGATCCGTGCGTTTGCCGAAACCCAGAGCCGCTCACCCGAAGCGATGGACGGCGAAGGCGGCTGGCTACTGCCAGGGCTTATCGAGCTGCATACCGATAATCTGGATAAATTTTTCACCCCGCGCCCGAAGGTAGACTGGCCCGCCCATTCGGCAATGAGCAGCCACGACGCGCTGATGGTTGCCAGCGGCATCACCACCGTACTGGACGCGGTGGCGATTGGTGATGTACGCGACGGTGGCGATCGTCTGGAAAACCTGGAAAAGATGATCAACGCCGTGGAAGAGACGCAAAAGCGCGGCCTCAACCGCGCCGAGCACCGCCTGCATCTGCGCTGCGAACTGCCGCACCACACTACCCTGCCGCTGTTTGAAAAACTGGTTGGCCGCGAGCCGGTCTCACTGGTGTCGCTGATGGATCACTCTCCGGGGCAGCGCCAGTTCGCCAATATTGAGAAGTATCGTGAATACTATCAGGGCAAATATTCCCTTTCTGATGAAGAGATGGCCCGTTATGAAGAAGAGCAACTCGCACTGGCAGCGCAGTGGTCGCAACCAAACCGCCTCTCCATTGCCGCCCTGTGCCGGGATCGCAATATCGCGCTAGCCAGCCATGACGACGCCACACACGATCATGTGCTCGAATCTCATCAGCTTGGCAGCGTGATCGCCGAATTTCCGACCACATTCGAAGCAGCGGAAGCCTCACGCAAACACGGCATGAACGTGCTGATGGGCGCACCGAATATCGTGCGCGGCGGCTCGCACTCCGGCAACGTGGCGGCAAGCCAGCTCGCATCACTCGGCCTGCTGGATATTCTCTCCTCCGACTACTACCCCGCCAGCCTGCTGGACGCGGCCTTCCGGGTAGCAGATGACGAACACAACCCCTTCACGCTACCGCAGGCGATCCGTCTGGTGACGAAAAACCCGGCAACGGCGCTCAATCTTCACGATCGCGGTGAAATTGCCGAAGGTAAACGGGCGGATCTGGTGCTGGCCCACCGTAAAGGCGAGCACATCCATATCGACCACGTCTGGCGTCAGGGAAAAAGGGTGTTTTGATGGGAAGACTCATCTGGTTAATGGGGCCATCAGGTTCCGGCAAGGACAGCCTGCTGTCGGCATTACGCCAGCGGGAGCATTCGCAGCTGCTGGTTGCACACCGCTACATTACCCGCGCGGCGAACGCCGGGAGTGAAAACCATATTGCCTTGAGCGAGCAGGAGTTTTTTACCCGCGCCGGGCAAAATCTGCTGGCGCTGAGCTGGCACGCCAACGGTTATTACTACGGCATCGGCATTGAGATCGACCTGTGGCTGCACGCGGGTTTTGACGTGCTGGTCAACGGCTCACGGGCGCACCTTCAACAGGCTCGCGCCCGCTATGAAGCGGCGCTGCTGCCGGTCTGTCTGCAGGTGTCACCGGATATCCTGCGTAGCCGGTTGCAAAGCCGGGGACGCGAATCGGCTCGCGAGATAGACCAGCGGCTGGAACGTGCGGCGCGCTATACCCCATCGCAATGCCATATCCTCAATAACGACGGAAGTTTGCTACAGTCAGTCGATAACTTTTTATCGCTTATCCGTCAGAAGGAGAAACAACATGCCTGACTGCCAGCTTCGCCCCGCCACCGCCGTTGACGCGCAGATCGTCTATGCCCTGATCTGCGAGCTTAAGCAGGCTGAGTTCGATAACCAGGCATTTCACGCCGGGTTTCTTGCCAATCTTCAGGATCACAGCATGCACTATCAGCTGGCTGAACTGGACGGGCAGGTCGTCGGCATGATTGGCCTGCATATGCAGTTTCATCTGCACCATGCCCGATGGATCGGTGAGATCCAGGAACTGGTGGTGATGCCACAGGCGCGCGGGTTAAAAGTGGGGAGCCAGTTGCTGGCCTGGGCGGAAGACGTGGCACGCCTGGCGGGGGCAGAGCTGACGGAGCTATCCACCAGCGTCAGGCGTGTAGACGCCCACCGTTTCTATGTTCGTGAAGGGTATACGCAGAGCCATTTTCGATTCACCAAGCCGCTGTAGAGGTGTGCGATGAGTCTGACTATCACATTAACCGGCACCGGTGGTGCCCAACTGGTGCCGGTATTTGGCTGCGATTGCGCGGCGTGCCGCCGGGCACGTTTGCAGGAAGCATATCGCCGCCGCCCCTGCAGTGCGGTGGTCAAATTCAACGATGCGGTCACGTTGCTGGACGCGGGCATTCCGCACCTGATGGACGACTGGCCCGCGGGCAGTTTCCGGCAGTTTTTGCTCACCCACTATCATATGGATCACGTTCAGGGGCTATTCCCCCTGCGCTGGGGTGTGGGGGCAACCATTCCGGTATACGGCCCGCCGGACGAAGCGGGCTGTGATGACTTATTCAAACATCCGGGGCTTCTGGATTTTAGCCACACGCCAGAGCCATTTGTGGTGTTTGAGCTACAGGGGCTACGGGTCACACCGCTGCCGCTGAACCATTCGAAACCCACGTTCGGCTATCTGCTGGAATCTTCCCACAGCCGTGTGGCGTGGCTTTCTGATACCGCTGGCCTGCCGGAGAAAACGATGAAGTTTCTGCTCAACAACCCACCACAGGCAATGATTATTGACTGCAGCCATGAGCCACGAGCGGAGACACCGCGTAATCATTGTGATTTAAATACGGTCATTGCGTTAAACGAGGTGATTGGCTGCCCGCAGGTGATCCTGACCCATATCAGCCATCAGTTTGACGTGTGGATGATGGATAATTCACTGCCGGACGGGTTTGAAGCAGGGTATGACGGCATGGTGTTAGTGCTGGATTAGGTTTTCTCCCTCTCCTGTGGGAGAGGGCTGGAGGACAACAGGCCGCACTTATCCCCGATCGTAATCATCTTCCAGGCGCCGCTCATCCTCTTCTAACCGACGCCGATCGTCATCCAGCTGGCGCTGGCGCTCATCTAAACGCTGACGTCGGTCTTCAAGCTGTCTGCGACGGTCATCGTACCGTCGATTGTCGGACTGACTACTGCGACTGTAACCGTCATTGCCATCATCGTTGCTGCGACTGCTGCTGGGGTTATAGGCATCGTTGATCGCCTGCTGAATGTTACCAATAGCATCATCAACAATATCGGCATGAGCCAGCTGGCTGGTTAATGACAGCAGACCAAATAACAGGGCGGTAGAGCAACGTTTCATAAGGCCAGACTCGCAGGTGGACTGGCTTTAAGGTAATAAACGGCAGGCGACAGAGGTAGCAGAGGAATCTCAAATTATCATCACTTTTCGCAGCGCCTGCGCCAGCTGTACACGGGTAAAAGGTTTACGCAGTAATGCCACGTCCGGCAGCTGTGGGTTATGCGCTGGCCGTAAATCCTGGCCGCTGATCAACAATACCGGTAACTGAGGGAAGTGGCTGCGCACATGGTTAATCACCTCGGCACCGCTCAGGTTGCCGGGCAGCATCAGGTCACTGATAAATATGCCGATATCCGGCGACGCCTCCAGCATCCTCAGTGCCTGTTCACCGTTGTCCGTTTCAAGCGTCAGATAGCCCAGGTGATGCAGCTGCTCGCACAGGGTCTGACGAACATCGGCTTCATCCTCCAGCACCAGAACCAGCCGTTCGCTTTCACCGGATGTCGTGGCATCGGGTATTTCATCGTCAGAAACGGCAGGCAGTGTCGAGCGCGGAAGCTGGAGGCGCACGGTCGTCCCCTGCCCCGGTGCGCTTTCAATTTCGACACGACCGCCGGACTGACGCACAAAACCGTAGACCATCGACAAGCCTAATCCACTGCCGCTGCCGGTCTGCTTGGTCGTAAAGAACGGCTCAAAGACCTGTGATTTCACCTCCTGCGACATCCCGCTGCCGCGGTCAATGACCTCCAGTGCCACCATATCCTGTCTGCGCCCGTCGCTACGGGTCACACGCTGATTCCAGGTACGGATCTTAATCACCCCGCTTTGCCCTTCCATCGCGTCGCGGGCGTTCATCACCAGGTTAATAATGGCGTTCTCCAGCTGGCTCACATCTATCCACGCGGGCCACGCCGGGGATTGTGCCTCAATCTCCAGCGTGAGAGTGGCAGGCAACGAGTGGCACATCAGTTCGCTGAGATTTTCCAGTAGCGGTTTCATCTCCACCGCATGTGGGGTCAGGGATTGTTTGCGGGAAAAGGCCAGCAGACGCTGGGTCAGCAGTGCGCCACGTTCCGCCGCCTTAAGCGCGCGGGTAATGCGTGGGGCGTCATGTGAGGTGGGTTCGGTCAGTTCCAGGCTGCCGATAATCACCGCCAGCAGGTTGTTAAAGTCATGTGCCAGTCCTCCCGTCAGTTGCCCGACGGCCTTCATCTTCTGGCTATGCAGGAGTGCTTCCTCCAGCCCCTGACGCTCGATGCGGTCAATCTCCATCTGTGAGGTTTTTTCTTTCAGCAACCGCGTGGTGTGCTCAAGCGAGGCAGTATTGCGGGCAAAAACGTTAAACGCGCGCGCCAGTTCCCCCAGCTCGTCACGCCGCTGCAGCGCAGGCACCGAAACATCCTGCTCTCCGTGGGCAAGACGCGACATCGCCCGGGAAATAGCGGTCAGGTTGGAGCCCAGGTTGCGGTAAATATACCAGCAGGCGCACCCGGTAATGATCAGCGCCAGTACGGCAAACACGCTGATAAACACGCTAATGGAGCGCAACTCCTGATGACTCTGGGCGGTACGCAGCGTGGAGGCCTGCGCCACCTGCTCCACGTACTGATTGATATCGCTGTTTAATATCGCCACCAGCGCCTTGATGTGAAACATATACCAGCTGATCGACAGATCGCTCTCTTCCAGTTGCTTTGACAACGGAGCCAGTTTACGTAATTCGTCGTTAAAATCAGGCAGCACCAGGTTCACCACCGGCAGGCTCGCGCTGCGGGGCAACGTCGCCGTCACGGTATCCAGTTGCTGTACCGTGGCGCGTGGGGCAGGGGTTTCAATGGCGGCGATGAGTAGCCTGTCCATTTCCGCGAGCTGTTGCGCATCCGGTACGTTGCTGCCGTAACGACGGTTAATATCCTGCAAATGGCGCAGATAACTCTGGCTCTGATAAAGCGCGCTGAGCAGCGCGTTACGCTCCAGATGACGGCGCTGCCCGCGCTCCAGCATACCTGTCACGCTTTGCTGTAATTCATTACTACGTTGAATGATTCGCGCCACCAGTACCGGCTCCTGCTGCGCCAGTGGTGCATCGGCGAGCTGTTCCAGCGAGTGGCGCAGTGCCGTTTGTGTTTGTTTCAGCCTGTCGGCTTCACTTTTGTATTCCAGCGCCCCCACCACCTGCGAGAGCCGCACCGCCGCGGTCGCCACGTTGGCGGTGTCACGCGCGAGGTTCATGCTGCCGGTCATGTCATTCAGCGTTTGCTGCTGTACCTGCTCCTGGATCTGGCTGGCATGACGAAAGCCGAGCACTGCCACACCGCTGACCATCAGCGTCACTGCCACCACCAGCAGATTAAAAATCAGCAGGCGGCCACGGGCGCTGGTGAAGAACGGGGGTCGGCGTGATGACATGGGTTTGGGCTCCTGTGCGGTTTGGTGCCCTCACCCTAGCCCTCTCCCACAGGGAGAGGGAAAAGAGAAATGTGACGGCGATTAACTATTCATAACTATGACAAATATGAACGGCTTCTGACATTTTGCATTTACTCACCTGTGATGAAGTGCAGATATCGACATTCACAGGAGATCCGCCATGAGCAGAACCCCGGTACTCGAGATGCGCAATATTGCCAAGACGTTTGGCAATTTCCACGCGCTCAAGGGTGTGGATTTGACGGTCTTTCCCGGTGAGATCCACGCGCTGATGGGGGAAAACGGCGCGGGGAAAAGCACGCTGATGAAAATCCTCGCGGGGGCATACACCGCCACCCGTGGCGAGATCCTGATCGACGGTCAGCCGTTTCACATTAAAGGGCCAAAAGATGCCCTGGCCGCAGGCATTACCCTGATTTATCAGGAGATGCAGCTTGCACCCAACCTGACCGTTGCTGAAAACATCTTCCTCGGTAGCGAACTGTCGCGCGGTGGAATGGTGCAGCGTAAAGAGATGGCGACTCAGGCCCAGGCGGTGATTGACCGTCTTAGCGCACACTTCAAAGCCACCGACCTGGTGATGAAACTGACTATCGCCGAGCAACAGCAGGTGGAAATTGCCCGCGCACTGCACCGCAACAGCCGCATTCTGGTGATGGATGAACCGACCGCCGCCCTCTCTTCGCGTGAAACCCATCGCCTGTTTGAACTGATTTTGCGCCTGCGTGATGAAGGAATGGCGATCATTTATATCAGCCACCGTATGGCAGAAGTGTACGAACTCTCTGACCGCGTCAGCGTCCTGCGCGACGGGCAATATGTTGGCAGCCTGACGCGCGACAAGCTGAATGCGTCTGAGCTGGTGAAGATGATGGTTGGCCGTCCGTTAAGCGACCTGTTCAACAAAGAGCGCGATATCCCGCTCGGTAGCCCGCGTCTCAACGTCCATCACCTCACCGACGGCAAAAAAGTGCAGCCCTGCAGTCTGCAGGTGCGTTCCGGCGAAATTGTTGGCCTCGCGGGGCTGGTCGGTGCCGGACGTTCCGAACTGGCGCAGCTGATTTTCGGCGCACGTAAGGCCACCGGGGGAATGATTGAAGTGGACGGTGAACCGGTGGTGATCCACTCCCCACGCGCAGCAATCGAAAACGGCATCGGTTTTCTGACTGAGAACCGCAAAGAACAGGGGCTGTTCCTGGAGCTGGCGGCACAGGAGAACATCACGATGGCAACGCTGGAACGTGATGCCACCTTTGGCATGCTTAACCGTAAAAAAGCACAGTCCATTTCTGATGAGGCCATCGCCCTGCTCAACATCCGCGTCCCCCATTCACAGGTGCGCGCGGGCGGGTTATCCGGCGGCAACCAGCAAAAATTACTCATCTCCCGCTGGGTGGCGATTGGCCCGCGCATCCTGATTCTGGACGAACCGACGCGCGGCGTGGACGTCGGCGCAAAAAGCGAGATCTACCGCATCATGAATCAGATGGCGCATAAAGGGGTGGCGATTTTAATGATCTCCAGCGAGCTGCCAGAAGTGGTGGGCATGAGCGACCGGGTCTACGTGATGCAGGAAGGTAGCATCGCGGGTGAACTGCACGGGCGCGACATCTCCCAGGAAAACATTATGACGCTGGCAACCGGCGTGAACGACTCTCATCATCAGGCGGTGTAATTATGACAAACCCAACCCATCCGCAGCAGGTAGCGAAATCGACCTCCGCCAAAAAAGTGCTGATGAGCGATCTGATGCAAACGGTCGGTATTTTGCCAATTCTTATCCTGATCGTGGCGGTATTTGGCTTTATTGCCCCCAACTTTTTTACCGAGAGCAACCTGCTCAACATCACCCGTCAGGCGTCGATCAACATCGTGCTGGCGGCAGGGATGACCTTCATCATTCTGACCGGTGGGATTGACCTCTCCGTCGGCTCGATTCTGGGTACCACGGCGGTGGCGGCAATGGTCGTATCGCTGATACCCGAATTCGCCATGCTCTCCATTCCGGCGGCGCTGATGCTCGGCCTGGTGCTGGGGCTGTTCAACGGCGCGCTGGTGGCCTTTGCCGGACTGCCGCCGTTTATCGTCACGCTCGGTACCTATACCGCCCTGCGCGGTGCGGCGTACCTGCTGGCAGACGGCACAACGGTGATTAACTCGAACATCAACTTCGAGTGGATAGGCAATAACTATCTCGGCCCGGTTCCGTGGCTGGTGGTCATTGCTCTGGCGGTCATTGCGCTGTGCTGGTTCATCCTGCGCCGCACCACGCTGGGTGTGCACATCTACGCGGTGGGCGGCAACATGCAGGCGGCACGCTTAACAGGTATCAAGGTCTGGCTGGTACTGCTGTTCGTGTACGGCATGAGCGGCCTGCTCTCGGGCTTAGGCGGGGTGATGAGCGCGTCACGACTCTACAGTGCCAACGGCAACCTGGGCATGGGCTACGAACTGGATGCCATTGCGGCGGTGATCCTCGGCGGTACCAGCTTTGTCGGCGGGATCGGCACGATCACCGGCACGCTGGTAGGCGCATTGATCATCGCTACCCTTAACAACGGCATGACGCTGATGGGCGTCTCTTACTTCTGGCAACTGGTGATCAAAGGGGCGGTGATCATCATTGCGGTGCTGATCGACAAATACCGTACCCGACACCATCAAAGTGCATAACAACAACATCTTTCTTCGAGGAATACAGCATGAGATTGAAGCCATTAGTAACCGCGCTCTGTGCTGGCGCGCTGCTTGCCGCAACGCCATTTGCGCAGGCGAAAGATCTGAAGTCCATCGGCGTCACGGTGGGTGACCTTGCCAACCCGTTCTTCGTGCAGATCACCAAAGGTGCCGAGCTGGAAGCGCGCAAACTGGCGGGCGATAACGTCAAAGTGACGCTGGTTTCCAGTGGTTACGATCTGGGCCAGCAGGTGGCGCAGATCGACAACTTTATTGCCGCCAAAGTGGACATGATCATTCTCAATGCCGCAGATTCAAAAGGGATCGGCCCGGCAGTTAAGCGCGCAAAAGACGCCGGGATCGTGGTGGTGGCGGTTGACGTGGCAGCAGAAGGGGCAGACGCCACCATCACCTCCGATAACACCCAGGCAGGGGAAATGGCCTGTAAATACATTACCGACCGCCTGAACGGTAAAGGCAACGTCGTGATCATCAACGGACCACCGGTGTCTGCGGTGCAAAACCGCGTAGAAGGCTGTCAGACAGAATTCAAAAAGCATCCTGGTATCAAAGTGCTTTCTGACAATCAGAACGCCAAAGGCAGCCGTGAAGGTGGTCTGGAGGTGATGACTTCACTGCTGGCGGCCAATCCGAAGATCGACGGCGTGTTCGCGATTAACGATCCCACGGCGATCGGGGCCGATCTGGCGGCCAAACAGGCACAGCGTAGCGAATTCTTTATCGTCGGTGTGGATGGTTCACCGGATGGTGAAGAGGCGCTGAAGCGGGAAAATTCCCTGTTTGTGGCGACTCCGGCACAAGATCCGCAGGTAATGGCGGCAAAAGCGGTAGAGATCGGCTATGACATTCTACAGGGCAAACCTGCCCCGAAAGCGCCAGTGCTGATCCCGGTGACGATGATCGATAAAAAGAACGTCGGCTCTTATAAGGGATGGACGGTGAAGTAATCCTTTTCCCTCTCCCTCCGGGAGAGGGCGTTTACGAGGAGTCCCCATGAAACGCTCCGATATCAACGAAATCCTCGGCCATACACGGCAATTTTTTTCCATGCACGACGTGCACCTCCCGTCGTTTGCCAGCTTCCCACCAACGAAATGGCAGCAGCTCGACCAAAGTACCTGGCGGGAAGTGTTCGACCTCAAACTCGGCTGGGACGTAACCGCCTTTGGTGGCAACAACTTTGTCGCGCAGGGGTTAACGTTGTTTACCCTGCGAAACGGTTCTCCCAACGGCATACCTTATGAAAAATGCTATGCCGAAAAAATCATGCACGTACGCGATGGTCAGGTGACACCCATGCATTTTCACTGGCGTAAGCGGGAAGACATCATCAACCGTGGCGGCGGGAATCTGATTATTGAGTTATGGAATGCCGGGGTGCATGAAGAGACCGAAAACACCGACGTCACGGTCGTGATCGACGGCTGCCGTCAGACCCATACGCCCGGCAGCCAGCTGCGCCTCACACCAGGGGAAAGTATCTGCCTGACGCCCGGCCTGTACCACAGTTTCTGGGGCGAACGCGGCTTTGGTGACGTCCTGGTGGGAGAAGTGTCATCAGTAAATGACGACGATCACGACAACCACTTTTTACAGGCCATTGACCGCTATAACACTATTGAAGAAGACGAACCGGCGGTGCTGGTGTTGTGCAACGAGTACAACCTGTTTCGGATATAAGGAGTGAATGATGCCATTGATTTCTCTTGCCGACGGTCTTGAGCACGCCAGAGAACATCGCTACGCGCTGGGGGCGTTTAACGTTCTTGACTCTCATTTTCTGCGCGCGCTGTTTGCCGCGGCGAAGCAGGAACGCTCGCCTTTTATCATCAACATTGCGGAGGTGCATTTTAAGTACGTCTCCCTGGATTCACTGGTCGAAACCATCAAATTTGAAGCCGCCCGACACGATATTCCCGTGGTCCTTAATCTCGACCACGGGCTGCATTTTGAGGCCGTGGTGCGCGCACTGCGTTTAGGGTTTAGCTCTGTAATGTTCGATGGCTCTGCATTAAGCTACGAGGAAAATATTCGTCAGACGCGCGAAGTGGTGAAGATGTGCCATGCGGTTGGCGTGTCGGTGGAAGCGGAGCTGGGTGCCGTGGGTGGCGATGAAGGCGGTGCGCTCTATGGTCATGCCGATGAAGCGTTTTTCACTGACCCTCAGCTGGCGCGAGAGTTTGTCGATTTGACCGGCATCGATGCACTGGCGGTCGCCATCGGCAATGCGCACGGTAAATACAAAGGCGAGCCGAAACTCGATTTCCCGCGCCTAGATGCCATTCGCCAGCAGACCGGCCTGCCGCTGGTGCTGCACGGCGGCTCCGGCATTAGCGATGAGGATTTCCACCGCGCCATTGAGCTGGGTATTCATAAAATCAATTTCTATACCGGTATGTCACAGGCCGCGCTGTCTGCCGTTGAGCAACGCATGGCAAAACGTCAGCCGTTGTATGATGAGTTTGCCGAGCTGTTGCTGGGTATTGAGGAGGCGATTGCCGATACGGTGGCCGGGCAGATGCGCATCTTCGGCAGCGCGGGGCAGGCATAATGGAACGTAAAGGGATTATCGCCGCAGGTAATATGCTGGTGGATCATGTCCACCAGATCGTGCAGTGGCCGGAGCGCGGCTGGCTGGCGGAGATTACCCACAGCGAACGCTCAACCGGCGGTGCGCCGTTGAATGTCCTGCTGACGCTGGCAAAAATGCATGTCGGCCTGCCATTACAGGCGGTAGGATTGATTGGCGTTGATGGCGACGGGGATTACATTCTGGCGATGCTTGACCAGTATCACGTTAACCGCCAGCGCGTGCAGCGTACCGACTTCGCGCCAACCTCCATGTCGCAGGTGATGACCGACCCCAGCGGACAGCGTACCTTTTTCCACTCGCCAGGAGCCAACCGTCTGCTGGATCTTCCCGCATTTGACCACCTTGACGGCTCAATGAAAATCTTCCACCTGGGGTATTTGCTGCTGCTCGACAGTCTGGATATGCCGGATGCCGAATTCGGCACTCGCAGTGCGCGACTGCTGGCGCAGATGCGTGACCAGGGATATGAAACCTCGCTCGATTTGGTCTCCCGCAAGGGTGATCCGCGCTATCAACCGCTGGTATTCCCTGCCCTGCGCCATCTCGATTATCTGGTGATTAACGAGCTTGAAGCCGGAGAGTTCAGCGGGCTGGAGATGCGCGATAGCAACGATATGCCGCACATTGCCCATATTGCTGAAGCCGCCTCGCAGCTTCTGGCTGCGGGTGTACGCCAGCGCGTGGTGATCCACTGTCCGGAAGGGGCATGGGGCGAAGCGCCGGGTGAAGCCGGACGCTGGATACCGTCCTGGATGCTGGAGCAGGAGGAAATTATCGGCAGCGTCGGAGCGGGCGATGCGTTTTGCGCAGGCTTTTTATACGGCTGCCATGGATCCCTGCCGCTGGCAGACAGTATTTATCTGGCACATGCCTGCGCACGAGCAAGCCTGCTGGCCGCCAATGCAATTGACGGCGCGAAAACACTGGCAGAACTGCAGGCGTATATCAAAGAGAATACTTAAGCGGCTTTCTCGCTGTGAGAGACATCAGTAGCAAAGACGTAGCCCAGCCCACGGATGGTTTTAATGAAGGCGGGTTGATGCGGGTTGGCCTCAATTTTCCGGCGCAGACGCATAATTAACACATCGATGGTGCGGTCGAAGACCTCGGCACTTTCACTGTGGGTCAATTCAAGCAACTGCTCGCGGCTGAGCACACGACGGGCGTTTTGGGTCAGTGCCAGAAGCAGGCCATACTCGCCCTGGGTTAATGAGACGGTGTTACGCTGCGGATCGCTGAGCTCACAGCGGGTGGTATCCAGCGTCCAGCCGTTGAAGGCAATCCCCGCCACGCGCGGTGTCGCGGTTTCTGCCGCCAGCGCCCCGGTGCGACGCAGCACAGCCTTAACGCGGGCAACAACCACGCGCGGGTTGAACGGTTTACCGATGTAATCGTCGGCCCCCATCTCCAGCCCCACGACCACGTCCGATTCACTGCCCAGACCTGTCAGCATCACCACCGGTAGTTCCGGGCGTTGCTTTTGCAACTGTAGCAAGACCTGCAGACCGTTGATGTCCGGCAGCATCATGTCCAGTAACACGAGGGCAATCCCTGGCTCCTGTTGCACCAGACTCAGTGCGTCCCGGCCATTATGGCAGACAAGCACGGTAAAGACGTGCTCGCTGAGCACATCCTGCAGCAGTTCGCAGACTGCCGTATCGTCATCAACCACCAGAATCGCCGGTTTCATCGCATGCTTCCGTCAGGGAACTATATTAAGTCTGAACCATTCTGCCGCTCGCTCCAGCCAAATTGTTTTTTACGTGATGGAATTTCAACCCAGGTCACATCCACTGCCCTTTCGACACGTCAATTTTGACGATTACCTGTTTTTCGTCAGCGTTTTGACCCGAAATTGGCCGTAAAGTCTGATGATACCCACACTAAAAACATGGCATAGAAGCTGCATAATGGGTGCGAAAGAGTTTATTAACTGGAGCAGACTGATGAAAAAAGTCGTCACGGTTTGCCCTTATTGTGCCTCAGGTTGCAAGATCCACCTGGTGGTCGATAACGGCAAAATCGTCCGGGCGGAGGCCGCACAGGGGAAAACCAATCAGGGCACGCTGTGCCTGAAAGGTTACTACGGCTGGGATTTTATTAACGATACCCAAATCCTCACCCCGCGCCTGAAAACCCCTATGATCCGCCGCGAGCGCGGTGGCAAGCTGGAAGCCGTCTCCTGGAGTGAGGCGCTGGACTACGTCGCCGCGCGCCTGAGCGCCATCAAAGCCAAGTATGGCCCGGATGCGATTCAAACCACCGGCTCCTCACGCGGTACGGGTAATGAAACCAACTATGTAATGCAAAAATTCGCGCGCGCCGTTATTGGTACCAATAACGTCGACTGCTGCGCTCGCGTCTGACACGGCCCATCGGTTGCAGGTCTGCACCAGTCGGTCGGTAACGGCGCAATGAGCAATGCAATCAACGAGATAGATAACACCGATCTCGTGTTTGTTTTCGGTTATAACCCGGCGGATTCTCACCCTATCGTCGCGAATCACGTTATTCGCGCCAAACAAAATGGGGCGAAAATCATCGTCTGCGATCCGCGTAAAATTGAAACTGCGCGCATTGCGGATATGCACATCGCATTGAAAAACGGTTCGAATATCGCGCTGTTGAATGCAATGGGGCACGTCATTATTGAGGAAAACCTGTACGACCAGGCGTTCGTCGCCACCCGTACGGAAGGGTTTGAAGAGTATCGGAAAATTGTTGAAGGCTACACGCCAGAATCGGTTGAAGCGATTACTGGGGTCAGCGCCCAGGAGATCCGCCAGGCAGCACGGATGTACGCGGGGGCGAAAACCGCCGCTATTCTGTGGGGCATGGGCGTAACCCAGTTCTATCAGGGTGTGGAAACCGTGCGTTCACTGACCAGCCTCGCCATGCTGACCGGTAATCTTGGTAAGGCACATGTCGGTGTTAACCCGGTTCGCGGTCAGAACAACGTGCAAGGTGCGTGTGATATGGGTGCGCTGCCGGATACCTATCCGGGCTATCAGTACGTCAAGTTCCCGGAGAATCGCGAGAAATTTGCGAAGGCCTGGGGCGTGGAGAGCCTGCCGGAACATACCGGATATCGCATCAGCGAGCTGCCGCACCGTGCGGCACATGGCGAGGTGCGTGCTGCCTACATTATGGGTGAAGATCCGCTGCAAACCGATGCCGAGCTGTCCGCAGTGCGCAAAGGGTTTGAGGATCTGGAGCTGGTGATTGTGCAGGATATCTTTATGACCAAAACGGCGGCAGCGGCGGATGTGATTTTACCGTCGACGTCCTGGGGTGAGCATGAAGGTGTCTATACGGCAGCAGACCGTGGCTTCCAGCGCTTCTTTAAAGCGCTCGAGCCGAAGTGGGATCTGAAAACGGACTGGCAGATCATCAGCGAAATCGCTACCCGCATGGGTTACCCGATGCACTACAACAACACCCAGGAGATCTGGGACGAGTTACGAAATCTGTGTCCTGATTTCTTTGGTGCCACCTATGAAAAAATGGGTGAACTGGGGTACATCCAGTGGCCGTGCCGGGATGAGTCAGAAGCCGATCAGGGCACGTCGTATCTCTTCAAAGAGAAGTTCGACACGCCAAACGGGCTGGCGCAGTTCTTCACCTGCGACTGGGTCGCCCCTATCGACAAGCTCACCGACGAGTATCCGATGGTGCTCTCCACCGTGCGCGAAGTGGGCCACTACTCCTGTCGTTCGATGACCGGCAACTGTGCCGCGCTGGCAGCGCTGGCGGATGAACCGGGCTACGCGCAGATCAACACCGCCGACGCGGAACGCCTCGGCATTGAAGATGAAGCGCTGGTGTGGGTAAACTCGCGTAAAGGCCGGATTATTACCCGTGCGCAGGTCAGCGATCGTCCAAACAAAGGGGCGGTCTATATGACCTACCAGTGGTGGATTGGTGCCTGTAACGAACTGGTGACGGAGAACTTAAGCCCGATAACCAAAACGCCGGAGTATAAATACTGTGCCGTACGCATAGAGCCGATTGTCGATCAACATGCTGCCGAACAGTATGTGATTGATGAATATAACAAGCTGAAAGCCCGACTGCGTGAAAGCGCAATGGGCTGAAGCCGTTAATTAATCGGTGAATAAATGGGGTGGCATATTCACCCCATTTTTATATCTGAATTAAATATAAATACTGTATATTTTTATTCCGGAAGGCATCTCGCAGAAATAATGTAATTTACGCAGAAAAGAATTACATCTTTGCATTTTAATTCAGAGAGATAAGATATGCGGCGGGTGCTTAAGACTTTCTGTCTTGAGCATTGTTGAGGGACAGAAAGTGGAAAGCCCCGGGAAATTTGCATTTACCTGTACTGCACCCATTTTGTTGGACGATGAAATGGAATAGTCCCTGATATGTCAAAGCCAAAATACCCCTTCGAAAAGCGCCTTGAAGTCGTGAATCACTACTTCACAACTGATGATGGTTACAGGATCATCTCTGCACGTTTTGGTGTGCCTCGAACCCAGGTCAGGACGTGGGTTGCCCTCTATGAAAAACATGGAGAAAAAGGTTTAATTCCCAAACCTAAAGGCGTTAGTGCTGATCCAGAGTTGCGCATTAAGGTCGTGAAAGCCGTGACCGAGCAGCAGATGTCCCTCAATCAGGCTGCTGCTCACTTTATGCTTGCTGGTAGTGGTTCTGTAGCCAAGTGGCTGAAAGTCTATGAGGAGCACGGAGAAGCTGGTTTACGCGCACTCAAGATCGGCACCAAAAGAAACATTACAATGTCAGTTGATCCAGAAAAAGCGGCGTTAGCATTGGAGCTGTCGAAAGACCGACGTATTGAGGATCTTGAAAGACAAGTTCGATTCCTTGAAATGCGGCTTACGTATCTAAAAAAGCTGAAAGCCTTAGCTCATCCCGCGAAAAAGTGAAAGTACTCAACGAGCTAAGGCAGTTTTACCCTCTTGATGAGCTTCTCAAGGCAGCGGAGATACCGCGCAGTACGTTTTATTACCATCTAAAGGCTCTCAGCAAGCCTGATAAGTATGCGGATGTTAAAAAGCGTATTGGTGAGATTTATCACGAGAATAAAGGTCGTTACGGATACCGTAGGGTAACGTTGTCTCTCCATCGAGACGGGGAACGGATTAACCATAAAGCCGTTCAGCGCCTGATGGGAACCCTCTCGCTTAAGGCAGCGATTAAGGTCAAACGATACAGCTCCTACAGAGGAGAGGTAGGGCAAACCGCCCCCAATGTTCTCCAAAGGGATTTCAAGGCTACACGGCCAAACGAGAAGTGGGTTACCGACGTTACTGAATTTGCAGTCAATGGGCGAAAGCTGTATTTGTCTCCAGTAATAGATCTCTTCAACAACGAAGTTATTTCTTACAGCCTGTCGGAAAGACCTGTGATGAACATGGTCGAGAATATGCTCGATCAGGCATTCAAAAAGCTTAAGCCTCACGAGCATCCTATTCTGCACTCTGACCAGGGATGGCAGTATCGTATGAGAAGGTATCAAAACATCCTTAAAGAACAAGGCATTACACAGAGCATGTCCAGAAAAGGCAATTGTCTGGATAATGCAGTCGTGGAATGTTTCTTTGGAACCTTAAAGTCGGAGTGTTTTTATCTTGACGAGTTCAGTAATATAAGCGAACTGAAGGATGCTGTTACGGAATATATTGACTACTACAACAGCAGAAGAATTAGCCTGAAATTAAAAGGTCTGAGTCCAATTGAATATCGAACCCAGACCTATGTGCCTCGTGTTTAACTGTCCAACTTTTTGGGGTCAGTACAACCCGAGGCTACCCCTCAACTCCCAACAAGTTGAGAGTAGCCTCTTATTCTTTTTTTGACAAGGAGTAAAAGGCATGACGCCATTAAAAACTGCGTTAGGTATCGTCTTTATTATTTGCCTGACGATAGTGATCTTTACCTTTATTAATCGCGGTAAGTTATGCGAACTCACAATAAAGGGTGAACATCAGGAGGTGGCGGCGAAATTAGCCTGCAATGCAGGCTAACCTCATCGGGCGGAACGACAGTTCCGCCCGGCTTGTAGGAGGCTGAGGTCTTAATGCACCCATTTTTTTCTTCCGCGACCGCGATTATACTGCGCGACATGTACTCAGATGATAAGTGTCCATGAAACATATTTTGGTGTTGTTGTTACTTTTTACGTCGCTTGCCCGTGCTGATGAGATCGGCAGCCAGTACAAGGAACAGGCCGAAGCGGGCGATGCCCGCGCCCAGTATTACCTGGCCGATACATACTTTAGCTCTGGAGACAGTAAACAGGCGTCACTGTGGGCGGAGAAAGCGGCAAAAGGGGGTGATGTCGATGCAATGGCATTACTGTCACAAATCCAGTTCACGCAGGGCGATTACCTGCATGCCAAAGCGCTGGCGCAACAGGCAACGATTGCGGGCAGCAAACGTGGTGCGATTATGTTGGCACGCGTGCTGGTAAACACTCAGGCGGGCAAAACTGACTATCCTCAGGCCATTAAACTGCTGCAAACCGCGACTGAAGATATTGATAACGACTCTGCGGTAGATGCGCAAATGCTGCTGGGGCTTATCTATGCCAACGGTGTTGAAGTCGCTCAGGACGACGTAAAGGCAGCCTCCTGGTTCCAGCGCAGTTCTTCCCTGTCACGTACGGGTTATGCGGAATACTGGGCGGGGATGCTGTTCCAGCAGGGTGAGAAAGGCTTTATTACGCCGAATAAACAGAAAGCGTTGTACTGGCTGAACCTGAGTTGTACCGAAGGGTTTGATACAGGGTGTGAGGAATTCGACACCCTGAGCGGTCAGTAAAAAAAGCCCGGTGGCGCTACCGGGCTTTTTTACATTACTGGTCAGCCGTCTTATCGAAACGACCCAGCACGTCGCGTTCATACGCCAGTGCTTTTTTACGGTCGAATTTGTGTTCCCACTTGGCAATCACCAGCACCGCCAGCGCGTTACCCACCACGTTCAGCGCCGTACGCGCCATGTCGAGGATACGGTCGACACCGGCGATAAACGCCAGCCCTTCCAGCGGAATACCGACGCTGCCCAGCGTCGCCAGCAGCACCACGAAGGAGACCCCCGGCACACCTGCAATACCTTTAGAGGTCACCATCAGGGTCAGTACCAGCACGATTTCCTGCCACAGTGACAGATCAATGCCGTACAGCTGGGCAATAAAGATGGCCGCAATACTCTGGTACAGCGTCGAACCATCGAGGTTAAAGGAGTAGCCGGTCGGCACCACGAAGCTGGTGATCGACGCGGGCGCACCGTAGGCCTCCATTTTCTCGATGATACGCGGCAGCACGCTTTCCGAACTGGCCGTGGAGTACGCCAGAATCAGTTCCTCTTTCAGGATGCGGATCAGGATCCAGATGCTCAGCCCGCACAGGCGCGCCACAATCCCCAGCACCACCAGCGCAAAGAACAGGATGGCGAAGTGTACCAGGATAACCAGCTTCGCCAGCGGCCACAGGGAGGCGAAGCCGAAGTTCGCCACGGTCACCGCGATCAGTGCGAACACCCCTACCGGCGCATAACGCATTACCATGTGGGTGACTTTGAACATGGTTTCAGAGATAGAACGGAATACAGTTACCAGCGGCTCACGGTGGCTCGCGGGCAACGATGACAGTCCCAGACCAAACAGCACGGAGAAGAAGATAATCGGCAGCATCTCACCCTTCGCCATTGATGCCACGATGTTAGTCGGCACCAGCGACAGAATGGTGCCCATCAGGCCATGCGCGTGGCTCTGCACATCTGCGGTTGTGCTTTGGTATTTTGAGATATCCACCGTCGCCAGCTGCGACATATCAATCCCGGAACCTGGCTGGAACACGTTTGCCATCGTGATGCCCAGGATGATGGCAATTGTCGTGATCACTTCGAAATAGAGGATCGTTTTCGCGCCGATACGGCCTAGCTGCTTCGCATCACCAACGCCGGCAATACCTACCACCAGCGTAGAGATAACAATCGGCACTACAATCATCTTAATCAGATGAATAAAAATATCGCCTGCCGGAGAGAGCAGGTTCGCAATCAGCCACTCGCGGCTGTCGCTATGATAATGAAGATAACTGCCCAACAAGATACCCAGCACAAGGGCTAGCAAGATTTGCCAGGCCAGGCTGACTTTCAAATTTTTCATAGAAACTGACTTCCTCAATGAAATCTCCACGTCACTAAACTGCATGAATATGGAGACATACTGAAAGGGTATGAATTGTGTTGCGTTGGTTTATGGGGTTTTTTAACGCGGCGTATGAGTATCATCTGCACGGCATGCTGTGCAAGCCTTAAAGAACAAGGCGGTTCACTACCAAAAGAGTCTGTGACATTAATTTATAATAATTCTTATAAATAACCTTTTGTTATAAAAACGCTTTTTTCAACACAAATGTGAATAATCAGTAGGCTGAATTATTTCCCTTCAAAGTTTCATTCGCTCATTTTTCAGCCTGTTCAGACAATGCGTGATCTGTAGCCCAAATAATAAACAAAGCTTGTAAAGCCCCTACAATTAACGTTTTAGAGACATATTATTAACATCTTACAAGGAGAAAAAAAGCCATGAGCCAAATACACAAACATGATATTCCCGCAAATATTGCGGAACGTTGCCTGATCAACCCGGAGCAGTACCGCGAGAAGTATCAGCAATCTATCTCCAGCCCTGACCTCTTCTGGGGTGAGCAGGGCCACATCCTCGACTGGATCAAACCTTATCAGAAGGTGAAAAACACCTCCTTTGCGCCAGGTAACGTCTCCATTAAATGGTACGAAGACGGCACGCTAAACCTGGCGGCGAACTGTCTGGATCGCCATCTTGCCGAGCGTGGCAACGAAACAGCCATCATCTGGGAGGGCGACGATGCCTCCCAAAGCAAGCACATCACCTATAAAGAACTGCACCGCGACGTGTGTCGCTTCGCCAACGTGCTGCTGGAGCGCGGCATTAAAAAAGGCGACGTGGTGGCTATCTATATGCCAATGGTGCCGGAAGCAGCGGTTGCCATGCTGGCCTGCGCGCGCATCGGTGCGATCCACTCCGTTATCTTCGGCGGCTTCTCACCAGAAGCGGTTGCTGGTCGCATCGTCGATTCAAACTCAAAACTGGTGATCACGTCAGATGAAGGCGTGCGTGCCGGGCGCAATATCCCACTGAAGAAAAACGTCGATGAAGCGCTGAAAAACCCAAATGTGAAGAGCGTCAGCAATGTTGTCGTGCTCAAACGTACCGGCGGCAAGATCGACTGGAACGAGGGTCGTGACCTGTGGTGGAGCGACCTGATTGAGAAAGCGAGCGACCAGCACCAGCCAGAAGAGATGAACGCGGAAGATCCGCTGTTTATTCTGTATACCTCCGGCTCGACCGGCAAACCAAAAGGCGTGTTGCATACCACCGGAGGCTATCTGGTCTATGTGGCAACCACTTTCAAATATGTCTTCGACTACCACCCGGGCGACATCTACTGGTGTACCGCCGATGTGGGCTGGGTCACCGGTCACAGCTACCTGCTGTATGGTCCGCTGGCCTGTGGCGCAACCACGCTGATGTTTGAGGGCGTACCTAACTGGCCAACCCCGGCGCGTATGTACCAGGTGGTAGACAAACATAAGGTCAATATTCTCTACACCGCGCCAACGGCTATCCGCGCGCTGATGGCCGAAGGTGATAAAGCCATCGAAGGTACTGACCGCTCGTCCCTGCGCATCCTCGGCTCCGTGGGTGAGCCAATCAACCCGGAAGCCTGGGAGTGGTACTGGAAAAAAATCGGTAACGAGAAATGCCCGGTAATGGACACCTGGTGGCAGACTGAAACCGGTGGCTTCATGATTACCCCTATCCCGGGCGCGACGCCATTAAAAGCGGGTTCTGCCACCCATCCATTCTTCGGTGTACAGCCTGCGCTGGTGGATAACGAAGGAACCCCACTGGAGGGAGCCACCGAAGGCAACCTGGTGATCACCGATTCCTGGCCAGGCCAGGCGCGCACCCTGTTTGGTGACCACGAGCGCTTTGAGCAAACCTACTTCTCGACCTTTAAAAATATGTACTTCAGCGGCGACGGCGCGCGTCGTGATGAAGAGGGTTATTACTGGATCACCGGACGCGTGGACGATGTGCTGAACGTCTCCGGCCACCGTCTGGGAACGGCGGAGATTGAATCCGCTCTGGTGTCGCATCCGAAGATTGCTGAAGCTGCAGTGGTCGGCATTCCGCACAACATTAAGGGCCAGGCAATTTACGCTTACGTCACCCTGAACCACGGTGAAGAGCCGTCGCCAGAGCTGTATGCCGAGGTGCGTAACTGGGTACGTAAAGAGATAGGCCCGCTTGCCACGCCGGATGTGCTGCACTGGACGGACTCGCTGCCAAAAACCCGCTCCGGCAAAATTATGCGCCGTATCCTGCGCAAAATTGCGGCAGGGGACACCAGTAACCTCGGTGACACCTCAACGCTTGCCGATCCGGGCGTGGTGGAAAAACTGCTCGAAGAGAAGCAGGCCATCGCAATGCCATCGTAATGCTGTTTTCTCCCTCTCCCTGTGGGAGAGGGCCGGGGTGAGGGCATCAGACCGCACCTTACCCCCTCACCCTAACCCTCTCCCTCAAGGGAGAGGGAATAACTACAAACACCTACCCTACAAAACTCTGGAGACTCTGTGATGAATAACGATATTTGTCAGCAGATAGAGAATAGTGCGCACTACAGGGAGCTCGTCGATAAACGGCAACGGTTTGCCTTCTTTCTTTCCATCATCATGCTGATTATCTACGTCGGCTTTATTTTGCTGATTGCCTTTGCCCCACACTGGCTCGGTACGCCGCTGCATGCAGGTACCAGCGTCACGCGCGGTATTCCCATTGGTATTGGCATCATTGTGGTGTCGTTTGTGCTGACCGGCATCTACGTCTGGCGCGCGAACGGTGAATTTGATCGTCTTAATAAAGCGGTACTGCGTGAGGTAAAAGCATCATGAAGAGAGTTCTGACGGCGCTTGCCGCCACACTTCCCTTTGCCGTCAACGCAGCGGATGCCATTACCGGTGAGGTACAACGCCAGCCAACCAACTGGCAGGCGATCGTGATGTTCCTGATTTTCGTGTTGCTGACGCTGTACATCACTTACTGGGCGTCAAAACGCGTGCGCTCACGTAGCGATTACTACACCGCAGGCGGCAACATTACTGGTTTTCAGAACGGCCTGGCGATCGCCGGGGACTTTATGTCGGCGGCCTCTTTCCTGGGGATTTCCGCGCTGGTGTATACCTCCGGGTACGACGGCCTTATTTACTCCCTTGGCTTCCTCGTCGGCTGGCCAATTATTCTGTTCCTGATTGCCGAACGCTTACGCAACCTGGGACGTTTTACCTTTGCTGACGTGGCCTCGTATCGTCTGAAACAGGGGCCAATTCGCACCCTCTCCGCCTGCGGATCGCTGGTGGTTGTGGCGCTGTATTTGATTGCGCAGATGGTTGGTGCGGGCAAGTTAATCGAGCTGCTGTTTGGCCTGAACTACCACGTTGCGGTCGTGCTGGTCGGCGTGCTGATGGTGATGTATGTCCTGTTCGGCGGCATGCTCGCCACCACCTGGGTACAAATTATCAAAGCCGTACTGCTGCTGTTCGGCGCAAGTTTTATGGCCTTTATGGTGATGAAACACGTCGGCTTTAGCTTCAATAACCTGTTTGCCGAAGCGATGGCGGTTCACCCGAAGGGGGACGCGATCATGAGCCCTGGCGGGCTGGTGAAAGACCCGATCTCTGCGCTCTCGCTCGGTCTGGGCCTGATGTTTGGTACCGCCGGGTTACCGCATATCCTGATGCGTTTCTTCACCGTGAGCGATGCGCGTGAGGCACGTAAAAGTGTCTTCTATGCCACCGGTTTTATGGGCTACTTCTACATTCTGACCTTTATCATTGGTTTTGGGGCCATCATGCTGGTCGGCGCGAATCCGGTGTTTAAAGATGCCGCAGGCGCGCTGATTGGCGGGAATAACATGGCGGCGGTGCATCTGGCCGACGCGGTGGGCGGCAACCTGTTCCTCGGCTTTATCTCGGCCGTGGCCTTCGCCACCATTCTCGCGGTAGTTGCCGGTCTGACGCTGGCCGGGGCATCTGCGGTATCGCATGACCTGTATGCCAACGTGTTCCGCAAAGGGGCAACCGAACGCCAGGAGCTGAAAGTCTCGAAAATCACCGTGCTGGTGCTGGGCGTGGTGGCAATCCTGCTGGGGATCCTGTTCGAGAAACAGAACATCGCCTTTATGGTGGGGCTGGCCTTCTCGATTGCAGCGAGCTGTAACTTCCCCATCATTCTGCTCTCTATGTACTGGTCAAAACTGACCACCCGTGGGGCAATGATTGGCGGCTGGCTGGGGCTGCTGACGGCAGTGATCCTGATGGTTCTCGGCCCGACAATTTGGGTGCAGATCCTCGGCCATGAAAAAGCCCTCTTCCCATATGAATACCCGGCGCTGTTCTCCATTGCCGTGGCGTTCATCGGTATCTGGGTTTTCTCCGCGACCGATAACTCACCGGAGGGTAACCTGGAACGTGAGAAATTCCGCGCCCAGTTTATCCGTTCACAAACCGGCCTGGGCGTCGAACAAGGCCGCGCGCACTAACCCGCACATCCTCCCCGGTCATCTGGCCGGGGAATTCAGAACATCATCCATGCCACCAGCGGCGCAACCAACACCATCATCACGCCCGAAAGCATCATCACCAGGCTTGCGACCACGCCCTCCTGCTGACCCAGCTCATAAGATCGCGCCGTTCCAGCGCCGTGCGACGCCGCACCAAATCCCGCCCCTTTCGCCATGCCTTCACGGATGGAGAGCCGCAGGAACAGCATGTCGCCAACCGCCATTCCGAATACCCCGGTCACAACGACAAATAACGCCACCAGATCCGGCTGACCGCCTAGCGGTTTGGCAGCGGCCAGCGCAAACGGCGTAGTGACCGAACGCACGGCCAGGCTACGCTGGATCTCATCGGACAGGGTAAACAGCCGCGCCAGCCAGACGGAGCTGCACACCGCCACCACCGTAGCGGTAATCACACCTGCGCTCAGTGACATCCAGTGGCGTTTAATAATCGCAAGGTTATCGTACACCGGCACAGCAAAAGCGATGGTCGCCGGGCCGAGCAGCCACAGCAGCCAGTGGGATTCACCAATGTAGTTCTGCCAGGAGATATGTCCAAACACCAGCATCAACACCAGCAGGATCGGTGTGAAAACCAGCGGCATCAGTGGCAGCGCGTGAAAACGACGATACAACCGCTTGTTGGCAAAATAGATCGCCAGCGTGGCAATCAGGCATAGCACGCTTATCTGAAAGTTAGTCATGCTTCTGCCTGCTGATTTCAAACCGATATACTTTATCCACCACCCAGGCGGTAGATCCCAGCACCATCAGCGTACTCAGCGAGATGACCGCAAAGATGCGCCAGCCATCCACCATCAGCAGTTGAGCATAATTCACCACCGCCACCACCGCAGGAACAAAGAACAACAGCATTTCAGCCAGCAGCCAGCGCGCACCGGCTCGTACCCAGTTCAGTGGAATAACACGACAGAGGATCAGCGTCAGCATCAGCATCATCCCCACCAGGTTGGCAGGCAGCGGCAGATGCAGCCAGCTGACAAGATATTCGGCAAAAACAAACAAACCCGCATAAAGCAGTACCTGAACCGGTACCTGAAGTCGTTGTACAACGGCAGGCGTAACACGGCTTAACGCCACGGCCATGAGTAAATTCCTCAAAAATGAGATAGAGCGTCAGTATAGTGAGCGCACGTAATGGACTGAAATGAATTAAAATCATCAAAGGTATAGTTTCGAGGAATAATCATGGACATAAGAACGCTGCGCTATTTTGTCGAAGTGGTTCGTCAGCAAAGTTTTACCCGCGCAGCAGAAAAGCTATTTGTTACCCAGCCGACTATCAGCAAGATGCTGAAAAACCTCGAAGATGAACTGAACTGTACCCTGCTTATTCGCGACGGGCGCAAGCTGTTGCTGACCGATACCGGGCGCGTGGTATTCGAGCGCGGGCTGGCGATCCTGGCGGAGTTCCGCCAGCTCGAAGCCGAGCTTGACGATATTAACCACCTGACAAAAGGGTTGCTGCGTCTGGGTATTCCGCCGATGGTGGGCATGATGATGGCCGGGCCGATTAGCCTGTTTCGCCAGCGCTACCCCGGCGTCGAACTGAAGATTTCCGAGTTTGGTGGCTTAACCGTCCAGCAGGCCGTCACCAACGGCGAGCTGGACGTGGCGATGACCGCACTGCCCGTCGAAGAAGAGAGTGGTCTGGCAACGCTGTCGCTGTTCAGCCACCCGCTGTGTGTACTGGTACCGCGGTCCGGCGACTGGATGAAGATCGACTCGGTGAAGCCGGAGGTGCTCGGCGAGCATCCTCTGCTGATCTACAACGAAGATTTTGCCCTCAGCCGTCAGTTAATGGCGTTGTTTAGTCAACACAACGTGAAGCCACGCATTGCGGTGCGTAGCGGCCAGTGGGATTTTCTGGCCGCGATGGTGCAGGCAGGCGTGGGGATTGCCATCCTGCCACAACCCATTTGTGAGCGGCTGGATAAAAATACGCTGCGCTGGATCCCACTGGAGAGCGATTTGCACTGGCAGCTCGGGATGATTTGGCGTGAAGGAGTGTATCTGTCGCACAGCGCGCAGGCGTGGCTGAAGTGCTGTGAGGGGTTTTGGGTCCAGTCTGAATAGTGCCCCCTTCTCCCTCTCCCTGTGGGAGAGGGCCGGGGTGAGGGCATCAGCCCGCACAGACTACTGATTCTCGATCAACAACGCTTCCAGCAAATCGAGATCGTGCAACAGCTTTTGCAGCGTCTCATTGCTGATCTGGCGTGTAGCACGCAGGTGATACAGCTCGGCACGTTCTGAGCGCAGCGCCGCCAGACGGAACCGGCGTTCCAGGTTCTCTTCCTGTAGCGAACTTTCCACATCGTTTCGCCCGTCAGCACGACGGCGCAAATTACCAATCACGCGCGAACTGACCTCTTTCAGAAGCTGGTTATCAATGTTCTCTTCAGCATCCGTCGCCAGACGTTCTTCCATCTTCTCGATAGCCACGATCGCCACTTCTGCCGTGGCAGCCCGGGCAATGCGTTCCTCTTTGTGCTGCTGGGAATGGTCGCCCACATCCAGATGCTGCAGCAAAACAGGCAGTATGACCACGCCGACAAACAGCGAGAACAAAATCACACCTGCCGCCAGGAACACCAGTTCGTAACGCGCCGGGAAGACATCCCCCGTCGGCAGCAACAGTGGAATGGAGAGCACACCGGCGAGAGTGATTGCCCCACGGACACCCGCAAAAGAAGCAATCAACAGCTCACGCGTTGACCACGACCCGAACTCCATCGGCTTTTTCTTCAGGAAACGCTGGCTGAAGTTTTTCATCGTCCACAGCCAGCCAAAACGCACCAGCATCAGCGCCAGGTAGATCAACGCGATATCAGCGAACAGCATCCAGGTTTCGACGTTAGGGTCAGCTTCTGCCGCCACCAGTGAGGACTCCAGAATACCCGGCAACTGCAGGCCCAACAGCAGGAAGACCATGCCGTTAAACACAAACTCCAGCATCGCCCATGTGCTGTTTGCACGCAAACGCATAGCCAGAGGAGCGGTACGCATCACACCAGAACGGGTGATGGTCATCCCCGCCGCAACCGCCGCAAGAATGCCCGACACGCCAATGTGTTCGGCAATCAGATACGAGGCAAACGGCAGCAGGAATAACAGAACAATCTGCGTGGCAGGTTCATCACCCCCCCAGCGGCTGAGAAAGCGCAGCGAGCGACCATACAGCCAGCTCACCACAAACCCGGCCAGGATACCGCCAATCGCCACCTTGAAGAATTCAAAGGTTGCACCGCCGACGGTAAAGACCATCGTTCCCATCGCAACCGCCACGGCAAATTTCAGGGCAACCAGGCCAGAGGCGTCGTTCATCAGCGCCTCTCCCTGCAAAATGCCCATAATTTTCTTCGGAATACGGCCTTCACCCACAATACCCGATAGCGCCACGGCATCGGTTGGCGACAGGACAGCCGCCAGCGCAAAAGCCGGAATGAGCGGAATACCCGGCACCACCCAGTAGATCAGGAAGCCGATCCCAACCACCGTGACCACCACTAGCGCCAGCGCCAGACCGAAGATCTCTCGCCCGTGCTCCAGGAATTCGCGCGTCGGGGTTTTCCAGCCATCGGCGAACAGCAGCGGCGGGATAAACAGGACGAGGAACAATTCCGGATCGAACTCAACGTGCAGACCAAACGTCGGCCATGCCAGCAGCGCGCCGATGGCAATTTGCATTAAGGGTAGGGGCAACTGAAAGGGCAGTACGCGTGTGACCACCCCGGAAAGCGAGACCACAAGGGTCATGATAAGTATTGTGAAGAAGATTTCCATGCGTTCCCTGTTTGCTGTGTTGCTTATGTACTGCGGAAGGCGTCGTGCCTTTTATTCTATCTTCCAGAGAGTAACGCAAAAGGCAACGGGATGAGTCCTGAAAATAAAAACGGGCGGCCTGAGCCACCCGTTTTCGCATCAAAGGACAACTTAAATCGCCCAGCCACCCGCGTAGAACACCACCAGTGCGATAGCGATAACGACGGTGCCGATGTTCAGCTTACGCCATTCACCCGAAACCAGGCGGCCAATCACCAGCGACGCAAAACCGATCATGATGCCGGTTACGATGTTACAGGTCAGCACGATAAATACCGCTGTGATGAGGCCAGACATGGCATCCACAAAATCAGCAAAGTCGATTTTTGCCACGTTGCTCAGCATCAGCAAACCTACATACATCAGCGCTGGCGCGGTCGCGTACGCGGGTACCAGGTAGGAGAGCGGAGAGAGGAACAGGATCAGCAGGAACAGCGCACCTACGGTGATCGCCGTCAGACCTGTTTTCCCGCCTGCCGCCGTACCCGCTGCAGACTCAATGTACACTGCTGCCGGAGCGGCACCGACCAGGCCAGAGAAGACGCTGCTCAGGGAGTCGGTCGTCAGCGCTTTGCCGCCATCAATAATCTGACCGTCTTTATCGAGCAGGTTTGCCTGACCGGCCACCGCGCGGATGGTGCCGGTGGCATCAAACACGGCGGTCATCACCAGGGCCAGAACGCTTGGCAGGATCACCGGGTTCAGTGCGCCCACGATGTCCAGACTACCAATCAGGGAATTGCCTTTGTCATCACTCAGCGACGGCATGGCAAAAACACCGGAGAAGTGCACGTTCGGGTCGAAAATCAGGCCAACGATGGAAACGCCGATAATGGTCAGCAGAATGCCGCCTGGCACCTTCAGTTTTTCCAGACCGATGATCACCGCCAGGCCGATCAGCGACATGATGACCGGGAAGCTTGCGAAATGACCCAGCGCAACCGGCAGACCGTCCAGCGGGTTTTTGATCACCAGACCCACGCCGTTCGCCGCAATCAGCAGCAGGAACAGACCAATACCAATGCCGGTACCATGCGCCACACCATGCGGCAGGTTGCGCAAAATCCAGCTACGAATGCCAGTCGCGGAAATGACGGTAAACAGCACCCCCATCAGGAACACAGCACCCAGTGCAACAGGCACGCTGATGTGCTGACCCAACACCAGACTGAATGCGGTAAAGGCGGTCAGAGAGATGGCGCAACCAATCGCCAGCGGCAGGTTCGCCCACAGGCCCATCACGATGGAACCCACACCCGCCACGAGGCAGGTGGCAACAAAAACGGCCGCCGGTGGGAAGCCGGCTTTGCCCAGCATGCCCGGCACAACGATGACGGAGTAAACCATCGCCAGAAACGTTGTCAGACCCGCAACGATTTCCTGGCGCACGGTGCTGCCGCGAGCTGAAATTTTAAACATGGCGTCGAGTGAACCGCCGGTACGCGCAGATGGCGTAGACATAGAAAACATCCCCTGAGAGTTTTTATAGAAAGTCCGCAAGCGTGGTGGAGACTCCACTGCCAGCAAAACGTCAAATCCTTGTGCTGCATTTGCGACGAAAGGGGCGTCGCAAAAAAAGCAAACGTTTAGCTCCGCGCTTACAAAACGGGTGGTCAAATTAAGGCAAACGATTATCTAGCCTAATCACCGCCCTTTTCAACTGAACTTTCTCGTTTTTCGCTAAAATTCCCTTATGCCGCTGAAGAAATAAGCAGAGGATGCGCAAACGTTATCGTCTGTGCGCAATTTAGTAACATTTTACCCTTCGCCAGGTATGTTAAACGGGCCACCCTGTTCGAGCGTTCTCTGCCAGCCAGGGCGCATTTCGATCTTTTCCTTCCACGCCTGTATGTGCGGCAGGTTTTCAATACCACCACGTGCCAGCAGGGCGAAGATGGGAAAACTCATCTGAATATCGGCCATACTGAGTGCGTCACCGGCAAACCAGCTGTTTTCCGCCAGATGTGACTCGATATAGCGCGCGTGGGTTTCTAGCTGTCGGTTGAGCCAGGTCTTTTGTACCCCCTGTCCCAGCACGCTCCCCAGCGCCCGCAGGCCAAACGGGATCGGCGGTTTACCGAGGCTGGCAAAGATCAGCTTCATTAACAGCAGCGGCATCAGCGAACCCTCGGCATAATGCAGCCAGAAGCGATACTGCACCTTATGGGCAGGATCCAGCGGTTTGAACCGCGATTCGGTGTCGTAGGTTTCCTGTAGATATTCCAGAATAGCTCCCGATTCCGCAAGAATGAGCCCGTTGTCTTCAACCACCGGGGATTTCCCCAAAGGGTGTACTTTCTTGAGGGAGGCGGGAGCCAGCATATTTTTTTCACGTTGGTAGTGAACAATCTCATAGGATAAAGAAAGTTCTTCCAGCGCCCAGATCACGCGCTGTGAACGTGACTGGTTAAGATGATGTACCGTGAGCATCGTTGCCTCCTGTTATTCATACTTATTAACTATAGAAAATCGAACAACATCGCGAAAAAAATTTGGCTAAAAAGCCACGGCTCAGGCTGGCGAAAACCGGGGGCTTGCATAGAATTAAAGTGTCAGCACAATCCGGAACCTCCCCAACTTGCTCGACATGAGGGGTGCTGATGTCGGGGGAAACCCTCCCGTGAACCAGCGGGATAGAGAGAAAGACAAAGACCGGGAAAAACTAAAGCGCCCTTATGTGGCGCTTTAGTTCTTTATATAGCGCGGGAAAATCCTCAATCCTCCTCCAGCAACCGCGCCCCTGTGCCCTGCTCGCCCAGCCTGTCTCCAGGGTTACGCAACGGGCAATCACTACGCGACAAACAGCCGCAACCGATACAGCCGTCCAGTTCATCGCGCAACGCCACAAGAGTATGAATGCGCCGGTCAAGCTCATCACGCCACTGGGATGACAGATGTTTCCACTCTTTTGCGCTCAGCGAGTGCCCTTCCGGCAACACGCCGAACGCATCACCGATAGTGGCCAGGGGAATTCCGATTCGTTGCGCAATTTTGATTATTGCAACATAGCGGAGCACATCACGGGTGTAGCGCCGCTGGTTTCCTGCGTTACGGATACTCTTAATTAACCCTTTGCTTTCATAGAAGTGGAGCGCAGACACCGCCACACCGCTTCGCTTCGCCACTTCGCCGGGGGTTAAAAGCGCTTTTATTCGCGGCAATCTCTTTTCCATAAAACCTCTTTACCTCAAGTTAACTTGAGGAATTATACTCCCCCGCAGAGAAAACGACGAATCAACCGGGATATACATAAAATCATTCAAGCTGGATCAAGGCTGCTTGAAGGATGACATGTATAGTTGTATCTACAGAGGGGCAACCTTATGTCGCATCAGCAAATTATTCAGACACTTATTGAATGGATTGATGAACATATCGACCAACCGTTGAACATTGATGTGGTCGCTAAAAAGTCGGGCTATTCGAAATGGTATTTACAGAGAATGTTCCGCACCGTCATGCATCAGACGCTGGGTGAGTACATTCGCCAGCGCAGGCTGCTGCTGGCGGCTCAGGCGTTACGCTCTACGCAACGGCCCATTTTTGATATCGCGATGGATCTGGGTTATGTGTCGCAACAAACCTTTTCCCGCGTGTTTCGTCGCGAGTTTGACCGCACGCCGAGCGATTACCGCCACCAGCTGAATTAAGGCGTATCATCACAAAGGTTGCTGCTGCCAGGTCATAAACTCCTGGGGCGGCATTGCTTTCGCGAAGTGCCATCCCTGACAATACTGTACGCCGCGCTTCAACAGCCAGCTCACCTGCTCGTCCGTCTCCACGCCTTCCGCAATGGTCTTAAGGCGCAGGCTTTGCGCCATCTCGATGATATGCTCGGCAATCAGATGACTGGTACTGTTGGTCGTTAAGGTATCGATAAAGGATTTGTCGATTTTGAGAATATCGACGTTCAGCGAATAGAGATTATGCAGGTTGGAGTAACCTGTTCCGAAATCATCGATCGCCACTTCATAGCCCGCCTGGCGGAAAGCCTGAATAACGGGCGTGGTTTTAGGCACATCGATAAATCCACGTTCCGTCACTTCGATTTTGATTTGCTGCGCACGGACGGCGTAGTGGCGGGCCTTATCAGAGATCAGAGCGATCAGGCGCGAAGAGTGAAAATCTGAGGCCGACAGGTTAATCGAAATATACAGATGCGGACTGGTGGCCAGGAAATGCCCCAGATCGTTGAACACTTCCTCCACAACATAATCTGTAATTCGCTCAATCATGCCCTCTTTTTCCGCCAGCGGAATAAATTCCGCCGGGCTCATCACCTGCCCGTTAAAGCCAGGCCAGCGCAGCAGCGCCTCAGCGCCCACGCACTGGTTATTCTTGATATCAATAATCGGCTGATAGTGTACGCAAAGCTGGCGTTTGTTCAGCGCCCGGTGCAGCAAACGCCCTGGTGAGTTGAGTTCACGATGGGTGCGTGACCACATCAGTAAAATAATGATGCTGCAAATCATCCCCAGCGGCAGCGTCAATGTGGCCTGGTGGTAGAGGATTTCATAAAAACGTTTGCTGGAGGTTGATACGATAGCTGCAATGGGACGCTTATCGGATTTTACGATGGTATAGAAACGGCCATCTTTTTGAAATGACGATTCCTTATGTCGAATCATCGAATTTAATAAAGACACATTTGCTTTCTGGCTGACAGAAAAGAATGCATTGGTCACCGTGTCATACACGCCCCATGACAGTGAATAATCTGTCGACATTACCTCACTGTAGAAAAGCGGGTTGACTACCACGACATAATTTCCGCGCTGCATATATGTCATTTTATAGCCAGTGAAAAATGGCGTATCGCGATAATAATAGATAGCCACATCAGGCTTACGTTTGTAATTTGCAGCGGCGATAGCGTAAGGCTGTTCAGGAGTAATCGCGGTCGAACAAAGAAAATTCTGACCTTCAGCATAAATTAAATCGGCGATGAACAGGCGGCCACGAACAACGTTCAACATATATTGACGATGTCCCGGTGTACAAAGTTCACCCTGATATTTTTCGGCGTCGCTACGGGCCAGCTCCACCTGTTGAATAACGAGTTCTGTTTTGTCTAAAGCCAGTTCGGCAAATGTGCGTAGCTGGGCGCTTGTTTCCGACACGGCTCTGAGCTGGGCAAACCATAGCGCAAGCATCACCGGTAGCATAACTACCATGATGATCCCTACCACCCTGAGCATCTTGCGCCGCGCGCTACGATTCATTTCCCGCCCTATATCCCTGCATTTTGTACGCCCGTAGTAATGAAGGCCGGATGCTTTGTTAAACAGGTGATTACGTTGCATGAATCATGCGAAGTTAGCAACTGACTTTTGGTATTAAAATTCTTAAAATTCGTTATGACGATAATATTTTTCCGTAAGCCAAACTGAAAGTATTCATTCCGTTTCTGCTAAGGAAAATAATTATCCAGCCTGAACTGGAGATTTTAAGATAGCACAACAGAGGATCGTTGATTAAACCAAACTTCCGGCAGCATGAAAAAAGTACAACATGAGTATGAAATTTCATGCTATTTGCCCGACGCTATTTCCGGGTTTGATTTATAAATAATCAGAAGCCACCACTGTTTTCCCTCGCCCCATACGCTTGGCATCATATAATGCTTTATCGGCACGCATCAGTAATGCTGAAGTATCGCGTTGTGGCTGGCACACCTCAACAACCCCTGCGCTAAATGAAAGCACCAGTTTTTTATCGCCAACCCGCAGCGGCTTCGTGGACAAAACAGAACGTAGCCGGGCGGATAGCAGCATGGCGGCATTGCCGTCAGTTCGTGCCAACAGGAGCAAAAACTCTTCACCTCCGACACGTCCCAGCGCCGAGTCCACCGGAATAAGCTCCCGGATACAGTCACAAAAATGAATTAGCGCCACATCGCCAACCTGATGCCCCCATTCATCATTGATCTGTTTGAAAAAATCCAGGTCAAACATCAGCACGCAAAAATGGCTGTTAGTATCCTGTCTGGAGCTTGCCGCCAGCGATGATTTCAACTGCTGCAAAATCGCAGACCGGTTAAAACAACCGGTGAGATCGTCAGTGGTCGCTTTCACTTCCAGCTGCTGTTCCGCTTTTTTACGTTCGGTGATATCCAGCCCAATATTCAGGATAGAGTTGTCCGGTAACAGAATGTTCGACCACAGGATCGTCAGCTGCACACCGTCTTTGCGTACCGGATGCCACTCATACATATCCTTTAGCGGTGAGATACGAACCGACTCCAGCACCCGCCGCCGTTCATCCGGATCGGGATAAAACAGTGACAGTGGATCTGAATGCGCACCGATCTCCGCCATCGTCCAGCCAAAGACTTTTTCGCACTCAGCATTCCACAACACGCAACGGTTATACTTGTCGAAGGAGTTCATCAATACAGGTGCCCGCTCAAACAACGTTTTATACTGCGTTACGACACGCTGCATTTCCTGTGCCGTTTTTTCACGGGCAATAATTTCCTCAAAATAATCCTTTAATTTCTCAACCAGCACTACCATGATATTTTTCAGGTTCGGCAAAGAATATAATTTTTCCTCAAATGCCAAAAAGAAATAACCGCTACAATGCCAGTCATGAGTTGAAAGTTTGCATAACACACCGCTTTGTAATTGTGCGTAACCAGGGTGCTGAGGGGAAAATAACGAATGGCCAATTTTCTCTTTCCAGTAAACCACCCGCCACGAACGGTGATTTCGCTGTAGCAGCGTGCTGGCAAGAAAATCAGTGACTTCAAACGAATGGCAGGCCACCTCACCCGCACAGACCACGCGCTGCAGCCCATCATTATCAACGCTTATCCAGGCAAGCGTTGATCCCAGTGCCCGGTTGATAGTCTCCAGCATTTCCGCCAGTGAACACTGAGCGTTAAGCAGAGGCATCAGCTTCGCCAGCGCGTGCAACGCCCGCGCGCTGTCATTAACAATCTCACGTCGTTTTTCTTTCATTATTTTTTCGCAGATGATTAAACGATAAAAAGAACGCAGCTTTCTTCAGATTCAAAAAGCATGAAGTGGAGACCATTTCAGCGAAATCAAATAACGCCGTGTGTAATTAAAATAATACATAATAGTAAAAAGGCCAGAAAATTCAGGAGCCTGAATCATTAGCTACGAGTACATTTATTTGTCCACTCAAGCATAATCCATAGGTTTACGACTGTAAATATTATACAACCAGGGAAACATTGCAGAGGTTTTGTTATCTCAATGAATTTATTATAAAGAGTCAGTGAAATGGTTGCTTAGTCTGCAAAGATATATTTTCCACTCAGATTTCAACACCGTTCCTGTGGTTATAAATCCTCCACTTTTCACCACACGACCACTGGCGAATAAAACAACAAACGTGATATAGTTCACATATATTATGTAACGAAAAACACTTTTTCAGTGTCGTGCGTCAGCTGTTTCGAGGATGGATTTTATGGCGACCATTACCACCAGCATGGTTCTTCTGCGCTGGCCCTTGTTGAGTGCGGTGTTGATGTTTTTAGCCAGCACGCTGAACATTCAGTTTCGTAAATCTGACTATGCTGGTCTTGCCGTGATCAGCACCCTGTTGGGTTTGGGTGCGGCGTGCTGGTTCGCAACGGGTCTGCTCGGCATCACCCTGCTGGATATCACCGCCGTCTGGGAAAATATTAAAGTGGTGATGGTGGAAGCCATGAGTCACACCCCGCCAGACTGGCCGATGGTGATTACCTGATCCCTGGTTAATAAAAAACCCAGACGCTTGTCTGGGTTTTTTATTTTTAGCGTCTGGTAATCAGAACGGAATGTCGTCGTCGAAGTCCATTGGTGGTTCGTTAGACGGAGCCGGAGCAGACTGCTGCTGCGGGCGAGACTGCGCGCCGCCGCTGAACTGGTTGCCGCCCTGTGGCTGCTGAGGCTGACCCCAACCGCCCTGCTGCTGGCCGCCACCTGCTGGTGCGCCACCGCCCTGACGGCCACCCAGCATCTGCATGGTACCGCCAACGTTGACCACCACTTCGGTGGTGTATTTTTCAGCGCCGGACTGATCGGTCCATTTGCGGGTACGCAACTGGCCTTCAATATAAACCTGAGAACCTTTACGCAGGTATTCACCGGCCACTTCTGCCAGTTTGCCAAACAGCACAACACGGTGCCATTCGGTCTGCTCTTTCATCTCACCGGTCGCTTTATCACGCCAGGATTCGGAAGTAGCCAGCGTAATGTTGGCAACTGCGCCACCACTCGGCATGTAGCGTACTTCCGGGTCCTGGCCCAGATTACCGACGAGAATCACCTTGTTTACGCCTCTGCTGGCCATGTTCGTGTCTCCTGAATACGTTTCTTAATAGTGTAAACGCGCGAGTGTACCATTTCCATGCGACACTTTGATAGTTGCGTAGCACGTTCCAGAGTTCTCTCGCCAGCGCAACATTGTTGCACAGCGAATCAGAAATTGCATTCCAATACTGTATATTCAAACAGGTCGAGTTGTGTCATAATTAGCCGTTTCTGACAGTCGGTTGTCCTTCAAACAAACCAGGCAATCCGTGTTCCAACCGGGAAAGGTGAATGGATAAGATCGAAGTTCGGGGCGCTCGCACCCACAATCTCAAAAATATCAACCTCATAATCCCTCGCGACAAACTCATCGTCGTGACCGGGCTTTCGGGGTCTGGCAAATCCTCACTGGCTTTCGACACGTTGTATGCCGAAGGACAGCGTCGTTACGTTGAGTCCCTCTCTGCGTACGCACGTCAGTTCCTGTCACTGATGGAAAAACCAGACGTAGACCATATTGAAGGGTTATCACCTGCTATCTCTATTGAGCAGAAATCCACTTCGCATAACCCGCGTTCAACGGTTGGTACGATTACCGAAATTCATGACTACCTGCGTCTGCTGTATGCGCGCGTGGGTGAGCCGCGCTGTCCGGATCACGACGTCCCGCTGGCGGCGCAAACCGTCAGCCAGATGGTGGATAACGTGTTGTCGCAGCCAGAAGGTAAACGCCTGATGCTGCTTGCGCCGATCATTAAAGAGCGCAAAGGCGAGCACACCAAGACGCTGGAGAACCTGGCAAGCCAGGGCTATATTCGCGCCCGTATCGACGGGGAAGTGTGTGACCTGTCAGACCCACCCAAGCTGGAGCTGCAGAAGAAGCACACCATTGAAGTGGTGATTGACCGCTTCAAAGTACGCGAAGATCTGGCAACCCGGCTGGCCGAATCGTTTGAAACGGCGCTGGAACTCTCTGGCGGCACCGCCGTGGTGTCCGATATGGACAACCCGAAAGCGGAAGAACTGCTTTTTTCTGCCAACTTTGCCTGTCCCATTTGCGGCTACAGCATGCGCGAGCTGGAACCGCGTCTGTTTTCGTTCAACAACCCGGCGGGCGCGTGTCCGACGTGCGACGGTCTGGGCGTACAGCAGTATTTTGACCCGGATCGCGTGATCCAAAACCCGGAACTGTCACTGGCAGGCGGGGCTATTCGCGGCTGGGATCGCCGTAATTTCTACTACTTCCAGATGCTGAAGTCGCTGGCAGAGCACTATAAATTCGATGTCGAAGCGCCGTGGGGCAGCCTGAATCCACATGTACACAAAGTGGTGCTGTACGGTTCGGGTAAAGAGAACATCGAGTTTAAGTACATGAACGATCGCGGCGATACCTCCGTGCGTCGCCACCCGTTCGAAGGGGTGCTGCACAATATGGAGCGCCGCTACAAAGAGACCGAATCCAGTGCAGTACGTGAAGAGCTGGCGAAGTTTATCAGCAACCGCTCCTGTGCGACCTGCGAAGGGACACGTCTGCGCCGCGAGGCTCGCCACGTCTTTGTCGAAAACACGGCGCTACCGACCATCTCAGACATGAGCATCGGTCACGCGATGGACTTCTTCAACAACCTGAAGCTCTCCGGCCAGCGCGCGAAAATCGCCGAAAAAGTGTTGAAAGAGATTGGGGATCGGCTGAAGTTCCTGGTGAACGTGGGTCTGAACTACCTGACGCTTTCCCGCTCTGCTGAAACACTCTCCGGCGGTGAAGCGCAGCGTATTCGTCTGGCAAGCCAGATTGGTGCGGGCCTGGTGGGTGTGATGTACGTGCTGGATGAGCCGTCTATCGGCCTGCACCAGCGCGACAACGAACGCCTGCTCGGGACGCTGATCCACCTGCGCAACCTCGGCAACACGGTGATTGTGGTCGAGCATGATGAAGATGCCATCCGCGCCGCTGACCACGTTATTGATATCGGCCCGGGTGCAGGCGTTCACGGCGGTCAGGTAGTCGCGGAAGGGACGCTGGAAGATATCATGGCAGTGCCAGAGTCTCTGACCGGCCAGTACATGAGCG
The DNA here is from genome assembly GCA_014169315.1 of Enterobacter cloacae. Lineage (NCBI taxonomy): Bacteria > Pseudomonadati > Pseudomonadota > Gammaproteobacteria > Enterobacterales > Enterobacteriaceae > Enterobacter > Enterobacter cloacae. Next base: position 281,343 of record AP022133.1, on the reverse strand, counting down.
GCAAGCGCAAAATTGACGTACCGACGCAGCGCGTGGCAGCAGACCCGGAAAAAGTGCTGAAGCTGACTGGCGCACGCGGCAACAACCTGAAAGATGTGACCCTGACGCTGCCGGTTGGGCTGTTTACCTGTATCACCGGCGTGTCCGGTTCCGGTAAATCGACGCTGATTAACGATACGCTGTTCCCGATTGCGCAGACGCAGCTGAACGGCGCGACCCTCGCCGAGCCTGCACCGTACCGCGACATCCAGGGGCTGGAGCATTTCGACAAGGTTATCGACATTGACCAAAGCCCCATTGGACGCACCCCGCGTTCCAACCCGGCGACCTATACCGGCGTCTTTACGCCTGTACGTGAACTGTTTGCGGGTGTACCGGAAGCGCGCTCGCGCGGGTATACCCCTGGACGTTTCAGCTTTAACGTCCGCGGTGGCCGCTGTGAAGCATGTCAGGGCGACGGTGTAATCAAGGTTGAGATGCATTTCCTGCCGGATATCTACGTACCGTGCGACCAGTGCAAAGGCAAACGCTATAACCGTGAAACGCTGGAGATTAAGTACAAAGGCAAAACCATCCACGAAGTGCTGGATATGACCATCGAAGAGGCTCGTGAGTTCTTTGATGCAGTCCCTGCGCTGGCGCGTAAGTTGCAAACGCTGATGGACGTAGGCCTGACCTATATTCGTCTGGGGCAGTCTGCTACCACGCTGTCTGGCGGTGAAGCGCAGCGCGTGAAGCTGGCGCGTGAACTATCCAAACGAGGCACCGGCCAGACGCTGTACATTCTGGATGAGCCGACGACCGGCCTGCACTTTGCCGATATTCAGCAGTTGCTTGATGTTCTGCATCAGCTCAGAGACCAGGGCAACACCATCGTGGTCATTGAACACAATCTGGACGTGATTAAAACCGCAGACTGGATTGTCGATCTCGGCCCGGAAGGCGGTAGCGGCGGCGGTGAAATCCTCGTCTCCGGTACGCCAGAGACCGTTGCAGAGTGCGAAGCCTCGCACACCGCACGCTTCCTCAAACCGTTGCTGTAGTTGTCACACGGAGAGTTGCTGTCGGGTCACTTCCGGCAGCAGCTCAACCGCCTGTTGATAAGAGGCATCCACCAGATAATAAATCTGCGAGCCTGGCAGCGAGCCATCAAGATAAACAGTGCTCCAGTGTGCCTTGTTCAGATGCTTACTCGGTCTGACGTCATGGTGCTGCTGACGTAACAAATCCGCCAGCTCCGGGCTGGTTTTCAGCGATGCAGCCGGGCGGCCCTCAACCTCTTTCACCATAGCAAACAACACGTCGCCAACCTTTATTTGCGTGGCTTTCCAGTCGCTGTGAACGCTTTGCTCCGCACCGGGTTTACTCATGCAGTACTGGAGTATCTCCGAAATTGTCATCTTTGCTCCCCTGTGAATGGGTTGAACTCGAACTGAGTGCCGGCCTCTTTAAATTGTGTAGCAAGACGACAAAAGGTAAACCCGGCAGGCCTGATTTGTTCAAAAAATCAGCATACATCAGTATTCAGAATTCACAATCACCTCTTCGCCAAATTTCCCGGCCATTGGCAGCGGTCGATAGGTCGAGTTAGAGGCGCGTAGTACCCTGATCCCTCTGGCTCCCACATCATGAGCGGCGGTAATGTCGTTATCCGAATCACCGTAGAAGATTTTGATATTTTTCTGCTCCAGCCACTGGGTTTTGGTGTTTTGCCCGGACTTGTCACCGGCAAAAATAACCGGGTTCATGCTGGTCGCCGGGATCTGGAAATCATCCTGAAGCGTTTTTGATACGGTTTCAGTTTTGGTCTGGCTGCGCCCCGTCACAAAGTAAATGCTGTCACCACGCTTAGCGTGCATGGCGATCAACGCACGGGCAACCTCTTTCGGGATGCTGAACTCATCCCAGCCGTTATTCATCTTCTCCCAGAATTCGGGGTTCTTCAGATACGCTTCGCTGTCCGGTGAGAAGGTTTTCTTGCCCCGCCAGAAACCCGGGCTGGAGAACAGCACGGTATCGTCGATATCGAAGCCTACAGCCATTGGCGGACGCCCCATCAGGCTATTTTCAATTTGTGCCACGGAAACCCAGTGAATGGGTGCCTGTTCAGCAAGAATGGCGGCGGTGGTTCCGGTGTAAAGCGGCGTCGGTGCAGAAGCACGCGCGACGACTGCACTATTAAGCGAGAACAATAAACAGGCGGCGCTGAGCGCCAGTGTGATCTTGCGCATATTTTCCCCTGAATATTCAGTTTGTTATCGTTTTAATTTGAGCGAATGGTCAAAAAACTATCCGACCATAACCCCAGCGGGAAGTGAAAGAAAGGAGTTTTTGCTTATGAATCTGAATAAAAAGAAGAAGATCACAAAGCGCAGATGCGTGGCGTAGGCCCGGTAAGCGCCAGCGCCACCGGGTAAGATTTTCTGCGGCCTGATGCCCTCATCCCGACCCTCTCCCACAGGGAGAGGGGGAATGATAGTGAATACTTACATCACAGCAGCGAAGGCCTGAGCCACGCGCTTGACGTTATCGGTATTCAAGCCCGCCATGCACATACGACCACTGGAAATCAGGTAGATGCCAAATTCTTCACGCAGCCTTTCAACCTGAGCCGCGCTCAGACCGGTATAGCTAAACATCCCGCGCTGCTTAAGCAGATAGTCAAAGTTATGCCCGGGAACGGCCTCTTTCAGCACATTAACCAGTTCCTGACGCATCGACAAAATGCGCTTACGCATCGCTTCCACTTCGGCAAGCCAGGACGCTTTCAGCCGATCATCTCCAAGAACCGTGGCCACCACCTGCGCACCAAAGTTTGGCGGGCTGGAATAGATGCGGCGCACTGTCGCTTTCAGCTGACCCAGCACACGACTGGCTGCTTCGGCATCTTCACACACCACGGACAGGCCGCCAACGCGTTCGCCGTACAGAGAGAAGATTTTTGAGAAGGAGTTGCTGACCAGTACAGGTAACCCGGCACTGGCAGCGGCACGAATGGCGTAGGCATCGTCTTCCATTCCTGCGCCAAAGCCCTGATAGGCGATATCGAGGAATGGGATCAGGTTACGCGCCTTCAGCACCTCAATCACGGCATCCCACTGTGCATTGGTGAGGTCGGCACCGGTCGGGTTATGGCAGCACGGATGCAGCAGTACAATACTGCGCTCTGGCAGGGTGTTCAGTTTTTCCAGCAGCGCATCAATACGTACGCCGTTGGTTGCACTGTCAAACCACGGGTAGGTCGACACCTTAAAGCCCGAGCCTTCAAAAATGGCTACGTGGTTTTCCCAGGTTGGATCGCTGACCCACACGCCGGAATCCGGGAAGTATTTTTTCAAAAAGTCTGCGCCGACCTTCAGCGCCCCTGAACCGCCCAGCGTCTGGATGGTCGCCACGCGTTTTTGTGCGAGTACCGCATGATCGGCTCCAAACAGCAGCGGCGCGATGGTGTTGCGGTAGGTGTTTAACCCTTCCATTGGCAGATAGAGCGAGGCCCCGTGCGGAACCGCGTTAAGACGCGCTTCGGCTTCGGCCACGGCCTGCAGCTGAGGAATGATACCGCCCTCGTTGTAATACAGACCAATGCTAAGATTCACTTTGTCGCTGCGAGGATCTTCTTTAAAACGCTCCATTAAGGAGAGAATGGGGTCGCCAGCATAGGCGTCTACTTTCTGAAACACGCGATGGTTCTCCGGAATTCGATGAGGCAGGGAATTCCACAATAAACTGGAACATGCCGTAACACCACCCCTTCGCCTTATCCTGCAATTGGCATAGGTTTTTTGCATCCTCTCGCCATGACATTTACCCAATATTTTCGCCCCCTCCGCTCCCGTAATGTGACTCCTGCGCAACCGCGCATTCACTGACTCAAGGAGTTCACATTATGGATTCACAATTTATTGGTTCAGTCATTAATGCCCTGCCACTCGAACATATGATTGGTGGGCCACTGCAGGCAATGATCAAAGCACAGGTACAGGCCAGCAAATCCTATGCCGACTTCCTGCTCTCTGTCTGTATTAAGGATGGTAAAGCCGTTGCCATCGAATTCGACTACGACGAAACCCTGGTAGACGAGCAAGGGGTGAGCAAAGGTAGCGTCACCCGCAAAATGAGTATTCCGCTGCTGGCGGCGGTTACTCACCCGATTATTTGTATTGAAGACGGTACCATCGATTTTGAGCTGGAAGTCACTCAGAGCGAAGCCAGTTCAAGCAGCACTGAAGCCGAAGCCTCGGTGGAAGCGTCAATCGGTTGGGGTATCTTCTCAGCCAAAATGACCGGTAAGGTATCGCATAAATCAGAACAAACTCGTTCAACCGACACACGCGCTAAATATTCCATCCATACCCAAATCAAGCGTCAGGATCCCCCTGAAGCCCTCCAGCGCGTCATTGACTATTTAACCAACGCCAAAACCAAGCCTGTTGCTGCGCAATAACGTTTTGCACTGTGGGTAATAGCCATTCCGTAACGTACGGGGCCGCCTTTGGTGGCCCCTCTTCAGGAGCGAATTATGTCTTTTAAAACATGGCTACGCGGCAGTAAGGATGAGGAGCCAGAAAATAAGAGGGAGAAAGAGGCTGACGGAACGACGCCCCCTGTACAAGGGAAAAATCCGCCGCCACCGCCTGCGGATATTCCCGGCGTACCGGTCACGCTGGAGGATATTACGCGCGGAATGCAGTACGCCGCAACGGCGGCAAACGAGTTAATCGCTCAGCAGTACATGAAGATGCTGGATCCCTTTTTCGAACCCGCCGATGACGGTTCACTGATCCCGCGCACCGTCCAGCTGGCACTGGATGAGAACCACTATTTCGATCTGCCCCTCGTTGCGCTCTCTACACCGCGTGGGCTGATGCTGGAAAAGATGAAGGTCAACCTGACGATCCGCACGGAAGGTATGCAAGCCCCCTCCCCGCAATCGGGAGAAAACGAGTTTGGCCGCTTTCACGTCAGCCTTTCACCTTCCAGCGATAGCAAAGGTGGGCGTGACAGCCGCCACGTTGACGTGGAGATGCAATTTACCGCCCTCCCACCACCAGAAAGCATCATGCGTTTGATTGATGAGTACACCAACAAAGTTATCCCCCGTCCGAAAGCAGAGGAGACTCCGTGATGAACAAGCAACCAGAAAGCACTGGTGACAAAGGCGTGCAGCTGATTTGCCAGTTTGAAGGACTAAAGCTGGAACGTTACCGCGATGCCGTCGGGTTATGGACGATTGGCTACGGCCATTTGATTCTGAAAGAGGAGATGGAAAAGCTCATCAAAATCACCACCGGTGAAGCCAAAAATATCCTGCGCAAAGACCTGAAGCGCACTGAAACTGGCGTGAAGAAACTGCTGACGCTGTCGGTTACCCAGAATCAGTTCGACGCCCTGGTGTCCTTCGCCTTCAATCTTGGCCTCGGCAATTTAAAGAAATCGACGCTGCTTAAAAAGGTCAACGCAGGAGACAAAGAAGCGGCTGCGTTGCAATTTAAATGCTGGAACAAAGCAGGCGGCAGAGTACTGGCGGGGCTTACGCGTCGCCGTGACGCCGAAATGAGATTATTTCTGAGTTAACCATTAAGGGAACATCATGAAAATCAATAAACTAATCACTGCAGCGCTGTTATCGGTTTCGCTTTTTTCAGCCATGCAGGTCAGTGCCGCTTTAAAAACCTGTGAAGATGAAATTAAAGAGACAAATACCTTTTTGACGGAAAAAGGTGTTCCACCGGTAAATAACATCACCGATTTAGCGACCACGCTGCGCAATATTAAAAATTTTGGTCGGCTACCTGACAGGTATATCACCGTAGATGAAGCAAAGCGTCTTGGGTGGTCTGGCCAGGCGTCTGAAACGCTGTGGGGCGTGAAAAAAACCAACAACAGATGGATAGGTGGCGATATTTACAACAACCCAGCGCTACCGGCAAATCAAGCCTGGCTGACTGCGGACATTGATGTCGTGAAAGGATATCGCAGCCCCAAACGGGTGATTTACAGCCTGTCAGGGCCACAGCGATTTATTACCACCGATCAATACCAACATTTGGTTGAGCTTGAACCTTGCCAATAACCCACTCTGTAACTGGCGGTGAAATCCCCTGACTTCTCAATCACGGACAGGGGATTTTACCCACGCTGAGGATAAGCCCATGTCCGACATCTATCTCCCCACACTGATCAGTGAGGCACTACTGGCTTTCTCTGGATTATTTGGTGGCGTAAGTATCTCCTTTTTTTGGCAGCCACAACGGCTGCACCAGCATAGTCGATTTGTCGCAGGCGTGATCTTTGGTGGAATAAGTATGGGGGCCGCCATTGCATTGGGCGGGTTAGCGGCTCGCTGGCTCAAGATCGATCTGACTCAGGCAGATATCACTCTGGGCCTGGGGTATATCTTAGGTGCGCTCAGCAATGGGTTGATCGTCTGGCTGGCAAACTTCTTTCGACGGCATGAGCAGCAGGATATTTTTGATGTTGCCAGCGTAATCAAAAGAAAAGTCAGGAACGATTCACTCCCTCAGTCAGATTCAAATGATAACAAGCTCAACGGGGAATAATATGCTCAATATGAACAAAGACTGGGTACTGCTGGTCATTATTCTTGTCGATCTGATAACGTCATTTATTATTTTGTTTGCCGCCTATAGCCGCCGTGTTCATGCATTGCCTGTTATGAGTAAGTTAGGTCTGGCAGCACTGGCATTTGGTTTTTTCGGTGAGAGCTGTCTGAATGTAAAATTCATTTTGACAGGAGAAGATATCTTAAATGATAGCTTCCCATTTTGGTTACTTCAGGATTTTGGTACGTTAGTTGTGGTGATTTATTATTTTTTCCTCAGACATAAATAGCAAAAAGCGCAACAAACTCCACATTTGTTGCGCTTTTATCTGCATCTGTAATGTAACCTAGATCGCAATATATTTATAATAGAGCATTGCTGCCTGCGTGCGGTTATTCACCTGAAGACGATGGAAAATGGATTCAAGGTGTACTTTTACGGTTCCGGCACTGATATTTAACTGCCTGCTGATTTGTTTATTGGTACCTCCTTTTGCCAGTAACTTCAGCACCTCCTGCTGGCGTCGGCTCAGCGTATGAATGAGTAGCGTGTTACCCGGAGCTTCACGATGAAGTATGGCCTGCTCAGGAAAACAGACAACGCCGGATGAAACCATGCTCAGGATCTGGCTGATTTTTTCCACGGGAAGGTCCTTGGTAAAAAGACCTTTTACATTTTGCTGAATATAAAAATTAAAGATCCCATCCGTCGCCTTTCTCAACATCACAACAATGGGTAATGAAGGCCAGTCCTGCGTTAGCATTTTGATGAACTCGCTGCAATTCATTTCACCGTCTAACAGAACAATGTTAACGGAAGTGGACATCAAAACGGTGTGTGCGTCTTCGAAGCTGTCTGTAGAAAAAACGGTACATTCAGGCATCACTCTCTTTAGTTCAGTCTTCATACCGTGAATGTAGATCGGTAATTCATCAATCATCAATACATTCATCACCACTTTACCTCGTCTTGGTTTTATTTCCTTACGTTATTAAATAAGCCTTTTCAAAAATAAGTATGAGTGTAATTTGAGAACTTGAAAAACAGCAAATGGCATAAGACAAATGTCATATTCACACGCATTAAATTAAGCAGCGCTAAACAAAAAATATAGCATACATTAATTTTTCGCCGACATTATTCATAACAAAAACAACCTGGGCCGATTAGCATATTTAAGATGTGAACCGGCTCACCTATTATTTATCTGCATTTATGCAACCCATCTATACATTAATATTTGAATGAGGTTTCTTATGACGACATTAACAGTGTATTTCTGCGGTACCGGTTCGAATAAATTTGATGACACACATGTTAACTACTGGAACGGGGAGTTAATTTCGACGCTCGCCGCCAATAACAAAGGTAAAGAGTTTGCGGAATGGATCATTCTTGATGGCCCAGGAAGTGGCAACCTCCAGAGTGATGAGCTGTGGGTAAAAAGCGGTGATTACGGCCAGCTACGTGGTCGGCTTTTTGGAAGCGGCTGGAACGAAAATATTCAGCACGCCCTCAATATTATGAAAGGGCACGTTGACTGGCAGCGAGAAAAGCTCACGAAAGAGAATTATGAGCAGCTGAAAAAGGCCGGTATCCCGATTGAGGACGTCGAAGTCACAGGCTCGTTCTGGTGGCGTAAATATGATTACGGCGACCGAAAAGTCACGCAGCAGGCGCTGCAGCAGCAGATCATTAAAACTTTCCGCAAGGGGCAAATTCTGCCGACGCAGGTCAACCTGGTAGGATGGAGTCGGGGTGGGATCAGTTGCCATATGCTGGCCAACGCCATGCTGGCCGACCCGGTTCTGACAACCATCCCGGTCAATATTTTTGCAGTTGACCCAGTTCCGGGAACAGGCAATTTCAAATCAGACAAAGTGACCTTAGGCAGCAACGTCAAAGAGTATGTTGCTTTTTATGCCAAAGATGAGCGCTCAACAGGTTTCTCCTGTGTCATCCCTGAAACCCATAATACGACGCGTGTGCACATTTATCCGATGTCTGGCCGACACGCGACCCTCGTCGGCAATGCATCGGCTAATGGTGATAAGGGGCCAAAAGTAGCGCATGAACCAGGCATGATCGTGCGTCATTTTGCAGAGGTTTGTCTGCAAAGATGGGGCGTGAATATGGACAAGAAACTCAATCTGGACGGGATACAGCTACTTGAGTTGCATCAGTCAATTCAGCGTAATGCTGCGGTATTTAGCCAAATGCGAAACACCGTTTACACCGTTTCCGAGAATGACCAGGGTGAGCGCTACGTTTCCCGCGCAAGCACCGGGATGCCTTTCTCAGCAGTGCACGGAGTGCCTTTTACCCCTGAATCGGGGCTGGTATCGGAATACCTCACGAATCAGGCTATTTACGACGTGCTGAAATAAGACGTTCACCGCATCCAACGGTCATATCGGCTGTTGGATGCGGACATTCAGGCACGGTTAATCGATATACTTCATCGCCACCCGCGACGTCAGGCGCGTGATAAGTTCGTAAGCACTTACTTTCGTGATTTCAGCAATGCGTTCAACGGGTAAGCCTTCGCCCCACATCACCACCGGATCGCCAGCCTTGTCCTGTGCCTCTGGCCCCAGGTCAACGCAGATCATATCCATCGCCACACGGCCCACAATCTGCACTTCACGGCCATTCACCAGCACCGGCGTACCGGATGGCGCAGCGCGCGGGTAGCCGTCACCGTAACCCATCGCCACCACACCCAGACGCGTATCGCGCTTGCTGTCCCAGGTTCCGCCGTAGCCCACCGGTTCACCCGCTTTGTGCTCGCGCACGGCAATCAGGTTAGAAACCAGCGACATCACCGGCTGCAAGCCAAAATCTGGCCCCCACGGTTTATTCTCCAGCGGCGACACGCCGTAGAGAATAATCCCCGGGCGCGCCCAGTCAAAGTGCGACTGTGGCCACAACAGAATGCCGCCGGATGCCGCAATAGAGCGCATCCCCGGCTTGCCTTCACAGAAGGTGTTAAAAATATCGAGTTGCTGCTCGGTTGCGCCACATTCTGGCTCATCTGCGCGAGCAAAATGGCTGACAATATTCACCGGCTGACGCACGTTTTTGCACTGACACAGACGCTGATAAAACGCCTCTGCGTTTTCCGGGCGCACGCCCAGACGGTGCATGCCCGTGTCGAGCTTCATCCACACGGTGACCGGCTCGCTCAGCTCTGCCGTTTCCAGTGCTGCCAGCTGCTCTTCGTTATGTACCGCTGTGTGCAGGTGCTGATCGGCGATGGTCGGCAGGTCGGAGGCTTCGAAAAAACCTTCGAGGAGCAGAATGGGTTGGGCGATCCCGCCTGCACGCAGGCGGAGAGCTTCTTCGAGACGGGCGACGCCAAAGGCGTCGGCATCGGGGAGCGTTCGCGCGGTCTCGAGAAGACCGTGTCCGTAAGCGTTCGCTTTCACGACTGCAACGAGCTTGCTGGCGGGGGCCAGTTCACGCAGACGCTGCAGGTTGTGTCGCAGAGCGCGGCGGTTAATGATTACAGTTGCCGCTTGCATTTGAATTCCTTAATAAAAGAATCACCAAAATCATTCGCGTTGCAGTCAACGCACCTGCGTCGTGAAGGATGAAGGCGATTTACTCATCATCATATTGAGGACCGGCATAGTTGTCGAAACGCGACCACTGTCCGTTAAAGGTCAGACGTACCGTACCGATGGGGCCGTTACGTTGTTTACCAATAATAATTTCGGCGATCCCTTTCAGGTCGCTATTCTCGTGATAAACCTCATCACGGTAGATAAACATGATTAAGTCCGCATCCTGCTCGATGGAGCCGGATTCACGCAGATCGGAGTTCACCGGACGTTTATCGGCACGCTGTTCCAGAGAGCGGTTAAGCTGGGAGAGCGCCACCACCGGCACGTGTAGCTCTTTGGCTAATGCTTTGAGCGAACGGGAAATCTCTGCAATCTCCAGCGTACGGTTGTCGGAGAGCGACGGCACGCGCATCAGCTGGAGGTAGTCGATCATGATGAGGCCAATACCACCGTGTTCACGGGCGATACGGCGCGCACGGGAGCGCACTTCCGTCGGTGTCAGACCGGAGGAGTCATCGATATAGATATTACGTTTATCCAGCAGAATACCCATCGTGCCGGAGATCCGCGCCCAGTCTTCATCGTCGAGCTGACCGGTACGAATACGGGTCTGATCCACGCGAGACAGCGACGCCAGGGAACGCATCATGATCTGTTCTGATGGCATCTCAAGACTGAAGATTAAAACCGGTTTATCCTGCAACATCGCCGCGTTTTCGACGAGGTTCATCGCAAATGTTGTTTTACCCATTGATGGACGCGCCGCGACGATGATCAAATCTGACGGCTGCAGACCGGCAGTTTTCTTGTTGAGATCGTCATAGCCGGTATTCACACCGGTCACACCATCATGGGGTTGCTGGAACAGCTGTTCGATACGCGCAACGGTCGCATCAAGCACATCGGCGATGTTTTTCGGCCCTTCGTCTTTGTTCGCGCGGCTTTCGGCGATTTTAAAGACGCGGGACTCAGCGAGATCGAGCAGATCTTCGCTGGTGCGACCCTGTGGATCAAAACCCGCCTCGGCGATTTCATTCGCCACCGAGATCATCTCACGCACAACGGCACGTTCACGCACGATGTCAGCGTAAGCGCTGATGTTCGCCGCACTTGGCGTATTTTTAGAAAGCTCTGCCAGATAGGCAAACCCACCGACGCTGTCCAGTTGACCCTGCCGCTCCAGCGATTCCGCGAGCGTGATCAGGTCAATCGGGCTGCCCGACTCCTGCAGACGCGCCATTTCAGTAAAGATATGGCGATGCGGGCGGGTGTAGAAATCTTCGGACACGACGCGCTCGGCGACGTCGTCCCAGCGTTCGTTATCCAGCATTAAACCGCCCAACACCGACTGTTCCGCTTCAATCGAGTGCGGCGGGACTTTTAACCCGGCGACCTGAAAATCACGTTCACGGGGTTCAGTCTGTTTGTTGAAGGGTTTGTTTCCTGCCATAGTGAATGGAGTTACCGAGATAAAGAGTGGGTCGAAAGATTACCACATTTTCTTATGGAGGAAGCATGGCAACGCGTATTGAATTTCACAAGCATGGTGGCCCTGACGTACTCAAAGCAGTAGAGTTCACCCCTGCTGCACCTGGCGATAACGAAATCCAGGTCGAAAACAAAGCCATCGGCATCAACTACATTGATACCTATATTCGCAGCGGTCTTTATCCCCCTCCGTCAATGCCGAGCGGGCTGGGAACCGAAGCGGCAGGTGTGGTTATCAAGGTGGGCAACGCCGTTAAGCATATAAAAGAAGGTGCCCGCGTGGTGTATGCGCAATCGGCACTGGGTGCATACAGTACCGTTCATAACGTTCCGGCAGACAAAGCCGCAATTCTACCGAATGCGATATCGTTCGAGCAGGCTGCCGCTTCTTTCCTGAAGGGGCTAACCGTTTATTACCTGCTGCGCAAAACCTATGAAATCAAACCCGATGAACAATTCCTGTTTCATGCCGCTGCAGGCGGTGTGGGGCTGATCGCCTGCCAGTGGGCAAAAGCGCTGGGTGCGAAACTTATCGGCACCGTAGGCTCTGCCCAAAAAGCCCAGCGGGCACTGCAGGCTGGAGCATGGAAGGTGATTAACTACCGCGAAGAGAACATTGTTGAGCGACTGAAAGAAATAACCGGCGGCAAAAAGGTGCGCGTGGTGTATGACTCGGTGGGTAAAGACACCTGGGAAGCATCCCTGGACTGCCTGCAACGCCGCGGTCTGATGGTGAGTTTTGGTAATTCATCAGGGGCCGTTACTGGCGTGAATCTTGGCATTCTGAACCAGAAAGGTTCTCTGTATGTTACGCGCCCTTCTCTTCAGGGCTACATCACCAACCGGGCAGAGCTGCTTGAGGCCAGCAACGAGCTGTTCTCTCTGATCGCCAGCGGTGCGATTAAAGTGGATGTGGCCGATGCGCAGAAATACCCGTTAGCCGATGCGCAACGTGCGCATGAGGTGCTGGAGAGTCGGGCGACGCAGGGTTCAAGTCTGTTAATTCCCTGATCCTTAAAAAGAAATTGGGCTTCCCATAGGAAGCCCTTTCTTTTTTTAGTTCGGCTGTATGTAGGGTACAGCTCGATGAATTCTTTAGCGGCAGCCATAGTGACAGATTCGATAAGTAAATCCTATTCCGTTCTAAGCAATGTTGCCGGGAAAGTTGCAGGTATGTGACGAACCCCTCAATACCTTAGTAACGAAAGCGGTTATTACGCTGATAACCGGGAACCTTTGGCGATTTAATCGCCCGTATTACCCATACTACCGCAATCGCCAGCAGTAACCACGGCAACAGTTTGATCGTCAGGGCAAACAATCCGCCGATAAACATCACCGCCGTCGCCACAAAGATAGCGGCCAGAATGCCGAGCAGTGAAACCCCCGTCACCAACAGCATGACAAAAAAGCCAATCACAAAAAGTAGTTCCAGCATGGTGCTCTCCCACGAGTTCCCGAATGATGCAGCGATCATTACAAAAAGCATGCCAAAACTAACTCATTGTTATAAAAGCAAAACGCCCCGCAATATTTTGCGAGGCGTGGTGAATTTGACGATCTTTTAGCGAAATTTATCGCTTATCTGCCACCAGACGCAGCGCGTGTTCCAGCACGTCGATATCCGCACCGGCTTTATGCGCATTTTCGCTCAGGTAACGACGCCACTGACGCGCCCCCGGGATCCCCTGGAACAGGCCGAGCATATGGCGGGTAATGTGACCAAGGTAAGTCCCATTGCTTAGCTCACGTTCGATATACGGATACATGGCACGCACCACGGCAACCGGATCGGTATCTGTACCTTCAATGCCAAAGATTTCGCGATCGACCGTCGCCAGGATCCCAGGGTTCTGATACGCCTCGCGCCCCACCATTACGCCATCCATATGTTCCAGATGCGTTTTGGCCTCGTCCAGCGACTTGATACCGCCGTTAATTGACAGGGTCAGATGTGGGAAGTCACGCTTCAGCTGATACACACGCGGGTAGTCCAGCGGCGGAATTTCACGGTTCTCTTTCGGGCTAAGACCCGAGAGCCACGCTTTGCGTGCGTGGATGATAAACATCTCGCACTCGCCTTTCCCGGCAACCGTATTGATGAAATCGCACAGAAATTCGTAACTGTCCTGGTCGTCGATACCAATACGGGTTTTAACCGTTACCGGAATGGAGACAACATCGCGCATCGCCTTGATGCAGTCAGCCACCAGCTGCGCGTTCCCCATCAGGCATGCGCCAAACATACCGTTTTGCACGCGATCGGAAGGGCAACCAACATTAAGGTTAACTTCGTCATAACCGCGTTCTTCCGCCAGCTTCGCGCACTGCGCCAGGGCTGCCGGATCGCTGCCGCCAAGCTGCAGGGCAACCGGATGCTCTTCTTCACTGTAGGCCAGATAGTCACCCTTACCGTGAATAATCGCCCCGGTAGTCACCATTTCGGTGTACAGCAACGTATGGCGGGAGAGCTGACGCAGGAAATAGCGGCAGTGTCTGTCCGTCCAGTCGAGCATCGGCGCAATGGAAAAACGGTGTGCAGGGAAAGCAGTCTGTAATTCTGACGACATGGCGAAGTTTTAAGCATCTGGTGGAAAAGGGGCGCTACTATAGCACAAAGAAAAGCCGGAGGCGCAGCGCCTCCGGTGCACTTTAGAACGTCAGGCTCAGCTGTGCCCCTGCGCCCCAGGTTTCATCTTCGCCGTACAGACCCATCAGGTCGACATGTACGGTGTTAAGCGGTGCAAAACCCACCCCCGCCGTAAAGACGTTGCTGTCGTTGTTTTTCACATCAGCACGGTAACCCGCACGAACGGCCAGCCAGTTTAGTGGTGTGACTTCTGCACCCACGCCAACGTACTGAGAGTTCTCTTCGCTTTTAAAGCCTTTGGTTTCGGTCAGGTCACCGTCTGCCGTCAACGTCACGAGATCGGTATGCCAGGCCACGCCTGCCGTTACGACTGGACTGATCTGATACGTATCACGTACCCCATCCACTTCTTTGGTATCGATATCACGTGAGAAGAGGTTTTTCCCCGTCAGACCGACAGTCCAGTTATCGCCGAAATCAGCCGCAAGACCGGCATCGACGTTAAACCCGGTGTCGTCATTGCGATAGCGGCTACTGTTGATATCGCCGCTGTCGAAGTTGTAGATAGAGACGGTGTAGTTATACAGCCAGGTTTTTTGCAGCTTTGGGGTGATACCCACGGAAACCGGTACACCGCTAATATCAAACTGATGCGCCACCGCCACGCCATAGTCTGAAACGATAGCCGCACGACCAAAACCTTTTGATTTGAGATCCTTCGGGTCAATGCCAAAAGCGGCAACAGGGGTTGCCTCCACTAAACGTAGTTTATCGATATCCCCCTGATCGATGTAAGAACTCACGCGAGCGCGAGCATTCGCTTTGGCCACAAATGCGAATGAGAGCACATCATCAGGAATGCTTACCGCGATCCCGCCGCCCGCTTTACCGCTGGCAGTTTTTCCTTTCAGCGAATCCAGTTGATCGGCAAGATTGCCTGCTGCAGAAGAAACATCCCGTGAGGCCTGGCTTGAAGGATTTAAGAGATCGATAAGGTTGATAGTATCCAGCGTGCTACGGTACCGACTGACATCGTCGCTGATGTTATCAATCTTATCCCGCAGGTTGTCTTTGTCTGAAATCTGCGCACCAATGGAAGGTAAAATGAGCGTCACACCATCATCAGGTTTCGCTTTCGCCAGCAATGCCGGGTTGATTAACACCCCACTGCCGTAGCTGCCTGCTGCGACGCCCGTGCCCCCCATCGCGTCGCTGCGCGCCTCTGTCCAGGTATTGGCTGCCCCCGCCTGATTTGCCATAAACAAGGAGACAGCGATGCTAACCACCGAAAATTTAAAATGTTTCTTCACAGTATGCTCGTCTTATAATCTGTTATGAAATAACCCCTGTCTGTTATCACCCAAACAGGCACGAACTATTGCTGTGAATAAGTACAAAAAGACCCGTTTTTTCCCTAAGTTAAATCACACCCGGGCCTGTTGTAATTTGTGACGACCCTCAATATTTATAGAAGAGGAAATTATTTTCGCCCAGGTTTTCCATCGTGCGGACCAAAAAACTGGGGCGGATGGTCAACCCAGCGGTCCTCGCGCGTGGCGGCGTACACCGGGTTTAGCGGATAGTAGATGCGGTTGTGCTTTTTATTGGCCTCCCCAACGACCAGCAAGCGCACCTCTTCATCAGTGTTGTTAATGAAGGTGTGGCAGACACCCGTTCCGGCAGGAAAACCCACGCTGTCACCAGGTTCGAGTTTCCACAGATAACCGTTAATCCAGGCCTCGGGGTAACCTTCCAGCACATAGATAAATTCCTCTTCGTCGCTTTCCGCGTGAGGATACGAGGTACGACGCCCCGGAGGGAGACGCTCATGGTGAATACCAATACGGCCCAGGCCCAGCTTGCGGGCCAGCGGTGCACCGATGGAGAAACGCTCGTGACTGTCGGAATAGGTAGAGTCATCTGCCCCTTCAACGTCACGCCAGTGCCGAATACAGTCAGGTCTTTTCATCGTAAATGTCCAGAATTGCGATGCGTCAGGTATAGCACAGCCTGGCGGATCTCGGTGTTTTTACCAGAACATGATAAAGTGAGGGTTTCCCAGCCTATAACATCCGGGGTGCTAAATGGATAAGACCGCAACGCAAGAGCTGTTAGCGCAGGCAGAAAAGCTGTGTGCGCAACGCAATGTGCGCCTGACTCCGCAGCGCCTTGAGGTATTGCGACTGATGAGCCTGCAGCAAGGAGCCATCAGCGCATACGACCTGCTCGACCTGCTGCGCGAAAGCGAGCCGCAGGCAAAACCGCCTACGGTTTATCGTGCGCTGGATTTCCTGCTGGAACAAGGGTTTGTTCACAAGGTCGAATCAACAAACAGCTATGTGCTGTGCCACCTGTTTGATCAACCGACCCACACATCTGCCATGTTTATCTGCGACCGCTGCGGTGTGGTGAAGGAAGAGTGTGCAGAAGGCGTTGAAGACATCATGCATTCGCTGGCAGCCAAAATGGGCTTTGCCCTGCGTCATAACGTGATTGAAGCACACGGGCTGTGCTCCGCATGCGTGGAAGTGGAATCCTGTCGGCATCAGGATGAGTGTCAGCACGATCACTCTATCCTCGTGAAGAAAAAACCACGTTAACCGTGGTGGGATGAAAACCAGGTATCACGCCGCCAGTGGCGATGCCAGATAAACGCCAGAGAGAGGCCGCGCAAGGCAAGAAAGACTGCCAGCGCCAGCCACAAACCGTGGTTGCCCAGAGACGGGAGCGTCAACAGCGTCAGACCAAAGCCTGCCGCTGCGACCGCCATGCTGTTGCGCATCTCCGCCCCTCGCGTCGCACCGATGAACATACCGTCCAGCAGATAGCACCAGACGCCCACCACCGGTAAGATCGCCTGCCAGATGAGATAATGACCCGCCAGTTCACGAAGCCGGGGGAGCGACGTGAGTAACGCAATGATCTGTTGGCCAAAACAGGCATAAGTCAGTGCAAACGCCAGCGCCACCAGACCCGCCTGACGACAGGCTGCCCGCCATACATCACGGAGCTGACCGCTTTCACGCGCACCGTATGCCTGCCCGGAATGCGCTTCAACAGCGTAGGCAAAGCCATCCAGCGCATAAGCGGTAAAGGTGAGCAGCGTCATCAGAACCGCATTAACCGCGACAATATCTGGCCCAAGACGCGCCCCAAAGACCGTCAGTGCGCCAAAGCAGAGCTGTAACAAGAGCGAGCGCAACATAATGTCGCGATTAAGCGCCAGCAGTGTGCGGATATTGCCACGCCACGCGGTTTTCAGTAGAGAGACAGAGATACCGCGCATGGTCAGAACATGCCAGACCATCCACAACCCGATAAAAAATGTCCCGTATTCCGCAATTGCCGTCGCCAGTGCAGCACCCTGCACGTTCATATGCAGGCCCATCACCAGCCAGAGGTCGAGCACAATATTGAGGAGGTTTCCCACTACCAGCAGAATGACCGGCGCACGAGCATACTGCACGCCCAGTAACCATCCAAGCAGCACCAGATTTGCCAGTGATGCAGGCGCACTGAGCCAGCGAATTTCAAGGAAACGTCGTGCCTGCTCAAGTACCGCCTCATTGCCACCAACAATGTGCAACGCCAGATCAATCAGTGGGGTACGCAGCAACACGATTAACGCCCCTGCACCGAGCGCCAGAATTAACGGCTGAACAAGCGCACGAGCCAGACGCAGGGGATCTTTCGCACCATATGCCTGTGCCGTCAACCCCGTGGTGCTCATGCGTAAAAAGAGCAGGAGCATAAAGAGGAAGCTGGTTGCCGTTGCGCCGATAGCCACACCGCCCAGATAAACGGGTGAATCCAGATGACCAATCACCGCCGTATCCACCAGCCCCAGCAAAGGAACGGTGATATTGGAAAAAATCATTGGCAGAGCAAGACGCCACAATGCCTTATCTGAAGCCGTCAGCAGTGACATGAAAAAATACCAGGAGCGGGAAATGAATCTGAATCAGGCTACGGAGACTCCGTAGCCTGTCGGGAAGAGATTACAGCCATTCACCGTTGCGAATAACACCTACCGCCAGCCCTTCAATAGAGAAGTTCTGTTCGCGGAGATCCACCACAATTGGGGAGAACTCGCTGTTTTCCGGTAGCAGCTGCACGGTATTACCCTGTTTTTTCAGGCGTTTAACGGTAACTTCATCATCAATACGCGCGACCACAACCTGGCCGTTGCGCACGTCCTGCGTTTTGTGAACCGCAAGCAAATCGCCATCGAGAATGCCGATATCCTTCATGGACATACCGCTTACGCGCAGCAAGAAATCTGCGCTCGGTTTGAACATGCCAGGATCGACCTGATAGTGACCTTCGATGTGCTGCTGTGCCAGCAGCGGTTCACCAGCAGCGACACGGCCAACCAGTGGAATTCCCGTCTCTTCTTCTACCAGCAGACGGATACCGCGTGAAGCACCCGAAACAATCTCAATCGCGCCTTTACGCGCCAGCGCTTTAAGGTGTTCCTCGGCAGCATTTGGAGAACGGAAACCCAGACGCTGCGCAATTTCCGCACGCGTGGGTGGCATACCCGTCTGGCCGATATGATCCCGGATGAGATCAAACACCTCTTGTTGCCTGGTCGTTAACGCTTTCATTCCGCCCCCTGGGTGTATATACAGTTATGCTGTGAGTATATACAGTCAAAGGTGATTTTGGAACCAAAAACTGCACAAAAAACCAGGGACTTAATTATTCCTCGAGGCTCATCGGAAATGTGACCAAAGCAGCGTGACCCAGGTGATGACCGCAGTGATAATCGACAGCAGTACAGCGGCAGAACCCATGTCTTTCGCGCGCCCAGAGAGCTCGTGGAACTCAGAGCCGATGCGATCCACAACGGCCTCAATAGCGCTATTGAGAATTTCCACTATCATCACCAACAGTACAGAACCAATCAGAAGAACGCGGGTTATGGCATCAACATCAAGGAAACAGGCGATGATAACCGCGACGATAGCGGTAACACCCTCCTGGCGAAAAGCGGCTTCATTAGCCCACGCGGCACGGAAACCTTTCCATGAATAGCCGGCAGCTTTGATGATTCGGGTTAACCCAGTGGTATTATTGGCCATTAAAAGAACCTTTTATGAGAAATAGCGTCAGTAACTATACACAAAATCATTCATGCAGCATCAAGGCGGCAAGGTGAAGGATGAAGTGTATATAGCTGCAACGCGTTTTGCTGCAGCCCGAAGTATGACGGGTAACAACAGTAATTTTGCGCGCTTTCTGTTATCCTTGCGCCGCAATTGCATTATTAACCAGAGGCTTTACATCGTTTATGTCCGGCTGGCCACGAATTTACTACAAATTACTTAATTTACCATTAAGCGTCCTGGTAAAAAGCAAGTCTATCCCAGCAGAACCCGCGCTGGAATTGGGGCTCGATACATCGCGCCCTATCATGTACGTTTTGCCTTATAACTCGAAGGCCGACTTGCTGACGCTTCGCGCCCAGTGTCTGGCGCACGATTTACCCGATCCGCTTGAACCGTTGGAAATCGACGGGACGCTACTGCCGCGCTACGTGTTCATTCACGGCGGGCCGCGCGTGTTTACCTATTACACGCCAAAAGAAGAGTCCATCAAGCTGTTCCACGACTATCTCGACCTGCACCGCAGTAATCCTGACCTGGATGTACAGATGGTGCCGGTTTCGGTGATGTTTGGTCGTCGCCCGGGTCGTGAAAAAGGCGAAGAGAATCCGCCGCTGCGTATGCTCAACGGCATCCAGAAATTCTTCGCGGTTTCCTGGCTGGGGCGCGATAGCTTTGTGCGTTTCTCCCCTTCAGTCTCGCTGCGCCGGATGGCGGACGAACACGGCACCGATAAGATCATCGCGCAAAAACTGGCGCGCGTGGCGCGTATGCACTTCGCGCGCCAGCGTCTGGCCGCCGTTGGGCCTCGTCTCCCGGCGCGTCAGGATCTGTTCAACAAGCTGCTGGCCTCCAAAGCGATCGCTCGCGCCGTTGAAGACGAAGCGCGCAGCAAGAAGATTTCGCACGAGAAAGCGCAGCAGAACGCCATTGCGCTGATGGAAGAGATTGCCGCGAACTTCTCCTACGAGATGATTCGCCTGTCCGATCGTATTCTGAGCTTTACGTGGAACCGCCTCTATCAGGGGATTAACGTTCACAACGCCGAGCGCGTGCGTCAACTGGCGCATGACGGCCACGAAATTGTCTATGTTCCCTGCCACCGCAGCCACATGGACTACCTGTTGCTCTCTTACGTGCTTTATCACCAGGGGCTGGTACCGCCGCACATTGCTGCCGGTATTAACCTGAATTTCTGGCCTGCAGGCCCGATTTTCCGCCGCCTCGGTGCGTTCTTTATTCGTCGTACCTTTAAGGGCAACAAGCTCTACTCCACCGTGTTCCGGGAATATCTGGGCGAACTGTTTAGCCGCGGTTATTCCGTGGAGTACTTCGTGGAGGGGGGGCGTTCCCGTACTGGACGCCTGCTCGATCCGAAGACCGGCACGCTGTCGATGACCATCCAGGCAATGCTGCGCGGGGGAACCCGTCCCATCACGCTGGTGCCAATCTATATTGGCTATGAGCACGTGATGGAAGTGGGTACTTACGCCAAAGAGCTACGCGGGGCGACCAAAGAGAAAGAGAGCCTACCGCAAATGTTGCGTGGCCTCAGTAAGCTGCGCAACCTCGGCCAGGGTTACGTGAACTTTGGTGAGCCAATGCCACTAATGACGTATCTGAACAACCATGTTCCGGAGTGGCGTGAGTCTATCGATCCAATCGAGGCGATACGTCCTGCCTGGCTGACGCCAACGGTGAACGGTATTGCAGCCGAGCTGATGGTGCGCATTAACAACGCTGGCGCGGCGAATGCCATGAACCTGTGTTGTACCGCGCTTCTGGCCTCCCGCCAGCGTTCACTGACCCGTGAGCAGCTTACGGAGCAGCTTGATTGTTATCTGGATATCATGCGTAACGTTCCGTACTCCGTTGATTCAACCGCGCCTGCAAGCACGGCGGGTGAGCTCATCGAACACGCGCTGCAGATGAACAAGTTCGAAGTTGAGAAAGATACGATTGGCGACATCATCATTCTGCCGCGCGAGCAGGCTGTGCTGATGACGTACTATCGCAACAACATCACGCATATGCTGATGCTACCGTCACTCATGGCGGCAATCATCACTCAGCATCGCCGCATTTCACGTCAGGAGCTGTTGCGCCACGTTGAAGCCATCTATCCGATGCTAAAAGCTGAGCTGTTCCTGCGCTGGAGCAAAGATGAGCTGGCGGTAGAGCTCGATAAAATGACGGAAGAGATGCATCGCCAGGGGTTGATTACCCTTACTCATGACGAGCTGCATATCAGTCCATCGCGTACCCGAACTCTGCAACTGCTGGCGGCCGGTGCGCGCGAAACACTGCAGCGCTACGCCATCACCTTCTGGCTGTTGAGCGCGAACCCGTCCATTAACCGCGGGACGCTGGAAAAAGAGAGCCGAACGCTGGCACAGCGCCTGTCTGTTCTGCACGGCATTAACGCACCAGAATTCTTCGACAAAGCGGTATTCAGCTCACTGGTGCTGACGCTGCGTGATGAAGGATTTATTAGTGATACGGGTGATGCCGAGCCGGAAGAGACGCTGAAGGTTTATCAGATGCTTGCCGAGCTGATTACCTCAGATGTGCGTTTAACGATTGAGAGTGCGACGCAGGGCGAGTGATGCTATCAGCCCAGCTATCTCTGTGAGAGAGAGAGAAAACAAAACGGCAGCTATTCGGCTGCCGTTCTTCTATGAAAAGTAACTCATCACCAGCCCTAAAAAAAGCACCAGACCAACATAGTTATTATTCATGAACGCTTTAAAGCAGGCTTCACGTTCGCGCTTTGCAATCAGCTTTTGCTGATATGCAAACAACAACCCCGCCACCAGCACTGACCAGTAAAACGCCCAGTTCAGCCCGTTCAGGCGACCAATCACTACCATCAGCGCCAGCACCGCTGCCTGCAGAATGCCAATGATCAGTTTGTCCTGGCGACCAAACAGGATCGCGGTCGATTTAATGCCAATTTTCAGGTCATCATCGCGGTCAACCATCGCATACTGCGTATCGTACGCTACGGCCCAGAGGATATTCGCCAGGAACATCAGCCAGCAACTGAGCGGCACAGACTCACTCACTGCCGCAAATGCCATGGGAATCGACCAGCCAAACGCCGCGCCCAGCACTACCTGCGGCAGATGGGTATAACGCTTCATGAATGGATAAACCCAGGCCAGCGCCAGCCCTGCAATGGAAAGCAGGATGGTCATCGTATTCAGGGTTAACACCAGCATGAAAGAGAACACAACCAGCACGGCAAACAGCGTAAGCGCCTCTTTCTCGGTAACCTGCCCGCCAGGCAAAGGACGATTAGCGGTACGCTTCACATGCCCGTCAAACTTACGATCTGCATAGTCATTGACCACACAGCCCGCCGCACGCATCAGCCAGACACCGGCGAAAAATACGCCCAGGATCCACAGCGGTGGCATCCCCGGGGTCGCCACCCACAGCGCCCATAAGGTCGGCCATAGCAGCAGTAATGCGCCAATGGGTTTATCTGTACGCATTAAGCGGTGATAGGCCAGCAGCTTATTCTGCGTCAGGCTCCACTCCATTTTTTTCTTCCTCTCAGTACAACGGCGACGCCGGTAAAAAAAGCTCCGTCAGTATTAGCGGCTTACCACTCAGGCGAAGGCGGGAACGACGCCCCCACAGGTCGGCTTCACTTCCAATCTCAATAAAATCCCGGGTAAGTTCAGACGATGTGAAAAGATAGCGCCCAAGAGGCGTTTTCCCCAGCCGTTGCAGAGCCAGCTCCGGCCCGGAAAGAGTGGACTCGGGAACCACCGTCCGACCAGCAAGCCACGGCTCACCGTCAGCACACAGTAAAATTTCACGCAGCCAGTAGCGATTTTCTTTCGGCAACAGCGGCAGCTCACTGGCAATTTCATCGGCAGAGACAAACCCTTCCCGAATCATCGTCACCGTGACCGTTTTGCCCTGTTGTTCAAAACGTTTCGTCATGGAATCTTCCAGCAGCAACCAGTCACGTTGCTCCGGATCAAGCGCAGGTATTTGGTCGAAATAGCGTAGCGCACGCAGTTGCGTTAGCGCAGGGTGTGACATGCCAGACTCTCCGATACATAACGTAATGGCATTGTATCGCAGAAAAGCAGATTGAGGGCGGCCAAACGTTATTTAGCGATCACTATCGCAACAATGGCGCAACAGCGCAGGCGGTACAAAAAAAGTGCGCCCACTCAGGCGCACTAAACTACTAACAAATCAGCACTGTGGGGAGACGGTTACCCCTTGCCTTTTACACTGCTGATAAAGGTGGAACGGGCAGTGGTGGAACCTAAACGCTCGGCTTCATCAAGCAGTTTCAGTGCTTTGTCGACATCGCCGCGCTTCACCGCCTGCTTAATGGCATTGTTGAAATAGGTTTCGGTGTCGTTCAGCATCGGATCGGCTTTCTTCGCCGGAGCGGGTGCGGCAGCGGCAACGGGTGCGGCTGCTGCTGTGGCAGCTGGCGCGGTGTACACAGGTGCAGCAGTATTGCCTACGGTGACAGGGCCAGTACCGGAGGAACCAAACAGTGGGCCAACCAGCACGCTGGAAGCATTGTTAGTAGAGACTTTCAGTTTCAGCAGACCGTCGGTGACGTGGCGTGCTAATGGATCCGGAATATCCGGAACAGAGTTACCCGTCCCTTTGGCGTAGGCTTTCGCCGGATCGATAAGCTTCGTGGTCTGCTGCAAATCTTTCTCTGTTGTGAAGACCAGAACATAAATCTTTTGCTGACCCAGGGCAGGCGTCAGGCGCATTTTGCCTTCCAGGCGGTCGGCGCTCATGACGCCAGGCTCCTGGTAGCTGAAATATTCACTCGGGAAAAATGCAGATGGCGTCATATTCTGATCCAGAATCAGCACGTTAGGTGCAAAGACGCTGGTCTGCTTATTCACTTCACTGGTCAGCGTGAGGGTCAGTTCACCGATGTTCGCCGGTACGCTAAAGGCGGCAACCGGGCCAGTAATTCCCGGTACGTTCAGGGGTTGGCCACCAGCAGAAAGCTGGGTTGACTGGGTTTTGGATTGATCAACCGGGACCCAGGTCAGTTGCTGGAGCGCCGCCGCCGGAATAGCAGGGGCAGCACTGGTATTTTGTGGTACGAAATTGACGTCTGCGAAGGTGATAGCTGGAGCACAGGCCAGCAGCCCCGCAGAGAGGCACAGCGCGACGAGACTTTTCTTCATTTTCATTGTTATTACCTCTGATAGCGTGAGCACTGCGGTGGCCAGGCAATAGCGCGCAGTACCCTAAGGATAGAGGGGCTTACGCCCCTCTTTTTAGGTCATTACGTCAGGTCTAACGAATTACCACCAGATTTCCATCTGGGCACCGAAGGTCCACTCGTCGGAGTCACCACGGCTGAAGGTTTTCGCGGAGGTGTCGCTGTACGCGATGCCAGAGTCATAACCAGCACCGGAGTCACTGTTTGCGTAGCCCCATTTCTCATCCCACTTCGCATAGGTTGCGAAGACACGGATAGCCGGACGGGACCAGATGCTGTCGCCTGCCTGCCATTGCTGTGCCAGGGTGATTTTGTACTGGCTGTTGGTGTCGTCAGTTTTCTGAGACTTAACGTTGTCGTAGCCAACTTCCAGCAGGGTACTCATGATTGGCGTCCATTTGTACATAGGACGCACACCGACGGTCCACCACTTGGTACCGTTGTTGTTATCCAGGTTGATGTCCTGGTACATACCCACATACATCAGATCCCAGGAGTCGCCCAGAGAGATCGCACCGTGGTCCAGCACGCGCCACATGTCGCCGTTGTTGTTGATGCTACCACCTTCCGGACGGCCTTTACCGTTGGAGGTCATAGCGTCAGTTGCGTACTGCAGAACGAACTTGTTGAAGCCCTTCAGCATGCTCTGGGTGTGTTCAGCAGTGAACATCCAGCCATCTTTAGACGCGCCAGGCTGCAGGTAGTAGTCATCAGGAATGTTGGTGTGACCATAGTCAACACCAAACTCCAGCGTACCGCCGTCGTTGATCTGCATCTGTGCTAAACGGACGTCGAAGACATCGTTCGGTACCAGGTTGTCATAAATACGATTACCCAGTGCATCACGGTCAGCGAAGGTTGCAGAACCACCCGATTCGGAAGAACGGGTTGCTGCCAGAGAGAGTTTACCGAAGCCCAGATCGATGTTTTCGATACCCGCACCAGGACCAGAAATATCCCAGTAGTAGAAGTCGATCATGTGAACGTCATGACGTTGATAGAAACGCTTACCGGCCCAAATGGTGGAGCCTGGCAGTGCTTCGATGAGGTTTTTACCCTGCACGTTAGCTTCACGGAAGGCTGGGCTGGTGGATTCCCAGTCGTTCTGCTGAGAAACGGAATACGCGACGTTGGTGTCGAAATAGAAGCTCTTATCACCTTCTTTCCACACTTCCTGGCCCAGTTTCAATTCCGCATAGGTTTCACATTCGTTACCAAGACGGTATTTACTTTGAGCACCGGTTGCCTGGAAACATTGTTGTTCACCGCCACTCCCGGTCCAGCCGATGCCAGAACGAGCATAACCTTTAAAGTCTACGGCACCCGCCTGGGCAGACAGGATGCCTGCCGCAATGGCGATTGCCAGAGGGACTTGTTTGCGCAGAGTAATCATCATTCTATCTCCTGAGATCATTGCTTTTCTTTGAACACTTCACCTGTCGGTTTCGTGTCTTCTTTTGGGATTGCTTAAACGCCTGGCTCTTTATGCAGCCGACGACATGCGGTGCCATCCTCACGGAACAGATGGCAACGCTCTGGCGGCAAACCGATAGCGAATGTGGCACCCTCTTCTACCAACACCACGTCATTCTGGCGGTACACCAGGTTCTGACGAATGGCGGGGATCTGGATATGAATCTGTGTTTCGTGACCAAGTTGTTCTACAACCTGAACTTCACCTTCCAGGGTCACATCAGCGATGTGGCTCGGCAGTAAATGTTCAGGGCGAATACCCAGGGACATGTTTGCCCCTACCTGTACGTTGGCGCTGTCGACCGGCAGCCAGATTTGCTGGCGGCTTGGCAGCTCCACCTGTACCTGTTCAATGGCTGTCGCGGTCACTTTGACGGGCAGGAAGTTCATCTTTGGCGAGCCAATGAAGCCCGCAACAAAGCGGTCTGCCGGGTAGTGATACAACTCCAGCGGTTTACCCACCTGCGCCACACGACCGGCGTCCAGCACCACAATTTTGTCGGCCAGCGTCATCGCTTCGACCTGATCGTGGGTGACGTAAATCATCGTGCGGCCAAGACGTTTGTGCAGACGGGAGATTTCGATACGCATCTGAACGCGCAGCGCGGCATCCAGGTTAGAAAGAGGTTCATCGAGCAGGAACACGCGCGGTTCTGCCACCAGCGTACGGCCAATTGCCACGCGCTGACGCTGACCACCGGAGAGCGCTTTCGGTTTACGCTCCAGCAGATGAGCCAGCTGTAACACTTCCGCCACCTGAGTGACGCGCTGGTTAATCACCTCTTTCTTCGCCCCCGCCAGCTTCAGACCGAAAGACATGTTCTCGGCCACGGAAAGATGGGGATAAAGTGCATAAGACTGGAACACCATACCTACGCCACGTTCCGCGGGCGGGATGTCGTTCATTCGGGTATCACCGATCAGCAAATCGCCACTGGTGATGGTTTCAAGACCGGCAATCATACGCAGCAGAGTAGATTTACCGCAGCCAGATGGGCCGACAAACACCACGAATTCACCTTCGTGGATGTCCAGATTGATGTCTTTTGACACCACTACATCGCCCCAGGCTTTCGTTACATTACGCAGCTGTACGTTCGCCATGCCCTTCTCCCTTCGTTACAACCTGTCGCCGACAGAAACATTCAAGATAAGTTCACTATGGGGTATCCATTACTTTCGCAAATCCTCCACCCCCCGGCTTTTTTATGGGGGAGGAGGCGGGAGGATGAGAGAGCAGGCTCTGCGACCGCCGCAGGAGGGCTGAGGCAAAATTCGTGAAGCCGCCTGCAAAAATCAGCGTGTTTTTATGTGCGCCAGCACTCATAACCTAGGTTTATGCAACAGAGATCACACAAAGAAGGGGTGGGGCGTAGGACTTGGGAGGATGGAAAGAGGATGTCAAATAAGGAGACTGAGTCACGTTGAACCACCTCATGTATCCACGAGCACATCACCAAAAAAGGATGGCAGATATGAAGATCAAGACTGGCGCACGCGTTTTCGCATTGTCCGCCCTGGCAGCAATGATGATTTCCGCACCGGCTCTCGCCAAAATTGAAGAAGGTAAGCTGGTTATCTGGATTAACGGCGACAAAGGCTATAACGGCCTTGCCGAAGTGGGTAAAAAATTCGAAAAAGACACGGGTATTAAAGTAACCATTGAACACCCGGACAAACTGGAAGAGAAATTCCCACAGGTTGCTGCAACGGGTGACGGTCCGGACATCATCTTCTGGGCACATGACCGCTTCGGTGGTTACGCGCAATCAGGTCTGCTGGCTGAAGTGACGCCAGACAAAGCGTTCCAGGACAAACTGTTCCCGTTCACGTGGGACGCCGTTCGCTATAACGGCAAGCTGATCGCGTACCCAATTGCGGTTGAAGCGCTGTCTCTGATTTACAACAAAGACCTGGTGCCTAACCCACCGAAGACCTGGGAAGAGATCCCGAAACTGGATAAAGAGCTGAAGGCGAAAGGTAAGAGCGCCCTGATGTTCAACCTGCAAGAACCGTACTTCACCTGGCCGCTGATTGCTGCTGACGGTGGTTATGCATTCAAGTATGCAAACGGCAAGTATGACGTTAAAGATGTGGGCGTGGACAACGCTGGCGCGAAAGCGGGTCTGACCTTCCTGGTTGACCTCATCAAGAACAAACACATGAACGCGGATACCGATTACTCCATCGCGGAAGCAGCATTCAACAAAGGCGAAACGGCGATGACCATCAACGGTCCGTGGGCCTGGACCAACATCGACA
Organism: Enterobacter cloacae; assembly: GCA_014169315.1. Classification (NCBI taxonomy): domain Bacteria; kingdom Pseudomonadati; phylum Pseudomonadota; class Gammaproteobacteria; order Enterobacterales; family Enterobacteriaceae; genus Enterobacter; species Enterobacter cloacae. The sequence continues at coordinate 253,069 of AP022133.1, read as the reverse complement.
AGAGCAAAATCAACTACGGCGTAACGCTGCTGCCAACCTTCAAAGGCAAGCCGTCTAAACCGTTCGTTGGCGTGCTGAGTGCGGGTATCAACGCCGCCAGCCCGAATAAAGAGCTGGCGAAAGAGTTCCTGGAAAACTACCTGCTGACCGATCAGGGTCTGGATGAAGTGAACAAGGACAAACCGCTGGGTGCTGTTGCGCTGAAATCCTTCCAGGATCATCTGGCGAAAGATCCACGCATCGCCGCAACCATGGATAACGCCCAGAAAGGCGAAATCATGCCGAACATCCCGCAAATGGCTGCGTTCTGGTATGCCACCCGTACTGCAGTTATCAATGCCGCAAGCGGTCGTCAGACTGTTGATGCTGCACTGAAAGATGCACAGGGTCGTATCACTAAGTAATGCCGTAGTTCCCTCTCCCTTTGGGAGAGGGTTCGGGTGAGGGTTGTCGCTATCCGCACGCCCTCACCCCGGCCCTCTCACCCAGGAGAGGGAGAAGAGATCAAACGTGGTAGAGGAAAAACCTCATGGATGTCATTAAAAAGAAACACTGGTGGCAAAGCAACGCGCTGAAGTGGTCGGCGATAGGTTTGCTGTGTCTGCTGGTGGGTTACCTTGTTGTTTTAATGTACGTACAAGGGGAGTATTTGTTCGCCATTGTGACGCTGATTTTAAGCTCCGCTGGCCTGTATATTTTTGCCAATCGCAAAGCCTATGCCTGGCGTTATGTTTACCCTGGCGTGGCCGGGATGGGGCTGTTTGTCCTGTTCCCACTGATCTGTACCATCGCCATTGCCTTTACCAACTACAGCAGCACTAACCAGCTTGCTCAGGAGCGCGCGCAACAGGTGCTTCTGGACCGCTCTTACCAGGCGGGTAAGACCTTCAACTTCGGCCTGTATCCTGCGGGTAATGAGTGGAAGTTAGCGCTCACTGACGAAGAGAATGGCAAAAACTATGTTTCCGATACGTTCAAATTTGGCGGCGAGCAGAAGCTGGCCTTAAAAGAGGCGGCAGCCCTGCCAGAAGGTGAACGTGCCAACCTGCGTATCATTACCCAAAACCGTCAGGCGCTGACTCAGATCACCGCCCTACTGCCAGACGAAAGCAAAGTGACCATGAGTTCGCTGCGCCAGTTCTCCGGCACACAACCGCTCTACACTCTGGCGGATAACGGTACGCTGACCAACAACCAGAGCGGTGTGAAGTACCGCCCGAACAACGACATTGGTTTCTATCAGTCCATTACTGCCGATGGCAAATGGGGTGATGACAAACTCAGCCCAGGCTATACCGTGACCATCGGCTGGGACAACTTTGCCCGCGTCTTTACCGACGAAGGCATCCAGAAACCGTTCTTCGCTATCTTTATCTGGACGGTAGTCTTCTCCGTACTGACCGTTCTCCTGACCGTCGCCGTGGGCATGGTACTGGCGTGTCTCGTACAGTGGGAGTCCCTTAAAGGCAAAGCGATTTACCGCGTGCTTCTGATTCTGCCGTATGCCGTACCGTCATTTATCTCGATTCTGATTTTCAAAGGGCTGTTTAACCAGAGTTTCGGTGAAATCAACATGATGCTGAGCGCACTGTTTGGTATCAAACCGGCCTGGTTCAGCGACCCAACCACTGCCCGTTCGATGATTATCATCGTGAACACCTGGCTGGGTTATCCGTACATGATGATCCTGTGCATGGGTCTGCTGAAAGCGATTCCGGACGACCTGTATGAAGCCTCGGCAATGGACGGTGCAGGCCCGTTCCAGAACTTCTTTAAGATAACACTGCCGCTGCTCATTAAGCCGCTGACGCCACTGATGATTGCGAGCTTTGCCTTTAACTTTAACAACTTCGTGCTGATTCAGCTGTTGACCAACGGTGGCCCTGACCGTCTGGGTACCACCACGCCGGCAGGCTATACCGACCTACTTGTGAGTTACACCTACCGTATCGCCTTTGAAGGCGGTGGCGGTCAGGATTTCGGTCTGGCGGCAGCGATTGCCACGCTGATCTTCCTGCTGGTAGGCGCACTGGCGATTGTGAACCTGAAAGCAACACGCATGAAATTCGACTAAGGAGGGCACTGAATATGTCTATGGTTCAACCTAAATCTCAGAAACTGCGCCTCCTCGCGACGCACTTAGGCCTGCTGATTTTTATTGCGGCGATTATGTTCCCGCTGCTGATGGTTATCGCCATCTCCCTGCGCTCAGGTAACTTCGCCACCGGGAGCTTGATCCCGGACGAGATCTCCTGGGAGCACTGGAAGCTCGCGCTGGGCTTCAGCGTAGAGCACGCCGATGGCCGCGTGACACCACCACCGTTCCCGGTGCTGTTATGGCTGTGGAACTCGGTGAAAATCGCCGGGATCACCGCGATAGGTATCGTAACGCTCTCCACCACCTGTGCTTACGCCTTCGCCCGTATGCGCTTCCCGGGTAAAGCGACACTGCTGAAAGGGATGCTGATTTTCCAGATGTTCCCGGCAGTGCTGTCCCTGGTGGCGTTGTATGCCTTGTTTGACCGTCTGGGCCAGTACATACCGTTTATCGGCCTGAACACTCACGGTGGCGTGATCTTCGCCTATCTTGGCGGTATCGCACTGCATGTGTGGACCATCAAAGGGTATTTCGAAACCATCGATGGCTCGCTGGAAGAAGCGGCGGCGCTGGATGGAGCAACCCCGTGGCAGGCGTTCCGCCTGGTTCTGCTGCCGCTGTCGGTGCCTATCCTGGCGGTGGTGTTTATTCTGTCGTTTATCGCCGCCATCACCGAAGTACCGGTCGCATCTCTGTTACTGCGTGATGTGAACAGCTACACGCTGGCCGTTGGTATGCAGCAATACCTCAACCCACAAAACTACCTGTGGGGTGACTTTGCCGCAGCGGCTGTGCTCTCCGCCATCCCGATTACCGTGGTGTTCTTGCTGGCTCAGCGCTGGCTGGTCAACGGCCTGACGGCGGGCGGTGTGAAAGGTTAAGTTTCATCTGTTATGCCACTGCAACCCTCAACTTTAGACGTATTGTATTGACCCAATACTCAAAATATTTTGCGGTGCTGGAAGGCGGCAAGTGAGTGAATCCCCAGGAGCTTACTAAAGTAAGTGACTGGGGTGAGCGAGCGTAGCCAACGCATCAGCAGCGTAAAATATGAAGAGTAAACTTGTGACTGTTGTTAGGCGGCCTCCGGGCCGCCATTTTTTTATTCGCGCTTCAGTCGCTTAGAGTTGCACAACCACAGAGTCACCACGAGGAGCAGGATCGCGGCTGAGTAGATCAACACGTCGAGCGGTGATTTATGATCGACGATGATCAGCCGCACAATGGCGGTGATCCCAATGTAGACGAAATAGCGTAGTGGGAAATGAAAGCCGGACTGAAAGTACTTCACAATCAGGGCGATAAATTCGAAGTAGAGAAAGTAGACCACCAGTCCTTCCACCAGCTCATATTTGCTGGTTTGCTCGGGGGCGAACAGCACATCCGCCAGATGCACCGTCTCTTTACCGAGAAAAACAACCAGTATCAGGCCAAGGCTCAGCAGACCGAGGTTCAGCACGGTCTGGAGGATTGTTGAGATAAACTCAACACGCGGGCGAGTCAGGGATGTCATACAGCACCTCATTCTCCAGGGCGAGAGTCCTGTATAACGCAAAAATGTGACGCGGATCTATATTTTTTGTTTATGTTTGATGCAATGCAAAGGATTGATCCCCTCTCTCCTTTGGAGAGAGGGTCAGAGTGAGGAGCATCAGCGGAAGTTGATGTTCTTATCGCTGGTCATATCATACAGCTGGAACTTACGCCCAAGCTGCTGGCCCCCGTCACGCGTTAATGGCACCCAGCCAACCGCCGCGCGGCTGCGGGTTGGGCTCGATGAGAACAGATCCAGCGGAATCGACACGTAAACCCCTTTGGTGAAGTCCCCTTCCCCATACTCGTCCGGTGAGACGTTGGTGATCGTGGCGTAACCGCCAACGACCACACCGCTGTCGAAGTGTTTAGAGATATCCAGCGTGCCGCCCTTGTCGCCTGCCAGATACTGGCCGACGCTGGCTTTTACCAGCACGTCCGGGGCAAACGACGGCGTCCAGTAGGCCGTCAGGTGGCCAGTTTTAACGCTGTAGTCGGTGAACTTCATCATGTCCTGCGCGCTATGCCAGTCACGCTGTTTCACGTAGTTAGCATCAATACCGAACGCCCAGTTACTGTCGACAGGACGGTAAAGTACCTCAGCTCCCGCGCCGCCGTACATGGTTTCCAGATAACCGCCGTACATCTGGCCGTAGAAACCGTTACCAAAATACTGGAAGTAGTTGGCCTGCAGGTTGTTCACGTAGACATCGTTCTGCACATATTCACGCACGTGGGTACGAACACGCGGTAGCGCCGAGTCATTCGGCGGGTTGGTGTAGTTAAATTTATCGTAGTTGTTGGCAATGTTTCCAAACAGGCTGCCGGTGGTCAGCAGGTGGTCGGTGACCCACAGATCCGCCGTCGCCATTACGCCCAGCTGATACATGTAGAAGTTCTCTGGCCCGCCAACGGACTGGCTCAGCACCGGATCGATATGGAAATCAAAGCGCGATTTATCGATATACCAGCCCTGTTCGGTGGTATCTGGTACGACAGGCTCAACGCGTTTTTGTACCAGCCCGGTTTCATGCCCAAGCGGTTCACCTTCCAGATGGCGCTTAAGGCTGGCGACATCCGTTTCTGTTGTGACTTGCGGCAGGTTGAGACGGTTTTCCGTCACGCGGATCGTGCGGATCCCGTCGGGCAGATCGTTCATGATTATCCGGTTGGCGCGTTCGATCCCTTCCCGCGAGTCGCGGTATTTCACCTGCTCGCCGGTGACGTACAGCGTATCGCCTTTCACCTGAATTTTCGGATCGGCCAGACCGGCATTGTATTTCAGTAACGTCAGCTGGTTCGCCACCACGGAGTGCTGAATGATGGCATCCTGCGGTTCCGGCTGATAAGCAGGCCGCGCGTTGTCGTTATAGTGCGGCCGCATATCGTTAAAGTTGGTACGTAACGTCACACCAAACATCACGGTGTTGCCGCGCTCGTAGCTGAGGTTAACGTCGGCCCAGTCAGTGACGCGGTAAATGGCCCCGACGTTAAACTTGCTCTTCTGCTCAATCTTCCCGGCGAAATCTTCGCTGTAGTTATTGCCTTCATACTCAAGTTTCAGGCGTAGTGGCTGCCAGGGTGTCTGGTATTCGACACCGCCAAACAGTGAGGCCGGGCCGTGGAACATCTGGTCGCCGTTGATGGAACCCGCTTTCTGGTAGCTGTTATCCCGATAGCAGTACTTTTCGCTATAGGAGCAGAACGGGTTTTTCACGTTACCGCTGGTTCCCAGATAGCCCCAGCCGAGACCAAGTGAGAAATCAAACGGCCCCCAGGCTTTACTGGCCACAACATATTCCGCATCAAACAGACCCGTACCGCCGATATCGCGTGCGCCAACGGAAACCTGCGGCATCCAGTAGCTCTCTTCCCACAGGCGCAGTTTTACGTCGAAAGCTTTATCTTTGTAGGTTTGATCGCCGGAGAAAGCCTCGACGCTACTGTACTTTTTGGTGCGCACATCGGTATAGCGCAGCGTGGTTTCAAGCCACGGGAATAGCTGCACCGACGCAGAGTAGTAGCGGTACTGATCGTTATCACGATAGTTAAGACTCAACTCCCCGTCACGCGCCATGCGCGCGGTGGGCGTTTGCAGTAAACCGACGCCACCGAAGTCTGACTGAGACGGGCCAATGGGTGCCGGATACGTTTCTGCATGGCAGGCGGCACTGACGCACAGTGCCAGCATGCTGTAGAGATATGTTTTTTTCATTAATCCGGTATCCGCTGTATCAGGGAGCGAAGGATATCGGCGTTAATCCCGTCATACGCCTTCGTCCAGGAGTGGTCGGCAAAACCGACGAAAATCACGCTGCCGGGCATGGGTTCGATATGGCGTTTATTCCAGTAGGCCACCGGGGCTTTTTGCGTGCGCCCGTCGGGGTAAATCACCCATGCGTAGCTGTTATCTGCCCCGCTCAGCAAGCTCTGCTCATCGAGATAGCTCGCGACATCGCGTCCCGGCGTAAAGGACAGTTTTCCCGGACGGCTGATAAGCCCCATCACGGTGACGGTGGAAGGCTCCACCGGAAGCCAGAGCGCGTAGTCCCCTTCCAGCGTTGGGTTGCCGTTTTCCACCACGCGGACTTCATCCGGATCAAGATTGATTTTCAGACGCCCGGTAACCTTCAGCGCCTGAAGCTGCTGGCGCATGCTGTTAATGGCTGCCGCATCGTCGCCCCCTTCCTGCTCTGCCAGCCCCGTTAATCTGGCGAGCAGCGCGCTGTGCTTTTGTTCCGCCGCCACCGTTGCCTGTCGCTCGCTGATAACGGCTCCCGGCCACCAGCTGTTCGCCAGTTTTGGCTGGCCGACGAGATCGAGCAAATGCCCGGCGTTGGTCAGGGTTTTGGGTTGTGCGCTGTCCGGCATGTAGACCTTCACCGTCCCGGCAGACCAGGCGAGCGGCGTGGCAAAGCTTGCGATCAGCACAGCGCGGATGAGTATTTTCATGATTTCGCAGCCTTGATCAGGGTCGTTTTGACCGGGAAGAAACCGGCCCCGAGATACTGCAATGACTGGCGGATCTGCCCTTCGTCATCCACCCAGAAGCGGTTATGCCAGGTGGCCTGGTCAGTGGTCACCTCTTCATCCAGCACGCGAACCTGCGTTTCGTCGCTGCCCATGTTGATGCTGTCTGTACCGTCCCAGCGGAAGGTTGAGCGGGCAGTGGCGTAGCGTACCTGCTTGTGTTCTGTCCAGCCCATCGTGCGCGTCCAGCTTGCACCGTCGGTGATTTGATGCGGTTTGATGAGGGGGTCGGCGGCAAGGTTGTTCACCTCAAGCAGGTTGTCGCCACCGAGCAGCGTTTTCACAATACGGCTATGCTGCGTCACGATGGTGGCCTGATCCTGCGTCACCCATTTCTGCTGCCCGTTTTCATCGAAAGCGAGCACCACAAACAGTTGAGGACCATCGTTTAACTGCATGTACTGGCTGGCATACGGCATGTTCTGCAGCTCGTCATCCGTCAGATGCACGCCAGGCGTGCCGAAAATGCTGTCCCACAGCGAGTTCCCCAGCCCTTTGGTAGTGGCTGAGCATGCCTGCAAGAGCAGGCAAATCAGGATGATCCCTGGTCGCTTCACGACTCTTCTCCGTATGGTTCCTACAGGTCCCGCAGGTCCCTGAAAAATCAGAATAACCACACCGAAGTGTGGTTATGATTAAAACACCCGCTATTACCGGGTGCTGGTCGTCGTGGTGGTCGTGGTTCCGGTATTGGAGCCATCACCGCCACCGGTTGCCGCCAGCGCGACACCCACGGCTGAACTTACGGTGCTGGCGCTGGCTGCGGTAGAACTTCCCGCAGACGCAGACGTCGCAGCCGAACCTGCCGCTTCCCCAACCTGAACCGGAGCAGCATAAACAGATGTCACCGCAAGCGCAGATATGGCAAAAATGCCATACAGTACTTTCTTCATAACAATTTCCCTTCATTGAATGAATGGAGGTTTGCCCAAAAAGAATTTCAGGCGGATTCGAGTATACACAACTAATGCGGGTGGATTACCGTGCGGATAAATAGGGGGGGAGTTTTCGGATTATTGGATAAAATTGAAATAGAAGAATATTTAATTAAATATTAAATGATTGAAAATCAACAAGATATAATTAAATTCTGATAAATGCATTCTCCGTATATTCCTAAAATAAACTGCGATGATTAATGGAGTAATGGTGTTTTTCGGATAAAACTCAGAGCAAGTTTTTGAGGTAAATAACAGACATCAGGAATTATCCGATAAAAAAATGCCGGCATTCCGCCGGCATTTTTCATGACATATTAATTACGCACGCCATGCTTTATAACGATTAATCAAACCATTTGTCGAGCTGTCGTGGCTGTTAATTGCTTTATCGTCACCCAGCTCTGGCAGAATGCGGTTTGCCAGCTGTTTACCCAGCTCAACGCCCCACTGGTCAAAGGTGAAGATGTTCAGGATAGCACCCTGAGTGAAGATCTTGTGCTCGTACAGGGCAATCAGCGCCCCCAGGCTGAACGGGGTCATTTCGCGCAGCAGGATGGAGTTGGTTGGACGGTTACCTTCGAACACTTTGAACGGCACAACGTGATCCAGGGTAGCCGGATCTTTGCCCTGGTCACGGTATTCCTGCTCCACCACCTCGCGAGACTTACCGAACGCCAGCGCTTCGGTCTGGGCGAAGAAGTTAGACAGCAGCTTCGGATGGTGGTCGGACAGCGGGTTATGGGTGATAGCCGGGGCGATGAAATCGCACGGTACCATTTTGGTGCCCTGGTGAATCAGCTGGTAGAACGCATGCTGGCCGTTGGTGCCTGGCTCACCCCAGATGATTGGGCCAGTCTGGTAATCCACCGCGTTGCCGCTACGGTCAACGTATTTACCGTTGGATTCCATGTTGCCCTGCTGGAAGTAAGCGGCAAAGCGGTGCATGTACTGGTCGTACGGCAGGATAGCTTCAGTTTCAGCACCGAAGAAGTTGTTGTACCAGATACCGATCAGCGCCAGCAGCACTGGCAGGTTTTTCTCAGGTGCCGTGGTGGAGAAGTGTTTATCCATCGCGTGCGCGCCGGAGAGCAGCTCAACGAAGTTGTCGAAGCCAACGGACAGGATGATGGACAGACCGATTGCCGACCACAGAGAGTAGCGGCCACCAACCCAGTCCCAGAACTCGAACATGTTCGCCGTGTCGATACCGAACTCACCCACCGCTTTGCCGTTGGTAGACAGCGCCGCGAAGTGTTTTGCGACGTGCTTGTTGTCGCCCGCAGTTTTCAGGAACCAGTCGCGTGCGCTGTGGGCGTTGGTCATGGTTTCCTGAGTGGTGAAGGTTTTAGACGCGACCAGGAACAGGGTGGTTTCCGGGTTCACGTTCTTCAGCACTTCAGCGATGTGGGTACCATCGACGTTAGAGACAAAGTGCATGTTGAGGTGGTTTTTGTATGGGCGCAGCGCTTCGGTCACCATGAATGGGCCGAGGTCAGAACCGCCGATACCAATGTTCACCACGTCAGTGATCGCTTTGCCAGTGTAGCCTTTCCAGCTTCCGGAGATGATCGCTTCAGAGAACGCTTTCATCTTTTCCAGCACCGCGTTCACTTCCGGCATCACATCTTTGCCGTCAACGATGATTGGAGTATTGCTACGGTTACGCAGCGCCACGTGCAGCACAGCACGGTCTTCAGTGCGGTTGATCTTCTTACCGGAGAACATGGATTTGATGGCATCTGCCAGCTCTGTCTCTTTCGCCAGATCCTGCAGTTTCGCCAGCGTTTCTTCGGTAATGCGGTTTTTGGAGAAATCCACCAGCATCAGGTCATCGAAGGTCGCGGAGAACTTATTGAAACGATCGGCATCTTTCGCGAACAAATCCGCGATGGTGACGTCTTTCATTTCATCAAAATGTTTCTGTAGTGCCTGCCAGGCAGCGGTCTGCGTTGGGTTGATGTTTTTCATTAGCAATACTCTTCTGATTTGAGAATTGTGACTGCGGTCGATTGTAGCGCCTGCAAATAAAAATTGTGATGGTTTTTATGCCATTGCCCTGGCCTGCATCAAACACAGGTGAAAAGACCCAAAAAGTATAGCTGCTGGAATGGCCTCCAGGAGCGGCGAAATGTCGCCCAAAATGGGCTAAAATGGAGCATAAAATATGGCTCTGTTATAAGTCCTGTTACTGAGGGGTACCCCCCCATAAAAAATCCGCATAATCCCAGCATTGACAGGACCTCCCCCACATTTTATTTATAGGGCCGTATTTCGCGCCTGCACCTGTTTTCGTATCATTCTTGTGCCAAGGTCGCTTTATTCATTCCCTGACACGAGGTTGTTATGACGAGTTTTGTGGTCGCCAAGTTTGGCGGCACCAGTGTGGCTGATTACGATGCCATGAACCGCAGCGCCGATGTGGTGCTGGCCGATCCGAATACCCGCCTGGTGGTGCTTTCTGCCTCCGCTGGCGTGACGAACCTGTTGGTTTCTCTATCTGAAGGACTGGAAGCGACCGAACGTTTCGTGAAGCTGGATGCACTGCGCAAAATTCAGTTCAACATCCTTGAACGTTTGCAAAACCCGAACGTGATCCGCGAGGAAGTGGAACGCCTGCTGGAAAATATCACCACTCTGGCAGAAGCGGCTTCCCTGGCAACGTCCACTGCCCTGACTGACGAGCTGGTCAGCCACGGTGAACTGATGTCTACCCTGCTGTTCGTTGAGATCCTGCGCGCACGTAACGTTCAGGCGCAGTGGTTTGACGTGCGTAAAATTATGCGCACCAGCGATCGCTTTGGCCGCGCCGAGCCGGACGTTGAGGTTCTGGCCGAACTGACCCATCAGCAACTGGTTCCGCGCCTGGCAGAAGGCATGGTGATCACTCAGGGCTTTATTGGCAGCGAAGCCAAAGGCCGTACCACCACGCTTGGCCGTGGTGGCAGTGACTACACCGCGGCTCTGCTGGGTGAAGCTCTGCATGCCACCCGTGTGGATATCTGGACTGACGTTCCGGGCATTTACACCACCGACCCGCGCGTGGTTTCTGCGGCAAAACGTATTGATGTGATCGCATTTGAAGAAGCTGCGGAAATGGCCACCTTCGGTGCGAAAGTGCTGCACCCGGCGACGTTGCTGCCTGCCGTACGCAGCGATATCCCGGTCTTCGTCGGTTCCAGTAAAGACCCGAAGGCGGGCGGTACGCTGGTGTGTAAGAAAACCGAAAACCCACCGCTGTTCCGCGCGATCGCCCTGCGTCGCCGTCAGACGCTGGTGACGCTGCACAGCCTGAATATGCTGCACTCCCGCGGCTTCCTGGCTGAAGTATTTGGTATTCTGGCGCGCCACAATATCTCCGTGGATCTGATCACCACCTCTGAAGTCAGCATCGCGCTGACGCTGGATACGACCGGCTCTACTTCTACTGGCGACACCCTGCTGACGCAGTCGCTGCTGATTGAGCTGTCTGAGCTGTGCCGCGTTGAAGTGGAAGAGAACCTGGCGCTGGTTGCCATCATCGGTAATAAGCTGTCCCGCGCCTGCGGCGTAGGCAAAGAGGTCTTCGGCGTACTCGATCCGTTCAACATCCGCATGATTTGCTATGGCGCGTCCAGCTACAACCTCTGCTTCCTGGTCCCTGCCGATCAGGCGGAGCAGGTTGTGCAGAAACTTCATCAGAATTTGTTTGAATAAGCGCAAGAATGGCCCGGGTGTTTTCACCACCGGGCCATTCTTTAGCTTTTCATTACTGTTCTCATCAGCAGCGAATCCAGATCTTTTAAATCTCCTTCACTGCTGTCGGGTAGTACCGGCGGTAATTCTCCTCTCACCAGCTCACTTTGCAAAAAAGCGTGGATTAATGGCCGTTTAGGACCATATTCCGCTTCACCTGCGCGCTGTTTTATTTCCAGCAATGCATCAATTTCCGCACGTAACGGCGCACACAGTTCACTCCCGGCAAGCAGTGCGGCAAAACGCATAGGTGGAACGCCCTTCCCCGCTTCTACCCACCGCACCGCCAGCAAAGGGCGCAGGACATAAAAATACTTTTTCAGCCGAACCGTTTCCCCCTGTAAATATCCACGGAAGTTTTTCCGGGCCATTGAGAAGTAATGCCAGCGGGCGCGCAATGGCGAGAACCACGCGGGTATCAGCGCGCGCAGCTCGGCCAGCACCGTTTCATCTTCCTGATAGACAACAGGGGAATCCAGCCATTCTATTAGCGTCGGATTTGCACCCTTCAACAGGCCCAGAGCCTTACGCCATTCCCAGCCACATACGTCCAGTTCATCATCTATCGGCAGCTCGATCACATCCCGCTGGGACTCGACGCGCAGATACCATTCAGGGCGGTGAACATACAAAAACCTCACATCATAATCGCTATCCGGTGAGGCAACCCCCCATCCCCTACTGCCTGATTCACAGGCGTAGAGCACGCGCACGTTATAGCGCTGCTCTACATCGTGAAGTTGCCCGCAGACGCGTTCACGCATCGCGCTATCAACATCGTTGTTGCTCATTTTTCATCCTTTTACACATACTACCTGACGCAGGGTGTGAACGATCTCCACCAGCGACGATTGCGCTGCCATCACTGCCTCGATGTCTTTAGAGCCTTTACCGAGATGTACGTCGGGCATCACCGCAAGGTGTTTGAAAATAAACGGCATCTTTGCAGTACTCAGCAATTGCGCCTCTGGCTCCACGGGAACGCCGTGAGTCCACATATTGATCGGTGCGCCGTTTGACGCCGTCAGTAATTCAAGATCGCTCTGTTGCATTGCGCTATCCTTTCAGATTAACAAGGCCGTGTAATACCTGGTCCAGACCACCAAATACCGAAATTTTGTCGATACGTTCCGCGACCCTTTCCAGGGTTTCCAGCTCTTTTAAACGCAGCGCCACCGGGTTGTTCTCCATCACCTTTGCGGTGTTTAACAGCGATCGTGTCGCCGCCGTTTCTTCGCGTCGGCGAATAACATTCGCCTGGGCCGATTTTTCAGCCTCTACCAGACGGGATAAAATCGTTTTCATATCACCAGGTAAAACAATGTCTTTTACCCCAAGTGACGCAATTTCCATTCCAAAGGGTAACAGGCGGCCTTGCACCTGTTTGCTGACCACCTCATCAATGATCTGCTTATCTTCCAGTAACTCATCGAGAGTGCGGGTGCCGACCGCCTCACGCAGTGCGAACTGGAGTTCGCGGTACAAATGTTCCAACGGTTTCGTAAGCTGTCCGCACGCCTGCAGCACGTCGCCGTAGCGCCAGTTGGCCGCCAGATTCAGGCGCAGGTTAACTTTGTCCTTCGTCAGGATCTCCTGCCCACTCACTTCCACCACCTGAAGGCGTGTATCCACTACCTCTGCCTCTACGAGATGGTTAATTTTCCAGTATGCCGTCAGGCCCGGCGGTAACAGTGCCTGAATTTCTCCGTCGATTTTCACCACCCCAACGTGCCAGGCAGGTACCTGTACGACCAGCATCGCGTCGCGCCCCTTTACCGCGCCATTACGACGCGGTTGCAGAGCAGCATTCATCACATCCACCGGCACCTGCACGTCGCGGGTATCGATTCTTTTCAGGGTCAACGCAGCATCCTGCTGCCAGTACAGACAACGTGTACAAGGCGGCACAATCTCCTGCAATACACCGTTGTTCGATAACACCCCGATTTCATCCGCAGTAAGATCAACCGCCAGGCAGTAACGTGCCACCCAGTCAGGCTGAAAGCGGCGCAGATAATCCGCCAGCGCATCCGGCACCTCACTGCCGTCCTGGCTCACCACCAGCACGTCGTCCGTATTGAACCACCCCAGACGGTGTTCGCCCGCCTCCAGTACCCGGTAATAATCGCCAGCTTTTGCTACCAGTCCTAACTGACCTTTTTTTATCGTGATTTTTTTAGCCATTTTATATTCCTTAAAGTCAGGCGCGGGTGCAGGCACGAAATCACAGGGGAATGCCTTTTCGCCTGCGATCCGGCACCGTTACCGGCGGCCTTCATTGGGATTGCTGACTGCGCAATACCCCGTTTTTACTTTGATGTTTACGACCAGTTTTCATTGGGAGAATGAATCGGGAATCGAACCCTTCTGTGTGTCATTGGTTGACGGAACGCCCCCGGAAAACAGCCTTGCCGTTCCTGATGCGCCGACGGGGCCTTAACCCCCTGTGTGCTCAACGTCGTGACGTTATCTGTATTGCCAGAATCGTGCCAAAAAACAAAAATCATCGTTTTATTTTTTTATTTCATTAATTATTAATGGATTTTTATTGACCACTATTTTCATCCATTGCCGTTCGGCTCAATATTTTTTATCCTTTACTATCAATAATTATCTTTCTGGATAAATATGAAGAAGCGACGGGTGGTAATCGGGGTGCTTGGCACCGTGATGGATAAACGGGGAAAACGGGCTAATCGCTTTCGCAAATGGCGACCGACCGTTGGGCTGTGCCAACAGCCGGATTTCCCGGTCGACAGGCTGGAGTTGCTTCATCAACCGCGAGATCTCGGCATGGCCCAGCAACTGGCGCAAGATATTGTGCTGGTTTCCCCCCATACCGAGGTACGTCCCAGCACGGTAATCATTGAAGATCCGTGGGATTTCGAAGATGTTTATGCCGCATTTCTCGATTTTGCCACCCAGTACACTTTTGATACCGAGCACGAAGAGTATTTCGTCCACATCACCACCGGCACGCATGTGGCGCAGATCTGCTGGTTCCTGCTGACAGAAGCCCGCTATCTTCCCGCCAGCCTTTTACAGACTGGACCTGCCAGAAAAGAAGCCTCTCCTGAGGAGATCGCAGCCGGAACTTACTCAATTATCGACCTGGATTTAAGTCGCTACACGACCCTCACCAACCGCTTTCAGCGCGAGCAGCAGCAGTCAATATCATTTCTGAAAGCGGGCATTGATACGCGAAACGCCACCTTTAACAGTCTTATCGACAAGATTGAACGCGTGGCGCTCCGTTCCACAGCACCTATCCTGCTGACCGGCCCCACCGGCGCGGGTAAGTCGTTCCTCGCGAACCGCATTTATCAGCTTAAGCAGTCACGCCATCAGGTTTCCGGCAAGCTGGTTTCCGTCAACTGCGCGACCCTGCGCGGTGATAACGCCATGTCCACGCTGTTCGGCCACGTGAAAGGGGCCTTTACCGGCGCACTGTCGGCACGCAGCGGCCTGCTGCGTGAAGCCGATGGCGGCGTCCTTTTCCTCGACGAGATTGCCGAACTAGGCCTGGATGAACAGGCGATGCTGCTCAAAGCCATTGAAGAGAAAACCTTTTTCCCGTTTGGCTCCGACAAAGAAGTTCACAGCGATTTTCAGCTTATCGCCGGAACCCACCGTGATATGCGCCAGTGGGTGGCAGAGGGACGTTTTCGTGAAGATCTCTATGCCCGTATTAATATGTGGAGCTTTGCCTTGCCCGGCCTTGCCCAACGGAAAGAGGACATCACGCCGAATGTCGACTACGAACTTCAACGTTTCTCTCGCGAAAGCCAGACGCAAATCCGCTTCGATAAAGAAGCGCGCGAAGGCTATCTGACCTTTGCCTGTTCCAGCAGGGCACTGTGGCGCGGCAACTTTCGCGAGCTGAGCGCAAGCGTCGCACGCATGGCGACGCTGGCGGAACGAGGGCGTATTACTCAGGATCTGGTGCTGGAGGAGATTTCCCGGCTTCAGACCGACTGGCAAACTGACATGCCACAGCCTGCAACTTGCATGGAGATTGACCTCTTTGACCAGCGGCAACTGGAAACGGTGCTAGAGGTGTGTCGCCGCAGCGCATCGTTGTCTGAGGCCGGACGAGAGCTGTTTGCCGTTTCACGGCTCAAAAAAGCCAATCCTAACGACGCTGACCGACTGCGCAAATATCTGGCTCGCTTTAGTCTGAGCTGGGAAAGCATCCGGACATAATCCATTTGAATATTATTTCCTTACGCGATAAACAATAACTATAGCCGGGCTCGACCCCGGCTTTTTATAACAAACACTTGCAACATTATCGCACATTGCCTCCGTGGGCTTTGTGGTGATTGTCGCGGTAGTGCTGCATAACCCCCTTGGTCTGCTGGGTGGCTACTGGTCCGGCAAACCCATTGATGAGCAACCGAAAAAAGATGTGGTGAAACAGGTTTAATTTGCTGCGTTTGCTTTACACTGAAACCTTCCCATCAGGAGGCTTCAGCAATGGCTACACCACGACTGACCCAGAAAGACATGACGGAAGCCGAGCAGCGCGAACTTAAAACGCTACTCGACCGCGCCCGCATCGCACATGGCCGCACGCTGACGAACGCCGAAACCAATCAGGTTAAAAAAGAGTACATCGACAAACTGATGGCTCAGCGCGATGCCGAGGCGAAGAAAGCCCGCAAACTGAAAAAGCAGCAGGCTTATAAACCGGATACCGAGACGACCTTTTCCTGGTCGGCCAATACCTCAACCCGTGGAAGGCGCTAATCAGCGCCCTTTCTTTTTACGGCCCGGCTGGGCGAAGCGCTTCCCGTTAGCCGGTTTGCCCCGCCCCTTTTCTTCCGCTTGTGGCGCTTTTACCACAGGACGCTTAATTGCCTGCGTTTTTGGCTTCGCTTTGGTTTTTGGCTTCGCCTCGGACGAGGAGTTTTCGATAAGCTTAAACAGCTCAATCAGCTCGTCACCGGTTAAATCGCGCCACTCGCCCAGCGGGATACCGGACAGGCTGACGTTCATGATGCGCGTACGTTCCAGCTTCGTCACTTCATAACCAAAGTGCTCGCACATACGGCGGATCTGACGGTTTAAGCCCTGTACCAGGGTAATACGGAAGGCGAACGGCGCTTCCTTCTTCACCTTGCACTTTTTCGTGACGGTTCCGAGGATTGGCACGCCTGCGCCCATACCGCGAATAAATTCATCCGTGACCGGCTTATTGACCGTAACGATGTACTCTTTCTCGTGGTCGTTACCGGCGCGCAGAATTTTGTTTACCAGGTCGCCGTGGTTAGTCAGGAAAATAAGACCCTGGGAGTCTTTATCCAGACGACCAATCGGGAAAATACGGCTGCTGTGGTTAACGAAATCAACGATGTTGTCCCGCTCGCCATCTTCCGTGGTACTGACAACCCCAACCGGTTTGTTCAACGCGATAAACACCAGATCTTCTGCATCACGCGGTTCGATGACCTGACCATTCACTTTGACCACATCACCGGGCACCACCTGGTCGCCAATAGTGGCGCGTTTGCCGTTGAGGAACACGTTACCCTGTTCAATGTAACGGTCAGCCTCGCGACGTGAGCAGATCCCGCTCTCGCTAATGTATTTGTTTAATCGGGTTGATTGAGTTGGCAGCATAGTTTCTCCTGTAAAGGCGAAATATACCTTACCTTGCGGCTGACCAAAATGCCTTAGTAGCCATTGATAAGAAAATCGAGCGCATCCCGTAGAGAAGCCCTTTTATCGGTAAGATCTGCAACGCTCTCACCAATTTCTTTTGCTGGGATTCCAGACATCATATGCATCATTACGACACAGGATTTTCCCGCGATTTCAACGACAGGGCAAACTTTCGCAGGTAGATTGCTGCCAGCCAGGTTGTCCAGCTCGATCGCGGGGGCAACCAAAACATGTTTCATCACATTCGCAACGGGGTGCTGCATATTGATTAACCAGGGATAGACTTTCTTCCCGTTACCCGTGTTCTCATAAGCAAAATATTGCTCCATCAGAACGACCTCTGAAAATCGCTGAAAGAACCGTTTTCATCGACCCACCGGTTAACGGCATCGATAGCGTCCTGATTCTCTTCAAGCCAAACCGTACGTTGATTTTCGCGAAACTTCTCCTGCAATGCCTCTGTTAGCACAGCTGAAAGATTGAGTTTAAGCTTTCGGGCCTCTTCCAGTATTTCTGGTGCTAAAGAGACATTGACCGATTTTTTAATTCCTTTGACTGTGCGCATGATAACCCCCATTGGAGTGCGCATGAATTGGCGAAGTGTAGCGTAGTATATGAGCATTTCCTATTCCCTTAAAAATATGAGGGCTAAGGGTAGATTGCTCATTAAAGAGTGTCACGCCTCGCAAAACGGTTTTGCGAGGCGCTTTCAGAGATTAATACTCATCCCGTTCGTCATCTTCGTCCGGCTGTTCCATCACGCTGTATGCTACCGCGCAGAACAACGAGTTCAGACGTTTCATGTCCCCCAGCAGCCCCAGGTGCAGGGAGCTGGTTTCGATACTTTGCACGTTTTGCTGATGCAGACGCTCAACGTGAGCATGCGAGTAGCGACGGTTGAGAATGCGGAAACGGTGTTTATTACGGCGCAGGCGTCGCGCGCTCGGCACATCACTGGAGAAGAAGACCGACATCGCCAGCTTCAGGTTGCTCACCAGCTGTTCGTGCAGCGCTTCAAGCTCTTTTAAACCTTCACCCGAGAAGGCCTGCCGCGTGGCCAGCGATTTGTCGGCGATTTCACTGCCCATGCGTTCAACGATATCCGAAGCCTGTTCCAGGTTGAGCGACATTTCAATGATTTCTGCCCAACGACGGGACTCCTCTTCCGCCAGTTCATCCTGCGGAATACGTGCCAGATAAAGCTTGATGGCGGTGTAAAGCACGTTAATGTCGTCCGCTATCCTGCGCAGTTCTTTCTCTTCGCGCGGCTCACCGTGCATCACCTTTTGCAGCCCTTCAAGCATGGTTTCCATCGCATCGCCTATGCGCAGCGTTTCACGAGCGGCATTGGCAATGGCCAGCGCGGGAGTATCCAGTACCGTGGTGTCCAGATGCTTCGGTTTCAGACGTGCATCCAGTTCAGGCTCATCGCGGATAAGACGCTCGCAAAAACGGGCCATTGGCGCAACAAAAGGCACCATCGCCAGGCAACGCGTCAGGTTGTAGAAGACGTGGAAGTAAATAACCAGTTCCGCCTTCGGCAGCGGGAGGTTGTCCATCAGGTTCGCCAGCGGGTGAACAAAAGGCAAAATGATCAGGCTACCCACCAGCTTAAACAGCAGGCTACCAAGCGCCACGCGGCGAGCGGCGGCATTCGCGGCGCTGTTGTTCAGCATCGCCAGCAGTCCCGAGCCGAGGTTGGCACCGATAACCAGACACAGCGCCACCGGGAAGGAGATCGCCCCTGCGGTGGTGAGCGTTGCAGTCAGCAAGACGGCCGCCAGGCTGGAGTAGCTGACGATGGCAAACACCGCGCCAATCAACGCATCCAGCATGATGTCACCCGTCAGCGAGGCGAAGATAACCTGCACGCCGTTGGCCTGAGTGATGGGGGTGACCGCCTGCACAATCAGTTCCAGCGCCAGCAGGATCAGCCCCAGGCCAATTGCCACGCGGCCAAGCTGTCCGGCGCGGGTTTGTTTACGACCGAGGAAGAAGATAACGCCGATAAAAATCAGCAGCGGCGACAGCCAGGAGAGATCGAAAGTCAGGATACGCGCCATCAGCGCGGTCCCCACATCAGCACCGAGCACGATAACCAGCGCCGGAGCCAGCGCCACCAGATCCTGTGCCACAAACGAGGTAACGAGCATAGTGGTGGCATTACTGCTCTGAACCAGCGCCGTCACACCGATACCCGCACAGAAGGCAAGTGGCTTCTTCTCAACGCTGCTGCTGAGAACGGTACGTAAGCGCGCGCCAAATACGCGCATGACACCGGTACGGACAATATGCGTGCCCCATACCAGCAATGCCACAGCAGAGAGCAGGTGTAACAGAGTCAGCACGGAAGGGGGTTCTCCTTATCGTTATAGGTTTCCTTAGGTTCAGTATAAGGGTTTAAGCGTAAGAAAGAGACAGGGCACCCGATGCGTGCCCTGTTTGTTGTAAGGAAAAGTGACGTCAGTCGGCGTCGTAGCCCAGGTTAGGCGCTAACCAACGCTCGACTTCGGACACGCTCATGCCTTTGCGCAGGGCGTAGTCCTCGATCTGGTCACGCTGCAGCTGTGCCACGGCGAAGTATTTGCTGTCCGGATGGCTGAAGTACCAGCCGGATACAGACGCGCCCGGCCACATGGCAAAGGACTCGGTCAGTTTCATGCCGGTGTGCGCTTCCACATCCAGCAGCTTCCAGATAGTGCCCTTTTCGGTGTGTTCCGGGCAGGCCGGGTAACCCGGTGCCGGACGAATGCCCTGGTAGTTTTCGCGGATCAACTCCTCGTTGCTGAGGTTCTCATTCGCCGCATAACCCCAGTACACCTTGCGCACACGCTCGTGCAGGTACTCCGCAAAGGCTTCTGCCAGACGGTCAGCAATCGCTTTGACCATGATTTTGTTGTAGTCATCGTGTTGCGCTTCGAACGCATCCGCCAGCGCATCTTCTTCCAGACCACCGGTCACGGCAAATGCGCCGATGTAATCGGCTTTACCGGAAAGTTTCGGTGCAACGAAATCGGCCAGGCAGTAGTTAGCAAAGCCCACTTTCTCGGTTTGCTGGCGCAGGTGACGGCTCACCGTCAGCACGTGCGTGCGGGTTTCATCGCGATAAATTTCGATGTCGTCCCCCACACGGTTTGCCGGGAACAGGCCCACCACACCGCGCGGGTTGAGGGTTTTCTCTGCACTCAGCTTATCCAGCATCTCGTTAGCGTCGTTGAACAGGCGCTGTGCCTCTTCCCCCACCACGTCATCTTCGAGGATGCGCGGATATTTACCTGCCAGCGACCAGGTCATAAAGAACGGTGTCCAGTCGATGTAGTTACGCAGCGTTTCGATGCTGGCGGTAACCTCCTGCACGCCCAGGCGATGCGCCACCGGTGGCGTATAGCTCGGCCAGTCAAACGCCAGATCGTTATCGCGCGCGGCCTGTAACGTAACCGGCGGCGTGCGGGGTTTTTTACGCGCGTGCTGAATACGAACGGTTTCGTACTCTTTGCGGGTGCGTGCCACAAAGTCATCGTGCTGTGTGGCGGAAAGCAGCGCAGAGACAACACCCACGGTACGCGAGGCGTTCTGCACATAGACCGTCGGGCCACTGTAGTTCTGCTCGATTTTCACCGCCGTGTGCGCTTTTGAGGTGGTCGCCCCGCCAATCAACAACGGAATGGTAAAGCCCTGGCGTTCCATCTCTTTTGCCACGTTGACCATCTCGTCCAGCGACGGTGTAATCAGCCCGGAAAGGCCAATCAGGTCAGCATTCACTTCGCGCGCGGTTTTGAGGATTTTATCCGCCGGCACCATCACACCGAGGTCGATAATTTCGTAGTTATTACACTGCAGCACCACACCGACGATATTCTTACCGATA
Source organism: Enterobacter cloacae (assembly GCA_014169315.1). NCBI lineage: Bacteria > Pseudomonadati > Pseudomonadota > Gammaproteobacteria > Enterobacterales > Enterobacteriaceae > Enterobacter > Enterobacter cloacae. The sequence continues at coordinate 232,203 of AP022133.1, read as the reverse complement.
TCGTGTACGTCACCCTTCACGGTGGCGATGACCATCTTGCCGTTACTGGAGCCTTTCTCTTTGCTGGCCTCGATAAACGGTTCAAGATAAGCCACGGCCTGCTTCATCACGCGCGCGGATTTCACCACCTGCGGCAGGAACATCTTGCCCTCACCAAACAGATCGCCCACCACGTTCATGCCGTCCATCAGCGGACCTTCGATCACTTCTATCGGGCGTGTTGACTGCTGACGCGCTTCTTCGGTGTCCTGCTCGATAAACTCGGTAATGCCTTTGACCAGCGAATATTCCAGACGTTTTCTCACGTCCCAGGAACGCCACTCGGCCTGCTGAACGTTTGCCGCTTCATCGGATTTGCTGCCGCGATATTTCTCAGCCAGATCCAGCATACGCTCGGTGGCATCGTCGCGACGGTTGAGGATGACATCCTCCACCGCGTCGCGCAGCTCCGCAGGCAGATCGTCGTAAATCGCCAGCTGTCCGGCGTTGACAATCCCCATGTCCATACCGTTACGGATGGCGTAGTAGAGAAACACGGCGTGGATAGCCTCACGCACCGGGTCGTTACCACGGAATGAGAACGACACGTTCGAGACACCGCCGGAGATCAGCGCATGTGGCAGCTCGCGCTTGATGTCTTCACACGCGCCGATAAAGTCCTGAGCATAGTTGTTGTGCTCTTCAATCCCGGTCGCGACCGCAAAGATATTTGGGTCGAAGATGATGTCTTCCGGCGGGAAGCCCACCTCTTCGGTCAAAATATTGTACGCGCGACGGCAAATCTCAATTTTACGCTCACGAGTATCGGCCTGGCCTACTTCATCAAAGGCCATCACGACCACGGCGGCACCGTAGCGGCGCACCAGCTTCGCGTGGTGGATAAAGATATCGACTCCCTCTTTCATCGAGATGGAGTTAACAATGCCTTTGCCCTGAATACATTTCAGCCCTTTCTCGATGACTTCCCACTTCGAGGAGTCAATCATAATCGGCACGCGGGCGATGTCCGGTTCACCGGCGATCAGGTTGAGGAAACGCACCATCGCCGCTTCGGCGTCGAGCATCCCCTCATCCATATTGATATCGATAATCTGCGCGCCGCTTTCTACCTGCTGGCGAGCAACGTCCAGCGCTTCGCTGTATTTTTCTTCTTTAATCAGTCGCTTGAACTTCGCCGAACCGGTGACGTTAGTACGTTCACCCACGTTCACAAACAGGCTGTCGTCACCGATGGTCAACGGCTCAAGACCGGAGAGGCGACAGGCGACAGGAAGCTCGGGCAGTTTACGCGGCGGCAGCCCGGCCACCGCATTGCTCATGGCAGCGATGTGCTCCGGCGTGGTGCCGCAGCAGCCACCGACGATATTCAGGAAACCGGACTCGGCCCACTCACGGATTTGCACCGCCATGGTGTCCGCATCCAGATCGTATTCACCAAAGGCATTTGGCAAACCGGCGTTCGGGTGAGCGGTGACGTAGCATTCAGCGATGCGCGAGAGTTCCTGCACGTACTGGCGCAGCTCATCTGGCCCCAGCGCACAGTTCAGGCCGAAGGAGAGCGCATCAGCGTGGCGCAGGGAGTTATAAAAGGCTTCAGTTGTCTGGCCGGACAGGGTACGGCCAGAGGCATCGGTAATGGTGCCGGAAATCATGATCGGCAGGTCAACGCCCAGCGCCTCGAATTCCTCTTTTACCGCGTAAATGGCGGCTTTGGCGTTGAGGGTATCGAATACCGTTTCAATCAGGATCAGATCGGAACCGCCTTCCACCAGCGCTTTGGTCGATTCACGGTAGGCCGTGACCAGCTGATCGAAGGTGATATTACGAAACGCCGGGTCGTTTACGTCCGGTGAAATCGACGCGGTACGGTTTGTCGGGCCAAGAACCCCGGCCACATAGCGCGGTTTGTCCGGCGTGCGGGCCGTCCATTCGTCCGCGCAGGCGCGCGCCAGCTTCGCCGCTTCAAAGTTGATTTCCGCCGACAGGGATTCCATCTGGTAATCCGCCATAGCGATGGTTGTCGAGTTGAAGGTGTTGGTTTCAACGATATCCGCACCCGCTTCGAAGTACGCGTTGTGGATTTCCGCAATGACGTGCGGCTTGCTTAATACCAGCAGGTCGTTGTTGCCTTTCAGGTCACATGGCCAGTCGGCGAAACGCTCACCGCGGAAATCGTCTTCACTCAGACGATAGCCCTGGATCATCGTGCCCATACCGCCGTCCAGCACCAGAATTCGTTCATTTAACTGCGCACGCAGTTGCTCTACTTTGCTGCTCACACTTGCTCCCGACAACGCTCAACCAGGCCAAAAGGCCAGCAATCCATACTGGCATAATCTCGCAGGGTGGAAAAGTCACACAGTGGTAACATGAGACATGTTCACTATCACTCATCCGATCAGTCAGGATTACGGTTGCAAAATCACCAAATAAAACGAAAATGATTTCCACGATACAGAAAAAGGAGATCGTCATGGTCGCGACCGTTCCCGCTAAACGCGGCAGAAAACCTGCTGCCACCACCGCCGCACAACAGGGCGGGCAGGTTCAATCGCTTACGCGCGGCCTGAAGCTACTGGAGTGGATAGCCGAGTCACACGGCAGCGTGGCCCTCACGGAGCTGGCACAACAGGCCGGATTACCCAATTCCACCACGCACCGCCTGCTGACCACCATGCAGCAACTGGGCTTTGTGCGTCAGGTTGGTGAGCTGGGGCACTGGGCAGTGGGTGCGCATGCGTTTATTGTTGGCAGTAGCTTCCTGCAAAGCCGCAATCTGCTGGCGATTGTGCACCCTATTCTGCGCAAGCTGATGGAAGACTCCGGCGAAACGGTAAACCTGGCCGTGCTGGACCAGAGTGACCACCAGGCGATTATCATCGACCAGGTACAGTGTACACAGCTGATGCGTATGTCAGCACCGATTGGCGGTAAGCTGCCAATGCACGCCTCCGGAGCAGGAAAAGCATTTCTGTCGCAGCTAAGTGAAGAGCAGGTCACGGGGCTGTTACACCGCAAAGGGCTGCATGCTTACACGCACGCTACGCTGGTTTCCCCTGTGCACCTGAAAGAAGATCTGGCTTTGACGCGTAAACGCGGCTATTCGTTTGACGACGAAGAACATGCGCTCGGCCTGCGCTGCCTTGCTGCCTGTATTTTTGACGAGCACCGTGAGCCGTTTGCCGCCATCTCCATCTCCGGGCCGATTTCACGTATGACCGATGACCGTGTAACCGAGCTGGGTGCGCTGGTGATTAAGGCGGCGAAAGAGGTGACGCTGGCGTATGGTGGAATTCGCTAGGGTGGTTTCCTGCCAACATTCGGACCGTAGGCCCGGTAAGCGCAGCGCCACCGGGCGATTAGGCTGCACTGCGGACTGATGCCATCACCCCGGCCCTCTCCCACCGGGTGAGGGTGAAAATCTGAAGCAAAACCTCTGCTTACGTCGGTAAGCATACACATCTTCCACGTGCCCGTTCTTAATCCGCGTTTGCAGCCCGCGCCAGTAGCTGGCGTGGAACAGGTCATCATGCATCTCTTCAAATAACGGCCCGATGCGCGGGTCAGCACACAGCCAGTGACGAAATTCCTCCGGAAACACGTCGCCGGGTGAAACGCTGTACCACGGTTCGCCAGACAGTTCATCTTCCGGGTAGCGCGGCGCTGGAATATCGCGGAAATTCACCTCAGTCATGTAGCAAATTTCGTCGTAATCGTAGAACACCACCCGACCGTGTCGGGTCACACCGAAGTTTTTAAACAGCATGTCACCCGGGAAGATATTGGCCGCAGCAAGCTGGCGGATGGCGTTGCCATACTCTTCAATCGCATCCCGCAAGACCTGGCCGTCTGACTGTTCCAGCCAGATATTGAGCGGCACCATCCGGCGCTCAATGTAGAGATGGCTGATCGCAATTTTATCGCCAAGATCGGTGATTTTCCCCGGCGCTTCCTGCAGTAATAACGCCATAAGCGCCGGAGCGATCTGCTGCTTATCCAGCACAAAATTTTCGAACTCCTGGGTATCGGCCATCCGCCCGACGCGATCGTGCTCTTTCACCAGCTGGTAGCAAGCGCGGACATGAGCGGCGGTCATCTCTTTCTGTGGCGCGAATTTGTCTTTTATCACCTTAAACACACGATCAAACCCCGGCAGGGTGAACACCAGCATCACCATGCCGCGAATGCCAGGAGCTTCGATAAATTGCTCATCGGCGCTGGCAATATAGTGCAGATACTCCCGATAGCTTTCGGTTTTCGCGTGCTTCTGACAGCCAATTGCCATATACAGCTCGGCGGTGGTTTTGCCCGGCAGGATCTCCCGTAGCCACTCCACCAGCGCCGCAGGTAGCGGGGCGTAAACCATGAAATAGGAACGGGCGAAACCAAACACAATACTGGCTTCCGCGCTGGTCGTCAGGCAGGTATCGACAAACAGTTCGCCATCATCAGTACGGTGAATAGGCAGCAAAAACGGGACCGTGGCGGTTGGCGTCACCAGTTTCCCGACCAGCCAGGCCGCTTTGTTACGGTAGAAAAGCTCATTGGCGACCTGCAAGTGGCTGTGCCTGAGCTCCCCCTCACCAAAGGTTTCGTTGAGATGTGCGATGATATAGCCAATATCCCGGGCTTTATTCTGCCAGGGCAAACGCAGCGGCAAGTCCGTTAATATGCGGTGCAGCAGCGGCTCCCAGCCGTGATCGGGAAAGAAGTCTTTCGCCAGCGGGCGCGGAATCGTACGAAAACGGCGTTCCGGCTGGGAGCTGAAAATAAATAACCGCTCAGGAGATAGTGAGCGGTGGTCAAATAACCGGCAATAAACGGAGTTGAAAAAGCTCTCCGCAATCTCGAAGCGCGGGTAATCGGGTAACAAGTGGGTGTAATGCTCTTTCACCCGCAGTAAAAAAGCCGCATCAGGGTTTTTGCCGTCGGTAATGCAGCGCAGCTGCTCCACCACCAGGCCTACGTGGTGATCGTAGAGATGGATGCGCTGCTTCATAGCCTGCTGAACCGCATGCCAGTCGGCATGTTCAAAGCGCTGCTGCGCGCCAGATGTCACTTCCAGAAAACGTCCATACTGGGCATCGAAACCCTGCAGGATGGTTTGTGCGATCAGTAATTCCAGGCCACGCGACATACATTCCCCTTCACCCAACCCTCTCCCCGAAGGGAGAGGGGGACATCATCAGAACTGTGCTTCTTCGGTTGAACCCGTTAAGGCGGTTACGGAGGAAGCGCCACCCTGAATGATGGTGGTCACGTTATCGAAGTAGCCAGTTCCTACCTCCTGCTGGTGAGACACAAAGGTATAACCCTCTTTACCCGCGGCAAATTCTGGCTGCTGAACCTTCTCAACATAGTGCTTCATGCCTTCACCCTGCGCGTAAGCATGCGCCAGGTCGAACATGTTGAACCACATGCTGTGGATACCCGCCAGGGTGATGAACTGGTATTTGTAGCCCATATCGGACAGCTGCTGCTGGAAGCTGGCGATGGTTTTGTCATCCAGATTCTTCTGCCAGTTAAAGGACGGTGAGCAGTTATAGGCCAGCAGTTTGCCCGGGTATTTTGCATGGATGGCATCGGCAAAGCGTTTTGCCAGCGCCAGATCCGGCGTGGAGGTTTCGCACCAGACCAGATCCGCATATGGAGCATACGCCAGGCCACGGCTGATCGCCTGCTCAATGCCGGCATGAGTGCGGTAGAACCCTTCGCTGGTACGCTCACCGGTAATGAACTCGCTGTCATACGGGTCGCAGTCAGAGGTGATCAGGTCAGCCGCATCGGCATCGGTACGAGCAATCACCAGCGTCGGTACGCCGAGTACGTCAGCGGCCAGACGCGCCGCAACCAGCTTCTGAATCGCTTCCTGGGTCGGGACTAACACTTTACCGCCCATGTGTCCGCACTTCTTCACTGACGCCAGTTGGTCTTCGAAGTGAACGGCCGCTGCACCGGCCTCAATCATCGATTTCATCAGTTCAAATGCGTTCAGCACGCCGCCAAAACCGGCTTCCGCATCCGCAACGATCGGCAGGAAGTAGTCAGTAAAGCGCGGATCGTTTGGCTCAATGCCTGCCGCCCACTGGATCTGATCCGCACGACGGAAGGTGTTGTTGATCCGATCCACCACCGACGGCACGGAGTTTGCCGGGTAAAGAGACTGATCCGGATACATGCTGGAGGCCAGGTTAGCGTCTGCCGCGACCTGCCAGCCAGAGAGATAGACCGCTTCAATCCCGGCTTTCGCCTGTTGCAGCGCCTGGCCGCCGGTCAGCGCACCAAGGCTGTTGATGTAACCCTTTTTGGAACCGCCGTGCAGTAAGCGCCACATTTTCGCCGCGCCATTCTGCGCCAGCGTACATTCCGGGTTGACCGAACCGCGCAATTTCACCACTTCCTCTGCACTGTACGGACGGCGGATGCCTTCCCAGCGCGGTTGTGTCCACTCTTTCTGTAACTCTTCGATCTGTTGGGTACGGGTTTTCATGTGCAGATGCTCCATATTGTTATGTGGTGGATTACGCCAGCAGGCGGTAGCCTGGCAGGGTGAGGAAGTCGATTAAGTCATCAGATGTGGTGATTTGCTCCATCAGGCGTGCGGCATCATCAAAACGTCCGCTGCTGAAGCGGTGTTCGCCCAGCTCGTCCTGGATCACCCGCATCTCTTCGGCCAGCATCTGGCGGAACAAGGCTTTGGTTACTGGCTTGCCATTGCTGAGCGTTTTCTGATGGTGGATCCACTGCCAGATGGAGGTTCGGGAGATCTCCGCCGTAGCCGCGTCTTCCATCAGGCCGTAAATCGGTACGCAGCCGTTGCCGGAGATCCATGCTTCGATGTACTGCACGGCGACGCGGATATTGGCGCGCATGCCCTCTTCAGTACGTTCACCTGAACACGGTGCCAGCAGTTGCTCTTCCGCGGTTGGGGCATCTTCTTCGCGAGTGACAAACAGCTGGTTTTTGTTGTCGCCGAGTACGCGGTTGAAGACCTCCATCGCCGTATCGGCCAGACCTGGATGCGCAATCCACGTCCCATCATGGCCGTTACGTGCTTCCAGCTCTTTATCGGCTTTCACCTTATTAAGTACCTGGTTGTTACGCTCAACGTCTTTGCTTGGAATAAATGCTGCCATACCGCCCATCGCAAAGGCTCCACGCTTGTGGCAGGTTTTAATCAGCAAACGCGAATAGGCGCTAAGGAACGGTTTATCCATAGTGACAACCTGGCGATCCGGAAGTACCCGGTCAGCATGATTTTTCAGGGTCTTGATGTAGCTAAAGATGTAGTCCCAGCGTCCGCAGTTCAGACCGACAATGTGGTCACGCAGGGCATGCAGGATTTCATTCATCTGGAAGACTGCGGGCAATGTTTCAATCAGCAACGTGGCTTTGATAGTGCCGCGTGACAGATTGAAGTAATCTTCGGCGTAGCTGAATACCTCGCTCCACCAGGCCGCTTCCTGCCAGGACTGGGTTTTTGGCAGGTAGAAATACGGGCCGCTGCCTTTTGCCAGCAAGTTTTTATGGTTGTGGAAGAAGTACAATGCAAAATCAAACAGGCTGCCTGGGATAGCTTCGCCGCGCCAGGTGACATGTTTTTCAGGCAGATGCAGACCACGCACGCGACAGATCAGCACAGCCGGATTTGGTTTGAGCTGGTATATTTTCCCGGCTTCATTGGTGTAGCTGATAGTACCGTTAACGGCATCACGCAGGTTGATCTGCCCGTCGATCACTTTGCGCCAGTCCGGTGCCAGAGAATCTTCAAAATCCGCCATAAAGACTTTGACGTTGGCATTCATGGCGTTGATCACCATTTTGCGCTCTACAGGGCCGGTGATCTCAACACGGCGATCCTGTAAATCGTCGGGAATACCACGGATTGTCCACTCACCGCGTCGAATGGAAGCGGTTTCCGAAATAAACCCAGGCAACTTTCCATTGTCAATTTCCTGCTGCTGGTGAATACGCGCTGCCAGCAGCTTATTGCGCTGTGGCGTAAAGCGGGTTACCAGCCCGGTCAGGAACTCGACAGCCTCTGCCGTCAAAACTTGCTGCTCCTGCTCGCCATACGGCTGGGTAAAGGCCAGTTCATCGACCGTCGTTGCCTGTTGAGTCATTACTCTGCTCCTCATCAAAGATCCAAAATCACGCTCCCAATGCGAACGAAAGATCGTTGTGTAGTTTTCGCTCAGCAAAATTAAGACTACTCATAATTTTTCTAAAATCAAAAACAATTTCCATTTTAATAATTAAATTGACGTAATCGATTGATTAATATGAATTTAAAGTTTTATTCATTGCTGAGTGTTATTTCGGAAATAAAAAAGGCACCCGAAGGTGCCTGATTTGAATAGCTGAAACGCTTTAGGATCGTTTAGTGCAGAAGATTACTCCAGTGTCGGATTCATGTGACGCAGATCGTATGGCGTTATTTGGTAGACGTAATAGTTGAGCCAGTTAGTAAACAGCAAATTGCCGTGGCTGCGCCAGGATGCTCCAGGCTTGTTCTGCGGATCGTTTTTTGGGAAATAGTTATACGGAACATCCGGGTTCAGACCGGCTTCAACATCGCGGAAAAATTCCGCAGCGAGAGTATCGGCATCGTATTCAGGGTGTCCGGTTACAAAGGCAATGCGCTTATCTTTGCTGGCAAACAGATAGGCATCTCCCTCTTCCGTTTCCGCCAGGATCTCAAGATCGGTGTAATCACGGATCAACTGTGCCGGAAAATCCGCATAGCGGGAGTGCGGGGCCAGGAAGACGTCGTCGAAACCGCGCGTCAGTAACGCATGAGGATGAAGAATGTGGTGTTCGTATACGCCAGAGAGCTTTTCAGTACGGGTTTGCTTCGGGATACCATAGAGAATATTCAGTGCGGCTTGTACCGCCCAACAGACAAACAGCGTGGAGGTCACGTGATCTTTTGCCCACTCCAGCACCTGTTTGATCTGCGGCCAGTAGGCAACATCATTAAATTCAACCAGACCCAGCGGTGCACCGGTGACGATCAGCCCATCGAAGTTTTCATCACGAATGTCGTCGAAGTTGCAGTAGAAGTTATTCAGGTGCTCGGATGGGGTATTACGCGACTCGCGGGCATCGATCCGCAACAGCTGAATATCAACCTGCAGCGGAGAATTCGACAGCAGACGCAGGAACTGGTTCTCTGTTTCGATCTTTTTCGGCATCAGATTGAGAATAAGCACCTTCAGCGGGCGAATTTCCTGACCTGTAGCGCGTGAAGCCGTCATTACGAAGACGTTTTCTTCACGTAAGAAATTGACGGCTGGTAGCTCGTCCTGCACCCGAATCGGCATAACCTTATATCCTCACAGCATACGTATAAACGTTTAGACATCCAGACAGCTAACGATACCCAGAAATGAGCTGAATGTCGAGTCTGCAAGCGAAAGGTGAGAAAGTTTCAAGGAGGGGATCGCGAAAATCCAAAGCAAAAAACCCCGCACCTTCCGGTACGGGGTTCTTCTTAATTGATGCCTGGCAGTTCCCTACTCTCACATGGGGAGACCCCACACTACCATCGGCGCTACGGCGTTTCACTTCTGAGTTCGGCATGGGGTCAGGTGGGACCACCGCGCTAAAGCCGCCAGGCAAATTCTGTTAATCTGTATCAAAGCTGAAAATATTCTGTCTCTTCGCCGAAACAGCTTCGGCGTTGTAAGGTTAAGCCTCACGGTTCATTAGTATCGGTTAGCTCAACGTATCGCTACGCTTACACACCCGACCTATCAACGTCGTCGTCTTCAACGTTCCTTCAGGACTCTCAAGGAGTCAGGGAGAACTCATCTCGGGGCAAGTTTCGTGCTTAGATGCTTTCAGCACTTATCTCTTCCGCATTTAGCTACCGGGCAATGCCATTGGCATGACAACCCGAACACCAGTGATGCGTCCACTCCGGTCCTCTCGTACTAGGAGCAGCCCCCCTCAATTCTCCAGCGCCCACGGCAGATAGGGACCGAACTGTCTCACGACGTTCTAAACCCAGCTCGCGTACCACTTTAAATGGCGAACAGCCATACCCTTGGGACCTACTTCAGCCCCAGGATGTGATGAGCCGACATCGAGGTGCCAAACACCGCCGTCGATATGAACTCTTGGGCGGTATCAGCCTGTTATCCCCGGAGTACCTTTTATCCGTTGAGCGATGGCCCTTCCATTCAGAACCACCGGATCACTATGACCTGCTTTCGCACCTGCTCGAGCCGTCACTCTCGCAGTCAAGCTAGCTTATGCCATTGCACTAACCTCCTGATGTCCGACCAGGATTAGCTAACCTTCGTGCTCCTCCGTTACTCTTTGGGAGGAGACCGCCCCAGTCAAACTACCCACCAGACACTGTCCGCAACCCGGATTACGGGTCTACGTTAGAACACCAGCCATTAAAGGGTGGTATTTCAAGGTCGGCTCCACGCAGACTGGCGTCCACGCTTCAAAGCCTCCCACCTATCCTACACATCAAGGACCAGTGTTCAGTGTCAAGCTATAGTAAAGGTTCACGGGGTCTTTCCGTCTTGCCGCGGGTACACTGCATCTTCACAGCGAGTTCAATTTCACTGAGTCTCGGGTGGAGACAGCCTGGCCATCATTACGCCATTCGTGCAGGTCGGAACTTACCCGACAAGGAATTTCGCTACCTTAGGACCGTTATAGTTACGGCCGCCGTTTACCGGGGCTTCGATCAAGAGCTTCGCGTTACCGCTAACCCCATCAATTAACCTTCCGGCACCGGGCAGGCGTCACACCGTATACGTCCACTTTCGTGTTTGCACAGTGCTGTGTTTTTAATAAACAGTTGCAGCCAGCTGGTATCTTCGACTGATTTCAGCTCCACCCGCAGGGGCTTCACCTACATATCAGCGTGCCTTCTCCCGAAGTTACGGCACCATTTTGCCTAGTTCCTTCACCCGAGTTCTCTCAAGCGCCTTGGTATTCTCTACCTGACCACCTGTGTCGGTTTGGGGTACGATTTGATGTTACCTGATGCTTAGAGGCTTTTCCTGGAAGCAGGGCATTTGTTACTTCAGCACCGTAGTGCCTCGTCATCACACCTCAGCGTTAATAAGGTACCGGATTTACCTGGAACCTCCGCCTACATGCTTAAACCGGGACAACCGTCGCCCGGCTAACATAGCCTTCTCCGTCCCCCCTTCGCAGTAACACCAAGTACAGGAATATTAACCTGTTTCCCATCGACTACGCCTTTCGGCCTCGCCTTAGGGGTCGACTCACCCTGCCCCGATTAACGTTGGACAGGAACCCTTGGTCTTCCGGCGAGCGGGCTTTTCACCCGCTTTATCGTTACTTATGTCAGCATTCGCACTTCTGATACCTCCAGCAACCCTCACAGGCCACCTTCAACGGCTTACAGAACGCTCCCCTACCCAACAACGCATAAGCGTCGCTGCCGCAGCTTCGGTGCATGGTTTAGCCCCGTTACATCTTCCGCGCAGGCCGACTCGACCAGTGAGCTATTACGCTTTCTTTAAATGATGGCTGCTTCTAAGCCAACATCCTGGCTGTCTGTGCCTTCCCACATCGTTTCCCACTTAACCATGACTTTGGGACCTTAGCTGGCGGTCTGGGTTGTTTCCCTCTTCACGACGGACGTTAGCACCCGCCGTGTGTCTCCCGTGATAACATTCTTCGGTATTCGTAGTTTGCATCGGGTTGGTAAGCCGGGATGGCCCCCTAGCCGAAACAGTGCTCTACCCCCGAAGATGAGTTCACGAGGCGCTACCTAAATAGCTTTCGGGGAGAACCAGCTATCTCCCGGTTTGATTGGCCTTTCACCCCCAGCCACAAGTCATCCGCTAATTTTTCAACATTAGTCGGTTCGGTCCTCCAGTTAGTGTTACCCAACCTTCAACCTGCCCATGGCTAGATCACCGGGTTTCGGGTCTATACCCTGCAACTTAACGCCCAGTTAAGACTCGGTTTCCCTTCGGCTCCCCTATACGGTTAACCTTGCTACAGAATATAAGTCGCTGACCCATTATACAAAAGGTACGCAGTCACACCACGAAGGTGCTCCCACTGCTTGTACGTACACGGTTTCAGGTTCTTTTTCACTCCCCTCGCCGGGGTTCTTTTCGCCTTTCCCTCACGGTACTGGTTCACTATCGGTCAGTCAGGAGTATTTAGCCTTGGAGGATGGTCCCCCCATATTCAGACAGGATACCACGTGTCCCGCCCTACTCTTCGAGTTCACAACCTGTGCATTTTCGTGTACGGGGCTGTCACCCTGTATCGCCGGACTTTCCAGACCGTTCCACTAACACACAAGCTGATTCAGACTCTGGGCTGCTCCCCATTCGCTCGCCGCTACTGGGGGAATCTCGGTTGATTTCTTTTCCTCGGGGTACTTAGATGTTTCAGTTCCCCCGGTTCGCCTCGTTAACCTATGTATTCAGTTAACGATAGTGTGTCGAAACACACTGGGTTTCCCCATTCGGACATCGCCGGGTCAAAGGTTCATATCACCTCGCCGGCGCTTTTCGCAGATTAGCACGTCCTTCATCGCCTCTGACTGCCAGGGCATCCACCGTGTACGCTTAGTCGCTTAACCTCACAACCCGAAGATGTTTCTTTCGATTCATCATCAAATTGCGAAAATTTGAGAGACTCGAACACACCATTTAAGATGTGTCGTTTCAATTTTCAGCTTGATCCAGATTTTTAAAGAGCAAAATTTCACAATGCACTTAACAGTACATTTTGAAATTATTTATTTATCAAACAATCTGTGTGAGCACTGCAAAGGCAGGTTCTTTAAGGTAAGGAGGTGATCCAACCGCAGGTTCCCCTACGGTTACCTTGTTACGACTTCACCCCAGTCATGAATCACAAAGTGGTAAGCGCCCTCCCGAAGGTTAAGCTACCTACTTCTTTTGCAACCCACTCCCATGGTGTGACGGGCGGTGTGTACAAGGCCCGGGAACGTATTCACCGTAGCATTCTGATCTACGATTACTAGCGATTCCGACTTCATGGAGTCGAGTTGCAGACTCCAATCCGGACTACGACGCACTTTATGAGGTCCGCTTGCTCTCGCGAGGTCGCTTCTCTTTGTATGCGCCATTGTAGCACGTGTGTAGCCCTACTCGTAAGGGCCATGATGACTTGACGTCATCCCCACCTTCCTCCAGTTTATCACTGGCAGTCTCCTTTGAGTTCCCGGCCTAACCGCTGGCAACAAAGGATAAGGGTTGCGCTCGTTGCGGGACTTAACCCAACATTTCACAACACGAGCTGACGACAGCCATGCAGCACCTGTCTCAGAGTTCCCGAAGGCACCAATCCATCTCTGGAAAGTTCTCTGGATGTCAAGAGTAGGTAAGGTTCTTCGCGTTGCATCGAATTAAACCACATGCTCCACCGCTTGTGCGGGCCCCCGTCAATTCATTTGAGTTTTAACCTTGCGGCCGTACTCCCCAGGCGGTCGACTTAACGCGTTAGCTCCGGAAGCCACGCCTCAAGGGCACAACCTCCAAGTCGACATCGTTTACGGCGTGGACTACCAGGGTATCTAATCCTGTTTGCTCCCCACGCTTTCGCACCTGAGCGTCAGTCTTTGTCCAGGGGGCCGCCTTCGCCACCGGTATTCCTCCAGATCTCTACGCATTTCACCGCTACACCTGGAATTCTACCCCCCTCTACAAGACTCTAGCCTGCCAGTTTCGAATGCAGTTCCCAGGTTGAGCCCGGGGATTTCACATCCGACTTGACAGACCGCCTGCGTGCGCTTTACGCCCAGTAATTCCGATTAACGCTTGCACCCTCCGTATTACCGCGGCTGCTGGCACGGAGTTAGCCGGTGCTTCTTCTGCGGGTAACGTCAATTGCTGTGGTTATTAACCACAACACCTTCCTCCCCGCTGAAAGTACTTTACAACCCGAAGGCCTTCTTCATACACGCGGCATGGCTGCATCAGGCTTGCGCCCATTGTGCAATATTCCCCACTGCTGCCTCCCGTAGGAGTCTGGACCGTGTCTCAGTTCCAGTGTGGCTGGTCATCCTCTCAGACCAGCTAGGGATCGTCGCCTAGGTGAGCCGTTACCCCACCTACTAGCTAATCCCATCTGGGCACATCTGATGGCAAGAGGCCCGAAGGTCCCCCTCTTTGGTCTTGCGACGTTATGCGGTATTAGCTACCGTTTCCAGTAGTTATCCCCCTCCATCAGGCAGTTTCCCAGACATTACTCACCCGTCCGCCGCTCGTCACCCAGGAGCAAGCTCCCTGTGTTACCGCCCGACTTGCATGTGTTAGGCCTGCCGCCAGCGTTCAATCTGAGCCATGATCAAACTCTTCAATTTAAAAGTTTGATGCTCAATGAATTAAACTTCGTAATGAATTACGTGTTCACTCGTTGAGACTTGGTATTCATTTATCGTCCGAGGACGTTAAGAATCCATGTCACTTTGAGTGCCCACACAGATTGTCTGATAAATTGTTAAAGAGCAGTTGCAACGCGGCTTTCAGCTCACCGTTGCGAGGTGGCGTATATTACGCTTTCCTCTTTCAGAGTCAACCCGTTATTTCAGAATTTTTCTCTTCAACCGACCGGGTTGTTTGTGAAGTGATTCACATCCGCCGTGTCGATGGAGGCGCATTATAGGGAGTTCTCGTGCCGCTGCAACTGCTAAATAACAGAAAAATGACTGACTGCTGCATTCCCCAGCAAAACCCCGCCTTATACCCTTTTACACACAGACTTATCCACAATGATACGAAAAAGTGAAAATGTGCGAGCGTTGCGCAAACGTTTTCGTTAAAATGCCCGCGCTGAACAAGGATGCCCTGTCAGGTGTGTTAGATGAGTTTTCCGATGGAAAATTCATCTAACGCTCTCTGTAATCGTGAAATCCAGGGGATTTACCATGCAACAACGTCGTCCAGTCCGCCGTGCTCTGCTCAGTGTTTCTGATAAAGCCGGTATCGTCGAATTCGCTCAGGCACTTTCTGCACGTGGTGTGGAGCTGCTTTCTACAGGTGGTACCGCTCGCCTGTTAGCAGATAAAGGTCTGCCGGTAACCGAAGTGTCCGATTACACCGGTTTCCCGGAAATGATGGATGGACGCGTCAAGACTCTGCACCCGAAAGTGCATGGCGGTATTCTTGGCCGTCGCGGTCAGGACGACGGTATTATGGAAAAACACAATATCGCGCCAATCGACATGGTCGTCGTTAACCTGTACCCGTTCGCTCAGACCGTTGCCCGCAAAGGCTGCTCTCTGGAAGATGCCGTTGAGAATATTGATATCGGCGGCCCAACGATGGTTCGCTCCGCAGCCAAGAACCATAAAGATGTGGCTATTGTGGTGAAGAGCAGCGACTACAACACCATTATTAACGAGATGGATGCTAACGAAGGGTCCCTGACTCTGGATACCCGTTTCGACCTCGCCATTAAAGCATTTGAGCACACCGCCGCTTACGACAGCATGATCGCTAACTACTTCGGTAGCCTGGTCCCGGCTTACCATGGCGAAAGCAACGAACCCTCTGGCCGCTTCCCACGTACCCTGAACCTGAACTTCATTAAGAAGCAGGATATGCGTTACGGCGAGAACAGCCATCAGCAGGCTGCCTTCTATATAGAAGAAGAGGTAAAAGAAGCCTCTGTTGCCACTGCTCAGCAAGTTCAGGGCAAGGCGCTCTCCTATAACAACATTGCTGATACCGACGCCGCACTCGAGTGCGTGAAAGAGTTCAGCGAGCCAGCCTGCGTTATCGTGAAGCACGCGAACCCTTGCGGCGTAGCGGTAAGCACCTCCATTCTGGATGCCTACGATCGCGCGTACAAAACCGACCCAACCTCTGCGTTCGGCGGCATTATCGCCTTCAACCGCGAGCTGGATGCCGAAACCGCGCAGGCCATTATTTCTCGCCAGTTTGTTGAAGTGATCATCGCGCCATCCGCATCAGAAGAAGCCCTGAAAATCACAGCCGCTAAACAGAACGTGCGCGTGCTGGTTTGTGGTCAGTGGGCGGAGCGTGTTTCAGGTCTGGATTTCAAACGCGTAAACGGCGGTCTGCTGGTTCAGGATCGCGATCTGGGTATGGTGTCTGGAGCCGACCTGCGCGTGGTGACCAAACGTCAGCCGACCGAACAAGAGCTGCGTGATGCGCTGTTCTGCTGGAAAGTGGCGAAGTTCGTCAAATCCAACGCCATTGTCTACGCGAAAGAGAATATGACCATCGGGATAGGCGCAGGCCAGATGAGCCGCGTCTACTCTGCAAAAATCGCGGGTATTAAAGCCGGTGACGAAGGCCTGGAAGTGAAAGGTTCCGCAATGGCCTCTGACGCCTTCTTCCCGTTCCGTGATGGTATCGACGCAGCTGCGGCTGTAGGCATCACCTGTGTGATCCAGCCTGGCGGTTCTATCCGCGATGACGAAGTGATTGCCGCCGCCGACGAACACGGCATTGCGATGATCTTCACCGACATGCGCCACTTCCGCCATTAATCCACGGAGCAGAAAATGAAAGTATTAGTGATTGGTAACGGCGGGCGCGAGCACGCCCTGGCGTGGAAGGCGGCACAGTCACCGCTGGTGAAAACTGTATTTGTGGCACCAGGTAACGCCGGCACTGCGCTGGAACCCGCTCTGCAGAACGTTGCCATCAGCGTGACCGATATCCCGGCGCTGCTGAGCTTTGCCCAGAACGAAAAAGTCGATCTGACCATCGTCGGCCCGGAAGCTCCGCTGGTAATTGGGGTTGTGGATGCGTTCCGCGCTGCAGGCCTGAAAATCTTCGGCCCGACGGAAGGTGCCGCGCAGCTGGAAGGCTCTAAAGCCTTTACCAAGGATTTCCTCGCGCGCCACAACATCCCGACAGCGGAATATCAGAACTTCACCGAAGTGGAGCCTGCCCTCGCTTACTTACGTGAAAAAGGTGCCCCGATTGTCATCAAGGCCGACGGCCTGGCTGCCGGTAAAGGCGTTATCGTCGCGATGACCCTCGAAGAAGCGGAAGCTGCGGTTCAGGATATGCTGGCAGGCAACGCCTTTGGTGATGCAGGCCACCGCATCGTGATTGAAGAGTTCCTCGACGGCGAAGAGGCGAGCTTTATCGTGATGGTCGATGGCGAACACGTTCTGCCGATGGCCACCAGCCAGGATCATAAGCGCGTTGGCAATGCAGACACCGGCCCGAATACCGGTGGTATGGGCGCATACTCTCCTGCTCCGGTGGTCACTGATGAAGTGCATCAGCGCACGATGGATCGCATCATCTGGCCTACTGTAAAAGGCATGGCGGCGGAAGGTAATACCTACACCGGTTTCCTTTATGCAGGTCTGATGATCGACAAGCAGGGCAACCCGAAGGTGATCGAATTCAACTGCCGCTTTGGCGATCCGGAAACACAACCCATTATGCTGCGCATGAAATCCGATCTGGTGGATCTCTGCCTGGCAGCCTGCGAAGGCAAGCTGGACGAGAGAACCTCCGAGTGGGACGAACGTGCTTCTCTGGGCGTGGTGATTGCTGCGGGTGGTTATCCGGGTAACTACAACACCGGCGATGAGATCCACGGTTTACCACTGGAAGAAGCTGAAGGTGCGAAGGTGTTCCATGCGGGCACTACGCTGTCTGACGACGATCGCGTACTGACTAACGGTGGCCGCGTACTGTGTGCTACCGCGCTGGGTCATACCGTTGCAGAAGCACAGAAGCGTGCCTATGCGCTGATGGCAGATATTCACTGGAACGGCAGCTTTAGCCGCCAGGACATTGGCTATCGCGCGATTGCGCGTGAGCAAGGCGAGTAAGGGAGCGGTCAGCTTCCCCCCCACGCTACCCCTCTCCCCGTGCGGGAGAGGGGTATTACGTCAAAAACTTTTTTCTTTCGGCTGCCAGGTGCAGAAGTCTTCATTCGCCACCAGCAACAGCTGCGAACCTTCCGGCGCTTCAAGCCACGCCAAACTCACTTCCATTGATGAATGACTCTGACGACGCTGGATGTGCGCGGTTGCCCAGGATTCGAACTCAGGCTTCATCGTCTGCCCTTCGCAGGTGGTTACTGTACCATCGGCATGCCAGCGCCCCTGCTGCAACACAACGCGTCCCTGACGCAGCGCATCGCTGGTCTGACGGATTTGTTCAGCACGGTAACGGTAGAGGGCGATTTGATCGCTGGAGAGTTGCTGTTTTTGACCGCTGACTTCACGCTGCATAAAACTCAGTTCACCGTGGTCATCAAAACGCACTTTTACGTGCTCAGGGGTCTTGCCGTAGACATTCAGCTCAATCAGTGACAGGTCATCCCCCTGCCAGCGGTACTCTGCGGTCGACGTATTGCCGTTATGCCACGGACTGAAAGCGGAAAGCAGATGAACTTCACCGCCGGAATCTTTGCGCCAGATCCTGACCGCCCCGTGGTTGTCAACGTAACCGCTGGCGGTAAACGGTGGGAGGGAGGAGTCGTGGCTACAGGCTGACAGCAACAGCATGCCTGCCAGCGCGAGCGTTCCACGCCAGAAAGACAAAAGGGGCGTTCCCGCCCCTTCGTTAAAACTGTTCACTGCCACGCGTCTTACTTAACAGCGTCTTTCAGTGCTTTACCAGAAACAAACGCCGGAACGTTAGCAGCGGCGATTTTGATTTCTTTACCGGTCTGCGGGTTGCGGCCAGTACGCTCAGCGCGGTGGTTCACTTTGAAGGTACCGAAACCAACCAGTTGTACAGCATCGCCTTCTTTCAGAGACTCAGTAATAGCAGCCAGGGTAGATTCCAGAGCAGCTTTAGCCTGCACTTTAGACAGATCAGCCTTGTCCGCAATTACATCAATCAGTTGAGTCTTGTTCATAAGTTATCCTTTCAATGTGTTTATCGCTTGCTAAGCATCGAGTGCGACGAAAATGCCAAAAAAGCACTCTCCTGCATACACGCACCGATAGCCACTTTTTTTCGCCCCCCAAATGTAGACCAGACGGGGGGCGAAAGGGAAGAGTCGAGGAGCGACAAAACAGGCGTTAAATCACGTTTTGTTGTCTCATTGGTTAAAAATTATACCAATATTACTTTCGCCGGCCTCACGTAAGTCCGCGCGCAGCCCTTTTATCAGCTCAATATCGCGTTCTTCACACTCTGCCAGCAGGCGGAAAATTTCCCACTGGATGTCCCATTCCTGTTCTACCGCCGGGTTAGCGCGCAGCTCTTCCTCCGTCATCTCGCGGCCTTCCTGAGTCATTTCCAGCATCGCTACGCTAGTAATAGATGCCTTACTGACTTCAATGGCATGTTCCAGGGTTTCACCACTCAGACGGGAGTGGATCAGCTCGCTTAACGCCACGCAGGCATCTATTGCCGGATAAACACCATACAGGTCGAAATCATCAGCCGCAGGGATAGCTTCTTCCAGCTTTTCAAGCTGAGAGTCGAAGTTCACCTTCGCATCTTTCACCGTTAGCGTTTCCCAGATCAGATCCAGAATACGACGATAGATATGGCCATCACCAAAGCCCGTCTGCTTGCAGAACGTGGCATAGTTGGGATACATGCGCTCGCACAGGCAAGCCATAAAGGTGACGTGTTGCCAGCTTTCCAGCTTCTCAAGGCGCAGATGAATCGGGTTTTGTAACATGATGATGTCTCGAATCGAAAATTAGCGGCAGTTTACCTGAATCATGACTGAATTTCCTGCCAACGAACAAATGCCGGACGCGAGGAGGCAACAGCATCAGCCCAGCGCGTCGGCTCCGGTAACCGGTAGCCTTTTGTACAGCGCTGTACCCATGCCAGAGCGCTATCCATACTCACCCGGTGACCGGTGGAAATAAATAGCGGATTACAGCGTGCTTTGCTGCGCCAGACCCACGCCAGCTGTTCGCCTTTATCCGTGAGCGCTGCCAGAGCACCTGGTTCGGCGGAAAGCGGCTCAAACGCGCCACACAGGCGTTTCTTCGCCACGCCAATCGTGGGCACACCCGCCAGCAGACCGAAATGGCTGGCAACACCTAAACGGCGCGGGTGGGAGATACCGTGCCCATCGACAAACAGCAGGTCGGGCTTTTGCGAGAGTTGTTCCCACGCGGCAAGCAGCGCAGGATATTCGCGAAAGGAGAGAAAGCCAGGAATGTAGGGCATGGTGGTGGCGATACGCGCCACCTGGTACTCCACCAGCTCAAGCGAGGGATACTTCAGCAGCACCATCGCCGCTCGCGTCACTTCTCCACCCTGCTCAAACCCCACATCGGCACCGCCAATATACTGCGGGGGATCCTTATCCAGACGATCCTCGCGGCAAACTGATGAAGCCAGTTCTACCTGTTGAGCGCGTAATGACGCGAGATCCATAACCACTCCTTACTGGTGGTATTGCGCAGAAAGCCGGTGTACCGCCTCCACAAACGCGCCAGCATGCTCTGGCGGCACATCCTGATGAATGCCGTGACCAAGGTTGAACACGTGACCTTCACCCTGACCAAAGCCCGCCAGAATAGTGGCCACCTCTTCTTCAATACGGGCGGGCGGTGCATAAAGCATGGACGGATCCATATTGCCCTGCAGCGCCACTTTGTCACCTACACGACGACGCGCATCGGCGATATCGGTGCTCCAGTCGAGTCCCAGTGCATCGCAGCCGGTTGCGGCCATTGCTTCCAGCCACTGGCCGCCACCTTTGGTGAACAGTGTGACAGGTACGCGTCGGCCTTCGTTTTCACGCAACAGGCCATCGACAATTTTATGCATGTAGTAGAGCGAGAACTGCTGATAATCACGCCCGGTCAGCACGCCGCCCCAGGTGTCAAAAATCATCACCGATTGCGCACCCGCTTTAATCTGCGCGTTGAGATAAAGGGTGACGCTTTTCGCCAGCTTATCGAGCAGCGCATGCAGAGCCGAAGGCTCGGCATACATCATCTTTTTAATCACGGTAAAGGCTTTACTGCTACCGCCTTCAACCATATAGGTTGCCAGCGTCCACGGGCTGCCGGAGAAGCCAATCAGCGGCACTTCACCCTTCAGCTCGCGACGAATAGTGCGTACCGCGTTCATCACATAGCCCAGTTCCTGCTCGGGATCCGGAACGGGTAGCTTATCAACATCGGCTTTGCTCTTAATCGGGGAGGTGAAACGTGGGCCTTCACCCGTTTCGAAGTACAGGCCCAGACCCATTGCATCCGGAATGGTCAGAATGTCCGAAAAGAGAATGGCAGCATCCAGCGGGAAGCGGCGCAGCGGCTGAAGCGTCACCTCACAGGCCAGCTCGGCATTTTTGCACAGCGACATAAAATCGCCGGCCTGCGCACGCGTGGCTTTGTACTCTGGCAGATAGCGTCCCGCCTGGCGCATCATCCACACCGGGGTGACATCAACGGGCTGGCGCAGCAGCGCACGCAGATAACGATCGTTCTTCAGTTCGGTCATTTTTGCAGTTCCTTAAGCGTCATGGCCTCAGTGTATCATGTCACTCATCATCAGCCCGACACATTGCTACGGTATCTTCTATTAGCCGACGTGCCACGGTACCCGGTGGCGGTAGCAGCGGTAAATCATCGTAACGATACCAGTTCGCTTCCAGCAGTTCTTTTTGGTCGATAACAATCTCACCGCTGTCGTATTCCGCCATAAACGCCGTCATCAGCGACTGCGGGAACGGCCACGGTTGTGACGTCACGTAACGCAGATTTTTGACCTTAATACCACTCTCCTCCATCACTTCACGCGCCACTGCCTGTTCCAGCGTTTCACCCACTTCGACGAACCCGGCCAGTACGGTATGCACGCCGTTGCGATGTCGGGTATGTTGCGCCAGCAGGATGGTGTCATCACGACGAATTGCGACGATAATGCACGGTGCAATCTGCGGGTAGTAGCGTTCACGGCAGTGACTGCAGAGCATCGCCCACTCGGTTTTGCTCGGATGCATGGTATGGCCGCAGTAGCCACAGTATTTGTGTGAGCGATAAAACTCCGCCAGTTGCACACCCCGCCCCGCCAGTTGGAATAACCCGACCTCAAGATCGAGCACCTGACGAACGGATCCCATCTCCTGACGACGAGACCGCTGGATCAACCACACAGAATCGCCCTGCCACTCGCCGATCATTAGTGCGGAGTAGCCCACAAGATCGAACTTTTCCGCCGCGCCGTAGGGTATTTCCCCGGCAGGCAGCCATAATTTTTGTTCGTGGCAGACTAACCACCAACCGAGATCTGATTTTTCAATAATACGATCCATATCTATTGCACTACCTTTGCTTCACTGACATGTTGTTAGCATTGTGGTTACATTTTGGGTAAGCAGATTCAATTTTAAACCTTGTGGGGTCGAACATGTTAAACCAGCTAGAAAGTCTGACTGAGCGCGTTAGAGGAAATAACAAACTGGTGGATCGCTGGCTACATGTGCGCAAGCATCTACTCGTGGTTTATTACAATCTGGTCGGTATTAAGCCTGGCAAAGAATCCTGGATGCGGCTGAATGAAAAAGCGCTGGACGATTTTTGTCAGAGCCTGGTCGACTACCTGTCCGACGGCCATTTCAATATTTATGAACGTATTATCCGTGAAATGGAAGGTACCAGCCCATTTTTAGCGGCAAGCAAACTCTATCCGCTGCTGGAAGCCAATACCCAGCAGATTATGGATTACTATGATTCCACGCTCGGGAATGCTATCAATCACGATAACTATCTTGAGTTCCAGAAGGTGCTGTCCGATCTCGGAGAGGCGCTGGAAGAGCGCTTCACGCTGGAAGACAAACTTATCGCCCTTGTGCTTGATAACGATCTGAAGGCCAGCAACGAAGAGAACATCGCGCGACCTGCTTGAGTTCTTCGTCGTTAACGAGTAATTTACATTCATTCACCCCTCTTCGGAGGGGGATTTTTCTTGTCGGAGTGCCCAGAGCGAAAGCCGGGCTGAGACCGTTAATTCGGGATCCGCGGAACCTGATCAGGCTAATACCTGCGAAGGGAACAAGAGTCAAACTGCTGTTGTATCGCCTCAGGGCGATCTCCTCTTGCTTCATCCGTCGTCTGACAAGCCATGTCCTTCACTTTTGGAATGAGCTATGTCTACAACTAAACTGACCCGCCGCGAGCAGCGCGCACAAGCACAACACTTTATCGACACCCTGGAAGGCAGTGCTTTCCCGAACTCGAACCGTATTTACATCACCGGCTCGCAGGCGGATATCCGTGTCCCAATGCGCGAAATTCAGCTCAGTCCTACCCTCATCGGTGGGAGCAAAGAAAACCCGCAGTTTGAGGACAACGAAGCCGTACCGGTGTACGACACCTCCGGTCCGTACGGCGACCCTGATGTTGCTATTAACGTTCAGCAGGGTCTGGCGAAGCTACGCCAGCCGTGGATTGACGCCCGTCACGACAGTGAAGAACTGACCATCCGTAGCTCTCACTACACCCAAGAACGCCTGGCTGACGATGGTCTGGACGAGCTACGTTTTACCGGCCTGCTGACGCCAAAACGCGCCAAAGCGGGCAAATGCGTGACCCAGCTGCACTACGCGCGCCAGGGTATCGTCACCCCGGAGATGGAGTTCATCGCCATTCGTGAAAACATGGGTCGCGAGCGCATCCGCAGCGAAGTGCTGCGCCACCAGCATCCTGGCGAAGGCTTTGGTGCTCGCCTGCCAGAAAACATTACGCCAGAATTTGTGCGTGACGAAGTGGCCGCTGGCCGTGCGATTATTCCCGCCAACATTAACCACCCGGAATCGGAACCGATGATCATCGGTCGTAACTTCCTGGTGAAGGTCAACGCCAACATCGGTAACTCTGCGGTCACCTCCTCCATTGAAGAAGAGGTGGAAAAACTGGTCTGGTCAACACGCTGGGGCGCGGACACCGTTATGGATCTCTCCACCGGGCGTTATATCCACGAAACGCGTGAGTGGATCCTGCGTAACAGCCCGGTACCCATTGGTACGGTTCCAGTCTATCAGGCGCTGGAGAAGGTCAATGGCATCGCGGAAAACCTCACCTGGGAAGCCTTCCGCGATACCCTGCTGGAACAGGCGGAACAGGGTGTGGACTACTTCACCATTCACGCAGGCGTACTGCTGCGCTACGTGCCAATGACCGCCAAACGCCTGACGGGTATTGTTTCTCGCGGCGGCTCAATCATGGCGAAGTGGTGCCTGTCGCACCATCAGGAAAATTTCCTCCACGAACACTTCCGCGAAATCTGCGAAATCTGTGCCGCCTATGACGTTTCACTCTCTCTGGGCGATGGTCTGCGTCCGGGCTCCATTCGTGATGCGAACGATGAAGCACAGTTTGCCGAGCTGCACACGCTGGGCGAGCTGACCAAAATCGCCTGGGAGTATGACGTACAGGTGATGATTGAAGGCCCGGGGCATGTGCCGATGCAGATGATCCGCCGCAACATGACCGAAGAGCTGGAGCACTGCCACGAAGCACCGTTCTACACCCTCGGGCCACTGACGACCGATATCGCGCCGGGCTACGACCACTTTACCTCCGGGATTGGTGCCGCAATGATCGGCTGGTTCGGCTGCGCCATGCTCTGCTACGTGACGCCAAAAGAGCACCTGGGTCTGCCCAACAAAGAGGACGTGAAACAGGGGCTGATCACCTACAAAATCGCTGCCCACGCAGCTGACCTGGCTAAAGGTCACCCGGGTGCGCAAATCCGCGACAATGCCATGTCGAAGGCGCGTTTTGAATTCCGCTGGGAAGACCAGTTCAACCTGGCGCTCGACCCGTTCACTGCCCGCGCCTATCACGACGAAACCCTGCCGCAGGAGTCCGGTAAAGTGGCGCACTTCTGCTCCATGTGCGGGCCAAAATTCTGCTCGATGAAGATCAGCCAGGAAGTCCGTGATTATGCTGCTACGCAGGCGATTGAAGTCGGCATGGCGGACATGTCAGAAAACTTCCGCGCCAAAGGCGGTGAAATCTACCTCAAAAAAGAGGAAGCATAATGTACCAGCCCGATTTCCCGCCCGTCCCCTTCCGCTTAGGACTTTACCCGGTGGTGGATAGCGTGGAGTGGATCGCACGCCTGCTGGAGGCAGGTGTTCGCACGATTCAGCTGCGTATCAAAGATAAGCGCGATGAAGAGGTGGAGACTGATGTAGCCGCAGCCATCGCGCTGGGGCGTCAATATGACGCCCGCCTGTTTATCAACGATTACTGGCGTCTGGCAATTAAGCACCAGGCTTATGGCGTGCATCTGGGTCAGGAAGATCTGGAGACGACTGACCTCAACGCGATCCGCGAAGCGGGTCTGCGTCTGGGCGTATCAACGCATGACGATATGGAGATCGACATCGCGCTGGCGGCTCGTCCTTCCTACATTGCGCTTGGGCACGTCTTCCCGACACAAACCAAGCAGATGCCTTCCGCGCCACAAGGATTGGCACAGCTGGCAGCACACGTAAAACGCCTTGCGGATCACCCGACTGTCGCTATCGGCGGGATTAGCCTTGAGCGCGCCCCTGCCGTGCTGGACACGGGCGTCGGCAGTATTGCCGTCGTCAGCGCCATCACTCAGGCAACAGACTGGCAGGCCGCCACCGCCCAGCTTTTACAGCTGGCAGGAGCAGGCGATGAATGACCACGACTTTATGCGCTACAGCCGCCAGATCCTGCTGGAGGATATCGCCATTGACGGGCAGCAAAAGCTGCTCGCCAGCCGGGTGCTGATTGTCGGCCTCGGTGGATTAGGCGCACCTGCCGCACTTTATCTGGCAGGTGCAGGCGTCGGCACACTGGTGCTGGCCGATGACGATGATGTGCATATCAGTAATCTGCAGCGGCAAATCCTTTTTACCACCGAGGACATCAACCAACCCAAAGCGCGTATCACCCTGCAGCGGCTGAACCAGTTGAACCCGGATATCACACTGATTGCGTTACAGGAGCGGCTTAGCGGTGAAAACCTGCGGCGTGAAGTCGCCCTTGCCGACGTGGTGCTGGACTGTACTGACAATATGGCAACGCGTCAGGCCATCAATGCGGCCTGCGTGGCGCAGAACACGCCGCTTATTACTGCCAGCGCGGTTGGATTCGGCGGGCAGATGATGGTGCTGACACCACCGTGGACACAGGGGTGCTATCGCTGTCTGTGGCCGGATGATGCCGAACCCGAGCGCAACTGCCGCACGGCCGGTATTCTTGGTCCCGTGGTGGGCATGATGGGCACCTTGCAGGCGCTGGAAACCATCAAGCTGCTCAGCGGCATGGAGACGGAACGCAATACGCTGCGGCTGTTTGACGCCCGCTCCAGCAACTGGCGGCACCTGGCACTCCATCGCGCCAGCCACTGTCCGGTATGTGGGGGCCACGATGCGCATTCTGTTTAACGATGAGCCAATGAAGTGCGATGAGGGTCTGACCGTCTCCGTGCTGCTCGACAAGCTGTGTCAGCTTAAACCGGGAACGGCGCTGGCGCTCAATCAACAGATCCTGCCGCGCGAGCAGTGGGAACATCAGCAGGTGAGCGAAGGCGATCAAATCCTGCTGTTTCAGGTTATCGCAGGGGGATGAGATGTTACGTATTGCCGATAAAACCTTTGATTCACATCTGTTTACCGGAACCGGAAAATTCGCCTCTCCGCAGCTGATGGTTGATGCCATCCGTGAAAGCGGCAGCCAGCTGGTCACGCTGGCGCTGAAGCGTGTGGATCTGCGCCATCGCAGTGACGCCATTCTGGCACCGTTACTGGAGGCGGGCGTTACGCTCTTGCCAAACACCTCCGGCGCGAAAACGGCTGAGGAGGCAATATTTGCCGCCCAGCTGGCACGTGAAGCACTCGGCACACACTGGCTGAAGCTGGAAATTCACCCGGATGCCCGCTGGTTGTTGCCCGACCCTATCGAAACCCTGAAAGCGGCTGAAAAACTGGTTCAGCTTGGGTTTACCGTCCTGCCCTACTGCGGAGCCGATCCGGTGCTGTGCAAGCGTCTGGAAGACGTCGGCTGTGCTGCCGTCATGCCGCTGGGCGCACCTATCGGTTCCAACCAGGGGCTGGAAACCCGCGCAATGCTGGAGATCATCATTGAACAAGCCACCGTGCCCGTCGTCGTTGATGCAGGCATTGGTGTGCCAAGCCATGCAACGCAGGCGCTGGAAATGGGTGCCAATGCCGTACTGGTGAATACGGCGATTGCCGTAGCCGACGATCCGGTCATGATGGCACGCGCATTCCGCATGGCGGTGGAGGCCGGTCTTCTGGCAAGACAGTCTGGCCCCGGCTCGCGCAGTTTTCAGGCGCAAGCCACCAGCCCGCTGACCGGTTTTCTGGAGGCGCTCTCATGACCACCTTTACCGAGCGCTGGCGGCAGCTTGACTGGGACGACATTGCCCTGCGCATCAACAGCAAAACGCATGCTGATGTAGAGCGCGCGTTAAATGCCCGCCATCTGACCCGTGAGGACATGATGGCACTGCTTTCTCCGGCAGCCAGCGCATACCTTGAACCGATGGCACAGCGTGCCCAGCGGCTCACCCGGCAGCGTTTTGGCAATACGGTAAGCTTTTACGTGCCGCTCTATCTCTCTAACCTGTGCGCCAATGACTGTACCTACTGTGGTTTTTCCATGAGCAACCACATCAAGCGTAAAACGCTCGATGAGAGCGAAATTGCGCGCGAATGTGCGGCCATCCGCGAAATGGGTTTTGAGCATCTGTTGCTGGTCACCGGTGAACATCAGGGCAAAGTTGGGATGGACTATTTCCGTCAGCATCTTCCGGCCATTCGCCGGGAGTTCGCATCGTTACAAATGGAAGTGCAGCCTCTGTCACAGGATGAATACGCGGAGCTCAAAACCCTCGGGCTGGACGGTGTGATGGTTTATCAGGAAACCTACCATGAGGCGACATACGCCCGGCATCACCTGAAGGGGAAGAAACAGGATTTCTTCTTCCGGCTGGAGACGCCGGACAGGCTGGGACGCGCCGGGATCGACAAAATCGGTCTTGGCGCGCTGACCGGGCTGTCTGACAGCTGGCGGGTGGACTGTTATATGGTGGCAGAGCATCTGCTGTGGCTACAGCAACACTACTGGCAAAGCCGTTACTCCGTCTCTTTCCCCCGCTTACGCCCATGTACGGGAGGGATTGAACCGGCCTCGCTGATGGATGAACGCCAGTTGGTGCAAACCATCTGCGCGTTTCGCCTGCTCGCCCCGGAGGTCGAATTATCCCTCTCAACGCGCGAATCACCGGCGTTTCGTGACCGCGTGATCCCGCTGGCGATTAACAACGTCAGCGCGTTTTCCAAAACGCAGCCTGGGGGCTATGCCGACGATCATCCAGAGCTGGAACAATTTACCCCACATGACGGACGACGCCCGGAAGCGGTAGCAGAAGCCCTGGCCGCGCAAGGGTTACAGCCTGTCTGGAAAGACTGGGACAGTTGGCTGGGAAGAGCCTCGCAATTGCGTTGAAACACCATGCAAGCGCGCTGAAAGATTACGAGTCAGCTCGTGATGTCAGAACCGGGGGATTGTCAGATATCACCCGGTTTTTTTATTCTTATTCCGTCAGCAACGGATGCTGGCCAGGGCGAAAAACCTCTTCCTCGTTTCGCCCTGCCTCTGACATCACGCAATGCTTACCGATACCGCGAAACAGCCGCGAAAAACGACATTATCCGAACGTCCAGCAGTTCATCCTCCACCTTTCAGCGTACCCATTTTACCGGCCATATGACTCTTCGCTGTAAAATTGTAACCGGTTTCAGAAAATCACCCATTTCTTTGTGATGCCTGACACACAATCGCGGTAAAGCGGTTGTTGAAGCGGTCTGCACGAGATAATTATCAATAAACACATGTAGATCGAGGCTGATTATGAAGAACATCGTTTTATGCTGTGCAGCGGGAATGTCAACCAGCATGCTGGTGCAACGTATGAAAGATGCCGCGCAGAAAAAAGGGGTTGAAGTCACCATTAAAGCCGTTCCGGTCGCGGAGTTTAAAGACAACATCGCGGCGGCCGACATCGTATTGCTGGGGCCACAGGTTAAATACGAGCAGGCAAAACTTCAGGCTCAAGCCGACCCGTTGGGTAAAAAGGTCGCAGTCATCGACATGATGGATTACGGCATGATGAAAGGTGATGTCGTACTGGAAAAAGCGCTCAAACTACTGGAGTGACCCGTGGAAGATTTAGAAACAACAATCATGGAACTGCTGGTCAACGCAGGTGCAGCGCGCAGTGCTGCCCTGACGGCATTGCAGATGGCACGCAAAGGTGACTTTGAGGAAGCCGAAAAGGCGATGGAAGAGTCGCGCGAATATGTGAAGCATGCGCACACGATCCAGACGCAGCTCATTGGGCTTGATGAAGGTACCGGGAAGCTGCCGGTTAACCTGATCACCGTCCACTCTCAGGATCACCTGATGAACGCGATGGTCATCCAGGATCTGGCAGGCGATATGATTGAGCTTTATCGTCGGCTGCCGCTGATTAACTGATAAAAGCCCGGTAGTGCTACGCTGACCGACAAAACGCCATAAAAAAACCCGCCGAAGCGGGTTTTTTATTAGCTGAATCAACGATTACTCGTTGTCGGAACCGCCCAGACCTGCGTTCAGCAGTTCTGCCAGGCTCGCGGATGCATCTTCTGCAGTCACCTGCGGTGCTGCTGGCAGTTCGCCCGCTGCACGACGACGCATACGATCCTGATGGTACGCATAACCGGTACCAGCCGGGATCAGACGACCCACGATAACGTTCTCTTTCAGACCACGCAGTTCATCACGTTTACCCGCAACAGCCGCTTCGGTCAGGACACGAGTCGTTTCCTGGAACGATGCTGCAGAGATGAAGGACTCGGTTGCCAGAGACGCTTTGGTGATACCCAGCAGATCGCGTGCGAAGGTCGCACCGATTTTGCCGTTCGCTTCCAGATCGCGGTTAGCGATCTTAACGCGTGAGTATTCAACCTGTTCGCCTTCCAGGAACTCAGAGCTGCCTGCGTTTTCGATGGTTGCTTTACGCAGCATCTGACGAACGATAACTTCGATGTGTTTATCGTTAATCTTAACGCCTTGCAGACGGTAAACGTCCTGTACTTCGTTGGTGATGTAACGCGTTACCGCGTGTACGCCACGAAGACGCAGAATGTCGTGCGGCGCTTCTGGACCGTCGGAAACCACGTCACCACGTTCTACACGTTCACCTTCGAACACGTTGAGCTGACGCCACTTAGGAATCATCTCTTCGTACGGCTCGCTACCATCAACCGGGGTGATCACCAGACGGCGTTTACCTTTGGTCTCTTTACCGAAGGAAATGATACCGCTGATTTCAGCCAGGATTGCCGGCTCTTTCGGACGACGTGCTTCGAACAGATCCGCAACGCGTGGCAGACCACCGGTGATGTCCTTGGTACCGCTGGATTCCTGAGGAATACGCGCCAGAGCATCACCTGCGCCGATCTGAATGCCATCTTCCAGCTGAACGATCGCTTTACCCGGCAGGAAGTACTGCGCAGGCATATCGGTACCAGGGATCAGAACGTCGTTACCCTGAGCATCAACGATTTTCAGTGCAGGACGCAGATCTTTACCACCGGTAGTACGTTCAGCAGAATCCAGAACCACCAGAGAAGACAGACCGGTCAGCTCGTCAGTCTGACGAGTAATGGTCTGGCCGTCGATCATGTCAGTAAAGCGGATGAAACCACTTACTTCGGTGATAACCGGCATGGTGTGTGGATCCCAGTTTGCAACGGTTTCACCGCCAGCAACCTGCTCGCCATCACCTTTCGCCATAACAGCACCGTAAGGCACTTTATAGCTCTCTTTGGTACGACCGAATTCGTCGATCAGTTTCAGCTCGGTGTTACGAGAGGTCACAACCAGCTTGCCAGCGGAGTTAACAACAGACTTCGCGTTGCTGAGCTTGATGCTACCTTTGTTTTTCACCTGGATGCTGGATTCAGCAGCCGCACGAGATGCCGCACCACCGATGTGGAACGTACGCATCGTCAGCTGTGTACCCGGTTCACCGATGGACTGTGCCGCGATAACACCGATTGCTTCACCTTTGTTGATGATGTGGCCACGCGCCAGGTCACGACCATAGCAGTGCGCACATACACCAAAGTCGGTGTCACAAGATACAACAGAACGGACTTTCACTGAGTCAACAGAGTTCGCTTCCAGCAGGTCACACCACTGTTCGTGCAGCAGCGTGTTACGTGGAACCAGAATGTCTGCAGTACCCGGCTTCAGAATGTCTTCCGCAGCGACACGACCCAGTACGCGATCGCGCAGTGGCTCTTTAACATCACCACCCTCGATAACCGGGGTCATGGTGATACCTTCGAGGGTGCCACAATCGTCTTCGGTCACAACCAGATCCTGCGCAACGTCAACCAGACGACGCGTCAGATAACCGGAGTTCGCCGTTTTCAGTGCGGTATCCGCCAGACCTTTACGCGCACCGTGCGTGGAGATGAAGTACTGGAGTACGTTCAGACCTTCACGGAAGTTCGCGGTGATTGGCGTTTCGATGATGGAGCCATCTGGCTTCGCCATCAGACCACGCATACCTGCCAGCTGACGAATCTGTGCTGCAGAACCACGCGCACCGGAGTCGGCCATCATGTAGATGCTGTTGAAGGAAACCTGCTGCTCTTCTACGCCGTCACGGTTAATCACGGTTTCGGTTTGCAGGTTATCCATCATCGCTTTGGATACACGATCGTTCGCCGCAGCCCAGATATCGATAACTTTGTTATAGCGTTCGCCTGCGGTTACCAGACCAGACTGGAACTGCTCCTGGATCTCAGCAACTTCAGCTTCCGCTTCAGAGATGATCTCGTGTTTCTTCTCTGGGATAACCATGTCGTCGATACCTACGGACGCACCTGAGCGCGCAGCGTAAGCAAAGCCGGTGTACATGGTCTGGTCAGCGAAGATAACGGTCGGCTTCAGGCCCAGAATGCGGTAACAGGTGTTCAGCATTTTGGAGATTGCTTTCTTGCCCAGCGCCTGGTTGACGATGGAGAAAGGCAGACCTTTCGGTACGATCATCCACAGAATGGCACGGCCAACGGTCGTGTCTTTCAGGCTGGTCTTCGCAACGAATTCGCCGTTTTCATCTTTTTCGTATTCGGTGATACGCACTTTAACGCGCGCATGCAGAGAGGCCAGGCCAGCGCGATAAATACGCTCAGCTTCTTTAGGGCCAGTCAGCACCATGCCTTCGCCTTTGGCGTTAACACAGTCACGGGTCATGTAGTACAGACCCAATACAACGTCCTGAGAAGGAACGATGATTGGTTCACCGTTCGCTGGGGACAGGATGTTGTTGGTAGACATCATCAACGCACGCGCTTCCAGCTGGGCTTCCAGCGTCAGCGGTACGTGAACAGCCATCTGGTCACCATCGAAGTCGGCGTTATATGCCGCACAAACCAGCGGGTGCAGCTGGATAGCTTTACCTTCGATCAGTACCGGTTCAAATGCCTGGATACCCAGACGGTGCAGTGTTGGTGCACGGTTCAGCAGTACCGGGTGTTCGCGGATAACTTCGTCCAGGATATCCCAAACGACAGCTTCTTCACGCTCAACCATTTTCTTAGCGGCTTTGATGGTGGTGGCGAGGCCACGCAGCTCCAGTTTGCCGTAGATGAATGGTTTGAACAGCTCCAGTGCCATTTTCTTCGGCAGACCGCACTGATGCAGACGCAGGTATGGACCTACGGTGATTACAGAACGACCGGAGTAGTCAACACGCTTACCGAGCAGGTTCTGACGGAAACGACCCTGTTTACCTTTGATCATGTCGGCCAAAGATTTCAGAGGACGTTTGTTAGAACCGGTGATCGCACGACCGCGACGACCGTTATCCAGCAGGGCGTCAACCGCTTCCTGCAGCATACGTTTTTCGTTGCGTACGATGATGTCCGGCGCAGCCAGATCCAGCAGACGTTTCAGACGGTTGTTACGGTTAATGACGCGACGATACAGATCGTTCAGGTCAGACGTTGCGAAACGACCACCATCCAACGGAACCAGCGGACGCAGATCTGGCGGCAGAACCGGCAGAACGGTCAGGATCATCCACTCTGGTTTGTTACCAGACTGAACGAACGCTTCCAGCAGTTTGATACGCTTGGTCAGCTTTTTACGCTTGGTTTCGGAGTTGGTTTCGTTCAGCTCTTCACGCAGCTGCTCGCACTCTTGCTCCAGATCCATGCTCTTCAGCAGGGCCTGAATAGCTTCCGCACCCATCTTCGCGTCGAATTCGTCACCGAACTCTTCCAGCGCGTCCAGATACTGCTCTTCAGTCAGGATCTGGTGACGTTCCAGGTTCGTCATCCCGCCTTCGATAACCACATAAGATTCGAAGTACAGAACACGTTCGATATCACGCAGTGGCATATCCAGCAGCAGACCGATACGGGACGGCAGGGATTTCAGGAACCAGATGTGGGCAGTTGGAGACGCCAGCTCGATGTGGCCCATGCGCTCACGGCGCACTTTGGTCTGGGTCACTTCAACGCCGCACTTCTCACAGATCACACCACGGTGTTTCAGGCGCTTGTACTTACCGCACAGGCACTCGTAATCTTTTACTGGCCCGAAGATACGTGCACAGAAAAGGCCGTCACGCTCAGGTTTGAACGTACGGTAGTTAATGGTTTCCGGCTTTTTAACTTCACCGAAAGACCATGAACGGATCATGTCTGGCGAAGCCAGAGCAATTTTGATCGCATCAAACTCTTCGGTTTTAGTCTGCGCTTTCAGAAACTTTAATAAATCTTTCACGGATTTGCTCCCGTCGGAGTTAGCACAATCCGGTGTCGGGGGTTAACCCGACACCAGTGACCTGTTTGAGCGAGAATTACTCGTCTTCCAGTTCGATGTTGATACCCAGCGAACGAATCTCTTTCAACAGTACGTTGAAGGATTCTGGCATGCCCGGTTCCATCTGATGGTTGCCGTCCACGATGTTCTTATACATCTTGGTACGACCGTTCACGTCATCAGACTTAACGGTGAGCATTTCCTGCAGGGTGTATGCTGCGCCGTATGCTTCCAGCGCCCACACTTCCATCTCCCCGAAGCGCTGACCACCGAACTGCGCCTTACCACCCAGCGGCTGCTGAGTAACCAGGCTGTAAGAACCGGTAGAACGAGCGTGCATCTTGTCGTCGACCAGGTGGTTCAGTTTCAGCATGTACATGTAACCTACGGTTACCTGACGCTCAAACTGTTCGCCGGTACGGCCGTCAAACAGCGTAATCTGACCAGAAGATGGCAGACCACCCAGTTGCAGCAGCTCTTTAATTTCAGCTTCTTTTGCACCGTCGAATACCGGCGTTGCAATTGGCATACCTTTACGCAGGTTTTCTGCCAGACGCAGCACTTCTTCATCGCTGAAGGTGTTCAGGTCGACTTTCTGACGAACGTCGGTACCCAGATCGTAGGCACGCTGGATGAATTCGCGCAGTTTCGCGACTTCCTGCTGCTGTTTCAGCATGGCGTTAATCTTGTCGCCGATACCTTTCGCAGCCATACCCAGGTGAGTTTCCAGGATCTGACCGATGTTCATACGAGACGGTACGCCCAGCGGGTTCAGTACGATATCTACCGGCGTACCGTTAGCATCGTGCGGCATATCTTCGATCGGGTTGATCTTAGAGATAACACCCTTGTTACCGTGACGACCAGCCATCTTATCACCAGGCTGGATCTGACGTTTAACAGCCAGATACACCTTAACAATCTTCAGCACGCCTGGTGCCAGATCGTCGCCCTGAGTGATTTTACGGCGTTTCGCTTCGAGTTTTTTCTCGAACTCGTGTTTCAGTTCGTCATACTGCTCAGCCAGTTGTTCCAGCTGATTTTGTTTCTCTTCGTCGGTCAGACCCAGTTCCAGCCAGCGATCGCGTGGCAGTTTGTCGAGCTTCTCAGCTTCAACACCACCGGCAACCAGCACCGCATAGATACGGCTGAACAGACCCGCTTCGAGGATTTGCAGTTCTTCAGACAGGTCTTTCTTAGCCTGTTTGAGCTGCATCTCTTCGATTTCCAGCGCACGTTTATCTTTCTCAACGCCGTCACGGGTGAAGACCTGAACGTCGATAACCGTACCGGAAACACCGTTTGGCACACGCAGAGAAGAGTCTTTAACGTCAGACGCTTTCTCACCGAAGATTGCACGCAGCAGCTTCTCTTCTGGCGTCAGCTGGGTTTCACCTTTCGGCGTGACCTTACCAACCAGAATGTCGCCACCGGTCACTTCCGCACCAATGTAAACGATACCGGATTCATCCAGTTTGGAGAGCGCAGCTTCACCCACGTTAGGGATGTCAGCAGTGATCTCTTCTGGCCCCAGCTTGGTGTCACGGGACACACATGCCAGTTCCTGAATGTGGATGGTGGTGAAACGATCTTCCTGAACCACACGCTCGGAGACGAGGATGGAGTCTTCGAAGTTGTAACCGTTCCACGGCATGAACGCTACGCGCATGTTCTGACCGAGCGCCAGTTCACCGAGGTCGGTGGACGGACCGTCTGCCAGCACGTCGCCGCGCTCAACTGGCTCACCCAGAGATACACAAGGCATCTGGTTGATACAGGTGTTCTGGTTAGAACGGGTGTATTTGGTCAGGTTGTAGATGTCGATACCCGCTTCGCCCGGATACATCTCATCTTCGTTAACTTTGATAACGATACGGGATGCATCAACGTACTGGACGGTACCGCCACGTTTAGCAACTGCAGTAACACCGGAGTCAACGGCAACAGCACGTTCCATACCGGTACCAACCAGCGGCTTATCAGCGCGCAGAGTTGGAACGGCCTGACGTTGCATGTTCGCACCCATCAATGCACGGTTGGCGTCATCGTGTTCCAGGAACGGGATCAGGGACGCACCGACGGAAACCACCTGCTGGGTGGATACGTCCATGTAGTCAACCTGGTCACGGCTGAACAAGCTGGATTCGCCTTTGCTACGGCAGGTAACCAGATCTTCTACAAAGTGGCCTTCGTCATCCAGGTTGGAGTTCGCCTGAGCGATAACGTAGTTGCCTTCTTCGATAGCAGACAGGTAATGAATTTCGTCGGTAACAACACCGTCGGTCACTTTACGGTACGGCGTCTCAAGGAAACCGTATTCGTTAGTCTGTGCGTACACGGACAGGGAGTTGATCAGACCGATGTTTGGACCTTCAGGCGTTTCGATTGGACATACGCGACCGTAGTGAGTCGGGTGTACGTCTCGAACTTCGAAGCCTGCACGTTCACGGGTCAGACCGCCTGGGCCGAGTGCAGAGATACGACGTTTGTGCGTAATCTCAGACAGCGGGTTGTTCTGGTCCATGAACTGAGACAGCTGGCTGGAACCGAAGAACTCTTTCACTGCTGCAGAAATCGGCTTGGCGTTGATCATATCCTGAGGCATCAGGGTATCCAGATCGCCCAGAGACAGACGCTCTTTTACCGCACGCTCTACACGTACCAGGCCAACGCGGAACTGGTTTTCCGCCATTTCGCCTACGGAACGGATACGACGGTTGCCGAGGTGGTCGATATCGTCCACTTCGCCTTTACCGTTACGGATATCGATGAGCTTCTTCATCACTTCGATGATGTCGTCTTTGCTCAGGATACCGGAACCTTCGATTTCGTCGCGCAGCAGAGAACGGTTGAACTTCATACGACCAACCGCGGACAGATCGTAGCGGTCTTCGGAGAAGAACAGGTTCTCGAACAGGCTTTCAGCCGCTTCGCGAGTTGGTGGCTCACCAGGACGCATCATGCGGTAGATTTCTACCAGCGCGCTCAGACGATCGGTGGTTGGGTCGACGCGTACAGTCTCAGAGATGTACGGACCGTGGTCCAGATCGTTGGTGAACAGCGTTTCGATACGTTTGTGGCCAGACTGGCTCAGCTTAGCCAGCAGATCCAGGCTCAGCTCCATGTTCGCCGGGCAGATCAGCTCACCGGTTGACTCGTCAACGTAATCTTTCGCGGACACTTTTCCTGCAATGTATTCAACCGGAACTTCGATGTGTTTGATATCATCTTTTTCCAGCTGGCGGATATGGCGCGCAGTGATACGACGACCTTTTTCCACATACACTTTGCCGTCGGCTTCAATGTCGAACGACGCGGTCTCACCACGCAGACGTTCCGGCACCAGCTCCATCTGCAGCTTGTTGTCGCGGATTTCAAAGACCACTTTCTCAAAGAACAGGTCCAGGATCTGCTCAGTGGTGTATTGCAGCGCACGCAGAATGATGGTTGCAGGCAGCTTACGACGACGGTCGATACGGACAAACAGGTTGTCTTTTGGATCGAACTCGAAGTCCAGCCATGAACCACGGTAAGGAATGATGCGCGCGTTATACAGTACTTTACCGGAAGAGTGTGTTTTACCTTTATCGCTGTCGAAGAAGACGCCCGGGCTACGATGCAGCTGGGAAACGATAACACGCTCAGTACCGTTGATTACGAAAGTACCGTTGTCTGTCATGAGTGGAATTTCACCCATGTAGACTTCTTGTTCTTTAATGTCTTTAACGGTGCCTTCCGGCGCTTCGCGCTCGTAGATCACCAGACGCAGTTTTACGCGCAGCGGTGCGGAATAGGTCACGCCACGGATCTGACATTCCTGAACGTCAAACACCGGTTCGCCAAGGCGGTAGCTGACGTACTGCAGCTCGGAGTTACCGCTGTAGCTCTGAATCGGGAACACGGAACGGAAGGCTGCTTCCAGGCCGTACTGCCCTTCAGGATCTTGCTCGATAAACTTCTGGAACGAGTCAAGCTGGATAGAAAGGAGATATGGAATGTCCAGAACTTGTGGACGTTTACCAAAATCCTTACGAATACGTTTTTTCTCGGTATAGGAGTAAACCATAGGGTTCCTCAGCTCGCTGACAAGTCGACCCATCTGTCCGACGAAGGGACAGTTTGTGCAACACCATTTTGTGGACCGGAAAATTGAATACTTTCCGCAATACCTGTTGCTATCACGCTTAAATCATTTCGTCGCGATTTACACAGAGCGAGCACCCTGTCGCAATATATTAAGTCGTCGATAGAAACAAGCATTGTCAGGACAACCAGCAGTCAAACAGTGTGAAATGCTACTGATGCCTTACAGCGCAAAAAGGCTGGTGACTAAAAAGTCACCAGCCATCAGCCTAATTACTTAGGCTGCAACCAGAAAAGTTGGCTTATTTAACTTCAACTTCAGCGCCAGCTTCTTCCAGAGATTTTTTCAGTGCTTCTGCGTCGTCTTTGCTCACGCCTTCTTTCAGCGCAGCTGGAGCAGATTCTACCAGGTCTTTAGCTTCTTTCAGACCCAGGCCAGTTGCGCCACGTACTGCTTTGATAACAGCAACTTTGTTAGCGCCAGCAGCTTTCAGAATTACGTCGAATTCAGTTTTTTCTTCAGCAGCGTCAGCAGCTGGGCCAGCAGCAACAGCTACAGCGGCAGCAGCAGAAACACCGAATTTTTCTTCCATTGCAGAGATCAGTTCTACAACGTCCATTACGGACATAGCTGCAACTGCTTCAATGATTTGATCTTTAGTGATAGACATTTAAATTGTTCCTGAAAATCAGAATAAGTTTATACGTAAGCAAATGCTTTATAAAGATAACTGCTATTAAGCAGCTTCTTTCGCATCGCGAACAGCAGCCAGAGTGCGAACCAGTTTGCCAGCCGAAGCTTCTTTCATGGTTGCCATCAGGCGTGCAATTGCTTCTTCGTAGGTTGGCAGGGTTGCCAGGCGATCGATTTGCGATGCCGGGATCAACTCACCTTCAAAGGCTGCAGCTTTGACCTCAAATTTTGCATTCGCTTTCGCGAACTCTTTGAAC
Organism: Enterobacter cloacae; assembly: GCA_014169315.1. Classification (NCBI taxonomy): domain Bacteria; kingdom Pseudomonadati; phylum Pseudomonadota; class Gammaproteobacteria; order Enterobacterales; family Enterobacteriaceae; genus Enterobacter; species Enterobacter cloacae. The sequence goes on along the minus strand of AP022133.1, from coordinate 193,373 downwards.
AGACGAGCAGCAGCGCCCGGGTGTTCCATAGAGTATGCAATCAGGGTCGGACCAACAAACGTGTCTTTCAGGCACTCGAATGGAGTACCTTCAACTACGCGACGCAGCAGGGTGTTACGAACAACACGCATGTATACGCCAGCTTCACGACCTGCTTTACGCAGTTCAGTCATTTTGTCTACAGTAACGCCACGGGAATCCGCAACTACTGCAGACAGCGCGCCTTTGGCTACTTCGCTGACTTCAGCAACAATCGCTTGTTTGTCTTGAAGATTTAAAGCCATTAGCTTTGCTCCTGGATGTTTGCCGGAACTCATGTTCCGGAACTCACTTCACTCCTCCAAACGGAGAGAGCGTCTTAATACGGTGAGCAGAAACAAGCCAGAGTATTCAAAAAATAATCTTAGCGTTCTGTCACCGTCTACGCAGGGGATTAAGTCTCTTGCGAAACACCTGCGGTCTTCGACGGAGGCCTGGATAGGCCAGGCTCCAACGAACAAATCTTTTAGCCGCTAACTTTCGTTAGCAAACGTGGGGGTAAGATTGTAGACAAAATCACCGCCCACGTAAAGGCATTAGTTTGCAGCAGCGCTCAGGCCAGCCTGGTCAACTGCAACACCTGCACCCATAGTGGTGGAGATGCTAACTTTCTTGATGTACACGCCTTTAGCCTGAGTTGGTTTCGCTTTTTTCAGCGCAACCAGCAGAGATTCCAGGTTTTCTTTCAGTTTGTCAGCGTCAAAGTCCACTTTACCGATGGTGGTGTGGATGATGCCGTTTTTGTCGTTACGATAACGAACCTGACCTGCTTTAGCGTTCTTAACCGCTTCAGCAACGTTAGGAGTAACGGTACCCACTTTCGGGTTTGGCATCAGGCCGCGTGGACCCAGAACCTGGCCCAGCTGACCAACAACGCGCATTGCATCTGGAGATGCAATAACAACGTCAAAGTTCATTTCGCCTTTCTTGATCTGGTCTGCCAGATCTTCCATACCTACCAGTTCAGCACCAGCAGCTTTAGCAGCTTCTGCGTTTGCACCCTGAGTAAATACAGCTACGCGAACGGAACGGCCAGTACCGTGTGGCAGTACAGTTGCACCACGAACGTTCTGATCAGATTTACGAGCATCGATGCCCAGGTTAACAGCAACGTCAACGCTTTCAACGAACTTAGCAGTAGCCAGTTCTTTCAGCAGAGCGATAGCTTCGTTGATGTCGTACTGTTTGGTCGCATCAACTTTGTCACGGATCACGGACATGCGCTTGGTCAGTTTAGCCATTTCTTAGTCCTCCACTACCAGGCCCATGGAACGTGCAGTACCTTCGATTGAGCGAGTCATCGCTTCAATGTCGGCACCAGTCATGTCGGCAGCTTTGGTCTGCGCGATTTCCTGCAGCTGAGCGCGGGAAATTTTACCCACTTTGTCTTTGTTCGGTTTACCGGAACCAGACTTGATACCAGCCGCTTTCTTCAGCAGAACTGCTGCTGGAGGGGTTTTGGTAACGAAAGTGAAAGAACGGTCAGCGTAAACAGTGATTACGACTGGGATTGGCAGACCTTTTTCCAGGGATTCGGTTTTGGCGTTGAACGCTTTACAGAATTCCATGATGTTCACACCCTGCTGACCCAGAGCTGGACCAACTGGTGGACTTGGGTTCGCCATACCAGCTGCAACCTGCAGCTTGACGTAGGCTTGTACTTTCTTAGCCATTCTAAAATCCTCTGATTGGGTGATAACGCCTCAGGGAGGCTCCCCGTGATAAAAAATCGTTTTACGGGCTTAGCCCGTAAAAACAAAAGGCGCGAAATTGTATTCCAATCTCGCGCCCTGTGCAACGATTAAATCGCCGCTTTTTTGATCGCTACTTAGGCTTTTTCTACCTGGGCAAAGTCCAGTTCTACCGGGGTCGCACGACCGAAGATAGAAACAGAAACTTTCAGGCGGGACTTCTCGTAGTCCACTTCTTCAACCACGCCATTAAAGTCAGCAAACGGACCGTCATTAACACGAACCATTTCACCCGGTTCAAACAGCGTTTTCGGACGCGGCTTATCACCCACCTGCTGCAGGCGGTTCATAATCGCATCAACTTCTTTGTCGCTGATTGGAGCCGGACGGTCAGACGTGCCGCCGATAAAGCCCATTACGCGCGGTACGCTGCGCACCAGGTGCCAGCTCGCATCGTTCATAACCATCTGAACCAGCACGTAACCCGGGAAGAATTTACGCTCGCTTTTGCGACGCTGGCCGCCACGGATCTCGACCACTTCTTCGGTCGGAACCATCACTTCGCCAAACAACTCATCCATATTGTGTAATTTGATATGCTCACGCAGCGATGTTGCTACGCGGCCTTCAAAACCGGAAAACGCCTGAACGACGTACCAACGCTTTTTAGGGGCTTCAGACATCTTAGAACCTCAGGCCAGTGATAAAGGATACCAGGCGAACCAGAATACCATCCAGTCCCCACAGGATCAGTGACATTACAGCGGTAACCGCCGCTACAATCAGCGTGGTGTGCAATGTTTCCTGGCGAGTCGGCCAAATTACCTTGCGGACTTCGGTACGCGCTTCGCGGGCAAACGCGACGGTCGCTTTGCCTTTCGTCGTCAACAGCGCGACACCACCCGCTGCAGCAATCAGAATTACCACTGCAAGCGCGCGTAGCGGCAGCATGATGTCACGATAAAGATAGTTGCCGACAATCGCTACGATCAGCAGTACGGCTACAACTACCCATTTCATCGCTTCCAGGCCGCGCCCGCTCCCTTGAGCTTCGGTATTCGCACTCATAAACCAACCTGTCAGAAGTATTCTACAAACATTTTCACCCCGCGATCGCGAGGCAAACCAAATCGAAATGCTCATTCGCTTTTCGAATTATACGCTCTCTGCAGAGCCTGTCTCAGCAATGATTATGACAAAAATAATCACTGATGAGCCAGGTTCTGATGTGAAAGCGTGCAAAAAGGGCATCAAATGATGCCCTTTTCATGCGCATTGCGTCAAATGTTATCAGCGATTAGCCGAGAACTTTAGCAACAACGCCCGCGCCAACGGTACGGCCGCCTTCACGGATTGCGAAACGCAGACCGTCGTCCATCGCGATTGGGTGGATCAGCGTCACAACCATCTTGATGTTGTCGCCTGGCATTACCATCTCTACGCCTTCTGGCAGTTCGATGGTACCGGTCACGTCAGTTGTACGGAAGTAGAACTGTGGACGGTAGCCTTTGAAGAACGGAGTATGACGGCCGCCTTCGTCTTTGGACAGAATGTACACTTCAGATTCGAACTTGGTGTGTGGCTTGATTGAGCCTGGCTTCGCCAGTACCTGACCACGTTCGATTTCTTCACGTTTGATACCACGCAGCAGAACACCAACGTTCTCACCAGCACGGCCTTCGTCCAGCAGTTTGCGGAACATTTCAACGCCAGTACAGGTAGACTTCGCAGTCTCTTTGATACCAACGATTTCAACTTCTTCGCCAACTTTGATGATACCGCGCTCTACACGACCGGTAACAACGGTACCACGACCGGAGATGGAGAATACGTCTTCAATTGGCAGCAGGAATGGCTTGTCAATCGCACGCTCTGGTTCTGGGATGTAAGAATCCAGGAAGCCAGCCAGTTCGATGATTTTCGCTTCCCACTCTGCTTCGCCTTCCAGCGCTTTCAGAGCAGAACCACGAACGATTGGAGTATCGTCGCCTGGGAAATCGTACTGAGACAGCAGTTCACGAACTTCCATCTCTACCAGTTCCAGCAGTTCTTCGTCATCAACCATGTCACACTTGTTCAGGAACACGATGATGTAAGGAACGCCTACCTGACGACCCAGCAGGATGTGCTCACGAGTCTGAGGCATAGGGCCGTCAGTCGCAGCAACAACCAGGATCGCGCCGTCCATCTGCGCAGCACCGGTGATCATGTTTTTAACATAGTCGGCGTGGCCTGGGCAGTCTACGTGTGCGTAGTGGCGAGTCGGGGTGTCATATTCAACGTGGGAAGTGTTGATGGTGATACCACGAGCTTTTTCTTCTGGTGCGTTATCGATCTGGTCGAATGCACGAGCAGAACCACCGTAGGTTTTTGCCAGAACGGTAGTGATTGCAGCGGTCAGCGTTGTTTTACCATGGTCAACGTGGCCGATAGTACCGACGTTAACGTGCGGTTTTGTACGTTCAAACTTTTCTTTAGACATCGATTGTCCCTCTAAGACACGGATAAATCGGTGATATCACCACATCAACCAGGCGAAATGCCTGAACTGTTGAATACATTTACATTGAAACAGAGAGAAACGGGAGGGAGAAGTGAAGTGGTGCTGATACCCAGAGTCGAACTGGGGACCTCACCCTTACCAAGGGTGCGCTCTACCAACTGAGCCATATCAGCACGTATTGGAGCGGGCAGCGGGAATCGAACCCGCATCATCAGCTTGGAAGGCTGAGGTAATAGCCATTATACGATGCCCGCATCCTGAAACTCGGCTACCCAGTTCTTTCTGTAACAAAAAAAGAGATTTCTCTCTTTTCATGTTCGAGCTGATTCATTTTTTAAACCAGCTCCGGCGGCATTTACGCTGCCAGAAAGTGGTGGTGGGGGAAGGATTCGAACCTTCGAAGTCTGTGACGGCAGATTTACAGTCTGCTCCCTTTGGCCGCTCGGGAACCCCACCGGACTTGATGGTGCCGACTACCGGAATCGAACTGGTGACCTACTGATTACAAGTCAGTTGCTCTACCTACTGAGCTAAGTCGGCATCAAGTAGCGCGCATTCTATGGAGACATGCGCAGTCATGCAACTAAAAAATCGCATAAAACGTTCTTTCGCTCACATTTTATGCGAAAGAAGGGTTAAGCGCTGTAAATTCACTCACTCGCGGTCAAAAATTCAACATCAAAGCCCGATTTACACCGTATATACCGTAGCGTGATGGCTCCCGCGTAACGCACCGCTTCCCATATTTTTTCTTATTATTCCTGTCATCTGGTGTTAACCTCCTGCCCATTGTCCAAAATTAACTATGTGATGAGCTATCGCCCGGCTGTTTTGTGATGGTTCACCGAAGCATGCTTATGAGCAAAAAAGAGCAACCGTTAATGACACCTTATCTTCACTTTAACCGCAGCCAGTGGGCTGCCCTGCGTGATTCCGTCCCTATGACGCTGACGGAAGGCGAAATCGCACGGTTAAAAGGGATAAATGAAGATCTGTCCCTGGAAGAAGTGGCAGAAATCTATTTACCATTATCTCGTTTGCTTAACTTCTATATCAGCTCTAACCTGCGTCGCCAGGCGGTACTTGAGCAGTTCCTCGGAACAAACGGGCAACGCATTCCTTATATCATCAGTATTGCGGGCAGCGTTGCCGTAGGAAAAAGTACCACCGCGCGCGTGCTGCAGGCGTTGCTGAGCCGCTGGCCAGAACACCGCAGCGTGGAGCTGATCACCACCGACGGCTTCCTGCACCCGAACGAAGTGTTAAAAGAACGCGGCCTGATGAAGAAGAAGGGCTTCCCGCTCTCTTATGATATGCACCGCCTGGTGAAATTCGTTTCTGATCTGAAATCAGGCGTGCCGAGCGTGACCGCGCCGGTCTACTCGCACCTGATTTATGACCGCATCCCTGACGGCGACAAAACGGTGGCCCAGCCGGATATCCTGATTCTGGAAGGGTTAAACGTGCTGCAGAGCGGAATGGATTATCCTCACGATCCGCATCATGTCTTTGTCTCCGATTTTGTCGACTTCTCTATTTATGTCGATGCGCCGGAAGATTTACTGCAAAACTGGTATATAAACCGCTTCCTGAAGTTCCGCGAAGGGGCGTTTACCGATCCCGACTCTTATTTCCACAACTACGCCCAGCTCTCTAAAGAAGAGGCCATCAATGTGGCAACAGGGTTATGGAATGAGATCAACTACGTGAACCTGAAAGAGAACATCCTGCCGACGCGCGAGCGCGCCAGCCTGATCCTCACCAAAAGTGAGAAACATGCTGTCGACCAGATTCGTTTGCGGAAATAATAAAGCAGACATAAAAAAACCGGCGCTTAACGCCGGTTTTTTACTTCAGGCATGCGGCTTTTCGCCATTTTCGTCCTGATCAACGGCAAAGCACGCCACCAGTTGACCGCCATAATCCTTCAGCTGTGGCTGCAACTGTGTGCAGGGGCCAAAACGACGGCGGCAACGGGCGTTGAATGCACATCCCGGAGGCGGATTCAGCGGGCTTGGTAATTCACCCGTCAGCTTAATTCGCTCACGACGATCGTCCGGATTCAGGCGCGGAGTCGCAGACAGCAGCGCCTGAGTATACGGATGACGAGGGTTATTAAAGATCTGGTCTTTCGTCCCCTTCTCCACGCAGCGCCCTAAGTACATCACCATCACTTCGTCAGCAATGTGCTCAACAACCGACAGATCGTGCGAAATGAACACGTACGACAGGCCCAGTTCTTGCTGCAGATCCATCATCAGGTTCAGTACCTGCGCACGCACGGAGACGTCGAGCGCGGAAACCGGTTCATCAGCAATCACCACATCCGGGTCGAGCATCAGACCACGGGCGATAGCGATACGCTGACGCTGGCCGCCGGAGAACATATGCGGGTAGCGATCGTAATGTTCGGTTTTAAGGCCGACTTTCGCCATCATCGCCAGCGCTTTTTCACGACGCTGCTCTTTGCTCAGGCTGGTGTTTATCTGCAACGGCTCTTCCAGGATTTGACCCACTTTTTTACGCGGGTTCAGGGAACCGTACGGGTTCTGGAACACAATCTGGATTTTCTGACGACGCAGCTTCTGTGCCTGCGGATCGTGCTTAAGCAGATCCTGTCCCTGATAATAAAGCTCACCGCCGGTTGGCGTTTCAATCATCGTCAACAGACGGCCCAGCGTGGATTTCCCACAGCCGGACTCCCCAACCACCGCCAGCGTTTTACCGCGCTCAAGGGTAAAGGAGACGCCATCCAGCGCTTTCACCAGGCGCTCAGGGGCAAATAGCCCCTTCTTCACCGGGTAGTGTTTTTTCAGGTCGATAGCCTGCAACAGCGGTTGTTGCGTGGTGGCCTGTTGCGTACTCATAGTGTTGGCCTCCCGGCATCATCGAGTGGGTAGTGGCATTTCGACTGACGACCGTCAGCCAACAGGTTCAGCTCTGGCTCTTGCGCACGACATTTGTCCGTCGCATACGGGCAGCGCGGGTTAAGCAGACAGCCCTGTGGACGGTCATATTTACCCGGTACCACACCCGGCAGCGAGGCCAGACGCGCTTTGTCCTGGGCAAACTCCGGCAGCGCACGTAAAAGTGCCTGGGTATACGGATGACGCGGCGCGCGGAAGATATCGTGCGAACTCCCGGTCTCGACCACCTGGCCGGCATACATCACGATGATTTTGTGTGCCGCTTCAGCCACCAGCGCCAGATCGTGCGTAATCAGCACCAGCGCCATGTTCTCTTTCTGCTGCAGTTCCAGTAACAGCTCGATAATTTGCGCCTGAATGGTGACGTCCAGCGCAGTTGTCGGTTCATCCGCAATCAGCAGTTTTGGCCGACAGGCGATCGCCATGGCAATCATCACGCGCTGGCTCATCCCGCCGGACAGCTGATGCGGGTATACATCCAGACGCGATGCCGGGTCAGGAATACCGACCTGCGTCAGCAGATCGATAGCGCGCTGACGACGGGTTTTCTTGTTACCGCCCTGATGCACCTTAATGGCTTCCATAATCTGGAAACCGACGGTGTAGCACGGATTCAGGCTGGTCATCGGGTCCTGGAAGATCATCGCCACTTCTGCGCCCACCAGCTGGCGGCGTTGTTTTTCAGAAATGCGCTTCAGATCCTGACCGTTAAACTCCAGACTTTCGGCCATCACGCGACCGGGATAATCAATCAGCCCCATAATCGCCAGCGAACTGACAGATTTACCGGAACCCGACTCCCCAACAATACCGACCACTTCGCCCTGATTTACGCTGTAGCTGATGCGGTCCACGGCGCGAAACGGTGTGCCTTCGTCGCCGAAGTGCACCGATAATTTATCTACATTTAATAACGCCATCTCGTGCCTCTTACTGCTTCAGTTTGGGATCAAGTGCATCACGCAGACCATCACCCATCAGGTTAAATGCCAGCACCGTCAGCAGGATCGCCAGACCCGGGAAGGTGACAACCCACCAGGCGCTTTGTGCGAACTGCAACACATCGGAGAGCATGGTGCCCCACTCCGGTGTTGGCGGCTGCGCACCCATGCCCAGGAAGCCAAGAGCGGCCATATCAAGAATGGCGTTAGAGAAACCGAGCGATGCCTGAACGATCAGCGGCGCAAGGCAGTTCGGGAAAATGTTAACGAACATCTGACGCATCGCCCCCGCACCCGCCACGCGAGATGCCGTCACGTAGTCCCGGTGTACTTCCACCAGCACCGCCGCACGGGTTAAACGCACGTAGTGAGGAAGTGCCACAAAGGTCAGCGCAAGCGCGGCGTTACCAATAGACGGGCCGAATATCGCCACCAGCACCAGCGCCAGCAGCAGGCTTGGCAGTGCCAGCATGATGTCGACGATACGCATGATGATGTTATCAACGATACCGCCGAAGTAACCGGCAACCAGACCGAGCACAATGCCCATGACCAGCGACAGTACCACCACCAGACAACCGACCAGCAGCGACAGACGCGCGCCGTACATCAGACGCGACAACACATCACGACCTACGTCGTCAGTACCCAGCAGGTGCGTCAGGCTACCACCCTCCTGCCAGGCCGGAGGTGACAGCAGCGCGTCACGGAACTGATCCGCCGGGTTATAGGGTGCGAGCACGTTAGCAAACACCGCAATCAGGATCATGATGGTGACATACACCAGCCCTACTACCGCGCCTTTATTACGCTTGAAGTAGTGCCAGAACTCCTGCAGCGGCGTCATTGGCACCGGTGCAGCAACAACTTTGTTTTCAGTAACGAGTGACATGATGGCCCCTTACTTCTTATGACGAATACGCGGGTTCACCACGCCGTACAGCAAATCGACCAGCAGGTTGACGAGGATAATCATCGTCGCGACCAGCAATACACCGCCCTGCACAACCGGATAGTCACGGCGTTGCAGTGCGTCAATCAGCCAGCGTCCGAGGCCCGGCCAGGAGAAGATGGTTTCCGTCAGGATCGCCCCTGCCAGCAACGTCCCTACCTGCAAACCGATAACGGTCACCACCGGCAGCATGGCGTTACGCAGCGCGTGGACGATAATGACACGCATACGGGTCAGGCCTTTGGCGCGCGCGGTACGGATATAATCTTCGCCCAGCACTTCCAGCATCGATGAACGGGTCATACGCACGATCACCGCCAGAGGAATGGTGCCCAGCACCATCGCAGGCAGGATCATGTGCGCCAGCGCATCAATGAAGTTACCCTCTTCACCCCAGATAGCCGTATCAATCAGCATAAAACCGGTCAGCGGGTTGGAGTCATCAAGGAAAACCATATCGCTGACGCGCCCGGACACCGGTGTCAGGTTAAGCTGCACCGAGACCAGCATAATCAGCATCATGCCCCACCAGAAGATAGGCATGGAGTAACCGGTCAACGCCAGACCCACCGCAGTATGGTCGAAGATCGAGCCACGCTTAACAGCGGCTAATACCCCAACAGGAATGCCTACTGCGGTGGCAAAAATCATGGCGCAGACGCCGAGTTCCAGCGTCGCTTTAAAACGCGGCACAAACTCGTCCCACACCGGAAGGCGGCTTTTCAGGGAAATGCCTAAATCACCGTGCAACACACCCCAGATATAGTTGAGGTATTGCTGCCACAGCGGCTTGTTCAGGCCAAGCTCAGCCAGCAGCTGTGCATGGCGTTCAGGGGAAATACCACGCTCACCCGCCATAATCATTACCGGGTCGCCGGGGATCATATGGACGAAGGCAAAAGTGAGAAGGGTGATACCGATAAACGTGGGGATAACAAGTCCCAGACGTCGGAGGATGAACTGCAACATAACCCGGATTCTCTCTGATAACGCACGACCAATGGCGTGACGTCTGTATTGCTCACAAATGTAAATTCCCTCTCCCTGTAGGAGGAGAGGGTTAGGGTGAAGGGATGCATGCACGCCCCTCACCCCTGTCCTCTCCCAAAAGGAGAGGGAGAACACCCTACTTATTATTCAACAGATACGTTTTCGAAGTGGTGTTTGCCCAGTGGATCAACCACGTAGCCTTTGACTTCTTTACGCACTGGTTCGTACACGGTGGAGTGAGCCACAATCAGCGCCGGAGCCTGGTCGTGCATAACAACCTGAGCCTGCTTGTACAGTTCAATACGTTTGTTGTGATCGTCGGTCGCACGCGCCGGCTGGATCAGGTCTTCAAACGGCTTGTAGCACCAGCGAGAGTAGTTAGAACCGTCTTTCGCAGCCGCACAGCTGAACAGGGTGGCGAAGAAGTTATCTGGATCCCCGTTATCACCGGTCCAGCCCATCATTACCGCCTGATGCTCACCCGCTTTGGCGCGTTTCAGATACTCGCCCCACTCGTAGGTCACAATCTTGGCCTGAACACCGATCTTAGCCCAGTCAGCCTGCACCATTTCAGCCATACGGCGTGCGTTCGGGTTGTACGGACGCTGTACCGGCATCGCCCACAGTTCAACGGTAAAGCCTTTATCCTGGCCCGCTTCTTTCAGCAGCGCTTTCGCTTTTTCAGGATCGTAGCTGTAGTCTTTAACGTCGTTGTTATAGCCCCACATGGTTGGCGGGATCAGGTTTTTAGCCGCAACGCCCGCGCCCTGGTAAACCGCCTTGATGATCGCTTCTTTGTTGACCGCGTAGGTCAGCGCCTGACGCACTTTCACGTCATCAAACGGTTTTTTCTCGGTGTTGAAGGAGAGATAGCCCACGTTCAGGCCAGCCTGCTCCAGCAGGTTGATATTTTTATCCTGCTTCATGCGAGCGATATCTGCCGGGTTCGGGTATGGCATAACCTGGCATTCGTTTTTCTGCAGTTTTGCGTAACGTACAGACGCATCAGGCGTAATGGAGAAGACCAGACGGTCAATCTTCGGCTTAGTGCCCCAGTAACCCGGGAAGGCTTTATACAGAATACGGGAGTCTTTCTGGTACTGCAGCAGCTGGAACGGGCCAGTACCGATTGGATCCAGGTCCACTTTTTCCGGCGTACCGGCTTTCAGCATGTTGTCCGCGTACTCTTTAGACAGAATAGAGGCGAAGTCCATTGCCAGGTCAGCCAGGAATGGGGCTTCCGGGCGAGTCAGCACGAACTGAACGGTTTTATCGTCCACTTTTTTCACTTCAGAGATCAGATCTGGCAGACCCATCCCTTCGAAGTATTCATAGCTGCCGCCAGACACTTTGTGGTACGGGTTTTGCGCGTTTTTCTGACGGTCGAAGGAGAACACAACGTCGTCGGCGTTAAAGTCGCGGGTTGGTTTGAATTCTTTGCTGTCCTGCCACTTCACGCCCTGGCGCAGGTGGAAGGTATAGGTTTTACCGTCTGCGCTAACATCCCACTTCTCAGCCAGACCTGGGATCACTTCCGTGGTACCGGTTTTGAATTCAACCAGACGGTTATAGATCGGTACGGAGCTGGCATCGTACGTGGTGCCAGAGGTAAACAGCTGTGGGTTAAAGCCTTCCGGCGAGCCTTCAGAACAGTAAACCAGGGTTTTTGCCTGTACGCTTGCTGCGACGGTCATGGCCACCAGGCTCAGACCAAGCTTCAGCATCCCTGACTTCTTCAAGGAAATACTCATTATTCTGCTCCAATGTGATGTTTTGCTTTGTTGTGTTACGCCGCCTGACCTTTATTTATTTTTTACCCGGTCTGGTCGGTGGTGCCCGAAGGCGTTAAAGGGATGGAGAATCCTTTCAGAAGTGCGTTTGAGTTGCAGCGCAGATCCTCCCTGAAATGCCCCTCGTGCCCTACAATCTGTCAACAGAATGTGAAAACGTCAATACAGGTGACCAGGATTTACGCGGAGTGTGAGAAACAGCAAACAAAGATTAAAAAAACTTTGGGCACCCGTTTTCAGCAGGGAAATTTATGCTACTCGCCATGTTGCAGCACAAATATCTTCATATTTCGCAACATCCAGTGATTAACTTTTATGCAGATTGAGTAAACTTTCTTGCAGAATGGTGATTATCTGAGCACTAAATTCCGCGAACGTTAAAACGCACAGCGAAAAATGCTGAGGTTATCCATAAGCAACGCGAAAAAAGATCAATCTATATATAAAAAAATACAATGGATTATGTCACAAAATCATTAACAGGCAGGGAGACGCAGGGATAAGGGATGTTTTGGCAAGTCAGGATGAGTAACGCTCTAATGTAAAAAGAGCCAGCCTTACGGTTAGCCCTTTTTTAAAAGCAAAAAACCCTGCTCTAAGAGCAGGGTTTCGAATGTGGTCGGCGAGAGAGGATGACTCGCCACTGCGTGGCTCACCCTTCGGGCCGTTGCTAAAGCAACGTTCTCTCGCTTTGCTCGAGTCGAACCTCCTTCCCCGGAGATTCTCATCCTCATAAGCTTCAGAAGCAAAAAACCCTGCTCTAAGAGCAGGGTTTCGAATGTGGTCGGCGAGAGAGGATTCGAACCTCCGACCCACTGGTCCCAAACCAGTTGCGCTACCAAGCTGCGCTACTCGCCGAATGCGGAGCGCATCTTACTGCTCTGGTGCACCCCCGTCAATCCCTTAATTTAAAAAAGCCATTCAACTGGCGATAAACTCGCCAGGCACGCTATTGCGCGGCTTTCGTGGTGCTCCCGGGGAGTTTGCACCAGTTATTATTTTCGTTAATACCGCCGTTCGGGGAGGTATAACCCAGACAGCCTAAAATGGTGTCGTACAGCTCAACGTGACGACGTGGCACCTTCATATCCGCTTCTTTCTTCAGCTGCGCAAACATCTTCGCCTTCTCCGGGTCTTCCAGATACTTATCCGACATCCACACCATCATCGGTACACGGAACTGCTCTGGCGGTGCCATTTTGCGCGGCGTACCGTGCAGGTGCTCGTACTCATTAATGGATTCACCGTGGTCTGCAGCATAGAACACAATCGCTTTCTTATCGCGAACCTGGTCAATCACCGTATCGATAAAGTGGTCAACATAGGTCACCGAGTTATCGTAGGAGTTGATCAGCTGCGCTTTGGTGCAGTCTTTATCCACACCGACACACTCCGGCGTCCATTTCGCAAAGCTGCGTGGATAGCGCTGCGTGTAGTTAAAGTGCGACCCTTTGGTATGCAGGATAATCATATGCTTACCCTTCGGGTTACCGTTCAGGGAGAGTTTCATCTCATCGATCAGCAGCATGTCATCGACGTTCTTACCGCGGTTACGCGGCTCAGCACCGATTTGCTCACGATAGGCAATGTTCTGTGCCATCGTATTGCTGTAGAACCACATCTCGCTTTGCATTGCGTATAAATCAGAGGTAAACCCAAGCTGGCGCAGCACGGAGAAGACGTTCTGTTCTTTCAGCGTACGCTGTGGGTTATCACTGGCCCCGCCCTCGCGCACGAACATGCAGCGTAAGGAGAGCTTCGTCGCGGTGTCGCAGGAATAGCCGCGATAGGCAACCAGGTTCTTCTCCTGCGCCAGTTTCGGCGTGGTATCCCGGTTGTAACCAAGGATCCCCATGTGATCCCAGCGGGTGGTTTCACCGATGATAAAGACGACGTAGGTGTCATCGATATCTTTTGGCGCTTCATAGGTAAACTTCTTCGCCGGGTTCATCAGCGATTTATTATCAGAAGACTCATCCACCTGTGCCCACGCGTATAACCCCAGCGCGGAGATCCAGTTAGACGGCAGATAAGAGTTTGCGACCACACCGCCATAGCTTGGCATATCAACGCCAGAGGTACGCTCGTCATATTTTTGCTTCACTTCCAGCAGGCGAATCGGCCCCCAGACCATCAGCCCGGCCAGCAGCACCAGCGCAACGCTTCGGATGCGTTGTCCGGGCGTACGAAGTTGATGCACCAGCGTATACCGGCAGCGGTTACTCCAGATAAGCAGCAACGGTAAGGCGCTGACAGCAATCACCCAGAGGACAAAATGCAGACCAACCACCTCTTTCGACAAGTCGATATCCGTGGTCATGACCGAGGCAATAATGCCGTAGCCAATCACCACGTTCATAAAGGTCATGTAATAGCTGGCTCCCGCCGAGCACAACACGACAAATGAGGCCAGTACGCGCCACAGGCGTCGACCAAACAGTGAAAGCACACGAAGCAAACAGAATGTAGCCAATACCGCAGCGACTAATTCGACGACCGCTGCAATTCCTTTCCAGACGGTAAAATCTTGCGCGTATCCATCAAATCGACGGAAGAAAACTGCGCCATTCATAAACAGGCCGATGTACAACGCCAGCAAAAAACTCAGCTTTTGTTGTGCCATCGATTTAATGTATTTCATGCAAGCAACCCGGAAAAAGGGACAGTAACGCCATCCACCTTTGTAGTAAAAGTGAACAGCTTAAATATTCGCTTCAGGGATCGTTATCAGCAAACGTCTACAAGCGTGGTAAGTAGACCACAGGGGAAAGAAAAAGTGGCAGCAGAGTGTGTGATCGCGACAGTTTTTTACAAAAAAGAAAATCCGTAACCGAACGTGGTGTTCAACCCTTTCGTTTTCAGAGACAAAAAAAAGGCCGGAACCCCGGCCTTTTAGATACATAAATTACGCATGCGCTTCTTTAAATATTTCGCGCTGCGGCTGGCGAATGGTTGTCGACAGCGCCAGAGAAATAATTAACAAGGCGAATATCACGCAGAACGTCACATAGAACCCACCGAACAGCGAAGCAATAAGCGAACCGCAAATACTGCCGATACCGAAGCCTAAGTATATGACACCGTAGTTTTTCGCCAGGTTATTCAGACCAAAGAATTCGCTCACCAGCGACGGGAAGACCGTAATCGTGCCGCCAAAGTTAAAGGCCACACAGGCAATCGCCGCAAAGAAGGTGGCTTCATTCAGGGGTGCAAACAACAGAGCCGCCATGCCCACCAGTGACACCACCTGCCCCAGCGTAATAACGCGGATACGGGCAATCTTATCAGACAGGATCCCCAGCACCAGACGACCAGAAAGGTTGGCGATGGAGATAACGGTCACCGCATTGGCCGCCGTCGCGGCATCCAGTTTGACCATCCCCTGAGCGATATCTTTTGCCACACCAATCACATACAGACCGCTCATGCACGCCGTCAGGAACATCACCGCCAGCATCCAGTATTGAGGCTTACGCATGGACTGAGCCAGCGTGAAGTCATTCTCCACCACGCCGTTAACGGTTTTCACTGCCTGTTGAGGCGCATCTTTCATCAGCGTTGCACCGAACAGAATCATCACCAGCACAATCACGCCCCAGATCATGAAGGTCTTTTCGAGGCCCACGGTGGCCAGAAGATGGGAGTCGATAAATTTGAACCCGAGGCTACCCAGGCCATAAGAACCGATAGCAAACGCAGAGATTAAACCTTTACGCTCCGGGAACCACTTCACGCAGTTAGACAGCGTCAGCAGGTAACCCGCACCGTCCGCCAGCCCAACCAGCACCCCGGCGCTCAGCCACAGCATCATCAGGTTGTTTGAATGTGCCGTGAGGAAAAAGCCCACCCCCAACAGGATCCCGGAAGCCATCGTGACACGCTTAACGCCGAAACGCTCCTGCAGTTTACCTGCGATGGAAGAGGAAAGTGCCAGCCCCAGGCTCAGCAAGCCGAAGGAGAACGCGACCTGGCTAACCGGCGCACCGATCTTATCGGAAAGCGCGCTATTAAACAGGCTCCAGGTATAGACCGACCCCAGTGCAAACTGGGTGACGATAGTGCCAAAAAGCGTCAGCCAACGCGTACGGTTATAAGTTGATGTGTTCATGGCCGTTGTCCTGCAAGAGAAATTAAGGGAATTCGCTGAGGACAACGATAAACAAAACCTTAAAACAACTGGGGGAAAACGGCATGAAATGCAGGAGAGACGGAATGAAATGCCTGGAATCAGGAATGAATGACCTTGCCGGGGAATGAAGCGATCGCGTGTTAGTGACCGCTATCGCTGCAATCCCCGCCGTTATTGTATTTAAGATGTTATCGTAAGGTTGAAAAAAGTGATAACGCTAAAAATTAGCACTCACACCCAGGGAATACATAAACTGCTCACCCGTCGCGGTACCTTCCCCCTGAGCTAAGGATGCATAGGCCGCCATATGCGTGTTCAACGGGATATCCGTTCCGACCGTCACATCCACCCAACTCCCGTTTTGTGCGGGCGCGGGCGTCTGCGGCATCCCAAACTGGGATTTCCACTGGTTTACACCAAACTGCTGGTTAACGCTAATCTGCGCCCAGGGGTGAAGGTCGCCATATTGCGTATCCACACGCCAGCCAAGCGTGCTCACGCTGGCATGCCAGAGCGGATCGGTGGAAGCCTGCGTTGTCACACCATCACCAAACTCATTAATCATCATGGGGGCGGAGCCGTCATAACGCCATCCCATCACCGGGCCGGTCGTCACATGGCCAGACACCGGGAAATTCCAGCCCACGCTCATCCCGTCCTCTGCAGAGGAACCAGAAGGGAGGTTCAGGGCAAACCCGGGCATGTTTTGCGACGACTTCATTCGCTCAGCGAGGATCTCCTCGTAACGCGGTTGGTGATCCGCATCCCATGTATAGCGTTCCGCCGTATTACTTTGTGCGTCTGAAACGATATATTCCTGTTGCCAGGCTGACGCTGTATTACAAAAAAACAAACAGGCAGAGATCCCCACCAGGCCAGAGACAGCATGGCAGCCACTGATTTTTTTTATCATCATCAAAGCGACTCCAGAAAGAGCCGAATTCGGCGATATTTGTCATTGTTTAGGAAGAGGTTTGAAGGCATATAGCCTTGTATTAACTATTGTCTTTTTAGCAGACACGTCAAGCCTGACAGATTGAAATTTGCGATTTCAGTATCAATAAGGGAGATAACTTATGCAACGTTGCGGTTGGGTAAGCCAGGATCAGCTCTATATCGACTATCACGATCGGGAATGGGGCGTGCCAGAAACTGACGGTAAAAAGCTCTTTGAGATGATCTGCCTGGAGGGACAGCAGGCGGGTTTGTCATGGATTACGGTACTGAAAAAACGGGAAAATTACCGCAATGCCTTCCACCAGTTCGATCCCACTACGGTCGCCGCGATGACCGACGAGGATGTGGAGCGGCTGGTGCTGGATGCCGGAATTATCCGCCATCGCGGTAAGATCCAGGCCATTATCGGCAACGCACGTGCATATCTTGCGATGGAGCAAAGCGGCGAGCCATTTTCGGAATTTGTCTGGTCATTTGTGAATAACGATCCAAAAATCACACAGGCTGCCACGCTTGCGGAGATCCCAACCTCCACACCCGCGTCCGATGCCCTTTCTAAAGCGCTGAAAAAACGCGGCTTTAAATTCGTGGGCACCACCATCTGTTACTCCTTTATGCAGGCCTGTGGGCTGGTCAACGACCACATTACGGGCTGCTTCTGTCATCCTGAGGGCCACTATGATCCGCAAATGGCAAAGTGATAATGCCGATCCGCTTCTGCGTCTGTGGCTTGAAAGCACCACGGAGGCGCATCCGTTTATCAATGCAAACTACTGGAAAGAGAATGAAAGCATGGTGCGGGATGTTTACCTGCCCGCCGCCGAAACCTGGGTCTGGGAGGAAGACGGTATACCGCGCGGATTTATCAGCGTCATGCAGTCGCAATTTGTGGGTGCGCTGTTTGTCTCCACGCCGTTCATCGGGAAAGGGATTGGGCAGGCGCTGCTGAACCATGTTCAACAGCGCTTCCCGTATTTAAGCCTGGAGGTGTACCAGAAAAATGTCCGGGCGGTAAATTTCTATCATGCTCAGGGTTTTCGCATCGAAGACAGCGCCTGGCAGGATGATACCCAACACCCGACGTGGATCATGAGCTGGCAGGCGGATCAAACGCCGTTAACGTAAGCGCTGGCCCCTGGTATTTCTCAACCCAGGCCAGTGCCGTATTTCCCGCACACCCGTTCCCCAGCTTCGAGCTGGGGAGATCTTTGGTCAGCACGTTAACCGCCCCGTTTTTACAAATGCCACCTTCGCTCAACGCCAGATCCGGCCACGCCCCCTGGTGAATACAGATAACACCAGGTTTAATCCCGTCGTTCACTACCGCCCCCGCCAGAACCTGTCCACGCGAGTTCCAGACGCGCACCACGTCGCCGTCGGCAATCCCGCGCGCTTTGGCATCATCGGTATGCAGGGTGACGGGCTCACGCCCGGCAACCGCGTACTGCTCGCGCAGCGACGTATAGTTAAGCTGGCTATGCAGGCGATGCGCCGGATGGGCAGACAACACCTGGAGCTGCTCCGTCTGAGCGTTGCCGTGCCACTCGTCCGGCTCCAGCCATGTGGGATGCGGTGGACAGTCAGCATAGCCAAAGCTGGCGATACGCTGGCTGTAAAGCACGATTTTCCCGCTCTCAGTTTTCAGCGGATGGGTCTGCGGGTCGCGGCGGAAATCGGCGAAGCGCACAAATTGCGCGTTCTGCTCGCTCTCCGGCATTTCGAAGATGTCGTTCGCTTCCCAGAACTCAGCAAACGGCGGTAACGTCACCCCCTGAGAAGCACCACGCTGGCTGGCGATCTGGTAGAACGTCTCCAGCCATTCCAGCTCCGTTTTGCCCTCCGTAAAACGCTCGCGCCCGCCGGCTTCCCAGCGTTCGCTCAGGTCGGCAAAGACATCAAAATCATCACGCGCTTCATCCCGTGGAGCCACAACACGCTTCATCGGCACCATGTGCTGGTTGCTGTAATCGCCGGTCATGGTGAGATCGTTACGTTCGAATGAGGTGGTGGCAGGCAAAACAATATCGGCATGTCTGGCCGACGCAGTCCAGAAGCATTCTGAGATCACCACCAGCTCCGGCTTCTGCCAGGCTCGGATCAGGCGGTTAGTATCCTGATGGTGGGTAAAGTTCGCGCCGCCTGCCCACCAGACAAAGCGGATATCCGGGAAGTGGCGATCCAGACCGTTGTGCTGATAAAACCCACCCGGGTTTTCCAGGGCTTCAACAATGCGTGCCACCGGGATTTTATCGACCGCGTCCACACCACCCTGTAACGCCCCCTGCATGGAGGCCAGCACCGCCGCTTTACGCGTTGGGTTACCACCATTAGCAAAGTGATAAGAGAGCCCAAAACCACCGCCCGGGGTCCCAATCTGCCCAAGCATTGCGGCCAGCGTGACCAGCATCCAGTGTTTCTGCTCGCCAAACTGCTGGCGCTGCATCCCCCAGCCGGACATCAGCATGGTGGTATTGTTATGGAACAATTCTGCCAGTTCGCGAATTTTAGCGGCATCTACGCCACAAATTGCTGCCGCCCACTCTGCCGTTTTGACCACACCGTCGGTGTTGCCCGTCAGGTAATCGGCAAATTTGTCAAAGCCGGTGGTACAGCGCGCGAGGAAATCGTCGTCCAGCCAGCCATTCTCAACCAGCGTATGGGCGATCCCCAGCATCAGTGCTACGTCGGTGCCCATGTGTGGGGCAATCCACTCGGCGCGATCGCCGAAGAAATCCATCGTTTCGGAACGCATCGGATCGATGCAAATGATGCGCTTACCGCTTTTGCGCAGCGCGTCAAAATACGGGATGCCCTGCTCGTCGGTGGCATTCCAGGCAATTTTCAGCGTATTAAGCGGGTTGGCACTCCACAGCACCACCACATCGGTGTGCTCCAGCACCAGCGGCCAGCTGGTCTGCTGTTGGTAAACCTCATTTCCCCCCACGACATACGGCATGATCGCCTGCACCGCACCGGTAGAGTAGTCGCCCAGATGACCGGTATAACCTCCGGCCAGGCTCATGTAGCGCTGAAGCAGGGTCGAGGCCTTATGCAGCACACCGTTGGAACGCCAGCCGTAAGATCCGGCAAAAATGGACGACGGGCCGTAGCTGTCGCGGATACGCTTATGCTGAGCATGGATCAGCGAAAGGGCATCATCCCAGCTCACGCGGACAAACTCATCCTGGCCACGAATACCCTGTGGCTTATCCGGCGATGCCAGAAATCCTTTACGTACCATCGGCCAGCGCACGCGGGTTTTGCTATGCACCTGCTCACGCACAACAGTCTGTAACGAGTTGGGATATTGCCCGGGTAATGCTCCACGGGATGACAGAACATTCTCGCCATCCGTTTCGACCAGCATCGGTCCCCAGTGGGCGGCGGTCAGAATCGTTTTTGTTGATGTGCTCAAGCGTGCGCTCCTGATTACGTGCAGGTTTACGGCCTTCTTATTGAGGCTGCGTTTATGGTTTGACACAAATTTCAGAGTTATACCCGGAATTTTTTCCGTATCGGGACGTCATAATCAACTGCCGCGCTCGTCGTGGCAAAGAATAAAAAGGATTAAGGAAATAAGATGAAAAAACGCGTACTCGTTATTGCCGCTCTGGTGAGCGGTGCCCTGGCTGTTTCTGGCTGCACAACAAACCCTTACACTGGCGAACGTGAAGCGGGTAAATCCGGCATCGGCGCGGGTATTGGCTCGCTGGTAGGGGCTGGCGTTGGCGCGCTTTCCTCCTCCAAGAAAGATCGCGGTAAAGGCGCGCTGATTGGCGCAGCGGCAGGTGCAGCACTGGGCGGCGGCGTAGGTTATTACATGGATGTGCAGGAAGCGAAACTGCGCGAAAAAATGCAGGGAACAGGTGTAAGTGTGACGCGTAGTGGCGATAACATCATCCTGAACATGCCAAACAACGTGACCTTCGACAGCAGCAGTGCAACGCTGAAACCTGCGGGCGCAAACACCCTGACCGGCGTGGCGATGGTACTGAAAGAGTACAACAAGACTGCCGTAAACGTGATGGGTTACACTGACAGCACTGGCAGCCAGGATCTGAACATGCGTCTGTCTCAGCAGCGTGCCGATTCCGTGGCCAGCTCTCTCATCACCCAGGGTGTTGAAGCGAACCGTATCCGCACCCGCGGTATGGGCCCGGCTAACCCAATCGCCAGCAACAGCACGGCGGAAGGTAAAGCGCAGAACCGCCGCGTAGAGATCACCTTAAGCCCGGTTCAGTAGGTGGAAGCAAAACGGCAACATTCGTTGCCGTTTTTAGTGTTTGCGCCCTCTCCCGTGGGAGAGGGTCGGGGTGAGGGCACCAAGCCGCACCTTCCGACATGAACCACTTGCCATCATTGATTTTCCCGCTAAGGTGTTCTCACTCACTACAAGGACATCAGCGATGAGCAAATCAGCACGGGCCACCATCAGCGACGTGGCGAAAGCCGCAAAAACCGGTAAAACCAGCATTTCGCGCTATCTCAATGGCGAGAAACACCTGCTTTCCGATGCGCTACTGGCACGTATTGAACAAGCCATTGCCGATCTCGACTACCGCCCCAGCCTTATGGCCCGTGGCCTTAAGCGTGGTCGTACCCGCCTTATCGGGCTTATCATCGCCGACATTACCAACCCCTATTCCGTTAACGTGCTGAGCGGTATCGAAGCTGCCTGCCGGGAAAAAGGGTTCACGCCACTGGTCTGTAACACCAACAACGAAGTCGACCAGGAGCTGCATTACCTGGATCTGCTGCGCAGTTACCAGGTGGAGGGTATCGTGGTAAATGCCGTGGGCATGCGCGAAGAGGGGCTGAACAGACTGCAGCAATCTTCCCTGCCAATGGTGCTTATCGACCGTAAAATCCCGGAATTCGCCTGCGATGTGGTCGGGCTGGATAACACCCAGGCCGCCACCACCGCCACCGAGCATCTTATCGAGCAGGGCTTCGAAGCGATCCTGTTCCTGAGCGAACCGCTGGGCATGGTCAATACCCGTCGTGAGCGTCTTGGCGCATTTCGTGCCACGTTAGCGCGTTTTCCCGGCGTAATCGCTGAAAATGCTGAAATTCCTCTGCACGAAGCCGACCGGCTCGACAATACCCTTCGTCAGTTCCACACCCGACATCGCGGTATGCGTAAAGCGGTGATCTCCGCCAACGGCGCGCTGACGCTGCAGGTCGCCCGCTCGCTGAAACGCATTGGCCTGCACTGGGGCAGTGATATTGGTCTGCTGGGGTTTGATGAACTCGAATGGGCGGAACTGGCGGGAGTGGGGATCACCACCCTCAAACAGCCCACCTGGCAGATCGGCTATGCCGCTGTTGAACAAGTCGTTCGTCGCATTGAAGGTGCCAGCGACGCCGTGCGTGAGCAGGTTTTCTCCGGCGAGCTGATCGTTCGCGGCTCAACTGCCCGTTAAATTCCCCTTCGTGATGCCGATCATAAATTCAACATCCTGAGCTTTTCTTTGGAACCGGTTCCATCTAGCGTAATACTATCGATGCGTTGTGATGGAGTCGGGTAATGAGCAGGAAAATAATGGTAGTCACCGCCGCGTATGGCGCGGAACAGGTGCGACAGGCTGGCGGTCAACGGGCAATGCTTCCCGTCATTGCCGGTGCGGGTGCCGACGGCGTAGAGATCCGTCGCGAGCTGTTCAACAGTGAGGAGTTACTGGCTCTGCCTGCGCTGGGTGAATCAATTGAACTGCTGGGACTGCTCGCGTGTTATTCCGCGCCCGCCGCCCTGTTTATGCCCGACGGCACGCTCAACCCGGATCTGCCGCGTTATCTCTCCGAAGCCAGCACGCTGAACGCCCTGTGGCTCAAGGTTTCGCTGGGTCATTTCAGCGGCAACCCCCCTGAAGCGTTGCGCACGCTGCTCAATGAAAGCGGTATGGCACTGGTGGTCGAAAACGACCAGACCGACTGCGGCCAGCTTGCTCCCATGCAGCGCTTCCAGACCGCCTGCCGGGAGATGGCATTGCCCGTCACGCTGACGTTCGATATGGGCAACTGGCTGTGGGTCGGCGACTCGCCGGAAGAAGCCGCACACCATCTGGCCCCCGCCGTGAGCTATATCCACGTTAAAGCCGCCGTGCCGCATAAGACACAGTTCCGTGCCGTTGCGCCCGATCGCGCCGACGCACGCTGGCTGGATTTGCTCAATCAGCTGCCTGCCGATGCCCCGCGTGGTATCGAGTTCCCGCTGGAAGGGGCGGATTTAACCGCGGTTACCCGCCATTACGTAAACCTGCTGCGTGAGGAGTAAACCATGCACAAGACGCTGGATGTGATCACCATCGGCGAGGCCATGACCATGTTTGTCGCCACCGAAACGGGCGAACTGAGCACGGTAGAACACTTTATTAAACGCGTGGCGGGTGCAGAGCTGAATGTGGCAACCGGCCTGGCACGCCTCGGTCTGAACGTTGGCTGGGTGAGCCGGGTGGGTGATGACAGCTTTGGTCGTTTCGTCCTGAACTCGTTGAAAAAAGAGGGTATTGATGCCACAGGCGTTACGCTCGACGGACGCTTCGCGACCGGTTTTCAGCTGAAATCTAAGGTTGAAAATGGAACCGATCCCATCGTGGAGTATTTCCGTAAAGGATCGGCGGCAAGCCACCTTTCTGTGGAAGATTACCATGCCCACTATTTCGCCAGCGCGCGCCATTTGCACCTGAGCGGCGTTGCTGCGGCACTGTCTGCCAGCTCGTATGAATTGCTCGATCATGCGGCAACGACAATGAAAGCGCAGGGCAAAACGATCTCTTTCGATCCGAACCTGCGTCCGGTGCTGTGGAAAAGTGAAGCGGAGATGGTCGAAAAGCTGAACCGTCTGGCATTCCAGGCGGACTGGGTTCTGCCTGGTGTAAAAGAAGGGATGATCCTCACGGGTGAAAATACCCCTGAAGGGATTGCCGATTTTTACCTGAACAACGGGGTAAAAACCGTGGTGCTGAAAACCGGAGCCGATGGCGCATGGTTTAAAACGGCCGACGGTGAGCAAGGTGCGGTCGCGGCGGTAAAAGTTGAGAACGTGGTCGATACCGTGGGTGCGGGCGATGGCTTTGCCGTGGGAGTGATCAGTGCCCTGCTGGAAGGCAAACCACTGCATCAGGCCGTGGCACGGGGGAACAAAATTGGCTCGCTGGCGATCCAGGTGCAGGGCGACAGCGAAGGATTACCAACACGAGCACAACTCGAATCTTAAGTTCCCTCTCCCTGTGGGAGAGGGTCAGGGTGAGGGCAATAACCCGCACCAAATAACATTAAACCACCGTGTACCCTACATACAACGGCGGTACCAACCTCAACAACAGAGGCAAGCCTATGAACAGTTCGACCAATGCAGTAAAACGCTGGTGGTACATCATGCCCATCGTGTTCATCACGTACAGCCTGGCGTACCTTGATCGTGCCAATTTCAGTTTCGCTTCCGCCGCAGGGATCACCGAAGACCTCGGGATCACCAAAGGTGTTTCATCACTCCTGGGTGCCCTTTTCTTCCTGGGCTACTTCTTCTTCCAGATCCCTGGCGCTATCTACGCGGAACGCCGCAGCGTACGCAAACTGATCTTCATCTGTCTGATCCTGTGGGGCGTCTGTGCGTCACTCACTGGCGTGGTGAATAATATTCCGGCGCTGGCTGCCATTCGCTTTATCCTCGGGGTGGTTGAGGCGGCGGTGATGCCCGCAATGCTCATCTACATCAGCAACTGGTTTACTAAATCCGAGCGTTCACGTGCGAACACGTTCCTGATCCTCGGTAACCCGGTCACCGTACTGTGGATGTCTGTCGTTTCTGGCTACCTGATCCAGTCCTTTGGCTGGCGCGAAATGTTTATCATCGAAGGGATCCCGGCGGTTATCTGGGCATTCTGCTGGTGGGCGCTGGTCAAAGATAAGCCTGCCCAGGCAAAATGGCTCTCTGAAGATGAAAAAGCCGCGTTGCAGGCGCAGCTGGATAAAGAGCAGCAAGGGCTTAAAGCAGTGCGTAACTACGGTGAGGCCTTCCGTTCCCGCAACGTGGTGCTGCTGTGCATGCAGTATTTCACCTGGAGCATTGGCGTGTACGGCTTCGTGCTGTGGCTGCCATCCATTATCCGCAGCGGCGGCGAAAACCTTGGTATGGTAGAAGTGGGCTGGCTGTCGTCCGTACCTTACCTGGCAGCCACCATCGCAATGATTGTCGCGTCATGGGCGTCAGACAAGCTGCAGAACCGTAAGCTGTTTGTCTGGCCGCTGCTGCTGATCGCTGCCTTCGCTTTCATTGGCTCCTGGGCCGTGGGGGCTAACCACTTCTGGATCTCTTACACCCTGCTGGTCATTGCCGGTGCAGCAATGTACGCCCCGTATGGCCCATTCTTTGCCATCATCCCGGAGATGCTGCCGCGTAACGTGGCAGGTGGTGCGATGGCACTGATCAACAGTATGGGTGCGCTGGGTTCGTTCTGTGGCTCCTGGTTTGTGGGCTATCTGAACGGCGCAACCGGCAGCCCGTCAGCCTCGTACATCTTTATGGGGGTAGCGCTTTTCACCTCAGTGTGGCTAACTCTGATTGTAAAGCCTGCTAATAATCAACAACTCCCTGTCGGTGCACGTCACGCCTGACCCCTTAAAAATCAACGGAGATTAGCATGAAGCCGTCCGTCATTTTGTATAAAGCACTGCCTGAAAATCTGCAAAAACGCCTGGAAGACCACTTCACCGTGACCCGGGTGAAGGATCTTAGCCCGGACACCGTGGCGCAGCACGCTGATGTGTTCGCCAGCGCCGCAGGTCTGCTGGGTTCCAGTGAGAAAGTGGATGTCGCTTTGCTTAAGAAAATGCCGAAGCTTCATGCTGCTTCAACGGTTTCCGTGGGGTATGACAACTTCGACGTAGACGCACTTAACGCCCGCAAAATCCTGCTGATGCACACGCCACATGCCCTGACGGAAACCGTGGCCGACACGCTGATGGCGCTGGTGCTCAGCACTGCCCGTCGTGTGGTGGAAGTGGCCGAACGCGTCAAAGCCGGTGAATGGACAAAGAGCATTGGTCCGGACTGGTTCGGCGTGGATGTCCACGGCAAAACGCTGGGGATTGTCGGGATGGGTCGTATCGGTCTGGCACTGGCGCAGCGCGCGCATTTCGGTTTTAACATGCCGATTCTGTACAACGCGCGTCGTCGCCACAACGAAGCGGAAGAACGTTTCAACGCCCGTTACTGCGAACTGGATACCCTTTTACAGGAGGCGGATTACGTCTGCCTGATCCTGCCACTGACAGATGAAACTCATCATCTGATTGGCAAAGCCGCGTTTGAAAAGATGAAGAAGTCGGCCATTTTCATCAATGCGGGTCGTGGCCCGGTGGTGGACGAAAAGGCGCTGATCGAAGCACTGCAAAACGGTGAGATCCACGCCGCCGGTCTGGACGTGTTTGAACAAGAGCCTCTTCCGCTGGACTCCCCGCTACTGACACTCCCCAACGTGGTAGCATTGCCCCACATCGGCTCGGCGACCCATGAGACGCGCTATAACATGGCAGCCACTGCGGTAGACAACCTCATCGCCGCACTTGGCGGAGGAAAAGTTGAGAGAAACTGCGTCAACCCACAGGTTCAACAGTAGAAACGAAAAAACCCGCCAGAAGGCGGGTTTTTAAATTCATTTGCTACTGGGTTGGAAGCTTACAGGCTTACAACGTTACCAGCTGCTGGGCCTTTAGCGCCGCTTTCGATGGTGAAGGAAACTTTCTGACCTTCGTCCAGAGATTTGTAGCCATCGTTCTGGATAGCAGAGAAGTGTACGAACACGTCTTTAGAGCCATCGTCAGGAGTGATGAAGCCGAAACCTTTATCAGCGTTGAACCATTTTACCAGACCAGTCATTTTAGCAGACATAGAAATTACCTTATTAACAAATATATTGTGCCTTCCGGCTTGATGGGTTGCGTTACAGATTTTTAAGCGATGAAGGAAGGGTCACTACGAAGGGTATCTATGGATAACAATCTGGACTGCTTTACTAAACTGCTTTAGGTCTGTGTAACAAACCGACAGGCACTGTTATACCGATGTGGTAGATGAATGACAAGCGTTATTTTAGACACGTATAAAAAACCCCGCACCAGGCGGGGTTTTTTTTGGTTTATTCGGTGGCCGTCACCGCTGTACTCCACGCCTGGCTAAACGCCTGGTGCTGAGAAGCCAGCGGCCCAATCAGCGTATTGTACTGACTTGCCTGCTGTGAGGTCGGGAACTGAATACCGTTCGCAACAAAGCTCACCTGAGTTCCCTGCTGGGAAATGTAATCCCCAACCTGAACCAGCTGTTGTGTGAAGATCTGCGCGGCCGGGATCAGCGGTTGCATGGCGTCAGAAGGTTTAGTGACCACTTTCTCATACACCTTGTCGAAGACCGGCTTGAGATCGTCGCCCTGCTTCAGCGCTGAACGCGAAGCATCCGCCTGCATTTTCGCATTCTGCAGCTGCTGGCTCAGCACGCCGAGCGCACCGTTGGACTGGCGCAGCGGTTCACGCTGGGTCATATAATCCTGTGGTACACGGATGGCATTAACGCTATCCAGCACCGGGCGAAGACCTGAATCCATCGCCTGGCTCACCTGCTGTGAATAACCATACAGAATGGCGTAATCGGACACGAAGGGGCCAAACTGTTTTTTCTGATCCGCAGTCAGCGTTGGTAAACGCTCGCCGCTGCGCATCACCGTATTCTGCAGAAAATCGATAAACGCTTTGCGCTGATCGCCTTCCTTATCGAAACACCCACTCAGGCTAACAACCATCAACAACGCCGCAACAGGCGCAAACCAGCGAGAGCAGGACTTTCCTGTCGCCATTTTATTACTCCTTTCACCCAAAAAAGCGCACACCGGCACACGCGTGCCCGACGTTGACAAGGATAGTCCAGGTCAGCCTTGCAAGATACTCTTTTCATGCAAAACGGCTATTGCCGTTTTAATACTGTCAATTTACAAAAAAAATATGCTGCAGGCCGGTTTCTGAATAATCAGTCAATTAGGCTGAACACCCCTTCTGCTGAAACGCATGTCGTCATGGCAACCGCACGATTAATCACAACCACAGCGATCCTCCCCCTTTTTACCGACTATTCTTAATTGGCTCTCTGATGTTCACGATCCCGCAGTGTGATTTAAGAGGAGTTCTCAATGGAATACAAAGATCCTGAGTTTGAGCTGTTGAGTAGTCTGGAACAGATTGTTTTTAAAGACGTACCGCAGGCATTTACCCTACAACAAAAATCCAACCCCTTTACAGAATTTGAACAATTGCGCAAAGGGACGGGACTGAAAACAGATGAATTCGCCCGAGAAATGGGTGTCAGCGTGGCGATGGTGCTGGAGTGGGAGTCAAAACGTGTCAAACCCTCCGCCACCGAGTTAAAACTGATGCGTCTGATTCAGGCCAATCCGGCACTCAGCAAACAGATAGCATAGTCTAAGATTGTTACCGCCCCCGCACCTGCGGGGGCTTGTGTTTTAAAGGCTGTCGCAACGCCACCCGGCCTCTTCCCACACCAGCTCATGCGTTAATGTTAATCCTTTCAGGAAAGCCTCATCGTGTGACACCACCAGCAGCGCGCCCGGGAAACCAACCAGCGCGGCCTCAATCGCCTGAACGGATGCCAGATCCAGGTGGTTAGTCGGTTCATCCAGAAGCAGTAGCTGCGTGGCCTCTTCCCGCCACAACACGCAGGCCAGTGCCGCTTTCAAACGCTCACCGCCACTCAACGCCGCCAGCGGAAGCGTGACCTTATCCGCACCAAGCTGCAGCTGAGCTAAACGGGTACGCAGCATCCCCGCTTCCAGCGGCGTATTGCCCAGATTCAGGTGCGACATCACCGATAGCGAAAGATCCAGCTGTGACAGGTGTTGATCGAGATAAGCACACGTCACCGACACCCTGCAGGTTCCCGAACGGGGGGCAATCTCTCCGAGGATGACTCTTAACAGCGTCGATTTTCCGCAGCCGTTCGGCCCTCTTAGCGCTACACGCATCGGCCCGGCCATGCGCCAGCTGGTCGGTGGGATATTCACATGTGGCAGCACCAGATCTTCCAGCACCAGCACCTGTTTCCCCTCTGCAATCTGGCTTCCTGGCAGGGTGAACATCACCGGGTTGTCCTCTTCAACCCGTTCACGCGCCCTGTTCACCGCCGCATTCAGCGCATCGTTTTGATCGTTATGCTGTTTTTTCCAGGAGCCAATGCGCTCTTTCGCCGCCATTTTGTATTTAATGCGCTCAAACGAGGCGATATTCAGTGTATCAACCGTACGCAGCGTTTTTGCCGAACGCCGCTGGCTGTCGTCATGCTCCTTTTGCATACGGGCGCGAGTGCGCTTGCGCTCTGTAGCCGCATGTTCCAGCGCCGCGCGGGCAGACTGCTGTTCGGCCTCACGCTGACGCTGATAATCCGTGTAATTCCCGCCATAGCTTCGCAGACCGGAAACGCTCAGTTCAAGGATGCGCGGCACCAGTGTCAGTACCTCACGGTCGTGAGAGGCCACCAGCACGCCACCCTGATAGCGGGCAAGCAGGTCGTAGAACCACTCCCGGCCTTCCCTGTCGAGGTGGTTGGTGGGTTCATCCAGCAACAGATGGTCAGCTCCGGCGGTAAACGCACCGCACAGCAATGCGCGAATGCGCTCGCCCCCGCTGAGTGTTACAGCGGGTTTATCAGGATCAAACGGCGGGAGTTTCGCGTTGTTAAACGCGTCGCTCAGACGTTCTGCTAAATCCCAGTATCCGTCGAGCGCATCCAGATCCTCAGGCTGATAATCACCGCTGTCGATACGCTGACGCGCCGTAAAAATCGTGTCATAACCGAGCAGTTCCGCAAGCGTAGTCTGCGGGGAAATATCATGCTGCTGTGCCACATAGACATATGTTCCAAAGCGTTCAATATGACCGTTTGCCGGTTTATCCAGCCCGGCCAGCAGGCGTAGCAGACGTGTTTTCCCGCTACCGTTGCGGCCCACCAGTGCGCACAGAGACGGCTCCAGCGACAGATCCAACGGGCCAAAAAGGGTATCGCCCGTCGCAAACTGACAGGTGACCTGGTGCAAAATAAAAGAAGGGGACTGCGCAAAATGAGCCATAAGCACTCCTGAATGAAATCAAAACATCCCCTGCCGACGCGGTAGCGTTTAGCAAGGATCGAAATTCATCAGTCGTGCTTGTTCATTTTTGGGGGGCGCTCCAGGGGGAGAAATTTAACAGGGATAAGGATAACGGTAATTTGTTGACCATTTCAAGGTTAAATTGTGGGCGATTTATACTCCCTCTCCCTTTGGGCTGAGGGATCTCCACAAAATAATACCTGCACAGACGACCCCGCCTCCCTTGAGGGAGAGGACTAGGGCTGGGGCGAGGGGGGGGAACATACGGCTGTAGTGGTCATTCCGTTCACTTTATGTTCCTTGCTACTCTGTAACTCCATAACCGGTGAACGTGCCAGGGTGGCTCAGTCGCCACCACCCTGGCAGCCCGGGCTCCCGGCGGTAAATCGCCGCTACGCGGTACCTTCGGCTTATTCCTTCCGGCTTATCGGGGACGGGCGGAGGTAACATCCCTGTAAAGCCCGCCCTCTCGGCGCATCCATGCGCCTCGCCCCGGCCTGCAGGAAACGCCTCAGCGATTTACAGCCGGACCAGGGCATCGCGGTAAGACCTCTGCCTGCAGCATATTTCTCATTGCGGTAATTTTGCGAGCCTCTTTCCAGAAATGGTAATATCCTCAGCAACATAGCTCAAAACTGTTGCCGCCTGTTTTGATGAGCAGTAAGTTCTCTTCGCGCCTGCAAAATCAGGTGCCGGGATTGGAACCCTGACTCACTTCACTGGCGACACAGGCTCTGTGTCGTACGGCCTGCTACATTTCAATGGCGAGCCGGACGGGGGCGCTGTAAAGCGCGCTGGTGTCAGTGAGGCCAGTCGTTCCAACCCTGTTCGGTTCCGCCACCAGCGAGCCTGGAACCTCCAGTGGCGGAAGATATACCACTCACTGAGGTTATTGTTATGACTATGGCTGACTCTTTAATCACCCTTCCCTTCAACCACACCACCGCCTTCACCGAACTGGCGGATAACTGTGAACGCTTCACCGACGTCCTGATTGATTGCGAAGAACCCACCCAAAAAATGGCGCTCTACGGCAGACTGTCCGCTTGCCTGAATCTGCTGCAACCCACGCATCTGGAACCTGTCCCCGAATATTTAAAAGTCAGCCTGACCGTGGAAGAACTTCCTTCACGCGTTCCGGTTTTCGAACCTGAATGCGATCAGCTGGGGCGCTACTGTCAGGAGATTACGCAGTTGCTGATGAACGGTTCACTGCCGCGACAATCTGAAATCGTGATGGAAGATTTGCTGTGCGAACTGGTCAGCTACTTTGCCGATACGCTGAAGGCACCACGCTGGCTGCAGACGGACGAAGGCACAGTCGCGATCGGCTAAACCTGCCGGATGATGCTACGCGTATCCGCCCTACAAAAGACCCATAAAAAAACCCGCCGAAGCGGGTTTTTAGCATTTGTAACAACGGGCACCTTACTGCAGCAGCGAAATATCCGCCACGCGCAGGAACAGCTCGCGCAGTTTTTCGAGCATAGAGAGACGGTTAATACGCAGATCTTTATCTTCTACGTTCACCATCACTTTCTCGAAGAAGGCGTCAATCACTTCACGCAGCTCAGCCAGTTCAACCAGTGCTTCCTGGTAGCGGCCTTCCGCGAAGAACGGCTCCAGCTTGTCGCGCAGTACCACAACCTGCATCGCCAGAGCGATCTCTTCCGGCTCTTTCAGCGTCGCGGCGTTCACGCGCTCGTTCAGCGTTTCGTCGGACTTCGCGAGGATGTTGGATACACGCTTGTTAGCCGCAGCCAGCGCAGATGCCGCTTCCAGGGTACGGAAGTGGGAAACCGCCTTCATACGCGCATCGAAATCTGCCGGACGGGTCGGACGACGCGCCAGTACCGCCTGAATAGTGTCGACGGTATAACCTTCGTCCTGATACCACGCACGGAAACGGCCGAGCATAAAGTCGATCACGTCATCCACAACGTTGGTATTGGTCAGCTTGTCGCCGTACAGACGCACCGCTTCTTCCGTCAGGGTCTGCAGATCCAGGTTCAGGTTCTTCTCAACGATGATACGCAGCACACCCAGCGCGGCACGACGCAGTGCAAACGGGTCTTTGTCGCCTTTCGGATGCTGGCCGATACCGAAGATACCCGCCAGGGTGTCCATCTTGTCGGCAATCGCCACCGCACAGGCAACCGGGTTAGACGGCAGGTCATCACCCGCGAAACGCGGCTGGTACTGCTCGTTCAGGGCGACAGCCACGTCTTCCGCTTCACCATCGTGACGCGCGTAGTGCATCCCCATTACGCCCTGGGTGTCGGTAAATTCGAACACCATGTTGGTCATCAGGTCGCACTTGGACAGCAAACCAGCACGGGTCGCGTGGTTCACGTCAGCCCCGATTTCACGGGCGATCCAGCCGGACAGCTCTGCGATACGGTCGGTTTTGTCGCGCAGCGTACCCAGCTGTTGCTGGAACAGCACGGTCTGCAGACGCGGCAGATGATCTTCCAGACGCTTTTTGCGGTCGGTATTGAAGAAGAACTCGGCATCTGCCAGACGCGGACGAACCACTTTCTCGTTACCAGAAATAATCTGGATCGGATCTTTGGATTCGATGTTCGCCACGAAGATGAAGTTTGGCAGCAGCTTGCCGTCGTTGGCATAGACCGGGAAGTACTTCTGGTCACCCTTCATGGTGTACACCAGTGCTTCAGCCGGAACGGCGAGGAATTTCTCTTCGAACTTCGCGGTCAGCACCACCGGCCATTCAACCAGAGAGGTCACTTCTTCCAGCAGGCTTTCGCTCAAATCAGCGTTGCCGCCAATTTTGCGCGCCGCTTCTTCTGCGTCCGCTTTGATTTTTGCTTTACGCAGTTCGTAGTCAGCAATGACTTTACCGCGCTCCAGCAGGATCTCTGGATACTGATCGGCGTTGTCGATGGTGAACTCTGGCTCACCCATAAAGCGGTGGCCGCGGATCACGCGATCGGACGCCACGCCCAGAATGGTACCCGGGATAACAGCATCGCCCAGCAGCAGGGTCACGGTGTGAACCGGACGCACGAAGTGTACGTCGCTTGCACCCCAGCGCATCAGTTTTGGAATCGGCAGTTTCGCCAGTGACGTCGCCACCATATCTGGCAGCAGCGCTTCTGCACTCTCGCCTTTCACGTGAGCACGGTACAGCAGCCATTCACCTTTATCGGTGCTCAGACGCTCGGCCTGGTCAACGGTGATACCGCAACCACGCGCCCAGCCTTCTGCCGCTTTGCTCGGTTTGCCTTCAGCGTCAAACGCCTGTGCAATCGCCGGGCCACGTTTCTCGACTTCACGATCCGGCTGAGACGCCGCCAGATTTGCCACTTTCAGCGCCAGACGACGCGGTGCAGCAAACCATTCAATTTTACCGTGCGCCAGGCCAGCGTTATCCAGCTCAGCAGTCACGTTCGCAGCAAAAGATTCAGCCAGGCTGCGCAGGGCTTTTGGTGGCAGCTCTTCGGTGCCGATTTCCACCAGGAAAGTTTTCTCAGACATGGCCGCCTCTTATTTGTTTCGGTTGCACATCGGGAAGCCAAGGGCTTCACGGGACGCGTAGTAAGCTTCAGCAACGGCTTTGGTCAGGGTACGAATACGCAGAATGTAGCGCTGACGTTCAGTCACGGAGATGGCTTTGCGGGCGTCCAGCAGGTTGAAGCTGTGGGCGGCCTTCAGAATACGCTCGTAAGCAGGCAGCGGCAGCGGAGTTTCCAGCGCCAGCAGTTGCTGTGCTTCTTTCTCGTACTGCTCGAAGCAGGTGAACAGGAAGTCCACATCCGCGTATTCGAAGTTATAGGTGGATTGCTCCACTTCGTTCTGATGGAACACGTCGCCGTAGGTAGTTTTACCCAGCGGGCCGTCGCTCCAGACCAGGTCGTAAACGCTGTCTACGCCCTGAATGTACATGGCCAGACGTTCCAGACCGTAGGTGATTTCACCGGTAATCGGTTTACATTCCAGACCGCCAACCTGCTGGAAGTAAGTAAACTGCGTCACTTCCATACCGTTCAGCCACACTTCCCAACCCAGACCCCAGGCACCCAGCGTTGGGTTTTCCCAGTTATCTTCCACGAAACGAATGTCGTGGATGGTCGGATCCATACCCAGCTCTTTCAGCGACCCGAGATACAGTTCCTGAATATTGTCTGGCGATGGCTTAATCACCACCTGGAACTGATAGTAGTGCTGCAGACGGTTCGGGTTTTCGCCGTAACGGCCATCAGTTGGACGACGAGATGGCTGCACATAGGCAGTCGCCATTGGCTCTGGCCCCAACGCGCGTAAGCTGGTCATCGGGTGTGAAGTGCCTGCGCCGACTTCCATGTCCAAAGGTTGAACAATGGTGCAGCCCTGACGAGCCCAGTAATCCTGTAAGGTCAGGATCAGGCCCTGGAAGGTCTTGGTATCAAACTTTTGCATAGTATTTCGTGCTGGATACGTGTGGTTTTAAATGGAAGGGTTCAGTATACCCGCTGCCTGCAAGATATACAGTATGAAACGGGTTTGTTTAGGGAAAATTGGGGAAATAAGCCTTTCAGCCAGAACTCCGAAGGCGTCTGGCTGCTGATTATGCGAGCACGTTAGCGCATTGAGAGGTGTAAAAACTGACCGTCCGCGTCAAACGAACAGACAAAGCCCTCTTTACGAGAGGTATGGCCCCGCAGCTCATAGCTTCCCTGAAAATGCTCAAACCCGGTGACCTCAATGTTCTGAACATCAGAATTATAGCGGTGGGCGGCCTGATCTTTACAGAGTTGTTCCATGTTCAGGGAATGTTCCGGGCCAATTTTGCCCTGCTGCGCTCGCTGCACGGGAGCATCTTGCGGAGCACTGCATCCCGCAAGCGTAAGCAGCAGAAAGAGTGATACCACGCGCGTCATCATCATTTTTATTACCGCCCTGGTCAGTGGCTGTTATTTTTAGTATCAGGATTTATAGATTAAGGTCTGGCATTCTGCGAATCTCGCGGCCTGCATACAAGCCAGCGCCATAAAACTCAGAATTTTCTAAGGGAAGATTTTTACACAATGGCAGTCACACTCTTTTTACCAGGAAAACAGAGGAACTGATGCAGTCGAAAATTAACTGGATTGATAACCTGCGAGGAATAGCGTGCCTGATGGTAGTGATGATCCACACCACGACCTGGTATGTCACCAATGCGCACAGTATCAGCCACGTTAACTGGGATATCGCCAATATTCTCAATTCCGCGTCGCGCGTGAGCGTGCCACTGTTCTTTATGATTTCCGGCTTCCTTTTTTTTGGCGAGCGTAGCGCGCAGCCGAGGCACTTCATACGTATAGCCTCGTGCCTGGGGTTCTACAGTGCCGTCGCGCTGCTGTACATCACGCTGTTCACTTCAATTAACCCCGTGATATCGCTGAAATACCTGCTGCAAAAACCGGTGTTCTATCATCTGTGGTTTTTCTTCGCCATCATCGTTATTTATCTGGTTTCACCGCTGATTCAGGTGAAAAACGTCAGCGGTAAGATGCTGCTGGCGCTGATGGTGGTGATTGGCGTGGTGGCAAACCCGAATACGCTCTCGCAAAAAATTGACGGCGTTGAATGGCTGCCGGTCAACCTCTATATCAACGGCGATACCTTTTACTACGTGCTGTACGGCATGCTGGGGCGTGCTATCGGCATGATGGATACCCAAAGACGCGGGCTGAACTGGCTGTGTGGGGCGTTATTTATCCTCGGCGTGATGGTCATTTCGCGCGGGACACTGTACGAGCTGCAATGGCGCGGTAACTTTGCCGACACCTGGTATCTGTACTGCGGCCCGATGGTCTTTATCTGCGCGATGTCCCTGCTGACGCTCGTCAAAAACACGCTGAATGCGCGCCCCCTCCCCGTGCTGGGGTTTATTTCCCGGCACTCGCTGGGAATTTACGGTTTTCACGCACTGGTGATCCACGCGCTGCGAACGCGCGGCGTTGAACTCA
Source organism: Enterobacter cloacae (assembly GCA_014169315.1). Lineage (NCBI taxonomy): Bacteria > Pseudomonadati > Pseudomonadota > Gammaproteobacteria > Enterobacterales > Enterobacteriaceae > Enterobacter > Enterobacter cloacae. Next base: position 157,349 of record AP022133.1, on the reverse strand, counting down.
AAAGCTGGCCGCTGCTGGATATTATCTGGATTTTCACCGCCACGCTGGTAGTGAGTTTGTTCCTGTCCATGCTGTTGCAAAAAATAGACACGCGCAAATTTGTGAGCTAGCCCGGCGGCGCTGCGCTTACCGTGCAAGCGCAGCGCCGGGTGGGTGTTTACGACATCAGCGGTAAAAGCTGCTGATAAATCCGGCGGAACACATCACGCCGTTCTGCGTAAAGTGCGTGTTTTTTCGCGTCAGGCAGATGACGCTGTTCAAGCGGCAACTGTGGTAAAAGTTGAGACAATGGTGTCCCAGGCTCCACCGCAATCTGCGCCAGTCGCGCCGCACCGAGTGCAGGCCCAACATCGCCTCCGGTACGGTAATCCAGCTGCAGCCCGCTGATATCAGACAGCATCTGCCGCCAGTAACTGCTGCGTGCCCCGCCGCCAATCAGCGTAATACCTGATGGCTTCAGACCGCAGTCATGTACCACGTCCATGCCATCCGCCAGCGCGTATCCAACCCCTTCCAGCACTGCCCGGGCCAGCTCTGCCGGGCCATGTTGATGGGTTAAGCCAAAGAACACCCCTTTCGCTTCCGGGTTGTTGTGTGGCGTACGTTCACCGGAAAGATACGGTAAAAACCAGACAGCACCTGCGCTCTCATCCGCCTGTTGCGCTGCGGATATCAACGCCGGAACATCGCTCATCCCGGTGAGTTTCACCGCCCAGTCCAGACAGGATGCGGCACTCAACATCACCGACATCAGGTGCCATTTTCCAGGAAGCGCATGGCAGAAACTGTGAACGGCACTTTCAGGGTTGCTGCGATAACCGTCGCTGACGGCAAAATAGACACCAGACGTGCCAAGCGACAGCATAGCCTGTCCCGACTCAACCATCCCGACACCCACGGCACCCGCCGCGTTATCACCGCCTCCGGCAACAACCGGCACGGCAGGGATATTCCAGCGTTTCGCAATGGAGGGATCTAACGTCCCCGTGATCTCGCAGCCTTCAAAGAGCGCAGGCATATGTTCACGCGTCAGATGGCAGGCATCAAGCATCGCCTCGCTCCAGTCACGTTTCGCCACATCAAGCCACATCGTGCCAGCGGCGTCGGACATATCGCTGGCAAAATCACCCGTCATGCGAAAACGCAGATAATCTTTTGGCAGTAATACTTTTGCCACCTGACGGAAAATTTCCGGTTCGTGGCGCTGCACCCACAGTAATTTTGGCGCGGTAAAACCGGGCATCATCAGGTTACCGGTGATCTCACGAGACGTGGGCACACGGCCTTCGAGCATTGCGCACTCTTCCGCGCAGCGGCCGTCGTTCCAGAGAATAGCCGGGCGTAACACGCGATGCTGTGCATCCAGCAGCGTTGCACCATGCATTTGCCCGGCGATACCAATCGCTTTTACCTCACGCAAGCTATGTCGCTCACCTAAGGCTTTAATGGCGCTATCTGTCGCCTGCCACCACTGCTCCGGGTCTTGCTCCGACCATAGCGGATGCGGACGTGACACCTGCAGTTTTTCTGTCTGCGTTGCTAACACGTCGCCCTGCTCACTTAACAGAATGGCTTTCACACCCGATGTGCCAAGATCAATCCCGATATACATATAGTGGATCCCTTAACTGAAAATGCCCGGTGGCGCTGTGCTTACCGGGCCGACGTTTTCCTCGACTGCCTGTTACTTATCGAACAGATAGTGATTGACCAGGTTTTCCAGCAGTTCCTGATGCCCGCTCTGATGCTGCGGTGCCAGATGATGCTGTTCAGCGTACTTCGCGATATCCGCAAGCGATAACTGACCTTTCAAAATTTGCTGGCCCAGCTCACTGTTCCAGCCGCTATAACGCTTCGCAACGCGTTTATCCAGCTCACCGTCTTCAATCATACGAGCCGCGACTTTCAGCGCCAGCGCCATCGTATCCATCGCGCCAATATGACCATAGAACAGATCGTATTTATCGGTACTCTGGCGGCGCACTTTGGCGTCGAAGTTGAGGCCACCGGTGGAGAAGCCCCCCGCCTTGATGATTTCGTACATCACCAGCGCATTCTCTTCCACGCTGTTCGGGAACTGATCGGTATCCCAGCCCAGCTGTGCATCACCACGGTTAGCATCCACAGAGCCGAAGATACCCAGTGCAATGGCAGAGGCAATTTCATGGTGGAAGGAGTGACCCGCAAGCGTTGCGTGGTTGGCCTCAATGTTTACTTTGATCTCTTTTTCCAGACCGAATTGCTTCAGGAAGCCGTACACGGTGGCAACGTCGTAATCGTACTGATGCTTGGTTGGCTCTTGTGGCTTCGGCTCAATCAACAGCGTGCCGCGGAAGCCGATTTTGTGCTTATGCTCGACAACCATCTGCATGAAGCGGCCAATCTGCTCACGCTCCTGACGCAGGTCGGTGTTCAGCAAGGTTTCATAACCTTCACGGCCACCCCACAGTACATAGTTCTCACCACCCAGTTGGTGCGTGGCGTTCATCGCGGTCACAACCTGCGTTGCCGCCCAGCTAAACACTTCCGGGTCTGGATTCGTGGCCGCACCGGCACCATAACGTGGGTTGGTGAAGCAGTTTGCTGTGCCCCAGAGCAGCTTCACGCCGCTTTGTTGCTGTTTTGCTGCCAGCACATCCACCATCTGCGCGAAGTTGTTCAGATACTCTTTCAGCGATGCGCCTTCTGGCGAGACATCCACATCATGGAAGCAGTAGTACGGTACGTTCAGCTTGTGGAAAAATTCAAAAGCGACGTCCGCTTTACGTTTTGCCAGCTCAATGGCTTCACCCGGCTGTTGCCACGGGCGGTCGAAAGCGCCCACGCCGAACATATCGGCTCCATTCCAGCAGAAGGTATGCCAGTAACAGGCGGCAAAGCGCAGATGATCTTCCATGCGCTTACCCAGTACCAGCTCATCCGGGTTGTAGTGACGAAATGCTAAAGGATTGGTCGTTTTCGGGCCTTCGTAACGAACGCGATCGAGTTGGTCGAAATAAGCTTGCATATTGAGCTCCATAATCAGGGTATGCGGCGAAGTATTGTGACGTCAGTAATAGTGAATACACATTCCAGCTTGCTCAATTACGTTATTTCACACTGCTATTGAGAGAATGCACAACTGTGCGCTGGCTCGCAAAATATGAGCAGGCAACCTATTTTCCGGCGCATATTCCAGAATCAAATGTAATTAATAGGTTACGCATTTTAAAATCCGATCGCGGTCATAAATTCAGAAATAAACCAAATATCATAATGAGAAGATAAAAATCTGTAATTGACAGCCCGCCTTTCCACGTTAAAAATTTGCTGCGTCTAAGCAGTGAATGTTTCTTTTATCTCAGCAGCAACATACCCCTACAAAAAGGCCCTATAATTATGAAGATAAAGAACCTGTCCCTTACTCTCTGCACTACTCTGCTGCTTGCCAGCTTTGCCGGGCATGCAAAAGAGGTCAAAATTGGCATGGCGATTGATGATCTCCGTCTGGAGCGCTGGCAAAAAGATCGCGATATTTTTGTGAAAAAAGCCGAATCACTCGGTGCAAGCGTGTTTGTTCAGTCGGCTAACGGCAACGAAGAAACGCAAATGTCGCAAATTGAGAATATGATTAACCGTGGCGTCGATGTGCTGGTCATTATCCCGTATAACGGCCAGGTATTAAGTAACGTAGTGAAAGAAGCCAAACAAGAAGGCATAAAAGTGCTGGCATATGACCGCATGATTAATAATGCGGACATTGATTATTATATTTCGTTCGACAACGAGAAAGTGGGCGAATTACAAGCCAAAAGCCTGATCGATAAAGTGCCTCAGGGAAATTATTTCCTGATGGGCGGCTCTCCTGTTGATAACAACGCCAAACTGTTCCGCCAGGGTCAAATGAAAGTCCTTAAGCCGTATATTGATGACGGTAAGATTAAAGTGGTGGGCGATCAATGGGCTGACGGCTGGCTTCCAGAAAACGCGCTGAAAATTATGGAAAACGCGTTAACGGCCAACAACAACAAAATTGATGCGGTAGTGGCATCCAACGATGCCACCGCAGGCGGTGCCATTCAGGCACTTAGCGCCCAGGGTCTTGCCGGGAAAGTCGCCATTTCTGGTCAGGATGCCGATCTCGCCGGTGTAAAACGCATCATGGCGGGTACGCAAACCATGACGGTTTATAAACCCATCACCGAGCTGGCGAATACGGCAGCTGAAATTGCCGTGGAGCTGGGTAATGGTCAGCAACCCAAAGCAGACGCCACTCTGAACAACGGACTCAAAGATGTTCCGGCTCGCCTGCTCACACCAATCGAAGTCAATAAAGAGAATATTGACGCCACCGTCATCAAAGACGGTTTCCACAAAAAGAGTGAACTGTAATCCAGCGCTGCCCCTGCCCTGCGGGGGCGCATCGACTTGTGCTGTTCTTCCTTCGGGTCATGTGGAGCAGTTATGCCTTATTTATTAGAAATGAAAAGCATCACCAAACGCTTTGGTGCGGTGAAAGCGGTCGACAACGTGAGCCTGCGGTTGAACCCCGGTGAAGTGGTGTCACTGTGCGGCGAAAACGGCTCAGGCAAATCAACACTGATGAAAGTGTTGTGCGGGATCTACCCGCACGGCAGCTACGAGGGCGAAATCGTCTTTGCCGGAGAGGTTATTCAGGCCACACACATTCGCGATACCGAACGTAAAGGCATCGCCATTATTCACCAGGAGCTGGCGCTGGTGAAACATCTCACCGTGCTGGAGAACATTTTCCTGGGAGCCGAAATTTCGCACCACGGCGTACTGGATTACGACACCATGACGCTGCGTTGTGAAAAATTGCTGGCCCAGGTGAGCCTCGCGATTTCACCAGACACGCGCGTGGGTGATTTGGGGCTGGGGCAACAGCAGTTGGTTGAGATCGCGAAGGCACTGAACAAACAGGTGCGTCTGCTGATCCTTGATGAGCCAACCGCCTCACTTACCGAACAGGAAACGGCCGTCCTGCTCAATATCATTCGCGACCTGCAAAACCACGGCATTGCCTGCATCTACATTTCGCACAAGCTCAATGAGGTGAAAGCCATTTCCGACACCATCTGCGTGATCCGCGACGGGCAACACATCGGTACGCGTGAAGCGGCAGGCATGAGTGAAGATGACATCATTACCATGATGGTAGGGCGCGAGCTTACTGCGCTCTACCCGAATGAACCCCACACCGTGGGTGAAGAGGTGTTGCGCGTGGAGAACCTGACCGCCTGGCACCCCGTTAACCGTCATATCAAGCGCGTGAACAATATCGCCTTCTCCCTCCACCGTGGCGAAATCCTCGGCATCGCAGGTCTGGTCGGGGCCGGGCGTACCGAAGCCGTGCAGTGTCTTTTCGGCGTTTGGCCGGGTCGCTGGGAAGGCTCGATTTATATCGACGGGGAACAGGTACGCATCAACAACTGCCAGCAGGCGATTGCCCACGGTATTGCAATGGTGCCTGAAGACCGCAAAAAAGACGGCATCGTACCGGTCATGGCCGTTGGTAAAAACATCACGCTTGCGGCACTCAATCAGTTTTCCGGTGCGCTGAGCAGCCTGGATGATGCCGCAGAACAACAGTGCACTCTCCAGTCACTCGCCAGACTCAAGGTGAAAACATCCTCTCCGGAACTGGCCATTGGCCGGTTGAGCGGTGGTAACCAGCAGAAGGCCATTCTGGCGCGCTGCCTGCTCCTCAACCCGCGAATATTAATCCTGGATGAACCCACTCGCGGGATTGATATCGGTGCGAAATATGAAATCTACAAACTGATTAATCAGCTTGTGCAGCAAGGGATTGCCGTCATTGTCATCTCGTCTGAACTCCCTGAAGTGCTGGGCCTGAGCGACCGCGTGTTGGTCATGCACGAGGGGAAACTGAAAGCCAACCTGATTAACCAGAACCTGACGCAGGAGCAGGTCATGGAAGCCGCCTTAAGGAGCGAACGTCATGTCGAAAAGCAATCCGTCTGATATCAAAGTCGCAGTGCCGACACCCGGCGCATTCGCGGGGCTAAAAGCGCTGAACCTGCAGGTTTTTGTGATGATTGCAGCGATTATCGCCATCATGTTGTTCTTTACCTGGATGACCGATGGCTCTTACCTCAGCGCACGTAATGTCTCTAACCTGCTACGCCAGACTGCCATCACCGGCATTCTGGCCGTGGGAATGGTGTTTGTGATTATCTCAGCGGAAATCGATCTGTCGGTGGGGTCGATGATGGGTCTGCTCGGCGGTGTCGCAGCGATTTTTGACGTCTGGCTCGGCTGGCCGCTGCCGCTGACCGTCGCGGTTACGCTGGTACTGGGGTTATTGCTTGGGACCTGGAACGGCTGGTGGGTTGCATACCGGAAAGTCCCGTCGTTCATCGTTACCCTGGCGGGGATGCTGGCCTTCCGCGGGATATTGATTGGTATCACCAACGGCACCACCGTCTCCCCCACCAGCGCGGCTATGTCGCAGATTGGTCAAAGCTACCTCTCTGATGGCGTGGGCTTTACGATCGGTGTCATGGGCCTGCTGGCATTTGTTGCGTGGCAATGGCGTGGGCGTATGCGCCGTCAGTCGTTGGGTCTGGCTTCGCCAGCGTCCACATCCGTTGTGGGGCGTCAGGCCCTTACTGCTGTAATTGTGCTGGGTGCCATCTGGCTTTTGAATGACTATCGCGGCGTCCCGACCCCGGTACTGCTGCTGGCACTTTTACTGCTGGGCGGAATGTTTATGGCCACGCGCACCGCATTTGGTCGCCGTATTTATGCCATCGGTGGCAACCTTGAAGCCGCGCGTCTTTCGGGTATTAACGTGGAACGCACCAAACTTGCCGTCTTTGCCATCAACGGCCTGATGGTGGCTATTGCGGGGCTGATCCTTAGCTCGCGTCTGGGGGCTGGTTCACCGTCTGCCGGTAACATCGCAGAGCTGGATGCCATCGCCGCCTGCGTCATTGGCGGAACCAGTCTCGCAGGTGGTGTTGGCAGTGTGGCAGGTGCCGTGATGGGGGCATTTATTATGGCTTCGCTGGATAACGGAATGAGTATGATGGACGTCCCGACGTTTTGGCAGTATATCGTGAAAGGTGCCATTCTTTTGCTGGCAGTCTGGATGGACTCGGCAACCAAGCGGCGAGCCTGAGAACAGTATTGTTACTTATGGGATAGTAAGCCATGTTTGAAAAGCGTCACCGCATTACGTTGTTATTCAATGCCAACAAAGCCTACGACCGCCAGGTGGTTGAAGGAGTTGGGGAATATTTGCAGGCGTCGCAATCCGAGTGGGATATTTTCATTGAGGAAGATTTCCGCACTCGCCTCGAGAACATCAAAGACTGGCTGGGCGATGGCGTCATCGCCGACTATGACGATCCGGTAATTGAACAACTGCTGGCTGACGTCGACGTCCCCATTGTGGGCGTCGGCGGCTCTTACCACTCACCCGAGCACTACCCGCCGGTTCACTATATCGCTACCGATAACCACGCGCTGGTAGAGAACGCGTTTCTCCATTTAAAAGAGAAAGGCGTGCACCGCTTCGCCTTTTACGGTTTACCCGTCTCAAGCGGAAAGCGCTGGGCAATGGAGCGTGAGTATGCATTTTGCCAGCTGGTTGCGCAGGAGAAGTATCGTGGGGTGGTCTATCAGGGGCTGGAAACCGCCCCCGAAAACTGGCAGCACGCGCAAAACCGACTGGCAGACTGGCTGCAAACACTGCCGCCGCAAACCGGAATTATTGCGGTAACAGACGCCCGTGCCCGCCACGTGCTACAGGTCTGTGAACATTTGCATATTCCGGTACCCGAAAAGCTGTGCGTGATTGGCATCGATAACGAAGAGCTTACGCGTTACCTTTCGCGCGTGGCACTCTCCTCCGTGGCGCAGGGAACCCGTCAGATGGGTTATCAGGCCGCAAAGTTACTTCATCGCCTGCTGGATAACGAATCCCTGCCGCTCCAGCGTTTGCTGGTTCCCCCTGTGCGCGTGGTAGAACGCCGCTCAACGGATTATCGCTCCTTAAACGATCCGGCCGTCATTCAGGCCATGCACTACATCCGCAACCATGCCTGCAAAGGCATCAAGGTCGATCAGGTGCTGGATTCGGTCGGTATTTCTCGTTCGAATCTGGAAAAACGCTTTAAAGAGGAAGTGGGCGAAACCATTCATGCTGTCATTCATGCGGAAAAACTGGAGAAAGCACGCAGTCTGCTGATCTCCACGTCGCTGTCTATCAACGAAATCTCGCAGATGTGTGGCTACCCGTCGTTGCAGTATTTCTACTCGGTGTTCAGGAAAGAGTATGACACCACGCCAAAGGAGTATCGGGAGCGTTACAGTGAGGTGCTGCTGTAGAAAAGAAAACGCCTTCCATCGGAAGGCGTTTTTTTGGGATTACATATGTGCGGCGATAAGACGCTGATTGTCCTGGAACATAGCAAACAGATAGTTGTTATAGCTCTGTCCCTGGGTGGAATACCCTTTCAGCTTGTGGATCATCGTGCTGGCCGTCAATTCCTGATCCGCTTTACGCAGCTGAGCGCGTGACTTACGGAACGAAGAGTAAGCGGGGTGCGTGTTCAGGTTCACCACATAAGCATTCACGGAATCTTTAACCGATTCAAACTGTGAATAGCCTTTCACTTTACCTGGAGCATCGTTACAACGGCCTTTGACGCATTTCATGCCGAAGAGGTTGTTGTTGCTGCGTGCCAGCTTAGACGTCCCCCAGCCACTTTCGGCGGCAGCCATCGTCGCAACCATGCTGCCTGGGATGATATCCACACGCTCTAAGAGAGAGTTCCACGGCACGTGACGTGTGTTACCGTTCCAGCTCACCTTGTAGCGCTTCGCGATATCTTTCAGACGCGTGCGTTCAGCAGGCGACCAGCGGCTATCGTACTGTTTTGAGATCATCCAGTTACGATCCGCAGTAATCGCGGCATTTTGACTCGTAATGTAAGGCATTACCGTCCGGAGAAACGCTTTTTTCCTTGGTGTCCCGGAAGGGTATTTTCGCAAATCAGGAAGTGAACTACTCTTTGCACTATTGCGAGAATACTCTTGTTTACTGCTAACCTTACTACTTGTCGTCTTTATGACGTGGGCCTTTTTACTCGTTGTATCCGTGTGCGTTTTCGCAAGCACCTCACCTGAAAATGCCACAGTGAGTAACACGAGTAACGTAGCCCCAAATCGTCGAATGGGGGTCGACATCATTAGGTCTCCTGGTCGGATATAAACATTCCAACACCTTATTTTTTTCACAAATTTGAGAGCGGAATCTCAAATCATAACAAAAATAGACTTCAAGAGCATCTAAAGAAATAGTCCAATTCCGAAACTATGTCACCAAAAAACTGCTCACTAAAGCATCATTCCTGAGAAATTGTGTTTGATATCGCAGATAACTCTCTAATTTTGCGCGGGATCACTCATCCTTTCGCATACTCCCGGGAGAAAGCACCAGGGGGATGAGTTTTTCATCAGCGTCAGATGGCACACTGGCTAAAAATGCCGCGACAGGAAAATGGAATGAAACGCACCGCATTAGCTTTTCTGATGTTACCCGCACTGGCACACGCGGGCTGGTCATCGCCGGGGTTTACCACGTTTAATGCCGAAGGCACTGGCGTGTTCACCAGCCAGACAAAGCTGACGAAGGGTACTCGTCCTCTCACTGTGAGTTTTGACAACACGTGCTGGCAGCCAACGGGTGCAATAAAACTTAATGAGATGCTGTCGCTAAAACCCTGTGAGGGCACGCCACCGCAGTGGCGTCTGTTCCGCGACGGTGAGTACCAGATGCGTATCGATACTCGCTCCGGCACACCCACCCTGATGCTGACCATCCAGAGCGCAGCGGAACAACCTGTCGCGAACGTCATCCGCCAGTGTCCGAAATGGGACGGTAAACCGTTGACGCTTGAAGTCAGCAGCACCTTCCCGGAAGGCTCCGTGGTGCGGGATTTCTACAGTAAGCAAACGGCAACGGTGCAGAATGGAAAAATCACCCTTCAGCCTGCCGCCAACAGCAACGGCCTGCTGTTGCTTGAGCGCGCCGAAACAGACAAACCCGCGCAGTTTAGCTGGCAAAACGCCACCGTCTATTTCGTGCTGACCGATCGCTTTGTTAATGGCGATCCCACCAACGACAACAGCTATGGCCGCCACAAAGATGGCATGCAGGAGATTGGTACCTTCCACGGTGGCGATCTTAAAGGGCTTACCGGAAAGCTCGATTATTTGCAGCAACTGGGCGTGAATGCGCTCTGGATCAGCTCCCCGCTGGAGCAGATCCACGGCTGGGTGGGTGGTGGCACCAAAGGCGACTTCCCGCACTACGCCTATCACGGCTACTACACGCAGGACTGGACGAAGCTCGATGCCAACATGGGCACCGAAGATGATTTACGCCATCTGGTCGACGAAGCGCACAAACGTGGTATCCGTATCCTGTTCGACATCGTCATGAACCACACGGGCTACGCCACCCTTGCAGACATGCAGACGTACCAGTTTGGTGCGCTGTATCTGCAGGGTGATGAGCTGAAAAAAACGCTGGGTGAACACTGGACGGACTGGAAGCCGGGTGCCGGTCAAAGCTGGCACAGCTTCAATGATTACATTAACTTCAGCGACAAAGCCGCATGGGAAAAATGGTGGGGTAAAAAATGGATCCGCACCGACATCGGCGATTATGACAACCCCGGCTTTGACGATTTGACCATGTCGCTGGCATTTTTACCGGATCTGAAAACGGAATCCACGACACCTTCCGGCTTGCCAAACTTCTATCAACACAAGCCCGATACCCATGCGAAAGCCATCTCTGGTTACACCCCGCGTGACTACCTGACTCACTGGCTCAGTCAGTGGGTGCGCGACTACGGTATCGACGGTTTCCGTGTTGATACCGCAAAACACGTTGAGCTTGCAGCCTGGCAACAGCTGAAAGACCAGGCAAGCCAGGCGCTGGCCGCGTGGAAAGCCGCAAACCCGGACAAAAAACCCGACAACGCGCCATTCTGGATGACCGGGGAATCCTGGGGCCACGGCGTCATGCAGAGCGATTACTACCGCCACGGTTTCGATGCGATGATCAACTTCGATTACCAGGAGCAGGCGGCAAAAGCGGTGGATTGCCTGGCCGACATGGACATGACCTGGCAGCAGATGGCGGAAAAACTGCAAAGCTTCAATGTTCTGAGCTACCTCTCTTCGCACGATACGCGCCTGTTCCGCGAAGGGGGCCAGCGCGCCGCTGAACTGCTGTTGCTGGCACCGGGCAGTGTACAAATCTACTACGGGGATGAATCTGAGCGTCCATTCGGCCCAACAGGTTCCGACCCGCTACAGGGAACGCGCTCTGATATGAACTGGCAGGACGTCACGGGCAAGGAAGCGGTCACCGTTGCCCACTGGCAGATACTGGGGCAGTTCCGCGCCCGCCATCCGGCCATTGGTGAAGGCAAACAAACCACGCTTTCACTGAAAGAAGGATATGGCTTTGTGCGTGAGCATAATGGCGATAAAGCGATGATAGTGTGGGCGGGTAATCAATAAACAGCCCCTCACGCTACCCCTCTCCCCGAAGGGAGAGGGAACCGCACGGAGCCGTCTTTCCCCCTCGCCCCTTTGGGGAGAGGGGATAAAAAACCACCAGAACAATTCACTGAATAAATATCAATTCTCCCTACAAAACCACAAACCCTCTCTCACCTCTCGATTTGCACCCACACGATGCTAGCGTTATGGTTACCCACTTTCATAATAAGCTCGACAGATCACCTGCTATGACGTTTTCACTTTTCGGCGACAAATTTACCCGCCATTCAGGCATTACCCGCCTGATGGAGGATCTCAACGACGGGCTGCGCACACCGGGCGCAATCATGCTCGGCGGCGGAAACCCGGCTCAAATCCCGGAGATGAATGAGTATTTCCAGACGCTGCTGGCTCAGATGCTGGAAAATGGCAAAGCGACTGAGGCACTGTGCAATTACGACGGCCCTCAGGGTAAAACTGAACTGCTGACACTCCTCGCCGATATGCTGCGTGAAGAGCTGGGTTGGGATATCGAACCACAGAATATTGCACTAACAAACGGCAGCCAGAGCGCGTTTTTCTACTTGTTCAATCTGTTCGCAGGACGTCGCGCCGACGGCACCACCAAAAAGGTACTGTTCCCGTTGGCTCCGGAGTATATCGGCTATGCCGATTCCGGCCTGGAAGAAGACCTGTTCGTCTCAGCGCGCCCGAATATTGAGCTGCTCCCGGAAGGCCAGTTCAAATACCACGTCGATTTTGAACACCTGCATGTGGGCGAAGAGACGGGCATGATCTGCGTATCGCGTCCCACCAACCCGACGGGTAACGTCATCACTGACGACGAGCTGATGAAGCTGGATGCGCTGGCTAATCAGCACGGCATCCCGTTGGTGATCGATAACGCCTATGGCGTACCGTTCCCGGGCATTATCTTCAGCGAAGCACGTCCGCTGTGGAACCCGAACATCGTACTGTGCATGAGCCTCTCCAAGCTGGGCCTGCCAGGCAGCCGCTGCGGCATCATCATCGCCAATGAAAAAATCATCACCGCCATTACCAATATGAACGGCATTATCAGCCTTTCGCCGGGCGGCATTGGCCCGGCGATGATGTGTGAAATGATTAAACGCAACGACCTGCTGCGTCTGTCGAATGACGTGATCAAACCGTTCTATTACCAGCGCGTACAGGAGACGATCGCGATACTTCGCCGTTATTTACCTGAAGAACGCTGCCTGATCCATAAACCAGAGGGAGCGATTTTCCTGTGGCTGTGGTTTAAGGATCTGCCGATTACGACAGAGCTGCTCTATCAGCGCCTGAAAAAACGCGGCGTACTGATGGTGCCGGGTGATTACTTCTTCCCGGGGCTGGATAAACCGTGGCCGCACACGCACCAGTGCATGCGCATGAACTACGTTCCCGACCCGGAAAAAATCGAAGCGGGCGTGAAAATTCTCGCCGAAGAGATTGAAAACGCCTGGCACGAAAACGGCCTGTAGCACCTTACGCCAGGTTACGCAGCCGTTCCGTGCGTAATCTGGCGGGATCGACACAGCTCAGCGCGTGGGTTGGACACGCCTCCACACAGGCAGGTCCGCTCTCGCGATGCGCGCATAAATCACATTTCAACGCCTGAACGTCATTTCCCACCTGCTGAACCTGCATCGCCCCAAACGGGCACGCCACCATACAGCTTTTGCACCCAATACAGCGCGCCTGCTCGACATGCCAGACTCCCGCATTGCGGCGGATCGCCTGTGTCGGGCAGACATTGGCACAGGGAGCATCTTCGCACTGATGACAGCCAACCGCCGTGGTGTACGAACCGCCTTTGACAACCCGAATGCGGGGCGTAAAGGCGTTTGCAGAGACGGAGCCCTGATGCGCCACCGCGCAAGCCACTTCACAGGTGCGACATCCTATGCATCTGGTTGAGTCCGCCACGATAAATCGGTTCATCTGTTACGCCTCGCGCACGTTAAAACCCAGTTCTTTTGAGATAGCCTCTGCCGTTTCACGCAGTGGTTTGAGCAAGTTCTTCTCACCCACCTGCTTCATGCGGGAGGTCGACAGCGAAATGGAGATCGCATACGGCACACGGCCATGAATATCAAACACCGGCACGGCAATACAGGACACACCCAGCTCGTTCTCTTCTTTGTCCATCGCCAGGCTGTGTTCACGGATATCTGCCAGCTCGTCGTACATGGCGCTCAGTTCAGTGATGGTGTTGCGGGTCAACGGCTGGATCTGCTCCTGATGGCTTTCCCAGTAGCTCGCCACATAGTCCTGGTGACCAAACGCCATGTAGATCTTACCCATTGCAGAGCAGTAAAGCGGCATATGCTGGCCGATATACGCGCGCGTACGCAACATGCCGGTTGTCGGCTCCAGCTTGTAAATCAGGATGGCGTGATCGTCTTCACGGCTGGAGAAGTTCACCGTCTCGCCGGTTGCAATGTTCAGCGCCTCAAGGTGTGGTGCCGCCACGTGGATAATGTTCAGCGAGGACAGCGCCTTCTGCCCGACGGCGATAAATTTGGTGGTCAGTCGATAACTCCCCGCAGCAGGAGCCGGGGTAACGTACCCGCACGACTGCAGCCCCTGCAGCAACCGGTGCACGGTGCTCTTATTCAACCCCGCCAGTTCCGATAAGTGTGCAAGCGGACACCCGTTCGGATAGTTACTGAGGATCTCAATCAGCATCAGGCCGCGAAACAAGCTCTGGCTACCCGCTGGCCTCTCTTTTTCTTGCGTCATTTCGCTCTCTTTCATGCTCATCACATGGCTCCTTTTTTATCGCGCCCTGATGGTAGCGCAAAGTGTGGCTCAGTTCACGATCTCAACAGAAAAAACACAACCAGTTGATTTTAATCGATTTTGAAAATCATGAATGCCGTTGATCTGGCAAAATTTGATCGCTATATTTGAAATCAGATTTCGCATAGTGAAATTAAGCGATAAAAAAGCACCCGCACTTGCCCCTAAAAAAACAGGAGAACAGGGATGAAAGTGACCTTTGAAGAGTTAAAAGCGGCGTTCAACCGGGTTCTGCTCGATCGCGGTGTGAAAGCAGACACCGCAGACGCATGCGCTGAGATGTTTGCCCGAACGACAGAATCCGGCGTCTATTCGCACGGCGTGAACCGCTTCCCGCGTTTTATCCAGCAGCTTGATGCAGGCGATATCCTTCCTGACGCCCAGCCAAAGCGGGTGACCACATTAGGTGCCATCGAACAGTGGGATGCCCAGCGTTCCATCGGCAACCTGACAGCGAAAAAGATGATGGATCGCGCCACCGAACTGGCATCCGATCACGGCATCGGCCTGGTGGCACTGCGTAACGCCAACCACTGGATGCGCGGCGGCAGCTACGGCTGGCAGGCGGCGGAGAAAGGTTATATTGGAATTTGCTGGACCAACTCCATTGCCGTCATGCCCGCGTGGGGCTCAAAAGAGTGCTGCATCGGTACGAACCCGTTGATCGTTGCGATTCCCTCCAGCCCCATCACGATGGTCGATATGTCGATGTCGATGTTCTCCTACGGCATGCTGGAAGTGAACCGCCTGGCCGGACGCGAGCTACCGGTGGATGGTGGTTTTGACGATGAGGGCAACCTGACCAGAGAGCCGGGCGTCATTGAGAAAAACCGCCGCATTCTGCCAATGGGCTACTGGAAAGGTTCTGGCCTGTCTGTCGTGCTGGATATGATCGCCACCCTGCTCTCTAACGGCTCCTCCGTCGCGGAAGTGACCCAGGACAACAGTGATGAATATGGTGTATCGCAGATCTTTATCGCCATCGAAGTGGATCGCCTGATCGACGGGCCAACCCGCGATGCCAAACTGCAGCGCATCATGGATTTCATCACGACCGCCGAACGGTCTGATGAAAACCTCGCTATCCGTCTGCCGGGACATGAATTCACGCGCCTGCAGGAAGAGAACCGCCGCAACGGCATTACGGTGGATGACAGCGTGTGGGCGAAAATCCAGTCTCTGTAAGGAGTGGGCCATGATATTCGGACATATTTCGCAGCCAAATCCGTGCCGCCTGCCGCAGGCGATTGAAACAGCGCTCAATTTTCTGCGCTCGACCGATTTTTCTGCGCTGGAGCCGGGCGTGGTGGAAATTGATGGTCGCAATATTTTTGCCCAGGTGCTCGACCTCACCACCAGGGAACCACACGAGAATCGCCCCGAAGTCCACCGCCGTTATCTGGATATTCAGTTTCTGGCATCGGGTGAAGAAAAAATCGGTATCGCTATTGATACCGGGAATAACGAAATAAGCGAATCATTACTGGAACAACGGGATATTATTTTTTATCACAACAGTGAAAATGAATCGTTTATCGAAATGACCCCAGGCAACTACGCCATATTTTTTCCGCAGGATGTTCACCGTCCTGCCTGTATTAAAAACAAGGAAACCACAATTCGTAAAATTGTGGTGAAAGTGGCAATCAGCGAATTACAGTAATTTTCTGATAAATACAGGAAAGCGAAATGACCAACACCGGTTTTATTATTGGTGCGTACCCCTGCGCACCCTCGTTTCACCAGAAAGGGGAACAAGAAGAGCTGGCCTTCTGGCGGGAACTTTCCGACACACCGTACATTCGCGGGCTGGAACAACCTTGCCTTGAAAGCCTCCATCCGTTTGGAGACGAATGGCTGTTTCGCCACACGCCGGGCGACTGGCAAATCGTGGTGACGGCAGTCATGGAAACCATGCGCCGTCGTGGTACCAACGGTGCCTTTGGCCTGGCCTCTGCCGATGAAGAGCAACGTAAAGCCAGCGTCGATTTTTATCGTCACCTGCATCAAAAGATTGATGCCGTGAATTCCCGCTTTCCCGGGAAAGTGAACGCGCTTGAGATGCAGGCCGCGCCACAAGCGGGGAATCCATCTGTCGATCAGGCTACCGAGGCATTTTCCCGCTCGGTTCGCGAAATAGCTGCGTGGGACTGGTCATGCGATCTGGTACTTGAGCACTGTGATGCCATGACAGGTCCCGCACCACGCAAGGGGTTCTTACCCCTGGAGCAGGTACTGGACGTCGTGAAAGGCACAGACATTAGCGTCTGCATTAACTGGGCGCGGTCGGCCATTGAAGGGCGTAACACGACTCTTCCGGTGAACCATGTGCAGGCCGCACTCAGGGCGGGAAAACTGGGCGCGCTGATGTTCTCCGGCACCAGCACTCACGGGGAGTATGGCGAATGGCAGGATCTTCATGCACCATTTTCTTCGCTCTGCGCCGACAGTTTATTGTCCACTGAACAGGCAAAAGCACTCTTTACTGCGGCGAGTGCCGCAACATTGAAATTCTCCGGTATTAAATTACTGGAAATAAATGCTAATGCTGACGTCAGCCATCGCATCGCCATTTTACGCGACGGCATTAGCGCTATGAATAAAGCGAAACAATAACAATAACAAATATCCCTATATCGGTTACATTGACTGAGACATTAAATATGAACACTTCCTCTAATGCTCTACATGCGGATATTCCGCACCAGCGCTGGCTAAGGATCATTCCCCCTATTCTTATCGCCTGCATTATTTCATATATGGACCGTGTGAATATCGCTTTTGCAATGCCCGGCGGTATGGATGAAGAGTTAGGTATTTCCGCCACGATGGCGGGTCTGGCGGGTGGGATCTTCTTTATCGGTTATCTGTTCCTGCAGGTTCCCGGCGGGAAGATTGCCGTTCATGGCAGCGGTAAGAAATTTATCGGCTGGTCGCTGGTCGCCTGGGCGGTGATCTCGGTGCTAACCGGTATCGTCACCAGCCAGTATCAGTTGCTGGTGCTGCGTTTCTTACTCGGTGTGGCGGAAGGTGGGATGCTGCCCGTCGTACTCACCATGATCAGTAACTGGTTCCCTGACGCCGAACGCGGTCGTGCCAATGCGATTGTGATCATGTTCGTACCTATCGCCGGGATCATCACCGCCCCGCTATCAGGCTGGATCATCACCGCGCTCGACTGGCGCTGGCTGTTCATCATTGAAGGGTTGATGTCTGTTGTTGTGCTGGTGCTGTGGGCCTTCACCGTCTATGACCGTCCGCAGGAAGCACGCTGGATCTCAGAGGCCGAGAAGAACTACCTGATGCAAACGCTGGCGGCAGAGCAGAAAGCGATTGCCGGTAAAGAGGTAAAAAATGCCTCATTGGGTGCGGTACTGTCCGACAAAACCATGTGGCAGCTGATCGCCCTGAACTTCTTCTACCAGACCGGGATTTACGGCTACACCCTCTGGCTGCCGACCATCCTGAAAGAACTTACGCATACCAGTATCGGCCAGGTGGGGATGCTCGCCATTCTGCCTTACATCGGTGCCATTGCGGGCATGTTCCTGTTCTCCTCGCTCTCTGACCGTACCGGCAAGCGCAAGCTGTTTGTCTCTCTGCCGCTGATTGGCTTTGCGCTCTGCATGTTCCTCTCCGTGGCGCTGAAAGAAAACACCTGGCTGGCTTATGCCGCGCTGGTGGGTTGCGGGTTCTTCCTGCAGTCGGCAGCGGGTGTGTTCTGGACCATTCCGGCGCGTTTGTTCAGTGCGGAAATGGCAGGCGGTGCGCGCGGCGTCATCAACGCGCTGGGCAACCTCGGCGGGTTTTGTGGCCCTTATGCGGTGGGCGTGTTGATCACCCTGTACAGCAAAGATGCGGGGGTTTATTGCCTGGCGGTGTCCCTGGCACTGGCCTCACTGCTGGCCCTGCTGTTACCAGCGAAATGCGATACCGGCTCAGAAACGACCCCCACGGTGAACCCGCATAAACATGCGGCCTGATGCCCTCACCCAACCCTCTCCCACGCGGAGAGGGTGCAAGACAAGAGAATCAAAAGATGAGTGAAAAAGAGCCCTTCTGGCTGGGTATCGATTGTGGCGGTACTTATCTGAAAGCCGGTTTATACAACAGCCAGGGCAAAGAAATCTGTATTGAACGCCGTTCGGTTGCCACGCTCAGCCCGCGCCCTGGCTACGCCGAACGGGATATGCACCAGCTATGGCAGCATTGCCATACTACCGTCGCCACACTGCTCAAAAATGCCCATGTTTCTGGCGAACAAATCAAGGGTTTGGGTATCTCCGCTCAGGGTAAGGGGCTGTTTCTTCTCGATAAAAATGACCAACCGCTGGGAAATGCCATGCTCTCCTCTGACCGCCGGGCACTGGAGATTGTTCAGCGCTGGCAGCAGGACGGCATTCCCGAAAAACTCTATCCGCATACGCGTCAGACATTATGGACAGGGCACCCGGCCTCGCTCCTGCGCTGGGTCAAAGAGAACGAGCCGCAGCGCTACCAACAGATCGGCTGCGTGATGATGGCGCACGACTATCTGCGCTGGTG
Organism: Enterobacter cloacae; assembly: GCA_014169315.1. Classification (NCBI taxonomy): domain Bacteria; kingdom Pseudomonadati; phylum Pseudomonadota; class Gammaproteobacteria; order Enterobacterales; family Enterobacteriaceae; genus Enterobacter; species Enterobacter cloacae. The sequence continues at coordinate 138,431 of AP022133.1, read as the reverse complement.
CCTCACGGGCGTGAAAGGTTGCGAAGAGAGCAACATTTCAGAGTCCAACCTCTACAACATGAACACCGGTCACTATGACCCACAACTCACGCGCTGGCTTGGCATTAGTGAAATCGATGGCGCACTGCCACCGGTTGTCGGTTCAGCAGACATTTGCGGAGGAATCACCGCTCAGGCAGCCGCTCTGACCGGTCTTACGGCGGGAACGCCCGTCGTGGGTGGTCTGTTTGATGTGGTTTCTACCGCGATCTGCGCCGGACTGCACGACGAACATACGCTAAACGCCGTGATGGGTACCTGGGCCGTCACCAGCGGAATTGCCAACGGCATCCGCGACAACGAACCGTTCCCTTATGTCTATGGCCGCTATGTGCATCCGCTGCAATACATTGTTCACGAAGCCAGCCCCACCTCTTCCGGCAACCTGGAGTGGCTGACCGCACAGTGGGGCGATATGTCGTTCAGTGAAATCAACCAGGCTGTTTCCAGCCTGCCGAAGGCTGAAAGCGATGTGTTCTTCCTGCCCTTTCTTTATGGCAGCAACGCTGGCCTGGAGATGACCAGCGGTTTTTACGGCATGCAGGCGCTGCACACCCGCGCGCATCTGCTGCAGGCGGTTTACGAGGGCGTGGTATTCAGCCATATGACCCATCTCAACCGCATGCTCGAACGCTTTACCCACGTGCAGACGCTGCGCGTTACGGGCGGCCCAACCCATTCGGATGTATGGATGCAAATGCTCGCTGACGTCAGTGGTCTGGCGATTGAACTGCCTCAGGTGGAAGAGACGGGTTGCTCCGGTGCGGCACTGGCTGCACTGGTCGGCACCGGTATGTATCCCGATTTCCACACAGCGCAGCACGCCCTCAGACATGACATTCGGATCATTGAACCCGATATGCACGCCCATGCGGCCTATCAGCACAAATACCACCGTTACCAGTTACTGATTTCAGCACTACAGGGCTATCACGCCCGCGTTAAGGAGTACGACCTATGAGCCGACCATTACTGCAGCTGGCGCTCGACCATACCTCACTTCAGGCCGCTCAGCGCGATGTCGCTTTGCTTTCAGACCACGTCGATATCGTCGAAGCAGGCACCATTTTGTGTCTGACTGAAGGGCTGAACGCCGTGAAGGCACTGCGCGAGCAGTGCCCGGAAAAGATTATCGTGGCGGACTGGAAAGTGGCCGATGCCGGAGAAACACTGGCTGAGCAGGCGTTTGGCGCGGGGGCGAACTGGATGACCATCATCTGCGCCGCGCCGCTGGCAACCGTCGAAAAAGGTCATGAGGTGGCACTGCGCTGCGGCGGTGAAATTCAGATGGAGCTGTTTGGCAACTGGACGCTGGACGACGCCCGCGCCTGGCACCGCGTCGGCGTGAAGCAGGCAATCTACCACCGTGGGCGTGACGCGCAGGCCAGCGGTCAGCAGTGGGGCGAAGCGGATCTCACCAGAATGAAAGCGCTCTCTGATATTGGTTTACAGCTCTCGATCACCGGCGGCATTACCCCCGCTGACCTGCCGCTGTTTAAACAGATTAACGTCAAAGCGTTCATTGCCGGGCGTGCGCTGGCAGGGGCGATCCATCCGCAGCAGGTGGCACATGCCTTCCATTCACAAATCCGCGACATCTGGGGAGAGTAGCCATGCGTCAGCATCCGTTAGGTATCTACGAAAAAGCGTTGCCGAAAACACTCACCTGGCCGGAGCGTCTGGTTCTGGCAAAAAGCTGCGGGTTTGATTTTGTCGAAATGTCGGTCGATGAGACTGACGAACGGTTATCGCGCCTCGAATGGAGCACCACGCAGCGCGCCTCGCTGGTTGAAGCGATGCTGGAAACCGGCGTGTCGATCCCCTCGATGTGTTTGTCCGCTCACCGCCGTTTTCCGTTTGGCAGCCGGGATGAAACCGTGCGCGAACGCGCCCGCGAGATCATGACCAAAGCCATCAAACTGGCGCGCGATTTAGGGATCCGCACCATCCAGCTTGCGGGTTATGACGTCTACTACGAAGAACACGATGAGGGCACTCAGCAACGCTTCGCCGAAGGGCTGGCGTGGGCCGTCGAGCAAGCTGCCGCCGCGCAGGTGATGCTGGCGGTGGAGATCATGGACACCGCGTTTATGAATTCCATCAGCAAGTGGAAAAAATGGGATGAGATGCTCGCATCACCGTGGTTCAGCGTTTACCCGGACGTCGGCAACCTGAGCGCGTGGGGCAACGATGTCACCGCCGAGCTGACGCTGGGTATTGACCGTATCGCCGCGATCCACCTGAAAGATACCCAACCCGTGACGGCACAAAGCCCCGGACAATTCCGCGACGTGCCGTTTGGTGAGGGCTGCGTCGATTTTGTGGGCGTGTTTAACACGCTCAATCAGCTGAACTATCGCGGCGCATTTCTGATTGAAATGTGGACCGAAAAAGCGAAAGAGCCGGTGCTGGAAATCATCCAGGCACGCCGCTGGATTGAAGCCCGTATGCAGGAAGGAGGCATGACATGTTAGAACAACTCAAAGCCGACGTGCTGGCGGCAAACCTGGCGCTGCCCGCCCACCAGCTGGTGACGTTTACCTGGGGCAACGTCAGCGCGGTTGATCGCGAAAGCGGCCTGATGGTGATCAAACCTTCCGGCGTGGAGTATGACGTAATGACCGCGGAAGATATGGTGGTGGTAAATATCGCCACAGGTAACGTGGTCGAGGGCAGCAAAAAACCCTCCTCCGACACGCCAACCCACCTTGCGCTGTACCGGCGTTACCCGGAGATTGGCGGTATTGTTCATACTCACTCCCGCCACGCGACTATCTGGTCGCAGGCGGGGCAAGATTTACCGGCCTGGGGCACCACCCACGCCGACTACTTCTACGGGGCAATCCCCTGTACACGGCTGATGACCACGGCTGAAATTGCAGGGGAGTACGAATACCAGACGGGGGAAGTGATCATTAAAACCTTCGAGGAACGCGATTTAAGCCCGATGCAGATCCCGGCGGTGCTGGTGCATTCCCACGGCCCGTTTACCTGGGGTAAAGATGCCGCCGATGCCGTACACAACGCTGTGGTGCTGGAAGAATGCGCATATATGGGCCTGTTCTCGCGCCAGCTTGCACCACAATTACCGGTTATGCAGCAGGCATTGCTGGACAAGCATTATCTGCGTAAACACGGGGTGAATGCGTATTACGGGCAGTGATCACCCGGAATTGATGCGTTCCTTGCAGTACCGCCGTTTCCAGACGGCGGGGGTTAACCCCGTGTACTTCGAAAATATCTGCCGGAAATACCCGACATCATTAAAGCCGCAGCGGGTTGCCACTTCGGTTAATGATGCCGCATCATTCAGCAGCAACTTTTCTGCCGCCCTGACGCGCTGGCGATGAATCGCCTCCGTCAGGGTTAAATGAAATGTCCGGCGAAATACGCGCCCCAGGTAATCTGCATTACAGTGCAGCTCTTTTGCCAGCTGCGAGGTGGATAACGGTAAATGAAACTGCGTGCGAATACGTTGTTTTGCCTTCCACGCTAATGCTGCACCGGCTTCATCGGCATTGTCTTCATATCCCGAAGAGATCGACACTTGCTGTAAAATCAGCAATAAAATCATTTCCAGCGCTACGCTTCGCTGCAATTTCTCCTGCTCACTCAGGAATTGCCGAAAAAGGGCAATCACATATTGTGCATCTCTCACACAGCAGTGTTGTTCTATTGTCAGAGGAGAAGCATTTGGCAAAAGTGGCGGCATACGCTCAACCTCAAAATGCAGCCAGTAAAACCGAAGGTCAGCCGGAAAATCTTCGGTTCCCACGTGCCGGCGATCCGGCCAGAGCAGTAAACTTTCCCCCGCCTTCACCTCAAAAAGTGTGTTTTCCTCCTGGATCGATAATGTCCCCTTTTCGACAAAGATAATTTCCCACGATGTTAATTTACGCGCCGGATGACGGCCCACTCCCCGGGAAATAAATAACCCGCCATTTTGTACTTTAATCGGAAGCGCTATGGATAATTCAAGCATCGGTATTCACTATTCCGCTTTTATTGTCGCAATTATTGGACTTACCCTTTGATTATTAATAAATAGATGAATGTCTTCCCGATCAAATTCACATTTTTATCATCAGGTCGGAATCGTCACCTTTTTATACTTATCCCTTCCCTTGTTGGCCTTACCGTTCGGTGCAGAATAAATGGGTACCTTGCACAAATACGATAATAAATCGCTTACCGAGGAGTTACCTCATGACTTCCACCCCGATTACCGAATCTGACGTTGCACAACGGGCGAGAGATGATCGTTTGTCCGTTCGCGAAAAAATAGGCTATGGCCTGGGCGATGCAGGCGGCACCGTGATCACTTGCCTGATCATGAACTTCCTTACCTTTTTCTATACCGATATCTTTGGCCTGACGCCCGCTCTCGTGGGCACGCTGTTTATTGCCCTGCGCGTATTTGACGCCATCTCCGACCCGGTGATGGGCATTATTGCTGACCGCACGCAGAGCCGCTGGGGGCGTTTTCGTCCCTGGCAGCTGTGGGTGGCGTTCCCCATCGGGATCATCGGCGTACTGACCTTCACCGTTCCTGATGCCAGCATGGGGGTGAAAATCGCCTGGGCATTCGGGACGTATTTAATGCTGTCAGTGGGTTACACCGCCATCAACGTACCTTATTGCGCGCTGATTAACACCATGACCACTCGCCATAACGAGGTTATTTCCTGCCAGTCCTGGCGCTTTGTGCTGTGCGGCGTTGCCGGTTTTTTAGTCTCCGTTGGCCTGCCATGGCTGGTCGCGGAATTGGGCCAGGGCAATGCCGCACGGGGCTATCAGCTTGGCGTTGGCGTACTTTGCGCTATCGCCGTGGTGATGTTTCTGTGCTGTTTCTTCTGGGTGCGCGAGCGTGTTCCACTGGCGCTGATGGGCAAATTCACCTTACGCGAGCATCTTGCCGGGCTGCGTAAAAACGACCAGTTGCTGCTGATGCTGGTGATGTCATTCCTGCTGATTAACGTCTTCAACATCCGTGGCGGCGGATATATGTACTTCATCACCTACGTGCTCCAGGGGAGTACCGCATATACCTCGCTGTTTTTCACGATGGTGACCTTTGCGGCCATCCTCGGGGCGGTCATTGTGAATCCCCTGTCCCGACGTTTCGATACCGTCAAACTCTACTACTACACCAACCTGTTACTGGCCGGGCTCGCCGCAGGTATGTGGTTCCTGCCTAATGGTCCGGCTTACCAGACGCTCTGGCTGGTTATCATTCTGAGCAATGGCGTGATCCTGGGCTTTACGCTACCGCTGCACTTTTCGCTGATGGCCTTCGCCGACGACTACGGTGAGTGGAAAACCGGTGTGCGTTCATCGGGCATGAATTTCGCCTTCAACCTGTTTTTCATCAAGCTCGCGTGGGCCTCCAGCGCCGGGATCATCAGTCTGGTGTTTATCGCCGTGGCCTATCAGCCGGGCGTGGGCAACCAGACGCCTGCATCGTTGCAGGGCATCACCGCAATGGAAACGCTGCTCCCCGCCCTTTTCCATCTGCTACTGGCCGTCGCTATTCGCTGGTGCAGACTCAACAATCCCATGATGTCGCGCATTGCCACCGACCTGCGCCAGCGTCACGTACTGTCCTGAGGAGAATGATATGTCCATAATGGAAGCCGACCTGCACCAACTGAAAATCAACGACCCGTTTCTCGGCCAGTATCAACGGCTGGTGCGTGATGTGGTGATCCCCTACCAGTGGGATGCGCTTAACGATCGCGTGACGGAAGCCGAACCCAGCCATGCCATCACCAACTTCCGCATTGCGGCAGGTCTGGAACAGGGTGAATTCTACGGCATGGTGTTTCAGGACAGTGACGTGGCGAAATGGCTGGAAGCAGTGGCATGGTCTCTGTGCCAGAAGCCCGATGCGGAACTGGAAAAGACCGCCGATGAGGTGATTGCGCTGGTGGCAGCGGCGCAGTGTGAGGATGGTTATCTCAACACCTACTTCACAGTGAAGGCTCCCGGCGAGCGCTGGACGAACCTGGCCGAGTGCCACGAGCTGTACTGCGCCGGGCATATGATTGAAGCCGGCGTGGCGTATTTCCAGGGAACCGGAAAGCGCCATCTGCTTGAGGTCGTATGCAGGCTGGCAGATCATATCGACAGCGTGTTTGGCCCCGGAGAGAACCAGCTACACGGTTACCCGGGTCACCCGGAAATTGAGCTGGCGCTGATGCGGCTTTACGACGTCACTCAGGAGCCGCGTTACCTGAACCTGGTGAAATACTTCATTGAGGAGCGTGGCGCACAACCCCACTTCTACGACATCGAATACCAGAAACGTGGCAGGACATCACACTGGCACAACTATGGCCCGGCGTGGATGGTCAAAGACAAAGCCTATAGCCAGGCACTGCAACCGCTTGCTGAACAACAAACGGCCATCGGTCATGCCCTACCTGATGACGGGCATGGCCCATCTGGCTCGCCTGAGCAATGACGAGGGCAAACGTCAGGACTGTTTACGGCTGTGGGAAAATATGGCGCAACGCCAGCTGTACATTACGGGGGGGATCGGCTCGCAAAGCAGTGGTGAAGCCTTCAGCAGTGATTACGATCTGCCCAATGATACGGTTTATGCTGAAAGCTGTGCCTCGATTGGCCTGATGATGTTTGCCCGCCGGATGCTGGAGATGGAGGCGGACAGCCAGTATGCCGATGTGATGGAACGTGCGTTATACAACACGGTGTTGGGTGGTATGGCGCTGGATGGTAAACATTTCTTTTATGTGAACCCACTGGAAGTCCATCCTAAGACGCTGGCATTTAACCACATTTATGATCACGTAAAACCGGTACGCCAGCGCTGGTTCGGCTGTGCCTGTTGCCCGCCAAATATCGCTCGCGTGCTGACCTCACTGGGCCATTACATCTATACCGTTCGCCCGGATGCATTGTTTATCAACCTGTACGTGGGAAACGACGTTGCAATACCGGTAGGTGAGCAGGCGTTACAGCTGCGTATCAGCGGTAATTATCCGTGGCATGAACAGGTAAAAATCGAGATCACGTCTCCTGTTCCTGTCACTCATACTCTTGCTCTGCGGCTCCCAGACTGGTGCGCGAAGCCTGACGTGACGCTGAATGGTGAAAAGGTTACTGGCGAAGTATCACGCGGCTATCTCTATCTCATGCGCAGCTGGCAGGAAGGTGATGTATTAACACTGACGCTCCCCATGCCGGTTCGCCGGGTGTATGGCAACCCGCAGGTACGCCAGCAGGCGGGTAACGTCGCGCTACAGCGCGGCCCGCTGGTCTACTGCCTGGAAGAGGCCGACAACGGCGCAAACCTGCACAATCTCTCTCTGCCTGCAGACAGCGAATTCCGGGTCTTTGAAGGAAAAGGTATTTTCGCACACAAGATGCTGATTCAGGCGGAAGGGGTGGCTCATCGCACAACGGACACAGGGTCTGGTGCTCTCTGGCAGTACGATCGCTCACCGGTGCAGCGTCAGCCCCAGACGCTGACCTTTATCCCGTGGTTTAGCTGGGCGAACCGTGGCGAAGGGGAGATGCGGATTTGGGTGGATGAGGTGTGATTATCTGCGGCCTGATACCCTCACACCAACCCTCTCCCACGGGAGAGGGAGTAAGGCTCGCAGGCCAGACAAAAACAAGACCACCGTCCGGTAAAGTAAAAAGGCTGTCCCCATCCGTGGGGACAGTTTTAAACCATCAGAAACGCCAGGTCATGCCGGTCATCAGCGCAAAGCTGTCGTCACGGTCGATCATCGGGCTGTTTTTCACGTCATCAGGCAACACGGTGTACACCGCGCTGGCGTTCAGGAACAGCTTCTGGGTCAGCTGATATTTCGCCGCCAGGCCAACGTATGGCGTCCAGCTGTCACCTGCGGTGTATTCCTTCAGACCAGAGCGGCGAGATTCGCTACTGGACACACCGTAGTAGTAATCGTTATAGCTTTCGTCACTGTAGAAAACGCCTGCAGATGGCGTCAGGGTCAGACGCTCCATCCGGATAGGGTGGAAGTATGACAATTCACCCACCATGCCACCGCTTTCATCCATCGCGTCGCCGGAGACGGCAAACTTCAGGGAGCCCCAGCTTTCGTGGCGATAGTATGCCCCACCCAGGAATGCAGACGCTTTACGCTCATCAAGGTGTTTCATCTGATCGTCGTCATTGTCATCAGGGTCAAAGCTCAGAGGCATCCACGACGCGGTGAGGCTTAACTCATTTTTAGCATCTTTCCACAGGATCCATCCCCCTGTAGTCTGGCGTACGTAAAAACGATCGCCTTCATAGCTAATTAACGGTACTGCGGTAGTATTTTCGTTATACCCTTTGTAAGGCGACTCATTAAATACAGCACCTACCCCAAGTGAAAAATCACTGGCCATTGCGGATGATGCGGCAAATAGCGTGGCAGCGATGAGTAAATTCTTTTTGATATTCATTCCATGCAATCCATTTAAACGCCAGACAAGCGAGGCGAATAATAATAATGGTTACAAATTTACCCATGCAACGATACAGTTTATATAATACTATATATAAAATCATATAGATGCGGCGCGCATGATGAATAAACTACAACTGAAGCCACGTGAGTTAAAAATTATTTCTGTCATTGCCGCAACCCGCAGCATCGGTGATGCCGCCGCCCTGTTGGGAATGGCACAGGCCAACGTGAGTAAATATCTCTCTGACTTTGAGACGCGCGTAGGCCTCAAGGTTTTTGAGCGCACCACCCGCCAGCTGGCGCTCACCCAGTTTGGCGAGGCTCTGCTACCCTACGTTAACGCCTCGCTGGATAAAAATAGCCAACTAATTAATTTTATTGCCGATTATAAGCATGAAAAACGCGGGAAAGTGACGATTTACGCCCCAACGGGTATCGTGACCTATCTGGCGCGCCATGTTATCCACAAAATTGAAGAGATTGGTGATATTCACCTTTCACTGAAAACATACAATCTTGACAGTAATGAATTTTCTGAGGGTGTTTCATTCCCTGATGATTGCGACATTTTACTGACCTACGCGCAGCCGAAAGATGAAAATTTAGTGGCAAGCGTACTGACAAAATATTCCGTAACAGCGTTTGCGACAAAAGAATATTTAATTAACCACCCCATCTCTGGCCCGGATGATTTAATTAACCACTCTTGTATATTAATAGATTCAATGCTGGTTGATGATGCTAATATCTGGCGTTTTCGTGCTCATGGTAGTGAGTTCGTTCATGATTACAAAGTGACCGGTAACTATATTTGCGATAATACGCTGACGGCGCTGGAACTGGCCAGAAATAATCTTGGGATTGTTTTCGCCCCGAAAGAGAGCCTGAAAAAAGAGCTAACGCACGGTATGCTTGTCCCCTGCTTCCCCCATCAGGAAGAATGGTGGCTCGATCTGACCGCGATATTCCGCAAGCGCGAATATCAACCCTGGCGCGTACAATATGTGCTGGACGGCGTACTGAACTGCTTGCGTCAGCAAATAGCTCAGGCCGCCCAGGGACGGCCTGAACTGGAGAATTAAAACAGCCCCAGTGGTTTATCAGAATAGCTGACCAGCAGACATTTCGTTTGCTGATAGTGCTCCAGCATCATCTTATGGGTTTCACGCCCAATACCCGACTGCTTGTAACCCCCAAACGCAGCATGTGCCGGATAAGCGTGGTAGCAGTTAGTCCACACTCGCCCGGCCTGAATGCCCCGTCCCATCTTATAGGCCAGATTACCGTTGCGGCTCCAGACGCCAGCACCTAAGCCATACTGCGTATCGTTGGCAATTTCCAGCGCCTCCTCCATCGTTTTGAAGGTCGTCACGGCCAGTACCGGGCCAAAAATCTCTTCCTGGAAGACACGCATGTTGTTCTGACCAAACAGGATCGTCGGCTCAAGATAATAGCCCTCCTGCAGATCGCCCCCCAGAACCTTACGTCGGCCCCCGGTCAGCACATCCGCCCCTTCTTTTTTGCCAATATCAATGTAGTTGAGGATGGTTTCCAGCTGCCCATGTGACACCTGTGCCCCCATCTGCGTGACGCTATCAAGCGGGTTACCGCTGCGGATCGACTCCACGCGGCGGATTGCCCGTTCCATAAAGCGTTCATAAATGGACTCCTGCACCAGCGCCCGGCTTGGGCAGGTACAGACTTCCCCCTGGTTGAAAGCAAACAGCGCAAACCCTTCCAGCGCTTTGTCGAAGAAGGCATCTTCTTCGTCCATCACATCAGCAAAGAAGATGTTCGGGGATTTCCCCCCCAATTCCAGAGTGACCGGTATAATGTTCTGAGTCGCGTACTGCATGATCTGCTGGCCCACTTCCGTCGACCCGGTAAACGCCACTTTGGCAATGCGTTTTGAGGTAGCCAGATATTCGCCGATCTCGCCCCCGGCCCCGTTAACGACGTTAATCACGCCAGGCGGCAGCAAGTCACCGATGACCTCCATCAACAGCAGTACCGACAGCGGGGTTAAGCGCGCCGGTTTCAGCACAACGCAGTTCCCTGCCGCCAGTGCAGGAGCCATTTTCCAGCTCGCCATCAGCAACGGGAAGTTCCACGGAATAATTTGCCCCACCACGCCCAACGGTTCGTGGAAGTGATACGCCACGGTGTCGCTGTCTACTTCACTGATCCCGCCCTCCTGCGCGCGAATACAGGAGGCAAAATAGCGGAAGTGGTCAATCGCCAGCGGCACATCCGCCGCCATCGTTTCCCGTATCGGTTTGCCATTGTCCCAGGTTTCCGCTGTCGCCAGCAGCTCCAGATTCTGCTCCATCCGATCGGCGATTTTGAACAAGATAGCTGCCCTGTCCTGAACGGAGGTATGCCCCCATGTATCTTTGACTTTATGCGCAGCATCCAGCGCCAGGTCGATATCACGCTTACCTGAACTGGCGATTTCACACAGCGGCTGGCCAGTGACAGGCGTCAGGTTGGAATAGTATTCACCGTCGACGGGTGCCACCCAGTCGCCGCCAATAAAGTTGTCATAACGCGGTTTTAGCTTGAGGGGGAAACCATACTCGCCAGGCTGAATGCGCGATGAGGGAGGATTGTTTGTCATGACCGTCTCCTTACTGTTGATGTACAACAAGGGTAGTTCCGACTGGCGGTTTTCTCGCCAGTCGGTGACGGGTTTACGACGGATGTCACATCGCGGCGCGGTAAATCGCCATGATCTCTTCGTGGGTTGCCTGCACAGGGTTAGTGAACCCGCAGGCGTCCTTCAGCGCATTGGTTGCCAGAACCGGAATATCTTCCTCTTTGACATTCAGCTCACGCAGACCCGCCGGGATATTTACCTTGCGCGCCAGAGTACGAATTTCAACAATGCAGGCCTGAGCACCCTGCTCATCCGTCATCTTGCTGACATCCACCCCCATTGCTTTTGCACAGTCACTCAAGCGCGCCGCCGCCACTTTGCTGTTGAACACCTGAACATGCGGCAGCAGTACTGCGTTACACACACCATGCGGCAGGTCGTAGAAGCCACCCAGCTGATGCGCCATTGCATGCACATAGCCTAAAGAGGCATTGTTAAAGGCCATCCCGGCAAGGAACTGCGCATACGCCATCGCCTCACGCGCCTGAGCGTTACTGCCATCTTCGACAGCCTGCACCAGGTTTTCGCTAATCATCGTTACCGCTTTCAGTGCACAGGCATCGGTAATCGGTGTGGCCGCCACGGAAACATAAGCTTCAATCGCGTGTGTCAGAGCATCCATGCCGGTTGCTGCCGTCAGCGATTTTGGCATGCCGCTCATCAGCGACGCGTCGTTAACCGACAGCACTGGCGTGACGTGTTTATCCACAATGGCCATTTTAATATGGCGCGCCTCATCGGTAATAATACAGAAGCGCGTCATTTCAGATGCAGTACCAGCGGTGGTATTAATGGCGATCATCGGTAATTGCGGTTTTGCCGAACGATCAACGCCTTCATAATCACGAATATCGCCGCCGTTTGCAGCCACCAGCGCAATACCTTTTGCACAATCGTGTGGTGAGCCACCGCCAAGAGAAATAACGCAATCGCACTGATTGGCTTTTAATATTTCCAGGCCAGCAGCCACGTTTGCTGTTGTTGGGTTAGGGTGCGTTCCATCATAAACTACACTGTTAATATTGCGTTCTTTCAGTGCGTTTTGAATATCAGCAGCCATCCCCAGTTTGTTCAGCATAGCATCGGTAACAATCAGCGCGCGACGCCAGCCATAATCACGCATGGTATCCATTGCGCACGATAATGAATCAGAACCAATAATATTCACAGATGGAATATAAAATACGGATGCAGCCATGACATTTCCTCAAAGAGATAAAAACTGTCGGCAGCATACGGAAAAGATTATTTAAAAAACATGATCAAAAACTTGTTTTTGCGTACACCTTCGCAAGGTTAATAAATTTAAACCTGCGAAGGTGTTAATCAATATATATATCTATTTCGATCTATTCAAATTATGTATTAATGCCTTGATTGTGTTTCAGGAAATAATAATGAATCACGTAATACATGATCGTTACCACGGCGGCGGGTAAAGCCAATTCGGTTAAAATATTCCAGGATTTGAATAGCCAGCTTGCGACCCACATTGAGACGATCGCGGAAATCTGCCGCACAGGTAGAGCCTCGCGCCTGATCCAGCTCGCGGATCAGGTTAGCAAACGCCACAATCCGATCGTTACGGTAATAACGATCTTTAACGATCGCCACTATCAGCCCCTGTTGTGCGGCATGGCGTAACACCTGGCGCATCACCTGCTCATCAGTATTCGTTTCACGTGCAAGATCGCGAACCCACCACGGCTCATCGCCAAACAGCGACACCACTTTTTGCCATATCGCCTCTTGTTCTGCAGTAAACCCGGCTTTGTGATCCGGCAGATGCAACCAGCCGTGGTGGCTTTTAATCACGCCACTTTCACGCATATTTTCAATCAGCAGCAACACCAGCGCATCGTCTTCCATCGGCAACGCCATGCGTCGCAGACGTTCGCGCCCCGGCCCGGGTTCATCCTGATGCTGTTCATGGTATGTCGCCAGCGTGTTCAACACTTTACGCTGCCAGCATGCCGCAACTGGCGCGTTCAGCAGACTATAACCGGCCTGAATAAAACCTGGCTCTTGTGTCAGCTGGCGCAACCCCTCACCGCTGAGCTGGCGAGCCCACGCGAAATCAACAAGATTGACAGCACCGCGCTCCAGATGAACCAGCAATGCAGCCTTATCATCCTGCGCCTGCGCCAGCGCTGCCAGCCACTGAAGATACTCGGGCTTACGTTTACCACGACGGGGGGGATTGAGCGTTACCACGCGCGCCCCGGCCAGCGTTTCCCGCGCCGAAATGTCCCGCAGCACCAGGCGGTCATTATCGGCAAGCCACAGTGGAGCGTCGAAAACCAGTTCAGCGAGGTTATTTTCCAGCAGCGACACACGCCCGGTAATATGGCTGGCCGCATGATGAATGTGCAACGGCTGCCACTGGGTAAGCGGTATATGCGTCTGCAGGGAGACGATCACCCGCTCAGACGGTTCAGGTGGTGCATCGGCCAGCAGCCAGTCACCACGGTTAAGCTGCTCTTTTTCCGCATCTCCGGCAATATTCAGTGCGATTCGCTGCCCGGCATGGGCACGCTCAGCAGGCTGGTTTTGCGCATGCAAACCCCGTACGCGCATCGGTTTGTTAACGCCCGTTAGCCACAGGGTATCTCCCACGTTCACTTCGCCGCTCAGTGCCGTACCGGTGACCACCAGACCCGCCCCTTTAACGGTAAACGCCCTGTCGATCGCCAGACGGAAGCGGTGATCGCTGACGTGCTCACGTGGTGTAAGTTGCTGTAGATGGTTGCGCAGGGCATCAATGCCGCGCCCCTCCGTCGCCACGGTGACAAACAGCGGCGCATCGGCAAAACCGTATTCACGCAATGCGGCCTGCACCGTTTCGCGCACCTCGTCAATGCGAGCCTCATCCACGCGGTCAGCTTTGGTCAGGGCAACGGTCAGCTGCGGGTTGCCCGTCAGTTGCAGGATTGCCAGGTGCTCACGCGTCTGCGCCATGATGCCATCATCACATGCCACCACCAGTAGCGCATGGTCAATGCCCCCCACGCCCGCCAGCATATTGGAAAGAAATTTTTCGTGCCCAGGTACATCAATAAACCCCAGCACGCGGCCATCGGGCTGCGGCCAGTAGGCATAACCCAGATCGATGGTCATGCCGCGCTTTTTCTCTTCCGGCAGACGATCGGCATTTACGCCCGTGATAGCCTGCAATAAAGTGGTTTTTCCGTGGTCAACGTGACCGGCGGTGGCAATAATCATTTCAACAGCATCTCCAGAAATCGCTCTTCATCTTCAAGACAGCGTAAATCCAGCCACATTCGGCCATCGTATATGCGCCCGATAATGGGTGTCGGCAATGCGCGCCAGCGAGCCGACAGCGCATGAACCACGGCAGCCTGGCGGCTGCAAATTGAAAACCGCCCCGGTTCGTCCTGTTGTTGCCGCACGCCCCGCAGAATATGTATGCTCTGAGGACCTGTTTTATTAAGGACTCATCCCCTTATGTTGACCCGCAAAAGTATCGATACAGTTCTGCTCTCTGTTGGTGCTGAGAAGCTCTCACAACGAGAATGGGACTGGATGAAAATGCTCAAACCCATGGACCCACCACCTGCGATGGTGACGACCTCCATCCTGAAGCGCCGTGGCGATACAGCAGCCCTTACCCTGCTACAGGATACCGGGGTTTAATCCATCCTCATGTTGTCCGGTTTTACTCCCCGCCCTCTGAAACGTCTGTTCACAGCCAACCAGTGCTGGACGTCCTTCCTGGATGCGGGCGGTCTGCGCGATATCGAGGTTGAAGCCGTCACCAAAATGCTGGCCTGCGGCACACGGATACTGGGTGTAAAAGAGTTCGGGTGTGATAACCCGGACTGTCAGCACGTAAAGTACCTGACCAACTCATGCGGCAGCCGTGCCTGCCCGTCCTGCGGAAAGAAGGCCACAGACCTGTGGACAGCAACACAGCTGAATCGTCTTCCTGACTGCGACTGGGTACATCTGGTCTTCACCCTGCCGGACACGCTGTGGCCGGTGTTCGAAAGCAACCGCTGGCTGCTGAATGACGTGTGCCGTCTGGCGGTGGAGAATCTGCTGTATGCCGCCCGAAAACGGGGGCTGGAACCCGGTATCTTCTGCGCCATCCACACGTATGGCCGTCGTCTCAACTGGCATCCGCATGTACATGTGTCTGTAACCTGTGGAGGTCTGAATAAGCATGGTCAGTGGAAAAAGCTGAGCTTCCTGAAAGACGCGATGCGTTCACGGTGGATGTGGAATATGCGGCAGCTGCTTCTGAAAGCGTGGTCAGAGGGGATGGCAATGCCGGAGTCGTTGTCACATATCACGACGGAATCACAGTGGAGAAGCCTGGTGCTGAAATCCGGCGGAAAATACTGGCATGTGTACATGTCGAAGAAGACAGCCGGAGGGCGGAATACGGCACGCTACCTGGGTCGTTATCTGAAGAAGCCACCAATAGCGGCTTCCCGACTGGCTCATTACAACGGAGGGGCAAGCCTGAGCTTCCGTTACCTGGACCACAAAACGGGAGAAACGGCGACGGAAACGCTGACACAGCGTGAGCTGGTCGCGAGGCTGAAACAGCACATCCCGGAGAAGTTTTTTAAGATGGTGAGGTACTTCGGGTTCCTTGCCAACCGTGTGTGTGGAGAGAAGCTGCCGCAGGTGTACCGTGCACTGGGGATGGATAAACCGGAACCAGTGGCGAAAGTGTGCTATGCACAAATGGTGAAACAGTTCCTGAGTCGTGACCCGTTCGAATGCGTGCTGTGTGGCTGCCGGATGGTATACCGCCGGGCCATTGCGGGGCTGAATGTATCAGGGCTGAAGAAAAACGCGCGGGATATCAGTCTACTGAGGTATATGCCGGCCTGACACAGGCTAAGTGTGCCCGGGAATCGGTGAAAGTATAAAAAACAGCCTGTTACGGTATAAAAATCGACCATACAGAGAGGGAAACCACCGGAGTGGTGGGAAAAGCAGAAAGGCTCACGTGGCATAAGGCGTGGACAATGGTATCGACTGGTTTTTCAATTTCCTATACGTGCACCGCATTTTGATAACAGCGATCCTGAACTGTACGCGATGCAAAAGCTTCGTTATCAACAGGTTGTCAGATCCACTATGGTGCTTTCCCTGACAGAGCTGATTTCCCGAATCAGCTTAAAAAAAGCGTTTCAGAAGTAAGCCTGCGCACATTGGTGTATCCTTCCTGTAAATTCCCCCGTTTTTAGAGTCATTTGTCATGAAAGAAGTCGAAAAGAACGAAATTAAACGCCTGAGCGACCGCCTGGATCTGATCCGCCACCAGATGGCTGGTCTGTCACTTATCGATTCCGCTGAAAAGTACGCTGAGCTCGAAAAAGAGACAGCCACGCTCGAAACAGAAATCGAACGTCTGCGCGAAGTTAAAGGCCAGAAGCTGAGCAAAGAAGCCCAGAAGCTGATGAACATGCCGCACCGCCGCGCGATCACCAAAAAAGAGCAGGCTGACATGGGCAAGCTGAAGAAAAGCGTCCGTGGCCTGGTGGTGGTGCACCCGATGACCGAACTTGGCCGTGAAATGGGCCTGAAAGAGATGACGGGTTTTTGTAAGACGGCGTTCTGATCATTTTCCCCTCACCCTAACCCTCTCCCCAAAGGGGCGAGGGGACTGTACGGCGCAGTTTGCCGGGGTGAGGGTATCAGGTCCCATCCCACTTCAAATTGGCCCAACCAATCCCATAACCAATCCTCCCACGGTTCACATTTCCATCATTTCTGCTCACAAAATCATTGCCTATCTATAACATTCAGTTAACCATTCATTGTCATTCACCCTACACAACAACATTGGCAGGACCACTTTTACACAGACTGTGACACGGAGATGAGCGGAGACTCACCCGAAGTGCAGACTGTATGGTCCCCAGGAGACCTGCATGAGCCTCTGGCAACAAAACTACGATCCAGCCGGGAATATCTGGCTGTCGAGTCTGATCGCATCGCTTCCGATCCTGTTCTTCTTCTTTGCGCTGATTAAGCTCAAGCTGAAGGGCTATCTTGCCGCCACGTACACCGTCACCATCGCCCTTCTGGTGGCGCTGTTTTTCTATAAAATGCCGGTCGACCGCGCCCTGGCTTCCGTCGTGTATGGCTTCTTCTACGGCCTGTGGCCGATTGCGTGGATCATCATTGCTGCGGTGTTTGTCTATAAAATCTCGGTGAAAACCGGGCAGTTCGACATAATCCGCTCGTCGATCCTCTCCATCACACCTGACCAGCGCTTACAGATGCTGATTGTCGGCTTCTCCTTCGGCGCATTTCTTGAGGGTGCGGCAGGGTTTGGTGCGCCTGTAGCGATCACCGCCGCATTACTGGTAGGCCTGGGCTTTAACCCACTGTATGCCGCAGGTCTTTGCCTGATTGTGAACACCGCACCGGTGGCGTTTGGTGCAATGGGGATTCCGATTCTGGTGGCCGGACAGGTTACCGGGCTGAACAGCTTCGAAATTGGCCAGATGGTTGGCCGCCAGTTGCCGTTCCTGACCATCATTGTGCTGTTCTGGATCATGGCGATTATGGACGGCTGGCGCGGTGTGAAAGAGACCTGGCCTGCAGTGATGGTGGCGGGTGGTTCGTTCGCTATTGCCCAGTTCCTCAGCTCAAACTTCCTCGGCCCGGAACTGCCGGACATTATCTCCTCGCTGGTCTCACTGGTCTGTCTGACGTTGTTCCTGAAGCGCTGGCAGCCGGTGCGTATTTTCCGTTTTGCCGATATGGGTGCTGCGCAGGTCGATAACACACTGGCACGCACAGGCTACACCCCGGGGCAGATTGTCCGCGCATGGTCACCATTCCTGTTCCTGACCGCAACCGTTACGCTGTGGAGCATTCCACCGTTTAAAGCCCTGTTCGCCCCTGGCGGTGCGCTGTACGACATGGTGATTAACATCTCCGTGCCGTTCCTCGACAAGATGGTTGCCCGCATGCCACCCGTGGTACACGCGGCCACGCCGTATGCTGCGGTGTATAAATTTGACTGGTTCTCCGCAACCGGTACGGCCATCCTGTTTGCCGCTATTCTTTCAGTGGTATGGCTGCGCATGAAACCTGCCGCCGCCATTCAGACCTTTGCGGCAACCATTAAAGAACTGATGCTGCCGATTTACTCCATCGGCATGGTGCTGGCGTTCGCATTTATTTCGAACTACTCCGGCCTCTCCTCCACGCTGGCACTGGCGCTGGCTCATACCAGCCATGCCTTTACCTTCTTCTCGCCATTCCTCGGCTGGCTGGGGGTATTCCTGACCGGTTCAGACACCTCATCTAACGCCCTGTTTGCCGCACTACAAGCGACAGCCGCGCAGCAGATCGGCGTCTCAGACGTACTGCTGGTTGCGGCCAATACCACTGGCGGCGTCACCGGCAAGATGATTTCTCCGCAGTCCATCGCCATTGCCTGTGCCGCGGTGGGACTGGTGGGTAAAGAGTCGGATCTGTTCCGCTTTACCGTTAAACACAGCCTGATATTTACCTGCATGGTCGGGGTAATCACCACGCTGCAGGCCTATGTCTTAACCTGGATGATCCCATGATAGTGATGCCCAGACGCCTGTCCGACGAGATTGCCTCTCGCGTGCGGGCGCTGATTGAAGAACAACAGCTGGAGGCGGGCATGAAGTTGCCCGCCGAGCGCCAGCTTGCCGCTCAGCTTGGTGTGTCGCGCAATTCACTGCGCGAAGCGCTGGCCACGCTGGTTAGTGAAGGCGTGTTGCTGAGCCGTCGCGGCGGTGGCACATTTGTCCGCTGGCAGCATGATGACTGGTCCGAGCAAAACATCGTCCAGCCGCTGAAAACGCTGATGGAAAACGACCCGGACTACAGCTTTGACATCCTCGAAGCACGCCACGCCATCGAAACCAGCACCGCCTGGCATGCGGCCATGCGGGCAACTGAGGCCGACAAAGAGAAGCTCAAAGCCTGCTTCGAAGCGACCCAAAGCAGCGACCCGGACATCGCCTCCCAGGCGGACGTGCGCTTTCATCTGGCGATTGCCGAGGCGTCGCACAACGTCGTTCTGCTGCAAACCATGCGCGGTTTCTTCGACCTGCTGCAATCTTCCGTGAAGCAGAGCCGTCAGCGTATGTATCTGGTTCCGCCCGTTTTTGCCCGGCTGACCGAGCAGCATGAGGCGGTACTCAACGCCATTCTGGCCGGTGATGCCGACGCCGCGCGCAAAGCGATGATGGCGCATCTGGGCTTCGTCCACACCACCATTAAACGCTTCGATGAAGATCAGGCCCGACAGGCGCGTATTACCCGTCTGCCTGGCGACAACGATATTTCCAGGGAGAACAAAGCATGATTATTTCCGCAGCCAGTGACTATCGCGCCGCGGCGCAGCGCATTTTGCCGCCATTCCTGTTCCACTATATCGACGGCGGTGCGTATGCCGAACATACCCTGCGCCGCAATGTGGAAGATCTGTCAGACGTGGCCCTGCGCCAGCGCGTGCTGAAGAATATGTCCGATCTGAGCCTGGAGACAACGCTGTTTAATGAAACGCTCTCCATGCCGGTGGCCCTCGCCCCCGTCGGTTTGTGCGGCATGTACGCCCGTCGTGGTGAAGTGCAGGCGGCCGCAGCGGCAGATGCCAAAGGGATCCCCTTTACCCTCTCCACCGTTTCCGTCTGCCCGATTGAAGAAGTCGCCCCCACCATTAAGCGCCCGATGTGGTTCCAGCTGTATGTCCTGCGCGATCGCGGCTTTATGCGTAACGCACTGGAGCGCGCCAAAGCGGCAGGGTGCTCAACGCTGGTCTTTACCGTCGATATGCCAACACCAGGCGCACGCTATCGTGATGCCCACTCCGGTATGAGCGGCCCGAATGCCGCCCTGCGCCGCTACTGGCAGGCTGTGACTCACCCGCAGTGGGCGTGGGATGTTGGCCTGAACGGGCGTCCGCACGACCTGGGTAATATTTCAGCCTATCTGGGTAAACCGACCGGGCTGGAAGATTACATCGGCTGGCTGGCGAATAACTTCGATCCGTCAATCTCCTGGAAAGACCTGGAGTGGATCCGCGAATTCTGGGACGGCCCGATGGTGATCAAGGGGATCCTCGATCCGGACGATGCCCGCGACGCCGTGCGCTTTGGCGCGGACGGTATTGTGGTGTCAAACCATGGCGGACGCCAGCTTGACGGGGTGCTCTCTTCTGCGCGCGCGCTGCCGGCCATTGCTGACGCAGTGAAAGGCGATATCGCCATTCTGGCCGACAGCGGTATCCGCAGCGGGCTGGACGTGGTGCGCATGATAGCGCTCGGTGCAGACAGCGTATTGCTGGGGCGCGCGTACCTCTATGCGCTGGCCACCCACGGCCAGGCTGGCGTGGCAAACCTGCTGAACCTGATCGAGAAAGAGATGAAGGTGGCGATGACGCTGACCGGCACGAAAACGATCGGTGAAATCAGCCAGGATTCACTGGTACAGGAGCTGAGTAAATTACCTGCATCGCTGGCAGCGCTTGCTCAGGGGGACGCAGCGTAATGAAAGTGCTATGCTGCCCGCGCAATTAAGGGGGCAGCATGCTTAACATCGTTTTATTCGAACCAGAAATTCCACCGAACACCGGCAATATCATTCGCCTGTGCGCCAACACCGGGTTTCGCCTGCATATCATCGAGCCGATGGGGTTTGCGTGGGACGACAAACGTCTGCGCCGCGCGGGGCTGGATTATCATGAATTTACTGCCGTGGTTCGTCATCACGATTACGCCGCATTTCTGGAAGCAGAGAAACCGCAGCGCATGTTCGCCCTGACCACTAAAGGCACGCCAGCACACAGCGCCGTAAGCTATCAGGACGGTGATTATCTGATGTTTGGCCCGGAAACCCGTGGTCTGCCAGCAACCATTCTGGACGCCCTGCCCGCGGAACAAAAAATCCGGATCCCGATGATGCCGGACAGCCGCAGTATGAACCTGTCAAATGCGGTGTCGGTCGTCGTGTATGAAGCATGGCGTCAGTTGGGTTACCCTGGCGCGGTACTACGCAGCTAATTTCTCGGGTGGCGCTGCGTTAATCGATACGATTGCAGCGCCCCAGGCGTGTTCTCAAATACCGTCGCCGTATTCAAAGGTATGGCGAATACCATTGAAGTGCTGATCCATATCCATCGACGGTTTATCGCTGTCTGGCTTGCCGACAATACGCGCCGGTACACCCGCGACAGTCGTGTGCGGTGGAACGGGCTGCAGTACCACGGAACCCGCGCCGATCTTCGCGCCGCGTCCGACTTCGATATTGCCGAGGATTTTCGCCCCCGCACCAATCATCACCCCTTCACGAATTTTCGGATGACGATCGCCGCTGGTTTTACCGGTACCGCCCAACGTGACCGACTGCAGAATTGAGACGTCATCTTCAATCACCGCCGTTTCACCGACCACAATACCGGTGGCGTGGTCGAGCATGATCCCACGGCCAATTTTCGCTGCAGGGTGAATATCCACCTGGAAGGTGACGGAAACCTGGTTTTGCAGGAAGATAGCCAGCGCGCGGCGGCCTTCGTTCCACAGCCAGTGGCCGATGCGATAAGCCTGTAAGGCGTGGAAACCTTTCAGATACAGCAGCGGCGTGGAGTATTTATCCACTGCCGGGTCACGCGTGCGCACGGCCTGGATATCGCAGGCAGCGGAGGCGATCATTTCAGGGTCTGCGGCGTAGGCCTCTTCCACCACTTCACGAATAGCGATAGCAGGCATGATGGAGGAAGCCAGTTTGTTGGCGAGCATATAGCTCAGGGCGCTGCCGAGGTTTTCGTGCTTGAGTAGCGTCGCGTGATAGAAGCTGGCCAGCATAGGCTCGCAGTCGGCCAAAGCCCGGGCTTCGGCTTTAATATTGTTCCAGACGATATCCAGTTCTTCACACGGCATTGCATACTCCAGACGATATGTTAATGACCAGCCAGTTCTGCGCTGGCTGGGTCATATAGCTAACAAGGATCCCTGCGACTAGTTGCTGCTGCGCTCGTCCTTGCGCGCACGACCTAATAAGGTCAATGCTGCCTCGCGCGCATTTTTTCCGCAATACAATACCTGATAAATTTCCTCGGTTATTGGCATTTCGACACCAAAACGGTGTGCCAATTCTCGGACTTCTTTGGTATTGCGGTAGCCTTCAACCACCTGACCAATCTTCTCCTGCGCGCCTTTCACATCCATGCCCTGTCCGAGCATCATGCCAAAACGGCGGTTACGCGACTGGTTGTCGGTACAGGTCAGCACCAAATCGCCCAGACCAGCCATCCCCATAAAGGTGGCCGGGTCAGCGCCCAGCGCCGCACCAAGACGGGACATCTCGGTCAACCCACGGGTGATCAGCGCCGTACGTGCATTCGCGCCAAAACCAATACCGTCTGACATCCCGGCACCAATAGCAATCACGTTCTTCACCGCACCGCCCAGCTGCACACCGATAAAATCGGGGTTGCTGTAGACACGGAAGCTCTTGCCGCAGTGCAGCAGATGCTGAAGATCGTCAGAGAAAGTCGGGTCGGTTGATGCCAGCGAGATTGCCGTCGGCAGGCCGGCAGCCAGCTCTTTAGCAAACGTCGGTCCGGAAATAACGGCCAGCGGAATGGCATCGCCCAGCGCTTCACGAGCAACGTCCTGCAACAGGCGTCCCGTTTCGGCTTCCAGCCCTTTCGTCGCCCACACAATGCGCGCATCCGGGCGCATCAGCG
Organism: Enterobacter cloacae; assembly: GCA_014169315.1. Taxonomy (NCBI): domain Bacteria; kingdom Pseudomonadati; phylum Pseudomonadota; class Gammaproteobacteria; order Enterobacterales; family Enterobacteriaceae; genus Enterobacter; species Enterobacter cloacae. The sequence continues at coordinate 115,576 of AP022133.1, read as the reverse complement.
GCTTAATCTGACGCAGGACTTCGCCAAACACATGGCTCGGCACCACAATCAGAATATTGCGACTGGCCGCCAGCGCGGTCGCAAGGTCGCTTTCCAGGTGCAGAGAGTCAGGGAACGGAACGTCCGGGAGAAACGCCACGTTGCAGCGGTCGTGTTGCAACGTCGCGACATGTTTAGGGTCGTGGCCCCACAGGACCACGTCGTGACCATTTCTTGCCAGCGTGATGGCAAGAGCGGTGCCGTATGAACCGGCACCGATCACAGTCATTGACGCATTAACAGTGCTCATCAGGCATCCTGATGTTGTTCAGCACCTTCGCCAGCCTGCTGCTGCAGATAGTTCATGAACAGCGCATCAAAGTTTACAGGTGCCAGGTTCAGTTGCGGGAAAGTACCGCGAGAAACCAGGCTGGTGATGCATTCACGCGCATACGGGAACAGGATGTTCGGGCAGTATGCACCCAGGCAATGCGCCATCTGGTTACCTTCGATGCCACCGATGGAGAAGATGCCACCCTGTTGTACTTCGCACAGGAATGCAGTTTCTTCGCCCAGAGAAGCAGTAACGGTCACACGCAGTACGACTTCGTACACATCATCCGCCAGCTGAGTGGATGCGGTATCAAGATCAAGTTTAACCTCTGGCTGCCAATCTTTCTGGAAAACGTGTGGCGCATTTGGCGCTTCGAAAGAGACATCCTTGGTGTAGATGCGCTGGATCTGGAAAGTCATTTCGGTGTTGTTTTGTTCTGACATGGAAAAACCCTTTTTAATTGTCCTAAAGTCTCTTAGCGCAGCAGGGGATCGAGTCCACCACGCGCGTCGAGCGCATACAAGTCATCACAGCCGCCAATGTGCTGCGCATCAATAAAAATCTGCGGAACCGTCGTGCGACCACTACGTTGAATCATCTCTTCGCGTTTTGTTGCGTCACCATCGATCGGCAATTCCTGGAACGTTACGCCTTTGCTGTTCAGCAGCGCTTTCGCACGGTGGCAGAACGGGCAGGTCGCTTTGGTGTAGATCTCAATATTGGCCATCACTGAACTCCTTATTTACCGCGAACCAGAGGAAGGTTTTCCCCGCTCCAGCCGGAAATTCCTTCTTTCAGTACAGAGACGTTTTCGAAGCCTGCTTTATGGAGCGCGCTGGCAGATTCCTGCGCCTGCATGCCGGTACCGTCCACAACGATAATTGGCTGGGCTTTATGCTTATCCAGCTCACCGATGTTGTTCGCTTTGATTTCAGCAGGCAGCAGGTTGATAGCACCTGCAATGTGACCTTTGCGGAAATCGTCACGCTGACGCAGATCGACAATCACCGCCTCTTCTTTGTTGATCAGACGCGTCGCTTCACCACGGGTGATCACCTTAATTTTAGACGTCAGCCCCTTAAAGGTGGTGAACAGGACAGCGGCCAGCAGGCCAATCCACGCGATGCTCAGAACCGGGTGGCGGCTAACAAATTGCATAATTTCTTGCATGGGGGGTAACAACTCCCGACTAAGTGATTAAAAAAACCAGGACAGGAGTATACCTGTGCGTTGTGGCAAATACAGCCAGCGACAATAAGCTAATCCATTTTCTGCGGCATGCCACGAAAAAAAAGCCTCAAAATAACCGGGGAACTGCCTTGCCCCTACGCATTCTTTGATCTTCTGCGGCTATTTTATCGATTCAGCTGTAGTAAAATTACGCAAATTTTTTGTCTCTTGAGCATGAGGTTGTCGCAATGTCGGTTTCTAAAAAACCTATGGTACTGGTGATTCTGGATGGCTATGGCTACCGCGAAGATCAGCAGGATAACGCCATTTTCAACGCCAAAACCCCGGTCATGGATGCACTGTGGGCAAAACGTCCCCATACCCTGATTGATGCGTCGGGCCTGGAAGTGGGTCTGCCGGATCGCCAGATGGGTAACTCCGAAGTCGGTCACGTTAACCTGGGCGCAGGTCGTATCGTCTATCAGGATCTGACCCGTCTGGACGTTGAAATCAAAGAACGAGCGTTCTTCGCCAACCCGGTGCTGTCTGGTGCAGTGGATAAAGCCGTTACTGCGGGTAAAGCTGTACACATCATGGGCTTGCTCTCCGCTGGCGGCGTTCACAGCCACGAAGATCACATCATGGCAATGGTTGAGCTGGCAGCAGAACGCGGTGCTGAAAAAATCTATTTGCATGCATTCCTGGATGGCCGCGATACGCCACCACGTAGCGCAGAAGGTTCACTGAAAGCCTTCGAAGATAAGTTTGCTGCACTGGGTAAAGGCCGTGTGGCGTCCATCATTGGCCGCTACTACGCAATGGATCGCGACAACCGCTGGGATCGCGTTGAACAGGCCTATGACCTGATGACGCTGGCAAAAGGTGAATTCCAGTTTGCGACTGCCGTTGCAGGTCTGGAAGCGGCTTACGCACGTGATGAAAACGACGAATTCGTGAAAGCGACCGTTATTCGTGCTGAAGGTCAGGCCGATGCCGCAATGGAAGATGGCGATGCGCTGATCTTCATGAACTTCCGTGCTGACCGCGCGCGTGAAATCACCCGCGCATTCGTAAATAGCGATTTCGACGGTTTCACCCGTAAAAAAGTGGTGAAACTCGACTTCATCCAGCTGACTGAATACGCAGCAGACATTAAAGCTCCGTGCGCTTACCCACCCGCGTCGCTGGCAAACACCTTCGGCGAATGGATGGCGAAGAACGATAAAACGCAGCTGCGTATTTCCGAAACCGAGAAATACGCGCACGTCACCTTCTTCTTTAACGGCGGTGTAGAAGAGCCGTTCAAAGGCGAAGATCGCATTCTGATTAACTCTCCAAAAGTGGCGACCTACGATCTGCAGCCAGAAATGAGCTCTGCCGAGCTGACCGAAAAACTGGTGGCGGCAATCGAAAGCGGCAAGTATGACACCATCATCTGTAACTATCCGAATGGCGATATGGTTGGTCATACCGGCGTGATGGAAGCCGCAGTTAAAGCCGTTGAAGCGCTGGATCACTGTGTTGAGCAGGTAGCAAAAGCGGTTGAATCCGTTGGCGGCCAGCTGCTGATCACCGCTGACCACGGTAACGCCGAACAGATGCGCGACCCGGCAACCGGTCAGGCACACACTGCCCATACCAACCTGCCTGTTCCGCTGATTTATGTGGGTGATAAAGCCCTGAAAGCGGTGGAAGGCGGCAAGCTTTCCGACATCGCGCCAACTATGTTGACGCTGATGGGTATGGAAATCCCTGAAGAGATGACTGGCAAGCCGCTGTTCATCGTGAAATAATCGATCCCCATGAGGGGAAAGGCGATTTTTTCAATCACATGGGCCGTGAAGCCGCTTAGGTTATCAGTCAGGCCTTTGCTTTACGCCAGCGCACTCAGCGCTGGCGTATTGCTGTGCGCCGCATCCGCCCACGCGGACGATCGCGACCAGCTAAAATCCATTCAGGCCGATATCGCCGCCAAAGAGCGGGCGGTACGCCAGCAGCAGCAGCAGCGCTCCTCACTCCTTGCGCAGCTTAAGCAGCAGGAAGAGGCCATCTCCGCCGCCGCGCGTAAGCTCCGTGAAACGCAGAACACGCTCGCCCAGTTGAATAAACAGATCGACGATATGAACGCGTCGATTGCCAAACTGGAACGCCAGCGTGATGCGCAGGAACGCAATCTTGCCGCGCAGCTTGATGCCGCTTTCCGCCAGGGTGAACACACCGGTCTGCAGTTAATCCTGAGCGGCGAAGAGAGCCAGCGCGGCCAGCGTTTGCAGGCTTACTTTGGTTATCTGAACCAGGCGCGTCAGGAGACGATCGCGCAGCTGAAACAGACCCGCGAAGAAGTCACCACCCAAAAAGCCGAGCTGGAAGAGAAGCAGAGCCAGCAGCAGACGCTGCTCTACGATCAACAGGCGCAGCAGGCGAAGCTTGAGCAGGCACGTAACGAGCGTAAGAAAACGCTTTCCGGCCTGGAGTCCTCCATTCAGGAAGGCCAGAGCCAGTTAAGCGAAATGCGCGCCAACGAATCCAGGCTGCGCAACAGCATTGCGCGTGCGGAAGCGGCGGCCAAAGCGCGCGCCGAAAAAGAAGCCCGTGATGCACAGGCTGTTCGCGACAAACAGCAGGAAGCCTCCCGCAAAGGGACCACCTACAAACCAAGTGAAAGCGAACGTTCCCTGATGTCGCGTACCGGCGGCCTGGGCTCACCTAATGGTCAGGCTTTCTGGCCCGTTCGCGGTTCTATTCTGCATCGTTATGGCGAACAGCTGCAGGGTGAACTACGTTGGAAAGGGATAGTTATCGGTGCGTCTGAAGGTAGCGAAGTGAAAGCCATCGCCGATGGCCGCGTGATCCTGGCCGACTGGCTGCAGGGCTACGGGCTTGTGGTGGTGGTTGAGCACGGTAAAGGTGATATGAGTCTTTACGGTTACAACCAGAGTGCACTGGTCAGCGTGGGCACTCAGGTACGCGCCGGCCAACCCATCGCCCTTGTGGGCAGCAGTGGCGGTCAGGGCCGCCCGTCACTCTATTTCGAAATTCGTCGTCAGGGTCAGGCGGTCAATCCACAACCGTGGTTGGGAAGATAAGCTTTGCTTCAATTTCGTCGAATTATGCTCTCCGTCGCCAGCGCACTGGCGCTGGCTGCACCGGTATACGCGGGTAAACTCGCCATTGTGATTGATGACTTCGGTTATCGTCCGCAAACAGAAAACCAGGTGCTGGCGATGCCGTCAGCCATCTCTGTCGCCGTTCTCCCTAATGCACCACATGCGCGTGAGATGGCGACCAAAGCCCACAACAGCGGCCATCAGGTGCTTATCCATCTGCCAATGGCTCCGCTCAGCAAACAACCGCTGGAAAAAGACACCCTGCGCCCGGAGATGAGCAGCGATGAAATCGATCGCATCATCCGCGACGCTTACAATAAAGTTCCGTATGCCGTGGGCCTGAACAACCACATGGGCAGCGCGATGACATCCAGCCTGTTTGGCATGTTGAAAGTGATGCAGGCGCTGGAGCGCTATAACCTCTATTTCCTGGACAGTATGACCATCGGCAACAGCCAGGCCATGCGTGCCGCGCAGGGGACAGGCGTGAAGGTGATTAAGCGCAAGGTGTTCCTGGATGATACCCAGAACGAAGCGGACATCCGCATGCAGTTCAATCGTGCCGTGCAACTGGCCCGGCGCAATGGCTCGGCAATTGCCATCGGCCACCCGCATCCGTCTACCGTTCGCGTTCTGCAACAAATGTTGCCAACCCTGCCGTCCGATATCACCCTGGTGCGTCCGGGCGATCTGCTGAATGAACCGCAGGTTGATACGTCGACGCCGAATCTGGGGCAACCCGTCCCCACAGCACCACGTAACCCGTTCCGTGGTGTGAAGAGCTGCTTGCCGAAAAAACCGCCTGAACCAGTCTACGCGACCCGTTTCTTCTCCGTTATTGGCGAAAGCATCAGTGAAAGCACGCTGGTGAAATACGTCCAGCATCAATGGCAGGGATGGGGTAAAAAACCCTGATAGCAACAAGCCACCGTTAAGGTGGCTTTTTTGTCACTCAGGATGGAAGGAACCGTCCAGGATCTGGCTATAAACCGTTGGCTGACCGTTGTCCGAAGTGCGGTATTGTTCTTTGTGCGAAAGCTTATAAATGCCTACAGGATCATTATTCAGCACCACCATTGCCGCCCTGTCGGGTTTAGCCGAGATGTACTGGCGGATCAAAAAGCGGTTATTCCCGGTGACCGGCTGTCGATCCATCACCTGGCGAAGCTGCGGATACCTCTCACGTGCATACAAGAAGCTGTAATCAATGAGGAAGTATTCAATCAGAGAATTGTGGTGCTGCCAGTAGCGATACAGGATATCCCGAACCAGCTTCACCAGCGAATTCCCCTTCCGGGCAGCAAGAAAATAGGCCGTCCAGTAACCCTGACTCAGCGCATTTTCAGGTGAATCAAAACGCAGTGATGAGAAGGCATTTTCATAGAACGACTCCGGTACCGGCTTCGTCATAAATACGGTGGCATCCATCCAGATCCCCCCGTACTGATACAGTAATGAACAACGAACAATATCGGAATATTGCGCCTTACTGATAAGCCCGGCCTGGTATTTGGTTTTGATATGTTCCGGGAGGGTGAGATAGTCAGGGATGTTCTCATCCGTCAGGATAATGACCTGCGCTTCTGGCGCATTACGCTGCACGGAAGCAATGCAACGCTTCACCAGCCCGGGTGCGCTATCAAGCCCCTGGAACCAACAGATCCAGATAATACGCGATTGCGCCGGTTCCGCTGCGTCTGCAGCATCAGGCTGGACCTTCAGATCGTCAATAACGCTAAAAATCGTCTCTTTTTTCTTCTGCTCAAAATGGCTGGCCGCACGCTGAAAAAGAGAAAAACCCGTTTTTTTGTGCCAGCGACGGGTTTTCTTGATGAGCTTATTCGTTACATTGAGATTCATCATTTCACCTTATCAAACTCAGAACAGCTCTTTTAACGTACGGCGAAACAGTTTCATTTTTAACTTGGCGTCTTTTTTATGCCCGCGTAATAAGCAGTTCATGCGCGTCGATTTAAACCCCCGGAACGACATGAGCTGAAAAAGGTTATTACTGCGCGTAACTTCAGACATATGCTGACGATATTTAAAATAGAGCTTACGGTACGCATTATACTTTTTAATTTGCGACGTAATTCGGTTACTGCCGTGTTCAGCATCCACCATTGCCGTACTGAAACTGTATTTAATACCAGGGCCATATTTAAGGATCAATTTAATCCAGACATCACGATCCTGTTGCTGTTTGATCTCAGGGGAAAACCCGCCCACACCTAACAGCTTTTCTTTGGTCGTCAGTACCTGATTACCCACCACGTTTTCACACAGAATATCCTGTAACTCGATGATTCTTTTATCATCTGTGTCCGGGTAGGTACGGTGGGTTTTGTCCAGTCTGGCAGGGGTATCCGTCACGAAGGCATAGTTGTCATCGTAGCGCTCGGCGAGCTTTGTCAGGCGTTCTGGCAGGAAATAGTCATCATCATCCAGACCCGTTACAAACACCCCGTGCGAGAGCGCATAACCCCGGTTCCGGCTGAAGTTAGAACCGCTGTTCTTTTCATTACGTTCATAGGTGAAATGGACAAAACGCGCGTCACACTCCGCTCTCATCTGCTCGATGAGCTGCGCAGTTTTTTCGTCAGAACAATCATCAACAATAACCAATTCTACCGCAGAGTACGTCTGAGCAATAACTGAACGAATGGCACGTTCCAGTAAGTCCTCTCTGTTGTAAGTGGTGATGATTACTGAAATCAGTTCGTTCATGGCGTGCTCGTCTGGTAAATGACATTTCTCCACCAGGAGAATACCTTTTTCCCGGTGGAGAATCAAAATGGTTACTTAATGACCGTGCGGTGTTTGTTCTGTTCCAGGAAAACAATCGACATTATCAGTGTAAGCATCCAGGCAACAGGTGTTGTTTTTGAATAAAGCATCACACCGCTCAGCCCGAACATAATTATCGAGACCAGGAACGCGAAAAGAATAATGCTTTTTTGTTTCCGCAATGCATACCAGCCAAGTGATATCACAAACAGAATATACAGAATTAATCCTGACGGGCCTTTTAAGGACAGTGTTTCTACCACTTCATTATGTAGATGGCCTTGCATATGATCCAGCGCACCACTCAGACTCGGATCACGTTTTACTTCAGCCACTATTTTTGCATTACGTTCATCAGTTGACTGCCACAGGTAGTTATCTTTAGCAGCTGCAAGCCCTGTTTTCCACATGGCAAAACGCGCCCCTACAGACGTTACGCTGTTGTTCTTATCATAGGCCACGATATCGCTGTTGAGGTCGTTATATCGTTGTTGCAAACTATTTTTCATCATAAACGCACCCGCCAGTAATGCGATCAGAAAAACAGCGACACCTTTCCAGGGAATATGCTTTTCCTTATAGAGTTTAACCACCAGCAGACCAAAGAAAATAATGGGATAGGTCAAAATAGCGGCCCGTGTTTCTGTCGCGACTAACACCAGGAAGGTCACGAAAAAATGGCCCAGGATGAAAAACTCTTTCCATCTGGATGAGCTGTGCTGCAGAACCAGTATGGTATAGAAGGAGATGAAAGCAATTGTATAGGCGGCCCCTGTCGCATCAGCCCCTCCAGCCAGAGACAGCGCCACCCTTGCGTCTTTAAGGAAGAGGTACTGATAACCTGCATAGATAACAATCATTATCTGTAAGGCAATGGCCAGCAACATATGAATTGTATTGTTGCCTATTTTTATCTGATGTCTGTTCACAAAGACGAAGATAGAGAACGCACCAAACAGCAATATTTTCCCCACTTCAAGGTATGCCCGATATGAGTTTATCGCCGTGCTGTTATCCACCTTATACATCCGATACCACACCAGATCGCAGATGCCGATGACCAGCAGCACAAGACAGAGCCAAAATGCATCATTCTTTTTGAAGTTCCTGAGATCCAGCAGGAAAATCACTAGCGCAGTAATACCTGCCACACCCAAAATTTTGGCAGAAAGATTGGGAGAAACGACAACACAGCCGAAAGCTATCACGCACAGTCCAAAGAGTAATTGCAATAACGCAAACTGGACCTTATCTCGTTTTACACTAATCATCATGATTCCATTTACCAGAAGACATCGCAGGCTAACACACCGCTAAAAACAAGTTTATCGCGTCTGTGTTAACGAATATTGCGCCACTCATAGGACTTACCTGTCGTGTCCAGCACGGACACATTTTTATCATAACCGGCAAGCCAGGACTGTACAGTGTGAACAGGCTCTCCCTGGCGATGGATCCCAAGCCACAGTTCCGCGAGGGTATTAACATCATCAGCCGACCAGACGGTATTGTAGTCTCCGGTATATTTATGAGCAGAATCAACCTGATGCCCATACCAGATAAACACGGGAATATGCAGAGCCTCTCTCGGCGGATTGACATTCCCGTGGGAGTAAACCACTGCACGCTGCGGGTCGCGAATCAGGCCATGATCGGAGAAATACATTACCGATGAACGTGAGCTTTCCAGCATGTTAAACACTTTGCCCATCACCGTATCTGTGTACCGCACGGAGTTGTCATAGCAATCATCAGCCTCGCTCCCTCCGGTTAACACCGCCTGATTAGCCGGGAAACGTCGGCAGGCCGGTTCATGGCTACCATTTAAATGCAATACGATGATTTTTTTGCCCGGTTTCTTCAGTGCATCGCCCAGCAAGGGCAGCAGGTCTTCATCGTATCCCCCTTCCACCCACTCATGCTGTTTGGTATTCATGGCAATACCGGTGATAACGTTATTATGCGCACCGCCTTTGCCCTGACGGCTAAACCAGTAGGTGTCATACCCTGCTTTATTGGCGATATTAATGACGTTATCGCCATAATTACGGGGATCGCGCGCACCTACCGTATCCGCCGTCATGGCTAATGGCACCGCCATGATCGTGACAGGGGCAGGCGTTACGGCATTGCGGAACAGTAAAAGCTGCGACTGGTATTTCACCAACTCAGGTGTGGTATCGCGTTGATAACCATAGATACCCATATTTGCCGTACGCTCGGACTCACCGATGATCAGCACATAGTTGTCGATACCGGTATCCGACAGGGTGAGTTTGTAATCAGGAATATTGTTGCCGATATTGGCCACCACCGCGTTATCTTCAATCGCCTGCATAAAGACTTTTGCCGTGCTGACAGGCGTCGCCTGAACCACACGCTGCGCCAGGCTCTCAACGCTGCTTTTCCTGAGTTGGTGCTGCAGCGCCTGGCCATAAAAAGCAAGCAACGTCACGGCCAGCGCAATAGCAGGCCAGCGACGAAAACGGGGTGCAACAGGCCACATTCCTGTATTCGCGGTATAAATAAACAGCGCGGACAGCGCGACAAACGTCAGGCAGTCACGCCAGTACAACCCGAGCATCGAACTGGCTTCACCCGGCGTGGTATTGAGCACACTTAACGCAAATCCATAACTAAACGCTGAGTCGAAATTATTCCATGCATATAACTGCAGCGTAATATCCGCTGCGATCGGAATGAGTAAAACAGCCGCCAGTATATTTCTGATTAATTTGTTATTAAGACATTTGAGCGTCAGTAATATCAGCAGAAATACCAGCGTTCGGTTAATCACCGCATTATATTTGGCGTTAATAATATTAACACCAATGATTATTAGCAGGGAAATTACCACAGTAAAAAAAGCGGCAAGCCTTGAAGGGGTATCAACCAACTTTTGCGAAAACAGTGTGGACATAATGACCTGATTAGACTGACAAAAATCTTTCCTGACGTAATCATTATGACTGCAAGAATGAACGTGCGGAGAAGACAAAATGGAGAAAAATTCGCCAGAAGTTAACAAGTAACCCCTGGAAAGTCAAACCGCTAAAAAGCGTAAAGGCACCCGTCGGCGCGGGTGCCTGGAGGCAGGTTTAATCCCAGTTCAGGATAACTTTCCCGGACTGACCGGAACGCATCGCGTCAAAGCCTTTCTGGAACTCATCGATGGAGAAACGATGAGTAATAATCGGCGACAGATCCAGGCCGGACTGGATCAGCGCGGCCATCTTGTACCAGGTTTCGAACATCTCACGGCCATAGATACCTTTGATGAACAGCCCCTTAAAGATGACTTTATTCCAGTCGATGGACATATCTGACGGTGGGATACCCAGCATCGCAATACGGCCACCGTGGTTCATGGTATCGAGCATGGTGCGGAACGCCGGTGGCGCACCGGACATCTCCAGACCAACGTCAAAACCTTCGGTCATGCCCAACTCTTCCATTACATCGCTCAGGCTTTCTCTGGAAACATCGACCGCGCGGGTTACGCCCATTTTGCGCGCCAGGGACAGACGGTATTCATTCACATCAGTAATCACAACATTACGCGCGCCCACGTGCTTCGCGACCGCTGCTGCCATAATACCAATTGGGCCTGCGCCGGAAACCAGCACGTCTTCGCCGACCAGATCGAAGGAGAGAGCCGTGTGTACCGCGTTACCAAACGGGTCAAAGATGGACGCCAGATCGTCAGAAATGTTGTCCGGGATTTTGAACGCGTTGAATGCCGGGATCACCAGATATTCCGCGAAGCAGCCAGGACGGTTGACGCCCACGCCGATGGTGTTACGGCACAGGTGCGTGCGTCCGCCACGGCAGTTACGGCAGTGGCCGCAGGTAATATGGCCTTCACCGGAGACGCGGTCGCCAATTTTAAAACCTTTCACTTCCTGGCCAATACCGACCACTTCGCCGACATATTCGTGACCAACCACCATGGGTACCGGAATGGTTTTCTGTGACCACTGATCCCAGTTGTAGATATGAACGTCAGTGCCGCAAATGGCGGTTTTGCGAATTTTGATCAGCAGATCGTTATGACCGACTTCCGGCTCCGGCACGTCGGTCATCCAAATCCCTTCTTCCGCTTTCAGTTTGGATAACGCTTTCATCACACGTCCTCAGGCAATTACGCCCAGCTGTTTGCCGATGCGGGTAAAGGCTTCCACCGCACGTTCAATTTGTTCAGGTGAATGCGCCGCAGACATCTGGGTGCGGATACGCGCCTGACCTTTTGGTACCACCGGGAAGAAGAACCCGGTAACGTAAATCCCTTCTTTCTGCAGCTCGCGGGCAAAGTTCTGCGCTACCACTGCATCGCCCAGCATCACCGGAATGATCGCGTGGTCAGCACCGGCCAGGGTAAAACCTGCGGCGCTCATTTTTTCACGGAACAGACGCGCGTTTGACCACAGACGGTCACGCAGCTCAGCGCCTGACTCCACCATCTCCAGCACTTTGATGGAGGCGGAAACGATGGCCGGAGCCAGGGAGTTGGAGAACAGGTACGGACGGGAGCGCTGGCGCAGCCACTCAACTACCTCTTTGCGCGCGGCGGTATAGCCACCAGACGCGCCGCCGAGCGCTTTGCCCAACGTACCGGTGATGATGTCCACACGGCCCATCACGTCACAGTATTCGTGGGAACCACGGCCATTTTCGCCAACAAAGCCCACAGCGTGAGAATCATCGACCATCACCAGCGCATCGTATTTATCGGCCAGATCGCATACGCCTTTCAGGTTGGCAATCACGCCGTCCATCGAGAACACGCCGTCGGTGGCAATCAGAACATGACGAGCACCGGCTTCACGCGCTTCTTTCAGACGTGCTTCCAGCTCAGCCATATCGTTGTTGGCATAGCGGAAGCGCTTCGCTTTACACAGACGCACGCCGTCGATGATGGAGGCGTGGTTCAGAGCGTCGGAGATAATCGCATCTTCTGCGCCGAGCAGGGTCTCAAACAGACCGCCGTTGGCGTCGAAGCAGGAGGAGTACAGAATGGCATCTTCCATACCTAAGAAATTCGCCAGCTTTTTCTCAAGCTGCTTGTGGCTGTCCTGCGTACCGCAAATAAAGCGCACGGAGGCCATACCAAAACCGTGGGTGTCCATACCGTTTTTTGCAGCGGCAATCAGCTCAGGGTGATTCGCAAGACCTAAGTAGTTGTTCGCACAAAAGTTGATCACATGGCTGCCATCGGCAACAGTGATGTCCGCCTGCTGAGCAGACGTGATAATCCGCTCTTCCTTGAACAACCCTTCCGCACGTGCGGTGTCCAGGTCGTTGTTTAACTGTTTGTAAAAATCACCACGCATTGCAATTCTCCAGACTCGGCAAATTTCGGCACATATTACCCAAACCTATAGTTCATGACGAGATGACACATTATCTCTTCTCGTTTTTGCAGCATAAATCACGTGTAGTCTTTTTACACATACACAAAATCATTCACGTTGCATCAAGGCGGCAAGAGAAGAAATCCCCGGGAGCATAGATAACTATGTGACCGGGGTTTCTGAACGCAGCCAACGCCGAGGCGGCGTGAAGGATGAAGTGTATGTCGGTGAATGGCTGTAGGGTCGCCATACTAATGATATGATAGAAACATTAGCGTCCGGGATTGTCCCCGGACTCCACACTTCAAAGGTTACAGTTATGATTATCGTTACCGGCGGCGCGGGCTTTATCGGCAGCAATATTGTTAAGGCTCTCAATGACAAAGGCATCACCGACATCCTGGTGGTGGACAACCTGAAAGACGGCACCAAATTTGTAAACCTGGTGGATCTGAACATTGCTGACTACATGGATAAAGAAGACTTCCTTATCCAGATTATGGCAGGTGAAGAGTTCGGCGAGATCGAAGCTATCTTCCATGAAGGTGCATGCTCTTCCACCACCGAGTGGGATGGCAAGTACATGATGGACAACAACTATCAGTACTCCAAAGAGATCCTGCACTACTGCCTGGAGCGTGAAATTCCGTTCCTGTACGCCTCTTCTGCGGCAACTTATGGCGGTCGTACCTCTGACTTCATCGAATCCCGCGAATATGAACAACCGCTGAACGTCTACGGTTACTCTAAATTCCTGTTCGACGAGTACGTGCGTCAGGTGCTGCCAGAAGCGAACTCCCAGATTGTCGGCTTCCGTTACTTCAACGTTTACGGGCCGCGTGAAGGTCACAAAGGCAGCATGGCAAGCGTGGCATTCCACCTGAACACCCAGCTGAATAATGGCGAAAGTCCGAAACTGTTCGAAGGCAGCGACAGCTTTAAGCGTGACTTCGTCTACGTCGGTGACGTTGCCGCCGTGAACCTGTGGTTCTGGGAAAACGGCGTCTCCGGCATCTTCAACCTGGGCACAGGCCGCGCGGAATCCTTCCAGGCGGTGGCTGACGCAACGCTGGCATACCACAAGAAAGGCAGCATTGAGTACATTCCATTCCCGGATAAACTGAAAGGCCGCTACCAGGCATTCACGCAGGCCGATCTGACCAACCTGCGTGCTGCGGGCTACGACAAGCCGTTCAAGACCGTTGCCGAAGGCGTAACGGAATATATGGCCTGGCTGAACCGCAACGCGTAAGGCAAGCAACCGATGAGAATACTGGTGGTTGGCCCGTCCTGGGTGGGCGACATGATGATGTCGCAAAGTCTCTATCGCACGCTCAAGGCGCGCTATCCCCAGGCGATAATCGACGTGATGGCACCCGCGTGGTGCCGTCCGCTTTTATCGCGGATGCCGGAAGTGAATGAGGCGATCCCGATGCCGCTCGGCCACGGGGCGCTGGAAATCGGCGAACGCCGCAAGCTCGGCCATAGCCTGCGTGACAAGCGCTACGACCGCGCTTACGTGCTGCCTAACTCCTTCAAATCGGCCTTAGTGCCCTTCTTTGCCGGCGTACCGCATCGCACTGGCTGGCGCGGTGAAATGCGTTACGGCCTGCTGAACGACGCGCGCGTGCTGGATAAAGCCGCCTGGCCGCTGATGGTGGAACGCTACGTGGCGCTGGCCTATGACAAAGGCGTGATGCGCAGCGCGAAAGACCTGCCGCAGCCGCTTCTGTGGCCGCAGCTACAGGTTCACGAGGGTGAGAAATCCCAGACCTGTAATGCATTTGGCATTTCGTCTGAACGCCCAATGATCGGTTTCTGCCCTGGCGCAGAGTTCGGCCCGGCAAAACGCTGGCCACACTATCACTACGCCGAACTGGCGAAGCAGCTGATCGACGAAGGCTACCAGATTGTGCTGTTCGGTTCGGCGAAAGACCACGAGGCGGGCAACGAAATCCTTGCCGCACTCAGTACCGAACAACAAGCCTGGTGCCGCAATCTGGCGGGGGAAACCCAGCTGGAGCAAGCGGTGATCCTGATTGCCGCCTGTAAAGCCGTGGTCACCAACGACTCCGGCCTGATGCACGTTGCCGCCGCGCTAAACCGCCCGCTGGTTGCGCTGTACGGCCCAAGTAGCCCGGACTTTACGCCGCCGCTGTCGAATAAAGCGCGCGTCATTCGCCTGATCACTGGCTACCATAAAGTGCGTAAAGGTGATGCAGCTGAAGGTTATCACCAGAGTCTGATCGACATTACGCCGCAACGCGTTCTGGAAGAACTCAACGACCTGCTGTTGAGCGAAGAAGGATAACGAATGCGGGTATTGATCGTTAAAACCTCTTCGATGGGTGATGTGCTGCATACGCTGCCCTCGCTGACGGATGCCATGCAGGCCATTCCCGGCATTCGTTTTGACTGGGTGGTGGAAGAAGGCTTCGCGCAGATCCCCACCTGGCATGAAGCGGTCGACCGTGTGATCCCGGTGGCTATCCGCCGCTGGCGCAAAGCGTGGTTCTCCGCACCGATTAAAGCTGAACGTAAAGCCTTCCGCGATGCGGTACAGGCTCAGCATTACGATGCCATCATTGACGCGCAGGGGCTGGTCAAAAGCGCCGCGCTGGTGACGCGTCTGGCGCACGGCGTAAAGCACGGCATGGACTGGCAAACCGCCCGCGAGCCGCTGGCGAGCCTGTTCTATAACCGTCGGCACCATATTGCTAAACAGCAGCACGCCGTGGAACGCACCCGCGAGCTGTTTGCCAAAAGCCTCGGCTATGCGAAACCACACATGCAGGGCGATTACGCCATTTCTCAGCATTTTCTTCACGGTTCGCTGCCTGACAACGCGCCGTATCTGATTTTTCTCCACGCGACCACCCGGGACGATAAGCACTGGCCGGAAGCACACTGGCGCGAACTGATTGACCTGCTTGGCAACGCGGGACTGCGCATCAAACTGCCGTGGGGTGCACCGCACGAAGAGGCACGAGCCAGACGCCTGGCAGACGGGTTTGATTACGTGGACGTTCTGCCGCGCATGAAGCTGGATGGCGTGGCACAAGAGCTGGCAGGTGCCGCGGCAGTGGTTTCCGTCGATACGGGCTTAAGCCACCTGACGGCCGCGCTGGACAGACCTAATATTACGCTTTACGGCCCAACGGACCCGGGTCTTATCGGCGGCTACGGAAAAAATCAATATGTCTGCCGCCCGGAACATTCATCGCAGCTGAGCGACCTCAGTGCCGCTGCGGTATTTGCGCAATTAGAGCCTTTGCTGGCAGCAGAGAGAGCCTATGTCTGATTTTTTCTCAGCGGAGCGCCCACCAAAGCGCGTGCTGATCATTAAATTGCGTCACCACGGTGACGTTCTGCTTACCTCGCCGGTGTTTACCGTGCTGAAAAAGAACTGGCCGGACGTGGAAGTTGACGCGCTGGTCTATGACGACACGCAGGCGATGCTGACCAGCCACCCGCATATCGACCAGGTGCATACCATTGGGCGCAACTGGCGTAAAAAGGGCTGGTTTGAACAATTCCGTCTCTACCGTGCGCTGCTGAGTACCCTGAAAGGCCGTCAGTACGATGTACTGATTAACCTGACCGAACACTGGCACGGCGCACGTCTGGCGCGTCGCCTGAAACCGCGCGTCTCCGTGGGCTTTCGGCCTGATAAACGCGGTGGCCTGGCACGCCGTCGCTGGGTGAAATCCTTCACCACGCTCTACCCGGCGATTCAGGACAACAGCCGCCATATGGTCGAGGTGAACCTGGATGCCCTGCGCCGGATCGGCATTCACCCCCAGTCCGATGAAGATAAGCACACCCTGTTTGTACCGGGCGACGCGGCGGAAGCGTCTGTCGCCGAAAAACTGGCCGGATTCGGGCTCCAGAGTAAATCCTATATTCTGGTGCATCCAACGTCGCGCTGGATGTTTAAGGCCTGGGATATCAAAAAGCTGGCGGCCACCATCGATAACCTGGCGGCTCGCGGCCTGCCGATTATCCTCTCCGCTGCACCGTCAAAAGACGAGAAGGCCTACATGGATGAGTTGCGTGCCGCACTCACCCAGCCGGTGTTTGATTTAAGCGGTCAGCTGAACCTCAAAGAGCTGGGCGCACTGATGAAATACGCGCGGGTTTACTTCGGCGTGGACTCCATGCCAATGCACCTCGCGAGTGCCGTCGGTACGCCGACCGTTGCCATCTTCGGCCCAACCGGAGCCATTAAATGGGCACCGTGGGGCGTTAATTATCGCGTGATCGTTGCCGGGTTTACCTGCCAGCCGTGCGGTAAAGCGGGTTGCGGCGACGGCGGTGTCTCTGACTGCATCACAGCCATCACGCCGCAGCAGGTGCTGAGCGCCATCGACACAATGCTCCTGGAAAATCCTGCATGAAGCTGGCGATAGTCCGACAGACTTACAACCCCAACGGTGGTGCGGAGCGTTTTGTCTCCCGTGCGCTGAACGTGCTGGCACAGGACACGTCGCTCGACGTCACGCTGATCGCCCGCCAGTGGGAAGATGCTTCCGGCTGGAAAACGCTGACGGTGAACCCACCGTTTCGTAACCGCATCGCGCGGGAATCTGGTTTTGCCGCCGAAGCCGCCGCGCATTTCGCACAGTTCGATATTGTGCAAAGCCACGAGCGCATCCCGGGAGCAACCATCTTCCGCGCAGGCGATGGCGTTCACGCCACCTGGCTTGAGCAGTATGGCCGCATTCTGTCGCCACTGGCGCGCTGGGCGCAGTCGCTGAGCCGCTATCACCGCTATATTTTGCAGGCGGAAGCACAGATGTTTACCCATCCGCAGCTGCGCAAGGTGATCTGTAATTCGAAAATGGTGCGCGATGATATCGCCCGTCGTTTTGCCCTGTCGGATGACAAGCTGACGGTGATTTACAACGGCGTGGATACTGCGCATTTCAGCCCGGATGTCCGCGCGCTGTCGCAGCGCGATACGCTCGGTATCCCGCAGCATGCGCCGGTTCTGGCGTATGTCGGCTCCGGCTTTAGCCGTAAAGGTGTGGCCACTGCGCTACGCGCCATCGTGCCTCATCCTGACGTCTGGCTGCTGGTTGCCGGACGCGATAAGCATGCGCGTAAGTTTGAAAAGCTCGCCCGAACGCTGGGCGTGGCGTCACGGGTGCGTTTCCTCGGCCCGGTGGCAGATGTCCGTGAGGTCTACGGCACGGCTGATGCCCTGATCCTGCCGACGCTCTACGACCCGTTCCCGAATGTCTGCGTGGAAGCGCTGGCCTGCGGTCTGCCGCTGCTTACCAGCCACGGCTGTGGTGCTGCAGAGTGGATTGAAGAGGGCAAAAACGGCTGGGTATGCGACGCGCTGGATAGCGAAGGCTACCAGCAGGCCATCACTCAATGGCTAAAAGGCCGCAATCAGGGTATCGATTATTCCGCTGCCGCACGCGCAACAGCGGAACCGTATACCCTGGACAGAATGGCCAAAGAGCTGCAGGCGCTTTATCGCGATTTACTGCGCTGAGCCGCATCGGAGAAAACCTTCTCCATCGCGTCCAGCATACATTCGCGGGTAAAGTGGGTGCTCAGGTAATCATACCCCTGCTGCGCCAGCGTCTCGCGGAGGGTGGCATCGTCACAGAGCTTCACAATTGCATCGCACAGCGCGTTTTCATCGCGCTGTGCGATCAAAATCCCCGTCTGACCATTAATCACCGCATCTCCCGTACCACCTGCGTCAGTGGCAATAGTGGCAATGCGGGAGGCTAATGATTGCAGCACGCCCTGCGGCACACCTTCCATATCGTGAGACGGGCTGAGCGCAATATCAAAGGCCGGGAACCAGCGTTCAGGGTCGCTGCGATGCCCCGCCATCACCACGCGCTGCTGCAACCCCAGACCCACAATCTCCTGCTCCAGCGTCGCTTTATGCGGCCCTTCACCGACAATCGCCAGTTTGAGGTGCGGGTTGTCGATCTTCGCCAGCGCGCGCAGCAAAACGCTGTGTCCTTTGTTCGGACGCAGGTGCGATACCACGCCAAGCCAGAAGTCATCCTGCGATAGCCCACAGTGCGCACGCGCCTCGTGCTTATCCCCCGGACGGAAACGCTGCGTATCCACGCCGCTTGGCACCGACGTGCTCTGGGACATCGGTACGCCAATATTCGCCACCTGGTGACGCAGCGCTTCGCCAGTCGTTACGATATGCGCGCAGGCGGTGCGAAACAGCCAGCGGGTGGTCCAGTTATTACGCGGCACGCCTGAGGCATGGCGGGTACGCACCAGCGGCACCGGGTTTGCGAGCGTCAGGTTCGCCAGTGCCACCAGCCAGGTATCGGCAGAGTTATGGCTATTGATGACATCAATGGACTGACGGTTAGCCTTCAGCCAGCGGCGCAGCAACTGCAGGTTTTTAAGGTTCTTACGCTTTAACGGCATGGTGACAACCGTTAACCCGGCATCACGCGCCAGCGCATGCAGCGGCGCGGTTTCCGGACAAAGAATGGTCACCTGATGGCCACGCTGAATCATCCCTAGCGATTCGTTAATAATGCGCAGAGGCTGTCCGCCTTTGCCGCCGTCTGCTTCAGTGTGAACAATATGCATACATTTCCTGTTAAGAATCTCGCCAGCGTGACGCTAATTTGCCGCCTGACGGGATCTTTGTCCCTCCAGGCATATGTTTTTAGTATCCACCAGATATAATACAGCACGAATGGTATCACCAATATGGGTGGCCTGCCCTGAACACAACGGAGAAAGCATGTCCGACAAACCTTTATTGAGCCTTGTGGTCGCCGTCTATAACGGTGAAAAATTCCTGAGTGCATTTTTCGACAGCATCAAAGCTCAACATCTGGACAGTCTGGAGCTGGTCGTTGTGAACGACGGGTCAAATGACAACTCTGCGGCCATCATTGCGCAATACGCCAGTGAATTCCCGTTCTACAAGGTGATTGACCAGGCCAACCAGGGCGTATCCGCAGCCCGCAATACCGGCCTGGCAGAAGCGACGGGCGAGTATGTTGCATTCCCGGACATCGACGATGTGATCTATCCGGGCATGTATCCGCGCCTGCTTGAGATGGCTAAAAAGAACGATCTCGATGTCGCGACCTGCAACGGTACCTATATTTACGATGACGGAAGACCGTCAAAGAAAATCTTCCCGTCAGACAAACTGCAATCTACCGACGTGCTGGACGGCCCAACGTGGCTACAGCGCGCGCTGGCATCACGTAAATTCCTGCACGTCACCTGGCTGAATATTTATCGCCACGCGTTCATTAAAGAGCAGGGCTTCACCTTTGAACATGGCCTGCGTCATCAGGATATTCCGTGGACGACCGAAGTGCTGCTGACCGCCAGACGCGTGCAGTACACCGACGAAACCTTCTACGACTACCTTATTCACTCCGCCTCGGTGTCACACACGCCGGGTACGGATGACTCGCGCATGCGTAACGCACGCCACTACATGAAAATCCTTGAGATGCTGGATGTTATCAACCAGCGCTACCCGGATACCGTGCGCCGGGTTCCGGCTTGCCAGTGGCAAATCGCGAAAGAGGGGCTGGGCATTCTCCACGCCATTAACAACATTGGCGATCTCAGCAAAAAACGCGAAATCATCCGCGAACTGTTCGACCGGGGGATCTGGGCACTGATCTGGAAAAACGCCCGTGGGCTGCGCCAGCACTGGCGACTGGGCCGCCGTTATTTCCGTTTAAAACGGTATCTGGCATAAGAGATAGCTTTACCTGGCTTAAATGCTTAGAATTTGCCCGCCGAAACTAAAAAAAACGGATAATCGCTTGGAATTGTTGTATACCGCCCTGCTCTACATCATTCAGCCACTGGTGTGGCTGCGACTGTTGCTTCGTAGCCGTAAAGCGCCTGCGTATCGTAAACGCTGGGCTGAACGCTATGGTTACTGCCGCAATAAAGTCGCCCCGGACGGTATTTTGCTGCATTCCGTTTCTGTTGGCGAAACGCTGGCGGCGATCCCGCTGGTTCGCGCCCTGCGCCACCGCTATCCGTCACTGCCTATCACCGTCACCACCATGACGCCGACCGGCTCTGAGCGCGTGATGTCCGCATTCGGTAAAGACGTTCATCACGTCTATCTGCCTTACGATCTGCCCTGCGCCATGAGCCGTTTCCTGGACACCGTTCGCCCGAAGCTTGTGATCGTGATGGAAACTGAACTGTGGCCAAATATGATTTCCGCCCTGCATGCCCGTAAAATCCCGCTGGTGATTGCCAACGCCCGTCTCTCAGAGCGGTCGGCGAAAGGCTACGGCAAGCTGGGTAAATTTATGCGTCGCCTGCTCAGTAAGATCACGCTGATTGCTGCGCAGAACGAAGAAGACGCGGCGCGCTTTCTCTCTCTGGGCCTGAAACGCAACCAGCTTGCGGTGACGGGCAGCCTGAAGTTCGATATTTCCGTCACGCCTGAACTCGCCGCCCGTGCAGTGACGCTGCGCCGCCAGTGGGCACCGCGTCGTCAGGTCTGGATTGCCACCAGTACCCACGACGGTGAAGAAGCGGTCATCCTGCAGGCTCACCGTACGCTGCTGGAAAAATTCCCTGATTTATTGCTGATCCTGGTTCCTCGCCATCCGGAGCGTTTTAAAGATGCCCGTGAAATGGTGCAAAAAGGCGGTTTCAGCTTCACCCTGCGCAGCAGCGGTGAGATCCCGTCCGGCAGCACCCAGGTGGTGATTGGCGATACGATGGGCGAACTGATGCTGCTGTACGGCATTGCTGACCTCGCTTTTGTCGGTGGCAGTCTGGTCGAGCGCGGTGGTCATAACCCGCTGGAGCCTGCCGCGCATGCCATTCCGGTGCTGATGGGGCCACACACGTTTAACTTCAAAGATATCTGCGCTAAATTGCAGCAAGCCGATGGTTTAATTACCGTAACCGACGCGGATTCGGTGGTGAAGGAGGTTTCGACCCTTCTGACCGACGAAGATTACCGCCTGTGGTATGGTCGTCATGCCGTCGAAGTGCTGCATCAGAACCAGGGCGCACTGACCCGTCTGCTGCAACTTCTGCAACCTTATCTGCCTCAGCGGAGCCACTAATGTCAACGCGTCTGTCGGTCGTGATGATCGCCAAAAACGCCGCCGACCTGCTTCCGGACTGCCTGGCTTCTGTCGCCTGGGCTGACGAAATGGTCCTGCTCGATTCCGGTAGTACGGACAACACGGTGGAGGTCGCCCGCGCAGCGGGTGCAAAAGTGTATACCAACACCGACTGGCAGGGTTATGGCATCCAGCGCCAGCGCGCGCAGGAGTACGCCACCGGTGATTACGTGCTGATGCTCGACACCGACGAGCGCATCACGCCGGAATTGCAGCAAGCCATTCAGACCGTGCTCGCCGCACCTCATCCTGGCGCGGTATACAGCATTGCGCGTCGTAACTACTTCCTCGGTCGTTTTATGCGCCACAGCGGCTGGTATCCTGACCGCGTGATGCGCCTGTATGAGCGCGAGCAGTATCAGTACAACAATAATCTGGTGCACGAATCCCTGGCCTGTGACAACGCTCAGGTGATCCCCCTGACGGGCGATCTGCTCCACCTGACCTGCCGGGATTTCGCCAGTTTCCAGCGTAAACAGCTCAACTACGCCACCGCATGGGCACAGGAACGCCACCAGCGCGGCAAGAAGGCCACGCTGACCGGTATTTTTACCCACACGCTGGGCGCGTTTCTGAAAACGCTGCTGCTGCGCGGTGGGGTGCTGGACGGAAAACAGGGCTGGCTACTGGCGGTGGTGAATGCCCAGTATACTTTTAACAAATACACCGAGCTGTGGGCGCTCTGCCGCGGCTACTCAGAGAAAACGTGAGCCATGAGCACAAAAGCGATTTATCCGGGTACCTTCGATCCGATCACCAACGGTCATCTTGATATCATCACCCGTGCGACGAGCATGTTCGACAAGGTGATTCTGGCGATTGCCGCCAGCCCCAGCAAAAAGCCGATGTTCAACCTCAACGAGCGCGTTGCGCTGGCTACCGCGGCGATCTCGCACCTGCCGAACGTTGAAGTGGTAGGGTTCAGCGACCTGATGGCCAATTTCGCCCGCACCCAACAGGCCAATATCCTGATCCGTGGTTTACGCGCGGTGGCTGACTTCGAGTATGAGATGCAGCTGGCGCACATGAACCGCCACCTGATGCCGGAGCTGGAAAGTGTGTTTCTGATGCCATCCAAAGAGTGGTCGTTTATCTCCTCCACGCTGGTGAAAGAGGTGGCTCGTCATCACGGCGATGTGACCCATTTCCTGCCAGTGAATGTCCATCAGGCGTTGATGGAGAAACTGAAGTAAATCTTTTGCCCGGTGTCGCTGTGCTTGCCGGGCCTACGCTTACTTCTGGCACTGACGGCAGTAGAACGTGGCACGCTGGGCGTGTTTCGTTGCAATAATTGGCGTGCCGCAGACTCTGCACGGCTCGCCTTTACGGCCATACACCTGCAACTCCTGCGCAAAATACCCCGGCTTACCGTCGCTCTGCAGGAAGTCCTTCAGCGTCGTCCCTCCCTGCTCAATTGAACGCAGCAGCACCGCTTTAATCACCCTGACCAGCAGTTCGCACTCCTGTGCCGACAGCGAAGAGGCCAGCCGATCGGGATGGATCCCGGCAGCAAACAGCGATTCACTGGCATAAATATTCCCCACGCCGACCACCAGCTTGTTATCCATCAGCCAGGGTTTGATCGGGGTTTTCTTCTTCGCACACTTCGCTTTCAGGTATTCCGCGTTAAAGGCCTCTGAGAGCGGCTCTGGCCCCAGGTGTGCCAGCACGCTATGTCCTTCAAGCTCTTTGGTCCATAGCCACGCGCCAAAGCGTCGTGGGTCGGTATAACGCAGCACTTTACCGTTACTCATCACCAGATCGACGTGGTCGTGCTTTTCCGCAGGCAGTTCTTCAGTAAGGATGCGCAGGCTCCCGGACATCCCCAGATGGATGATGATCCAGCCATCTGGCAGCTCCAGCAGCAGATACTTGGCACGGCGCTGGACGCTGAGAACGGGTTTGTCGCTCAGGGCATGGATCTCATCGGAAACCGGCCAGCGGAGACGACCATTTCGGATAACAGCATGAAGAATGGTCGCGCCGACCAGATGGGGCTCAATACCGCGACGGCTGGTCTCTACCTCAGGTAATTCAGGCATGGTTCCTCCGTTGAGAGATGCAGAATGCAAAAAACCCCGCAGTTGCGGGGTTTTTCAATACAAGGAGACTAAAATTATTTAATTTTAGCTTCTTTGTACAGTACGTGCTGGCGTACAACTGGATCGAATTTTTTCAGTTCCAGTTTTTCCGGCTTAGTACGTTTGTTCTTCGTGGTGGTGTAGAAGTGACCTGTACCAGCAGAAGAAACCAGCTTGATTTTCTCGCGAATACCTTTAGCCATGATTTATTTCCTCTTTAAGTACTTAGTACTTTTCGCCACGGGCACGCAGTTCGGACAGAACTGTATCGATGCCTTTCTTATCAATTACACGCATACCTTTAGCAGATACGCGCAGGGTGACAAAACGCTTCTCGCTCTCAACCCAGAAACGGTGAGAGTGCAGGTTCGGCAGGAAACGGCGTTTAGTCGCGTTCAGTGCGTGGGAACGGTTGTTACCGGTCACCGGACGCTTGCCAGTAACTTGGCAGACTCGGGACATGTCTATTCTCCAAAAATCAAATTAGCTCGAGCTTCGTATGGGGTATCGGCGCCTCGTCAGGCTTTACAGCCCGGTCATCGCATAGTTCTAAGTGAACTCTCGATTGCCAGGCCCAAATGCCAAACCCGAGATTCTCAAAGGTGGCGTAGTATACGCTGACTCGGCGGTGTGCTCAAGTCCCGAACAGACAAAGATCCCGATGGATCGCGTGAAATGGTCTAAATCCAACCATGTTCTGCAAAAGAAATGTACTCTCCGCGGCCAATTATCAGATGGTCCAGTACACGAATGTCCATGAATTGACAGCATTTGATAATGCGTTCGGTGATTTCTTTGTCAGCTCTGCTCGGTTGTGCACAGCCAGAGGGGTGATTATGCGCGAGGATCACGCCGGCTGCATTCACTTTTATCGCTTCCCGCACAATTTCACGCGGATGAACCTCAACATGGCTCAATGTTCCCGAAAACAGGTGACTATGTTTCAGTATCCGGTTCCTGTTATCGAGAAAGATCACCATAAAGATCTCGCGCTCCGCATCCGCCAGTTGGCTCTGCAGGAATTCACGCGCGCCTTCTGGCGTCAGAACCGGATCTTCTTCTTCCAGACGGACATTGTAAAAACGCCGTGCCAGTTCGGCAATGCCTCTTAACTGAGCGTACTTCGCGACCCCAATCCCCTCAACGTGTCGGAACGCCTCCAGTTCAGCCGTCAGCAAACCGTACAGTGAGCCAAAGTGGTCTATCAAATCGTTGGCCAGCGTAAACACCGTCTTCCCCTGCGTCCCGGTGCGCAAAAAGAGTGCCAGCAGTTCGTCATCTTTTAACAACGTGACGCCATAGCGCAGCAGTTTTTCACGCGGTAGCAGCAGTTCAGTCTCTTCCATGTGCTGTCTCCTTATGTTTGCCATTATGCTGCCACAGGTACATCCGGTGCTCGACGGCCATGTTTCGTTCTTGCGTAACGCCTCGCAAAGTGACTGAAGGACAAAAGCACCCCGATTTTTGGATTGTGATAAAATGCCCGCTCTCTGGTGAAACCCAACAGGAAAGAATCATGATGAGCCTGGCTGGTAAAAAAATCGTTCTTGGCGTGAGCGGCGGTATTGCTGCCTATAAAGCGCCGGATCTGGTGCGTCGTCTGCGCGAACGCGGGGCCGACGTGCGGGTCGCGATAACTGAAGGCGGCAAAGCCTTTATCACTCCTCTGAGCCTGCAGGCCGTTTCAGGGTACCCGGTATCTGACAGCCTGCTTGATCCAGCCGCGGAAGCCGCGATGGGTCATATCGAGCTGGGGAAATGGGCAGACCTGGTTATCCTTGCCCCCGCCACGGCAGATTTAATCGCCCGTGTAGCCGCGGGTATGGCGAACGATCTGGTCTCGACTATTTGCCTGGCGACGCCTGCCCCTGTCGCCGTCGTGCCCGCCATGAACCAGCAGATGTACCGCAATGCCGCCACCCAGCACAATCTGGAGACGCTGTCCTCTCGCGGCTTGTTGATCTGGGGGCCGGACAGCGGCAGCCAGGCCTGTGGCGATATTGGCCCAGGGCGCATGCTTGACCCACTGGCTATCGTCGATATGGCCGCCGCTCATTTTTCGCCTGTCAACGATCTGCAACATCTCAACATCATGATTACCGCGGGCCCAACGCGTGAGCCGCTGGACCCGGTGCGTTACATTACTAACCATAGCTCCGGTAAGATGGGCTTTGCCATTGCTGCCGCAGCGGCAAAACGCGGTGCGAACGTCACGCTGGTGAGCGGCCCGGTCTTGTTGCCTACCCCTCCATTTGTGCAGCGCATTGATGTCACTACCGCACTGGAAATGGAAGCCGCTGTACAGGCACATGCGCAAAATCAGCAGATTTTTATCGGCTGTGCCGCCGTCGCCGATTACCGCGCCGAGACAATTTCTGATGCCAAAATTAAAAAGCAAGGCGATGAATTAACACTAAAAATGGTGAAAAACCCGGATATCGTTGCCGGCGTTGCCGCACTGAAAAGCCATCGTCCTTACGTTGTTGGGTTTGCCGCAGAAACGAATAATGTGGAAGAATATGCCCGGCAAAAACGTACCCGCAAAAACCTCGATTTGATTTGCGCGAACGACGTATCGCTGGCCACACAAGGATTTAACAGCGACAGCAACGCACTGCACCTTTTCTGGCAGGATGGAGATAAAGTCTTACCGCTTGAGCGCAAGGAACTCCTGGGCCAACAATTACTGGACGAGATCGTTACCCGTTATGATGAAAAAAATCGACGTTAAGATTCTGGACCCGCGTGTTGGCGAGCAATTCCCGCTGCCAACCTATGCCACCTCCGGCTCCGCCGGTCTTGACCTGCGCGCCTGTCTCGATGACGCCGTAGAACTGGCTCCGGGTGCAACCACCCTGATCCCGACCGGTCTGGCGATTCACATTGCTGACCCATCACTCGCAGCGGTGATCCTGCCACGTTCTGGCCTGGGTCATAAACATGGCGTCGTGCTGGGTAACCTGGTCGGCCTGATCGACTCTGACTATCAGGGTCAACTGATGGTTTCCGTCTGGAACCGCGGTCAGGACAGCTTCACCGTCGAACCCGGTGAGCGCATCGCACAGATGGTATTCGTACCGGTGGTGCAGGCCGAATTTAATCTGGTGGCAGATTTTGACGCTACCGACCGTGGCGAAGGCGGCTTCGGCCATTCCGGGCGTAAATAATCGCCCGACAGTTACGCATCTCACAGCGCCATAATGCAATAACAAACCGCAAACCGTAGTTTGCGGTCGCTGTGTGGATGCCAGCCTGGCAGTGCTTATTTTCAGGGGTATTTTGTAACATGGCAGAAAAACAAACCGCGAAAAGGAACCGTCGCGAAGAAATACTTCAGTCTCTGGCTCTGATGCTTGAATCCAGCGATGGCAGTCAACGCATCACCACCGCAAAACTGGCGGCCTCTGTAGGCGTGTCGGAAGCGGCACTGTATCGCCATTTTCCGAGCAAAACCCGGATGTTCGACAGCCTGATCGAGTTTATCGAAGACAGCCTGATCACACGCATCAACCTGATTCTGAAAGATGAAAAAGACACCAGCGCGCGTCTGCGTCTGATTGTGCTGTTGATTCTGGGCTTTGGCGAACGTAATCCCGGTTTAACCCGTATCCTGACCGGCCACGCGCTGATGTTCGAACAAGACAGGCTGCAGGGTCGCATTAACCAGCTTTTTGAGCGTATTGAAGCCCAGCTGCGACAGGTACTGCGCGAGAAGAAAATGCGTGAAGGTGAAGGTTACAACACCGATGAAACGCTGCTGGCGGGCCAGCTGCTGGCGTTTTGCGAAGGGATGCTCTCCCGCTTTGTGCGCAGTGAATTCAAATACCGACCAACGGACGATTTTGACGCCCGCTGGCCGTTAGTGGCTGCCCAGTTGCAGTAACACTGTTGCCGGATGGCGTCTTCGCCTTATCCGGCCTACGGTTATGTAGGCCCGGTAAGCGCAGCGCCACCGGGCAGTACATTACACGCCAAACTCTTCCCGATATTTACGCACTGCTGCCAGATGGTCTGCCATCTCTGGCTTCTCTTCCAGGTACGCGATCAAATCTTTCAGTGTGATAATCGACGTCACTTTGCAGCCGTAATCACGTTCCACTTCCTGAATTGCAGAAATTTCGCCGCGACCACGCTCCTGGCGATCCAGAGAAATCAGTACACCTGCAAGCGTAGCGCCGTTAGCCTGGATAATCTCCATCGATTCACGAATAGCAGTGCCTGCGGTGATCACATCGTCCACCAGCATAACGCGGCCCTGCAGCGCACTGCCCACCAGATTGCCGCCTTCGCCGTGGGTTTTGGCTTCTTTACGGTTAAAGCAGTATGGCACATCGCGATCGTGGTGCTCCGCCAGCGCCACCGCCGTAGTGGTCGCAATCGGAATGCCTTTATAAGCCGGGCCAAACAGCAGGTCGAAATCGATCCCGGAATCCACCAGCGCTTCGGCATAGAAACGGCCTAACAATGCCAGATCGCGCCCGGTATTAAACAGCCCGGCGTTGAAGAAATAGGGACTTTTACGCCCGGATTTCAGCGTAAATTCGCCAAACTTAAGTACCTGCTTGTTAAGCGCAAACTCAATAAACTGGCGCTGATACGATTTCATGGATTCGCTCCTTTGGTTTTTTCTGTCTTACAGGCAAAAAAAAGGCGACTCACTGGTCGCCTTTAAAATCAATTTTCTAACGCCGCTTTCTGCGTCGTTACAATGGATTCGATTCCCCCTCGGGCCAGCGCCAGCAAGGTGAGAAGCTCTTCGTGGGTAAACGGCTCGCCTTCCGCTGTGCCCTGCACTTCAATAATGCGACCGTCTTCGGTCATTACCACGTTCATGTCGGTCTCGGCTGCGGAATCTTCAACGTATTCCAGATCGCACAGCGCTTCACCGTTAACGATACCGACGGAAACCGCCGCAACCATCCCTTTCATTGGGTTCGTTTTCAGCTTACCGGCAGCAACCAGTTTGTTCAGTGCATCGGCCAGCGCCACACATGCGCCGGTAATCGACGCCGTACGCGTGCCGCCATCAGCCTGGATCACATCACAGTCCAGAGTAATGGTGAATTCGCCCAGGGTTTTCAGATCAACGGCTGCACGCAGTGCACGCGCGATCAGACGCTGGATCTCCATAGTACGGCCACCCTGTTTACCCTTTGCCGCTTCGCGGGCGTTACGGGTATGGGTTGCACGTGGCAGCATGCCATATTCCGCAGTGATCCAGCCCTGGCCCTGGCCTTTCAGGAAGCGAGGAACGCCTTCTTCGATAGAGGCAGTACACAGTACCCTGGTGTCACCAAACTCAACCAGCACGGAGCCTTCAGCGTGTTTTGTATAGTTACGGGTCAGGGTGACGGGACGCACCTGATTGGCGCTACGACCTGCTGGACGCATGATGAATTCTCCGGCTTGAAACGAATGTGGCTGCGCATTATACGGATAAAGGACGCTTATTCCTATCCTGAGAAGCCCCTGAAAGCTATAATCCCCCCATCTCTCCTTTAAAAACGGGAATGTCTATGATCCGCAGTATGACCGCCTACGCCCGGCGTGAAATCAAGGGTAGCTGGGGTAGCGCTACCTGGGAAATGCGCTCGGTAAACCAGCGCTATCTGGAAACGTATTTCCGTATGCCGGAGCAGTTCCGCAGTCTTGAGCCTGTGGTGCGTGAGCGAATCCGTACTCGTCTGACACGCGGTAAAGTGGAATGTAACCTGCGCTTTGAGCCGGATGCCAGCGCACAGGGTGAGCTGATCCTCAACGAAAAACTGGCGAAGCAGCTCGTCAATGCCGCGAACTGGGTCAAAATGCAGAGCGATGAAGGTGAAATCAACCCGGTTGATATTCTGCGCTGGCCTGGCGTGATGGCCGCTGGCGAGCAGGATCTGGATGCAATTACTGCGGAAATTCTTGCAGCTCTCGACGGCACGCTGGATGACTTTATTGTTGCCCGCGAAACCGAAGGTCAGGCGCTGAAAGCGCTGATTGAGCAGCGTCTTGAAGGCGTTAGCACCGAAGTGGCTAAAGTTCGCACCCATATGCCAGAAGTGCTGCAATGGCAGCGCGAACGCCTGGTCGCGAAACTGGAAGAAGCTGAAGTTCAGCTGGAAAACAACCGTCTGGAACAAGAACTGGTACTGATGGCGCAGCGTGTGGACGTGGCCGAAGAGCTGGATCGTCTGGAAGCGCACGTTAAAGAGACCTACAACATTCTGAAGAAGAAAGAAGCGGTAGGCCGTCGCCTCGACTTTATGATGCAGGAGTTCAACCGGGAGTCGAACACCCTGGCCTCGAAATCGATCAATGCCGACGTCACCAATTCCGCCATTGAGCTGAAGGTGCTTATTGAGCAGATGCGCGAGCAGATCCAGAATATCGAGTAAGCTATCAGCAACATTTAGGACGACGCATAAATCACACCAAGCCCGCAATCCAGCGGGCTTTTTTTGTTATCATCGGCTATCATAAAGACGCAACAAAGCGCATGATTATGGTGTACACAAAGGTGTACCCAATGAGGTTTGTGTACATTGGTTTGGGTACACCCCCTATTCAAAGTTTGGATATTCGCAAAATGCCAAAACTAACAGACATGCAGATCCGCGCATGGATTAAGAGCGGAGAGCGATTCGAGGGGCGGGCAGACGGTAACGGTTTATACCTACGTTATCGTGAAGCCGACAAAACCCCCACATGGAGATTCCGCTATAAACTCGCAGGGAAGTCCCGCGCCATGCTAATTGGTTCGTATAGCGAGCTATCACTATCAAAGGCCAGAGAATCAGCAAAGGAGCTTTCGGCGCGTGTTGCGCTGGGTTATGACGTTGCCGGGGAGAAACAGGAGCGCAAAACCGAAGCACTGGCGAAGATTGAAGCCGAAAAAAATGCCATGCGCGTTTCAGAACTTGCCGCTGAATACTTTGAGCGTCAGATCCTGCCGCGCTGGAAGCACCCCGATATACTCCGCCGCCGTATCGACAAAGATATAAACCCCTGCATTGGCAGCATGAAAGTAGAGGACGTGAAGCCGCGCCATATCGACGACATGCTGAAAGGTATTGTTGACCGTGGAGCGCCTACCATAGCAACGGACGTACTACGCTGGACGCGCCGCATTTTCGATTACGGCATCAAACGGCACGCGCTGGAGATTAACCCGTGTTCAGCCTTTGAGGTGTCAGACGCTGGCGGGAAAGAGGTTGCCCGTGACCGCTGGTTAACCCGTGACGAACTAATCCGACTGTTTCAGGCTATGCGTATGGCTAAGGGATTCAGCCGTCAGAACGAGCTTACCTTCAAGCTACTGCTTACCTTATGCGTGCGTAAGATGGAATTGTGCGCTGCCCGCTGGGAAGAGTTCGACCTAGACCGGGCAATCTGGCACTTACCCGAAGAACGCAGCAAAAACGGCGATGCTATCGACATACCGTTACCCCCACCAGCAGTTGCATGGCTACGGGAGCTTCACACGTTCTCATGCAATACAGCATGGGTGCTGCCAGCCAGAAAGATGCAAAGCCGGATGATTCCCCATATTCAGGAAAGTACCCTGCCCGTTGCGCTGGCAAAGGTTCGCCATGAAATGCCGGACGTTCCTAACTTCACCATTCACGACTTCCGACGCACTGCCCGCACGCATTTAGCCGCGCTGGGCGTTGATCCGGTAGTCGCAGAAAGATGCCTTAACCACAAAATTAAAGGCGTGGAGGGTATCTATAACCGCCACCAATACTTTGATGAACGCCGTGCCGCGTTAACACAGTGGGCGGGCTTGCTGGTGGCACTGGAACGCGGCGAAGAATACAACGTTACACCGCTGAGAAAAGCGAAATAACCAAGATATGTAAAGAATCAGAGGACAGATTGAGCCTAGCCCGACGGGGCGAAAAGCGGAAAGCCTTACCGCCTGGCTCAATCACTCTTTAAGGCATAGCGTGAAAGGTGGCGTGATGAATGACTATCAGAAGCCAATGGCAGAACATAGAAGCATTTGGCAAGATGCAGGTATTCCACCTCTGGATTACTGTACGATTGAACGAGCGTCAAAATTATTGAGTTGTGAAATTGATGATATTTGGCATTGGAGAGAAAGATATTATATTGATTTTTATATATATGCTGAATTTTTAGATTTTATTGAGGTTAACGCAACAATTCACTTCAAAAGATGCGGGGATGCTATATCAGATTTATTGCTTTTGTATCCGGATGATGTTGATTTTGCATTCCCTTTTCTTATAAATAAGAATATTGTTAATGCGGGCGTGGCTATTTCACGCGATAAAACTGGAATTGATGAGCTGTTTTATGCTCATAAACCTATTGATATTGAATGTAATGTAAAGTGTTTTGAGAAATCTGATGGGAATGCGGTTGTTGTAAATAAAGCAATTGCCTGTGGTTTGTTAAGGGTCTCTGGAACAATGGTTAGGAATCTTCATCCAAATACAGCAGGAGAAGCCTATGTAAGGCTTGTTGCGACGTTTGATTGCGATTTGTATAGGTTCAAAATGCAAAGCGGCCAAATCCATCTAAGTAGTCTAGCGGATAAAAATATTTACCTAACTAAAGCTGACATAGAGTGTCTTTACGATGCAAGGCTTAACGGTCGTTTTGATAGTGTTCAAAGCAATAAACGCCGCGAAATGGCGACAGCGAAAGTATTTATGCAGGAAATGAAAAGTAGCAGTCATAGCGCTGAGCGCCATGCGGCAAACAGGGAAAAACTGTTTAAATCTGCAATATACATTCTGTCCAAATACCCCGATGAATGTCGCGGTAAGCAGAAAGAGATTAGCCCTGAGAAATGGCGGGATTGTATTCAGTCTCATAAAGATGAAATACCCCCATTAGCAATTACAAATGAAGATGTCATATTGAAACACTTGAGGTCCGCTGCCAACGGTAAAGGGTAGAGTGCTTACTATGCAGGTACAGTAATGCTACTGTGCCTTTTTATTGTGCATCCATACAGTTACTTTTCCCGTAACGAAGCAACAGCCACTAATAAGAGGTTACGGGAAGCATGAACACAGAAACAATACCCGCCAAAGGTTACATAAGACGCTTTCGCCTGGCTGAATTGCTGGGCGTTAGCGTTTCCACTATTGACCGAAAGGTACGCAACGGCTCCCTGCCGCGCCCGGTAAAGTTGGGCGAGAAGATCACTGCTTTTGACGCGGTAGAGATTAATAACTGGCTGGCAGAACGTCGCGGGAAGGTGGCGTAATGGAAAAGAAAAACCGCCCCGTACAGCAGGCGGCTAACTCAGATATTCGCACGTCTGATATTACGCCACCAGCGCCCACCACACAAGTGAACCATAACGCCGACGCTGGTGGCTATCAGGGACTTTCTCAGCCTGAAATTGCCGACATTCTCAATCTATACCCGGACGCATTTAACGCCGCATAACGGAGCCGAAA
This sequence comes from Enterobacter cloacae, assembly GCA_014169315.1. Taxonomy (NCBI): domain Bacteria; kingdom Pseudomonadati; phylum Pseudomonadota; class Gammaproteobacteria; order Enterobacterales; family Enterobacteriaceae; genus Enterobacter; species Enterobacter cloacae. The sequence continues at coordinate 82,217 of AP022133.1, read as the reverse complement.
ATATGACTATCGAAAAAAGCCGATTCAGTTCGGAGGCCACCCCGCAACCCAACGTTAACACGGGAGTAATTAACGGCAACGACTTCGCCGCTATTGTCCCGGTTATTGCCGGGCAGATTGGCGGGCGTGAAGCCAATATTGTGAGCGCTAAGGCGTTGCATAAAGCGCTGGGGGTAGGTAACGACTTTTCAACCTGGATAAAACTACGCATTGATGAATATGGCTTTGGCCTGAATGCTGATTACGTGGTTTTTGATTCCTCAGATTTCAGGAATCAAAGTTCAAATTTTGAACAGGGTAGCCCCGGATGGGCGACAAAGCGTGGCGGCGACCGTCGCAGTAAAGATTATGGCCTTTCTCTGGGAATGGCTAAAGAACTGGCAATGGTTGAGCGAAACGAACAAGGCCGCGCCGTTCGACGTTACTTCATTCAGTGTGAGGAAGCACTACAGCGCAGCGTGCCAGAGATTGCCGCTCAGTATCGCCGCCAGCTCAAAGCCCGCATCGGTGCCGCCAACCTGTTTAAACCGATGTGCGTAGCACTGGAAAGCGCCCGCGCAGAACAGGGTAAACAGACGCAGGCTCGCCACTACAGCAACGAGAGCAACATGATCGCCCGCATTGTTTTGGGTGGCATGACGGCGAAGCAGTGGGCGCAGGAAAATGGCATTACTGGCGAACCACGGGACAGCATGAACGCCGCACAGCTTGAACACCTCGCCTATCTGGAAAGCACCAATATCACGCTAATTGAGCTGGGGCAGGACTACGACCAGCGCAAAGCTGAATTAATACGACTGTCTCAGCGCTGGTTAGCGAAACGTGCGGGGGTGAACCATGCGTAACCATAATCCGATGCCGGGAAGCCGTTACAAGGATTCCCACGGGGCTGTAGTGACCGTTGAGCACGTCGAGCATAACCGCGTGACGTTCTACCGTGACGGATATCAATACCCGTGCGTACAGCCGATTGAGCGATTCATGAAGGAGTTCGCGGAGGTGGAACAATGATTGCCGTCCAGAGAAAGCCCCTATCACTGGCTGGCCTGTCAGTAGATATAAGCTGTAATAGCTCAGTTATGGATAATAAATTTCCATCTTTTTCTTATGTAGTGAAACGGGATACTACCGTGGCGGGTTTTGCCACATCGACTTTAGCGACCAGTACGCGCACGCGCGAAGGTGAGTTTTCGGAGTCCATAAAAAAGGGCTTGCTGACTATCGCCGACCCGGTTTATGGTTATAGCGCACCTGCAAAATCAGGTGCCGGGATTGGCGTCCTGATAATGTTACAGGCGACACATGACGCGCCGAGCGTCTTTTTTTGTGTCCTCGCATCTGCACACCTATTTCCCAGCGATATGGCTATAGCCCATATTGCTCAAAAAGTAATGGTGGGCTGGATGGGGGCGGAGCGATCCGCGCCGGTTTCCTGTAACGCCGGTTACGCCAACCCTGTTCAGCTCACCACCAGTGAAATTGGCGTTTCCGGTGGTGGGAATAAATCCCAGTTACAGGAGGCTGCCGCTATGCTGGCTACTACCCCTACCCAAAATCCGCAATTCATCTGGTTAATCGCAGCAGTTCGCCGCGATATGCCGACAATTACCGCCAAAATCCACCATATCGCCGCAGAGACTGAGCAGGAAGCCCGCCGCATTCTGGCGCGGGATCACGTTTGCTTTTTCGCCGGACGTATTCGCACAGGGGGCGCACATGCTTAATTACTTCCGTGTTGCAGGATGCGCCACCGCCCGGAGCGGCGAATTAGTCGAGTTCGTTTATATCGTTGACGCCCGCAGCGCGATCAGCGCCAAAGCTGAGGCGCTAAATCAGGCCAGAAATGAACGCCTTTCCCACATCCAGATTACCCGCATTCGTGAGGTGGCAGCATGAGTAACGTACTGACCTTTAAATCTGGAAATCCCGACTTATTCCACGCCGAAGCCACACCGCACGGCGTCAATATCATGGCCCGCAATGATGCCGGGGGATATGAGCAGTTTGCTCTTATCAGCTACGAGAGCGCCGTGAACGGCCTTGACGCCGGAGAGTACGACGACAAGCCAGATATCGGATACGCCATACATTTTGCCGTTGCTGATGGCGGGGTGCGTGGCTGGTTCGACTTCACCGCGCAGCATAACGTCACTATGTGGCGCTGGCTGATTGCTGCGACGTTCATTTCTGAGATGAAGCGCGAAAACGGCACAACCACCGTCACGGAGGCTGACGGCAAATCGTCGCTGGTGACGTTTTATTCAAATGGCACAGCGGGGATTGTGGTTTACCCGTTCGCGGAACGTCTGGCGATGGCGAATAACATCGAGGGCGCAATGATTGAGCGCTACGGCATTGAGCAGGGAACGGCGAACGCCATTGTTTTTTATCAGGCCATGATCGACACGGAGCGCGGCGAGCTGACCCCGTTCGGACGTGAAACGCTGGCAGAGCTACACGATCACTTCATTGCTGATCTGGATGAAAACGGCTGGCCTGAAATGCCAGCGGCGCACTGAGGGAGGTAACACGAATGCGTAATATCGACATTATCCGCGAAGTGACCAGCGCCGCAGCAGGGCGCTGGCCTTATGTGCTGGCTGGATTGTCTATCGACGTGCCAGATTCATCGCGCCGTCATGCCCCCTGCCCTGTATGTGGTGGAAAAGACCGTTTCAGATTCGACGACAACGGGCGCGGTAGCTTTATCTGCAACCAGTGCGGCGCGGGCGATGGCTTAGACCTGATTAAGAAGGTGAACAACTGCGACACCACGGAGGCGGCACAGCTTGCCGCTGATGTGCTGGGTATTGATTACCGGGAGACAGAAACCGACCCGACGGCAGCGAGCCAGAGAAGGGAGCAACTGGAAGCTGACCGCCAGCAGCGTGAGCAGGAGCGCCTGAAACAGGCAGCCGAGGACGCAGAGCAGCGAAGGGCTACGTTTGCCCGTCTGTATGCCGGAATGCGCCAGAGTGCCATACAGGGCGAATCTGATTACCTGCAATCAAAAGGGCTGACCGGGTTTAATTACCCGGTTATGCCCGATGGTTCGTTACTCCTGCCGCTGGTGGATGGATCTGGCGCAGTAGTGGCAGCGCAAACCATTACACCGCAGGGAGAGAAGCGACTCCTGACAGGTTCAGCAAAGCGTGGGGCATATCACGCCGTAAACGCGCCAGAATCGCCGCAGAGCGTTTTAATTGCCGAGGGGCTGGCGACGGCCCTTTCAGTTCACCTGATGCGCCCGGAGGCGCTGACAGTGGCAGCAATTGACGCTGGCAACCTGCTACCCGTTGCCGAAGTGATGTGCCGGATGTATCCAGCCGCGCAGATTGTCATTGCCGCAGATAACGACCACCAGCAGGACGAACAGGCGAACACGGGCAAAGATGCCGCAGAGAAAGCCGCCTTGTCCGTGGCTGGCTGGGTGGCGCTGCCGCAGACAGACCATAAAGCCGACTGGGACGACTACCGCCAGCAAAACGGGCTGGAAGCCGCTACAGCCGCTTTTAACGATTCGATGTACCAGATTCAGGGGGATGCCGTGAAACCACAACTACAGGCCATTGAGGGCGGTAAAAAACGCCGGAGCGCAGAGGCCGGGGATATTTCACAGATGGCCGCGAGCCAGAAGGCGCGGCTACTGTCTGCCCGGTGGGAGCGTCTGGCAGTAAACACCGACAGTCAGGCGGTTTATCGGTACGCTTGCGGGGTTTGGGAGAGGCTGCCAGAGGCAGAGCTTGAACGGGAGATGGTGGCAATATTCGACGAACACGAGGCGCATTACACGGAGAAAGGCGTTAAGTCGGTTGTAGCCACCATGAAGCTACAGATCCCGCCCACCGGAGAGCAGCCAGCGGATTGTATCGGATTCAGTAACGGAATTTATGACCTGAAAGCGCAGGAGTTCAGACCGCACGCGCCTGATAACTGGCTGATGAATCACAACGGCATTGAATACACGCCAGCGGAGCGCGGGGAGACCCTTGCAACCCATGCGCCGAATTTCACCCGCTGGATTAATCACGCCACCGGAGGGAATGGCGACAGAGCCGCGCGGATTAAGGCGGCGTTGTTTATGGTTCTGGCTCGCCGTCATGACTGGCAGCTATTTATAGAAGTAACCGGGGAAGGCGGCAGCGGGAAATCTGTATTTAGCAGCATAGCCGTATCACTGGCAGGTGAGCACAACACAGCCAGCGCCAGCATGGGAACGCTAGACACAGCCAGAGGGCGGGCGCAGCTTGTGGGAAAAAGCCTGATTATCATGCCAGACCAGACCCGCTATGTTGGCGAAGGCGCAGGGATAAAGGCCATTACAGGCGGCGACCCGGTAGAGATTGATGGTAAGTATGAAAAGCAGTTCACCGCCGTGCTGAATGCCGTTGTTCTCGCAACCAACAACGAACCAATGACCTTTACCGAGCGCAGCGGGGGCATTGCCCGCCGCCGTGTGATATTCCCGTTCGATAATCCGGTATCAGAAGCGGAGAAAGACCCCGACCTGACAGCGAAGATCCGCCGTGAAATGCCGGTAATTATTCGTCACTTGCTGGCAATGTTTGCCGACCAGAACAAAGCTAAAACGCTTTTAATCGAGCAGCGCGATTCCGCAGAGGCGTTGGGCGTTAAGCGCGGGACAGATCCGGTTATAGACATGTGCGCGGCCTTGTATTTTATGAACGAGCCGAGGGGCCTGATGATGGGCGGCGGAACGTGGGCGGGCCAGCCAGAGCCGAGGGTGTATCTCTATCATCTGTATCTGGCATTCATGGAATATCACGGGCTGGGTAAGCCGCTTTCCGTCAACAAGTTCTCACGCGCCATTAAATCAGCCGCCAGAGAATACCGGGCCAGCTACCTGACACGCAGCATTAACGGCAGAGCGCAGACGAACGTCGGGATCAATGAGCTGGCGGAGGAGTTTATACCGCGAGCATATGGCAGCAGCACCGCCGAAGGGGGCGAGGAATAGTTTACCCCTGATTTATCCCTACCTATCCCTACAAAGTCATTTAAGGCCAGTAATGACGGGGTTTGTAGACTGGTAGGGATATATATATTTATCCCTACTTATCCCTACATATGCCTACTAAACAAGAAGCCACACATAACCGTTTTTTGGTATTTGGTAGGGATAAGTAGGGTTAAGTAGGGTAAGAAAAACAATTCCCTACTAGCCTGAAAGCCGCGCCATATCTGGGTTTTCCCGATTAGTAGGGTTTGGTAGGGATATTACACCCCAAAAAAGATTTACAGGGGGGGGGTATGATTCAGCTAAAGGGCGAAAAAATGAACGAACATCATAAAAAGCAGATAGAAGTTATTAGAGAGATTGAAGCGCTGGGGTTCACCGCGCAGGAGGCGGCGGCCTTGTTACTGGCTGGCGAATTATCCCGGCTAAATGACAGCATGGACTACCTGAAACGAGCCGCCGGGAATATTGACAACACGTTATCAAGAATGGAGGGCGCTTAATGACAGCACAACTATCAGCATACGGGCGGCTGGTGGCAGATCCCCAGACCCGCACCACAACGAACGGTAACAACATGGCGATGGCGCGGCTGGCGGTGTCGCTCCCCTGTAATGCGGCAGAGGCGGGAGAGTCAACCTTCTGGCTGGGCGTTATTGCTTTTGGGAAGCAGGCCGATGCGCTGGCAAAGCACCAGAAAGGCGACCTTGTGAGCGTGGCAGGCAATATGCAACTCAACCAGTGGACAGGGCAGGACGGCGGTACACAGCAGGGGTATCAGGTAGTAGCCGACAGTGTGATCAGCGCCAGAACGGTACGCCCCGGCGGGAAGGCAGGACAGCAGGGACAGGCAACGGACGCGCTGAGACGTGCGCAGCAGCCATCCCGTGATGAATACGACCAGCGCCCACCATTCGACGATGAAACGCCATTCTGAGGGAGATAAGCATGGTCAACGATAGTAAAGCAGAGGCTCTGGAAGCAAAGGGGCTGTATCGCAGGGCTGCGACGCGCTGGCAGGAAGTCATGATGCTTTGTGCTGAGGACGATGATCGGGAATGGGTAAAGCAGCGACGTGATACGTGTCTGACAAATGTGAAGCGACCGCCCGTGAAGGTTGAGGACTTTGGCGACCTGCATAAAGCTGTTACCGAAACGCAACACCGCATGGGGATAGCGCAACCGAACGGTAACGCCTTCCGGTTAAATGGCGGTAAGAAGCAACGACAGACCACCAGCGGGGGCGACAGCTCGCAGCAATGTTCGCACTAAAAAGGCTGTAAATTCTGGACTGTTCTTGACAGATTTTAAACCCTCGTAGCGCTAAACCCGCGCCAGTCGTGGGCTGGAAGCCAGAACGTGATTTAGGTTGTCCAAAATATTCTGGTTCGCGCCACTGGTTCGCAGTACGCAGTCAGGTACGCGGCAAAACTGCGCATTCAGCGTGCGTACTACCTGACGAATGCTAACTGCGAATTCGCAGTAATTTCTAAGCGCGAATTGCTCATTCGCAAAATGGTGGAGAGGCTTGATATTTCTGGCTTGGGCGCTATCCGTTCGCAGTAGATGGCGGAAGTTAGATATACAGTTTTATTAAGGTATTGTTAGGGCTTGTTAAGGTTTTTGCGCACAGTGAGCCGTTAAATGAAAAAAAATAGCCAACAATCAAGATCGGGATGGGGTGGCAAGCGGAAAGGCGCAGGCGCACCATTGGGCAATACTAATGCCGTCAAGCATGGCGAACGCAGTCGGCGGGCATTCTTCCCATTTGAGGGAGGAGAGGCGCTTTCTCCGCTGGTGCGAAATCGTGCAAGAAACCTCATGCTGGCTGAGAGATACGGGCTATTACTGGCGACTAATCCGACGCCGGGAACAGAAGAATGGCGCGAGATGACATTGATTAACGGACTCATGGGGCTACATGCCGACAGAATCGCACGGCTTGAGCTGAGATTAGCGAGATCCGTTTCAATGCAAGCAAGGCGGGATCTGCGAAGGGTTAAAAAAAGCGGCGCATGTTAGCAATCCGTATAGTCACCAATGTTGAAATACTGGACTGTACTGGACGGACTCAAAGCCAATATGAAGAGAGATCCGCGCCAGATAAGGGCTTGAATCCAGTACGCAGATTAACCCGTCATATGTTTTTTTATCTATTCCGCCCTGCCCCGTTCGACTCAGCCAACCCGCTCGCATTCCCCATCAATCGCTTTATCAGCGCCGCCATTATCGCGCACAACGGCACACTGACCGGGTAAACCGTAGCGCACGACCGTTGCGCTAGTTTCACCGCCACGCTTTACCTGCCGGGATTCGTACACTGTCACCCGCTCAAGCAACCCACCAGCAACCATGCTTTCAAGAGTTCGCCGGGTTGATTCTAGCGGGTGGCGCTTATCGAACGACCCCATGCCGTGAAGCAGGTACGCCACGCCCGAGACATCGAACGGAGGAGCGCCAATCTCACCCGTCACCCATTCGAGGTTATCCGGCTCAAAGTAGCTGAGTATCTCTTTTTTTCGGCTGGTCATTCTCATGGCTGGCTGATTCCTTATTGTGGGATAGAGGTATCATACAATAAGGCGCAAAAGATAAGAGGCCAGAACAGCAAGCATGAGAGCATAAAATGAGCAGCCAAAGGCAGCACCTCAAAATACCGTGTACACAAGGGTGTACCCACTGAGAAAACGCATTACAAGAAACCCAGCAATCACGGGCATTTGAAGCCGATACTCAATAAACAGATCCAATCGAGTAAATCTCTGAAAGCCCCTGACGGGGCTTTTTTATAGCGTAATCACAATCTTACCGAATGGGCCACTCTCCAGGTGAGCCAGCGCTTCGGGTAGCTGTTCCAGCGTCCAGGTACTGTCGATAACAGGCTTCAGATGTGTCGCATCTACCGCCCGGACGAGATCGGTTAATGCCCGGCGATGCCCAACACCAATGCCCTGAATCACGGCAGATTTCATTAACATCGCTACGGCAGGAACACCAATCTCTGTTCCTTCTAACACTCCAATCAATGAAACCCTTCCTCCGGGAGCAACGGCGGCGACAGAGTGTGCAACGTTACCGCCACCAACCGTATCCACAACATGGTCGATGCCCCGACCACGGCTCAGCGATAACGCCTGTTCCACCCAGTCACCCTGATGACGATTTATGACGAAATCAGCCCCCAGCGCTTTCGCGCGGTCCAGTTTAGCGTCACTGGAAGAGGTGACATAAACCGTTGCCCCCTGCGCTTTGGCAATTTGCAGGGCGAACAGAGCCACACCGCCTGTCCCCTGAACCAGAACGGAATCTCCGGCTTTTAACTGCCCCTGTTCAACCAGGGCAAACCAGGCGGTTAATCCTGCGCAGGGCAGCGTACTGGCCTCGATATCGCTGAGACTCTCCGGGGAAGCCACCAGCCAGTTTTCGTTCACCACAATTTGCTGAGCCAGCATACCAGGATAGGCACCACCGAGCGCAGCCCCGTGGGGTTCGACTGCGCTGCCGGGACGTTTACCGTCTATCCAGTCGGGCGAAAAAGAGGAAATGACCCTGTCGCCAGGCTGAAAGCGGCTCACCTGTTCACCAACAGCCTCAACAACACCTGCCATATCTGACGCAGGCGTTAGCGGAAAAACGGCAGGCATTGCCCCCTCAACAATCAACTTATCACGGTAGTTCAGTGCAACCGCGTTAACACGAACCCGGACGTCAAACGGCCCCGGTTCTGGCTGAGCTTGTGTATCCAGAATAAGGTTGTCGCGCCCGGCTGACTGCATTGTCCAGTACTTCATCTTTTTCTTCCTGTGTCGTCTGACAGATGACACAAGGATAGCGTTGCAATTTACTCACCAGTGCTGATACTTTTTCCTCATATTGGTGCCTCAGGAGCGACAATGCTTAACCGGTTTGATGGTATTGACCTTTTCCTGCAAGTTGTTGAAAGCGGTAGTTTTGCCCGGGCAGCGGAGCGGTTGCACCTGTCGCGTTCTGCCGTAGGTAAGAGCATCGCGCGGCTTGAAAGCAGGCTGGGTGTCAGGTTATTCCTGCGCACCACACGCAGCCAGACGCTAACGGCTGAAGGCTCGCTATTGCTTGAACATGCCCACCGCGCGCACAGCGAAATGGAGGCAGCACAAGCACTTCTGGAAAGCGGCAAACAGATCCTGCGCGGTAAATTACGCGTCTCCTTGCCCGTACTGTTCGGACGTCGCTGCGTCGCCCCGGTTTTACTGGAACTGGCACGAGAGCACCCCAAGCTGGTACTGGAGCTTTCTTTCAGCGATCGCGTGATTAATCTGGTGGATGAAGGGTTTGATTTCGCGGTGCGTAACGGCCAGCTGGAAGACAGCACCGACCTCATTGCCCGCCCACTTTCCTGGCACGACATGCGCCTGTGTGCAGCACCGTCATATCTCGCCCGATATGGCACCCCGGCTTCACCAGATGAACTTATGCAGCATCAGGCTATTTTTTACCTGAACAAAACCAGACCGCTGGAATGGCAGCTCACCATCAATGGTCAAATCGAACGTTTCAAACCTGAAGGGCGGTTCTACATGGACGATCTGGACGCCATTGCCGACGCCGCAGAAGCCGGGGACGGCATTGCCTGGCTTCCTTACTGGCTCATTAACGAACGCCTGCACAGTGGACGCTTAGTTCAGATCCTTCCTGACACCGCCGGTGTCCGGCTTCCTATTCATGCCGTCTGGCCAAAAACGCGCTGGCTGCCGCTGAAGGTTCGCATGGCTGTCGATCGCTTACGTGAGCAACTCCCACAACGCATTGCATTAAAAGATTAGTTTTTATAAGTAAAACTCAAAACAAACACTTGTCGAAATGACATTATTTAATGTCATTTAATCTTTATAAAACATAGAAATAAGACAAATAAAAATAAAACAAACACATTATAAATATTAATCCTTAATCGTTTACCTTAGAAAAACTCAATCGTGATCGTGCGCACAAATCGCTAACCTCCACGCCTTCACACCGGAGGTTATATGCTGCTTCACATTCTTTATCTCATTGGTATCACCGCAGAAGCCATGACCGGCGCACTCGCAGCCGGACGTCGCCGTATGGACACCTTCGGCGTGATTATTATTGCCACAGCGACCGCACTGGGCGGCGGTTCCGTGCGCGATATCCTGCTTGGTCATTACCCGCTCGGTTGGGTTAAAAACCCTGAATACGTCATTATCGTGGCAACTGCCGCTGTATTAACCACCATTGTTGCTCCCGTTATGCCGCACCTGCGTCGTCTGTTCCTGGTGCTTGATGCACTTGGTCTTATTGTCTTTTCTATTATTGGCGCACAAATCGCGCTCGATATGGGTGAAGGCCCGGTTATCGCCACTATTGCAGCGGTAGTAACGGGGGTGTTTGGCGGCGTGCTGCGCGATATGTTCTGCAAACGTATTCCACTGGTTTTCCAGAAGGAACTGTATGCTGGTATCTCCTTTGCCGCTGCCGTGCTCTATATCGCCCTGCAGCATTATGTTTCTAACCACGATGTGGTGGTCATCTCCACGCTGCTGTTCGGCTTTACGGCCCGTATGCTGGCGCTGCGCCTGAAGCTCGGGCTGCCCGTTTTTCACTACAAACACAGCGCGCACTGATGTCAGAACCCGTTGATGTGCTGCTCAGCCAGCCACTTAGCCAGCACATCAACCTGGGGCGCGTGGATCCAGTTCACGATTTGCCGCGCCTTCTCCTCTCCCGTTCCCGGTAAAGCACGCCAGTCAGCGGCATTACGCTGACTCATCGCTTGCCACGACAGCCCTCCTGCAGCATTCAGCGTCGCTTTGGTTAGCGGAACCCCCATCGCCGTGATCCAGCGGATAAAGGGCTGCTCACGCACCAGATTAAAACGATGCCAGAGCGCTAACCCGCGTGCGGCAGAAAAACCCGGCGTGGCCTGAAGCTGCGCCTGCGTTAATAACAACCATGAAAAGATATGCTCAAAATGGTGTACCTGGTGAAGTGTTCGCCAGCCTGACTCCCCCAACCCTTCAATATCCAGCCCTTGTTTTGAACTGAGCCACGTCAGCCGGGCAAAGAACTGCGCCATACAGTCCGGCGAGGCATAAAAGCAGGTCAGCGAATGATAATCAGAGGCCGGAGGCTGCGGTTTTTGTCTGTCCGACCCACGCCAGACCACCTTGTCAAACCGGGGAATCCCCTGTCCGGCCAGGCTCACCAGCACCTGATCGCCAGGAGCAATATCCAGCTGTTGCCAACGCCCCACCGACCCCAGACTCACCCGCTGCACATGCTTATCATCCAGTTGCACCGGTTCCAGCGTTGCCACAACGGACACCTTTCCCGTTCGCCCCACAGTAAACTGGATCCCTTTCACCTCAGCCACCTGTGCGACAGGTGAATATTTCCACGCAACGACCCAGCCTCCCTCCCCGGGTAACCAGCCTTCACCCGGTGGTTCATCAGTAGAACGCACCACAATGCCATCCGTGGCAAAGGGTAACGCGGTGGTTTGCCACGCTAAACGCTGCATCTCCACAGCATCAACAGACACTACAGGTTGGGTATAACGTGCCGTCAGGGTAAATCCTGCTTTTGCTAACTCAGCCAGCGCGTTCTGCATCTCTTCCGGCCCATCCGGCCAGGCCCAGATAAACACGCCGATCTGGCTCAGAAGCGAATTATCCGTTTGCCGCATCATCGCACCCGCCACTTTTGCGCGTGCATTCATCCCGCCCATCTGGCGCTGGATGTGGTTGTCGCGCAACCAAAAAAGCTCGCCCTGAAGCACGCTATTCGCCAGCGTTCCGGCCAGGGTTTGTGGTATTGAAGGTATTAAATGAACCTGCGCCGTCCAGTCTTCACCTTTTAGCCCATCACCACGACTGATGGCCTGGATGAGCTTTCCGTTGCGGTACACCAGCGTCACTGCCACGCCATCCACTTTGGGCTGCATCCAGAGGTTGCGCCGGGTATGCATCCACTGGCGAAGCTCATCTTTACTCGCCACTTTATGCACCCCCGTATGGGCGACAGGATGTTTTACGCTTCCCGCCAGTGCGGGAAGTGTTTCCCCGGAAAGCTCACTGCCAAAACAGTGCTGCCATTGTTTTAACCGTGCGTTAAGCTGATCATAAACCTCGTCATTAACCTCGCTCACGCCCTGTTTCCAGTAGACATCATCCCAGCGTTTGATTTGCGCGCTTAACGCCGAAATTTCTTTCTCTGCTTTTGCCTGTGACCACACCGGGCACACCGCCACACCATAGCCACACCACAACAGCAGTAACCCGCTTATCCATCGCCACATTGCTACCCCTCCTTTACGTTGCAGGAGGTATACCCCGACGCCCGAAACAACGCTAACGGCAACATTTCACTCTGCGAGACGCTATCCAGGGTTTATTTTTGTTGCTGCAAAGCGCAGGTAAAACCTGAAAACGGTACGCAAAATTCAATAATCCAGGGGAAAAAGTGTGACAAAGGCTACGTCACACAGCGGCGACGTGTATAATAAGCCCGTATGTAGGACTTCTTCGCTAACACATACAAAAGACTCTCATGGCTCAAGGCACGCTTTATATTGTTTCTGCCCCTAGTGGCGCGGGTAAATCCAGCCTTATTCAGGCACTGTTAAAAACCCAACCGTTGTACGACACACAGGTTTCTGTTTCTCACACCACGCGTCAGCCGCGTCCGGGTGAAGTGCACGGTGAACACTATTTCTTTGTGAATCACGACGAATTCAGGGCGATGATTAGCAGAGATGCGTTTCTTGAACACGCGGAAGTTTTCGGTAACTACTACGGTACCTCGCGTGAAACCATTGAGCAGGTTCTGGCAACAGGCGTGAATGTGTTCCTGGATATCGACTGGCAGGGCGCACAGCAGATTCGCAAGAAAATGCCTGATTCGCGCAGTATCTTTATTTTACCGCCATCGAAAGACGAGCTGGATCGCCGTCTGCGTGGCCGTGGCCAGGACAGCGAAGAAGTGATCGCGAAGCGTATGGAACAGGCAGTTGCAGAAATGAGCCATTACGCGGAATATGATTACCTTATTGTGAATGATGATTTTGATGCCGCGCTGAGCGATCTCAAAACCATTCTTCGCGCAGAACGCCTGCGTATGAGCCGCCAGAAGCAGCGACATGACGCATTAATCACCAAACTGTTGGCAGACTGAACCCACTTTCAGTATCATGCCCAGTCATTTCTTCACCTGTGGAGCATTTTAAGTATGGCACGCGTAACTGTTCAGGACGCTGTAGAGAAAATTGGTAACCGTTTTGACCTGGTGCTGGTCGCCGCGCGTCGCGCTCGTCAGATGCAGGTAGGCGGTAAAGATCCGCTGGTACCGGAAGAAAACGATAAAACCACCGTTATTGCACTTCGCGAAATCGAAGAAGGTCTGATCAACAACCAGATCCTCGACGTGCGTGAGCGCCAGGAGCAGCAAGAGCAGGAAGCCGCAGAACTGCAGGCCGTAACCGCCATTGCTGAAGGTCGTCGTTAATTAAACCTGCGGGTCGCCCTTGTATCTGTTTGAAAGCCTGAATCAACTGATTCAACACTACCTGCCGGAAGACCAGATTAAGCGTCTCCAGCAGGCGTATCTCGTTGCACGTGACGCTCACGAGGGCCAGACACGTTCAAGCGGTGAACCCTATATCACGCACCCGGTAGCGGTGGCCTGTATTCTGGCCGAGATGAAACTCGACTACGAAACGCTGATGGCTGCCCTGCTGCATGACGTGATTGAAGATACCCCCGCCACCTATCAGGACATGGAACAGCTGTTTGGCAAAAGCGTTGCCGAACTGGTGGAAGGGGTCTCTAAGCTTGATAAGCTGAATTTCCGCGACAAGAAAGAGGCGCAAGCCGAAAACTTCCGCAAGATGATTATGGCGATGGTGCAGGATATCCGCGTCATTCTCATCAAACTCGCTGACCGTACCCACAACATGCGCACGCTGGGCTCACTTCGCCCGGATAAACGTCGCCGCATTGCCCGTGAAACCCTCGAAATCTACAGTCCGCTGGCGCACCGTTTAGGTATCCATCACATTAAAACCGAGCTGGAAGAGCTGGGTTTTGAAGCGTTGTACCCGAACCGCTATCGCGTGATTAAAGAGGTGGTGAAAGCCGCACGTGGTAACCGCAAAGAGATGATTCAAAAGATCCTCTCTGAAATCGAAGGGCGTTTACAGGAAGCGGGAATTCCGTGCCGCGTCAGCGGTCGCGAAAAACATCTGTACTCCATCTACTGCAAAATGGTGCTCAAAGAGCAGCGTTTCCATTCGATTATGGATATCTACGCATTCCGCGTGGTTGTTCATGACGCCGATACCTGTTATCGCGTGTTGGGCCAGATGCACAGCCTGTATAAACCGCGTCCGGGGCGCGTTAAAGATTACATCGCCATTCCAAAAGCGAACGGCTATCAATCTTTGCATACCTCGATGATCGGGCCACACGGCGTGCCTGTTGAGGTGCAAATCCGCACCGAAGACATGGACCAGATGGCAGAGATGGGTGTCGCAGCGCACTGGGCTTATAAAGAGCACGGTAGCGAAAGCAGCACTACTGCACAAATCCGCGCCCAGCGCTGGATGCAAAGCCTGCTGGAGCTGCAGCAGAGTGCGGGTAGCTCGTTTGAATTTATCGAGAGCGTTAAATCCGATCTCTTCCCGGATGAGATTTACGTTTTCACCCCAGAAGGGCGCATTGTCGAACTGCCTGCGGGTGCTACACCGGTCGACTTCGCTTACGCCGTGCATACCGATATCGGCCATGCCTGCGTGGGTGCGCGCGTCGACAGACAGCCTTATCCGTTGTCTCAGCCGCTCTCCAGCGGTCAGACGGTGGAAATTATTACCGCACCGGGCGCACGTCCGAACGCGGCCTGGCTGAACTTTGTCGTGAGCTCCAAAGCGCGCGCTAAAATCCGTCAGTTGCTGAAAAACCTCAAGCGTGATGACTCCGTCAGTCTGGGACGCCGCCTGCTCAACCACGCGTTGGGTGGTAGCCGTAAGCTGGCTGAAATCCCGAAAGAAAACATCCAGCGTGAGCTGGAGCGTATGAAGCTCGCTTCGCTTGATGATCTGCTGGCAGAGATTGGCCTCGGCAACGCCATGAGCGTGGTGGTGGCGAAGAACCTGCAACAGGGCGATACCTCTGCGGTTCCGACAACAACACCAGGCCACGGCCACCTGCCGATAAAAGGCGCGGACGGGGTGCTTATCACCTTCGCAAAATGTTGCCGTCCAATTCCTGGTGACCCAATTATTGCGCACGTCAGCCCAGGCAAAGGTCTGGTTATTCACCACGAGTCCTGTCGTAACATCCGTGGCTACCAGAAAGAGCCTGAGAAGTTTATGGCGGTCGAGTGGGATAAAGAGACAGCGCAGGAATTTATCGCCGAAATTAAGGTGGATATGTTCAACCACCAGGGTGCGCTGGCGAACCTGACGGCGGCAATCAATACGGCGTCTTCCAATATTCAGAGCCTGAACACGGAAGAAAAAGATGGCCGCGTGTACAGCGCCTTTATTCGTCTGACCGCCCGTGACCGCGTGCATCTGGCGAACATTATGCGCAAGATCCGCGTCATGCCGGATGTTATCAAAGTCACCCGAAACCGAAACTAGATTAATGAATTCAAAACGTTACGAGCGGATCTGCGAAATGCTCGCCAGGCGTCAGCCTGACCTGACAGTCTGCATGGAGCAGGTCCATAAACCTCATAACGTCTCTGCTATTGTCCGTACCGCAGACGCCGTCGGCGTGCATGAAGTCCACGCCGTCTGGACGGGCACTCGCATGCGTACGATGGTGTCCGCCGCTGCGGGCAGTAACAGCTGGGTTTCTGTCAAAAGCCATCAAACCATCGGTGAAGCGGTATCACATCTGAAAGATCGCGGTATGCAGGTTCTTGCAACCCACCTTTCCGACAAAGCCGTGGATTTCCGTGAGATCGACTATACCCGCCCGACCTGCATTTTGATGGGTCAGGAAAAAACCGGGATCACTCAGGAAGCGCTGGAGCTGGCAGATCAGGACATCATCATCCCGATGATCGGTATGGTGCAATCCCTGAACGTATCCGTCGCCTCTGCGCTCATCTTGTATGAAGCGCAGCGCCAGCGTCAGAACGCCGGGATGTACGAGCGCAGCAACAGTATGCTGCCGGAAGACGAACAACAGCGCCTGCTGTTTGAAGGCGGTTATCCCGTACTGGCTCGCGTCGCGAAGCAGAAAAAATTACCTTACCCCCACGTCAATGCGCAGGGCGAAATCGAAGCCGATGCAGAGTGGTGGTCTACCATGCAGTACGCAGGATAAAACATGAAAGGCCGCCTGCTGGATGCCATACCGCTCAATACGCTGACGGGCGTGGGTGCGGCGCAAAGCAGTAAACTGGCCAAAATTGGCCTGCACACCCTACAGGATCTCCTGCTTCACCTCCCCCTGCGTTACGAAGACCGCACCCAGCTGTATAAGATTGGCGATCTCCTTCCTGCACTCTACGCCACCGTTGAAGGCGAAGTGCTGAACTGCAACATCACCTTCGGCGGACGCCGGATGATGACCTGCCAGATCAGCGACGGCACCGGCATTCTCACCATGCGCTTTTTCAACTTCAGCGCGGCGATGAAAAACAGCCTCGCCACGGGCCGCAGGGTACTGGCTTATGGCGAAGCCAAACGCGGCAAATATGGCGCAGAGATGATCCACCCGGAGTACCGCGTGCAGGGCGATCTCAGCACGCCAGAGTTGCAGGAGACGCTCACCCCGGTCTACCCGACGACCGAAGGGATCAAGCAGGCGACACTGCGTAAGCTCACTGACCAGGCACTGGAGCTGCTCGATACCTGCGCCATTACCGAACTGTTACCGCCTGAGCTGGCACAGGGGATGATGAGCCTGCCGGAAGCGATGCGCACCCTGCACCGCCCACCACCGTCACTGCAGCTTAGCGATTTAGAAAGCGGTAAACACCCCGCCCAACGGCGTCTTATCCTTGAGGAATTACTGGCTCATAACCTGAGCATGCTGGCACTTCGCGCGGGCGCGCAGCGTTTTCATGCCCAGCCGCTCAGCCAGCGTGATGAGCTCAAAGATAAGCTGCTGGCCTCGCTGCCGTTTAAGCCGACCGGCGCACAGGCACGTGTGACCGCTGAGATTGAACGTGATATGGCGCTTGATGTGCCGATGATGCGCCTGGTACAGGGTGATGTAGGCTCCGGTAAAACACTGGTTGCCGCCCTGGCCGCCCTGCGCGCGATTGCTCACGGTAAGCAGGTGGCACTGATGGCACCGACCGAACTGCTGGCCGAACAGCACGCAAACAATTTCCGCAACTGGTTCGCCCCGCTTGGCGTGGAAGTGGGCTGGCTCGCCGGTAAGCAAAAGGGCAAAGCGCGCCTTGCGCAACAGGATGCCATCGCCCGCGGTGATGTGCAGATGATTGTCGGCACGCATGCTATTTTCCAGGAACAGGTGCAGTTTAACGGCCTTGCGCTGGTGATTATCGACGAACAGCACCGTTTCGGTGTGCACCAGCGTCTGGCGTTGTGGGAAAAAGGTCTGCAGCAGGGCTTTCATCCGCATCAGCTGATCATGACCGCCACGCCAATTCCACGCACCCTGGCGATGACCGCCTATGCCGATCTGGATACCTCCACCATCGACGAACTGCCGCCAGGCCGTACGCCAGTCACGACCGTCGCCATTCCGGACACGCGGCGCAGCGATATCATTGACCGCGTGCGCAATGCCTGCACACACGAAGGGCGTCAGGCGTACTGGGTTTGTACGCTGATTGAAGAGTCTGAACTGCTGGAAGCACAGGCTGCAGAAGCAACGTGGGAAGAGTTAAAGCTGGCGCTGCCAGAGCTGAACGTTGGGCTGGTTCACGGACGCATGAAGCCCGCCGAAAAACAGGCGGTGATGCAGTCATTCAAACAGGGTGAGCTTCATCTGCTGGTTGCCACAACGGTTATCGAAGTGGGCGTGGACGTGCCGAACGCCAGCCTGATGATCATTGAAAACCCGGAGCGTCTGGGGCTTGCACAACTCCACCAGCTCCGTGGCCGCGTGGGACGTGGCGCGGTGGCATCGCACTGTGTGCTGCTCTACAAAGCCCCACTCTCTAAAACCGCGCAAATGCGCCTGCAGGTGTTACGCGACAGCAACGACGGCTTCGTGATTGCGCAAAAAGACCTGGAGATCCGTGGCCCGGGTGAACTGCTGGGCACACGCCAGACGGGTAACGCCGAATTCAAAGTGGCAGACTTACTGCGCGATCAGGCCATGATCCCCGAAGTTCAGCGCCTCGCACGCCATATTCATGAACGCTACCCCGAACAGGCGGCAGCGTTAATTGAGCGCTGGATGCCGGAAACCGAGCGCTATTCCAACGCCTGATATCAGGCAAACATCGGTAGCATCAGGTAAAGTTTGATCACCAGTGCGTTGACGATATCAATGAAGAACGCACCGACCATCGGTACCACCAGAAACGCCATATGAGATGGCCCAAACCGCTCGGTGATCGCCTGCATGTTCGCGATAGCCGTTGGCGTTGCCCCCAGGCCAAACCCGCAGTGCCCTGCCGCCAGTACCGCCGCATCATAGTTTTTACCCATCATGCGCCAGGTCACGAATATGGCATACAACGCCATAAACAGAGCCTGAACCGCCAGAATCGCCACCATTGGCAGCGCCAGGGACGCCAGCTCCCAGAGTTTGAGGCTCATCAGCGCCATCGCCAGGAACAGCGACAGGCAAACGTTGCCAAGCACCGACACGGCGCGTTCAAACACGCGGTAGAAGCCCATCACCGCCAGACCGTTACTGAGGATCACCCCGATAAACAGCACACAAACAAACGTTGGCAGTTCAAACATGGAGCCCGCCAGCCATTGCGCAACCACTTTGCCCACGGTCAGGCAGATGGCAATCATGGCGATGGTTTCAATCAACACCAGCGACGTGATATTGCGCCCGACATCCGGCTTTTCAAACGCTGTGGGGACCAGCTCATCGTCTGGTCTGCCGTCTGGCGTAGCAGAATGCTTCACCAGATAACGCGCCACCGGGCCGCCAATCAACCCGCCCAGCACCAGGCCGAAGGTTGCGCAGGCCATCGCCACTTCCGTTGCGTTTTCAAAACCATAACGCTCGATAAACAGCTTACTCCACGCCGCTCCGGTACCGTGTCCACCGGACAGAGTAATTGACCCAGCCAGCAGGCCCATCAGCGGATCCAGCCCCAGCAGCGTCGCCATGCCGATACCAATGGCGTTTTGCATCAGCAGCAACCCGACCACCACAATCAAAAACACGCCGAGCACTTTACCGCCCGCACGCAGGCTCGCCAGGTTGGCATTCAGGCCGATGGTGGCAAAGAAGGCCAGCATCAGCGGGTCTTTCAGGGACATATCAAAATCGATTTCCCAGCCCATGCTTTTTTTCAGCACCAGCAGAGCCAGTGCCACCAGCAATCCACCGGCGACGGGTTCAGGAATAGTGTACTTCTTGAGAAGGGAAACGCTGTGTACCAGCTTGCGACCAAGCAGTAAAACCAGCGTTGCGGCAACAAGGGTCGACAACGTATCAAGATGAATCATAAAAGGCTCCTTTTGTGCGCGTGTTCCTTACACACGCGGCGTTATCCTGGCCGGTTTGCGCTCGTCATGAGCCACCGGCGGAAAAAGTGTAATTTTTTTTCCTCATGGGTTGTAGAAAAGCTGTCCGCAGTAGCAGATTTTCTTGTCATTTTTTGTTGGCAATCGTTTGCTTTTACCAGATGGTCAGATAAAATGCCCGCTTTTCCACCGTGGGATTGTCGTCGATGTCCGTTAACACCATAGAGTCTCCTGATGCGCAACCGATTGCGCAGAAGCAAAATAGCGAACTGATTTACCGCCTTGAAGATCGACCACCGCTGCCGCAGACGCTATTCGCCGCCTGCCAGCACCTTCTGGCTATGTTCGTTGCGGTAATCACCCCCGCGCTGCTGATTTGCCAGGCACTCGGTTTACCGGCTCAGGACACACAGCACATCATCAGCATGTCTCTCTTTGCCTCCGGCGTGGCCTCGATTATTCAAATTAAAGCGTGGGGCCCGGTGGGATCTGGATTGTTATCAATTCAGGGCACCAGTTTTAACTTTGTGGCACCGCTGATCATGGGCGGTACGGCACTGAAAACCGGTGGTGCGGATGTCCCGACCATGATGGCTGCGCTCTTTGGCACGCTGATGCTGGCAAGCTGCACGGAAATGGTTATCTCCCGCGTTCTTCACCTGGCACGCCGCGTGATCACCCCGCTGGTATCCGGCGTGGTGGTGATGATTATCGGCCTGTCGCTGATTCAGGTCGGCCTGACCTCCATCGGCGGGGGTTATGCGGCCATGAGCGACCACACGTTCGGCGCACCGAAAAATCTGCTGCTGGCGGGTGTGGTGCTGGCTATCATTATTCTGCTTAACCGTCAGCGTAACCCTTACCTGCGCGTGGCCTCGCTGGTGATCGCAATGGCGGCCGGTTATCTGCTGGCATGGGCACTGGGTATGCTGCCGGAACACACGGCATCCACAAACACGGCACTGATCACCGTCCCCACTCCGCTCTACTACGGCCTGGGCATTGACTGGGGTCTGCTGCTGCCACTGATGCTGGTCTTTATGATCACCTCGCTTGAAACCATCGGGGATATCACGGCCACCTCTGACGTTTCTGAGCAGCCGGTTTCCGGCCCGCTATACATGAAGCGCCTGAAGGGCGGCGTGCTGGCGAACGGGCTAAACTCGTTTGTCTCTGCGGTCTTCAACACCTTCCCGAACTCCTGCTTCGGCCAGAACAACGGGGTGATCCAGTTGACCGGCGTTGCCAGCCGTTACGTCGGTTTTGTGGTTGCGCTGATGCTGATCGTCCTCGGCCTGTTCCCGGCGGTGAGCGGCTTTGTCCAGCACATCCCTGAACCGGTACTGGGCGGCGCGACGCTGGTGATGTTCGGGACGATTGCGGCCTCAGGCGTGCGTATCGTCTCCCGCGAGCCGCTGAACCGTCGCGCAATTATGATTATTGCGCTGTCACTGGCCGTTGGTCTGGGCGTTTCCCAGCAACCGCTGATCCTGCAGTTTGCTCCGGACTGGGTGAAAAACCTGCTCTCTTCCGGCATCGCGGCAGGGGGTATCACCGCTATCGTACTGAACCTCGTTTTCCCGCCTGAAAAAAATTGATCGTCATCACGGCAGGCTGTCAATGCCTGCCGTGACATCTTATTACGCCATTCCCGCCTTGAGGATTGCGCATAAATCGTGCATAACTCCTTTATGTGCGTTTTGCGGGATGGAAGACCATGAAATTTATTGGAAAGCTACTCGTCTATCTTCTGGTAGCCCTGCTCATTGTGGTGCTGGCGCTCTATATCCTGCTCCAGACCCGCTGGGGCGCGTCACAGGTCAGCAGTTGGGTAACGGTGAATACCGATTACGAACTCAATTTTGACCTGATGGATCACCGCTTTTCATCGCCTTCCCACATCATTCTGGAAAACGTCACCTTTGGCCGTGATGGCAAACCCGCCACGCTGGTTGCGAAAAAGGTCGATATTGGTTTAAGCAGCCGCCAGTTTACCGACCCGCTGCATATGGACACCATCACCCTGTCTGATGGCACGCTGAACCTCTCTCCGCAAACCGCACCGCTGCCCTTCCAGGCAGACCGTCTGCAACTGGACAACATGGCCTTTAACAGCCCCAATACAGAGTGGGATTTAAGCGCCCAAAAAGTCACGGGTGGCGTCAGCCCGTGGCAGCCTGAAGCAGGTAACGTGCTGGGTCAAAACGCACAAATCCAGATGAGCGCAGGCTCACTCACCCTCAACGGTGTTCCGGCCAGTAATGTGCTGATTCAGGGCCAGATCAACGGCAAAGAGGTGGTGCTGAATACCATCGGGGCCGATATGGCGCGCGGCTCGCTCACGGGCTCTGCCCTGCGCAATGCGGATGGTAGCTGGATCATCGACACCCTGCGCCTGAATGAGACCCGCCTGCAGAGCGATAAGTCGCTGATGGATTTCTTCACTCCCATTACCACACTGCCCTCCCTGCAGATTGGGCGGCTGGAAGTCACCGATGCCAGCCTCCAGGGGCCGGACTGGGCGGTTACCGACCTCGATTTAAGCCTGCGTAACATGACGCTGAGCAAAGGCGACTGGCAGAGTCAGGAGGGACGTTTGTCCATGAATGCCAGCGAATTTATCTATGGCTCAGTGCATCTTTTCGACCCGATCCTGAATGCGGAATTCTCCCCGCAGGGCGTGGCGCTGCGCCAGTTCACCTCACGCTGGGAAGGCGGTATGGTGCGCACCTCCGGCAACTGGCTGCGCGACGGTAAAGCGCTGGAGCTGGACGATGCCGCCATCGCGGGTCTGGAATACACCCTGCCACAGAACTGGAAAACGCTGTGGATGGATCCGCTACCCGAATGGCTAAACAGCGTGACGCTGAAAAAATTCGGCCTGAGTCGTAACCTGGTGATTGATATCGACCCGGCCTTCCCGTGGCAAATTACCTCTCTTGATGGTTACGGCGCGAACCTGCAGGTGGTAAAAGACCGGCAGTGGGGCGTTTGGGGTGGCAACGCCACATTGAACGGCGCGGCGGCGACGTTTAACCGCGTGGACGTGCGTCGCCCGTCGCTGTCGTTGAATGCCAACGCGTCGACGGTCAATATTACCGAGCTCAGCGCTTTTACCGAGAAAGGGATCCTGGAAGCTACCGCGACGGTTTCGCAACTGCCACAACGACAAACCACCGTGAGCCTGAACGGGCGCGGTGTGCCGCTGAATATCATTAACCAGTGGGGCTGGCCAGCATTGCCTGTTACGGGAGATGGCAATATTCAGCTGACCGCGACTGGCAGCGTGCAGGCAAACGCACCACTGAAGCCAACGGTGAACGGCAAGCTGAACGCGGCGAATATGGATAAACAGCAGGTGCAGCAGGTGATGACCGGTGGCGTGGTGACAACCGTTCCGGCGGCTCCGCCCTCACCCCAGCCCTCTCCCTATGTACGGTCCGGGGACATGGTAGACAGGTGTTCGGGGACATGGTGAACACTTTTTAACATCCTTTACCTATGGTGATCGACTTTTTCTTCAGGTCGATCACCCCCACTTTCGTGCTGTACCACCACACGTCATAACAGCCGTCTTCCTGTGTTTCCCTCAGCCCTACCCGTTCCCCCCTGAACGCCTTGCCTGCGCTCAGACTGACTCCTTTCACGCTCAGCTTCCCGCTGATATCGACTTTCCTGACCATCACCCCCTCATCGTATTCCGGTGGGATTGTGTTGCCGTTGTACTGCCGTGCGGACGGCTGATACCGGGAGGCCGGAACGTTCATACCCAGCGCCTCGTGCGGTCGTTCAAGGTTATAGACGGTGCGCCAGTGTTCAAATGCACGCTGCAGTTCACCGCTGTCCGCGAACCACTTCCCCTGCAACACTTCCGCCTTCAGGCTGCGGTGAAAACGCTCCAGCTTGCCCTGTGTCTGCGGATGATATGGCCGGGAGTGCCCCACCCGGATACCCAGGCGCATCAGCCACAGCTCCAGTGCCGTCCAGATGCCGGTGGTGTCGCCCCACGGCGCTCCGTTATCCATCGTCATCCTGTCCGGCAGACCGTAGCGTTCAAACACGCTGACCAGCTGCTGCTGTACGGTCTCACGCCGTTCATCGGTGCAGTGTGCCAGGCACAGGGAAAAGCGGGAGTGGTCATCCAGCAGGGTGAGCGGATGACAGCGGCCACCACCAAAGGGAAAGTGTCCCTTAAAATCCATCTGCCAGAGGCGATTGGGCGCATCATGTTCGAACCGCCCTGAGGCCGGAATGCCCGGTGAAACGCCCGGCAGCAGACCGTGGCGGGCCATCAGGTTATGGACGGTGCTGAAAGCGGGCATGCAGTGCCCCAGGTCTTCCAGCCAGCGCTTAATCTTGCGTGCGCCCCAGCGTTCATGACGGTCATGTGCCATGCGCAGAAGAGCTGTGATGTCATCAGATGAGCGGTTCGGGGAATGATGAGGTATACGGGGCCGGTCCAGAAGGCCGGATGCGCCTTCCTGAGCCCAGCGCTGAAGCCACTTATAGCCAGTGGCAGGCGAAATGCCGTAGTGACGGCACAGGGAACGGATGTTCGCCCCGTCCTGCGAGGCGAACAAAACAAACTCGGTACGTAATGACATGGTATCTCTCGCATCCCAGGGCATAAGTGACTCCATAAACGGGTTCTTATGCCTTAGTTGTAAGTGTCTACCATGTCCCCGAACAAGTGTTCACTATGTCCCCGGACTGTACACCCTAACAGGGAGAGGGAGTAAACCATTCCCTCGCCCCTTTGGGGAGAAGATGAGGGGGCTCAGAGATGGATCACAATCTCATTCCCCTGCGCTTTCACCACCACGCCCCACTCGCTACCGGCATGGGAACCACCTTTCACTTCGCTGACCTGCTGCACGTTACGCAAACAGACCGACCAGTTTTGCGCCTCGCCTTCGCCCTGGAGGATCACCGTGTCGCCCTGGCGTGTCGCTTTCAGCGTAAATACCACCGAACCGTCCGCCGCAGGCACTTCGCTGATTGCCGTTGCGCCATCGCTCAGGTTAAACAGCTGGAAGGTTGTGCCCTCGTTCCACGCATAGTCCGGTTTCTGGTTATTATTGCCCAGCGCCAGCAGGGTGTTGTCACGCACGTAGACCGGCAGGCTCTGGAAACCATGCTGCTGTTTATGCCAGCGGCTGCCCTGGATTTCATCGTTGTGCCACAGGTGCGTCCAGCGTCCTTCCGGCAGGTAGAACTGCACGTCACCCGCTTCGGAGAATACCGGCGCAACCAGCACTGAATCCCCCAGCATGTACTGGCGGTCGAGGTAATCGCACGCTGGATCGTCCGGGAACTCCAGTATCATCGCACGCAGCATCGGCGTGCCGCACTCGCGCGCCAGCGCCGCCTGACGGTACAGGTACGGCATCATCTGGCATTTCAGCTGGGTGAAGTGACGTACGACGTCGCATGACTCGTCATCATACGCCCACGGCACACGGTAGGATTTGCTGCCGTGCAGGCGGCTGTGGCTGGAGAGCAGCCCGAACGCACACCAGCGTTTGTAAACGTGCGCCGGGGCAGTGTTTTCGAACCCGCCGATATCGTGGCTCCAGAAACCAAAGCCGGACAGGCCAATCGACAGCCCGCCGCGCAGGCTTTCAGCCATTGATTCGTAGTTGGCATAGCAGTCGCCGCCCCAGTGAACCGGGAACTGTTGCGCCCCGACGGACGCCGAGCGGGCAAACAGCACCGCTTCATCTTCGCCCACCGTCTCTTTCAGCACGTTCCACACCAGCGCGTTATAGATGTAGGCGTAGTGGTTGTGCATCTTCTGCGGGTCAGCGCCGTCAAACCACCGGACATCCGTCGGGATGCGCTCACCGAAATCGGTCTTGAAGCAGTCGACACCGATATCCACCAGGCCTTTCAGCTTGCTGGCATACCACTGGCACGCTTCCGGGTTGGTGAAGTCATAGATCGCCAGCCCCGGCTGCCACTTATCCCACTGCCACAGGGAGCCGTCCGGGCGCTTGAGCAGGTAGCCCTTCTCTTTCAGCGCCTTAAATATTGGCGATTTCTGGCCGATGTACGGGTTGATCCACACGCAGATCTTCAGCCCTTTCGCTTTCAGGCGACGGATCATGCCTTCCGGATCCGGGAAGGTCACCGGGTCCCATTCAAAATCGCACCACTGGAACGCCTTCATCCAGAAGCAGTCGAAGTGGAAGACGTGCAGCGGCAGGTTGCGCCCGGCCATGCCGTCGATAAAGCTGTTCACCGTGGCTTCGTCGTAGTTGGTGGTGAACGAGGTGGTCAGCCACAGGCCGAACGACCACGCAGGCGGCAGCGCCGGACGCCCGGTGAACTGCGTATAGCGGTTCAGCACCGCTTTCGGCGTCGGGCCGTCGATCACGAAATATTCGAGATACTCGCCTTCCACGCTGAACTGCACTTTGGAGACTTTCTCGGAGCCGATTTCAAACGACACGTTTTCCGGGTGGTTGACCAGCACGCCGTAGCCACGGTTGGTGAGGTAGAACGGGATGTTTTTGTACGACTGTTCGGTACTGGTACCACCATCGCGGTTCCAGGTTTCGACCGTCTGACCGTTGCGCACCAGCGCGGTAAAGCGTTCGCCCAGGCCGTAGACCGTTTCGCCCACGCCCAGATCCAGACGCTCAAACATATAGTTACGATCGGTGTTGCCGTCCTGCACGTAGCCGTTGTTTTTCAGCTGGCTGCCGGTAATACGCTGGCCGTCGCGCAGGAAATCCAGCGCCCAGAACTCACCTTTGGTGACGCGCACGCTGATATTGCCACTTTTCAGCTCGGCAAATTCCGCGTTATTTTCAATCTCAACCTTCACGTCTTTCAGGACATTCAGTGGATAGTGTGGGCCGTTATTCAGTGCGCCCTGGAAGTGCTCAATGCGCACTCCAACAATCCCTTCCTGCGGGGCAAACAGACGAACCGTGAACATCAATGTATCGAGCTGCCAGGTCCGTTCGCGCACGTCTCGCGGTGCAACCCAGACCACCAGGTCATTACCCTGTTGCTCCACGTCGAACACCTGCACCGGGCAGGTTACCTCCAGACCCGGTTGAATAAGCCAGTTTCCATCACTGATTTTCATGCTCTCATCCTCTTAGTTCTGTAATTCTTTGCTGATCGACAGGTTTTCAAATTCCTGCTGATTGCGGTGCGCGCCCTGCGCCAGCTCGCCCATGACTCTGGTCAGGAAGGGGGTTTTCAGCGTGTAATAACGTTTGGCGATGATGGCGCTCAGCACGTAGCAGGCCGCCGGAACCAGCGTGAACAGACCGATAATGATGCTGATGGTGGCACTGTTCTGGGTTTTGGCTGCGGCGTCATAACCGCCACCTGCCAGCATCCAGCCAATCAACGCGCCGCCCAGTGCCAGGCCCAGCTTCAGCACGAACAAGGTGCCTGCAAAGCTGATGCCGGTCAGGCGTTTGCCGTTGGTCCATTCGCCGTAATCGACGGTGTCGGACATCATCACCCACTGGATTGGCGTCACCAGCTGGTGCAGCACGCCAATGACGAAGATAAAGGCGAACATCACCACGCTGGCATGCATTGGCACGAAGAACATCGCCACGCTGACCACTGCCAGAGCGGCATTAGTCCACCAGAAGATGCTGACTTTGCATTTCCAGTCGGTAAGCGGTTTTGCCAGCGCGGAGCCGATCAGGTTGCCGACACAGTAGGTGGTAAGGAACGCGACGAAGATTTCCGGCGAGCCCATGATCCAGGTGCAGTAGTACATCATCGCCCCACCGCGCACGCAGACGGCGAGGATATTGAGGATGGTGAGCACACCCACGATGCGCCACTGGTCGTTGCACCAGATGTCGCGCAGATCTTCCCGCATGGAGGTGGTGCTCGGCGGCACCTGGATACGCTCTTTAGTGGTAAAGAAGCAGAAGGCCAGCATCAGGAACGCCACCACCGACAGCACGGCAATCCCGCCCTGGAAGCCAAAGGCTTTATCTTCGCCGCCAATCAGGTTCACCAGCGGCATCATCAGCACCGTGGAGAGCATGCCGCCTGCCGTTGCCAGCACAAAGCGCCAGGACTGCAGGGAGATACGCTGCGTCGGGTCGTTGGTAATGACGCCACCCAGCGCGCAGTAAGGGATGTTGACCACGGTATAAAGCAGGGTCAGCAGCGTGTAGGTCACCGCGGCGTAAATCAGTTTGCCGTTGTGGCTGAGGTCTGGCGTGGTGTACGCCAGCACGCAGACGATGCCGAACGGGATGGCCCCGAACAAAATCCACGGGCGGAACTTGCCCCAGCGGCTGCGGGTGCGGTCGGCAATCAGACCCATGCACGGGTCGGAAATGGCATCCAGCGCACGCGCCAGCAGGAACATGGTACCGACAAATCCGGCGGGAATGCCGAAGATATCAGTATAGAAAAACATCATGTACAACATGACGTTATCAAAAATGATGTGGCTGGCGGCATCACCCATACCGTAGCCAATCTTCTCTTTTACGGACAATACGTCGCTCATCTTTTTTATCCCTCACGCTGTAGGAGGCGCTGAAACCGGTTTCTCGTTTTTAAACCATTGTTTCAGGAGCGGGTATTGCGTTTTCTGGTTAGCCGATTACGTTTCTTGTTTTTTGTGATCGCGGTAAAAGTCACTCAGCACGAAGGTCTAACTTGAGGATTTTCTTAGGAATTAACTGAAATGACCGTGTGCAGGTCAAAAGAGAGGTGAAAAAAGTGTGTTTTGGTATGTGGTAAATGCCTGAAAGTAGCTATAATGCGCCCCGCCTCCATGTAGCAATGCAGGCGCGGAAGATCGTCATCTCCGGTGAGGTGGCTGGACTTCAAATCCAGTTGGGGACGCCAGCGTTCCCGGGCAGGTTCGACTCCTGTGATCTCCGCCAAAAATGTTATTTTATTTTTCCTTTTTAATCATTCATATACCACCTTTGTGATCACTATCACTTTATCTGTTCTAAAATTAATATAATCATCTCATTTTAATGTATATTAATAAATGAGATCGTTATGCACGATATTCAAAAAGAGCATCTCTCGCCTTTTTTTTCTATATTAGTCGGATTTAATAAATTAGACTACACAGCTAAAATCCTTCATGAATCAGTAATGAAAATTATAGATACTGAAATTAATAACGAAGGGGAAATAATAAAATACCCAATCACAACTGAAATAATTAATGAAGCTTCAGTGTTAATTTCACCTTACTCAATTAATAAAACCCCTAGCTGGACTGGCTTTGTTGAATAAATAAGATTTCGTGCGAACGACCCTGTAGCTGGCTGGATTTTCAGGCAATACGCACGCTTTCTGGCATCCCAGCCTTTGTCATCCTGTTCAACGCACGCACCATGGCCATAGCTTCCGCTACCTGACCATCGTAGTCACGCAGCGTCAGTGAATCTCCCAACAACTGCTTCATTCTGTACATTGCCGTTTCCGCTATCGAGCGACGGTTATATTCCGTTGTCCATTTCCACCGTGCATTGCTTCCGCTCAGCCGCTGATTAGCAACGGCACGGTTGCGGTCTGCGTACTCACCGGGCCAGTAACCTGCTCCTTTTCGGGGAGGAATAAGCGCGCTGATTTTTTTGCGGCGCAGTTCATCGTGACAGAGCCGGGTATCGTAAGCCCCGTCTGCCGCGGCTGCCCTGATTTTTCTGTGAGTCTGCCGGATAAGGCCCGGGAAGGCTTCTGAGTCCGTGACGTTATTCAGCGACAGGTCTGCACAGACAACTTCATGTGTGTTGCTGTCAACAGCAAGATGCAACTTTCGCCAGATACGACGGCGCTCTTTGCCGTGCTTTCTGACTTTCCATTCGCCTTCACCAAAGACCTTCAGCCCGGTGGAATCAATCACCAGGTGTGCGATTTCACCCCGGGTGGACGTTTTGAAACTGACATTAACCGACTTTGCCCGCTTACTGACACTGGTGTAATCCGGGCAGCGCAACGGAACGTTCATCAGGGCAAAAATGGAATCAATAAAACCCTGCGCAGCCCGCAGGGTCAGCCGGAATACGCGTTTAATCACCAGAACGGTGGTGATGGCGAGATCAGAATAGCGCTGGGGCCTTCCTCGTGATGAAGGCGTTGCCGACTCATACCAGGCCTGAATCGCCTCATCATCCAGCCAGAAAGTGAGGGAGCCACGGTTGATGAGAGCTTTGTTGTAGGTGGACCAGTTGGTGATTCTGAACTTTTGCTTTGCCACGGAATGGTCTGTGTTGTCGGGAGGATGCGTGATCTGATCCTTCAACTCAGCAAAAGTTCGATTTATTCAACAAAGCCAGCTGGACTAAAAGAAATGATATCCATGACATCGAGAATCATATTGTACTTACAGTGACACAAGGGAAGTATGCGGCATTTTATTTTTCTGAAAAAGGTATGAAAGACTCAATAAGAGAATATTTCAAAAGTCCATCATTACCAAATTTACATCCAGTTGAAATATCACATTTAAATCACCTATTCATTAATGAAGATAATATTAAGATGCTTTGGCTTCTTGGTATACATGGCAAAAGCACTTTCAAAGCTGATTCAAAAGTCCTAGGGGGAAATAGTGTAGCAGAATCTTTAGATCCTCTTGAAGATCAATCATATATGATGTCTGCGGTAAGAACCGAAATCGGGAATGGAAATAAAACTATAGGTTTAAACCCCTTCAAATCTTCTATCTGGAAAGGTCCATGTAAAGATTGGGATACCTTTGAAAAAAATGTTATAGAAATATTGGACATGTTAAATTCTAATAA
Source organism: Enterobacter cloacae (assembly GCA_014169315.1). Lineage (NCBI taxonomy): Bacteria > Pseudomonadati > Pseudomonadota > Gammaproteobacteria > Enterobacterales > Enterobacteriaceae > Enterobacter > Enterobacter cloacae. Next base: position 51,841 of record AP022133.1, on the reverse strand, counting down.
CCAAAACAATCCAACTCCTATTGGTATTTTAGCCAGTCCAATTAACGATCTTAGTAGCGTGAAAGATGCCTACGATTTTTCCGTAATCGATCCTGATTTCGTTCCTTACGAAATGAGTATTACCAAAGCCGATTTACTTAGAACGATCTCGGATAAATACAAAGTAGAAGTTTCATCTACCATGAACTCATCTTTCTCACTAAAAGTTTTTTATGAAAATATTCATTGCGGAGATATTAGCATAAGGCTAATTATTAAAGAATATGAAGTATCCTTTGAAATTCACAGCCAACACTTGACTACACAAAAAAAGGAGATACTTAATAAGTATGCAAGAATATTTAAACATCCTGAACTAATTAAATGCTGGTATGAATCTGGGCATGCCGTAGTCAATTCGTGGATTTTTAAAACTGACTATAAAGATGTAACTTATAATGGATTCATTTGGGCGGATTTCGAAAATTTTAATATATGTCAAGAGAAACCATTAGTATCTGGAAAACTTGATTTAACTAAAATTGGAATGCAAAACTCTCTCTTTTGTTGGGTAAAAAACCGTTGGAATAGCCGGTGGAATTCAGTCGAAGATTTTAATACAACTGAAAAACCCACAGGATGGTTATATTGTGACGATGGTTCGGGAGAAAAAGCAGATTTTATTCATATTGATGATTACAATGATAAAACTATAATATCTTTAATTCATATTAAAGCAGCCAATAGCAAAAGTAGCAACAGGAGGGTATCAGTTGGGGCCCATGATATAGTTTTGAGCCAGGCAGTAAAAAACCTGAGATATTCTATTCGTAAAAACCTCGTTCAAGATCTTACCGAAAGAACATTAAATTCTAAAAATAAAATGTGTTGGTATGAAAACAAACTAATACAGCCTTCTGAATTTATAAATAAATTGTCATTATTAAATACCAATCCTAATAAGATAAAAACACGAGTAATTGTTATTCAGCCCCATACGACTAAAAATTATTATACAAAAACACAAGATAATAATATTAAAAGGCAGCTAGATGTATTATTAGTTAGTTCGGATAATGCGATCAAATCCTCTGGTGCAGAATTTCATATTATTGGACTCAATGATGACTGATCTCATAAAAAATTTAGCCGTTGGGTTCAATTCCCTTGGTCCTTAACGCCTCCCTCGCCAGCTCCTTCAACCAGCTGGCGAGACTCACCCCTTCCTCAGCCGCCACTGCATCCAACTGCTCCTTCAATGCCGGATCAATTCGCATCTTAAACTGCGGAGATTGTCCGCCGCCTTTTGGTTTTTTTTCGCGCGATATGATTGACATGAGGCCACCTATCCATCTACTCTGACACACATAGGAGGCCACCTAAACCTCCTTTACTTGCAACGCCCCGATGTGCGGGAACACAACCGGAGCGTCTAACCTCACCAACTATCAAGGAGTTGATTATGGCTGATTCGCATTCTACCCCAGACACCGACCAATCCGGAACCGAGCGTTCGTTAATTGTGGGATACCGCCCGAATGTTTTCGACAAATCCACGCCGAATATTATTCTTTCCGGTAAGTGGTTACGCGCGGCGGGGTTTGATACCGGACATCAGGTGACGGTGAAGGTGATGAAAGGGTGCATCGTTCTGGTGGCGTATAGCGAGAATGAGCAGAGGTTGCTGGACGAATACAAACGGACGAAGGCAAAGCTCATTCAGATAGAAGAAGCGCTTGCAGCGATTCAAACTCAACTTCCTGGAAAGCTTCTCGCAAAATCAGTAACAACTCCCCGGGCTTAGCGGCTATTTCTGGCATACTACGAACTTAAAAACATACACCTTAAAACGTGGAGGCAGCATGACATATGAAGAATTAATAAATTCGCCAGCAGGTGAATTTGTCATGTTTGCCAGCGGGGATGGAAAAGTACGTATCGAATGCCGATTTGAAAGCGATACTTTGTGGCTTTCACAGGCCATGATCTGCGACTTATACGGCAAGGCCAAAGCAACGATCAGCGGGCATATCAAGAATATCTTTGATGAGGGAGAACTGGTCGAAAATTCAGTTGTTCGGTTTTACCGAACAACTGCCAGCGATGGTAAAACCTACAATGTTCAATACCTTAGCCTGCCCGTCATTCTCGCCATCGGCTACCGTGTCCGCTCCACGCGAGGCACACAGTTCCGCCAGTGGGCCACCCAGACGCTGCAGGAATACCTGGTAAAAGGCTTCGTCATGGACGATGAGCGGCTGAGGAATCCGCCCGTTGGTTCCTCCGCCGTACCCGATTATTTCGATGACATGCTGGAACGCATTCGCGACATTCGGGCCAGCGAACGCCGGGTTTATCTACGGGTCAGGGAGATTTTTGCATTAGCGGCTGACTATCAGCCCTCGCTTAAAGAAACCACGCAATTCTTCCAGACCATCCAGAATAAACTGCATTTTGCCTGCACGGGCCACACCGCTGCGGAGTTGATTCACCAACGCGCAGACGCCAGTCAACCGCATATGGGGCTGACCCACTATAAAGGCGAAGAAGTCCGTAAAAGCGATGTCACCACCGCCAAAAATTATCTGTCCCAGGATGAAGTGAACGAGCTTAATCGCGTCGTTAATATGTGGCTGGATTTTGCCGAAGATCAGGCCAGACGTCGCCAGCAGGTATTTTTACGAGACTGGCAAACCAGACTCGATCAGTTCCTGCAATTTAACGACCGGGACGTTTTAGACGGGGCAGGTAAAATCAGCAAGAAAGCGGCTGATGAAAAGGCGTGTTCGGAATACAGTCAGTTTGAAAAAAAACAGCGCCTGCTTAAAGAAGCCGAAGGAGAAAAAGATATCGTCGGCTTATTAAAATGGGATAAGCAGGCTAAGCGCTAACCTCGGTATTTCCACTCAACCGCATATGCAGCAACGGAAACGGATTACCCTGCCCGTCCAGCGCCGATCGCCCAACCTGCTCAAACCCCATATGGCGATAAAACGCCACGCCCTGCGGGTTTTGCTCGTTCACATCCACTTCATTCGCACTGAACTCTGCGATGGCGTATTTCAGCAGTAATTTGCCGACGCCCTTACCCCGGCTTACGTCGTCGACAAACAGCATTTCAATGCGGTTTTCATCAACGCCCAAAAAGCCATGAATAACGCCGGTTTCATCGCGGGCAATGACGACGTTGAGGTTTGGCAGATACACGTTGAGCAATAACGGACGCAGTGCCGCAATATCGCTTTCCTGTAAAAAGTGGTGCGTGGCACGAACGGAAGATCCCCAGATTGCGACCAGACGTTCGAAGTGTGAGGGAAGTGCGGTTTCTATTTTCATGAGGGGGATCATGTGCGGATAACCACGTTAATTCAAGTCTATCCCGGTTGTCTGTTCCCCCTCCCCCCAGCCCTCTCCCTTGTACAGTCCGGGGACATAGTGAACACTTGTTCGGGGACATGGTAGACACTTACAACTAAGGCATAAGAACCCGTTTATGGAGTCACTTATGCCCTGGGATGCGAGAGATACCATGTCATTACGTACCGAGTTTGTTTTGTTCGCCTCGCAGGACGGGGCGAACATCCGTTCCCTGTGCCGTCACTACGGCATTTCGCCTGCCACCGGCTATAAGTGGCTTCAGCGCTGGGCTCAGGAAGGCGCATCCGGCCTTCTGGACCGGCCCCGTATACCTCATCATTCCCCGAACCGCTCATCTGATGACATCACAGCTCTTCTGCGCATGGCACATGACCGTCATGAACGCTGGGGCGCACGCAAGATTAAGCGCTGGCTGGAAGACCTGGGGCACTGCATGCCCGCTTTCAGCACCGTCCATAACCTGATGGCCCGCCACGGTCTGCTGCCGGGCGTTTCACCGGGCATTCCGGCCTCAGGGCGGTTCGAACATGATGCGCCCAATCGCCTCTGGCAGATGGATTTTAAGGGACACTTTCCCTTTGGTGGTGGCCGCTGTCATCCGCTCACCCTGCTGGATGACCACTCCCGCTTTTCCCTGTGCCTGGCACTCTGCACCGATGAACGGCGTGAGACCGTACAGCAGCAACTGGTCAGCGTGTTTGAACGCTACGGTCTGCCGGACAGGATGACGATGGATAACGGAGCGCCGTGGGGTGACACCACCGGCATCTGGACGGCACTGGAGCTGTGGCTGATGCGCCTGGGTATCCGGGTGGGGCACTCCCGGCCATATCATCCGCAGACACAGGGCAAGCTGGAGCGTTTTCACCGCAGCCTGAAGGCGGAAGTGTTGCAGGGGAAGTGGTTCGCGGACAGCGGTGAACTGCAGCGTGCATTTGAACACTGGCGCACCGTCTATAACCTTGAACGACCGCACGAGGCGCTGGGTATGAACGTTCCGGCCTCCCGGTATCAGCCGTCCGCACGGCAGTACAACGGCAACACAACCCCACCGGAATACGATGAGGGGGTGATGGTCAGGAAAGTCGATATCAGCGGGAAGCTGAGCGTGAAAGGAGTCAGTCTGAGCGCAGGCAAGGCGTTCAGGGGGGAACGGGTAGGGCTGAGGGAAACACAGGAAGACGGCTGTTATGACGTGTGGTGGTACAGCACGAAAGTGGGGGTGATCGACCTGAAGAAAAAGTCGATCACCATAGGTAAAGAATGTTAAAAAGTGTTCACCATGTCCCCGAACACCTGTCTACCATGTCCCCGGACCGTACACCCTCAAGGGAGAGGAGGTATTCTGTGCCAACCTGCACCTCAAGGGAGAGGGAACCGATCGCGCTAAGCTTTAATCTCCATCACCGCATACACCCCATCCTTCGGCACTACCACGGTCACATTCTCCACCGGCACACCCGCCGCAATGTGGATGTCCTGCAGCTGTTGCAGCGTACGCGGGAAGATAGGCTCCCAGCCAATACAGCGCAGGGTAAAGTCAATCTGCGGGCTGCTGGTCAGCATATTCGACACTATCACCCCCCCACCGGGCTTCACCAGCCGTAGCACACGCTGCAAAAATATCGCCGCATCGGCATCGTTGAAGTATTCGAAAATCCCCAGCGCGTCCACCAGCTCAGCCTGGTGCTCGCCCAGCTCCAGCAGTAAATCTTCGTTGCGCACCAGCGTATTCACCAGGTTGCGCCTGAGCAACGTCAGCTGTTCGCCCACGATGAGTCCCTCCTGCGCGGCCAGAGTTTCTGCCCAGCTCAGGGCGACCGGGTCTTTATCCACCAGCGTCAGGTACACCTGCTGGCCGTCGAGTTTTGCATTACGCAACGCTTCCAGCACCGGGATAGCCGCGCCGCTTGCCAGGCTCACCCAGTTGTTCTCACCTTCGTTATGGATGTATTTTTCCACTAACGCGCCCAGCACCCGTGCGCGGGAACGCACGCCAATGGCGTCGTTCGCATGGATAAACCACTGGCGGCTGTCGCTGTCCATTTTCGTCCCTTCCGGGAGGCGGCCTTCCAGTGGGTTTTGCACCACAAACAGCGCCAGCGCAGAGGGAACCAGCCGCGTGCGCCACGCGGTAAGGGCAGGACGGTTGCGATACGCCTGCTCGGAATAACGGTTCTGAGGGATAAGCACCGCCTGTCCCCCCTCTTCGTATTCAATAAGTGGAGGCTGGAGCGCCGGATCGGCTTTCAGCGCCTGGTCGAGCGTGTTGATCTCCCGGGCTGTCTCATCTTTCATTGGCCACTGATCGCTGACATCCGGAAACGAGGCGCTGTAAATCGCCATGTTTTCCGGTGCGTTGCCACGAAAAGGCTGCCAGTTCATTTCGCTATCCCCCCGTTGAGCTTTTAACGGAAGTCTATCCAGGCTGGCCAGTAATACCCTACGAAGAAAGCACGATCTTCACTACAGCGCGCGGAGACCCGGGCATGGACAAATCAATCATGCTGTGTAAGTTTTAACTATATGCTCCGGAGGTACACACCATGACAACAAAACCTGTGCTGGGAATTAGCGGATGTCTGACCGGCTCCGCCGTTCGCTTCGACGGCGGACATAAGCGTATGGGCTTCGTCATGGACGAGCTGGCGCAGTGGGTCAGTTTCAAACCCGTTTGCCCTGAAATGGCAATCGGTCTGCCGACACCTCGCCCGGCACTGCGTCTGATTCAGACCGTCAGCGGCGAAACCCGGATGCGTTTTAGCCATGCCCCTCACGATGACGTCACGCAAAAAATGGTCGACTTTGCCGCTGGTTATTTGCCAAAAATCGGCGATCTCGCCGGTTTTATCGTCTGTGCGAAATCCCCCAGCTGTGGCATGGAGCGCGTGCGGTTGTACGATGAAAACGGCAACCGGGGCCGCAAAGAGGGCGTGGGGCTGTTCACTGCCGCGCTTCTTGAAACCTGGCCGTGGCTACCCGTAGAGGAAGATGGTCGCCTGCACGACCCCATACTGCGGGAAAACTTTGTTGAGCGCATTTTCGCGCTTCACGCACTGAACACACTGCGCGCCAACGGCCTGACGCGCCACGCGTTGCTGGACTTCCATAGCCGTTACAAACTGCAGTTGCTGGCACACCATCAGGCAGGCTACCGCGAGATTGGCCCGTTCGTCGCCTCACTGCACCAGTGGGACGATCTGGACGCGTTCTTCGTGGTGTACCGCGAAAAGCTGATGGCGATCCTGAAGAAACCCGCGTCACGGAAGAACCACACCAATGTGCTGATGCATATTCAGGGTTATTTCCGCAACCAGCTGAACAACCGCCAGCGCGGAGAGCTACGGGATGTGATCCTGCATTACCGCAACGGGCTGCTGCCCATCCTCGCACCGCTCACGCTGCTGAAGCATTATCTGGCCGAATATCCTGACCCGTATCTGATGACGCAAAACTACTTTGATCCCTATCCCGATGATTTGGCCCTGCGTCTGGCTGTAACCTGAGGGTCACCACAGAGTCCCAAATCAGCGCCCTGTTGAGGCCTCATGGTCGTCTTTTTTACGCCACGTGCAACGCCTGAGCCAGCGCTTGCTGGAACTCTGGCACCTTATCCCGGTTCGCCGCCGCCACTTCGTAAAACGCCAGGGGTGGCAGCCAGTTCATGCCCACATACAGCGCGCTGGCCTTCATTGGGCTGAGCACCTCATCCATTGAGCTTTGGATCAGCCCTTCACGGGAGTAGGTAAACGGGCTCGCGCCAGCGGACGTCACCACCATGAGATCTTTGCCTTTTAGCGCATCGCCACCCGCACCAAACGCCCAGCCATACTGCCACACTTCGTTGAGATAGCCTTTCAGCATCGGGGTCAGGTTGAACCAGTGTGTCGGGTAGATAAACACCACGCGGTCGACGCCGTGGTAGGCCGCTTGTTCGGCCACCACATCAATGGCGTTTACGTCGTTGCCGTAGAGCGTTTCCAGATTACGCACGATGACGTTATCCGCTTCGCTCGCTGTCTGCTGTAACGCATTGATGATACGAGACTGTGAAGCATACGGATGGGAAACAATCGCTAAGGTTTTCATAAACCGCTCCTTTATTGTTGTTCTGGTATTACGCCTTTTACCAGCCATGCGTTGGTGCTGGCGGCGGCGTGACGGTAATGGATGATGTCCTGATACGCCGGAGAGTCGTGCCAGGCGTGCGCCTGCCCGACGCTGTCGAACTGCAGCATCACCAGCATCCCTTGCGGGCCGTTGCCCTCCACGGTGTCGCACTGGCCACCCATCACCAGCCGCTTACCACCAAAGGCTTTGTAGCTGGCTTCAACGTTTTCGCGGTAGGGCTGCATCGCTGCCGCATCGTGGATCACAACATCAAAAATGAAATATGCAGGCTCAGACGGTTTCATACGGGTTCCTCGCAGGGGGTTGATGGCGAGAGTATGTGCCCGTTTACTCGTAACGAGAATTGGGGGTATGGTTGATAGATAATCAACTCCAGGTTGTGAATGAGGGGAAAGACGGATGGAGTTATCCCAGCGAGTCAGGGCGATTGTGTCGTTCGTGGAAGCCGCCGACGCGGGCAGTTTTGCCGCAGCAGCGCGCAGCCAGGGGATCAGCCCCGCCGCGGTCAGTAAGAACATCGCCGGGCTGGAGCAGGCGCTCGGGGTCAGGCTGATGAACCGCACCACACGCACACTGAGCCTGACGGAAGAAGGACGCGTCTTTTTGCAACAGGCGCGGATTGCCATTGGTGCGCTGGATACGGCGATGGATGCTGTTGTTGCACGCAAAATGGAGACCCGCGGGCACGTTCGTATTTCCACCAGCGCCGCCTTTGGGTGCGAGCAGTTACTCCCGGTGTTGCCGGGGCTGCGGGTGCGCTACCCGGGTATTTCGGTAGAAGTGGATTTTGACGACAGGGTGACGGATCTCATTGCCGACGGCTATGACCTCGCCATTCGCGGCGGACATATTGTCGATTCGTCGCTGGTTTCGCGCCCGGTCTGCCAGCTGAAAACCGTGCTGGTTGCCTCGCCGGGCTATCTTGAGCGCTGCGGTGTACCCACAACGCCCGACGACCTTGCGCATCACCATCTGATTGCCCGACGCTTCTTAAGTGGGCGCGTTTCCCCCTGGGGGTTCAGGGAGCAGGACGGCAGCCTGACGACGCTGGAACCAGACGCAGCGGCTGTGACCCTCTCCGCACCAGAAGCTCAAACGCAGGCTGCACTTTTAGGATTAGGGATTGCTCAGGTGGGCGTACATCATGCGCTGGTGCATTTGCAGTCCGGCGCGCTGAAAACCGTGCTGGTTGGCCAGCACGATCCGGGGAATTACGAGATGGTTATCCAGTATCCTCACCGTGCGCTGGTCGCGCCACGCGTGAAAGCTACGGTGGAATATCTACTGGAGGCATTTCACCAGAATGCTTCCCTGCATTTCCCTGTCGACAGGCTGGCGGATTATACCGCCTCTCCCTTGCCGTCACCCGCATCAGGAAAATAGACTATGGCTCGTACGGACACAGGAGCCCTTCACCGATGATCAACACCCTGCACATTGAAAACTACCGCTCGATTCGCGACATGTCGCTGGAACTGGAGCAGCTCAACATCGTCTTCGGCCCGAACGGCACCGGAAAATCAAATATCTACAAGGCGATCCACCTGATGCACAGCGCGGCTCAGGGGCAGTTTTCCCAGGCGCTGGCGAACGAAGGCGGAATTCTGAAGGTGTTCTGGGCAGGCAAAACCCGCAGCGACCAGCTTCGGCGCATGAGTCTGGCAGTGGAAACAGAAACCTACGAATACGAATTGCAGGTGGGCTTTGTTGAGAGGCTGCCGTATGCCTCGCAGTTTCAGCTCGACCCGGTGATCAAAGAAGAGTCCATCTGGCTGAGCGGCCAGCATCGCCGACCGTCATCACAGTTGATGAAACGTAAGAATCAGGCCGTGTTCCTGAATAATGTGCATCACGAAAAAGTGACCCACAGCGGCACGCTGTATGAGAACGAATCGGTGTTCGGGCAACTCGGCGAACCGCACCTCTACCCGGAAGTGTCGCAGATGCGCGAGTCCCTGCGTAACTGGCGTTTTTATCACGAGTTTTCCGTCTCATCCGGTTCGGCTATCCGTGCGCCGCAGGTCGGTTTCCGCTCCCCGGTGCTGGCCGGAGACGGCGCGAACCTGGCGGCAGCGTTTCAGACCATTGTAGAGATTGGCGACGAGCTGCTGCTGATGCGCATCCTCGACCAGGCCTTCCCCGGCTGCGTGTTTTACAGCGACAACTCGGGTGGACGCTTCCGGATGATGATGCAGCGCGAAGGGTTAAGCAGGCCGCTGGAACCGGCAGAGTTCTCCGACGGCACGCTGCGTTTTCTGTGCCTGACGGTGGCGTTGTTAAGCCCACGCCCGCCTGCGTTTATCGCCCTCAATGAACCGGAAAACAGCCTGCATCCGCAGATGCTGCCTGCGCTGGCGAGCTTAATTGCCGAAGCCAGCCGCTACTCGCAGATCTGGCTCACCAGCCACTCGCCGGAGCTGGCGAATTTGATTGAAAAACACCGTTCGTTTTCGCTGTATCAGCTGTCGATGGTGGAAGGGGAGACAAGGATGGATAAGCTGGGATAATTGCCAGGTGGCGCTACGCTTACCTGGTCTACAGACGAGTCCGGAACGTCTTGCGCCACTCCGCCGGGCTGACCCCAAAGCGTGCCTTAAACTGCTGACGCCAGGTCACCGCAGAGTTAAACCCTACCAGCTCGGCCACGCTTTCAACCGGCATATTTCCGGCTTCCAGTAAGGTCTGGCTGCGCCGCAGGCGCTCGGCGGTGAGCCAGTCGGCCACGCTCATGCCCGTGGCCTTAATAAAATGGCGGGTCAGCGTGCGGCGGCTCATTGAAACAACATCGGCGAGCGAATCCAGGTTATGCGGTTCGGTAATATGCTGCTGGAGGTAGTCAATCAGGCAGTTAATCCGCGCGTCGCGGGTATCTTTTGGTACAGGCTGCGCAATAAACTGCGCCTGCCCGCCTTCGCGGTGCGGCGGTACAATCATCCGGCGGGCAATCTGGTTAGCCACCACGCTGCCAAAGCGCTGGCGGATGATATACAGGCAGCAGTCGAGCGCGGCAGCGGTGCCCGCAGAGGTGATGATGTTGTCGTCATCAACGTAGAGCGCATTGATATCCAGCTGTACGTTCGGGAAAAGCGACTGGAACTGGCGTTCGAACTCCCAGTGGGTGGCGGCACGTTTGCCGTCGAGAATGCCTGCATAACCCAGCACAAACGACCCGAGACACAGCCCGACGATTTCCGCGCCGCGGTCTCTTGCCTGAACCAGGTTATCGAGCAGCGTCTGTGGCGGGCGTTCCAGCACATGTTGCCAGTAAGGCACCACGACGATATCGGCTCGCCCGATGGCTGAAAAATCCTGCGTCGCATTGAGCGCGAAACCGTCTTTCGAGGTCAGAAAACCCGGTTTTTCAGCGCAGATCGTGACAGTAAAGCGCTTTTCACCGGATACGGTATCACCAAATAAAATACAGGGAACGGAGTAGTGGAACGGGCTAAACCCGTCCACCGCGACAATCGCGACGTTGATAAGCGGCATCTGTCTCTCCTTTCCCTTAGTGAGGCTCAGAATATAACGGTTTCACCGTCCTGTGGAATGCTCAGCGCATCACTAAACTGGTTAGCTTCTGCGTACTCGCGCAGTGCGCTTCGGGTCAGCAGACAGTGGTTGATGGCTTCCATATGAGCCGCCACAATCTGCGCCTGCGGCAGCAGGAAATGCACGTTAAGCACATCCTGCTCCCCCATAATGATCGGCCCGAAGCCAATCACATGCGCATAACCGGCGTTAACGACCACCACATCCGGCTGGTGTTGTTGCAGATCGGCTGCCACTTCCTCACGCCAGATAGTATCCCCTGCGATGTAGAGCGTCTTCTCATCAGGATGACGGAAGACCACGCCACAGGCTTCACCCAGACGTTCTGCCAGTTCCGGTACCGCGTAAGCGCGGTCGGTACCGTGCTGGCCGCCGTGGGTTTTCGCAATCAGGATATCGCCAAACGCGGTCTCTTCATCCATCACCGTCAGGTTGGTAAACCCCTGGCTGCGCAACAGCGCGGCATCCTGATCGTTTTGCACATAAACCGGCTTGTCTTTGGCGATCAGCTCAATCGCGGTTTGATCCCAGTGATCGTTATGGGTGTGGGTGACAACCACTGCATCAGCATCCAGCAGTGTGTTGACGTCCACAGGTAATTCCACCATCGGGTTGCGAATATCCGCGCGCGCCGTACCGGGAAAACCGGGATAAGCGCCTTTCGGAGCCAGCATCGGGTCAATTAAAAAGCGTTTGCCGGCGTAGGTGATCAGTTGTGTGGCATTGCGAATTTGAGTGATGTTCATGGGCTATCCTCCGGTGGGTGTGATAAGGAGAATAGCCAGATACCGCGCATTGCGATGTGGGCTAAAGGGCGATGATCGATGGAATCGGGTCAACGTGAAAAGGCGGGTTTCCCCGCCAGACGCCTTACCAGCCCGGTACCGCGCCGCCGTTAAAGAGAGTCTCCGCCGCTTTCGCCACTTCAGGTGACTGATACGACTGAATAAATTCCTTCACGTTTTCCGCGTCTTTGTTGTCTTCACGCGTCACCACGATGTTCACGTAGGGCGAGTTTTTGTCTTCGATAAAGACGCTGTTATGTACCGGAGAAAGCCCGGTTTGCTGGATGTAGGTGGTGCTGATGATGGCGACATCGACTTTCGGGTCATCCAGCACGCGCGGCAGCTGCGCACCTTCCAGCTCCATGATTTTCAGATCCTTCGGATTTGCCGTGATATCCAGCGCCGTTGGCAGCAGGCCCACGTCCGGCTTGAGGGTAATCAGCTTCTCTTTTTGCAGCAGCAACAGCGCGCGGCCAAGGTTTGTCGGGTCATTGGGGATGGCAATGGTCGCGCCGTTTTTCAGCTCAGACACGGATGTAATTTTGCGGGAATAACCGGCCATCGGGAAGACGAAGGTATTCGCCACGGCCACCAGCTTGTAATTATGCGCCTTGTTATCTTCCGCCAGGAACGGACGGTGCTGGAAGACGTTGGCATCCAGCTCGCCCTGGTTGGTGGCATCGTTGGGCAACAGTGAGCCGCTAAAGCCCACCAGCTCCACGTCCAGGCCATATTTCTCTTTTGCCACCTTTTTGGCAACTTCCGCCACATCCTGTTCCGCGCCGTTAATCACGCCAACTTTGATGTGTTTAGCATTGCTGCCACCTTGATCGCAGCCCGCCAGCAGCAGGCCAGCAAGCACCAGAGCACTCAATTGAAATTTCACGAGGCATATCCTTTTGATGAACGTTTCAATGACTATATCGACAACGATGCGGTACGCTAAAAAATGAAAAAGAATCAATAAGAAGGATAAGTTATATGCCGGGTAACACCGCCATTCCAGGGTGCTGGCTAAAGAGGTTTGGTCAGATAGTGTCTCTGCATACCCGGGTACGGATAATCCTGCAAAGACATCTGCAGCTGATAACCCTGTTTTTCATAAAACGGACGCGCCTGGAAACTGGCCGTATCCACCAGCGCATGTCGACAGCCTTTATGCTTTGCCTCGACCTCGGCAGATTTGATCAGCTGGCTACCCACCCCGGAGCCACGCGCGCCTTCGCTGACCCAGAGGAAGTCGATATTTAACCACTCACCTTTACGCACGCCGATTAACCCACCAAGCATCACACCTTTTTCGTCTCGCACGTAAACGCCAATATCCCCGCTAAAGGTCGTCAGATCCAAAAACTGCCCGTTGTAGACTCTCAGCCCCGTTAACAGTTCGTTTTTATCCTGCTGTGTCACATTATCGGTAATGCTCAGGTGCATATTGTTCTCCTTATTTTCTGTGCATTCCTAATATTACATAGTCCTGACGCAATAAATATCTCCCAGGTATTGGGTGGGTGCTCATACGCAGGAACACGCAAATTCATACTTTCGACTTGAATCGCCCGCGTGAATGTAACTATATATTTCAGAAGAAGCATGTGACTATTACCGGAGGTTTCAATGAAATCTGCACACCTTGTTTGCCTGCTCGTCTGCCTGCTGTTTGCCGCGTTTGTCCACGCTCAGGAGAAGGACGACCCGGCGAAAGATAAACAAATAGAACAACAAGTCCTTAAGGATATTAAGAAAACCTGCACGCCACAGAAAAAGCAAAGTGATAAAGAATGGCAGGACATGATTTTGTCGTCTGAGGCCAACCGGCTGCTGATCAAAAATGCCATCACCGCCGTAAAACGTGACAACCTGGACAACTACTGGGCGGCAGTGGGTCAGGTGGATTGTATGGAAGATTATTAAGCGTGAAGCCCTGGCTTCACGCTGTTTTTTCAGAACGTTCACGATACACACCGTCGTACAAAGCTCCCATGTTATGCTAGAAAAAAATCATCATCACAGGGGAGAGCATGGGTTCCACACGTAAAGGGATGCTGAACGTCCTGATCGCTGCTGTTTTATGGGGAAGTTCAGGCGTTTGCGCGCAGTACATCATGGAGAAAAGCCAGATTTCCTCCCCGTATCTGACCATGATCCGCCTGCTGTTCACTGGCGTGATCCTGTTAACGCTCTCCTTCGTTCACGGTGACAAGATTTTCCAGGTCATCAAAAACCGCAAAGACGCCATCAGCCTGCTGATTTTCTCGCTGGTTGGCGCGCTCACCGTGCAGCTCACCTTCCTGCTGACGATTGAAAAATCCAACGCCGCCACGGCCACCGTACTGCAGTTCCTGTCGCCGACCATTATTGTGGCGTGGTTTGCACTGGCGCGGAAAAAGCGCCCGGGCGTGTTTGTCTTGTCGGCGATCATGACCTCGCTTATCGGCACTTTCCTGCTGGTTACCCACGGCGATCCGACGTCGCTCTCGATCTCGCCTGCCGCGCTGTTCTTCGGTATCGCCTCGGCGTTTGCCGCCGCGTTCTATACAACTTACCCCTCGACGCTGATCGCCCGCTACGGCACGCTGCCGATTGTCGGCTGGAGCATGTTGATTGCCGGGTTAATGCTGACGCCGTTCTACGCCGGGCGCGGCACCACGTTTGTGATCGACGGCAGCCTGCTGCTGGCATTCTTCTATCTGGTGGTGATCGGCACGGCGCTGACATTCAGCCTGTATCTGAAAGGCGCGCAGATGATTGGCGGGCCGAAGGCGAGCATTCTGAGCTGCGCTGAGCCGCTGAGCAGTGCGTTGTTGTCGGTTGTGCTGCTTGGCGTGGCGTTCACCCTGCCAGACTGGCTGGGGACGCTGCTGATCGTGTCGTCAGTCGTGCTGATTTCGATGGATTCGAGAAGGCGGGTTCAGACATCGGTGTGATTACGAATAATAGTGATAGCGACACATTAAAATGGTGAGTGCGCTATCCGTCACACCATAAACCAGACGGTCAGTATCGTTGATCCGCCGTGACCAGTATCCTGAAAGGTTGCCTTTGAGCGGTTCAGGCTTACCCAGTCCGTCAAACGGTTGACGCTTCGCATCCTCAATCAGCTTATTGATTCTACGAAGCGTCTTCTTGTCTTGTTCCTGCCACCACAGGTAATCATCCCAGCCGTTATCAGTCCAAATCAGTAGCCTGGTCATCTATCAGATCCCTCTGTGCTGTTTTTCCACTGTTTGCCTGAGCGATTGATTCCATCAGTCGGCTGGCGTTGGCTGGGGAATTCATCAGATGGATAGTCTCCATCATCGAGTTGTAATGCTGGAGAGACATGACAACCGCATCTCCACCGTTGCGGCGGCTAATGATGGTCGTTTCGACATTCTCATTCACGTCATCCAGCACATCTTTGAGTCGGCTACGTGCCTCGGTAAAAGTCACAACCTGCATACTTCCTCCTGTACAACTTACGGTACAAGTATATTGAGAAGATGGCTATTTATCAACCAATATACACGTACCCTACCCCATTACTTCGCCTTAACCTTCCCCGCCACCAGCAGCGCAGTCAGCAGCATCAGCGTGCCAGAAAGCACCAGCGGTGACGTCAGCCCCAAATGGTCCAGCGCGATGCCACCCACGGCCGCGCCGCAGGTGTTAGCCAGCTGGATCACCGCCACCTGAATCGACCCGGCTTTTTCCGCCTGATCGGCCAGTGAGCGGGTGATCCACGTCGACCAGCCGACCGGTATCAGCGCAAACGCAAAGCCCCAGATAATCGCAATCGCCGACGCGACCCACTTATCACTGCCCCACAGCACCAGCACAGTCGCACTGATGGCCAGCACCAGCGGCGCACCCGCCAGCGCCACTTTCAGCGAGCGCTTCAGGAACTGGGACGACAGCGAGGTGCCGACAAAACTGGCGATACCGAAGCTCAGCAGCACCAGCGTCAGACCGTCGACGTCAAAACCGGCCATCGTCATATAAACGGGACGGATGTAGGTGAAAAAGGCAAACTGCCCGGCAAAAGACATAAAGATGGCGCTCATCCCCGCCAGCACCCCCGGACGCCTGAGCAGGCTGAACATGTTCTGCTTGTGATGCGCCGCCTCACCCGGCAGGGATGGCAGCGCTTTCCACACCCACAGAATGCAGAGGACACCCATCACCGCAGCCGCGTTAAACACGTTACGCCAGCCGATGATCCCACCGAGAAAACTGCCCAGCGGCGCAGCAATCACCAGCGCAATGGAAACTGCGCCGAAAATCACGGACAGCGCTTTAGGTACCGTACGCGCAGGTACCAGACGCATGGTGAGCGAGGCGGACATTGCCCAGAAGCCACCCAACCCCAGCCCCAGACAGGCGCGGCCAAGCAGCAGCAGGGTGAAGTTATTGGCAAACGAAACCAGCAGACAGGAAGCCGTCAGCAACACGCTGAAGAGGATGACCACTTTGCGACGATCAATAGTGCCAATCACCTGGGTGATAAACAGGCTGGAGAACATCGCCACAAAGGCGGTCACCGTAACGGACTGCCCCGCCACACCTTCGGAAATGCCCAGATCCTGCGCCATTGGCGTCAGCAGGCTGACCGGTAAAAACTCAACGGTAATCAGACAGGCAACGCAGAACGCCACAGAGAAAACCGCCGACCAGTTGGGGCGTGATACCTCTTTGGTCTGCGGTCGGGTCGTGGGCTGGATATGTTCTGTCATGGCATCACCTGAAGAGTAAAACGTGCGGGAAAGTCGCGCAGTTTATCATCAAAAATGTGACGAATTTAACGTTTTGACAACTTTTCTTGCATCGCGGCATTCGCCAGCCCGACGATCCACTCCTGATGCCCGTTAATCATCGGGTTAGGTACGGTGCGCGCTAATTCCTGCGCCGGAACACCTTTCTGAGACTCCTGAGTCAGAATGCGCACGCGGTTGCCGGGCAAGTCTTCAAACAGCCAGGCGTGGATCACATCGAGACGAGCGTTCGCATCGCCTTCCACCCAACCGTGCCAGGCAATACGTGCTGCTTCACCCTCGACAGGAGGCACATATTCCGTCACCAGCGCTTCAACCGGGAAGTCGAAGGTGGTGAAACGAAAGCGGGCGTTAGCACTCAGTTCCGGGCCGCTACCGTCGTGGAAACGAATATCGTCGGCGTTGCTGTAGTAGCCCGGCCACAGGGTCGTGTCGTTGAGTTGCGCCCAAATTTCTTTCGCACTCAGCCCGGCGGCGATGATTTCGTTGGATGCAAAGTTATCGGTAGTGCCTGGCAGGTAGTCGTTCGGCCAGATAATCGCAGATTGTTTCATGGTTCACCTCATCGTGTCGTTGATGAGGTGATGGTGCGCCCGTGAGTGGTATAAATCTAATGACGATACTTTATACTCTTCATCACAATTTGTGATATCAGTGCAGGTAAAAAACGCCAGCTTCCGGCAGGAACAGCGCGTTATAGCGTAGCTGGAAAGCGTTTAGCTCCTGCGGATCTGGCTCCATTTCACGCATAAAGCCGAGCGTGAGACGGATTTGCGCATCAGTAATGGGCGAAGCCAGACGGGCTTTACGCAGCAGTCGATGCCAGGTATGCAAGTTCTCTTCACTGCCGTCGACAATGCAGACCTGCCAGATCAGCAGCACCTGCGCAGCATTTTGCAGATGGGCCTCATCCGGACGCTCAAGGTAGCGGATAAACTCGTTGCCAGGCGTTTTACCAAACTGGTCGATCATCGATTCGAGTGGAACCGGCGTGATCCCCAGACGCTCGCTTAAGCGTTTGATTGCGCGGCGTGAATCAGAGGTCAGGATCCGAAATCCGACCACAAACACCACGGCAAGCGTTGCCAGCATTATCCAGACCATGCGTTCTCCTTAGAATAGCCGCTCATCATAGCGAGAAACGCAGCGCGTCGACAGCAGGCAGCGCCATAATAGTGAACTGAAAAGAGGTGGAAAGTCGCCATGAAAGCGGATCTGCGCACGCTGGATCTTAACCTGCTGAAAACGCTGGATGCCCTGCTGGACGAACGCAGCGTCACGCGCACGGCGGCACGTCTTGCGCTTACTCAACCCGCAGTAAGCGGCATGCTCAACCGTTTGCGGGATTACTTCGACGACCCGCTGTTTGTCCGCGCCCCGCACGGCATTGTGCCGACTACACGTGCGGAAGAGCTTGCTGCTCCCGTAAAACGTATCCTGGCGGACATCGACGTGTTGTTGCAGCCCGTCTCTTTTGACCCGATCACCGCCAACCTGACTTTCACCCTTGCCGCGACCGACTACGCCCTGCGCGCGGTAGTCGTGCCATTCATCGCCGCCCTTAAAGTACAGGCCCCTTCTATCCGCGTGCGCGTCGTCCCGGTTGAGCCAGACCGCCTGGTTGCTCAACTTGAGCAGGGAAAAATCGACCTCGCCCTGCTCACACCGCACACGACGCCGGACGAACTCCACAGCCGCGCGCTTTATGATGAACGGTACGTTTGTATGATGCGTGCCGATCACCCTGATGCCGGAAAACCACTGACGCCAGACCGTTTTTGTGCGTTGGAGCATGTGCTGGTCTCTTATGAAGGTGAGGGCTTTCACGGTGTGACCGATGACGCGCTGGCGAAGATGGGCCGAAAACGCCACGTCGGGTTATCGGTGAGCAGCTTTTTGGTGCTGCCGGATGTGCTGGCCATCAGCGACATGATCGCCGTGGTGCCGGAGCGAATGGCGGAAAACCGGACGGGGATATTTGTGTGTGATACGCCCGTTGCGGTGCAGGGGTTTACCAAGAGCATGGCCTGGCATGGTCGCACACACCGAAACCCGGCGCAGGTGTGGCTGAGGCGGGTGTTGCTGGTGACCAGTCAGAGAGCGTAACCCCCTCCACCAGTACCACATGGAAATGCCCGGGATTATTCATGTTTCAGAAGTTTGAGGCGCATGGAGTAAAGCAGTGTATCAATGGTGTATTGTCGATAAAAATCATACCCGCCGATAACGAATATTGACGCCAGGGAAGAGCGAACATGTCCATAACAATCAGCGTTCTGCTGGAAAACCGACCGAACCCCAACGCTAAAAATTTACTGCGGGTTAAAGCAGGGCTCAGTCTGTTGATACAGGATGAAAGAGATTCAATTCTGTTTGATACCGGACCTGATGATAGCTTTCTGCACAATGCAGGCCTGATGGGCATCGATTTGACCAGTCTAACCGCAACTGTGCTCTCGCACGGCCACTATGACCATTGTGGTGGTGTTCCGTGGTTACCTGAAAAATGCCGGATCATATGCCATCCCCAGGTAGCCAGTGAGCGCTACGCGGCAGTAAGGTTTTCAGGCTATACCGCCAGAATAAAAAAATTGTCGCTGAATAATGATTATTCACGTTATGGCATGGAATACAGCAGTACCCCACTCCATATTGGGGAACGCTTTATGTGGTCAGGAGAGATCCCTGTCGCCAAACCGCACGCATACGGTGTTATCGGTAGCAAGAATACGAAAGTGGATTATGTAAACGATGAAGGGGTTTTGATCTATAAATCCGACCGTGGTCTGGTCATTTTTATCGGTTGTGGGCATCGGGGGCTGATTGATATTGTGCGTCACTGCCAGAGAATAACCGGCATAAATCACGTTCATGCGCTTTTCGGTGGTTTCCATCTACGCTGTGCGTCGCCACATAAGCTCTGGGCAGTCAGGCAGTTTCTGCACAACCTAAAACCAGACAACATAATGGGCTGCCATTGTACGGGTAAATGGGGCAATTTGTGGTTACCGGAAGCCGTCTCCCCGTCGACAGGGGATGTTTATGTTCTGGGTTAGGACGTGAATACGCGAATAAAAAAGCCCGGCATCACACACCGGGCAAAGAAGTCACCTGCACACTCAGGCCGCTTTCAATTTCTGCTTCTGCGCACGATTTTCACGGCGGATCTTACGTTCTTCGAGCACGGCAACCATTGCCATCAGAACGATACAGCCGATGGCTGCAGCATCCAGCGCCGCGAAGGTGCCCGCCCAGCCGGTGAGGCCGAAGATTGGCGTGCCGTCGGCGATCATCCCCAGACCGAGCTTGGCAAAGCTGTCGCCGATCAGGTAAGCGAAGGTGCCCTTAATCCCATCGGCAGCGCCGATCGCTTTTTTCGGTACGAAGCCAACGGCCGCTACGCCGATCAGCAACTGCGGGCCAAACACCAGGAAGCCAAGCGCGAACAGGGACGCCAGGTAGACGTACTGGTTACTGGCGTGTTGATAAACGCCCAGAGTGGCAATAATCAATGCCAGCGCGACGCAGGCCACCAGCGCACGACGTCCGTTGGCAAGGTCTGAGAGCCAGCCCCACAGCAGCGTGCCGACCAGCGCGCCCACTTCAAACAGGGTAAAGCCCTGGATCGCGACTTCTTTGGAGAGCTTCAGCTCCTGGAAGGCATACACGGTCGACCACTGGTCGATACCGATACGCACCACGTACAGGAAGATGTTGGAGAAGCACAGCAGCCAGATCACTTTGTTTTTCAGCACGTATTCAACAAAGATCTGCCATTTGGTCATCTCGTTTTCTTCGGTCTCTTTGTCCTCTTCGCTGACCTCCTCGCCGAACAGCTCTTCGGCTTTGCCGAGGCCGTAAGATTCCGGGGAATCACTGCCGAAGCGCAGACCGATAAAACCAACGATCAGGGCGATAATCGACGGGAAGATAAACATGCCGATCACGTGGCCGTCGAACAGGACGTTCGCCCCAAACAGCGCCACGCCTGCCGCACCCGCACCGCCGAGGTTGTGGGAGATGTTCCACATCCCGAGGTAAGAGCCACGTTTACGACGCGGCGTCCATTTGGTGATGGTGGAGTAACTGCACGAGCCGCCGGTGCTCTGGAAAAAACCGCTCAGGGCATAGAAGGCGATCATCAGGAACAGGCTGACAGAGCCCGCGCCCATGCTGGCGCTAAAGCCGAGCATACAGATGGCGGAGAGGATCAGCATAAACGGCAGGAACTGCTTGGTGTTTTTACCGTCTGCGTAGTAGGAAACCAGCGTTTTACCCACGCCGTAGGTGATGGAGAAGCCCAGACCAATCATCCCCAGCTGCGTCATGCTCAGCCCGTAGGTGGAGATCATGTCATTCTGCGCGATGTTAAAGTTTTTGCGGATCAGGTACATGGTCAGGTAGCCGATAAAGACCACCAGATAGGACTGCATGAACGGTTTGAACCACATTTTGCGCCGCACATCGAGCGGCAGATCCAGGGTCGGCTTACGCACCTGGTTCAGAAAGGCCAGCATGGGTATCTCCTGAGCTGATTTTTATACCTGCGAATGGCAGGCATTGTAAAAATCAGCCGGGAGCGATGCCTGAGACACCGTCCAGGTGAAACCGGGAAAATATCTTAGTTTTGCGCCATTCGGGACGAAAAGGTGAGGCACATCACGCTTCACTGGCTCCGCGTGGCGACTGGGCATTCAAAAACGGTAGCAGCAACAGCGCCGAAATCCCGGCGGCGATGGCAATCACGGCGAAAAATCCGCTCCAGTGCCAGGTGTCGATCACCCGCGCCAGCGGCCAGCCGGAGAGCGATGCACCGAGGTAGGCAAACAGCCCAACAAAACCCGTTGCCGCACCCGCTGCCTCTTTGTGCGAGCACTCCGCCGCCGCCATGCCGATCAGCATCTGCGGGCCAAACACAAAGAAACCGGTGGTGAAGAAGCATGCCGCCTGCATCACGTAGCTGGCAAACGGCATCAGCCACAGCGAGCCAACGGAGAGCAAAATCCCGGCGGCGAAGATCAGGTTCATCGGGCCACGGTTACCGTTAAACAGCTTGTCTGAGCCCCAGCCCGCCACCAGCGCACCGATAAACCCACCCAGCTCGAACATTGTCACCGCCGAGTTGGCGGTCACCAGATCCACGCCGAGCGTCTCGGACATGTACAGGTTGCCCCAGTCGTTGATCGCCGCACGTACCACGTAAACCAGTACGTAACACAGCGACAGCAGCCAGATGTATGGATTCAACAGCACATATTTGGTGAGGATCTCTTTACGGGTCAGCCCCGCACCTTCTTGTTGCTGGGCGACTTCCAGCTCGTCGTGCCGCCAGTCCCCCACCGCAGGCAACCCCAGAGTTTGCGGCCTGTCGCGCAAGCGCCAGCAGAGGAACAACCCGGCGATAATTGCCAGACCACCGGCAATCATCATCCCCACGCGCCAGCCATAGTGCAACGCCGCCGCGCCCACCACCATCGGGATCAGCGCCCCACCAACGTTATGCGCCGTGTTCCATATTGCCCACCAGCCGCCGCGCTCGTTGCGCGAGTACCAGGCGGTAAGTAAACGCGCGCAGACCGGCGCGCCCCAGCCCTGGAAAAAGGCGTTTAGCGCCCACAGCAGCGCAAACGCCCACAGCGAGGTGGAAAAGCCGAACAGGATATTTACTACGCCGGTGGCAATCAGCCCAACGCCCATAAAATAGCGGGCGTTGGAGCGGTCGCTGACGATACCGGAGAAAAACTTCGACAAGCCGTAGGTGATGTAAAACAGCGTCGCCAGCAGGCCGATATCGGTACGAGCCATCACGCCGCTGGCGAGGATTTCCGGCGCGGCGGCGTTAAAGCTTTTGCGGGTGAAGTAAAACAGCGCATAGCCGAGCCAGATGGTTGCCAGAATATGGCGTCGCCAGTAGCGATAGCGGGCATCAATTTCGGCTTTATCACTTATCGGAGCCGCATTGGCAGGCATTTTAAACATGCTCAGTCCTTATGCATAACGCAGCGGCAAACTGACGCTGACGCGCGTGCCGTGAGTGCAGGAAATCATCAGCGTACCGCCCAGCGCCGTGACGCGCTCGCGCATCCCCGCCAGGCCAAACCCCTGCTGGCCGGAACCCGGCGGTAAGCCGCAGCCATCGTCTTCAATCACCAGCATCAGGCGTTCGTCCTGTTGCCAGCCCTGCAGCGTCACCGCGCTGGCACTGGCGTGTTTAACGATATTGTTCAGCCCCTCCTGGCAGACGCGGAACAGCGTCACGCGCTGGCCTTCGCTCAGCGCCCGTTCATCAATATGCCAGTCGAGATGGCTGACGATACCGCGGCTTTCCAGCTCCATCTCACGCATCAGGGAACGCACCGCCTGCTCAAGCGACAGGTCATCCAGCTGGCGCGGGCGCAGTCTTCCGAGCAAACGACGCACCGAGTCATACACCCCAAGCGAAAGCTGTTCGATATGTGCGCCACCCTGCTTCACGCCCGTATTTTCCGCCGCCAGACGCTGAACAATACCCGCCTGAGTACGAATGGCGGTGATGGTCTGGCCGATATCGTCATGCAGCTCGCGCGCCACCTCCTGCCGGACAATCTCCTCGGTTTCCAGCAGGCGCTCCGCCAGACGACGATTACGCGCCAGCTCGGTTTGCAGGGACTGGTTCAGCTCACGCAGACGTTGAATACCCGCTCCGAGCAGCAGCCCGGTCAGGCTCTGCGCCAGCAGCGAGAGCAGTAAATCAACGGGGTGATCGTGCCAGGTCTGGCTGGCAATCAGCGCGATGGCGTTCATCAGCGTGGCGATGAGTGCCCCCTGCCAGCCGTAGTGCCAGGCAAGGGCGATGATTGGCAGCGCCAGGCAAAACGGCGTAAAGCGTGAAAGTTCAGCGGGCAGGCCAAGCTGAAGCCACAGACTCACCACAAACAGCAGCAGATACCAGATGAGATGCCGGGCTCGCCAGTTCACCGGTTGCGAAACCAGCGCCGGTCCCAGCGGCTGCCAGACGGTGCTGGTGAGATAGTGCCAGATAACCAGGCAGGTCGGCGCGAGCGTCAGGCCCCCCGTGAGGGTGAGCAGAAGCGCATTGAGCATCTGCTTCTCACCAATCCACGGCAGGGATTGCAGCAGCGCGGCGGCCATCAGCGCCGCTCCCTGACGCAGCAGGGTTCGCCAGTCCCGCTGGTATCTATAGCGGGAGGTAAGCGCCACGGGAAGCAGCGTCAGCACGCTTCCGGTCATCAATAATGGCAGATGCGCCAGCGCCACTTCCTGTGCCAGCCAGACCAGCATCAGCCACTCCGCACCCAGCAGTACCGGCCAGTAGCCGCGCGGGCATTGCAACATCAGCCCCAGACGCAGACCAAACGGGAACAGCAGCACCGCCAGCTCCGGGCGTTCGACCAGATGCAGGCTGATGCTCCACAGGCAAAACCATGCGGCAGAGAAGATAAAAAAGCTGGCAACGACGGCGATCAGCCGTGAAAACACAGAGTTCATTGCCAGCTATCAAACATACGGCGTGCCAGCTCGACATCGTTGC
Organism: Enterobacter cloacae; assembly: GCA_014169315.1. Lineage (NCBI taxonomy): Bacteria > Pseudomonadati > Pseudomonadota > Gammaproteobacteria > Enterobacterales > Enterobacteriaceae > Enterobacter > Enterobacter cloacae. Next base: position 27,737 of record AP022133.1, on the reverse strand, counting down.
TGACGTTGAGTTTTTCCATCAGGTTGGCGCGGTGAACATGTACGGTTTTTGGCGACAGCGCCAGCTCAGCAGCAATCTCTTTTACCGACATTCCCTGCGCGAGTTTTTCTGCCACCTGCCGCTCGCGTTTCGTCAGCGGATCCTGACGTCCTGCCGCCAGCTTGATGGCAATATCCGGCGTCAGGTAGCAGCCACCGGTCGAGACGGTGCGCACGGCGGCAATCAGCTCGTCCGGGCTACAGCGCTTGGAGAGGAACCCGCGCGCGCCCGCATTGAGCGCCTGCTCCACCAGCGCCGGGCTGTCGTGAACCGAGAGCATAATCGTCGCCATCCCTTTCGGCAGCTGGCTTAGTAGTTCCAGGCCGGAGAGATCCGGCATCGAGATATCGCAGATACAGACCTGCACCCCGCGCCCGGGCAGACCAGAAAGCGCCTCGCGGCCAGAGCCAAACTCCGCCACCACCTGAAAATCAGGTTCAAGGCTGAGAAGCTGAGCAAATCCGGAGCGGACAATCAGGTGATCGTCGATAAGGGCGATGGTGGTCATAGCGCGTTCCTGGCGGATAAAAAAACGCGCTTACCTTAACGATAAGCGCGTGGGTGTTCAAGCTATGAGCGATTTATTCGAAGAACACTGCAATTTTGTTAAACATGGCGGGATCGGACTGGTTACGTGCCACATTGGTAACATCTTCCAGTTTATCGATTTGCGCGATCATCTGCTCCAGACGCTGGTCGTCGTTGACCAGTAACCAGATGCGGCTGTGCTCGCTGCCCTGAATCGGCAAGCAGAGAATACCTTCCACGTTAAACGCACGGCGGGCAAATAGCCCACAGACGTGTGTCATGACACCTGGGTGGTTGCGGACGGTGAGTTCCAGAATGACATTATCATGTTGTTTCTGCATGGCTTATTCCCCCACCATCTCAGTATTTGCCGCACCCGGCGGCACCATCGGATACACTTTTTGTTCCGGGTCGATACGTACGTGGATCAGCGCCGGACCTGGACGAGAAATCGCCGCCTGCAGCGCCGCGTGCGCATCTTCCTCGGCATTCAGATCGCAGGTATGCAGGCCAAAACCGGCGGCAATCTGCATAAAGTTGATCATACCCGGGTAGGTCGCCGCAAACACGCCCTGCTTGTAGAACAGGCTCTGCTGCTGGTGTACCAGCCCCAGTGCTTCGTTGTTCATCAGAATGATTTTTACGTCTAACTGGTTTTCGGCCGCCGTCGCCATTTCCTGAATATTCATCATCAGGCTACCGTCGCCGGAGAAGCAGATAACCTTGCGATCAGGGTTGGCGAGCGCAGCCCCCACCGCCGCAGGCAGGCCAAAGCCCATCGTCCCCAGCCCGCCAGAGGTCAGCCACTGACGCGGACGGTTCAGCGGGTAGGCCTGGGCCGTCCACATCTGATGCTGGCCCACGTCAGTGGTGATGATCGCGTTGTCATCCACGCAGGCAGCCACGGCGTTAATCAGCCCGTAGTGGCTCAGTGGATCGCCCTCGGTTGGGATCGCCCCCGGAAATTCCTGTTGCAGCCCGGCAACCAGCTGACGCCACTCTTCACGCCTGGTGGTGTCCGTTTGCGGGATCAACTGCGCCAGCACCTCGGCAACGTCACCCTGAATCGCCACGTGCGGCTGCTTGATTTTGCCCAGCTCGGCGCGGTCGATATCTACGTGAATAATTTTCGCGTTCGGGCAAAACTGCTCCGTTTTGCCAATCGCCCGGTCATCAAAACGTGCGCCCATTACAATCAGCAAATCCGCCTCTTGCAGGATGTAGTTGGTGCTGCGCGCGCCGTGCATCCCCAGCATGCCCAGTGACAGCGGATGCGCTTTTGGCAACATGCCCAGCGCCATCAACGTCATGGTGGTCGGCAGGCTGGCTTTTTCCGCAAACTGGCGAATGTGTTCAGAGGCATTAATCGCCCCGCCACCCAGGTAGAGCACCGGGCGTTTGGCGGCATTAATCATCGCGGCGGCATCGCGTACGCTCTCGGCACTGAATTCCGGAGCGGGGGCACGCTCGCCCGGTTCAGGCAGGACGTCGATGTCGATCTCTGCGGTCTGGACATCCTTAGGAATGTCTATCCACACCGGGCCTGGACGGCCGGACTGCGCAATGCGGAAGGCATCGCTGATAACCTGTGGCAACTCGCTGATATCGCGAACTAAATAGTTATGTTTGGTGATGGGGATAGAAATGCCGTAGGTGTCCACTTCCTGGAACGCATCGGTGCCAATCATTGAGGACGGTACCTGGCCGGTAATGCAGATGAGCGGAATTGAGTCGAGGCGCGCGTCGGCGATAGCGGTCACCAGGTTGGTCGCGCCCGGGCCGCTACAGGCCATGCACACCGCCGGTTTGCCCTGGGTACGCGCCATACCCTGCGCAATAAAACCTGCGCCCTGCTCGTGGCGAGCCAGTACGTGACGGATCTGCGTGCTTTGGCTTAACGCATCATACAGCGGCAGCACTGTCCCGCCAGGGATACCCGCAACCGTGGTGATGCCCTGTCGTTCCAGTAAATGAACGATTAACTGCGCGCCCGTAAAACGCGTCCTGATGGATGTTGTGCCCGAACTTGCCATGCTCCAGTCCTTTCTTCTGGGCCGACCTTCCGGGGAGGTTCTTAAACGAAAAACCCCGCCCGGTTTGCGCCGGCGGGGTTTTGGAATCGTGTGTTGTTCCAGTCCCTACGGCGCATTGCCGACGACCACCACCACACGCACGACGACCACTGCGGCTGGTTGCGCAGTTTTTAGTAGGGTCGAGGTGAACATAGATGGAGTCATTAGGAACCTGTGTTTGGAATCATTGATAGAATTTATACAACCACAGGTTTTTCAGCGTGACAATGGAAATATTTTCATCTGCATAAAAATGCGTCAACGATCACGTTTCGTTTGTTACGTGGTGCAAACAAAAAAACCTCGCCAAAGCGAGGTTTTTTTTCAGGGTTTGCGGCTGGTAACCGCAGAACACACTGTGTTACGTCAACGCAAGAAGTATACGCGATCGGGGACGAACGCGCAATTTCAGGCACGGATTTTGACGTTTTTGAGTATGGATCACGTGGCGAATTTTGTCCATAAAATACTGTTCATACATGGGTCTTCCCTTGTTGTGGTGGCTGAAGGCATGATAATGGTGTATTTAATCGCCAGAGGTCACCGCCATGGACGAAAAGTCCCTCTACGCTCATATTCTCAACCTGTCCGATCCGTGGCAGGTAAAGTCCCTTTCTCTCGATGAAAATGCCGGTTCTGTTACTGTCACTATTGAGATCGCTGAAAACACCCGGCTAGCCTGTCCGACCTGCGGTAAATCCTGTTCTGTTCACGATCACCGTCATCGTAAATGGCGCCATCTTGATACCTGCCAGTTCACCACTATTGTTGAAGCCGATGTTCCACGAATTATGTGTCCGGAGCATGGCTGCCTGACGTTGCCTGTTCCGTGGGCTGGCCCCGGAAGCCGGTATACGTTGCTATTCGAATCGTTCGTTCTCTCATGGCTGAAAATCAGCACCGTTGATGCTGTCAGGAAGCAACTTAAGCTCAGTTGGAATGCGGTTGACGGCATTATGACCCGGGCAGTTAAGCGAGGTCTTGCCCGGATAAAAAAGCCATTATCCGCCCGTCATATGAATGTGGATGAGGTCGCCTTTAAAAAAGGACATCGTTACATAACGGTGATCTCCGATCGCGATGGTCGGGCGCTGGCCTTAACGGATGATCGCGGCACAGAGAGTCTTGCCGGCTATCTTCGCACGCTCACTGATGGGCAGTTGCTGGCTATCAAAACGCTCTCAATGGACATGAACGCGGGCTATATAAGAGCAGCGCGTATCCACTTACCCAGTGCGGTTGAGAAAATCGCCTTTGACCGCTTCCATGTGGCGAAGCAACTGGGCGAGGTAGTTGATAAAACCCGTCAGAATGAACATCCGCACCTCCCTGTTGAAAGCCGACACCAGGCAAAAGGAACCCGCTTCCTGTGGCAGTACAGCGATAAGTGGATGACCGAATCCCGGCAGGAAAAGCTGATGTGGCTGCGTGCACAGATGAAGCTGACGAGCCAGTGCTGGGCGCTGAAAGAGCTGGCAAAGGATATCTGGAACAGGCCATGGAGCGAGGAAAGACGGAGTGACTGGCAGAGATGGTTGGCGCTGGCGGCTAACAGTGACGTTCCCATGATGAAAAATGCCGCGAAAACGATAGGAAAAAGGCTGTACGGGATCCTGAATGCGATGCGACACAGTGTCTCAAACGGAAATGCGGAGGCACTTAACAGCAAGATCAGGCTGCTGAGGATAAAAGCCAGGGGATACCGAAACCGGGAGCGCTTTAAACTGGGGGTGATGTTCCACTACGGAAAGCTGAATATGGCGTTCTGAGCCTTCCCACCATGATCGGGGAAGACCCTCATACATACAGTATTTATCTATACTGAGGGTGTTCGCAGTGTGCGAGGGGGCCGCAGTTTACCGGCGCAACGAAGTCCTGGCTGAAACGGGTGGTGCCGTCAGTGCCTGAACCCCTGAAGTGAGCACACTGTGTTATGTCAATCCAGGTGCTGGCAACAGGCGGCGGAAAGGTACGCCAGCATCGTGCTCCTTTTAACCAAAAGGAGACGCGTATGAGCGTCGTGGATATGGTTGTACTGATCCTCAAACTCATTGTTGCAGCACTGCAACTGCTTGATGCCGTCCTGAAATACCTTCGGTAATTCAGGTTCAGGTCGCACCTGAGAGGGGCGGGCAACCGCCCCTCTTTAATAAAATGTTGAGCCTGCAACACCTGGCGTAAATCAATGGCAACATAAGTTGCCGATGTTGTTTACAAATCCTGCCTTTCCCGGTTTTTCCATTCATCACAACAATGCTTAATTTGTCATCTTACTGTGGTAGATTCCTCGCGCATTTATGGGAATGCGTAGTCACTTATTCTTTATTTTTCTCTTTTGGCAAAAGTATTCAGCGACATGAAAAAACAAAGGAACGTTAACTTATTGTTGATGCTGGTGTTACTGGTGGCCGTCGGTCAGATGGCACAAACCATCTACATTCCGGCGATTGCCGACATGGCAAAGGAATTGAACGTCCGTGAGGGCGCGGTACAGAGCGTGATGGCCGCTTACCTGCTGACCTATGGCGTTTCGCAACTGTTCTACGGGCCGCTGTCCGATCGCATCGGGCGTCGCCCGGTGATTTTAGTGGGTATGTGCATTTTCATGGTTGCGACGGTCATTGCCATCACGACCCATAACCTGACCGTATTGATTGCCGCCAGCGCCCTGCAGGGTGTCGGAACTGGCGTTGGCGGGGTCATGGCGCGAACGTTACCGCGCGATCTGTATGAAGGTACCCAGCTTCGCCACGCCAACAGTTTGCTCAATATGGGCATTCTGGTGAGCCCGCTGCTGGCCCCGCTGATTGGTGGTCTGCTGGACACAATGTGGTCCTGGCGTGCCTGCTACGCCTTCCTGCTGGTGCTGTGCGTGATTGTGACCTTCAGCATGGCGCGCTGGATGCCGGAGACGCGTCCGACGGGCGCACCGCGCACCAGACTGGTCACCAGCTACAAAACGCTGTTCGGCAGCGGTGCGTTTAACTGCTACCTGCTGATGCTGGTTGGTGGCCTGGCGGGTATTGCCGTGTTTGAAGCCTGCTCCGGCGTGCTGTTAGGCGCTGGGCTTGGTCTGAGCAGCATGGTCGTGAGTATCCTGTTTATTCTGCCGATCCCGGCGGCGTTTTTCGGCGCATGGTTCGCCGGACGCCCGAACAAGCGTTTCTCCACGCTGATGTGGCAATCGGTCATTAGCTGTCTGCTGGCGGGCCTGATGATGTGGATCCCGGGGCTGTTTGGCGTGATGACCGTCTGGACGCTACTGATCCCGGCGGCGCTGTTCTTCTTCGGCGCGGGCATGCTGTTCCCGCTCGCCACCAGCGGCGCGATGGAGCCGTTCCCGTTCCTCGCAGGTACGGCAGGCGCACTGGTAGGCGGTTTGCAGAATATCGGTTCTGGCGCGCTGGCCTGGCTCTCCGCCATGCTGCCGCAAACCGGTCAGGCTAGTTTGGGTTTGCTGATGACGCTGATGGGTCTGCTGATTTTACTGTGCTGGCTGCCGCTGGCGTCGCGTGTTCCGCGTCACGAGCAACCGGTTTAACCGCATGATGGCCCGGCTTATCGCCGGGCGTTTCACAAACGGGCGCAATCATGGTCTGCAGCAGTGGCTCCGGTGCAGGACGCCAGGCTCCCTCTTCCCCGTCGTAAAACTGAAAATCGGCGTTAATCGCGTAGGGGATTTTCGCCTTTTGCAGCTCGCAGGCCATAAACGAAGCAAATGCCATTTGCGACGCCGTGGGTGTGAACCTGTTTGACTCACCCACTCCCCAGCCCCCGACCCAGCTGACGTGTCCGGTTTTCTGTTGCCAGTGCAGCGCCGTATTAATATGGTTGTTGATGGCTGCTTTCTCCGCCGCCGTGCCGGATGTCCACGGGTATTTACCGTTACTTTTCAGCGGTCCCCACGGAAAAATATGCCACTCCGCCAGCACGTAGTTTTGGCTGTGCGCAGGCAGTTTCAGGCTGAAGAGATCTTCCGGTGCAGCACGCAGGCGGGGGGCGATGAAGATCATGCGGTCAGCATCGATGCTGTGGATAATCTTGATGGTTTTTTCATACACCCGGTTAAGCGAAGCGATATTGTGGTTAAGTTTGTCCGCGGGCTCGTAGATCAGGTCAAAGCCCAGTAACGGCGAGCTTTGGCCAAAATAGTGTGCCACGGCAATCCACCAGTTGATCACCTCTTTCTCGTTATCGGCTTTCGGGTCGTTTTTATAGACATCGGCCTGATAAGAGATGATTGGGATAACACCATATTGCTCGCAGGCTTCCACCAGTTTACGCAGATGGATCAGCCGGGCTTCCGTCGGTTCATCGGCCACGCGGATACGCACATGGCTTATCCCTTTAGCGCGAAAATCACGCACCTCCAGCGGGTCGAACTCCCGGATACCGCGCTCAGTGCGCGCCCAGTCTACATCCATGCCAACACCCAGCTGTTGTGCATAGCGGGCAGCCGTCAGAGGCGGCTCTGCGGCACAGGCCCAGCCGGACGCGATCAGTAACGCTGTAGCAATGAAAGGCTTTAACACGGTGTACCTTGCAAGAAATCAAAAGCAATAACCTGTATTTAGCACGCTTTTTCACATTTGGTGTAGAGCCAAAGCGTAATAATTCTTCATCTCGCCAGTTCTTGCAGCCAGCCGATAAAGGCGTCAATTTTCGGCCACTGCCGGTCGGAAAGCGTTGAGATGTAGTAATGCTGATGGCATTTCAGGGTCTTTTCACCGAAAGGCGCGATAAGCTCACCGCGTTCGAGCCGCTTTTGCACCAGCCGTTTACGCCCCATCGCCACCCCGACATGGTTTATTGCTGCAATAATCGCCAAATCGGAACGATCGAAACCAATACCCGATGATGGCGGCATGCTCACCGCAAAATTTTGCGCCCAGCTACACCACTCATCCGTACCGGAATCATTGCTCCAGGCCTGACGGTCATGCAGCAGCGTGCAGTGACGCAGGTTGTCGGGATTCTGTAGCAGCGCATGTTGGTGGGCATATTCTGGCGAGCAGACCGGCAGGATCGCTTCATCCATCAGAAAATGGTGAGACAGATGGTTTGGCGGTGTATCGTCGAAATAGAGCGCCAGATCGACACCCGTTCGCTGCATATTGACGTAATCATTACCCGTCAGAATGGTAAGTGAAATTGACGGGTAGCGGCGGGTAAAGTCACCCAGCATCGGTACCAGCCAGCACTGGGCAATCGACGGACGGGAGTAAACCGTCAGCGTGCCGGAAAGCGCCTGATTTTTAATATCCAGGATCTCCTGGTTCAGGGTGTCCAGCGACGACTTGAGCGTCCACCAGACGCGTTTTCCCTCCGGCGTCAGCTCCACTTTACGGTGGGAGCGCACAAACAGCTGAATACCCAGCTCCTCTTCCAGGAGGTTGATACGGTGGCTTATTGCGCTGGGGCTGAGCGACAGCTCTTCAGCTGCCAGCGCAAAGGACTCATGCCGGGCGGCCACTTCAAAGGTGTACATTTTTGACAGCTGCCAGCCGTTTAACAGGCGGTTTCTGGCTTCATTTACATCACTCATCACGGTTTCCACTCGTTTATTCTGCGCTCAGAATACCTTTCAGAGATGAATTTATGTGAACCAAATACGAATTTAGTGCGCTTTTTAGAGTTTAGTCACTCACTTGATCCAATCTGGCTCACCTGAACGGCAATTTATATCGTTTGTCAGCCCACGCTGTTTTTTCGTCCAATACCCGCAGATTACTTAAGGGTGAGGTGAAATATGGGATCTCAGGTCTGGGTTGTGGCGACGCTGCTTATCAGCATCGTGTTGATTGTATTAACTATCGTAAAACTGAAGTTTCACCCGTTCCTGGCACTGCTGCTGGCGAGCTTCTTCGTCGGCGCGATGATGGGAATGAGCCCGCTGGATATGGTGAATGCCATTGAGAGCGGCATTGGCGGCACGCTGGGCTTCCTGGCGGCGGTGATTGGTCTTGGCACTATTCTCGGCAAGATGATGGAAGTCTCCGGCGCAGCGGAACGCATCGGCATCACGCTCCAGCGCTGCCGCTGGCTGTCGGCCGATGTGATTATGGTGCTGGTGGGGCTTATCTGCGGTATTACACTGTTTGTGGAAGTGGGCGTGGTACTGCTGATCCCGCTGGCGTTCTCCATTGCCAAAAAGACGCATACTTCACTGCTGAAACTGGCTATTCCACTCTGTACCGCACTGATGGCGGTGCACTGCGTGGTACCTCCGCACCCGGCAGCGCTGTTTGTCACGAACAAACTGGGTGCAGACGTGGGAACCGTTATTGTCTACGGCCTGCTGGTTGGCCTGACGGCCTCTCTGGTCGGCGGCCCGCTGTTCCTGAAACTGCTCGGTAACCGTCTGCCGTTTAAACCTGTTCCGGCAGCGTTTTCAGACCTGAAAGTGCGTGAAGAGCACACCCTGCCGTCACTGGGCGCAACGCTGTTCACGGTACTGTTGCCGATCGCCCTGATGCTGGTGAAAACCGTCGCCGAGCTGAACATGGCCGACAAAACGGGCACGCTGTATACGCTGCTGGAATTTATCGGCAACCCGATCACCGCGATGTTTATCGCTGTGTTTGTCGCCTATTACCTGCTGGGAATTCGCCAGCATATGGGCATGGCGACGATGCTGACTCATACCGAACACGGTTTCGGCTCTATTGCGAACATTTTGCTGATCATCGGTGCTGGCGGAGCGTTTAACGCTATTCTCAAAACCAGCGGCCTGGCGGATGTGCTGGCACATATTCTCTCTAACCTGCACATGCACCCGATCCTGCTGGCCTGGCTGGTGGCGCTGGTTCTGCACGCTGCTGTCGGTTCTGCGACGGTCGCCATGATGGGAGCCACGGCCATTGTGGCCCCTATGCTGCCGCTCTACCCGAACGTGAGCCCGGAGATCATCACCATTGCCATCGGTTCCGGTGCCATTGGCTGCACGATCGTGACCGATTCGCTCTTCTGGCTGGTGAAGCAATACTGCGGTGCCACCCTGAATGAGACCTTCAAATACTATACGACAGCGACGTTTATCGCCTCGGTGCTTGCACTTGGCGGCACATTCCTGCTTTCTTTCATTATCTGAACGCGAAGAGACGTATTATGGAAAATGCAACTATCACCACGTTAACCGCCCAGTTTCCTCTGATTGAGGATCTGATCGCCCTGAAAGAAACCACATGGTTTAACCCACGCGCCACCACGCTGGCGGAAGGGTTACCGTATGTCGGGTTGACCAAAGCTGATGTGGACGACGCACATGCGCGGCTGAACCGTTTTGCGCCGTATCTGGCAAAAGCGTTCCCGGAAACGGCTGCCACCCACGGCATTATTGAGTCTGAACTGGTCGCCATTCCGGCGATGCAAAAACGGCTGGAGAAGGAATTTGCCACGGCCATTCCCGGCACGCTGCTGCTGAAAAAAGACAGCCACCTGCCGATCTCAGGCTCCATCAAGGCGCGCGGCGGTATCTATGAGGTGCTGACCCACGCCGAGAAACTGGCGCTGGCAGCCGGGCTGCTCAGCGTTGAAGACGATTACAGCATTCTGCTGGAGCCGCGCTTTAAAGACTTCTTTAGCCAGTACAGCATTGCCGTAGGCTCGACGGGCAATCTGGGGATGTCCATCGGCATTATGAGTGCGCGCATCGGCTTTAAGGTGACGGTACATATGTCCGCCGATGCCCGCGAGTGGAAGAAAGCCAAACTGCGTAGCCACGGTGTGATCGTCGTGGAATATGAGCAGGATTACGGTGTGGCGGTGGAGCAAGGGCGAAAAGCCGCGGAAAGCGACCCGAACTGCTTCTTCATCGACGATGAAAACTCCCGCACGCTGTTTTTAGGCTATGCGGTGGCGGGCGAGCGTCTGAAGGCACAGTTTGCCGCACAGGGGCGCGTGGTGGATGCGGAACATCCACTGTATGTCTACCTGCCGTGCGGCGTCGGCGGCGGCCCTGGTGGGGTGGCGTTTGGCCTGAAGCTGGCCTTTGGCGATAACGTCCACTGCTTCTTCGCCGAGCCAACGCACTCTCCTTGTATGCTGCTGGGCGTCTACACCGGCCTGCACGATAAGATTGCCGTGCAGGATCTGGGTATCGATAACGTGACAGCGGCAGACGGGCTGGCGGTCGGGCGCGCATCCGGTTTCGTGGGCCGCGCAATGGAGCGCCTGCTTGACGGGTTCTACACGCTTTCCGACCAGAGTATGTACGACATGCTTGGCTGGCTGGCGCAGGAGGAAGGTATTCGTCTGGAGCCATCAGCGCTGGCAGGAATGGCCGGGCCGGTACGCGTGAGCGCGAGTGCTAACGCCACCCATCTGGTGTGGGCGACTGGCGGCGGCATGGTGCCGGAAGACGAGATGGCGAAATATTTAGCGAAAGGGAAAAGATAAGCCACCACCGGGCGATTTTGTGCAATTACAGATTCAGGATTTGCTGAATATGCGTCACCGCAAATAGCAGTGACAGCGACAGCACCGCAAGCGCGATCAGGAATTTGTCCCACATTGCTTTCGGTTGCACAAAATCGTCCCTGGCCACATCCATCAGGTTACGGCTACGGGTGTAACGCCATAAAATCACGGCCACCAGCGCCAGTATCACAATGGATATCCAGAACGGTACGCCCGTGCGATGCCAGTTATGCTTAATCGCCAGCGCAATCAATGCGCCATATCCCAGCGTGGTACGCAGCCAGGCAAGTGATGTACGCTCCGGCTGCAGACCGGGATCGGCTTCACGTCGCGCTTTACGGCTATCAGCCATAGAATACCAGCACCATCACGACAACAGCCACCGCCAGCAAAATCACGCTAATGATAAACAACCCGCGCGTATAGGGCAGATCCTGCTTCAGACGCATTGCTTTCTCATTGCGTAACCAGCGCAGATAACCATAGATAGCCAGCACGCCCGCAAACAGACAGAGCAGCAAAGCCAGCACTTCGCGAATCAGGGGGGTGGCAAAATCAGGAGCCAGTTGATCAAGCGCCACACCCGCGGCCAGAAAACCCAGCGCGGTGCGGATCCATGCTAAAAATGTACGTTCGTTAGCCAGAGAAAAGCGGTAGTCCGGCGCTTCGCCGAGGCGAGAAATTTTCATGAAGGTTCCTTGTCGTCAGCAAGCAGGTTTCAGCATAGCGTAAATCGACAAAGACAAGGAGACCGGCATCAGATGATGCCGGTCAGGCAGATTAATGCAGTTCCGGCCAGTACGCTTTGTTGGCTTCAATCAGATCGTCAAGAATCGCTTTGGCGACTGAGGCGCTCGGCACGGTTTTGGACAGGGTGATCGCCTGCCACAGTTTCTGGTATGAGCGCTGTTCCCAGGCATCCACTACCAGTTTTTCGACCGCCACCTGCTGGCTCATCAGCCCTTTCTGGAAGTGCGGAATATCGCCCACGGTGAGCGGTTCTGGGCCGTTATGTCCCACCAGGCACGGAATTTCCACCATGGCGTCGGCATCAAAGTTATGGATAGCGCCGTTGTTTGGCACAATCAGCAGCATGCGTTCCTGGGTGTTGAAGGCAATCGCGGTGGCCAGATCGACGATGTACGATGCATGTTCGTCAATTTCCAGCTCACCCGCAGAGGATTTCCCGGCTTCGATAATCGCCCGGCAGGAACTGAACACATGCTTCTCGCGGTGATCCATCACTTCGTTAGCGCGGGTTCGTTCCGGGTTGGAGTGCGCCACCACGTAGTCCGGGAAGAGGTAATATTTCAGGTAGGTGTTCGGCATGGTGTCCGGATCCAGCGCCTGCACATCTTTCGCCTTAGCGAAAGTATCGTTCCAGCTTGCTTCGGTGTGAACATTGTCAGATGGTGGAACATAACCATTTTTCGCCACATATTCGCGCAGTTTTGGCATCAGATCGTTACCGTTCAGATCTTCGATAGATGTCCACCAGCCGAAGTGATTCAGCCCGTAGTAGCGCACGCGCATCTCTTTGCGGTCTTTCAGGCCGACAATCTGCGCCATACGCCCTTCAATACCGATTGGCATATCGCAGATGTTGAGGATTTTAGCGTTCGGACGCAGACGACGGGTTGCTTCCGCGACAATGGCCGCCGGGTTGGAGTAGTTCAGCATCCACGCATTCGGCGAGTACTGCTCCATGTAATCCACCAGTTCCAGCACGCCACCGATAGAGCGCATCCCGTAAGAGATCCCACCCGGGCCGCAGGTTTCCTGGCCCAGCACACCGTGGCGCAGCGGAATTTTCTCGTCTTTTTCACGCATCGGGTATTTGCCCACGCGGATATGCGCCATCACGAAATCCACATCAGTAAAAGCCGCTTTTGGGTCGGTGGTGTAGCTAAATTCAATTTCCGGAGCCTGTTCCCTGAGGATGATTTTGCACGCCTCTGCGATTGTTTCCTGACGCGCGCCGTCGTTGTCATAGAACTTCAGCGCGCGCAGCGGGAAACGGTCACGGTTGGCTAACAGCATCAGGACGATACCAGGCGTAAAGGTGCTACCGCCGCCTGCAATGACAACTGAGAATTTTTTCATGATATAGCCTCTGTCAGGGTAGTTTGTTCGTTCGTTAAAGGGGTTTTCATCAGCGATTCAAGCTGGTCACGCACCTGGGGAACGTGCAGACCGACAATCACCTGAATGCCGTTACCACGTCGCACCACGCCGTGTGCGCCCAGGGCTTTAAAGACGTCGTCGCTTTGGGTTTGCGCCATATCGACCAGTGCGATACGTAACCGGGTGGCGCAGTTGTTGATGCTTTCGATGTTGGCAGCCCCGCCGAGCGCCTGTAAGAAGCCAGCGGCTTGCCCAACCTGCTGGCTGGCGGCGGCCGGAGCAGTGGTTTGCCCACGCGCAGCCTGATAATCCGCCTTGCTGTAGAGTTTGATTTCGCTCTCTTCACGGCCTGGGGTTTTGAGGTTCAGCCGTTCGATCAGCGTTTTGAAGACAACGAAGTAGATGCCGGTGAAGCAGACGCCAATGCCAATCTGGGTGAACATCATCGAGGCGTGGTTATGGAACATCGGGATCCAGTTTTGCGGCAGGAACTGATCCAGTAGCCCGCCCCCCATATTGCCCACGACACCAAAGACATACATCACCGTTGCCATCGTGGCCGCCAGCACGGCGTGTACGGCAAACAGGAGCGGCGAAATAAACAGGAAGGTAAATTCAAGCGGCTCGGTGATGCCCACCAGCATGGCGGTAAGCGTCGCCGGGATCAGCAGACCCGCCACTTTGACACGATTTTCCGGCGATGCGGTGTACCACAGCGCCAGCGCAATCCCGACGGAGCCAAACACTTTGGAGTTGCCGTGCAGCGCGAATCCACCCTCCGGGAACAGGGTTTTCAGCGGCAGCGTGCTCTGGCTAAATTCCTGCAGGTGCTGCGCCCAGTAAACCTGGATACCGCCTTCCACTGCCGCCGGGCCGAAGATAAACGGGCCGTAGACAAAGTGGTGCAGCCCGGTAGGGATCAGAATACGTTCCAGGAAGGTATACACCCACACGCCGAGCGCCCCGGCAGAACGTAAAAAGGCCTGCAGGGACTCAATGCCCATCTGCACTTTTGGCCAGCCCAGCAATGTGAGCCAGGCACAGGGGATCATCACAAAGAATGCGAGGATGACGACAAACGACGTGCCCTGGAAAATGCCGAGGAATACCGGCAGCGGTTTGTCGAAATAGCGGTTGTGGATAGCGGTAACGATGCCCGAAATAATAATGGCACCGATAATGCTCGTATCGAGCGTTTTGATACCGGCGATCATCGCCAGACCGCTTCCGGCAGTGGGTTCCACCGAGAAGTCGACGCCAAAGAAATGACCCCAGGTCATCCCCATCGCGTTGATAAAGTAGTTCCAGGTCAGAAAGCTAATCAGCACGGCGAGACAGGCGCGGCCCTGCGCCTGCTTCGCCAGGCCAATCGGTAAGCCGACGGCAAAAATCAGCGGCATATTGCGAAACACCGCCCAGCCGCCCTCTTCAATGATGTGAACGATTTGCGCGAACAGATTATCAGGGGCAGTTAAGGCTTCACCCACAAAAAGCGGGTTGCGAAGCATGATGGCGATTCCCACCACGATCCCGGCAAACGGAAACAGCAACACCGGGGTAAACATGGCACCGCCAAAACGTTGTATTTGACTGAGCATCTTTAAATCCTCACGTAACAACCTGTAGGGGGTAGAGGCCTTTATGGTTTTTTGCTGGCCTGACGTGAGCATAAGAATTTACTGCAGAGCAAACATGACGTGCCGCTGCGATTCGTGATCGCATTCATGGTTTTAATTTGGTCAGTAAGGTCTACTTTTTGATGTAAATGTGGACATGTTAAGACGCAACCCACGCCCCAATAAGCGCACAGAGGTCTACTTGTGATCTACAAATCTATTGCCGACCGGTTGCGGCTCCGGCTGAATTCATCAGACTATAACGTCGGCAGTCCACTGCCTGGAGAGAAAGCACTGGCGCTGGAGTTCGGCGTGGCGCGGATGACCATTCGCAAGGCACTGGATCTGCTGGTGAGCTGGGGGCTGGTTGAGCGCCGACACGGCAGCGGAACGTTTGTGTCGCGCAAGGACGTCCACCATGAAACCACCAATCTGACCGGGCTGGTGGAGGTGCTGCGCCAGCAGGGGAAAGAGGTGCAGAGCAAGGTATTACAGTTCGAGGTGATGCCCGCGCCACCTGCTATTGCCAGCCAGCTGCGGATTCAGGTGGATGAACGGATCTACTTTTCGCGGCGGGTACGTTACGTGGAGGGAAAACCGCTGATGCTGGAGGACAGTTTTATGCCCGTGAAGCTGTTTCGCAACCTCTCGCTGGCACATCTTGAAGGGTCAAAGTTTGATTACATTGAGAAGGAGTGCGGGATCACCATCAGCGGCAACTATGAGAGCCTGACGCCGGTGCTGGCGGATAAACAACTGGCTCGTTATTTGAACCTGCCGGAACAAACGCCGCTGCTGCGGATCACCTCTCTTTCCTACAGCGACAGCGGCGAGTTTCTCAATTATTCCGTGATGTTCCGTAATACCAGTGATTACCAGGTGGACTACCATCTGCGGCGTATCCACCCGGAAGATTTGCTAACTCATCCCCCAGAACAGCACCGCCAGTAGCTGTGGGGTGATAATGCGCAGGAACATCACCAGCGGATAGACCGTGGCGTAAGACAGCGCCGCCGCGCCGCTGGTGGCGTGCAGGTTATTGGCAAAAGCGAGCGCTGGCGGGTCGGTCATGGAGCCAGCCAGCATGCCGCAGAGCGTCAGGTAGTTCATTTTGGCGAACATCCGCGCCAGAATGCCCACCGTGAGCAGTGGAATGGCGGTAATAAATATCCCGTAGCCAACCCAGCTCATCCCTTCGCCCTGAACCAACGTGTTAACAAAATCACCACCTGACTTAAGCCCGACGACCGCAAGGAACAGCACAATGCCCAGCTCGCGCAGTGCCAGGTTCGCGCTGGGTGGCATAAACCAGTAGAGCTTACCGATACAGCCGATACGCCCGAGGATCAGCGCCATAATCAGCGGCCCGCCCGCCAGCCCCAGCTTGAGCGCCACCGGGAACCCCGGCACATACAGCGGAATCGAACCGAGCAATACACCAAGCCCGATACCGATAAACACTGGCAGCATCTGCACCTGCTGGAGTTTTTGCTGGGCGTTGCCCACCATATCCGCCACAGCATCTATCGAGGAAGGCCGCCCAACCAGATTGAGAATATCACCAAACTGCAGGCTGGCTTCCGGGCTGGCAACCAGCTCGACGCCCGCGCGGTTAAGGCGGGAGATCACGACGTCATAACGCTCTTTTACCTGCAGATCGCGTATTTTTTTGCCAAGAACCTGCTCATTGGTGACCACAACGCGCTCGACGCGCATGTCGGTTCCGCGCGTCGAGAGTGAGGTATCAACCTCCTGGCCAATCACCAGCTGCGCGTTGTGCAAATCCATCGGCTGCCCGACCAGATGCAGTAAATCACCCAGCTGAATAATGGTGCCAGGTGCGGGCACCATCAGTATTTCGTCACGTTTAAGGCGAGAGCAGATGATATTGGCACTGTTCAGGATCGGGACGTCCTGAATCGCCATATTGTTCAGGTTGGGGTTATCCACCCGAATATTAATGGTTTTGATCAGCGCATGGCCGTTGGTCAGTGTGGTTTCATGATCTTTCGCTTCTTTCTCAACGTTGATACGAAACAGCACGCGTACCAGCCACATTGAGAGCAGAATGCCGCAAATACCGAACGGGTAGGCCATCGCATAGCTCATCCCCATCTGGTCGACGACGTCGGGAGAGATACCCAAATCGCGCAGAATTTGCTGGCCCGCACCAAGCGCTGGCGTATTGGTGACCGCGCCGGAGAAGATCCCCAGTACCACAGGAAGCGGAATATTGAAAAGTTTATGCAGGATAGCGGTGACCAGCCCCCCCATCACCACAATGCCGAGGGCAAACAGATTCAGCCGTAACCCGGAGACCCGAAGAGAAGCGAAAAAACCCGGCCCCACCTGAATACCGATGGTATACACGAAGAGGATCAGGCCGAACTCCTGGACAAAGTGCAGCATTTCGGTACTGAGCACCAGCCCAAGCTGATCAGCGAAATGACCGACAAAAATTCCGCCGAACAGTACCCCGCCAATCCCAAACCCGACGCCACGGATTTTGATATTGCCAATCCACAGTCCGACCACCGCGACCAGGGCCAACACGCTAACAGTTAACGCGATATCACTCATGATCCACTTCCTGTGCATAACCTTAGTTATACTCAGGATTCTCTCAGAGCCGGAAGCGGTTGTATGGGCGATGGCGCACAAAAAAACCGAAGGTAAAAGCAAAACGGTCACCCGAAGGTGACCGTTTTTAGTGTGTACACCCTCTCACAGTGGGAGAGGGCCGGGGGTGAGGGCACCAGCCCGCACACGTTTAGCTGTTCAATGCCTGGCGCTCGCTAATGGCGATACGCTGCGGAGCGATGGCGTCCGGTACGTTGCGGGTCAGGTCGATATGCAGCAGCCCGTTGGTAAACGTCGCGCCGGAGACTTCCATATTATCTGCGAGGGTAAAGCTCAGGCTAAACGGCTGAATAACCAGCCCCTGATGCAGCCATTTTGTCCCGGTTTCTTGTTTTTCCGGCATCCCTTTCACGGTCAGACGCGTACCGTCGAGCTGAATGTCCAGCTCTTCCTGACGGAACCCGGCCAGCGCCAGCGTGATGCGGTAGTGGTTGTCATCGCTTTTTTCAATGTTGTACGGCGGAAATGTCTGTTGCTCGGTGGTGCTTTGCAGGGCGTTAGCCAGCTTATCAAAGCCAATCCACTGACGCAGAAGAGGGGATAAGTCATTATGACGCATGGTAATTCTCCTTCTAAGAAGCGAGTAAGCGCAGGTTATTTTTGTGCGCAGTTGTTCCTGCAAATCCTCATGGATTCGCATATGCTCCCGGTTCGGCAAGCAATTCTGGGTGAGCCGCGACGGCGACCCGCGTAATCAGTTAATTTCGATACGGCGCGGTTTTTTCTCTTCCGGGATCACGCGTTCCAGCTCGATAAACAGCAGGCCGTTAACCAGGTTTGCGCCTTTAACATGAATGTTCTCGGCTAACTGGAACTTGCGTTCAAAGTTGCGCTCGGCAATGCCCTGGTAAAGGTAGGTACGTTCTTTCTGCTCAGCCGTATGGGAACCTTTCACCACCAGCAGGTTGTCCTGCGCGGTGATCTCCAGTTCGCCTTCTGCAAAACCGGCGACAGCAATCGCGATGCGGTAGTGATTTTCGTCAACCAGCTCAACATTGTATGGAGGGTAGCCGTTGCTCTGGCTTTGGTTATTTTCTAAATGGTTAAACAGGCGGTCAAAACCAATTGCAGAACGGTATAACGGGGAAAGATCGAAATTACGCATAAATTAAAACTCCTGAAATCAGCGAGAAATTGTAGCCTTCCATCATGGACAGGCCATTGCGCCCCCGAACACCCATCAGGCGTGTTCGTTATCGGGTTACCTTATTAAAATGGGTCTGGATCCGGGTATTTCAAGCGTATCTGTGCGAGATTTTTTTGCACTTTACCGGTTGTCGCATAGACTGGGACAACAGCACAAAGGGTTAAATTGCGATGGCTGCCACAGTGCGGGGTTTTCGCGCTATCCATTTTGGATAAGGCTCGCTATAACCCTGAGTTGCAGGTCTATGCAGTGCCATTAACGATGACTGAGTGATGATGAAAAATGTTCTGATAAAGCTGACGATGTTCAGCGGGGTGGTTTTACTTTGCGGGTGTTCGAGCGTGATGTCTCACACCGGCGGTAAAGAAGGAACATATCCGGGGACCCGTGCCAGTACGGCAATGATTTCCGATGACGATACAAACTGGGGAACCAAATCTCTGGTCATCCTGGATATGCCATTCACAGCAGTAGCAGATACTCTGCTTCTGCCGTGGGACATGTTCCGCACGGATAACTCCGTGCGCTCGCGCGTAGAGAAAAGCGAGAAGGATAATCTGGCCACCAACTCCGTTATCCCACCAGCTGAGATGCCTCCACGCTAATTCTGCGCGGTTTCCGTTAGCCACAGCTGGCGGAAACCGTCTGTTTCTTCCATCCAGGCAATAAAGCGCCCATCCGGAGAAAACACCACCGCGTCGGCAGACGGTGGGTTGCCGTGATCGGACGTCAAAAACGTCACCTCTCCGGTTTCGGCATCACAGCAGGCAATTCGGTTTTCCAGCACAAATCCCAGCATGTTCCCGGATGGGTGCCAGTTAAACGCCGACTGAATACCGCTATCGTGACGGGTCAACTGACGCGGCTCACCCCCTTCAGGTGAGATGAGCCACAACTGCACAATGCCGTTATCATCGCGCATCAGAAACGCCAGCTGTGTTCCTTGTGGATTACTGCGCACCCAGTGGCGCGGTACGTTCACCAGCCCCGGATAGCGGTTCTGATGGGTAAAGGTTAAGCGACGTTGCATGACGCCCGCTGGCGGTGCAGGCATCGTCTCCGGCGTTCCCTGTAACGGCGCATCACCTGCACATTTCCAGCCCTGCTCATCTGTCGGCAACCCAACAATAAACAGCTCAGGCACTTTTTCACCCTGCGTCGACAAAGTATCACCAATAAACGCCAGCCGGGTGTTACCCACCCACCCCTCTTCGTAAGCACGGTTGATTTCATCGCTGCCCGGCTGTGGAACCGGCGTTGTACGGCTCACCAGCACGCTCCAGAAAGTGCCTGCATATTCACGAGGATGCCCCCCCT
Source organism: Enterobacter cloacae (assembly GCA_014169315.1). NCBI lineage: Bacteria > Pseudomonadati > Pseudomonadota > Gammaproteobacteria > Enterobacterales > Enterobacteriaceae > Enterobacter > Enterobacter cloacae. Next base: position 7,836 of record AP022133.1, on the reverse strand, counting down.
GCGGCGTTACCGGACCGTATGGAGCCGCCACACCAACGTTGCGTAAATCACGTTTTGGATCGCACTCATGCAGCACATGGTCGTTATACGTGAAGCTAACGAACCGCCCGTTCGGGCTAAAGACGTGAACATGGCTGCCGCCGCGCAGCGCCCCCGCAGTGTAAGGTGCGGTGATATCCATTGCGTCCAGATTCGTGGCCTGGCCGTGTTGTGCAATCACCCCCTGACGATGGTGAAAATCGTACTGCCATTCAGCATCGGGGTTTTCCGGGCCGTGGATAAAGACGTATTTGTCTTCCTCGGGATGAACGGTCACCACGCCAACATGCGCACCGTGAGTAGCACGGTAGATCACCTCAACCTCGCCCGTACTGACATTGACTCGCTCAATCGTTTCACCGGTGAACGACGCCCCGGATGGACGGACGTCATAGGCAAGCCAGAGGCTGTCAGGTGTCCAGGTATTGGTATTGGTGAGCTGGTGATGGCGGGAAGCGAAGGTGATTTGTTTCATGAGGATACCCTGATACGCGGTTATCGCATCAGGGTATAGCAAGCGAGGTATTAGTTCAGCACAAACTTCTCAATCGCGTAAGCAACGCCGTCTTCCAGGTTGGATTTGGTGACAAAATTGGCCGCTTCTTTCACCGACGAGATGGCATTATCCATCGCTACGCCCATGCCTGCATATTCGATCATCGCAATATCGTTTTCCTGATCGCCCAGCGCCATGATCTCATCGGGTTTGATACCCAACGCATCGGCCAGCGATTTCACACCCGTGCCTTTATTGACGCGTTTATCGAGGATTTCGAGGAAGTACGGCGCACTTTTCAGCACGGTGTACTTCTCTTTCACGTCTGCCGGAATTCGGGCAATGGCTTTATCCAGGATCTCAGGCTCGTCAATCATCATCACCTTCAGGAACTGCGTATCCGGGTCCATTTTTTCGGCTTCGCAGAACACCAGCGGAATGGTCGCGACAAAAGACTCATGCACGGTGTAGTAGCTGATATCGCGGTTAGCGGTATAAAGGGTATTGCGGTCGAGCGCGTGGAAGTGAGAACCCACTTCGCGGGACAGTTTTTCCAGGAACAGGTAATCGTCATAACTCAGCGCGGTTTGCGCAACTGTGCTGCCATCAGCCGCCTTCTGCACCAGCGCACCGTTGTAGGTAATGCAGTAATCACCCGGCTTATTCATGTGCAGCTCTTTCAGATAACTGTGCACGCCCGCATACGGACGACCAGTAGTCAGCACCACATTGACACCTTTTGCGCGTGCAGCGGCAATCGCGTTTTTAACGGCAGGAGAGATGGTGTGGTTTGGTAGCAACAGCGTGCCGTCCATATCGATTGCAATGAGTTTGATGGCCATGAGATCCCCGGATTGAATAAGTCTGGGCTCATGCTAACGCGATTCCGCTCAAAAAACAGTAAAAGAGTCGGGGATAAAGGGGGATGGGATTTGAGGAGGGGATTCCTCTTTTGCACTGAATTATTTCCCCTCACCCTGCCCTCTCCCCAAAGGGGCGAGGGCGAAAAGTGTCGTTAAGGTGAGGGGAAAAACGGCTTAAATGTCGATATTCGCCGCTTTCAGCGCATTCTCTTCGATAAAGGCACGGCGTGGTTCAACGGCATCACCCATCAGGGTGGTGAACAGCTGATCCGCAGCAATAGCGTCTTTCACGGTAACACGCAGCATGCGGCGGCTTTCCGGATCCATAGTCGTTTCCCACAGCTGATCCGGGTTCATTTCACCCAGACCTTTATAACGCTGAATCGCCAGACCGCGACGAGACTCTTTCACCAGCCATTCCAGCGCCTGCTCGAAGCTGGCAACCGGCTGACGACGTTCACCACGTTCGATGAAGGCATCATCTTCGATCAGACCACGCAGCTTCTCACCGAGAGTGCAGATGCGGTGGTATTCCGGGCCGGTCACAAACTCGTGCTCCAGCGGATAGTCAGTATCGACGCCGTGGGTACGCACGCGGATAACCGGCTCAAACTGCTGATCGGCATTCTGCTGAATATCACATTTCCACTGGCTACCGTGCTGCTCTTTCTCGTTCAGCTCGCTCACCAGCGTGTTCACCCAGCGGGACACGGTCTGCTCACTGCTCAGATCGGCTTCGGTCAGGGTTGGCTGATAGACCAGCTCTTTGAGCAGCGCTTTCGGATAGCGACGCTCCATACGACCAATCATTTTCTGCGTGGCGTTGAACTCGGAAACCAGACGTTCCAGCGGCTCCCCGGCCAGTGCAGGCGCGTGAGAGTTCGCATGCAGGGTTGCACCATCAAGGGCGATCGCGATTTGGTACTGATCCATCGCGTCGTCATCTTTAATGTACTGTTCCTGTTTGCCTTTCTTCACTTTGTACAGCGGCGGCTGTGCAATGTAGACGTGACCACGTTCAACGATTTCTGGCATCTGACGGTAGAAGAAGGTCAACAGCAACGTACGGATGTGCGAGCCGTCGACGTCCGCATCGGTCATGATGATGATGCTGTGATAACGCAGTTTGTCCGGGTTGTATTCGTCACGGCCAATGCCGCAGCCCAGCGCGGTGATCAGCGTCGCCACTTCCTGAGAAGAGAGCATCTTGTCGAAACGGGCTTTCTCTACGTTGAGGATTTTACCCTTCAGCGGCAGGATAGCCTGGTTCTTACGGTTACGGCCCTGCTTCGCAGAACCGCCCGCGGAGTCCCCTTCCACAAGGTACAGTTCAGACAGCGCCGGGTCGCGTTCCTGGCAGTCAGCCAGTTTGCCTGGCAGACCTGCTAAGTCCAGCGCACCTTTACGGCGAGTCATTTCACGGGCTTTACGCGCCGCTTCACGGGCACGTGCCGCGTCGATAATTTTGCCAACAACGATTTTCGCGTCAGACGGGTTTTCCAGCAGGTATTCGCTCAGCAGTTCGTTCATCTGCTGTTCAACCGCCGATTTCACCTCAGAAGAAACCAGCTTGTCTTTGGTCTGAGAGGAGAATTTCGGATCCGGCACCTTCACAGAGACAACCGCAATCAGGCCTTCACGGGCATCGTCACCGGTGGCGCTGACTTTCGCTTTCTTGCTGTAACCTTCTTTGTCCATGTAGGCGTTCAGGGTACGGGTCATCGCTGCGCGGAAGCCCGCCAGGTGAGTACCGCCATCACGCTGTGGAATGTTGTTGGTGAAGCAGTAGATGTTTTCCTGGAAACCATCGTTCCACTGCAGTGCCACTTCCACGCCGATACCGTCTTTTTCGGTGGAGAAGTAGAAAATATTCGGGTGAATTGGCGTTTTGTTCTTGTTCAGATACTCAACGAACGCCTTGATACCACCTTCGTAATGGAAGTGGTCTTCTTTGTTGTCACGCTTGTCTTTCAGACGAATAGAGACGCCAGAGTTCAGGAACGACAGTTCACGCAGGCGTTTCGCCAGGATGTCGTACTCAAATTCAGTGACGTTGGTGAAGGTTTCGAGGCTCGGCCAGAAACGCACCATCGTACCGGTTTTGTCGGTGTCGCCAGTCACAGCCAGCGGTGCCTGCGGCACACCGTGTGTATAAAGCTGACGGTGAGTTTTCCCTTCACGCTGGATAACCAGCTCCAGCTTCTGCGACAGGGCGTTAACCACGGAGACGCCTACGCCGTGCAGACCACCAGAAACTTTATAGGAGTTATCGTCGAACTTACCGCCTGCGTGCAGAACGGTCATGATCACTTCCGCCGCAGACACGCCCTCTTCCGGGTGAATACCGGTTGGGATACCACGGCCATCATCGGTGACAGAGACAGAGTTGTCCGCATGGATCGTGACCACGATGTCTTTACAGTGACCCGCGAGCGCTTCGTCGATAGCGTTATCTACCACCTCGAATACCATGTGGTGCAGACCGGTGCCGTCATCCGTATCGCCGATATACATACCCGGGCGCTTACGCACCGCATCCAGCCCTTTCAGGACTTTGATACTGGAGGAGTCATAAGAATTCGACATCAACGTTTCTCGCTCATTTAATCTTGGGTTAATCCGTTATTTTACCCTTTTCCACGGTAAACATCTTCGAATTTTCGTCCGACATGTCTATAACGTGTTCAGCGCTAATGGCGCTGACGAAAACCTGCGACTGCGTGGCTTTTAAGCGACTGGCAAGCAGCCCACGCCGCGCGTCGTCAAGTTCCGAGGCAAAATCATCTATCAGATACAGGCAGCGTCGCCCGCTTTCGCGGGTTAAAAACTCCCCCTGCGCCAGGCGCAGCGCGCACATCAGGAGCTTGAGCTGCCCGCGCGACAAGGTATCTTCGACCGGTGCGCCGTCAGCACGAATGCGAAAATCTGCCTTGTGCGGGCCATGCGCGGTGTAGGTCAACATGCGGTCGCGCTCGAAGTTTCTCTCTAACACTTCTGCGTAATCCGTCTCTTTCTCCCAGCCGCGCTGGAAGGAGAAGGTGAGAGAAAATTCAGGTAAAAACTGTTTGCAGGTGTCGGCCATATCTTCGGCGATACCTGCGCTGTATTCGGCACGCCAGCGGCTGATTTGTTCCGCAAGCGGGATTAATTCCATATCCCACGGACGCAGCTGGGCGTAACGCGTCACCTGGCGCAACGCGGCGTTACGCTGCTTAAGCAGACGCTTCAGGTTGCTCCAGGCGTTAAAGAAACCGGCTTCGTTGTGAAAGCATCCCCAGTCGAGGAACGCTCTTCTGTATTTGGGGCCGCCGTTGAGTAAAGTAAACCCCTCCGGCGTAATCAGTTGCATGGGCATTAACAGCGCCAGCTCCGCCACTTTGTGGCCGTCGGTACCGTCGATGCGCACCTTGCTGTCACCCAGCTTGTCTTTGGTCAGGCCGATGGCGGTTTCCCGCTCTTCTCCCTGCAAACGTCCGTGCAGAACAAAGGATTCCTGCTCGTGGCGAATCACGCGACCAATCTGCAAACTACGAAAAGCCCGGCCGTGGCCGAGCGTATAGATGGCTTCCAGTACGCTGGTTTTGCCGCTGCCGTTCGCGCCAACCAGGAAGTTAAAGCCAGGGGATAAAGCGAGATCCGCGCTTTCAATGTTGCGGAAATCTTTAATTAAAAGGCGCGTCAGTGACATATCTGGGTTTCTTCGGGCCAGGGCGTAATCGGCGCAGCCAGTTTCAACGCGGACTGCGCACAGACCCTGGAGCGTACACGAAGTACGTGACAGGGGCGAGCACAGCCCAGGTTGAAAATGGCAAGTAAGATAGCCCGATATTTTTCACTACAGTCTCATTGGCATGACAACATACGCCGCGCTTTGGCTGGCTGCATCTTCAATCTGTACGCTCGATACGGAGTCGGTCAGCAGAATGCGCACATTTTCGCATTTCAGTGCATTCAGCACGTCCAGCACGTAGCTGACGTTAAAGCCAATTTCCATCTCAGCCCCGGCGTAGGTGACGTCCAGAATCTCTTCTGCCTCTTCCTGCTCCGGGTTGTTGGCGGTGATTTTGATCTGGTTTTCGCTCACATACAGACGCACGCCGCGGAATTTCTCATTGGAGAGGATTGCTGCACGGGCAAAAGCCTGCTTGAGGCTATCGCAGCCCGCTTCCAGCGTTTTGTCCGGGTTCTTCGGCAATACGCGGCGATAATCCGGGAAGCGACCGTCAACCAGCTTCGATGTGAAGACAAAATCACCCACGTGTGCGCGGATGTTGTTGCTGCCAATCTGCACGCGCAGCGGAGTGTCTCCGCCGTCGAGCATACGCATCAGCTCAATCACACCTTTACGCGGTACGATCACCGAATGGTTTGGCAGTGAGTCGCCAATTGGCATAGAACAGACCGCCAGACGGTGGCCGTCTGTTGCCACGGTACGCAGCTCTTCACCTTCGGTTTCAAACAGCATGCCGTTTAAGTAGTAACGAACGTCCTGGTGCGCCATTGAGAACTGCGTGGCTTCAATCAGACGCTTCATCGTCGCCTGCGGCAGGGTGAATTCAACTTCACTCTGCCAGTCATCCAGGTTCGGGAAGTCTGCTGCAGGCAGCGTGGAGAGGGAGAAACGGCTGCGGCCAGAGCGCACCAGCATGCGGTCGCCCTCCAGCTGCACGGCGATTTCAGCGCCTTCCGGCAACCCACGGCAGATATCAAAGAATTTACGTGCCGGAACAGTGGTCGCGCCCGCATTATGCGGCTGAGACAGCGTAACGCGCGCGATCATTTCCATTTCCAGGTCTGTGCCGGTCAGCGACAGCGTACCGTCCGCGACCTGAAGCAGCAGGTTTCCGAGAATAGGCAGCGTTGGGCGGCCACCTAATGGGCCACTCACCTGTTGCAGCGGTTTTAATAAATGTTCACGTTCAACGGTAAATTTCATAGCGTCACGATGATAATGTTCTGATTAAATTGGAAAAATCTTCTTTTATGTCGTGGCTTTCTTCGCGTAACTGCTCAATCTTACGACAAGCGTGCAGCACGGTCGTATGGTCACGGCCACCAAACGCATCGCCGATCTCCGGCAAACTGTGGTTGGTTAACTCCTTTGCCAGCGCCATCGCCATCTGACGCGGGCGCGCCACCGAGCGGGAACGACGTTTAGACAGCAAATCTGCCACTTTGATTTTGTAGTACTCGGCCACCGTCTTTTGAATATTGTCGATGGTGACCAGTTTTTCCTGCAATGCCAGTAAATCACGCAGCGCTTCACGCACAAAATCGATGGTGATCGCACGACCGGTGAAGTTGGCATTGGCGATAACGCGGTTCAGTGCCCCTTCCAGCTCACGCACGTTGGAGCGCAGACGCTTGGCAATGAAGAACGCCACTTCACCCGGCAGGCGAATGTCGTTCTCATCGGCTTTTTTCATCAGGATCGCCACGCGGGTTTCCAGCTCCGGTGGCTCGATCGCCACGGTCAGGCCCCAGCCAAAACGGGATTTCAGGCGATCTTCAACACCGTTGATCTCTTTTGGATAACGATCTGAGGTCAAAATGATCTGCTGATTGCCTTCCAGCAGCGCATTAAAGGTGTGGAAAAACTCTTCCTGCGAACGCTCTTTATTCGCAAAGAACTGGATGTCATCGATCAGCAGTGCGTCAACAGAACGATAATAGCGTTTAAACTCTTCGATCGCATTGTTTTGCAGGGCTTTTACCATGTCCTGAACGAAGCGCTCGGAGTGCATATACACCACTTTCGCATTAGGCTTACGCGCCATAATGCCGTTACCCACCGCATGCAGAAGGTGCGTTTTACCCAGACCCGTGCCGCCATAAAGGAACAGCGGGTTGTAGGCACCACCGGGGTTATCTGCAACCTGGCGAGCCGCCGCGCGCGCCAGCTGGTTCGATTTACCTTCAACGAAGTTATCGAACGTGTGTTTAACGTTAACGTTAGAGCGGTAGGTTGGCTCTGCGGGTGCAGGAACGTTGTCCCAGCCCGGACGGGCAGCCGGTGCAACGCGAGGAGCCGGAGCGGGTGCAGCCTGGGCAGGTGCGGTCACATTTACCGTTTCACGAACGGTTTGCGTAACCGGCTTTGTTCCCACCTCAAAGCGCAGTTGCGGAACATCTGATCCGCAGAAATCATTTAACAATCCGTTGATATTATTTAGGTATTTATCCCTTACCCAATCGAGCACAAAACGGTTTGGCGCATACAAAGCCAGCGTGTTATCGCTCAGTTCCGCCTGCAATGGGCGGATCCACATACTGAATTCTGTGGCTGGTAACTCATCCTGCAATCGGGCAAGACACTGCTGCCAAAGCGAAAGTGACACGGCGGACTCCACTCGAACAATAAAAGAAAACTATTGAATATTCATGATTGTTGGCGCACATCGACATGACCCTGTGCAAAAGGGGGATGTGCGAATTGCT